>CBDHFQ010000007.1:0-519264 GCA_965262565.1 Bacteroidia bacterium
TACATATTTCATTGGATCAATGTGTTGATTACCCATTACATGATACTCCTTGGTAAAATAAAATTAATCTGGATACACGGCCGAATGGTAATATCATTTTCTACGACATTTTTTCCCCTTTTACCAATAAGGAAGCTCTAACTGAAGCTTCTTTTAACTGAATAAATGCCAACCGCTCATCATCTCTTAGAAATTGCTCGAGATGCTTTTCAGACTCAAAAGACATAAAATGAATTTCGTAAGGTTTTTCCTCATTCATGAAAACAAAATCAGATACTTCTGGCCTAATTCTATATATGATTCGGCCTCCATACTTTTCCATCAGTGGAATGGCATGATCTTCAAACTCGTGAAAAGCCTCTTCCTTACCTTCATGAATAAAAATGAATTGAGAAAGATATATCATGGATAAAAATTGTTGTTACTAGTTGACCTTATTTGCGCTTAGATAAATTATTTCTTGTGTTGATTGATTTGTGCCAATGAGTAATACTACCAGCTTCTTCTTACTCCATTATTTTAAGTATGGCGGGGTCTTTTTTCTTCCATCAAGGTTCATATCACAGATCGCTTCAATATATAATGAGCAAAAACGTCCAGTCTCTCTTTTACTTCGGTTTCAAACGTCCCATTGATCCATGTATGAACATCTCCCACATAATTCATCCCTAAATAAGCTGCGCTAAGCCTAAAAGGATGAAAAAAACCTTCCACCTCTTCACGCTCGGAGCCACATGAGACTACAGCCATATTCTTTCCCCTTAATTTTCTGCCAGTATCTTTCTCTACTTTTAAACAATCTGTGATTCTATCCATAAAATTCTTCATGATCCCGCTCATCGAATACCAATATACCGGAGTCACAAAAATGATCGTATCAAATTCGACCAACTTTCTCATCGTGGGGATAAAATCATCAGTGATATGTTCATGCTGATAGCTGTAGCTGTGGATATTTAATTTTTTAATATCAATCACCTCTGCATTTAGATGGGCGGCTAATATATTCACCATTGTATGTGTGTTCCCATCACTTCTCGCACTTCCCTGAATAATGATATATTTCATGTATACTAGTCAATTGATTAATGCTAATGACAAGTTTTTTATCGATATCAGTATCCCGATCATATTGATTTTAGTCTCCCTTAAAACATCGTATTATTGTTAGCAGATGTTTTCGGAATTTTTTGAATTGTATCCCAATGCTCCACAATTTTTCCGTTATCATCAAACCTAAGGAAGTCCATGGTTACATATTCCTCATTACCTGGCCAGATTTGATGAGTATGTAAGGCCACTAAATCTCCTTCCGCAATACACCTTACAAACTCAATGGACTTATTAGGATATTCTTGATGCATTCTTTCAAAATAATCGATAAATCCCTTATGGCCATCTGCCACATCAGGATTGTGTTGGATATAGTCGGATCCCACATACAATTCCACCGCTTTTTGGGGATCTCCTTCATAAGCTAATTTGTAAAATGCGATAGCGTTTTCTTTATTTTTTTCCAGATTCATTAATGAGAAATAATTTTGTGGATATTCGATTTTAGTTATAGTCCCAACAAAGGTAAATGTTTTACTATATGATAAGTTAAGCCAGCAGATATACAGCGCTTTAGTTCTTCTTCTGGAATAGGATCATTTATAGGGAAAATGATGGCACGATTCCCTTCAAAATTAAAAATTCCATCATAGATAATTCTAAAAGTGGGGATGAGCTTACTAGTACACTGAAAATACATGGCATATTGGTGGGGAAATCTTGCCTTCCAATCTATTCTTATCGTACTCCCATGTTTGGTAACGTAACTTGGTTCCCCCCATTTCAAGATTTCTTCCAATTCGCGTACCTCTTCCATTTCTGTTGCAGTGGCAAATACAATATCCCGAAGATGTAGCATTTTTACCTTGACGGTGGTGGGATATGTATCAAATACTTCAGTAACTCCAGGATGTGTACGAATGTGCATTTCCTTCATAATTCATCATGTCTAAACATCAACTTCTTATTTATACTTGTTCTCAGGATTAACTTAATATAGTGATTCATATTAATCATTTTGCGTCAGGTAGTCTATCCTTAATTATTCATTTGCATTTATTATTGATAACAATAATTTAAGGAACCCTAAAGGGTATATATAATCATAGACAAAATTGATAACACCATAAAAAAAATCAATAAAAACTATCGTTTTTTTCCTATACCTTTAAAGTACTATCTATCATTAAGCACCTAATCAAAAAAATTCACATGGATAACAAAAAGAGCCTCTCTACTTCAGGAAATGGAAATGGTTCTACCAATGGCCACAATTCTGGGAAGGGTAATGTTTGGAATATGAACCAATCCAGCAGAAAGTGTCCATTCACTGGTGGAGCACTGAAACAAAGCGCAGGAGCTGGAATTTCCAATCGCGATTGGTGGCCAAATGCCTTAAAGTTGAATATTCTTCGTCAGCATTCCTCTCTATCTAATCCGATGGGGGAACATTTCAATTATGCTGAAGCTTTTAAGTCGCTAGATTTGGAAGCTGTAAAAAAAGACCTTTTTGAGTTAATGACTACTTCTCAAGAGTGGTGGCCAGCAGACTATGGTCATTATGGCCCTTTTTTGATTAGAATGGCATGGCATAGTGCTGGAACTTATCGTATTGCTGATGGTCGTGGAGGAAGTGGATCAGGAACACAACGCTTTGCACCTCTTAATAGTTGGCCAGACAATGCCAATTTGGACAAAGCGCGTTTATTATTATGGCCCGTTAAGCAAAAATATGGCAAGAAGATTTCATGGGCAGATTTAATGGTGCTGGCAGGAAACTGTGCTCTGGAGTCTATGGGATTAAAGCCTTTCGGATTTGGGGGAGGACGTGAAGATGTTTGGGAACCAGAAGAGGATATTTATTGGGGACCTGAAACTGAATGGTTAGGGGATAAGCGTTACACCGAGGATCGCGTTCTTGAAAATCCTTTAGCTGCTGTTCAAATGGGACTTATTTATGTAAATCCTGAAGGACCAAACGGCAAGCCAGATCCTTTAGCATCAGCTCATGATATTCGCGAGACTTTTGGTCGTATGGCAATGAATGACTACGAGACGGTGGCCCTTATTGCCGGAGGACATACCTTCGGAAAAACTCATGGAGCTGGTGATCCTGAAAAATATGTTGAAAGAGAACCTGCTGGTGCTGGTATTGAAATGCAAAGCATGGGATGGAAAAATAACTTTGGTACCGGAAATGCAGAATATACCATTACAAGTGGGCTAGAAGGTGCATGGACCAAAACCCCAGCAAAATGGAGCAATGATTACTTTGATCACTTATTTGGGTATGAATGGGAATTGACAAAAAGTCCAGCTGGCGCTTATCAGTGGAAGCCGATGGGTAATGCTGGGGCAGGAACTATTCCTGATGCACATGATCCTGAAAAAAAGCATGCCCCATTTATGCTTACTACTGACATAGCATTAAGGGTAGATCCTATCTACGAACCCATATCAAGACACTTCCACGAACATCCGGAAGAATTTGCTGATGCGTTCGCTCGTGCGTGGTTTAAGTTAACTCACCGCGATATGGGACCCAAATTACGTTATTTAGGTTCTGACGTACCAAAAGAAGAGCTTATCTGGCAAGATCCTATTCCCGCACCTACCTATGAATTGATTAATGATGAGGATATTGCTTCTCTAAAAGGGCAAATTCTCGATTCGGATATATCTGTGTCGGAATTAGTATTTACTGCCTGGTCCTCTGCTTCGACCTTCCGTGATTCTGATAAAAGAGGTGGAGCCAATGGCGCCCGTGTTCGCCTGCTACCGCAAAGAAACTGGGTAGCCAACAACCCTTCTCAATTAGAAAAGGTATTAGATAAATTAACAGCTATCCAGAAAGCATTCAATGATCAACAGACTGGAGGAAAACAAGTATCTTTAGCTGATTTGATCGTGTTAGGAGGATGTGCTGGAATAGAGCAAGCCGCTAAAAACGCTGGTCATGAGGTATCAGTTCCATTTTCTCCCGGACGTGGGGATTCTTCTCAAGAACAAACTGATGCTGAATCATTTGAAGCGCTTGAGCCTGCAGCTGATGGTTTCCGTAACTATTTAAAGCCCGGACAAATAGCTTCTGCAGAAGAACTGTTGGTCGATAAGGCCCATCTTATGAAACTGACCTCTCCTGAAATGACCGTTCTTGTAGGTGGTATGCGTGTATTGAATACAAATTACGATCATTCTCAGCATGGAGTCTTCACAGATCGTCCAGGTACACTCACTAATGACTACTTTGTGAACTTACTGGATCTTAATACTGAATGGAAAGCAACTTCCGAAGCCGATGAGTTATTTGAAGGTCGCGATCGTGCTACAGGAGAACTTAAATGGACAGGAACTCGTGCAGATTTGATTTTCGGTTCTAACTCAGAGCTCAGAGCTATCTGCGAAGTGTATGGATGTGAAGATGGAAAAGAAAAATTTGTCCATGATTTTATTTCTGCATGGAATAAAGTGATGAATCTGGATCGCTATGATCTGGTATAAATGATCACTTTTTAACATAGTGATTCTAAGGAAAAAAAGGATGGCCCATTTTGAGCCGTCCTTTTTTGTGTTTTATACGTACTAAGAATACCTCATCATTCCAGAAAGCTATTTCTTTTCTATCTCTAAAAAACTTACCCGTTGGACCATCATTTTAGAATAAGGTGGCCCAGATAATGGTATCTGCTCCTTGTTCAGGGCTTTTGGTAGCCCTAACTCATGGTGAATGTTTAGAGGGAATAGAGATTCATCGCGATTCTTTCTTTACCAGCTCTTCTGTTAACTCGTTCAATACTCTCACTTTTTCCTCAAAATCACCGCTCAATGTATCTCGAAATACCCTTAATTTGTCTAATAAGGAGGGAATATCATCGGGTAATTCTTCCTCTAATACCTGACGGAAACGCTTGGCAAAGGTCGGGGATTTACCATTTGTAGAAATTCCTATTTTTAAATCTCCTTTTGTCACTACTGAACACATATAAAAATCACATAAAGAAGGGGTATCTGCCACATTGACCAAAATGCCCTTTTCCTTTATCTGTCGGTGAAATTCTCTATTCAATTCATTATAAGAAGTACCTACGATCGCCACATGTATTCCCTCTAAATGTAGCTCTGGATCGAAAGCTGCTTTAATGAGGGTTATGTTTGGATGAGTTTGTGCCAATGAGTAAATCTCCTCTCTTATGTCAATCGCTACTAATCTCACTTTGGCTTGAGGACTGGAGCGCAATAAATTGAACAACTTTTCTTCTCCTACAAATCCACCTCCTATGATTAAAAAATGAAGATGATCAGGTTTCAAAAAAACGGGATATAACTGATTCATGATTATTAATTTATTTGGGCTGGTACCTCATAGCTCACATACCTAAATTAGACATATAAGTTTGTCATCATACCAAATCATAACAAACCATGGATTTCTGTAATAATAATTTTTCATCCTTAATTGGGATCATACCCAAGGAGCTAGGTTACACGTTCTCACCTCAAGAAGCCATAGAAGATGGATAACTTACTAAGGCTTCCTGAGCAAATACCCCCAAAGGAAAAAATGCATGTAACCGAACTACTTCACCGATAATAATGATCGCAGGGCTACCAATCGCCAATCGTTTTACTTCGGATTGAATGCTTTGGATGGTTCCAAGGGCGATACGTTCATTGGGAAGGGAACCAGACTGAATAACTGCAATCGGCATGTGTGTTTTCCCTGCTTGATCATATAGTGACACAATTTCCCCCAATTTTCTTCTTCCCATTAAGATGACGACAGAAGCATTAGTATGGGCGGCAGCATACACATCATGGGAAAGAGCGCCATCAGAAGTAGTCCCCGTAATGACCCAAAAACTTTCATTAATCCCTCTTTTAGTCAATGGAATTCCTTGTAATCCAGGAACTGCAGCCACACTGGAAATCCCCGGAACTATCTCGACATAAATTCCCATACTTTCTGCATACATTAATTCCTCATGACCGCGAGCAAAAATAAAGGGATCGCCTCCTTTTAGCCTAACTACGTGTCCATAATTGAAGGCGTAAGCCGCTATGAGGTAATTGATTTCCGTTTGGCTATAGCGATGCTGATTAGCTCGCTTTCCTACATATACTCGCTCGGCCTGTGTAGGTGCGTAATCGAGTAATTTGGGATGAACCAAGGCATCGTACAACACTACATCAGCCTGCATAAGTGCTTTAGTTCCTTTCACACTAATTAACTCCGGATCTCCCGGGCCGGCTCCCACTAAGGTAAGCCGGGCTTTAACATTGGCAGGTCTCATGTCGTCAACTCTTTCTCTCTAAGGGCAAAAATGCGTTGGTAAAAGGATTCTGCGTCAGCTAAATATTGTGCAGCAAAAGCTTCCGAAGGCGCTTCCTTTTTCATACGGTAAACGTGTTCGGCAAAAGTAGCAGGAAACTCCATCGCTCCATTCTCTACAAAATGTGTATCAAAATCTTTAATAATCCCCGCTTGTGTATTGGTTTTCACTTCTTTACTCACCAATAAAGCCTTAGCTCCATTCACAAATCCCGTATAACTATGATAGATGCTGTCTGCCCATTGTCCCAAATCATACGCCTCCTTCGCTCTATCAATCTTTTCTTTGGTCTCGTAAATTAAGGTAGCTACGAGGTCGATAATTACACTTGCACATTCCCCTACCCCAATAGCTGGTTGGAAGGTTTCCTCATGTCCCCAATCGATAAATTCTTCTGGCTGAATGGTGGAGGTATCAGCTAAGTTTTTCAACAAATTATAGAAATACTTCTTTCCCAACCTTCTGAAGTAATCATGAAAGTACTCTCCTTCTAGCTGATTAAATTCATAATCATCCATGACTAATCTAAAAGCCTCCAGGCCTCTTTTGCTTGGGATTTTAATCACTTTTTCAGCAAAAACCCCCTGACCGTCCCCCAATATTCCACCTCCCAATAATACCTGAAGTGCCGGAGCTACATGTTGTTTGATTTTGATAGTACTTCCATGAAATCCTATTCCCGCAATGGTATGCTGACCGCAGGCGTTCATACAACCGCTAATTTTTATCTTCAGGTGTTTATTGTGAATCAATTCGGGATACTCCTTCTCCATTGTATCCTCCAACGCTTTACTGATACCTGTACTGCTGGATATGCCCAAATTACATGTATCTGTCCCGGGACAAGCAGTGATATCCATCGTACTATCAAAGCCTGGATCGGCCAAATCCAATTGTATTAGTGCGTGATAGACATAAGGCAGGTGTTCTTCCTTTACATACCTCATTAACAATCCCTGGTTCACCGTCAACCTCATATCATCTCCTGCAATTTTCTCGACTAAGGTGGCTAATAACCTGGCTTTTTGTGTGCTTAAATCTCCTAGATGGATTTTGAGTGCTACACCGAAATATCCCTGTTGCTTTTGGGCAAACACATTAGTTCCAACCCATTTTTCGTACGCTGCTTCATCTTTGATCTCCACTTTAGGAACATCTATGAAATCAGGCAGCATGATCGCTTCTTCTTTGGTTAAATCTATAGGGTATTGTTGGTGTACCAATGCGGAACGTTCCTCCTCTATCCATTTAAATATCTCGTCAAGTCCTTTCTGCTTCATTAAGAACTTAAATCTGGCTTTGAATCGCTTCGCACGCTCTCCATGGCGATCAAATATTCTCAATACAGCCTCTGCAAAGGGGATAATTTGGTCTTCGGGAAGGAATTCATGTGCCAGTTCAGCATGCATGGGTTGAGCTCCTAAGCCTCCTGCAATCATCACTTTAAATCCCCTCGCTTCGTTTCCGTGTTCATCCTGTTTGACTTTAGGGATGAATCCCAAATCATGCATAAAGGCAAATGCGCTATCCTGGTCACTTGAGGAAAAGGAAACTTTAAATTTACGACCCATTTCCTGACAAATGGGATTTCGCAAAAAATATCTGAAGAAAGCTTCAGCATAAGGCGTGACATCAAAAGGTTCCTCTGGATCTATCCCGGCAAAAGGGGAAGCGGTTACGTTCCGAACGGTATTCCCACATGCTTCTCTTAGCGTAACTTCATCTTTTTCTAATTGAGCCCACAATTCAGGAGTGCGATCCAGGCTGACATAATGTATCTGAATATCCTGACGAGTAGTAATGTGTAAATTTCCAGTAGAATATTCATCCGCTACTTCGCAAATACGACGAAGTTGCCGTACGGTCATACGCCCATAAGGTAATTTGATACGAATCATTTGAACGCCCGGCTGACGCTGGCCATAAACCCCTCTTGCCAACCTCAAACTTCTAAACCGTTCCTCATCTATCTTTCCTTCTTTAAACTCTCTGATCTTACGCTCTAGTTCAATAATATCTCTCTCTACTACAGGATTTTCTATTTCAGTGCGGAAGCTTTGCATAATAAATTTATTTTGAGGCTAAAAGGCTTGATAATTTTTTGAAAATATAGTTTGGCTGAAATGCTATGCCTGAATCGCTCTTTTACTAGCCATGATGGCTTGTTCCAGATCAGAAATAATATCTTCGGGATGTTCTAAACCTACGGAGACACGAATAAGTCCAGGCTTAATTCCAACGATATCGCGCTCTTCTTCTGTTAGTTTAGCATGGGTCGAAGAAGCAGGATGAGTAACAATGGTTCTCGTATCCCCTAAATTTGCTGTTAAAGAAGCCATTTTTACCGAATCCATAAAATTTCTGCCTTGTGCTACTCCTCCTTTAATAACGAAGGCCAATACTCCTCCTCCAAGTTTCATTTGCTTTTGGGCAATCTCATATTGTGGATGACTAGGAAGGAAGGGATATTTTACATAAAGAACTTCGGGATGCTCTTCTAACCAACTGGCAACCTTCAGTGCATTTTCTGAATGCTTTTCCATTCTAACCGCTAATGTCTCCAGAGACTTCGAAAGTATCCAGGCATTCATAGGAGAAAGCGCCGGTCCGGAATGTCTGGCGAATTTGCGTATTGGCTGAACCAACTCTTCACCTCCTACGACCATACCTCCTAATACTCTTCCCTGTCCATCAATATATTTAGTGGCAGAGTGAAGTACGAGATCTGCTCCATAAGCTAATGGTTGTTGTAAATATGGAGTTGCAAAACAATTGTCTACAATTAGGATCAGATTGTGCTTTTTAGCGAAAGCTCCTACCCATTCCAGATCTATTAAATCAATTCCGGGATTGGAAGGCGTTTCTATCAAAAGAACCTTTGAATGCGGTTCAACTGCCTGTTCCCATCTTTCTGGATACCTGATATCCAAATAAGTATGGAAAATATTCCAGCGAGGAAGAAGTTTTGTCAAAATATTATGAGTAGACCCAAAGAGCGATCTACAAGCTAATACATGATCTCCACTTTGAAGGATGGCTGCCATCGTGGTAAACACACCGGCCATTCCCGTAGCAAAGGCATATCCATCTTCAGCTTTTTCCATCTGACAAATTTTCTGAATAAGTTCAGAATTATTGGGATTAGAAAAGCGACTGTAAATATTTCCGGGTATTTCATCAGCAAATTTTGCCCTCATGTCCTCGGCATCTTCAAAAACAAAACTTGAGGTCATATATACAGGAGCTGAATGTTCACTATGTTGGGAACGTTCTATTTGTGTTCTGATGGCTTCAGTTTCAAAATGAGGCATATCCAAGTAGATTAAATTAACGGTAATGCGAAATCGTATAATTAAGAAGAAATAGGTTCCTGAATTTGGTAGCTGTAGGTAATATTCGCTACTTTATTGAGCATCTGACCTACTGAGCAATATTTATCCATAGATAATTGAATGGCTCTCTCGACCTTTTCAGCCGGCAGGGTGCCAGTTAGATTAAAGGTTAGATGGATATCAGTGAATACTGCAGGAATGGCATCTGCTCGTTTGCCTTCTGCTTCTACCTTTAGATCCTCCACATCCAGTCTTTGTTTTTTGAGGATGTCCAGCACATCTATGGAGCTACAAGACGCCAGACCAACCAACAACATTTCCATAGGTCGGAAACCATTTCCCTTCCCACCGGAAGCTACATTTGAGTCAATGGAGACTTTAAGTCCTTGCTCACTTATTCCTTCCATTCCATACGGAGGCTCAATTCTATTTACTTCTATTCGCATATTTCTATAATTACTATTTGTTTAATTATTTATCCTTTTCTGCTGCTTACTCCTTGTTCAGTGTTCATTTGAATGAACGTAGAGTGAAGTCCACATTCCTTTTGCGAATCTTCCCACCACCATCTACCTGCTCTCTCATCTTCCCCTTTCTGAACAGGACGTGTACATGGCGCACATCCAATGCTGGCATATCCGCGTTTGTGGAGAATATTTACAGGCACTCTATGATGTTGAATATATTCATCTATTCCTTCCTTCGTCCAATGAATCAAAGGATTATATTTGACTACCTGATGCCTGGGATGGTACTGAAACAGCTCAAAGCCCTTTCGAAATTGGGATTGACTCCCTCTTAGTCCTGTGATCCATACTCTTGCATTAGTTAGCGCTCTTCTTAGCGGCTTTAATTTTCTGATGTAACAGCACTCTTTGCGATTCTCAATAGAATCGTAAAAACTCATGGGCCCTTTTTCCTCTAAAAGACGTTCTACATCTTTGCTTTCAGGAAAATATACTTCGATGCGGCTACCATAGCGATATCGCATTTGATAAAACAGTTCATACGTCTCAGGAAATAATCTACCTGTATCGATAGTAAATATTCTTATGGGCAACTCATTGCGGATAATCATATCTGCCAATACCATTCCTTCTTTCCCAAAACCTAATGAAAAAACAGCTTTAGTTCCGTACTCTTTACTAAGAGTAATTAGCTGATCTTCGGTGGACAGAGGGTTATATTTTTCTTTTAACTTTTTGAGCAGGGATGTATCCATGATGATGTAACAGATTAACCTAAATAATTGTAATAAACGCAAATAAAAAATTCCCCTTAAAATATTAATGGATTAAATATCAATTGCCAGAAATGATCGACATGAACAATCCATTAAGCTTTTAACAGCAACAACAACAAAAATCAAAAAGAATAAATTGGAAAAAGAGAAAAATTACGGGCGTAATTTGAGATGAGAATGTCAGTTTATTTCTATGTAGATGCGTCATATTCATACGATTATATTTCCCGAAAGGGCAGGAATTGGCACCTTCCACTAGGGGTTGCCAGAGGGTCAATGAGCCTGATCTCTCACCTCTTCTGTATAAGCATTAAGCAAAACAATCAAAAGTATAAAGTATCTGCTAAAATACAAAGCACATTAATAGAAAATTTTCAATATTCTGTAGAATTCTTGATAAATCCTTAACTGACAGCTATACCAGCTAAAACGTTTAATGCCCAGATTAAAAAAATAAATAAAATATTCGATATCTATTGCATATATCTATATATCTAGATATATTGTGATATAAATAGATATCTATGTACCTTATTACTCCTTTTTTAACTTGTATCCAATGAAATCTATCATTACTAAGCTATTTATTATACTCATTCTCACTTGCATTAGTATAATGAGTAAAGGTCAAGGATCTCCTGATTATACGGGAGGATTGAAAGTGAGCTTAAACGAAGATGGAAGTAAATACTTACGTCTCATTACATGGCATCAGGTTTGGGCTACTTTTAGTGAAGGAAATAGTGGGCCGGATTTTTTACTAAGAAGATCTCGTTTTTTAATGTTTGCTCAAATAAATAAGCGCTTCCTAATTCTTACCCATTTCGGGTTGAATAGCTTGGGGGGAAATAATTTAGGAACTGCGAGTCCCATTTCCACCCCTGGAAGCAACGGAAATTTCTTTATGCATGATGCATGGGCAGAATATACGGTCGTTCCTAAAAAGCTTTATATAGGCGGTGGATTGCATTATTGGAATGGTATTTCCAGACTCACAAATCAGAGTACCTTGAACATTATGACTCTGGATGCTCCCATTCATAACTGGGCCACGATCGGTACATCAGATCAGTTTGCCAGACATCTTGGATTTTATGCTAAAGGGAAACTCGGAAAACTAGATTATAGATTTGGTTGGAATGAAGCCTTAAATAATCCTACCAGAGGTGCAAGTTCAAATCTGGTAGAAGGATCGGATGGTTCCATCACTTTTATTACTGATAGAGCTATATATCGCAATCCAGAGCGACCAGGAGGAGGGAAAGTATATCAGGGTTATGTAAATTATCAGTTCCTGGATGCTGAAGGAAATACATTGCCTTATTTTGTTGGGAGTTACTTAGGTGGTAAAAAAGTATTTAATCTTGGTGCAGGATTTATGTATCATTCTCAAGGTGCTTCAAGTCGGTCAAGTACAGGAAATGTAGAAATTCATAATCCACTTTCATTCGCTGTGGATGCATTTTATGATAGTCCTTTAGGGAATGACGGTTCAGCCATCACTGCCTACACTTCTTTTGCTGTTCACGATTGGGGACCTAATTTTACCGGTGGCGTAGGTGGTGTAGGAACGGGAAATATTTACTATTTACAGGCAGGATATGTAACTCCCACATTTTCTGAAAAGGTTAGACTTCAGCCTTATGTGCATTTCACT
Organism: Bacteroidia bacterium; assembly: GCA_965262565.1. Classification (GTDB taxonomy): domain Bacteria; phylum Bacteroidota; class Bacteroidia; order J057; family J057; genus CBDHFQ01. The sequence goes on from CBDHFQ010000007.1 coordinate 12,616, forward strand.
AATCGCAGCCTCGACGCCTTTGAAAATTTTGAAGCATCTAATTCTACTCAATTTGGTATAGGTGCTAACTGGTATCTATCCGGCCACAATGCCAAGATTACCATGGAATACCAAAATAATCGTTCGCAGGGAGAAACTATCACCCCTGATGCGTCTGATCTTTTCAGAATTCAATTAATGATCTATTTATAAAAAAATTTCTTGTATATATGTATATACCTAGATATATTCATATGTAACTTAATAATTCACCTATTCTTATTCGTTTATCTATCATCTACCTATCATGAATAAAGATTTAAAACAATACTGGAAGAGAAACATCACGTATGTCCTTTCCTTACTCGCTGTGTGGTTTATCGTTTCATATGGATTCGGTATAATGCTTAAAGATGCCTTAGGAACTGTAGGATTTTGGTTTGCACAACAAGGTTCCATTTATGTATTCGTCGTGTTAATATTCGTCTATGTCTACTTAATGAATAGGCTCGACAAGGAATACGATGTAGACGAAAAATAATTTACTCTTTCCACATTCATTTCTACTAATCATTGACATAACTAACAAAACATAACATGGATTCTCTACAAATATGGACCCTGGTGATGGTTGGCTTATCCTTTGCCCTTTATATAGGAATTGCCATCTGGTCCCGTGCTTCTTCTACGAAAGACTTTTATGTAGCCGGTGGAGGTGTTTCTCCTCTTGCCAATGGTATGGCGACTGCAGCTGACTGGATGTCTGCAGCCTCATTTATTTCTATGGCTGGATTAATTTCATTCATGGGATATGACGGAGGTGTATACCTCATGGGATGGACGGGAGGATATGTATTATTAGCTTTACTATTAGCCCCCTATCTCAGAAAATTTGGTCAATTTACCGTTCCTGATTTCATTGGTTCCAGATACAGCAATCCTAAAAATAAAGATGGAATCAACATTGCTCGCCTTGTAGCTATCATTTGTGCGTTATTCGTATCATTTACCTATGTAGTAGGGCAAATGAAAGGGGTTGGTGTAGCATTCTCCCGCTTTTTGGGGGTAACTTTTGAATTGGGGGTCATCGTAGGAATTGCCATCGTTTTCTTCTATGCGGTATTAGGTGGAATGAAGGGAATTACTTATACCCAGGTGGCTCAATATTGCGTATTGATCTTTGCTTATTTGGTTCCAGCTATCTTTATCTCTATTCAGATTACAGGTAATCCTATCCCACAACTAGGTCTATTAGGTGATTTCAAAGATGAAGGCGTCTCTTTACTTGAAAAATTGAATCAATTAAATGTCGACCTGGGCTTTGTCGAATACACTTCGGGGACCAAATCTAAGATAGATGTATTTTTTATCACAGCAGCATTGATGTTGGGGACGGCGGGGCTTCCACACGTTATCGTTCGTTTCTTCACTGTACCTAAAGTGAGCGATGCAAGAATGTCCGCAGGATATGCCCTGGTCTTTATTGCTATCCTTTACACGACAGCTCCTGCCGTAGCAGCTTTCGCAAGAGCTAACATGATCGATACTGTCAACGGAAAAGATATGCAGGGAGTAGAATACGCCTCTGCTCCAGATTGGATTAAAAATTGGGAAGGTGCAGGATTAATCAAGTACGAAGACAAAAACGGAGATGGAAAAATCCAATACTACAACGATGCTAATGATGTATACGCCACTCAAACTGCAGCCAGTGGATTACAAGTGAACGGAAATGAATTTATTCCAGATAGAGATATCATGGTACTAGCTAATCCTGAAATTGCTAATCTTCCTGACTGGGTTATCGCGCTGGTAGTAGCAGGGGGACTTGCGGCAGCCTTATCTACAGCAGCAGGCTTATTACTTGTGATTTCTACCTCTATCAGCCATGACTTGTTAAAGAAAACATTTATGCCTGATATTACGGACAAGCAGGAGCTTATGTATGCACGTATTGCAGCTGGCGTAGCCGTAGTAGGAGCTGGTATTGCCGGACTAAATCCTCCAGGTTTCGTGGCGCAAGTAGTTGCCTTCGCTTTTGGATTAGCAGCAAGCTCATTCTTCCCAGCTATTTTGTTAGGAATTTTTGATAAGCGTACCAATATGCAGGGTGCAGTATCGGGAATGGTCGTAGGTATTCTGTTTACTGCAACTTATATCATCTATTTCAAAATCGCTCAGGTAGAACCTAATATTCCTGAAAATTGGTGGTTCGGTATCTCTCCAGAAGGAATAGGAACACTAGGGATGATTCTAAATATGATCGTCACAATAGTAGTTTCCAGAATGACTCCTCCACCGCCAGCGGAAATCCAACAATTAGTAGAAGATATTAGAATTCCCCGTGGAGCTGAGCAAGCAGCACATGTACATTAATCATGCTTACATCTAACTAACCCTGTTAGCTACCGGTAAAGTAGGAACGATGTTTCTCTTACTGGTGGCTTTATCTCCAACCATTTCATTATGCGTTTAAATAGATTTTGGTCCAGAACATTTATTATCTCCTTTTTGCTAATCACTCTTTTTGTGCGAATCATGTTTGAGTCAGACTTAGGGGGATATTACTGGGTGTCTTTAATCACAGGAGGAATATCATTACTGTTCCTTTGGGCCCTTATTCAATCCAGAATTCTTAATCCAGGCTGGTTTCGGTTTGAGCATACAGAGGCAAATTAATATTTATCCATAAAATGGGGTATTTGCGGAATAAAGATGAAATGATTAGTTTGATGTTATTTGACTCAGGCATCAATATGGTAAGTAGGCGAAAAGGACTGAAGCTACTAGCTTTATTTATTTTTTTCTTTGTATTACTTAACTATCCCATATTTACACTTTACGATAAGTATACTATTATTTGGGGAATACCTTTCCTATATTTTGCTCTATTCCTTTTATGGGGCTTAATGATCTTTTGTCTATTCTTATTAACGAGAAACAATAAGAAGTCCTGATGAGCGAATGGATAGTCATATGTACCGCTTTTGGTTATCTTTTTATGCTCTTTGGAGTAGCCTACTTCACTGAAAAATTAGCTGATAGAGGGGTTAACATTACTAACAATCCGGTGATATACGCTTTGTCTATGGCTGTATTTTGTACCGCCTGGACGTTTTACGGAAGTGTAGGCAGGGCTTCTTCTTCAGGAGTGGAATTTTTAACGATATATTTAGGACCTACCTTGAGTGCACCTTTATGGTATTTTATTCTCAAAAAAGTCATTCTCATCAGCAGAACCCAACGGATTAATTCTATAGCTGACTTCATCTCTTCCAGATATGGAAAGAATACCTTATTGGGAGGTATTGCTGCTACTATCGCCATTATCGGTATCATTCCCTATATTTCTCTTCAACTAAAGGCTATTTCTCAAAGTTTTGAGGTATTGGTAAAACAATCATTGTATCTGTATCCTACCTCTACCAGTAACCATTTCTATCAGGATACCTCTTTTTATATAGCCATACTACTGGCCATTTTTTCCATTCTATTTGGAACAAGACATCTGGAAGTCCAACAAAAACACAGGGGATTAGTAGGTGTAATAGCATTGGAATCTTTGATTAAACTTGTCGCCTTTATTTCAGTAGGAGTATTTGTCTCTTTCTATTTATTTGAAAATCCAGCTATCATCTTTCAAAAAGCAAGTCAAAATCCAGCGTGGCAACATTTATTTCACCTGGAACAAAATATCTCCCAGTTCTGGCGATGGACCTGGTTGTTGATTGTTTCTATGCTGGCTATATTTCTTCTTCCGAGACAATTTCATGTTGCTGTCGTGGAAAACAATCAGGTGAATCATGTCGATAAAGCAACGTGGATGTTTCCTTTATACCTTTTTCTGATCAATATTTTTGTCTTGCCTATCACTTTTGGTGGATTACTGTTCTTTCAAGGCCAATCAGTAGATGCCGATACCTATGTGTTAGCCATTCCTATGGCTACGGGACATCATTGGCTGGCATTACTTGTCTTTTGTGGAGGATTATCTGCAGCCACAAGTATGGTTATTGTTGCGACCATATCTTTATCCATCATGGCAGGAAACAACATTATTATTCCCATCCTTCTTCAAACAGCTAAGGTAGAAGAACTGAAAGAGAACGATGTATTTAATAAGTTGATTCACATCAGACGTTTGATTATTATCCTTATTATGTTTTTATCTTATGTGTACTATGCATCCATAGGTAAAAATAATTCCCTGGTTACCACAGGCCTATTTTCCTTTGTAGCCGTAGCACAATTTGCTCCTTCTTTTATCGGAGGCATTTTCTGGAGAGAAGGAAACATCTGGGGAGCAGCTTTCGGTCTACTTATCGGCTTTATCGTTTGGGCCTATACCTTACCCATTCCCGCATTGGCTAATACAGATTGGTTTAATTCCGATTTTATTAAAGATGGCCCCTGGGACATTTCTCTCCTGAGACCTTACGCTCTTTTCGGCTTGGAAGGCCTGGACCATGTTTCCCACTCTGCTTTTTGGAGCTTGCTGTTGAATTCTGCTACCTATTTTGGGGTATCCGTCTTTACAAGGGCTTCCATGCTTGAATATCATCAAGCAGATCTTTTTGTCAACATTAACAAATACGTTCAAGCTGATGGAAATTTCCAAACGTGGAGAGGAAATGCATATGTTAAGGATTTGAAAATGCTGTTAGAGCGATTTATAGGTAAAGCAAGAGCTCAAAATTTACTGGAAGAGTACGCTATACAACGAGGCATCAATCTCCAAAAGAAAATTGAGGCAGATGGGGAATTGATTAATCTAACTGAAAAATGGCTGGCTGGTGCTATAGGCGCTGCCTCAGCCAGATTACTCATCACCTCAGTGGTTCAGGAATCACCTGTAAGTATTATTGAGGTAATGGATGTAATGGATGAGGCTCAACAAATCATTAAGTACAGTCAGGAGCTGGAAGAAAAATCAAATGCCCTGGTGATGGCTACAGAAGAATTGAAAGCAGCTAATCAACGGCTGCAGGAAATGGATCAATTAAAAAATGATTTTATAGCTACTATTACCCACGAACTAAGGACACCTATTACTTCCATACAGTCTCTGGCTGCAATCATTAACGAACAAAATGGTCAGCTTAACTCAGAAAAACAGCAGGAATTTCTCAGTATCATTATTCAGGAAAGTAAACGAATTTCAAGATTAATCAACAGGATTCTCGACCTCGAGAAAATGGAGTCCGGGCATGTAGATATTCAATTTGTCCACATGGCTGTCCCATCGTTTTTACATCAAATCCTAGATAGATTTCAGCCTATATGTGAGACAAATAATATAAAGCTTATTAGAAAAATATCAGATGATCCTATTTTTGTGCAAGGGGATAAAGATAGATTAACTCAGGTGATTGTGAATCTTCTTTCCAATGCCATAAAGTTTTGCCATTCTGAACATGGAGAAATCACTGTTTCGTTGACCCAAAACGCTCTTTACCACATGATCAGCATTAAAGACAATGGTCAGGGAATTCCGCTCGAACAGCAACCGTATATATTTGATAAGTTCACTCAATTTGATAATGGAAAACCTCGGATTAGACAGGGAAGTGGATTGGGATTAAGTATTAGTTGGAGGATCATCATCATGCATCAAGGAAAGATTGAGCTTGATAGTAAAGAAGGGGAAGGAGCAAATTTCATCGTTTCTCTTCCTAAAATAATCGATAATTAACTATATAAAGCAAATACTTGCAACATCATGGATAAATCGAATCAAACGCAAATTTTAATTGTAGATGATGAACCACACATATCCACTGCAATAGAGTTCTTAATGCAACAGCAAGGATATAATACTGAATGCGCTATAAATGGACGTGAAGCATTAGAAAAACTCCCTCACATCCAACCTAATCTGATTATCCTGGATGTAATGATGCCAGAACTAAACGGATTTGAGCTAGCATTGAAAATCAGAGAAGAAGAAAAGTATGCACATATACCCATTATTTTCTTGACTGCTAAAGGTACAGATCAAGACAAATTAGAGGGATATGGCTCAGGTGGAGATGTCTACCTAACAAAACCATTTGACAACCAACGGTTAATCCATACTGTCCAGGATTTGCTTTCTTACCTGGAACCATGAAAAAATTGATGTTAAAATATTACTTCACCCAAAATGAAAAGAGGCAGTATTCCTCTTATTGTCTTACGATATCATGCCATTTCATTTAGACTTTTGGACAATTTTCGTATATTAAATTTAACATATGTTTATTGTTCCAGGTAAATTAAAGCAGAATAGGCATGAAATTAAGTTCTGATTGGTTCATTGAAGGCATGTTGGACTTCGAATATAAGAAATACGTGTTACTTGCTTATCTTCAACATGTAAGTAGGGAATTTGCAGAAATGAGATTATATCCTTCCTTTTCAGATTTAATATTTCACTATAAAAATCTACACTTTTTCCAAGAGAGTAAGCGTAAACTGTTTGATAAGTTTCCAGTAAAATTATCGGAAGAAGAATTCAAAAAACTAACGCTGGCTTATTCTAAAGAAGTGGAAGATGATATTCAACTTAAGGAAATAGAACAAATCGTTGAATACTCCCTCCCCGTCATTCAATCGCGTTTAAAAGAAGGTAAAAACATTTATGAGTATATTAATGAAAGCCTGGTCATTGAACCTATAGGCATTACTCCTTTATATAAGCATGAGGGGTATGTACTGATTCAAGTTAGTCAACACAAAACGGTAAATGCTTTTGAGTATAAAATCGTATTTTTTGAAAATACGGAGGCTAATTATCACGGTATTAGCCTAAAGCAGGTAGACTCGTTTCAGCATAGCATTGCTAATACGTATGAAGTGATGAAATTGCAACTGATAAAATCTCATTCGAAGTTACCTAATCCCGCCACATTTTTATTTCTATCGATGCACGATTTGCCGGTAGATTCGGCGCTTATCCCTGTAGCGAAAAGAAAATTGTTGTTAAAAATTCAGAAAGAATAAGGCCGCTGAATAGTGGACGAATATTTTATTTTTTTTTCTATTTGTTAGCGCTCATGATTGAGCTGTTTTTCACTGAAAGTAATAGCTTATCCAGGAGTTGAAATTTTTTTTATAAAATTCCAACTTTGTAGAATATGTTACCTCTTTTTAATAAGAGAGAATAATCATCTCCTGTAATATACTTTTGCCCGGCTAACTATATGTATAACGATGAAAAAATCACAAGCTATTATAGTATCACTATTTGCTCTGATATTTACCCTATTTTTCCAGAGCAGTTTCACTTTAACAAATGATCCACCCACCATCACCAAAACCTTTACCATAGGTGGATCTGGCAATCTTGACGTATCCACTTCGGGCGGGAAGATTAAAGTAATAGGTACCAATGGAAATGAAGTGGTGGTTAAAGCTTTTATCAAAAAACAAGGCAAATTACTAGCTTCCGATGATCCTATTATAGAAGAAATTTATGATGGATACGATCTTGACATAAGCAAATCAGGAAATACGGTAAAAGCTCACGCCAAGAAAATAAGTAGATCCAGAGAATGGAACAGAATTAACATCGCATTCGAGGTGGAAGTACCTCACAATATGTCCACGAATCTGAAAGACCAGTGGAGGCGGTATTTCAGTATCTGATGTAGATGGTACTCACGATATCAACACAAGCGGTGGCGGTATAAATTTGCAAGGGAGTAACTGGAGATACAGAGGCGAGAACTTCTGGAGGCGGAATTAACGTCTCAGGAAATGGATGGTAACATCGATCTCAACACAAGTGGAGGAGGAATTTCTATCGAAGATTCTCAAGGGGTCATCGATGCTCATACCTCTGGTGGAGGGATTAGTGTCCAAAATATCAAGGGAGAAGTAGACGTTTCCACTAGCGGGGGCGGTATTAGCGTCAAAGGTACTACAGAGTCATTAAGAGCGGTGACGAGTGGGGGTAGAATTAAGGTCAATATAGATGGCTTAAGTAAAAACTTATACCTAAAGACTAGTGGAGGCGGAATAGATGCTACTCTACCAAGTGGCTTAGGGTTAGATTTGGACCTGGATGCCCAACGAGTAAGCGTGAATCTTCCCAGTAATTTCTCTGGTCATGTAAGTAAGGATAGAGTAGATGGCCAAATTAATGGTGGCGGTATTCCCGTTCAGATGTATGCTACCAGCCATGTAGATGTCAGTTTCCGATAAGCAAGAATTATCTACAATAATTTATCAGTAAATAGACCAGAGCAATAGCTAATTCACTATTGCTCTGATTTTTATTTTAATGGGCGAATACTTACTTCTTTAAAATATACAATATCTTCATCTCCGTGATTTTGTAAGCCGATATATCCCTTAATGGGTCTCTCTCCTCTGTCAGGTTCATAATCTTGTGCCTTCTCTGGGACAGGATCCCCCTCTTTATAATCTGTAACTAATTCTCCATTAACGGTTACCATAGTACGAGCACCATCTAGCGTAATTTCCATGGTATTCCATTCTCCTGGTTTTCCTGGTGTTGCTTTTGCCTTGGTTAAGGAATACAGTACTCCTGTGACATGATAGTCATCTCCTCTATCATCTATCTGAACCTCATACCCTTTATTGACCGGCATCCAGGGTTCTGTCGGAGCTTCAGGAATTCTGATGAAAACACCCGCATTTTTACCTTCGGGATTTTTATATACTACTCGAACTACTGCATTCTCTAATGGCTCTTCCTTATAGTATAATAATCCCATGCCTCCCTGGGTTTTTAGCAGACTGTCTTCAATCACAAAGGAACCGTCGCCTACATGTTCCCAGCCTTGCATGTCCTCTCCATTAAAAATGGGGTTCCAGTCTTGGCAATTGCCCCATTGGAACAAAAGCCCCCAAACGAACGCTAATGATATTAATAATTTCATATGATGAATTAATTATGTGGTACTACTCATTGGCTAACTCCAAATATTAAAGTACAAAATCCCAGTTCCCTCTATACTTCCTCTTTATGAACTGATTTGCCAATTCAAAATTTGTCATTTTCATTTGTTCTCCATCCCACAACAGTTTTTTCCTTCCAGGATAATTTGCTCTGCCTCCATTGGGTGATTTTTCCTGGTAATTGTATACATTCACTGCCAAATTCCCCATTAAAACGGTTTCTGTCAATGGACCTGCTTCAGAAAAAGGTGAACTGGTATAAGCCCCAAATCCTTCTTTACAAGCTTTTACCCATTGCTGTTGATGTGCCTCCGATCCTCCTTCTACTAAAGGGGTAGAAGGCTCAGGTAATGGAATATCCTTCATATTTCCCGTTGGCAGGAGGGTGGGATTACGACCAAATAATCCTGCCATGAGTTTTCCTTTATCTCCTTCAAAGAGGATCCCTCCATCCCACTCTCCCATTTCTTCCTCTGCTTTTAATTCATCGGGCCGCTCAGGTAAAATTCCTCCATCATACCAGACAAGTTCTACAGGTGGCATTCCTTCTCTGGCTGGAAACTGGATATGAATTTTAGATGCTGAGGGATAGCTATTTGTGTAATTGGCCAAATCGAAAAAGCCTTTCCACACTGCTGCTGCACTACAGTAGACGGATTCGGGATAACGCAATTTTAGGGCTCTGTAGGGAACATCCATAAAATGACATCCCATATCTCCTAAAGCTCCTGTACCAAAATCCACCCATCCACGCCAGTTTGCAGGGATATAAATGGGATTAAATGCTCTTTTGGGGGCTGTTCCTAACCATAAGTCCCAATCTACTTCCTTGGGAACATTAAACTTTCCCTCAGGTATAGGAATCCCCTGTGGCCATACAGGCCTATTCGTCCAAACGTGCACTTTATGTACCTCTCCAATTAATCCCGATTGAATCCAGGATTCTACATATCGGGTATCATCTCCACTACTTCCTTGATTTCCCATCTGAGTCACCACCTGATATTTCTCTGCCGCCTGGGTAAGTAATCTGGCTTCTGAAATATCGTGCGTCAGTGGCTTTTCACAATAAACATGCTTTCCTCGCTTTATTGCTTCGAGGGCATGTACTGCATGCATATGATCCGGACTACTCACTATGACAGCATCTATGGTATCCCCTTCCTTATCCAGCATGATCCGAAAGTCTTTATAATAGGGAGCCTTTTTCCATTTCTTACGTGCATCTTTTGCCATTCTATCGTCAACATCACACAGCGCTACGATATTGTCCGATCCTTTATTAAAGGCATGATCAATATTGTACATTCCCTTTCCTCCTACTCCTATGGCAGCTATATTAAGTTGATCGCTGGGTGCTACATACCCTGGACCTCCTAATACATGTCTTGGAACAATGGTTAGTGAAGGAATTCCTACCCCAGCTACTCGGATAAATGTTCTTCTTTTCAAAATGGTGAAATTGTTAGCATTGAACAAGTAGTAATATCTGATTTGATAAAAGTCTACCTTATCGCTAAAATTATATCCTGTTGTATCCTGTGAAATGTATGCTTGGGAGGTATCAAGATCTAATGCTTAACACATTTGAGCTACCGTTTCACTTTGTGCCGAGAACTCGAATTTGTAGACAGAATATCCCATCATAAAATTCTTTAATACATGATTTACCAGGAAAGGAGGCAGATTCACTTTACCGAGATTTACGGATGATTTAGCAATAGAAATAATATCTCTTTGTAGGTATCCATGTTGAAGAAACATTTGATTGGGATGATTATTCAGATCCTTGAACGAAGTACCTGTAGCGACGAGTTGTTTGTGAATTTTTCTTGAAAATACATCAAAAAACTGCTTCTTCATCAGATCACATAAAAGAAGGTGATGTGGAAAAAGGTTCTGAAGCTGCTTGATCGTGCTGGAAATTTGTTCATCCGTAAGATACATAATCACTCCTTCGATGATAATGACTGTGGGGTAAGTATTTGTATAGTGATAAAGTACGTCTGGTAAGCTTTCTGTCTGAAAATTGATAGATATTCGATGGAGAGGATTAGGACATTCCAGGAGGGGAAGTTGTTTGTTTTTATACTCCATCATGGCATGCTCATCTACTTCTATCCAGTGTCCTCCTTTTAATCGGTAGGCTCTGCTATCTAATCCCGCCCCTATGAGAAAAATATGCGTTCTGGGGTCTCGATGGATCAGTTCTTTTACCCATTGATCAATTAAAAAACATCTGGCAGTATTTCCTCCATTAGGCTTTTTAAACTGTTTAAAATGTTCCCAATAGGCTAAGCCTTCATCCCCCATCAATCTTCTTGCATATGGGTCACTCACCAGGGGATTATCGGATTCAGCATCTTGCATCCTCACTCCACAACAATAGTAGGCCGTTTTTGACACAGGTTTCATGAGACTTCTATGTTTGATAACTTTTATCTACTAGTGAAGGACATGCGAAAAGGCCAACAAAGGTGAGGTGATTTATTAATAATTACCCTTTAATAAATCGTCTAAGAATTCTGAAGCATTCTCACCACTGGTAATAAGTAAATGATCCCTGGCTCTTGTAAAAGTTAGATGCTAAGAAGTAGTTCTCATTAAGCATGGGCCAGATTAATTCGATAACTGAGTGATTTCACTTTTTATTTCTGGTAAATCTTCCTGAATCAGTCGCCAAATAACTCTTTCTGAGAAAACATCATATTGGTGAATCATGGTATGCCTGCGATTAATAATGCTATCTGAGTGATGTAAAAAATACCCGTAAGATACAATTTGTGCGCTGTTTCTCCCATGATCGTCCATCTTCTTTCTACTGAGTCCCAAACCATATTGTTATTGGGAAATGAATCAATATCAGGAACATGTTACATATATCTCTATTTCATTTACCAGGCACAAATCAGCATAGAACTACCTTCTTAGATGACTTATTCAATATAAATCATTTACAAAACAAATAGTCCAACAATTTATCTTAAACTCTGTCGTATATTATTTAGGAAATATATTCTTCCCTAATCCCACCATTGAAGGTCTAATTTTGACCGATGATGAATATTTCTCAACAATAATTCAATTTAAAATTATTTTTACATAAGAAATTTATTTCGGTTGCAAAATTTATTAATTGCTTTATATCACGATTTATACTAATCACATATCAATTCAGTATGAGAACGAGTCTTACGCTAAAGTTAAGGTACGAACTTTTGTTTAAGGTATGGTTTATCATGTCCATATCTTTCTCTTTCCTTCCTCACATCTACGGCCAGACCAGCTGCATGATGCCTATGAATAGGACGACGACAAATATGACCAAGAATTCGGCCATGATTAATTGGGATGAGCGGCTGAATGCAATCAACTATGAATTCAGGTATAGAAAAGTGGGTATGACTAGCTGGATGATGGGAAATACGACGAATACAATGATGCGCTTAGCCGATTTAATGATGGATACGATGTACGAATGGCAAGTCAGAACAGCCTGTGATAATGGAATGAAGTCTGAATACAGCCCTTCTATGACCTTCAGGACGATGTCTGGAATGGAGTGCATGATGCCCATGAATAGGATGACGACAAATATGACCATGAATTCGGCCATGATTAGTTGGGACGAAAGGATGAATGCTAAGAGTTACGAATTCAGGTATAGAAAAGTGGGTATGACTAGCTGGATGATGGGAAATACGACGAATACAATGATGCGCTTAGCCGATTTAATGATGGATACGATGTACGAATGGCAAGTCAGAACAGCCTGTGATAATGGAATGAAGTCTGAATACAGCCCTTCTATGACCTTCAGGACGATGCCTGGAATGGAGTGCATGATGCCCATGAATAGGATGACGACAAATATGACCATGAATTCGGCCATGATTAGTTGGGACGCAAGGATGAATGCTAAGAGTTACGAATTCAGGTATAGAAAAGTGGGTATGACTAGCTGGATGATGGGAAATACGACGAATACAATGATGCGCTTAGCCGATTTAATGATGGATACGATGTACGAATGGCAAGTCAGAACAGCCTGTGATAATGGAATGAAGTCTGAATACAGCCCTTCTATGACCTTCAGGACGATGTCTGGAATGGAGTGCATGATGCCCATGAATAGGATGACGACAAATATGACCATGAATTCGGCCATGATTAGTTGGGACGCAAGGATGAATGCTAAGAGTTACGAATTCAGGTATAGAAAAGTGGGTATGACTAGCTGGATGATGGGAAATACGACGAATACAATGATGCGCTTAGCCGATTTAATGATGGATACGATGTACGAATGGCAGGTAAGATCGGTCTGTGCTAATAATATGACCTCAGCTTTTAGTCCTTCCATAACTTTCAGAACCATGCCGATGATGCCTATGGGAATGATATTAAATTATCCACTAAATGAAACTTCAGGTACTGTGGCGGAAGATAAGCGAAATGATAATGATGGAATGTTAAGGAATTTCATGATGATGCCATGGATGATGGATGGGGTAAGCGGAAATTCTCTTCAGTTTGATGGTGTTGATGATTATATAGCCATTTCTAAACTAAACTATCAAAAGACCGATATTGAGGAAACAAGCATAGCACTCTGGATAAAAACAAGTAAGTCAAGTAATCAAATTTTAGTATCATTTGACAGAAGTGAGTATTTCAGGCTGGAAATAGATGGTCCAGGTGCAGAAGAAGGAAGAATTGGCTGGGACATACGAACTGATATGGGAATTCTGGATATGGGTGGCAATAAGCGAATTGATGATAATAAATGGCATTTTGTAGTAACAACTTTTAACAGAGGAGTAGCCTCTATTTATGTGGACGGAATGCTTGATGTTTCCATGAAAAAAGGAAGTTTTATGGGTAGTGGCGTGAAGCGCTTTGGCTTTTTGGGGACAGGCTCGGAAGCTAACATGATGGATGGAAAAAGAGGGCCCAAATATTCTTTTCAAGGAAATATGGACGAAGTAAGAATATACGATACTGCTCTCTCTGCGGAAAGAATTCAAGAGATGTATGAGATGGAAAAACCATCAACTACAGTAACCATGAAAGATGGCTTTTTTCTGGAAATGGAATGTGGAATGGTTGGACTCAACTGGAACATTATGAATATGCCTAGTGGATCAGGGAAGTTTTTACAGATCAAAGACGGATTTATTTCTAAAGAAATGGTCCCGACAAAACCTGCTGATCGTGTTCGATATAATTTCATGGCCGATAAAGCAGGTATGTATAACTTATTTTTCAGAATGTTTGCTCCTGATAGGTCAAGCAATTCCTTTTGGGTGAGAGTCAATGAAGGCAATTGGATCGAATTTAATCATACTGTACCTAATAATACATTTAGTTGGTATCAAGTACACGATTCTGATAATAATAAAATGCCCGTAAGCTTTAGGTTGGAGATGGGTAGAAATGTCCTGGATGTAGCCTATAGAGAAGATGATACCAGATTGGATAAAGCGTATTTCACTATGGACAATGAGGCCCCAGAAGGTCCTGGGATGGTTGAGTCTTGTGATCAGATGCCTCCCAGCCCCAGCATGATGTCCAATGGAGGGGTATTTTTAGAAGCAGAATGTGGTATGGTAGGAACCAACTGGATGATGAATATGATGCCTGGTGGTTCAGGTAGATTTATACAAATACAGAATGGATTCAATAGTTACAGTTCTCCCTCAACTAAACTGGCTGACAGAATCAGTTATTCAGTGATGATGAATGAAGCGGGAATGTATAATATGTTTTTGAGAGTATCTGCCAATACTAGAGATGATAACTCATTCTGGATAAAAGTGAATGAAGGAAAATGGATAAAGTTCAATGAAATCCAAACCAGTGCCTCTTTTATATGGGATCAGGTTCACGATTCGAATAATCAGAAAATGCCTGTTATGTTTAGATTTGAAAAGGGAATGAATGTTATTGACATTGCTTATAGAGAAGATGGGACAAAATTAGATAAAATATTTATTTCCATGAGCAATGCCATGCCATCTATGGCTGGTCCGATTCTATCTTGCAATACTAATGCAAAAATGATGGATGAAATTTCCAATCCAATTGAAGATGAATTTTCTTCCGACCTAAGCATTAACTTATTTCCTAACCCTGCTTCGCATGAATTAAATGTTAACATTGAATCTCCGCGAGAAGAATTAGCTACCTTATCTATCTTAAATGTTTATGGTCAGATAGTAAGTACCAAAATTATCGAGGTTAAAACTGGACCAAACAATATACAAATCAATACAGACAATTTTGCTAATGGCATGTATCTCATTAGATATGACAATTATCAAACAGAACGTATTGACCGAGTCATAATTTCTCATTAAGTCTGTTACTACCATTATTTAGGTTGCTCCACAATTCCTCAGTTATCACTACTATCAGTATGTGATAGCTGAGTTTTTCTTTGAATTAGATAAAAAGAAACAATTAATCATTTTTTAGACTTATTACTTTTATTATTCCAGTTCGTATAACTTATTTATCAATAACAGTGTTAGTCTTTATTCAATCGTAAGTCTATAAATGATAAATTCTCCCCTTTTCTTTTTACGCTAGAAGCATTCATACCATTCAAACGCCAAATATTACAATTAGGGAACCCATAAAGTTTCCCAGTCAAAATATTTTTATTATTACTTGAAATAATTTTATAAAAAATAATTTTATATCATATAAATTTACTTTATCCGTTTAATATTTAGTGTTGCTTCAAATCGATAAATAAGTCTTATGAAAACATTGGCTACATGTCTACATTTCCCTTACATCAAGCAATGGCTTTTATTATTAATTCTTAGTTTCAGTCTAATTAATGTTAGTGCTCAAGGCTCACTAACACTTACTACCATTTGTCAATCCCTGGAAGACGAGGAGGAAAGCGATGAAGACGAGGAGGAAAGCGATGAAGACGAGAAGGAAAGCGATGAAGACGAGAAGGAGGATGGAAGTAATTCCAGGATAAAATACTTATTAAAAATATCTAATTCGACATTAGTAAATATTCCTTTTACCTGGCAATCTTCTGATTCCAGGGAAATTAATGGGCCTGAGGTAGCACCAGCTTATGGAGAAATTTACATTGAGGTGGCGGACCAACAAAGCATTACCATTTACTGGAAGGAAGTTGGAGAAGATGGTATCCTTTATGAGTTTGATGC
The DNA here is from genome assembly GCA_965262565.1 of Bacteroidia bacterium. Lineage (GTDB taxonomy): Bacteria > Bacteroidota > Bacteroidia > J057 > J057 > CBDHFQ01. The sequence goes on from CBDHFQ010000007.1 coordinate 28,692, forward strand.
ATCTACAGAAACAATCAACACCAACACCAACTGTAATTGTAAAACTCCAGAAAAACCTTCTTCTACTGCTATCCAAAATAATAGAGTACAATTATTATGGGAAAGTGCAGAAAGTAGATTGAAGTACGAATATAGATTCCGCCCGGCAGGAAGCGACATGTGGACATATGGAACCACCTTGAACACTAATCAAGCCATTTATTACCTTTCTTCTAACACTTCTTATGAATGGCAAGTCAGAACGATATGTAAAGATGGAATTCCATCCTTTTTCAGCGAATTACAATCCTTTAAAACTAATCCTCAGCCAAAATATGAGGCTATTTGTCTTGAACCATATTTTAACAAAACCTCAGGCATTGGGCTTACAGCAGCTACAATTAATTGGCGAGGCGAAAATTATCCAGAACTTTACGAATTTAGGTACAGAGAGTTAGGTTCAACTACATGGAATATTGGAACCAGCTTAACTACCTCCTTTTTATTGAAAGGCCTCTCACCGGCTACCATGTATGAATGGCAGGTAAAAGCCATGTGTGGGAAAAATTCCGAGTCAACTTATAGCTTTTCAAGCATCTTCATGACAAAGGCCCCGCCTCCTTGTAAAAAGATTACTGAAGGAACTAATACATCGAATATCCAGGATAATAGTGCACAAATAAGCTGGTCAATTGTTAGTAATGAGTTAGGACCCGCTATTCAGTATATTTTTAGATATAGAGCAAAGGGAACTACTGGCTGGGCAGAAGGAAAAACAACTAATAACACTATTGTTTTAAATGGATTATCCCCTGGAACGACTTATGAATGGCAGGTAGGGGCCGTGTGCGAATTTGGTGCAGCATCAGCGTTTAATGAATCAACTGAATTCACCACTACTTATACTCCTAAAACCCCTATAGCATTTTGGAACTTGGATGAAACAGTGGGAATTATTGCCAATGATCACATCGGAATAAATGACGGTTTATTAAATGGGTTTATTCCTTTTGGTTGGAATCCAGAAGGGGTAAAAAATGGAGCACTTAATTTTGATGGATTAAATGATTTTGTATTCATTCAAAATCTGATATACGCGAAAAAAAATATACCTGAAGTAAGTTTAGCCCTTTGGATGAAAACAAGTTCAGGAAAAGATCAGGGAATCATTTCCTTTGACAGAAAGGAATACTATGGTTTAGAAATTAATGGTCCTGCTGCTGAAGAGGGATATTTAGGCTGGAATGTGAGAACTGACCAGGGTCCCCTAACCTTAAGTAGTAAGAAAAAGATCGATGATGGAGAATGGCATTTCGTAGTAGCCGTTTTCGATAGGGGAACAGCTTCTATATATATTGATGGAAGATTAGATAATACAGTAGACAGAGGAAATGGTTTTGGTTCAGGTAAAATTCTTCTCGGCACTGCAGGAGTTAGCCCCGAGTCTCTAGTCCCTTCTTTCCCGCCCGTTCCACCTAATTTTTTCGAAGGAACGCTTGATGAAGTAAGAATTTATGACAAGGCCTTATCAGCATTAGATGTTAAGGTTATTTTTGAAGAAGAAATGCCAGAAGGATTTAACATCCCTGAAATAATTACAGCTGTTTGGTTAGAGGCTGAGTGTGGAAGTCTCGGAGAAAATTGGGAGGTGGTAACCATGCCTGGAGCTTCTAATAGCATTATCCGATCAAAAAAGGGGTTGACTTCTAAAAATAATGTACCAGAAGATGATGAAGCTAAAGCGAGATACAGCTTTGAGTTATCAGAAGAAGGTATGTATAATATTTATTTCCGTGGAAGTGCCAGACCAGGTGGAGATTCTTATTGGGTTAGAGCAAATGAGGGAGAGTGGATTAAATTTAATCGATTCAACTGGAGTGATACCTTTGTTTGGGATCAGGTTCACGATTCTGATAACCATAATATGCCCGTAAAAGTCCGGTTCAATGAAGGAGAAAATGTATTAGATGTGGTCTATAGAGAAGATGATGCAGAATTAGATAAATTATATATAGCCCAGAAGGACTCAATGCCTAAAGGAATGGGAGAGGAAACTGAATGCCAGCCCGCTTTTCAAGCTTTGACAGGATCTGATATTTGGTTAGAAGCTGAATGTGGAAATATAGGTGAAAACTGGATGATAAAAGAAATGCCAGGTGGGTCAGGAAACTATGTTGAGATAGAGCCAGGAAGAAATTTTTACCATCAACCTTCAGCAATGATGTCAGATCATATTAGTTATCCTTTCAGGGTTGATGTAGCAGGCTTGTATAAAATATTTCTTCACGTACAGGCTCCTGACAACAGTGGTGATTCTTTCTGGATTAGAGTTAATGGAGGGAAATGGACTAAGTTTAATAATATTGAACTTAGTGATAAATTTATCTGGGACCAGGTTCACGATACAAAAAATGATAATAAGCCAATGATGTTCAGATTGGAAGAGGGTTCTAACATGTTGGAAGTAGCCTTCAGGGAAGATCATCCTAAGCTGGATAAAATATTCATTACAATGGGAGAAATGCCACAAGATCCAGGGCCTCAGACAGGATGTCAACTCTTATCCTATGATGATCTTGGTTCGGATATATGGTTAGATGCTGAGTGTGGTACCATTGGAGAAAATTGGGAGTTGCTCGAAATGCCCAATGGAAATGGAAAATTTGTTCGTATCAAAGATGGATACAATGCTTATTACAGCGTTCCTCGGGGGATAGAAAATCGTATCAAATATACATTTGAAGCAGAAAAAATGGGGAATTATAATATCTTCCTGAAAGCAAGAGCCAGGTCAGGCGATGAAAACTCTTTCTGGGTACGGGTTAATAAGGAGAAATGGTATAAATTCAATGAAATTGAGCTTAGCGATATGTTCATTTGGGACCAGGTTCACGATGCCAATTTCAGGAATAAATTAGTTCCATTTTGGATGAAAGAAGGGGAAAATATCCTGGAAATAGCCTATAGAGAAGTTGGTACTGAACTGGATCGCATCTTAATCTCTCAGAAACCATATCCTCCTGTAGAAGAACCGAGAATTATGAATTGTGGCAACCAACCTTTGCTAGACCTGTCCTATATAGAAGAATCTGATGATCTGTCTTCTTCTATCAACTTAAGCTTATATCCTAATCCAGCCTCGGCGCTCTTTCATATAGAGCTAACAACAAATATTGAAACAATCGGTACTATCTCCATATCAGATATGTATGGACGAGTAATTCGGGAACGAGCTATCGAGCTTACATCTGGTACAAATAAGCTAAGCATAAATACCTCTCATTTCGCCTCAGGGTTGTATTTTGTCAAGTATTATGATGGAGAAACGGAATTGACTGAAAGAATCATACTTACTAATTAAACCAGATTTAAATTAAGCATATATAAAGGATGGTTCATAAAAAACCATCCTTTACTTAACAATTTCATGTTATTAACAATCAAATATAATAATGACTAAAAGAGGTTACTCTTGATTTAGGTTTGGTTGATAGGAGACAAAAAAATTAATCCATGCAGCACGTGATAATCTAAAGAATAAAGGAAGAAGAACAATGGACACAGCCAAAATAGCTAACATCATCACCCATAGAGAGGTAATGTTAAATCCGATATATAAAAAGAAAAATACGCCAATGAACACTGCTACATTCAAGGCGTAGCTCACGTAAGCAGCTCCAAAGTAAAAACCAGGCTCCGGAGAAAAATCTTGCCCACAATTCGGACACTTCGCTGGCATATCTCCTATGTGTCTTATATTATAAGGGTTTTTATATGTGAACAGATTCCCTACATGGCACCTCGGACACTTCATTCTTAATATACTATATAGTTTTGTTCCTTCTTTAAATATCATACTTCTTGAATAGATAAATATATCCAAAGTTAGCTATTAATGAACCAACATATGTAACAATTATTACCTTAAACACTTCTTAAGAATATTTCCTGTCAACTTCCAACTCATGCCAAATTAAAACGCTAAAAGAAACTATACATAATTAAGTCGTAAAGGAATGATCCTTTTTTGAAGATATTAAAGAGTAAGAGTAGTATATTGAAATACCGATATACAATATTTTGCTGCTATGCCGACTACTATCCGATTTTTTTGTCAATATGTTGTGATTTACGCTTTTACAGGGTTCCTATTGTTTCAACAAGCCTACACACAAATTGCTATTCCAGATACTTTAGCCTTGTTTGATAAAGACGAACCCTTAAAAATATCCCTATTATTCGATTTCAGGTATCTTACTAAAAACAAATTTAAAGAAGAATACCAACCAGCTATTATCACTTATGAGATAGCCGAAGGTAAAACTATCGAGAAAAATATTTTAGTGACCTCCAGAGGTGAATCCAGGAAAAGACTTTGTTACCTTCCTCCATTAAAATTAAACTTTAAGGAAACCTCGTTTGAATATAAAGCCATGTTTCCCCTTACTTCTGTGAAGGTAGTTACCAATTGTAAAAATGCCTCTATCTTTGAACAATATGTGTATAAAGAATATCTTGCCTATAAATTGTTTTCCTTTTTGACCCCCTTTTCGTATAGAGCAAGACTTGCAGAAATCACCTATATGGACTCAAAGGAAAAGGTTAAAACCTTCACGAAACATGGAATTATTTTGGAGCAAACTAAACATTTAGCTCAAAGAATGAAATGTATCGAACTAGAGGAGGTAAAAATATCGCAGTTCAATGCCCAACGAGCACATATGATTCTGGTAGCAATGTTCCAATATATGATAGGTAATACAGATTGGTCCGTTCCTGATTTTCATAATATAAAAGTCATGAAGGAAATAAACTATAGTCAACAAATTATCTATGTGGTACCTTATGACTTCGATTATTCTGGATTTGTTAATGCCAGTTATGCAGTTCCCCATGAATCATTGGGAATAGAAAGCGTCAGGGATAGACTTTATCAAGGAACCTGTGTGACAGAAGGCGAATGGGAAAAAACCATACAAACTTTTTTAGATAAAAAATCCAGCATGTATGGTCTTATCGCTTCCTTTCCCCTACTGACTAATACCTCCAGAAGAGAATGTAGAGAATATCTTGACAGCTTTTATAACTGCATCGAAAATCGACATATTTGGAAAGGTACTTTTAACAGTACCTGCAAATAATCAGGCATTCTTTGATATGTATCTTATGGGTTTAACCTGGAACCCATGTTTTCCAACAGAGAGGCTAAAAAGCCTAACATTTTTCGATTTTCAGGTTTATTCATGCGTCTCATAAAACCAAATAATCCTAATTCCTGCCCTCCATTCTTTACCTCTACACTGGATTGATACGTATCCTGTAAGGCAAGGCCGAACATTTTCAACATGCTCCCTCCTACCTGGATCATCTTTTCGGGATCAGCACCTTCTTGAACCCATTTACCCATTTCCTGGTCCACCAGATTAGTCGTGTCTGCAACCACTTCTGGAAGCTGCTCACTAAATGCTACCAGAGCGTGAATCTGATCAAGGACCTTAGGCTCTGTGAGCTTTTCCAGTAATTTTACCACTCCCGAAAAGCGCTCTTCCCAATAAATCCCTCTTTCCTGGGCCTTCCATGCCGCTGTATCAACAAAATCGGCTATGCTACTAACCTGATCCGGAGCCTGTTCAATAGCCACTGTCAGCTGCGCTAAACTTTCTTCAATTTTTTCCAGTCGGGATAACATTTTTCCCAGTGCTTCAAGCGTCTGTTCATTACTTAAGGCTTCTTTTATCGCTTGGGCATTTTTCGAATCTGGCAGTTTAATTGTTATGTCACTCATAGCTATTCTGTTAAGCAGTTCCTTTTAAAATTTTGTTCCAATACATCCATGGTAAGACATTTTTCTTCAATTGATACATGCTGAAACGCTCCTGAGCCTGATCAAAAGGAAAACTTTCTGTTGGAACATTATTGTAGTCAAATTCTGCAAGTATTAATTTACCGACACCCGTTACTAAAGGACAAGAGCCATAACCATTATAAGATTGAGGTAGTGGTTGTTTTTGAATCTGTGCCAATAAATTTTCTACCAGTACGGGAGCTTGTTTTCTGATAGCAGCACCTGTCTTCGCATTAGGTGTACTAGTAGCATCACCAATACCAAAAATATTAGGATAATTTACATGCTGTAAAGAGTGTTTATGGACATTAACCCATCCTGCTTCATTAGCTAAGGGGCTAGACTTAATGAAATCCGGAGCACTTTGGGGAGGAGTTATATGAATCATATCGAATGATTTTTGTACTAATTCCGTGCTACCATCCTCCTTCGTCACTTTAAATATGGCTTCTTTATTATTCCCATCAATTTTCACCAAATCATGTCTGAAATTTAGCTTTATCCCATACCTTTCTACCACTTTCAACAGGGTCCTGGCATATTTTTTTACCCCGAAAATCACCTTACCTGCATTACAAAATTCCACATTACAACGTGAAAGAATCCCCTTCCGCATAAATTGATCAGATGCCAAATACATGATCTTCTGTGGCGCTCCACCACATTTTACAGGAGTACCCGGACTTGTAAATAAAGCAGTTCCTCCTTTAAAAGACCGAATTGTTTCCCAAGTGTATGGTGCTATGTCATAATGGTAATTACTGGTAACTCCATTTTTACCTAAAGTAGCTTCCAGCCCCTCTACCTTGTGCCAATCTAATTGGATTCCTGGAGCAACAACCATATAATCGTAAGTAATGCCCCCATTCCCTTTAGTATAAACCTGGTGCTGTTCAGGATCAAATCCAGTAGCAGCATCCTGAATCCACTTTATCTCATCCGGCATCACATCAGCTTGTTTGCGTCGCGTTTCGGTAACATCAAACTGACCTCCTCCGACTAAGGTCCAGGCAGGTTGGTAATAATGATATTCCGCCGGATCTATAATCGCAATTTCCAGCGAAGGTTGTTTACGTAGTAGTTGGGAGGCTACTGATATACCAGCATTTCCTCCGCCTACGATCAAAATCTGATAATGTGTCTGCATTCGAATAGTAGTTACTTGTTACTATATAATTTAATAACTTTCAATAAGATACCTTGTAACAATTGTTACGCACATATAAAGTATAGTAGATATCTCATAACAGAATAGATCATTTACAGTAATGAATACACTAGAAGAGAAGCCTTTTAACATAATATTAGGAAATGATCGATGAGTAGACCTCCTTATAGAATTTATGAGCGAAAAAAGATGGGACCATCACCAAACTCCTTATCTGGAATATCATATATGTTAAAGAGATCTTTCTTTGCAGATACTTTTGGTACTTTCTGGAAAAATTGGAATCCGCTTTTCTCGTATTATCTACTATATTTTTGCTATCGACCTCTGAGAACCATATTTCCTCACTCTCTAAGTATCATCTTTACTTTTGCCGTAAGTGGATTTATTCATGACCTAGCTGCTTCTATGATCCGCCTCAACATCATTTGCTTGTTTACGCCAACTTTTACGCTATTTGGGATTTATATTATAATAGAAAATTTTTTAGACTGGAACATCAACTCTTCATTTATCTGGCTAAAGCCTATTTATCATGTATTCTTAATCGTAGGTATGTTTTTTACCGCAAAATATATGATGTCTTTTTTGTCCACAATGCTTGCAAATAATTTTCTCACAATAACAATATAATGTTTATTTACAATTATTTACTAAAGAGGAATTATCTGGACTCATCATTATCCTTTCATATGCTGTATTTTGTAAAAAAAATAAGGAGAAATCACTTATTTGATCTCTCCTTTTTTAAGAAACTTGCGAGCCTTCCAGATCAGTTAAATTACTTAGAATTTGAAGCACAAGCAAAATCTGTCGTAGGAATATTGGTACTTTTTATTGCCTTTATTCCTCCTTCTACATTAATTATTTCGTGATATCCTCTTGACTTCAATATGGAACCGGCTATGACTGACCTATATCCACTTCCACAATGCAAGAAGAAGATTTTTTCCTGAGGGAATTTTGCCATATGTTCATTGATAAAACTCAATGGAATATTCATAGCTCCTTCCACCCGCTCAGAATTATATTCACTCTCTTTCCTTACATCCACTACTACGGTTTCTGCATCCATTCTTTCGGCCAGGTATGCCGCCGATTCAGAAGGAAGATTATCAGTCTCTTTTCCTGCATCTTTCCAGGCATTGATCCCTCCCGACAAATATCCCAATACATGGTCGAATCCTACTCTTGCTAAACGCGTTACCGCTTCCTCTTCTCTTCCGTCAGGAGCAACTAACAAAATGGGTTGTGCTACATCCTTAATCAACGCTCCGGTCCAGGGAGCAAAATCTCCGTCAAGTCCGATGAAAATCGCATTAGGGATATGAGATATTACAAAATCATCTTTATGGCGAACGTCTAGTACAATAGCTCCTGCCTCATTAGCTATTAACTCGAATTCCTCCGGGTTTAATTGGCGTAATCCTTGTTCCAACACATCATCAATGCTGGCATATCCTTCTTTATTCAGTTTAACGTTCAAAGGAAAATACTGTGGAGGCGGTAATAATCCATCTGTTACTTCTTTCACAAACTCCTCTTTCGTCATATCATTTCTTAAAGCGTAGTTAACCTTTTTCTGATTACCTAGCGAATCTACCGTTTGCTTCATCATGTTTTTCCCACAGGCAGACCCCGCTCCATGCGCCGGATAAACGATCACTTCATCCGCTAAAGGCATAATTTTGTCTCTCAAACTATCGTAAAGGGTTTCAGCTAATTTTTCCTGAGTTAAATCGGCTGCAATTTGTGCCAAATCCGGACGTCCTACATCTCCTAGAAACAGGGTATCTCCTGTAAAAATAGCGTAGTCCTTTCCCAGCTCATCCCTCAATAAATACGTAGTACTCTCCATGGTATGACCTGGTGTGTGAAGCACTTTAAACGTTACTTCTCCCAACGTTATTTCCTCTCCATCCTTAGCAATATATGCCTCAAAACTTGGGGTCGCTGTGGGGCCATAAATAATTTTTGCTCCAGTCTTTTCAGCCAATGTCAAGTGCCCACTTACAAAATCTGCATGAAAATGCGTTTCAAAGATATATTTTATCGTTGCACCCGCTTTCCTGGCCTTATCAATATATGGCTGAACTTCTCTTAATGGATCAATAATGGCAACTTCTCCATCACTTTCTATATAGTAAGCCCCTTGAGCCAAACATCCAGTATAAATTTGTTCTACTATCATACGAATTACAATTTATGTTTGAAAGATAGGTATTTTTGAAAATAGGTAGCATTACTAATGTTACATCTACCCTATAGCTTGTATGTCAGTATTATAATACTGTCTCTTTAAGAATAATGAATATTCCCATAACTAAGATAAACCAACCGAAAACTTTCTTTAATTTTTGTGGGGCAATAAATCTCGTAGCGTATATTCCCAGGAACATTCCTCCAATAGAAAAAGCAGTGAACACTCCTAAAAATGCCCAATCTATTGCCTGGCCTGACCCCACATCTCCTAAAAACCCTATTAAGCTTTTTACGGCAATAATGACTAAGGATGTCCCTACAGCCATTTTAATAGGAAGCCCTACAAGTAATACCAATGCAGGCACAATTAAAAATCCTCCCCCTGCTCCTACAATCCCCGTTACCACTCCTACCACTAAGCCTTCCAGCATAATAAGAGAAACATTCAAGGATTTTTTAGTTGCTTTACTATCTTTTTTTCTCCCTTTAATCATAGTGCCTGCAGCTAATACCATGATGAATCCAAAAAACACCATGATGGCAATTCGCTTCGTTATCTGAAATGCTCCTAAAGAAAAGATTTCTTCCGGGATAGCTGGGACTAAATAATATCTTGTAAGAAACACAGCAATTAAGGAAGGAATAGCGAATACAATCCCAGTTTTCCAAGCAACAAGACCTTCTGCATGCTTTCTCCACGCTCCGACCATAGCAGATGCACCGACCACAAACAAAGAGTAAGCTGTTCCTAACACAGGTTCAATTCCTACTACATAGACCAGAATAGGGACCGTAAGAATAGATCCTCCCCCTCCTAATAGTCCTAGCGTAAAGCCCATTATTATTGCTAATAAATATCCTATGATTAGTTCCATGTCAGCAATATCATCTTCTTCATCCAAAAATGAAGTAACAGAAGTTACTCTTAGCTTACAGTAGTGGTAATTGCCAGACAAAAACTAACTTTTCAGGTGCTAACCAATTCGCTTATCACTACCTGATTCCTATCCTGGACAATTTTTCCATCCATCTGTAGTTTCTTCATCAGTCTGCTAATAACTACCCTTGAAGTGTTCATTTCCAGGGCTATCTGATGGTGCGTAATTTTAAGAGAAGAGCTGTTATTGATAAATGCTTTATCTCGGAGATATTTATACAAACGCTCTCCTAAATTTTTAAAGGCCAGATTATCAATCACTTCTAGCATTTCATTCAGCCTGTTATTATAACTATCAAAGACAAAACTTCTCCAGGAAGCATATTTAACAATCCATTGCTCCATCCGCTCTATTCTGATAAGTACCAAACGTGTTAACTCTTCCGCCACCACTCTAATCTTACTCTTTGCCTTATTTAAACAACATTGAAGCGTCATAGCACAAGTATCTTTTTTTTCCAGGTAATACAGTAGTAATTCGCTTCCGTCATCATGTTCAGTCATCACTTTTAAAGAACCTGACAAAATGAGTGGAAAATATTTGATTTCCATTCCTACATCGATCAATTCTTCATCTACGGCAAATTCTCTGTATTCCCCTTCCCGCGAAATCTCTTTAATTAATTCCGGTTCAAATAAATATTTGTACTGCTGGTCAATTAATTCTTTAGCTACCATATGGTCCTTCATTATATCCTTATTAAAGGAGTTATTTATCTAAACAGTAATTTTAATATACGAGAATATGCTTACCGTCCTTTCAAGGTAAAGGAAAGTTTCGCTCCGCATCTTCCAGAATAAGTATCCAATCGTTTCCTCGACCACTCGTTGGAGGAGTATACACCTGAATAGCAAAGGTATTTCCCGTATGCACTTCATGAGAAATTCCATATCTGGGATCATACCAGATAGTCTTGAGCTTTGTTGCTTGAATCCTATGTTGATCTACAGTGAAAGCTTGGCCTTCGGGAGAATAAATAATGGCAAAGGATGCATCTAAAGAGATAGAAGCTCTCATTTTACGATGAATCTCGGTAGAACCTTGAAGAATGAGATCCTGATCGGGTTTCATTAAATGAAATGGCCTGGATTCGAATAAGCGTTTTACATATCTCATTTGAAAGGCTCCAGGATGATCTAAAGCTTCTTTCCAGCTAATCCTGGCACCTAATACAGGTGCTCGACTTGTATCCCACATTTGCCATACACTATTATGTCCGTAAGTATGTCCACAAGCCCCAGCCAGCATGGACCAATACGCCACTTGCCTGCAGTCTATATCATTAAAGAAGTCCAATCTATTGGCCCCAGAAAAATAAAAGCCCGACGGAATTAATTCATATCTCGGTTCTCCATCCAACGTAGGTTTAATAGGGGTGAGTTGATAATCATGATCTACATATAGGCCATTATCCATCCCATGACCCGCATGAGAAGATTGAAACATATGAAAATCTAACCAATCTACCTCTTCTAGATAATCTGAAGATCTTCCAGGACCACGAGGATGATACGTTATCAGATGATTTCCCTGATCTCCCTCCTCAATTCCATCCGCCATCGCATAAATGATCGAACGCTCTTCTTCATTATTGATATGTTCATCACCTCCCAGAATCCAAATAATTTCTTTATCCTTGTATCGATTCCCCACATAGGTCCCAAAACTCCTGGCATTGGCTACATTGAAAATGTGTTCCCCTGAATTAGTAGTAGTCCAATACCTTCCCCAGGTAGGTAATAAACCTATCACCAATCCTAATTCGTTTGCTTTATCTATAACGGCATCTACATGTTTAAAATACGCTTCTACCGGACGAAGCGGATCATTATCTATCAAAGGCACATCTCCATTGGCATTGGGATCTGTTAGTCCTCCTAATTGTGCTAATACCACTGCTTGAATCACCGTAAATCCTTTCTCTGCCCTGTTTTCCAAATAGTATTCAGCTTCCTCTATACTGAGTCGATGAAATAATTCCCAGGCTGTATCCCCCAAATATAAAAAGGGAGTACCATCTTCTTTCTCTAAATACCTTCCATTCTCGCTTACTTGAAGAAATTGAGCACAAAGGACATGTGAGTAAATAAAATATCCGATCAGAATGATACGCCAGCAACAAGGAAAGAATTTCATACAAGAGATTTAATTTTTTAGTCGTTGGTTACTTCCTTAAGCACATATTGAAAATATCTAAAATTTTTGAGAGATCTTCGAAGAGTTTGTAAGGATTAAAGTACTGCTAATAATCCATTCGCAACTCTTTATTGTATAATTCCAGGAATGACCAGATTGTCCCGTCATTCCACATCCATATATCTTAGAGATAGGCTCCTGTTTACTATCGTTAAACATCTGACATACGATCGCTTCTCCTTATTTCCTGTACATCCTAAAAAAAATTTTCCAATAATCATCAATGCCAAATACCTTTTTAGCTTTTTCCAGCCTATAATCACCCTAAACCATAGGCGAATGTTTAAATATATTCATAAATATTCCCTTTACACTCTCATAAGTGCTAGTTCCTATTCCCCAGGCATTCATTTCTCGAATATAGTATTTTTGGGAATAATATAAGAAAATCATCATTTAAGCAGGAAGCTTATAGCCTTGTCTCAAGAAATAATTAACAGGAAAAAACAAGTAGATCTTTACTGCAAATCAGTAAAAGAATAAGTAAGTTCTCTCTCAATATATTTAAATTATCTTCGAACATTTTAATACATTAAACATAATGGTTAAAGTTCTTAATTCAATTTATCTACTCATGAACTCAAATTGACCAAATATACACGACATATGCATTTATCAATTGAATTTACCGATATTCAAAAGTTCATAGAATTATTAGTTTTTTCCCTGTAAGTATTTTTTGCTGTAATGAAGGTTACTGTCTCAGATCAATTGAAAAAAGCGGCCCGAAAGGCTATATGGTCCATTAGCCTCCTCATATTTACCTATGCTACTATCATTACCCTAGTCATTGGATTAACTATATTGTGCGGATTAGCAGGTATCATCCTCATTACTACCCTACCCTATGCGATCACCATCTGTATAGGATTAGCTTTATTTGGTATGAGCTTGCTGGTCCTGATTTTTCTGATCACATTTATTATCAAACGGCATGAACCTGAAAAAGCGCAGTTAATAGAAATCTATCGGGAACAGGAACCTGAATTATACCATGTGATTCAACAGATTGTAGATGAAGTTCACACTGATTTTCCCAAAAAAATTTATCTCTCTTCCGAAGTCAATGCCTCTGTTTTTTATCATTCCAGCTTTTGGAGCATGTTTTTTCCCGTTCGCAAAAACCTTCAGATTGGGCTAGGATTGATCAATTCTGTGTCGGTAGACGAATTCAAAGCCATCCTGGGACATGAATTTGGGCATTTCTCCCAAAAAAGCATGCGAATAGGTAGCTATGTGTATTTTACTAATCATATGATCTATCATCTCCTGTATGACAATGATCCCTTTAAGGCATTCGTAGAAAAGTGGGGAAAAGTACATAGATATGCTGCTACTGTTTTAGGGGTAGGCGTAAACATCATTAAGCGGATTCAGTCCTTGTTAAAGAAAATATATCAATCGGTCAATCTCAATTATTTAAAGCTTTCCAGAGAAATGGAATTTCATGCTGATGAAATTGCCGCCTTAGTAGCTGGCCCTGGACCAGTTATATCCTCTTTGCTTAGAGCTAATCTTGCCCAACAATCCTATGATACGGTATTGAATTTTTACAGTGGAAAAATTTCAGCCGCTATTGCCACGGAAAATATTTATCCTCAACAATTCTTCATCATGCAATTCCTGGCTAAAGAACATAAATTTCCCATAGAACATAATCTCCCCGTCGTTAGCCTGGAACAGTTGAATCGGCTCAATCAATCTAAATTAGTGTATGAAGATCCATGGGCCTCACATCCGGGAATTCCAGAGCGAATCAGCCGATTGCGAAAAATGGATATCCCGTCCCCTCCTCTCAATAATGCCCCGGCCTCCAGCTTATTTACTAATATAGCTGCCCATGAAGCCAAAATTACTGAAATCCTCTTCTCTGCTGTTAGTTATCCCGAATCACCTAAAATTATTTCTGACCAACAATTTGCAAGCGATTATCTGGAAGAATATAAATCTCAGTCATTTCACGAGTGGTTCAATAGCTATTATGATCACAAAAATCCTGAATGGTTCGATCTGGAAGAAGCAGCTTCTATGTTAACTGCTCAGCCTCTATCAGTAAATACCTTATTCACAGATCAATGGGTAGACTTGGTATACACTTTCCTGTCATTGGAAAACGACCTACAAACGATCACTCAAATAGCTCGTGAACAAAGTGATACTACCTTTGAATATGATAATGTAAATTATACCTCCCAACAAGCATCGCAGCTCGTTACTGAATTAAATGTTGAACTCACTCAACTGAAAAACAAGATTCAGGAACACGATCGACATATTTTTCAAGAGTTTTATCATTTAGCTTCTTTACAAGATCGCGAACAAGAACTTATCAGTGGATATCAGGCGTTATACGAACTAGAAAAAAAGCATGCCCCATATCAAAAAATCGTAGCAGCCTCCCAATTTATGCATGAGGACATGAGCATAGATCAGATCCCTTCCCAGCTCAATTGTCTAAAAGAGATAGAAGCAGATTTCAAGAAGCATGTCCACGACCTATTGGCACAACCTATCTACCAACAAGAACTCACCACTCCAATGATAAAGCACTTTCACCAGTATCTTTCCAAAGATTGGCGCTACTTTTATCAGGGAACTTATCAGGAAGAGCTATTGAACATCCTGTTTTCCGCCATCCAATATTATTATCAGGTAGTGTATCAAACCAGCTTTAGTGTCAAGCGGACATTGTTGGAGTTAAAAGTAAGTTTGGTAGAGAAGGAAGGCCATTCTGTATAATGGGGGAATCCCAATATATTTTACAGGAGGTTAGCATAAACAACAAAGACAGAAATCTGGTAAATACTATAATTGATCAAAAATCTCGGCCGAAAATTGACTTTTCATCCCCATTATTCGTATTTAACCTTCTGTTTGGTAATCATCTACTGATCAACACCATGAGAAAACTATCTGTCCTTTGTTTCTGGATCGCTTGCCTTAGTTATATAGGCTGCGAACCGACAAATCAGCCTACGACCATTTCTTCCCCTTCTGGAAATATTCAGCTTGATTTTTTGTTGGCCAATGGGGAAACTCCCGCCTATCAGGTCACCTTTAACCAGGCCCCCATCATCAAACCTTCTACTTTGGGATTTGAATTTAAAGACCAGGCTCCCCTTCAAGGAGGAATGAAAGTATTAGGAACAGAAACCGCTGAAGTAAATGAAGATTGGACGATGCCATGGGGAGAGCAGCGGACCGTTACTAACCACTACCAACAGTTAACTGTAAAGCTGGAAGAAAAGGCATCACCTCAGAGAAGAATGAATATCCATTTTAGGGCATTTGATGATGGAATTGGGTTCAGATATGAATTGTTAGCGCAAGAAGGAGTAGATAGTGTGATAATTACCGATGAACACACCCAATTTTCGTTGACGGGAGATCATACTTGTTGGTGGATTCCAGGAGATTGGGATATTTACGAACATTTATACAATACTACTTCTTTCACAGACATAGACGCCACTTCAAAAAGAGATCATCCTAATTTAGCTCAGACCTATATTCCCGAAAATGCGGTAAATACGCCGGTAACCATGCGTTCCACAGAAGGGGTACATTTGAGTTTCCACGAAGCTGATCTCACAGACTATTCAGATATGACCCTTAAGATAGATGCGGAGAACCTCAGGATGACCAGCGAATTAGTGGGCTCAGAACGTACGGGCTATAAAGTCAAGAGAGCGCTACCCTTTTCTACGCCCTGGAGAACCATTCAAATAGGGGAAAAGGCAGGTGATTTGATCGAATCCAAGCTGATCGTCAACCTCAACGAACCCAACCGATTAGGAGATATCCCCTGGTTTACCCCCAAAAAATATATCGGGATCTGGTGGGAAATGCACCTGGATAAGTCTACCTGGGATATGGCCAGTGGAAGACATGGAGCCACCACAGCAAATACGAAGAGATATATCGATTTTGCCGCAGAGAACAATATAGGTGGTGTATTGGTGGAAGGCTGGAACACTGGATGGGAAAATTGGTTAGATCCAGGCAACAGAGAAGGAGTATTCGACTTTATAACCCCCTATTCCGATTACGATTTAGCGTATTTGGCTCAATATGCACAAGACAAAGGCGTAGAAATTATCATGCATCACGAAACTTCTGCTGCCCCCAGAACTTATGGTCAACAATTAGACACGGCATATGCATTAATGGATAGATTGGGGATTCGCTCCGTCAAGACAGGGTATGTCGGAAAAATCATCCCGGACGGAGAATATCACCACGGCCAATGGATGGTCAGACATTATCGGAAAGCATTGGAAACAGCAGCAACATATAATATCGCTATTAATGCGCATGAGCCGATTAAAGCGACAGGCATTCGAAGAACGCTGCCCAATGCGATCTCCAGAGAAGGATTAAGAGGACAGGAATTTAATGCCTGGTCGGTGGAAATAGGAAATCCCCCAGAACACCTCCCTATTGTAGCCTTTACGCGCATGTTAGCAGGACCTATTGACTTTACGCCTGGCGTATTCCAAATCAAATTGGATAGAACCACCACCTTGCCAGATGGGAAAGAAGTTCAAAACCAGATTAATACCACTCTGGCCCAGCAGTTAGCTTTATATGTTGTCATTTACAGCCCTATTCAAATGGCGTGCGATCTACCAGAGAATTACGAAGGTCAGCCCGCTTTCCAATTTATCCGAGATGTAGGCGTAGACTGGGAACAATCCATCGTGTTAGATGGAGAAGTAGGAGACTTTGTGACCATTGCCAGAGAGGAAAAAGGGACAGGTGATTGGTTTATTGGAAGCATTACGGATGAAAACGCACGAGATATTTCCATTTCTTTTGATTTTATCGATGATCCTTATGCCGAATTTGAAGCCACTATGTATAAAGACGGAGCAGATGCGCATTGGAACGATCATCCTATGAGCATAGACATAGAAAAAACAACGGTCAACAGAGAGTCCACGTTAGAGGTGAGTTTAGCTGAAGGAGGCGGTGTGGCAATAAGTTTGATTAAGAAATAGCATTAAATGGGGACATTTATTTATCGATCTGCTGGTGAGTTGGCGAGACTGATCAGAGAAGGAGAAGCTACGAGCGTAGAGATAGTCAAAGAACATTTAGATCAAATTCAGGCACATAATCATCGCTTGCAGGCGTTGGTGAGGATTTTTGAGGAGGAAGCATTGTCAACTGCAGCAGAGCGAGATAAAGAAGTTAAAGCAGGAAATATCAGAGGTCCTCTACATGGCGTTCCATTAACGATTAAGGAACAATTTTGGATAAAAGGTCAAAAAAGCACGATTAACTCCAACTTATTCAAGGATTTCGTAGCCTCTAGCGACGGACTTTTGATTCGCCGAATTAGAGAAAGTGGAGCTATTCTGTTAGGTAAGACAAATGTGCCTAAAATGTTATTGGACTATCAGGTCAATGGCGACCTCTATCCTGAGGGGAAAAATCCCTATGATCCTACATTCACGCCAGGAGGGAGTACAGGTGGAGGTGCCGCAGCAGTAGCTTCAGGAATGACACCACTGGAATTAGGGTCAGATTTTGGTGGATCTATCAGACTTCCCTCTCATTTTTCCGGTGTCTTCGGATTGAAGCCTACCGACAGAACCGTTCCCAATCATGGAGAGATGCCCGCTCCAAAGGAGCCCAAGACGTTCATCGTCCATATGGCCCAACCCGGCCCTCTTGCCAGAAATGTGGAAGATCTGGAATTGCTATGGAATGTGATCAAAGGTCCTGACCCTATGGATAGAAGCATTCCCAGAATTCATTGGCATACCTCGGAGAAGCAATCTCTTTCAGAGTTCCGCCTGGCATGGACAGATCAATGGCCCGATTTTCCCGCTTCCGCTGCTGTCAGCCATACGATCCAGCAGCTAGTCAAGCAAATATCAGGTACAGGCGCTCAGCTACAACGATTCCAGATGGAAGATGATCTCCACGATGAAACCCTTCGATTATACATGGGTTGGGCGCCTTATGTCATCGCTCAAGGAATGCCCTGGTACATTAGAAAAGTACTTCAATGGCAATTCAAATCTACCATGCTCAAAGGGTGGAAAAGGCATGTCAAAGAATTTGATAGAGCTATGCATATGAATGCAAATCACTTTGGCAATATGCTGTTATTAAAGGCACGACTTACAGAAAGATGGGAGCGTTTGTTCGACGATTTTGATATATTGATATGTCCTGCGGCTTTTGGCCCGGCTTTTCCAAGAACGAAGATGGGGACGCCTATCACCTATAAGGATCAAACCGTTTCCTATGTGGGTTACGTAATTCCATTTCAGGTGTGCTTTAATGCCTCCGGCCATCCCGCTATGAGCATTCCTCTGGGCCTCAATCAGGAAGGACTACCGATAGGCATACAAATCGTAGGGCCTTACTGGAGTGAACCTGAATTGCTTCGATTTGCCCAATTACTCACCAAGGAGATCGGAGGATTTGTAAAGCCTCCCTTATCCTGAGTCCCAAATGATGCGGTGATAAAGGCCTGGGAATCCCCCCAGACTCTACCGAATCATTTATCGCTACTCCTCTCATATCCTCAAGGCGTAAAGGTATCGTTTCTTCCCTAAAAAAACACCTCCCATACAACCCTTCCTTAAATAATCAACCCTTATATAAAAATATTGCCTCCATGAATAGTAGGAGTTTAATAAATTTCTCATTTCTTAAATTTTGCTAGTTGTGAGGCATGATTTGTGCAAGGATGATACATACACCCAACATTCATGTCATTGAGATTTATGTGCCTTGCGATATTAACTTGCTTATGCTCAATCACAACTGCTCAACCGACCTTTGATGTGATCTCTTTTATAGCGGATTGGTCCATTGGGGATACGTACGATTTTCGGATTCAGAAAATCACCCAAAAATGGAACAATAACACCTTAAGCTATCAGGACTCCACCCAATTTATTTCGACCTTTCGGGTAATGGATGCTACGGAGAATAGCTATACCATCAAGTGGACATATGATAATACATTGATCACTTCCTATGATATGTCTGAAGCAGCCTTGACTGCCTTATCCGCCTACAAAAAGGTAGAAGTGATGTATACGACGAATGAAATGGGGGAATTTCAAGCCATTATCAATTGGGAGGAGATGGGACAAAAAATGAAAGATATGTGTGATGATCTGATAGAACAACTTTCTGCGGAAAGGGGATTTGATGAAGCGCAAAAAGAACAACTTTCCGAAGCCTTAGCACCCATTATCTCTACATATGACACTCAAGCATCCATAGAGCTGTTTGTGCTCAAAGAACTGCAATACTTCCACTTTCCTTTCGGTAAGGAATTTGATGTCGATATGGATGAGCATTGTATAGATGAGTTACCTAGTATGATGGAAGGATATCCTATCAAAGCTGAGGCTCATATGTATTTCGATTCTGTAGATGTTTCCCAGGGATACAGTAAATTAATCCAGGAAAGAACGATAGATGAAAAGGATACCAAACGCATGATTACAGAATATCTGACGGCTACAGGATTGGCAAAAAAAGAGCTCAGGAAAGCCATCAAACAATCCTCCCTCAAGGTAGAAGATTACAACAGCTTTGAATATTATTACGATCCGGGTATTCCCATTTTTATTGAAACGTATAGAAGCACGAACTTTGAGTTGGCTGGAGAACGCATCAGAAAAATAGAGAAGTTGAATATTGAATGGATAGATTAAGCTGTGTACCTGATCTTTTGTAAGGTTCCTTTTGAAATACAGTAACATATATCTCCCCGAATACCATAATCTTCGGGGATCACCATCTGTTTAGTTTCTTCCAGCCATAACTCCACCGTCTACATCTAAGATAGCTCCTGTTACCCAAGCGCTTCGATCCGTGAGTAAGAAATGTACGGAATGCGCCACATCTTGAGGTCTTCCTATCCTGCCTATCGGATGAAATCCATTAAATCCGGCAAGCGTTTCAGATATTTTTTCCTTTTCAATAAAAGCCCCGTAAATAGGTGTTTCCACTACTGCGGGTGAAACGGCATTAACTCTGATATTGAAATCTGCAAGTTCCATCGCTAAGTGTTGTGTCAAGCTATGCAAGCCTGCTTTAGCCATAGAATAAGCAGAAGAAGGCGTAGCTTTTATAGCTTGTTTGGCCCACATAGATCCAATATTTACGATGGATCCACCTCCATTTTCCTTCATGATTTCAGCCGCTTTCTGTGTGATAAAGAAAAAAGCTTTATTGAAATAATGGTAGATGTCATAATCTTCCTCCGAATGATCCAAAAAAGATGTAGGAAGAAAATAACCTGCCGAATTTACCAGGTACCTCAACTTAGGATAATTCTTCATCATCCCGGAAGCAAAGTTCTTCACTTGATCAAAGTCTGCCAAGTCCAAACTAATTCCCTTTATCTTTCCGTACAAAGATAATTCCTCTACAGCAGACGCCAATTTGTCTTGAGTTCTACCGACGACAGTAACCTCCACCCCATCCTTAACTAATAATTCCGCTGAAGCTTTCCCTATCCCTGTCGTTCCTCCTAATATAATTGCCTGAAGTGCCATATCGCTATTCATTGTATCTTTTTGTAAATGTTTATAGGGCAAAATTGGCAGATCGCAAGGTAAGATAGTGGCAAATCACTGACTAAGTAAGGTAAACTAGGGAAGTTGCTCCATAAAAGTAGTAGGAGTCATTTGGGTATGCTTCTTAAAATACTTGGTAAAGTAAGTAGGCTGATCAAAGCCCAAATCATAAGCCACCTCTTTGATAGACAACGTTGTATTGGACAATAATCGCTTTGCTTCTAAGATTTTTCGCTGATGGAGGATCTGGGCTGGCGTATCCTTAAGATATTGCTTCACCACCTTGGTTAGTTTTTTACTACTCACACCGAGTTTCCCACTAAATTCTTCAATGCTTAGGAACTCATTCATATGCTTCTCTATTAAGGCTTTAAAATCCATCGCTAAAGTAAAATCCATGCCCATATCTACAGTCTCCGGCTGTTCTGCATATTTTAAGCGCTCCACCATCAACAGAACTGCCCGAACCAAAAAATATAGTTGCCACCGATAATGATAACTTCTCTCTTTGAGTTCCGATAACAACATATCTTTCAGTTGACCCAACATGATCAGGTCATTCTCTTCAGGATGGACAAAAGGCCTCCCAACTTCATTGAACAGTCTATACCTCAGGCTATCTTCCACCTTCTCATCATATCTCACCAAAAAAAGATCGTCAAAATGGAATAAATAGCCTCTATTTTCCACCTCCGTACAGAAATAGTGTACCTGACGCTTATTGATAAAAAAAAAGGAATTAGCGGGGTGATAATAGGTTTCATAATCCACAAAATGGCGCCCCTCTGAAGTAAACCAGATCAGTTGGTAAAAGGAATGTCTGTGAGGTTTAAAACAGTGTAAGTGATTTTTTTGACAATAAGGATAAGCCTCTTTTATTTCAAAGTGCAGTTGCGAATAATCATCTTTGTGTAAATGATATTGTGTAATCTCTTCCATATAATCCATTTCTGATTTATGTCATCACCTAAACCAACCTTTACCAAATTAAGTACTACTCGGTTAACTCTTAAACAAATCACCGCGCAAGATATTAAAAACATTTATGCAGGCCTATCCCATCCCGAAGTCATTCGGTATTATGGGGTTAGCTATCACACATTAGAAGAGACCAAAGAGCAAATGGAATGGTATGCCAGCCTGGAAAAAGAAGGGAAAGGCATGTGGTGGGGAATTTGGGCCAATGAGGAAGACTCCTTTTTAGGGGCTTGCGGTTGTTACGCCTACGAACAGAAGCATAGAAAAATGGAAATAGGCTATTGGTTGTTGCCGGAATATTGGAGAAAAGGCTATATGAAAGAAGCCTTACAAGTGATGATATCATACCTTTTTGACGTATTACATATACATCGGATAGAAGCTTTTGTCGAAGTGGGAAATGAGAACAGCGGAAAATTACTACGAAGATTGGGCTTTGAATACGAAGGAAGAATGAGAGAATGTGAAATCAAAAATGGAGCATTTATCAGCCTGGATATATTTGGCAAATTGGCTCCAGCTCAATAAATGCCATAGCAGATTATGTTTAAAAAGGCAGCATTCATACAACTATTTTAAGGGCGTAGGCATCATGTTACTAAAAGCCCTATGCCAACTTTTATACATATGATTGCTTCCTTTTTGAAAGATTCTGTCAAGTGGACAGATACTATTCTCATTCCGCTATCCGCCTGTACGTTCGCACTCTTATCCTATAGCCAGTTTTCCTTCCTACCTTCCCCCTTTCCTTTATCCCAACAGCAAGATAAGGCAGCACTTATGAGTGCATACTTCGAAGAGGTGGAACAATTGCTGTTGGAAGATGGGGGCACTTTATGGGGAGCTTCTTTATGGGGGGCGGTGATCATCGTTAATCCCAAAGACAGAACGTTTTATGCCAATGAAAACAATGCCCTTTCTTCCTTTAAGCAGGTGGGAAACATCTATACGGGAACGCTTCCAGATCATATTCCCATATCTAATACCGCTTTTGAGTGGGAAGGCAAACGATGGAGCATGATCATGGAACCCTTGCCGGAGAAGGACATCGACAGACATCATTTGATGATTCATGAGCTGTTTCATCAGGCACAACCCGCCCTGGGATTTGACAGCCTGCAAGAGCTATCTACGGCACATCTGGAAACGAAAGAAGCCAGAATCTTCCTCAAACTGGAGATGGAAGCCCTCAAAAAAGCCCTAACAGATGCCTCTCATCGTGATTCCCATCTTCAACACGCATTTAGCTTTCGACTCCTCCGATATGAACAACCAGCAGCTCGAAACGGGGAAAATGCCTTAGAAATCAATGAAGGAATATGTGAATATACGGCCCTGATGTTAAGTGGAAGAAACAAGCAGGAATCCATCGCCCATTTAGGGGAGCGCATTGATCAGTTCTATCTGGAGCCTTCCTATTTGAGAAGCTTTGCCTATATCATGGTGCCTGTGTACGGATATATGTTGTCTTGGAGCCATCCCCATTGGCACAAACTCACAAATTCCCACACCGACCTTACCCATTTGTTTATGGAACAATTTGGCATCACTCTGGACTCCATCAATGCAACCTATCTCTCTCAGCGGCAGAATTATGATTATGCCCGAATATTAGACCAGGAAACCCAACGTGCACAAGAGATAGCCAACAACATCACTCACTACAGGAACTTATTGGTTGAAGGGCCTGTGTTAGCTCTCCCTTTTAGGCAGATGAACATGTCTTTCGATTACACAAAAGCGCTCTCCCTGGAGAATGAAGGAACCGTTTATCCAACTATACAGATTACGGATCAATGGGGAATACTCCAGGTAGAAAAAGGCGCTTTAATCGATCCTCAATGGAGCAAAGCGGTAGTTTCTGTCCCAATGAGCATACAAGCTGACTCAGTTAAAGGGGAGGGTTGGTCATTAGCGCTCACTCATGGATGGGAAGTGGTTCAAAAAGGGAGTAATTATGAATTGGTGCCAATGATCCAGGAAGAAAAATAAAAGGCCGGGAACGATGAAGTTACCCGGCTCATGAAAACACTTAAACACCTGCTAAACTACAATTTTCACTTACTTTTTAACTATTTTTTGGTTGGCGATCCTGTTTCCCATGTGCAGTTGGATATGGTACATACCTGCAGGCACCTCTACTCCATTTCCATCTACCCCTTTCCAATCAATTGAATGCCTCCCTTTCGTTGCTGCGCTCGAAGTTTGGTAGATGAGTTGACCGTTCATGTTAAACACCTTCATTTCTACAGTTACTTCCTCTTCCAACAAGAATTCAATATGAGTTTGATCTTTAAAAGGATTGGGATACACGTCTATGTTTTCCGCCATCCCTAAAGGCTGGCTCAGAGATGCCATTTGTTGATGTTCTGCTTTTTGGGTTCGTTGACGTACATCGGGAACCTGAGCGGCCTGATTACTCGACATGCCGATAATTACCTCTCCCACAGGCGCATCCAGAGTTATCTCTTTATTGATCAATACCGACTCATTGTAATATCCTTTTGCAATGCTGACCATTCCCCCTTCTGTCGCCTGATCGGCACCATCTTGTACCTTCACAAAGGGTCTATGAATCTGACCGTTGGGAGCATTAGGACTTGATGTCCCATCCACATAGATCATCTCAGTTGTATAGAAGTTGTCAAGCGCATCCACGAAATTGTTGTCCTTAAACCCATAGCCAACAGAGGGAGCAAAATCACCCACAAGCTGACAATGCACTCCTATGGCCAATCTGGAAGCATGAATGGTGACAGGACCTCCAGTGTATGTTTCAAAATAGGCGGCAAGCTTAAATACGTCGGATGGGTGAGTATTACTTACACTTATGTCATAAAGAATAAATCGCTCTTTATCTGGCTGCGATACCCTAAATCTCAGGTTATTCTTCACTAAGGGGTAAGTTTCCCTTTGGAGAGAATAATTTAGCGGTAAGGTTGCATAACTGAAAATATCTGCCTGGATAGATTGAGCTTTGATCAATGAGTTATCCGGATTGACGCCAATGGCGAAATATTCTTGTTGATTTACCCCTGGCTTATTTCCCGTGCCGTTGGGTAACATATCCATAATGGCATATCCCGGTCTTGTCTCTTCCCAGTGATCCGCTAATGCTCCACTCCTACCATACTTTTTAATATCCACCCATTCAGAATAATCAATGGCATTTAACCCATCGATCAGATATTGATCCTCTGGTCCTGGATGCACAATAGTACCATCTTCATTAGAAGGCGGAACGTTAAACTCTATTACATCAAAGCCTTCAAGAATCTTCATATAGCTATGCCAGGAAGTTACTAAAGCGCCGTTGGGAGCGATCCACCCAGCCATCAGGGCTTGATCCCCATCTGTCAGCCTTCCTACAGCTGCTTGAAAAGGATATTCATGAGCGGGATTTCCCTCTTTGGAGGCAGCAGCTGTTTTAACATGTGAAACAGCAGATTCCCGGGATGCTTTCGCTACGGTACGAGATCTGGAGGAAGTAATTCCCAACGAACGAACTTCTACCACCACTTCCTTAACCGATGCCTGATATACAGATAAACGAAGCTCATTTCCATTGAAGTAGGCTGAGGTGTGGTTCCAATGTACCAGCGCCAATGAATCCAGGTGTTGAACGGCTCCATCTTTTCCTTCCAGTACCAGATAACTTCCATCGTTTAATGTTATGTCTCCAAAGTAAAGCCTCAATGAACGAGTGTCAGGATGTTGGAAAGCGGCCACTTCTACCAGCATTCCCGCCACCACAGAATCGAGGGATCTATATTGGAAGGAGGTAGGAATCATTCGCTGAGCATAAGACATTTGAATCGCCATCCCAAGTGCCAAGAACCAACTTATATGTTTATTCAATTTCATGGAGTTAATTGTTAATAATGGGACCATTTGACATTGATTATTGTAAACTGACCAAGACAAGGACTAATCCTGTCCCTTCCTCTAAGCCTGTCATCGCCTTCCCAATAATCGCTCCTTTAGCTGATTCATGATCAGACACCTTCATGGCATGCCCCGGAATATTCGAAGTCGTTAATAAATCTCCAGGATGAATTTCTCCGAAGCTGGCATCTACTTTCACATACACTCTTCCGGCTAAAGCCACAGGATGTGTTCCATGTGCCATCGTTCCTTCCTGTCCCATAATCATTCCCGCCTGTACTTCTCCTGCGCCGCTGATAATGCCTGCCACTTTAGTATCATACGCCTGATGAGCAATCATTAATGAGCCTGCATGTTCAGGATCTATACTTACCACACTTCCAGGAGTTAATTCTGCTTCATCTCTCACCTCAAAAGGTTCAGCCAGATCTGCTCCTCCGGTAATTTGTAATACCTTCGTTTTCGTTTTTCCATTTACATGTAACGTACTGGAAGGGGTAACAACACCAATCCCAACATTTCCCGCAGGCGTAATGACCATGCTCGCATCAGCAGAACTGTTCGTATTCGTAAATATCAATTTTCCGGCACCAGCTAACCAGGACGAATTAGCTACCCCTATCCCCCAGCTAGCACCATTATTTCCAGGATTGATCAGTTTCAATTGCATATCTTCTGAACCTACATTCAGGCGAGCCTCATTGGTACTCGTCCCAATTCTCACTTTACCTCCCCCATTCACCATAGAAATATCATGGCCTGACAAATGATGGAAGTAATAATCCTGATTACTCTCCATCTGATTCCCATCAAATCGAACCACATGATGGCTTCCTCCTAATTTGGATTGAATCGTGAGTGAACCTTTATTTAAAGAACTTCCCGTTGTTTGGATATTTCCTCCGTAGATGTTGAATTCAATCGGATTGTCCAGCGAATGCCCCGCTCTGAAAATCGTGGAGGTAAATTCAAATAACTTTGTCGTGCCAACCTTTAATCTAAGGGTTCCTTCATTGACCAACGACCATTTGGTAGAGGAACCGCCATCATTTATTCTGAGCAATTCTAAGCCTGCATCGTGATCCTCTATCTGACTTCCTCCTATAGAAGTAATTCTTAATAGATTATCTCCCGACTGATAAACTTCTAATTTACGTGCAGGATTATCGGTCCCAATTCCAATCTTACTGGAAGTAACATATAATCCATTAGGATAAGTATACCATTGGTGAGCACCATCCTGATATCCATCTCCCACCCCAAATTGAGCGAAGGTGGCTAAAGGTCCCAACAAGGCTACCGTCATCATGATTAATACATTTTTCGTTTTCATTTTTTCTGTTGTTAACGTGGTTAATCTGTTATTGAATGAAAGCGAAGGTAGGAGGGATATCATGGGGGACATTGACACAATTCGCCCAGATAATACCACAATTATTACCCTGAAAACGAGGAAAATGGCGATATAATCATTCATTCACCCAACGATTAGCACAGATTTCACTTTCTTTAACACCTATTTCCCTTTTTTCATTCTGCCTATTTTTTATCATATTCAATTATTCGAAATTTCCTGTAAAACAGGATCATCATTCAACCCGAGAACCCAAAAAAACTGACCCTATGTCCGTTTCGCGATTGACACATATCACTCCTATTGGCGTGGAGCAAATGGGGGCGCTAGCTGATAGCCTTTCAGATCCCGACGTATTACGACTGGAAAACCTGGATACTGACCTCCGACCTCCGACAGAAGCGCTACAATTTTCTCAACAGGCTGTCATGGAAGATGATGCGAATAGTTATCTTCCCTTTTTAGGCTTGGAGGTAACGAGAAAAGCCGCCACGCATCTGGTCGCCCAACAGTCCGGTCAATCTTATGACTGGAAAACGGAAAGTCTTATTTCAGCAGGGGGATTATCGGGCATTCTGAATGTGTTATTGGCTACCTTGGAAGAAGGTGATGAAGTACTGATGACAGATCCTACCTATGTGGGCCTGATCAACAGAGTGCGATTAGCAGGAGGAGTTCCTCGTTATGTGTCTTTACTGGAAACGGAAGATGGGTGGCGATTAGATACAGACCAATTGCAACTACTTGACAAATCTTCCATTAAATTAGCCCTGATCATGAGCCCCTCTATGCCTACGGGTGCGGTTCTCAATGAACAAGAGTGGCAAGCTATCACTGATTTCTGTTTGGAGGCCGATGCCTGGTTATTATACGATGCTGCAATGGAGCGAATTTTATTTGATGGCAGAAAAGTGATTCATCCTGCTTCTTTTCCCGGCATGCGCGAGAAAGTAATCACAGTAGGTGCCGCGTCTAAGGAATATCGAATGATTGGGTGGCGCGTAGGATGGATCGTGGGTCCGGCAGAGATTATCGCAGATGTGGCAAGCGTGAGTATCTCCAATGTCGTTTGCCAAACGGGGATTGCGATGGGCGCAGTAGCGAAAGCCATACATGCTGAAGATGATGGAATTAGGACTTCTTCGAATATGTGGCAGGAAAGAAGAGATGTGATGATGGAGGAATTAAGTGCGTATAAATTGATTAATCCCCATGGAGGTTGGTCCTTATTATGGGATGTATCGCCCCTGGGATTGACCGGATCGGAAGCTTCGAAGATATTATTGGAAAAAGGGAACATTGCCGCCACGCCTATGATCCATTGGGGAACCGAACGAACGAAGCATTTTATCAGATTGGTGTATTCCAATGAACCTGTGGAAAGATTGAAAGGAATAGGCGCAAGAGTAAAAGAAGCATTTAGCGTCTTAGTATGTTTGTTGGCTTTTGGGGTGGGGTTCGTGCCAATGAGCCATAGCCAGACCCATCGGCCCAACATTGTGCTGATCAATATAGACGACATGGGATGGAGGGATGTGGGATTTATGGGGAGTGAATATTATGAAACCCCTCATTTAGATGCTTTGGCGAAGGAAGGAATGGTATTTTCTCAGGGATATGCCTCTGCTGCCAATTGCGCTCCCAGCCGAGCTTCGCTGATGACGGGAAAGTGGACGCCCAGACATGGCATTTATACCGTAGCCTCCTCTGAAAGAGGTCAAGCTTCCGAACGCAAACTCATCCCCATCAAAAATACCATCACCTTAACTTATGACCACAAAACGATCGCAGAAATATTGGCCGGTTTTGGATATGTTACCTGCCATGCGGGCAAATGGCATTTAAGTGAAGATCCATTGATGAGAGGATTCGATGTGAACATAGGGGGAAATCACGCAGGAAATCCGGGGAGTTATACCTTTCCTTATCGAAATGTCCCATTGGGTTCCTCTAATGACGAATATCTGACAGATTTAATTATGTCTAAGGTCATTGACTTCGTGGAAGCTGCTGAATCGCCTTTCTTCCTGTATTATTCTCCCTATGCAGTGCACACTCCTATTCAAGGCATAGATTCCTTGCGATCGAATTATGAAGGGAAAGCTGCCTGGGAAGGTCAGTCTCATATAGATTATGCTACGATGGTGGAAAACCTGGATCGAAACATTGGCCTCCTGATCGCTACCCTCAAAGAGAAAGAATTAATGGACAATACCTTTCTCATATTCACTTCAGACAATGGAGGGGTATATGGCATCACTGAACAACGACCCCTCAGAGCTGGTAAGGGCAGCTATTATGAAGGTGGCATCAGAGTTCCCTTTTTCTTTGTTTGGGCCGACCACATTGATCCGAATACTCAAAACGAAACGCCTATCACCAACCTGGATATTTTTCCTACCATCCTCGAAGTAGCGAAGATTGGCGATTGGCGATATATTCACGATGGAGATAATTTGCTTCCACTATTAACAGGAAAAGGCAGCTTACCCACACGACCGCTATACTGGCATTTTCCCATTTATTTGCAGGCCTATGATGTGAATTACAATCAAAGCAGAGATCCTTTATTCAGAACACGTCCTGGCTCAGTGATTCGATATGGCCCATGGAAATTGCATCATTATTTTGAGGATGATGGGATTGAATTATACGATTTATCGAAGGATATAGGGGAACATACCAATGTGGCTGATGCCCATCCCGACAAGGTGAAGGAATTATATAGCAGGTTGGACAGATGGAGAACACGTACAGGAGCGCCGATTCCCATCAAGCAAAATCCCCAATATAGAGGTAATTGATAGCGTATAGCGACTTCCTTTGAATCATTGGATAGATTGTTCCAATAGCTATCGAATATGTAGCGCAGAATATGTTGGAGATCGAGTATGAAGCAGCATTTGAGGTAGTGATGCTCTTGTTTAATTCCTTCGGTTTTGTTGATCCTATCGAAGCGAAAGCGTTATTGGCACAAATCTCCAAGGCATTCGTCAACAGATATTGCCCACATGATCGCTGATTTACCTTTGCGTATCGTTCAAGTGTATGGGAGGTGGGATGGAAAGTCATTTGATTAGGATTCGCGGAGGAGGGTGTGATGTTGGAACGTGTTTAAACATCTTCCCCTAATTCCCGAAGACGTGCTTTAAGTTGTTCAATTTCTGCCAAGGCTGCATCTTTTTCTTCAATCGCAGTATTTCTTTCTTCAATAGCTACCTCTTTTTCCTCGATAGCTGCTTGTCTTTCGGTTTTCACTTCATCAAACGTTTGAAATCTGGTTCCGTCTTGATACCTGGCAGTCAACCCATCTTCCTCAACGGAAAAATGTACCCCTAATGTGGGACTGGTCCACCGCTCTCCATCAAAGTTGTCCTCAACAAGTTTATCCTCTTTCTTCACATAGGCGACAATATGATTCTGTTCTGGATCGAGGATAATAAATTCTTCCACCCCATATTTTTCATAGAATGCTCGTTTCTTTTTCATCTCAGCATAAGTATTGGAAGGGGAAAAGATGTCAAATACCACTTTAGGCGGAATCCCTTCTTCCAACCATTGTTTATAAGAACCTCTGTATCCGTCAGGTCTACCAAAAACCAATAATACATCAGGGGCTATTCGGGTTTTCGGATCTCCTTCTACAGGATACCACAGTAAATCAGTCGCCACAAACACTTCATCGTAATTATATAATCCGCGAAGATTGTTGTATAACATAATGATCCAAAGTGCCTGAAGAGTATTATCAGCCATAGGTTGTCCATCAGAATCGGGGTACTCGATCACTTGAGAGAATACGCGTTTTTTATGTTCCCACACTTGCATAGATCTCCTTTTCCTATAAAGATACCTATTTGTTAAAGCTATGCCAAAATGTAGGATTGAAATAAAAGGAGAGAATCTAAGTCGCACACTAAGCAGCCATTAAGCTCTTCATATAAATCACGACCAATATTCCCAACGCCAGCAAAAAACATATAGCTGAAGCAGCCAGCCGGACTAATTTTTTCTTAACAATTTTCTTATGCATCGATTTAATCGATTCTGCTGAATCTTTATTAGCTCCATAAGGCATGGGATAGAAGACCATAAAGCAGCCTAACAAAGCAGCCAACCACAATCCCACTAATAGGGTAAGCAGGGAAAAAGAGGCCTCTTTCAGCAATTCTTTATCCGTACTTAAAAATATGGTTAAGGAAATAGAAATCATGCCCGACAGGAACTTCGCCGCTGCTTCCAGGCGTTCAGGTTCTTGCTGTTCAGTGCTCCGAAGGTACTCATGCCAGGATGAGTCTTCCTCAGTCGCTTTTGTACCGGATAGAGTCTCGGGTTCTTCAGCCATCTTGATATTGTTGAATAAGTTGTGCCACTGTAGAAGTTTGTGGGTAGTTCATCTGTTGCCCAATGGAAAACGCCTCTTTTAGATACGGCATTCCCTCTTTGATCATTTGAGAACGACATAATATGGCTCCCAAAGATAAGGCATAATCAAATACATCCGGCCAACTTTGTATGTGTTTGGCGATGCGATAGGCTTCCAGTTCGTGTTCCAGGAAGGCTTGTCCATTTTCACGATCCAGGTGAATGTGGGCCATATTATGTAAGGTGACGCACACTCCGCGTGCGTCACCGATTTCCTGCCTTATCTTTAGGCTGGATTCGAGGTAGCTCAGCGCCGTTTCGTAGTCGCCTTTGGCATCTTTATGTATTTGACTGATGTTGTTCAAGGTCGCACCTTCTCCCTTCCGGTCACCGATTTCCTGCCTTATCTTTAGGCTGGATTCGAGGTAGCTCAGCGCCGTTTCGTAGTCGCCACGGACTTTATGTATTTGACTGATGTTGTTCAAGGTCGCACCTTCTCCCTTCCGGTCACCGATTTCCTGCCTTATCTTTAGGCTGGATTCGAGGTAGCTCAGCGCCGTTTCGTAGTCGCCACGGACATCGTATGTATTTGACTGATGTTGTTCAAGGTCGCACCTTCTCCCTGACGGTCACCGATTTCCTGCCTTATCTTTAGGCTGGATTCGAGGTAGCTCAGCGCCGTTTCGTAGTCGCCTTTGGCATATGCGGTTGTAGCTAAGTTGTTCAAGGTCGCACCTTCTCCCTGACGGTCACCGATTTCCTGCCTTATCTTTAGGCTGGATTCGAGGTAGCTCAGCGCCGTTTCGTAGTCGCCACGGACTTTATGTATTTGACTGATGTTGTTCAAGGTCGCACCTTCTCCCTGACGGTCACCGATTTCCTGCCTTATCTTTAGGCTGGATTCGAGGTAGCTCAGCGCCGTTTCGTAGTCGCCACGGACTTTATGTATTTGACTGATGTTGTTCAAGGTCGCACCTTCTCCCTTCCGGTCACCGATTTCCCTGCCTTATCTTTAGGCTGGAT
This sequence comes from Bacteroidia bacterium, assembly GCA_965262565.1. Classification (GTDB taxonomy): domain Bacteria; phylum Bacteroidota; class Bacteroidia; order J057; family J057; genus CBDHFQ01. The sequence goes on from CBDHFQ010000007.1 coordinate 61,180, forward strand.
TCGAGGTAGCTCAGCGCCGTTTCGTAGTCGCCTTTGGCATCGTAGATTTGACTGATGTTGTTCAAGGTCGCACCTTCTCCCTTCCGGTCACCGATTTCCTGCCTTATCTTTAGGCTGGATTCGAGGTAGCTCAGCGCCGTTTCGTAGTCGCCACGGACTTTATGTATTTGACTGATGTTGTTCAAGGTCGCACCTTCTCCCTGACGGTCACCGATTTCCTGCTGAATCTTTAGGCTGGATTCGAGGTAGCTCAGCGCCGTTTCGTAGTCGCCTTTGGCATATGCGGTTGTAGCTGAAGTTGTTCAAGGTCGCACCTTCTCCCTTCCGGTCACCGATTTCCCTGCCTTATCTTTAGGCTGGATTCGAGGTAGCTCAGCGCCGTTTCGTAGTCGCCTTTGGCATCGTAGATTTGACTGATGTTGTTCAAGGTCGCACCTTCTCCCTTCCGGTCACCGATTTCCCTAATTATCTTTAAGGATTCGAGGTAAGCGCCGTTTCGTAGTCGCCTGGCATATGCGGTTGTAGCTAAGTTGTTCAAGGTGAACCTTCTCCCTGACGGTCACCGATTTCCTGCCTTATCTTTAGGCTGGATTCGAGGTAGCTCAGCGCCGTTTTTTGGTCTCCAACGTAGGTACTTAGTGCCCTACCCATTCTATCCCATAATCTCGCAATGGCTTCATTCTTTATCTCTTTAGCATATTTAATAGCTTCATTCCCATAATACAAGGACTTTGGATACACCTGCTGCCCAAAATAAAAATCACACAACACATCCCCTATCTCAATCAACTTATTCCCTTCTCCTCCTTCATTATAATGCCAGAAAGCCTCTTCCAAATCCGAATAGGTACGATGATTAATGTTCTTATCTACATATTCAAAATATTCTCCTGCTTTTGCCTGCGAAAATTCAAATGGATGTATCTGTTGCTCTGCTATATAATCTCGTACCAGGGGGGTTACATAATAATAGGCTAAAGTCGTTTCATTAGCATATGTTACTATTTGCTTTTCCAATAGGGTAACATCTACCAAACGTTCTATGTGAGTTGCTACCTCTCCTGCTACTCCTTGCATCTCCACCCCCATATCAAGCACGGGAACCCGAAATTGGCTTAACACCATCAGACAATTTTTTTCTGACTCATGTAACATCTCCCACAATTCTTCAAATACTAGCTTCCTACTGTCATTTTGGAGTTTCTCTACGACTTCTGCTTTATACTCCTTTTCTAATTTAGATCGAAAGTCCTCTAATTTTTTCAGCGTCGGCAGAATTTCCTCTTTCTTCTCAACATACAATTGGTCAAAAAATGCTAAGGCTCGATAGTTGCCACCCAATGTCTGATGCAAGAGCCGAACCAGATCGGGAAATTGGAGTTGTGTAGTTTTCTCAAATACATTCCCCTCTCGTTTGCGAATATCCTGGAGGCTTGTTCGTAATTCGCGAATATTCAACTGCAAACATTTGCGAAAGAAATCAGGATAAGCGACCTGATTGAGATTCACCGTGGGAACTTGGTAGGAATTAGCTAAGGGATAACGGCCCGTTAAAATGAGGGGAACAGATTTGAATTTGAAAAGCATTTGAAGAAGCTCCACTATATCTACAAATTCAGCTTTGAATTCCTTTCTAGGTCCTTCCTGAAAACTCTCAACATTGTCAAATACAAAAATGGGATCGCATAGCTCCCCTAGTGTTTCTAAAAGAAAAAGAAATTTTTCTTCATTGGTATCCAGCTTATCTAGCTCAAATTTGACCCTATATTTTCTATGCTTGCTTGCCAAATAATCTATCATCTGCTGAAAAAGGCTCTCCGCCGTACTATAATCCTGCTCATTAATCACAAAAGGCTGTGTCTTCGGATGCTCCAGGATCCATCTGCTCACCAGATGTTCTGCTAATGAAGTCTTCCCCACCCCTCCCTGACCTTTTAATAAGACTGCTTTGTCTTTTCTCAAATATTGTAACGCATCTCTTCTTTCTTTTCTTCTGCCAATGAATACATAATCGTCCTGAGGTTCGAGCAATAATCTTTCTTTTCCAGTAATGAATTTAGCTGATTGTAAAGAAAGTGGTTCGAAAGGAGCGTACCAATCCACCAGTTGTTTGACGTATTGGGACATATACAATTGGGGAATCATCCACTGGCTAGGGAGCTGGGAAGAAGATTGGGCCAGGAGATATGCTGCTTCTTCTGATTTAATCTCCTGATAAGCATTCGTAAATGCCTGTGCCAGATCTGCCTTTTCTGCGATTTCCTTGTATAAGGTAGCAGCAAATGAAGTAGCAAAATAGTCGGAAATACTAAAACTCATACCAACCACGGAAGGCACGCCTATACTCAATAAATGATTAACTACCCCTTTGATCCCTTCTGTCAATTCTCCCTGGCTCGTTTGGCAGGAAGATAATACCACCAGTGCAGGAAGATGAGCTGAACGAATATTTAGTGTGTTGGCAAATTGGGTAGCTGAAACTCTTTCCTGATTGAGCGTATATTTGTTTTCCAATAACAAATAACCCGTCCCTTCCTCCTTTCCTGTTTCTTTATTCAATTTTTTTGTATATGCACCGTGCCCACTAAAATGCAGAATGTGATAACGATTTTTTCTCAACTTCTCCGCCAAACTCTCCAATGAGCCATCTTCTGTAAAGTCTATTTCTATTCGCCCTTCAGAAAAGAGTCCTTCAAAAGCTTCCAGAATACGTCGCTCTTCTGTTTCATAATCTAATCTTCCCGTTTCATGGATATCCTCCGGCGCAGACACCATCACCAATATCTTCAATGGCAAGGGAATCTTGGGTTGATAAGCTGAGAAGGCACCGTTTTTTCCCGTCCCTTTGGTAATATGTATGTTTTGGCGATCTTCTACAGCCAATCGCCAGGGCAAATTGAGGATGGTGTTATCCGAATGCTGTAAGTGAATGTGATATTTCTTAGCTGAAGTATCTTCATAAATTTCTTTAAATTCTGGCATTCTTTCCAAATGCTTCCGCATGAATGGCCGCAATGCATCCAAGTGTCTGGGAAGAAGGCGAATCCTTCTTTCGATAGAAGTCAACAGCAATTGATATTGATCGTTTAACTCCTGTCTTGCCTCTTCAGAAAGATCGAGCTGATATGTGTAAACGTTTGAGTGATCCATCATTCTATTTTCCTCCCTCTTAATATGGATACATCATTGGCCAATGGACGATTAATCTTGATTGTTTGCATGGTATGGCAAAATGGACAAGTAGCTTCAAAAGATGTAGCGCCTGGGGCATTAGCATCTTCCTTTACGACCACCACCTTGGGAAAGGTCCTTCCACATGATACACATATGATCTTGTAAGCTTTTTCCGGCATGATAATAATTGATGTAGGTTAATATGTTCTGACACAATCTAAGAAGAAAATGCGAATATATCTCTATATACCTGTTAGAGGATCACTCACTCCACAATTATACACGATATGTAATATACTTCTCGTTAATATTCTATATATTTATATTCCTTATTCTTTGCTACTACTTATCTGCTCTTCTTACAATATTCAACATTAACGCATGTGGATGGATACACCCTACATTTTAAGAGAGTGGAAAAAGCGAAAGCATCCCATCATCGCCCTCATCGTGATAGGGGCCTTACTGGGAATCGTACCGCTACTAAAAGATCAAAAGCAGTTTGAACCAGAGGAACTTCCCTGGTATAATCTGCCTCCGATCGGTGAATTCATTCAAGCGAATATTGATCCTAAAGGAATCCTGAAAGATGAAGCGATCATCCTTCCCGATGAGAATAAAACCTTTCATGAACAAGATACGATTTGGGTACCAGGTGCTAAAGATGGACTCGCATGTTTCCAACGACCGAAAGAATATAACACGGAAAGAATCGATCATATCGTCTCCCTTTTAAAAGATATTTCCGAACATCGCCATTTATCAGACAAAGTAGAATTATACTGGATGCTGGCAGAAGATCAATTGGTGCCGGATGTAGATAAAGTGCTGGATCAATTGGTCGATCAACATATGTATTTCGATCCTTACGTTCACGAATTTGCTAAATGGTTGGCCTTCCAAAGTCCCGACCGCGGCCCGGTAAAATTTGGCATTGCCTTATTGGGCCTCATCTCAGACCCTAAAGACGTTCCTGCGATTCTGGCCATAGGGAAACATGAAGAATTTACCCTGTTCTCAGCAGTAGCTATTGATCATATGAAAGAAGATCCCGATGAAGATCTGTGGCAACTAGCCCAACAAGTTCATGGCTGGGGGAAAATTCAGGCTGTGACCAGAATTTCAGCAACTGAAGATCCAGAAATAAAACATTGGCTGTTGACAGAAGGATACCAGAATGAGATAGACGAAACCTATTTAGCCTATCCATGTGCTGTCAATGGAAACCTTAAAGAAGCATTAGCTAAGGAACAACTGAGCAGCAAAGAATTAATCGCCTATGGGCAATTGATCCAATCTCTCATCTATAGTGACATAGCGCAAAGCATGGAAAGCTATGAAGATGGGGTAGCTGTGACCCAATCTTTTGTACAGCATATGAAGCAAGGCGCGAATATCCTCACCCATTTTCTAAGTCTCAACACCATTAAAACCTTTCTTGAAAATGAGGAAGCGAATTGGATCAAAAGAGAATCCTTAGGATGGACGGATCAGGTAAAAGACTCTTTAATTAACGATATCACTGCCATTATGTCTCAGGATAAGTGGCGAAAAATGGTAGAGAAAAGTAGAATTTCTATATCAGATCCAGCCTATGAACAAATTAATCAGGCAGCCCTCATTCTGGGGATAGACTTATGGGAAAGGCATTGGAAACACTTGAAAAAAGATCCCCTCAGACCTAGCTCCTGGAATTATGCCGCTCAATATGTCAATGAAGCTCGGGTGGAAGCATTAGTCTCCTTAGCAGAGTCCCAACTTCCCCTGGATAAGATTGCTACCGGACCTGAAAACAGGGATGGATGGGGGGAATCATATCGGCTACACCAAAGCTTAAATTATCTGCTTCAAATACTGGATACATTTCCTCCTAATGGCCTGGAGTTACTAAAAGTGGGGATTCAAAGTCCTATCATTAGCAACAGACAATCGGTGATCTCTGTATTACAAAGCTGGGATAAAACGCATTGGGCGACTGATATGCCGCTGCTCCTTAAAAAATCCCTCATCTTGGAGCCTAATGAACCACTGAGAATGGAAATGATTATGTTGTTAGAAGAATAATCCAAAAAATTTATATTTTTAACTGAATACGGATGACTTTTTACCATTGGGATCGATGTATCTGAAAAGCGCCGAAAACTTTTTTTGTTTAATCCTCTTAACATCTATTTATGCTTCCAGCAGCCAGATTAACAGATATGCATGTTTGTCCTATGGCTACAGGGCCGGTTCCACATGTAGGCGGTCCTATCATAGGTCCAGGTCAGCCAACCGTACTCATAGGAAATTTGCCTGCCGCGAAAGTAGGTGATATGTGTGTATGTACCGGCCCTCCTGACTCCATTATTAAGGGATCGGCGACTGTTCTGATTGGTGGAATGCCCGCTGCCCGCATGGGAGATATGACAGCTCATGGAGGCACTATCGTTTTGGGCGCTCCTAATGTACTGATTGGCGGATAGTCCAACTCCCTCATTCCCTTTGATTATTTCTTGATCTTTCCCCTTCGCCTACCCAAATTGTGCCTGAATGGGAAAGGATATTACCCGGGAGCGCATCCTGAAAGAAGATACCGTAGAAACTCAGATCATCCGTATTCCGATGCTGAGAATGGCGGCTGCTTGCTTATGGTTACGTATCGGCCTGAATGGATACCTCTACTGGAACCATGTATCTGCCATATCTCAGGAAACGACCACCGCATTCACTAATCAACCTTATTGTGATTTGTTAACCGATTACAGCTTATACAAAAGATGAAAACGTCGACTTTTTTTAACACTGGATTTTTTATCTTATTGGTACTTAATATCATCGCTATCACCTTATTAATTCTGGGGAGACCTCAACTTCTTCAAGCAAGGATGGAGCTGAAGGATCGTATCGCCAGAGAATTGAGATTCGATGCTGAGCAAAAGAAAACCTATTTTTCTTTGATAGAAGAGTATCAGCAGGCTATGAGTGAACTGAACCAACAACAACAAAGTTTGTCGGCTAAGTATTTTGATCGATTGAAAGAAGAGGGACAACGGACAGAGTCTGAAAGATTGAGAATACACATTGCTCAGATGGAAGCGCAAAAAATGGTGATCACCTACAATCACTTTCTACAAATTAAAGGCATTTGCTCATTGGAACAACTATCATACTTCCCTAAGGTAGTAGATCGCACCCTAGAACCTATGTTATTTCAGGATAGAGGTAGAGACATGCCTCCCCCAGAAATTATGCATCAATAGTTAGCACCGCCTCCATCATAAGACGCTGTCAGGCATTATTCTTCCTTTAAATGAACGAACGACTAGATTTTATGAACGAACAACAGCTAGATTATTTTAGTTAGGACCAAAATTAATTATCATTGCCTTGTGATTAATGATAGGCTAACAAGAGTAATATAAGAACATCCTTTAAGGAATTCATTAGACGAGTTCCGGCAAAATACAATAGTCATCTTTACACACTAACACCATTTTTCAATTCATTTACTATGAAATTTCTTACACTTTGTTCAAGTTTTTTCTTCTTGCTTATGATCCAGGGATCCATGGTTTTTGCTCAAGCCTGGGTAAATTCTGAACAAAAACAGGCTATCAACAGGGAAGCAGAGGTCAAGAAACGCCTTATAAATCATGAAGCCTTGATTAAAAATACAAAAGACACTGAATTGATTAACATATATGAGGAGCGAGTGGCCCTTTATAAATCGGTACAGGATGATATAGGAAGATGGAATGAAAAGATTAAAGCAGGGGAAAAAGAAAATAGTCATCGTTATAACTTACTAAGCAGCATTAAGATGAGAAAGGGAGAATATATGCAGATGTTGATTACTATTCGTTCTAATGAAAAAGCGTATGAATTATTCGGAGGAAACTATAAAGAAGAACCTGTCGGCATTCTTTCTAATCTTCGTTCAGAAATAAATGCGAGCCTCAAATCATTCGATGACGCTATTGCCAACGTATCAGGCTTAATTCAATAAATTATATTTGTTCAGTATCTTACTATTTAATAGGTAACAGCATACTGCCTGCATCCCATGAAACGAGCTAGAGGTTCTATAGAGCCATAGCACCTCTAGCTTAATACATATATGCACTCATGCAGAGATTTCTTCAATGGCCATTTTTCTATTTCCTTACTTTATCGATTTATTATGTTTATTCTAAGGACATATTTCCAGTAGCATATTTCAAGTGATACACAAAGCTATTGATTCTCCATCCGTTCATGGCGTTGCTTAATACTAAATCATAGGTTCCCACAAATTCCCTGGTTTGGCCTTTGGATGCTGCTTGTTTGTAATGGGTCGCAGTCGCATACGCAAATACTTTAGCTTCCTGCTCATTGACCAACGTAACTAAATAATTTCCACCTAAATGATTTACGGCATCCAGCTCTTTAAATCCTTCTGCCCACATCTCACATACTTCTACAGCCGTCATATCTTTCGCCTCCCCACCTAATGAAGTCATATCCAGGTAAACTTTTTCCTGAAATACCTCAGATTGAAGCTTTTCCCATTCCTGGGCATCTGTGTAAACGTATAATTTATTAACAACTTCGACGATTTCTTCTCTTGTAGTCATTTTTTAGGATCAAATTAAGCAGAATTCTTCGTATGATCGAGAAATGCTATTCTCAAATGTGCTGATTTTTTCTCCAGATGATCTAATGCTGAATCCAACTCGAAATATAAACTCAACATAGTATCATCCGTCATTTCATTTTCATTAATGATAGGTATCCTACCGAACCTTTCTGAGTGCATGGGTTCCATGATGATGCGTTCTTCTGTCACACTGCTATACTTAACTTCTGACACCCATGTAGCTATCATCCTATTTAATCTTTCCCATATTTTTTGTTGAGTATCTACAGTGAAGAACTCAGTTCCTGATCCATGATATCTCAAGCGTTCTCCCAAGGCGGATAATACCATTAACAAGCGTTCATTCTGGAACAGGAAAGCCTCGTATGATTGTAATAAGTTGCGATGACGAAGGGGTTCTGCGCTCATCCGGGAAATAGCTGTATCCATTTCCTGTTGTCGGGCATAGGCTCGCTCCTGATGGAGATCGTATTGACGCTCTTCTATGCGTGTAGCTCCCATCCCCAACAATCGAAATTGATACATCCAGTTTTTGTTTGCTGCTAAACTTCTCATTACCCTTCTTTTGAGGGTTTGATGTTCCCAGAAGGTAATCCCAAAACGTATGGCGAGGAAAGCTAAGAGGGCACCTATCAGCGTATCGATTACCCTAAATATGGCACTCTCCATAAAATCAATGTTCCTGTAGCTGTATAAAAAAAGAATAAATACGGAAAATAAGGCAGAACTAACGGCATAATTGACATTTAAAAAGGAAAATGCTACTTGAAGAGAAAGCGCAAAAATCATGATCATCCCATATGGACCAGGATCTAGCAAATGAATTCCCAGCCCAACGATGACCCCTATCATGGTTCCTATGACTCTCAGCCAAAATCGCTGTTTGGTGGTGCGATAATCAGGATTGAGGATGACTACACTGGTTAATAATATCCAGGATGGATTTGACAAGTGGAATAAGCGACCTATAAAAAATCCTGCGACACCGACAAAGGCTATTCTGAATGCATGACGGAATGCACGGGAATTCCAATTGAGATACCTACTCAACCGCTTCCAGCTAAGGTCCGGCTCATATAATCTGGTATTAAACGAAAGAGGTATCTCCTTAACTTCATATGACTCTCTGCTAGATAATCTATTTCCCAGTTCTTTGAGTGAATCCCTGATAGAACATTGATAATGAATAATACCATCAATCAAATAAGAGTCATTCCATGATATATTATCTAAAAAATCCGTTACCTCAGACTTCCATTCTACTTTTTTCCTCACAAAGAAAAGCCCTGTCACTGAAATTAACCTGACCATTCTACTCGCTTCTGAAGCCAACAGTCGATGATTCTGTTCTATTGTACATACGATGTCATTGGACTCGCAATTTTCTTTCAACTGATCGAAATCAAAAGAGTGCCCTAAGGCATGATCCCATATGTGTATGAGCGTTTCTAAAGCCGGAAAAATTTGTTGTACATTGCGTTTTCGTTGATAAATAAAGCTGAGTTCTCTCGATAATAACTGCTCTATGTGCCTTTTTTGATCTATCAAAGCACTTCTGACTTTTAAATGGCGCTTCATGGCCTCCTCCGAACCACTACTGTAGTGGAGTAAATCAGCTTGAAGGAGGAGAAATGCTTCTGTCAGTTGAAGAGAACGCCGGAGACTTCTGGCTACGCTGGAGGGATAGAGGATATAGTGCAGTAAGAAGGCATAAATGAAGTACCACATCGATCCTGTCAACGTAAATGCTCCTAAGCTCAACCATTTCTGAAAGCTGTCAATTCCATCAGCTAAGCCCATCGAAATCAGGATGGCTATGGTGGCAAAAATAGTCATCAACTTAAATGGATCGCTAAAGAGAGAGATATAGCTCAGGGTAAACAATACTATAAATAAAAATAGCGCCAATACCCCATCCAATTCCGAAATGACCACATTGACTAAAATAATGAATGTATTAATCACCGCCGCCAGGCCCATTAATTTGGCTTTTCGAATAAAATTTACAGAGATATCCAGCCCCATCACCAATAAGGCTCCTGACATGATTTGAAGTCCAATTTCTGGATATCCTAGTAATTTGAAACTGATGAGGGGGATAATAATCCCTATGACTCCTTTGAGGGAGCGATAGAAATCATTTGAATGAATGAATTGGGATACCTTGTTTATATTCATCTACTCTCTGACATCAATCTATTATCCAATTTTTCTATGATTTGTAGGATCAACTTTACCTCTTCGTAAAACTCTTGAAATTGTTCTGATTGAGTAAGATCTTCATATGGATCTGGTTCCATAAAGTCTCTGAAGGAAGAAATGGCTAAATGTGCTTTTGACCCTAAAAAAGAAATCCGAATATTAGTACCAAAAAATTCCCTTAGCAAGAGTAAATCCTGAATCATTCCTTCGGATAATATTTGGAATGATTCTTCAACATCACTGCTGTAAACTAAAAAATAGGTCTCAAATAGCTGTTGATTTAACGTAATAAATTCTCCGTTCAGATGGGGAAAATGCTGAGCAAACATCTTAGTCATCCATTCCGGCTTATCTTCCCCTATTTTTCTGGGCATAACAAAGGTATTACCAAGAAATTCTTTGTCCAGCTCTATGATAATGAAAAGGCCCTTGAATACATCCAGATGTTGGGCAGGCCCGTTTTCCTTCTGTATCCTTGCCTCTTTTTGCTTGCTGTGAATTTCTGACAATCGAAAATGCGTCTTCCCGATTCGACCTTTAATAAGGTCTTCTCCATGATATTCTTCCAGAGAGACATGTTCAAATAAACGACTTTCAACAAATTCGCGTTTGGCCAGCTTAGCTCCAGCATCATACCAAAGATCAGAATTCACATGATTCAGAATCGTTTGGATTACCTTCGTTTTATACCTCATTCTAAAAGCTTTATAGGCTTTGTTTTTCTGCCTCCTACCTATGAATAAACCAATTAACACAAATATGATAAGCGCTAACCACCAGAAGAGGCCTATGATGAGATACGTCGACCATACCATGATAATTCCTCCCAAGAAGCTTATTAAGGCCGAAAACCAAAGGGTTCTTCGAATGTTTAAAAGCGACTTCTTTCGTTCCTGTTCCAATAGAGTTAACTTTGGAAGTAATTGCTGGTACAGATCATCGCTCATTCCCATGCAGTTTCTATATTTAAGCAGACAACTAAAAGACGAATTTTCGACATACAAGTTAATTTTGGTACCAATATCAAAAAATAGTGTTCAACATACAGAGGTAAGCAGCCCCCTTGTCCAAAGTAATTTCGCCGGAAGTAGTATATTAATGTAATTTAATGAATACTATATGGTAACTCAATCCACATTAAGTATATCTGACATTAACTTTGATGTTGTTTTTACCATCCTGACCTACTTCTCGAAATATATTCCCTCTGAATTGGGCTTTCTTGAAAATAGTATCTTAGCATATTGAACTAACACCCTATGAAGCGCTCTTACATCTTCTTTGTTATCCTGTCATATATTCTTAACTGTCACGAAGTCCTTAGTCAACAAAGCTCTATATCCCCTAAGGATAGCCTGTTAGCTAGTCTGGAACAGTTCGATAAAAAAGATACGAACTATGTGAAAGTACTATTCCGACTTGGAAAACTGATCCAATATAGAGAACCAACAGAGGCATTTGGATACTACGAGGAAGCATTAACCATTTGCAAATCATTGGAACCTAAAGCTTTCAAGTTGATGGCCCAATCTACTTCTGGCTTGGGGATTTGTTCCGCCATACAACAACATTATCCAGATGCTATTAAACATTTTAAAGATGCCATTAAGATAAGTGAATACCTTGGAGATCAGGGGGAATTATCGATTAATCACACTAATCTGGGAATTATGTATCGCATATTAGGGGATTATCCCAGAAGTATCGCGCAATATAGAGAGGCATTGGCTATTGATAGTGAATTAGGAGATTCCAGCGGAATAGCGACGATTAATGTTAATCTGGGGGTATTATTTGAATGGATGGAAGAATCAGATAAAGCGATGAAGCACTTCCTGGACGCTTATCATATCCGTAAGCGATTGGGAGAAGAAGAAAAATTAGCTTCTCTCAATATTAACATCGGATCGCTCCTTTTAGATGAAGGAAAATATGAGAAAGCGAAAGCTTTATTCGAAGAAGGACTAGAAAGATATACCCTTCAAAATGATTCTGCAGGTATATTAATTTCCCATCTTAAATTGGGCATGGTCCACTTTGAGCTAGCGGATTATCCTAAAGCCTCTTCTTTTCTAAATCTAGCCAAGGAGGAAGCGGATCGATTAGGAAAGGATGACAATAGCATCAACGCTCGATTTCATCTTAATAAACTATATCTTCAACTTGATCAAAATGACCTCGCCTTAAGAAATTCCAGAGAAGCTCTGACCATAGCTGACTCCCTAAACATTTTTCCCTTAAAAGAAAGAGCCCTACAAGCCATGCACCAAGTGTATGCAGCAATAGGAGATTATAAAACCGCTTACCAGTATCATATCCAATTTAAAGCGATAGGAGACAGCGTATTTAATGAAACCACAACTAAAGCCTTTAAGAATCAGCAAGTGATGATGGAAGTGGAAGCTAAAGATAGAACCTTGGAACAGCAGGCACTCACGGTAGATCATCTGAACCAAAGAGTAAAGAGTGAACAACGATGGAATTGGTTGTTGGGATTCGTAAGTATCTTATTATTAGCTATTGGTGCATTGTTTTATCAAAAGTATGCACAAGGGAGAAGATACACTTCAGCCATGGAGGTTAAAAACCATCAAATAGCCACTCAAAAAGAAGAAATTGCGGAAATAAACCTCGAATTGGAGAAGCAAATGGATCTCAGAATAGAAGCGGATAACACCATTAACTATTTTGCCGCTTCTCTCTTCGGAAAAAACACAATAGATGATATTTTGTGGGATGTAGCCCAAAACTGTATGTCCAGGCTTGGACTAGAGGATTGTGTTATCTATCTGTTGGATGAAAAAAGGGAAGTATTGGTGCAAAAAGCAGCTTATGGTGGAAAAAATCCTACGGCCTTCCACATAGAATCTCCCATTGAAATACCTATAGGAAAAGGGATTGTTGGGGCTGTAGCTCAATCCGGACACGCTGAACTAATTAAGGATACCTCTATTGATCCCAGATATATTGTGGACGATGCCAACAGACTTTCGGAATTAGCTGTTCCTTTAATCATCAAAGGCAAGGTCATCGGCATTATTGATTCAGAACATCCTGATAAACATTTTTTTACTCAGCACCACGTAGATACCCTGAAAACCATCGCTTCCATCTGTTCTAGTAAAATAGCTCAAATCTGGGCCGATGAAGAAGCTAGAAAAGGGAAATTGGCTCAATTGGAAGCAGATCGAATGAGAGAACTGGACCAATTGAAATCTCGTTTCTTTGCGAATATTTCTCACGAATTCCGAACACCTCTAACCCTTATTCTTGGGCCTACCGAACAACTTCTACATCAATTAACAGATGAAAGGCAGCAACAACAACTCAATTGGATACATCAAAATGGATTAAAACTCCAACAACTCATTAATCAATTGCTGGACCTTTCCAAAATTGAAGCGGGAAAACTACCATTGGCATTTTCTCAAAAGGATGTAGTTAAATTCAGTAAGTATATAGGTAGTGCTTTTGAGTCGTTGGCACAACAGAAAGAACTCAGCTTGATCTTTCCCACTCGCAATGAGCCTTTATTTCTGTATATGGATCCGAACAGGTTTGAGCAAATATTAATTAATATACTCAATAATGCCTTTAAATTCACCTCAGAAGGATACGTATCTCTACAAGTAGAAGAAGTAGTGAAAGAGGAGAAGGAATATGCCCAGATCATTGTAGCGGATTCAGGGATGGGAATTCATCCGGACCAACTCCCCTATATTTTTGAACGGTTTTTTCAGGCCGATCAGGATGACCAAATTGCTTATGAAGGTACGGGAATCGGCCTTTCATTGTGTAAAGAATTAGTGGAGTTACATTCGGGAAAGATTGAGGTGGTAAGCGAGTTGGGAAAAGGTACTAGCTTTATCATATCCCTTCCCTTGGGAAGGACCCACCTTAATGAAAAAGATATTGTTAATACAGGAGATTATACCCCGCTAAGACCAATGCCTTTACCTGAAAAAACGACTCCTTCTATTCACCCAACTCCTGAGGTACAATCAGAAGATCAGACCTTGCCTATGGTTTTGATCATTGATGACAATAGCGATATGCTGGATTATATTCAATTTCAGCTCAAAGAACAGTTCCAATTATTAAGAGCTACCAATGGAGCCGATGGCCTGGAATTAGCTCAAAAAGAACTTCCCGACTTGATTATCTCAGATGTCATGATGCCGGGGATGAATGGATTGGAGTTATGTCGAAGAATCAAACAGGATATAAGAACCGACCATATTCCCATTATGTTATTAACAGCTAGAATGGGAGATGATCATAAGATTGAGGGACTTAGGTCAAAAGCTGATGCTTATTTACAAAAGCCCTTTAATAGGACAGAACTAAGCGTAAGGGTTCAAAATTTAATCCAAAATCGAAAACTGTTAAAAAAGCGGTTTGCGGAGAGCCTCGTTTTTCAGGCTTCGGACATAGCTGAAAATCCTCAAGAAGCGCTGTTTCTACAAGGCCTCGTAGATGCAGTGGAAGATCATTTAAGCGATACTTCTTTTGATGTGAATCAGTTGTGCCAAATCATCGGGATGAGTAAATCTCAGTTAAATCGCAAAATGAAAGCTGTAGTAAATAAAAGTCCCAATCAATTTATCCGTTCTTACCGTCTGCAAAAAGCAAAACAAATGATTGTGCGAACGGAACTAAGTGTATCGGAAATTGCCTATGAGGTAGGTTTTTCCAGCCCTGCATATTTTACCAAGTGCTTTCATGATGAATTCGGTTATCCACCTAGCCATCTTTCTTCCTCTCATGGGGGATCATAGTTCATAAAATATCCTCTCAGCATAAGTCGAATATCTTCCAAACAAACTTGCGTTGGAGATAAGATAGATAATTTCTATCCAAGGAAAAGGAGCATGCTTACCCCAATTTTCCATGCCAATTATCCCATTTGGATCAAATTTACAAGCCATTGGCTCAAACTTGATAGCGGTTGGTAAGTCCCTCATAATGAAGGATCAAATTTGAATCATCCTGGTTCAAGCTTGATATTATTTCTGAGTCCTCTCCCCTTTCTTTGCTATCGTAGTCAACAAAAAATAATCAACACTTTTATTATTAATCAAAATGAAAACGCTATCAATTTCTCAAATCATTTGTATGTGCGCATTTTCTATCTTATTTGCACAATTAGGATTCGCACAACCATCAACCTCCTCGGAGATCTCAGTAACATTTACGGATCACTTAACAGGAACCTCATTTGACATTCCTATGGGTTGGGTAGCTCATCCCATAAGTGGAGGATATTTACTCCAGTCTAAAGCATATGATGGATATGTATTAGTATTACCTCATTCATATAGAACGAAGAACGCCTTGAAGGCAGCTTATGAGCATGAATTGAATGAAGAAATGCAAGGAATTAAGCTTACCCGCAGCACGGAATTTAAACGCTTTAACAGTCGCGGAATTTCCGCACACTACGAAGGGATATTTGCCTGGAGAGAAGCTACATGTTGTGTCATTTCTCTGGTATCTCCTTACTTTCACGAAGATGGAACCGGTGGATTTCACATTATCTCTGGATCGATGGACAAAGGTAAATTTAAATACTTCTGTAGTATTGCCAATCTGGTAGCGAGTAGTGTAAAATTCAAAAATCACTACCAACTCATGGTTAGAAGATAACAGACTTCTTTTCATTTTTTCTCTTAGCGGGCAGAGGCACTCATAGGAATTGCCTCTGCTTTTTTATTTTAGCAACTTGCCATTTAGCTTAATCACAGTTAACTCCAAATATATTTATGTCCCAACCCTCATTTTACCAGGAGGATCTAGCCCATGTCCACGACCAGAGTTATTCCGAGCTCTCAGTAGAAGCAGCTAACACATTGATTCAGGCACTAAGGGAATCAAACATCTATGAAGGAAAAGTCATAGATCTGGGATGCGGAAGCGGCCAATTCGTACAGCAGATGGCAAAGACAGGGTTTGACACCATTGGTATAGATATTTCAGCCCCACTTCTCCAATTAGCCCAACAAAAGGCTCCTCAAAGCCAATTTATCCATCAATCTATTTGGGATTATTCTTTTCCCTCCTGTGTAGCAGTATCTGCCATTAGTGAAATCCTTAATTATCGCATTGATGACAGGAATCAGGAAGCAAGAATCGTTCAATTATTTCAACAGATCTATGATGCACTCATTCCCGGAGGAGTGTGGTTATTTGATATTCTGGAAAAAGATGTGATAAAGGACGGTGATTACGATTGCAAACTCATTGAACACGACCATTGGACCATGGCAGTAGAATACAAAGAAGATAAGGAACACGCTTTCTTTACCAGAACTATCACACTATTCAGGAAACTGGACAATGAACTATACAGAAAGTCAAAAGAAGTTCATGAGGTGAGATTATTCGACAAAGCTTTTATGTTAAATGTGTTAATGGATATCGGGTTTAGTGTTACCACATTTAAACAATATGGCCCAATTTCTTTGAGAGATAATCATATAGCCATCCTAGCCACTAAACCAAAATAATTTTTTTCGCAAAAAATAACACAAGTATGCTTTATACAACAATCATATATTCCTTTTACTAATCCTTGCAATGAATAAATTAGTTTATCGTTATATGCTAAATAAAGATAGCGTAGCAGGAAATGTTATCTAGTTATTTCCTGCATATTTAAGACCTATTCAAATGATTTGTCGCATGCTTCAACTCAACATACATCAAAAATTACTTCTCTTCATTACTACTATATTTATTTTACCTTTTAACACCATTCAGGCCCAGTGGTATCCAGGTCCAGGCTGGATGGATAGCTATAAAGCCAACGGATTTTGCTGGTGTCAGACCAATTTTGATCATGGATTGGACAAAAAAACAGTGGAGATTAATGGAACGGATTATCTAGTGAAAGATATTTGTGATGAATTGGAGAAGCATCCATTGTTCAGGGCCATACAGGAAGGAGATCCGAGGTATAATGATATTCAATGTGGGAACGGTCCACCAAACGATGCTGCCGATGAAGAAGGATGTCCAGGAAGAGTAGATAAAGGTCCTGATGGTTGTAGTGAATTAGGTCCCGGTTGGGATATGGAATGGCTGTCAAGTAGAGAAAGATTTGGGGGCAGTGGGACTCCTGCTTCCAAAATCCAAATAAAGGTAATGTTAGAGGGTTTTTTCGCCCCTACCTCAGGGCTCATGAATTCACAATTGGCACAACTTTCTCTCATTCCTTCAGCACAACCTTTTAACACTCCTCCTTTCAATTACGAAGGAACTGAAAGCGTAAATTTGCTGGAAGAGGATATCATTGATTGGGTGCTGGTAGAAGTCAGGGATTCCAGTGATCGGAGCAAGGTATTAGCGAGGAAAGCAGCTCTGCTGGACCAATCGGGTACTATTCGAGATATATCAAATACTACTTATTTATCTTTCAATCAGTTTAAGGGACAATCTCATCACATTGCCGTTTATCACAAAAGTCATCTGGCCATTATGAGTAGTGAACCGATCCTTTTTAACAGCGATGATCCCGTTATATATGATTTCTCTAGTAGCATGACTAAAGCTATAGGTAATGATCAAATGAAAGAAGTAAATGGTGTTTTTGTGATGTACGGAGGAGATTTCGATCAGAATGGCTTGGTAAATAATTTGGATTTTAATCTTTGGGGGACCAATGGAGCTACGCTGAATGATTATTTACCGGTGGATGCTGATGGAAATGGGATAGTGAACAATTTAGATTTTAATATGTGGAGCTTAAACAGAAGTAAAATTGGGATAGTAGAAATGTCAAAGTAAGGATTTTTTTCTGTTCAGCTTCATATAACTCTATACTGGTAAATTACAAAAACAGATAGAGATACAAAAGAATCTTGCATCTCTATCATTGGAATCCTTCAGTATTTACGCTCCAGAGTTGTCGTAATAGAATCGCTCGTGCACAATGTGATCTCCTTCCCATTTTTGGACGGCTACTTGTTCCATTTTTGCTCTCTGACCTCCTTTGAAAGTTACATCCATCATACTTTCTACGAAGCTGGTTCCTGCTGCCTCGTCTGAACCTATATTAGTTACCTTAAAATCGTGAAGTGCCTCTATACTTTCAAGAAAGGCTACTTCTGCAGCACGACAAGTTGCTTTTCCTTCTTTCGTTCCGCGAGGTTCTGTCATTACTACGCCTTCTCCATAATATTTATCAAAGGCATCGAGTAGTTTGCCCTGACCGATCATGTTGTAAATGTCCTGAGCTTTTTCTTTGTAAGTCATCGTGTGAATTGTTAAAGGTGATAAATAATAAAACAATTAATTAACGTTTAAACATCGAATAAGGTTCGGTAAACTGGAATAATTTTTCTCTTTCACATATAAGTAGCAATCAAGCGCTCTCTCATCCAAATTATTGCGGAAATTCAAAGATTAATCCTGGCTTAATATATTGTTATAACTATACATACATTCGGATAACAAAAAATTAAATAACCATATATTTCGGTAACATGAATTTTAAGTATGGGAAAAACTTCTTTCATTTCCCACTAACACTTTGCTTATGAAGCTCATATAATTTTGTGTTGTCGCAAAAAACGCGATTGATCGAAAGCATTTTAACAACAGTCAACACAAAAAGTATGAACTTGAACATTACCTCATTCACGTTCCTCAAGATTCCATTACTACTTTTGCTAGGAATCACTTTTACTGTAATTTCCTATGCTCAAACCGGAAATGTCAGTGGAACGATCTCCAAGCAAGAAAATGGAGAAGCAATTATTGGTGTACAGATATTAGTAAAAGGAACCAGAAGAGGGGCCTATACTGATGAAAATGGAAAGTATACCATCACAGCAGTACCTGTAGGTTTAAGAACATTAATCATACAGGGGATCGGATACAATGAAAAAGAACAAACAGTAAATGTAGTAGCTGGCGAAACTGTCGAACAAAACATCCAGTTGAGCACACAAGACTATGTATTGGGTGAAGTAGTAGTCACAGGGCTTAGAAAAAGTCAGTTAGATGCCGTAGCCGAAAAGAAAAGAGCATTAAACAACATCAATGTATTGAGTACAAATGATATCGGTCGTCTTCCCGATATCAATGTAGCAGAAGCTGCCCAACGTATTCCCGGTGTTTCTATTGAAACGGACAATGGAGAAGGTCGTTTTATCTCAATTAGAGGAATTCAGCCTTCCTTGAACAACGTAACCATGAACAACTCAAACATCGGTTCTACCGCTGCGGGAAGAGAAACACCTTTGGACCTTTTACCTATTGAGATGATTGGAAGTATCGAAGTAACTAAAGCAAACACGCCTGATATGGAAGGAAATGCCATTGGAGGTGCCATCAACATTAATACAATTACTGCTTATGACCGTCCACAAAAACAATTCTTAATTGCCTCCTTTGATGGCTTAGTTCAGGAGCAGCAGGCAGAAGGATATGGTGATGACAAATTCCCTTATCGTGCTGCGGTAACTTTAGGTAAGCGTTTTGGAGAGCAGGAAAAATTTGGAGTAGTAGTATCCGGAAATTACTTCTTTCGCGATTTCTCTGTATCTATCCTAGATCCTGACAGATGGCAAATTCTTAGAGGAACTGATCCACAGGGCAATCCTTCTCCTGGCTATTTAGGACCTAACGAAATTGAGATTCAAATCGAGGATAATGAAAGGGAAAGATATGGGGCTACCGCAGATTTTCAATTCAGACCGACTCCTAATACATCCATTTATTTAAGAGGGTTATACACTCATACAGATGAAATAGACTTTAACTCAGAATTTGAATTAACGGTAGCGGGATTGAGGGATCAAATGTTGACAGACCAAACACCTACTACCGGCCGTTTTAGCCAAGGTTCAGGAGAGCTGGACTTGAGTAGCGCGGACGTTAATGAAGATTTATACAGTTTATCTTTAGGTACCAGGAATACATTTGGAAACTTTTCTTTCGATATGGAAGGAACATTTTCTAGAGCAGATCAAAGTTTATTTAATATTGATGGTACATATGAAAATGACCGAGACGAAGAATTTCTATTAGCATCTACTTATGATATCGAGCCTTTCTTTTTTGATATCACTGCTGTAGACCTGGAAACAGCAAGAGATCCAAGTATTTATTATTTAAGAAGTTTTGGATATAGAGCTGAAGATGGAAATAGCATCCAGGAAGATTTATATGAAGGAACGTTGAATGCTCAATATGACTTTAAATTAAACAAAAATGCTAACGCCTTCATCAAAGCAGGAACGCGTTTCCGCAGACGCGATAAAGCAGTAGATAGAAGTAGAAATCTTTATGATGACGATAATAGAGAAGGATCTGGACTTAAAGCTATCGATCGCTACACACTTGAACAATTCAATTTAATTCCTGTCATTAACCCAGTTCAAGGGGGAGCCTTACCTAATGTACATGGCGATGCATTTGCTTTTAGAGATTTCTTTGGAGATGAAACAGCATTAATGGACACTACAAAAATATTTTTACGTCCAGAGGCTTCTGCAAATCAAGAATTCGTTTCAGACGTAAATTATCGTGAAGATGTCACTGCAGGATATGTCATGGGGGTTCTTGATTTTCCTAAATTGACGATTACAGCAGGGGTAAGGATAGAACATACTTCTACGGTAGCATCTCCATTTGTAGATCAAGGAGATGGATTTAATCAGGTGGATTTCGAAAATAGCTATACGAATGTAATGCCCTCTATTCATTTAAGAGCCAATCCTACCAATAACCTGATTACGCGTCTTTCCTGGACTAATACGATCGGACGCCCTGATTATGATCAATTATCTGGTGCTTCTGTATTGAATTTTGATGAAACGGCTACTCCTGGAATCTTTACGGGAAGATTCGAAGGGGCTAACCCGTTCCTTGATCCTTTAGAAGCAATGAACATCGATTTATCTATAGAATATTATTTCAAAAATGGTGGTTTAGCATCTATAGGAGGTTTTTTCAAAGACATCGATAATCAAATATTTACCGTTATTCGCGATGAAAGAAACCAGGAGTTCAATGGATTATTTTTCGAAGATATCGTATTTACACGTGATATCAACCTGAATTCTGCACAGGTTTACGGATTTGAAGCCGGTTATGATCAAGCGTTGACTTTCCTGCCTTCTCCATTTGACGGATTTGGAATTACGGCGAATGTAGCTTTCATCGAATCTGAAGCAGAATATCCCAATCGTCCGGGAGAGGATTTACCTTTGTTCAGACAACCAAGTAGCGTATTTAACATTATTCCATATTACCAAAAATACGGAGTTGAATTCAGGGTAGCAGTTACTTATCGCAGCGATTTTATCGTTGCTATCAGAGACCTAAATAGCAGTTGGGTAGAAGAAGGAGTGGAAGCAGGATTTCCTATTTCTGACTTTGACCGTTATGAAGGTGAGCGTACTTCTTTAGACATCACTGCAGCTTACACTTTCCCATGGGAAAAGAATAAATTAAAAGTATTATTCCAGGCACGTAACTTAACGAATGCACCAGAGCAAGAATATCAAGGTAATTCAAGCCGTTATGATCGCCACCAATTATTTGGCCGATCATTTTTTTTAGGAGCTTCTGTAAGCTTATAATCTATACCGATATCTATGCTTGAGATAGTATAAAAAATCATGGTGACCATTAGGATCGCCATGATTTTTTATAACATTATCAAGTATTCATTTAGTTTAATAGATAATTATTCTTTACATCATTTATTTATTCATCAACATCCATTTAAACTCATGAAAAAACTTCACATCATCTGGACCGTTCTTCTCGGTTTCGCCACCATTCTTCCTTCTTATGCGCAAGAAAAAAGAGCGTATCACGAACCTGAATTTGCGTTTAACTGGGAGAAAGCTGGGCTACATCCCGACCACATCGTCCTGAATTTAACGGAAGATCCTTCCACTTCTATGAGCGTTACCTGGAGAACCAGTACAGAAGTACAAAAGGGATACGCAGAAATCGCTTTAGCTACTGCTGCTCCTAAATTTTGGAGAAATGCGACAACAATCAAAGCGACTACTGAAACCATGGATGCCTCTGAAGTGTTAGATGCGGGCGTCATTTCTAACTACCATTCTGTCACGTTTACCAATCTCCTCC
Organism: Bacteroidia bacterium; assembly: GCA_965262565.1. GTDB lineage: Bacteria > Bacteroidota > Bacteroidia > J057 > J057 > CBDHFQ01. The sequence continues at coordinate 83,282 of CBDHFQ010000007.1, forward strand.
CAGATACTTTATATGCTTATCGTGTAGGAAATGGCAGTATCTGGAGTGAATGGATACAATTTAGAACGGCTTCCAAGGAGGCTAAGCCCTTTTCTTTTCTATATGTAGGAGACGCTCAAAATTATATCCTAGAACTTTGGTCAAGACTGATCAGAGAAGGATACCGCAAGGCACCTGATGCCAGTTTTATCATACACGCAGGAGACTTAGTGACTACAGCTCATAGTGAGCGCCAATGGCATGAATGGTTTACCGCCGGAGGATGGATTCACCGTATGTTGCCTTCTATTCCTACCCCTGGAAATCACGAACACCAGCCACGTACCCAGGCGGAAAGAGAACAGGGAATCCGGGAATTATCTGTCCAGTGGAGACCTCAATTCACCTTACCTGAAAATGGGATTGAAGGTCAGGAAGAAGCCGTATACTATATTGACTATCAGGATGCCAGAATGATTAGTATGAACAGCAACAAAATGACAGAGGAACAAATTCCGTGGTTGGAAAAAGTTTTAGAAGAAAATCCGCATAAATGGACGATCGTTACTTTCCACCATCCCCTATTCTCAGCCTCAGAAAGAAGGGACAATGAAGCGTTGAGAAATTTATGGAAGCCTGTGTTAGATAAATACAAGGTGGATTTAGTATTACAAGGACACGATCATAGCTATGCCAGAGGAAGAGCAGAACCTTATGGAGAAAATGTATTGGCTGGATTAAATGCAAGAGATTATACGGGAACCGTCTATGTAGTATCTGTCAGTGGTGGAAAAATGTATAGGCTTAGACCTAATGCCTGGGACGATTTCGAAGGAGCAGAAAGAGATCGCGGTGCTGAAAATACTCAATTGATCCAGCTTATTAGCATTGACGATAATACGCTTTCTTTTGAGGCTTATACAGCTACAGGAGAATTGTATGATGCTTTTGATTTGATCAAATCCGAAGATGGCAAACCCAACAAATTTATTGAGAAAAAAGATATGGCCATCGCTCCCAGAAGACACGATAATACGATTTCTTATTACGATAGCCTTCCTGAAGGAGCAAAAACTGCGTTATTAGCTAAATACGAAGGCTTTGAATTAAATTCTGTAACCTATTACGACGAGCCAGATTTCAACGGGTATAAAGTAAGATTATACAATGGAGAGGAACGTTTGGACTTAACCTTAAATTCCAATGGAGAGGTGATGGAAGAACCTGCTGAGCAATTGAATAAATAGAGATACAAAAAATGCCGGGCCATCTGAGAAATGGCCCGGCAACTTACCAAAGCTACCATCCGCCCTTCATCCCAAACAGGCGAAAAAGCCTCATTGGCACAAATCCAGCCAACAAGTAAGGATTCCCTCAACAGGTGCAGTTACGACCCATTGGTACACATAAACTTCTTCCACCTTACAGCTATCCCTTTCTTCCAACATGATCGCTATTCTCCATATCCCGATGTCAGGCCAGTGAAGATTTTTTTGCGACAAGATAGACAAGGAAGTACTACTACCTTACAAGCATCTTCTTTACCATCAATTAAATTGGGCATATACATTTATCGCTATAGTACTTCTTTTTCCCTTCACCATCCTATGCCTGTTCGGTATCCTTTCTTTGTTCCTATTTAAACAGTCATCTTAGCGATTCAATCAAAAAAATGGATGATTAAATCATCATAATTATATATTTGTATAAATAAAACTTAGAATATTTTATAAATAATAAGATAATACACATACCTAAAACAATTTTATGCACACACTTTTCAACAATTTAAGGAAGAAGTATTTTACCCAAAGAACCATATTCCTTCAGATCAATAAGCAGTTGCTTATCAAAATATTACATACTATCAAAACACAAATTACCATGTTGAAAAGTATTGGAAGATGGGGAGTTGTTACTGCTGGTATATTGGCTTGCTTACAAATGCCGATACAAACCAATGCCCAACATTCGCTTAACGATCAAACCATCATCCTGCCTCCATTAGCGGATGCGAAAGTAAACGATGCTTTTTCAGAGGCGGATAAAAATTTTGGAGATGACGATGATATGTTAGCCCGTAATAAGCCTACTGGCTGGGCCTTTGAGTCTTATCTTAAGTTTAGTCTGTCAGAAGTAAATGAAGTGAGTGCTGCCAAACTTCGGGTCTTCGGTCGCAATCCCAATAACAATCGAGAGGTCAGGGTAGCAGTATTCAATACAGATACAGATTGGCAGGAATTGGAGATTACGTTTAACAATGCGCCAGGTCGTGAAGGGGCTGAAGCAGATGCAGTGAATGTAGATGGTACTCCTCAGTATTATGAATGGGATGTTACTTCTATCGTTCAATCGGTGCTAGAAGATAATCCGTTAGCGGAAGAAGTAGCTTTTGTGCTGGCATCTACTACGGTTGATCCCCGCTATGACAGAGCGAAATTTAATACGAAAGAAGCTAATGATCATCCCCCTTTATTGGTCCTCTCCATTTCGGACGAAGAGCCGAAGATATGTACGCCAAGAATTCTTGAAGCAAAGGAGGACGGTTACACAAATAATGCTCCCTCTTTGCAGAATAATAGTTTTGGAGATAAATCTACATTGATTGTACGTAATAAGCCCAATGGATTCGGCTATGAGTCTTATCTTAAATTCAATATGGGTGATCTAAGTACAGCCGACCGGGTAGTTCTTCAAATATTTGGCAACAATCCCAATAATGATGATCCTGTAGAGGTGGGTATTTTCACTACTTCCAATGATTGGGAGGAATCTACCCTCACCTTTAATAATGCGCCGGCTGCGCCAGGATCTGCCATTTCAACAACCACTGTAGATGGAGATCTGGAATATTATGAATTTGATGTTACCTCAGCCGTGTTATCCCAATTGGGAAATTCGGATTATATTAGCTTTGTGCTCAAATCTTTAAATACCGATATAGCTTACGACAGAGTGGTATTTAATTCCAGCGAAAGGGGAGAAAATACGCCCAAGCTACTGGTCGAATGTTTTGATGGAACGGAGAATCGTGTGACCCTAAAGGCGGAAGATGGTAAAGATGCACAAGTTTGGAGTCTTGATCCCGACGGAATTTTTGATAGAGGAACAGATAGAAGAGATATTGTGATCTATGAATGGACCAGTGATGGAATTCCTGGTACTAAATACGGATTGATCGACTTTGATTTTTCATCTATTCCCGATCAAGCGAAGATCCTCAAAGCAGAATTGTCGCTGTTCCACGATCCGGGATCAGTAGATGAAGGGCACTCTCAGAGGAGCGGTAGTAATGAAGCATATATTAGAAGAATTACTTCCGATTGGGATGAAACGGTAGCATGGGGAAATCAGCCAAGCACAACGAATGAAAACCAGACGCTACTCCCTGCCTCCACCAGTTCTACACAAAATTACGTGATCGATGTAACCGCACTAACCCAGGATATCATCGATGATAAAGCGGGAAGCTTTGGATACCTCATTCGTCTGGTCAGTGAAGAGTTTTTCAGAAGTCTGACATTTGCTTCAGGAGAACATCCTGATCCGACCTTACGTCCTACCTTAGAAGTCATCTTTGAAGATCCGAACAGCAATATACAACAGCAGCCTTCTTTCGATAGAGTGGAAGTTCAAACTGAAGATATAGGCGAGCTGACAGAAATGACATTGTATCCCAATCCTACCAATGCAGGAATTACCTTATCCTTTACCTCCTCAGAAGAAGGAAGAGGTAAAGTAAATGTGTTGGACATGACTGGAAGGGTGATGAGTTTTAACTTTTTCGATTCATCTGGTAGTGAAGTAAAAATCGATCTATCCTTAAATGATATAACTGCCGGTATGTATTTATTGGAAGTTCAACTGGGTGAATCCAGATGGACCCGTAGATTTGTGAAGCAATAAACAAAATCGATACAAAATAAGTCGGGCCATCTGAGAAATGGCCCGGCTACTTCTAACAATTTACTCCTTCCCATTCATTCCCTTCTCTAGCACCTCCCGAATATCGATCAGCCCTTTACTAAAGGCTTCCATATGTTGTACCAATTGGCCGAGCCTATCCCCCTGCAATAACTTCTCACGCTGGTAGATAGCGACAATTTCTTTCCACCGAGCTTCTTCGGCACTATTCATCCAACCCACCAATTGCTTAAATTTCAATAAATTAGCTTCAGCTCCTGTTGTCAACGTCTGCGCCTCCCTTTCATAATGCGACAGAATCAATCCTTTCACCTCTTCCTCAGACATAATTGGAAGCACTTTTTCTGTCATCTTATTCATATTTCTGTATGATCCCTGCAACTGGAAAGGCGGCTCTTTACGGAAAGCATCTTCTTGAGCCGCAGAATGGATATATGCCTGATTCACTTTGAGGATCACATCTCGAATCATAACGCATTTCTCCAACACTGCCACATATTCCTGCAACTCCTCAGGAGAAATATGGCCTTCAAACGACATATGCTCTCTATCTCCTCCTGCTGCCATCCGAATGACTTGTTGGATATCGCTCTGACTTTTGGTACTCAATCTATGTAACACATCATTGGAACTCATCGCATTCTCCAAATAACTCAACTCAAAGCTATCCTTGTGTTCCCCGATAACATCCCCCAAATTATAGGTGTCTGCCCTATTGGCCAACATATCCGGAATTTGAAAGCGCTCTCCCGATTCCGTATATGGATTTCCCGCCATCACCACCGCTACTTTCTTTCCTCTCAAGTCGTAAGTTTGCGTTTTCCCTTTATACACCCCCTCTATCCGTCGTTGAGCATCACATAGAGAAATAAACTTCTGAAGAAATTCGGGATGGCAATGTTGAATATCATCCAAGTAAATCATGATGTTATCCCCCATCTCCAAAGCCAAATTCAATTTCTCTAATTCTTCCCTTGCAGCAGCATTAGGAGCAGCTCCAGGGTCTAATGAAGTAACCTGATGTCCTAAGGAAGGTCCGTTGATTTTCATAAAAATCAATCCCAATCGATCGGCGATATATTCCATCAGGGTCGTCTTTCCATATCCAGGAGGCGAGATCAACAACAACAACCCCATCCGATCTGTCCGCGTATTCTCTCCCGCCGTTCCCATTTGCTTGGCCAGATTATCTCCAAATAAGGGAAGATAGACTTTATCGATCAATTGATTCCTGACAAATGAAGTCAATACACTGGTGTGAAAGCTCTCCAATTTCAACCTTCGCTTATGCATTTCCAGCAGTTCCTTTTTCCTGCCTATGAACTGACGATACATTGGCATGGTTTCGGAAATATAAGATTGCATTTTTTGTTGGAACCCTAAATAATCCAACTCATAGCTTCCATCTTGTATCACAGAATGAACTCCTAGCATTCCTTCCAAGGTTCTGTGCGTGGAAGCATCTATAACTTGTTTTTGATCAAATACTCCTGCAAACAACAAGGCAGCGGCTTCGGGCACATACAGTTCGGATCTGGCTTCTCCCTTCTCCAACATAAAAGCACTTAGCCAGGCTACAATCAACTCATATTTTGCTTTGGGAGCTGCATTCAAGTGGGCAAGAGATTGATCAAAACGCTTTCTTCTCCTGGATTTATCCAATTGTTGCAGGAAGGAAGTATACAATGATGCCGCTTCAGCACTTATCACCCAGGCATCTCCCCTACTCCGCTCTTCAAACACATAAGCCGCCACAGATCCGACCAAATGAACGGGAAACATCGCTTCTTCAGTTAAGGCCTCTGTAAACCTCTTCTCTAAATCCTTTATTAATGATAAAAATGACTGCTGCTGAGGGAACACTTCCATTACTGCTCCCGCTCCCTTCATTCGGTGATCCCAAAACGTCTTCTCTTCCTCTGATAGAAAAATGTGCCATGCCAATATCCCTGCTGACCGAACCTGAGGCGAAAAGTGAAGTAGATCAATGGAAGCCGTCATTTCTTTGATCGCTTTCAATATCAACAGTGCATCCTGATCATGTACTCCTTTCACATATCCCCCATCATAAGCATTCCGCATAATTTCATGAATCACCTCCAGTTCTTTTCCCTCCTGTAGCTTCTGATTTCCTGAAGATGAAATACGTTGCCAAGCTTCATATGCCAATACCTCTCCTCTATACACTTCTTTATTCTCGCTCGGAAGCTCCTGATCCCATATCTCTTTATATTGTTGAATCTCCTCATCTTCTATCTCTTCAAAAAAATGGGTTCCCGTTAGATGAAGGGATAAAGATCCATTTCTAGGCAAAATGGTCAATTCTAAAGAGCGTACATTTACCGTAAAATGATGCTTCCCTAAGCGAATAATATTTTCCCCTTCTACAAATAAATCCGACCTGTCTTTTAACTGGCGAATAGCTTCTTCCTGCGTACTTTTTAGTTGGCCTACAATATCATCAGCTTGTACACTGGCAGATAGTTCCATCAATTGATCCACTACATTTCGCACTTTATTCACCATCACATCCGACGCAAAATAACTGTGAATGGCTTCCAGTGCTTCGAGAGAATTTGCTCTATGGGAAATATTGGTCAGGATTCGTTGGGCGGTTTGTGCCAATGCGTCTATCTGACGGTTTCGCTGTTCACTTAGTTGTAATTTTTTACTCTCGAAGGCTTCATAAATCGTTTCACGCTTTTCCTGAATCAACTGAACATACTCCTCAAAATCGATATATTTCCCTTCCAGCTCTTCCAGGGTGATCATTAATTTACTTAGGTTGGTATCACATTTTTCTGGCGTATCAGATAATTCGATATAGTTGGTGATGCTTTGTTCCAATAAAGCTAGCTGAGCCTTAAAGGAAGCTTGTGATTCCTGCTTGAGGAGGGATTGACGAACTTGACGCAACCGAGCCCGAATCTGATTCAGACGGGCGTACATGCTGGAAATATGTTCTACAATGTGGGTAGATTTGGTGGTATCTTCAATAGGGAGATTACTCACGGTTTCTATGAGCAGTTCCAATGCTGAGGCCAGTTGATCCAATTCACCGGACACCGCTTCTGCCTCCGCTACTTTTTCCACTTCTTCCAAAGCACTTTCCTGTCGATCCAGTACCTGTATATACGTGTGGAGGGCTTCTTCATTGGCTAAAAAAGTAGCACAATCCGCTGACAACTGATCTGTTTGCCCGATGACTTGTTCCTCAAATACCTCTACTTTTGCCAGATCCGTATATCGCAAGTCTTTCAGGCCGATCACTTTCCCTCGCAGCTTTCTCAAGTCCGCCAAATAGGCTACAAAGGTTTCGGTGGCTTTGGCCGGATACCTCCTGATCTTATCCATAATACCTTCCAACTCTGCCTCGGTCTCCTGAAAAGCCTTAGCCGTCTCTTTCCGAATCCGTTTTACTTTCTCATACTCTTCTATAGCTGTAGCGGCCGTTTGTCCTATCCGCTCTAGCGGTTCTTTCAGATTAAAGGCTTCCTCATTCCCTATCCAATAATAAGAATCCTGAATTTCCTGGGATTTTCGCACCAGCTCTACATATAAATTGTCATATCGCTCTCCTTTATGTAGGATAGAAAGTAATTCACGACATTCCGCCATTCCTCTCACGAGATCTTTGCTCCCTATATTGGCGAGGTAGGAATCTCTGGAAGCTGGCATTACGACGGATTCATCCGAAAAAGGGGTTTTCCAAATTTGAATCAAATGATGTCTTGCCGGTTCATCTTCAGCTTTAAATAGACAAAGCTCTCCATTGGCAAAGAGAGAATATCCATGACAAACCAAGGGATTAAAGACTTGTTGTTCGACCAAATTGTAAGAGAGCAATACATATAATCCACTCATGGGCTGATAGAAGACATACAACATATCTTCCCCATTAGCTGATGGAATTGATTTTTCAAATCGTAGACCTGGAAGAATGCTGTCGAATATTTTGTATTCCCCATTTTGCAGGTAATATCCATTGGAAAAGATAATTCCATGATCATCGGGGAGAAGAACACAAGCATGTTCCAGGGCATCTACCCGAATGGCTTCTTGCATCTTTTCGTTGTAGATGATATATCTAAAGGAGTTCTCTCTGTAGGGTTTTATTTTGAGAATGATCAAATTGCCCAGATCTGCAAAGTAACAAGTAGCATCATCTAATGTCTGATTGGGTTCTTCTACTGATTCTGCATAAATCCCATGACCTGTATCAGTATTATCTTCAATTTTGATCGTTAGATCTCCCCCTATAGTTTCAACAAATACTCTATCCAACATAGAAATATGCGGATGTTTTCCCTTTCTATGCATATCTCTGTTGGTCCTCACCCACTGGAAGGAATGTTGTTCTACTTCCTTAATCTCATGGTCGAAGCGATTACCTAAGTACACCAATTTCCCTTTTTGAATAGCCCATTTGAAGGATTTAGTATCGCGAATACTTTTGCCATTCTGAAAGATCATGTATAAATGGGGTCCCTGGATAAGGAATCTGGAAAAGACGGTATCTTTGTAATAAGTGTATAGATTCCTGAAATCTTCTTCAAACTTGGCATCTGCCAGTAGATCCATTGAGCTTTCCTGGAAATGATGATGCTCTGGATCAAAAGAATACATGCTAAAGACATCACTCAGTTTGTAGGAAGTCCTCAAGCCCATATGAACATTGTATCCAAAAATAAATTGCTGCCCTATAGGCACCATATCTCTGGGAATACAATGATGTTCAGTAGTAATTCTATCATTCGCACTGAGTTCTATTTCAGTACTCCCGAAAATAGATTTACGCTCAAGGTTTAATTGATCCAGTTTGCTTCGAAGGGCACTTCCTTGTTGAGTAAGCCGTTGTAGGATCAATTCATACGTACCACTCTCCAGTGAAGGTTGAGAGGAAACGACATCTATGTCCATAATAATCAGGGAGTTAATAGTTGTTGATCATACAGCCAGGAAAGGAGATAGAGGTGAGAAGTATCCTGCCGCCCTCCTACATTCGTTAGCGTCATGACTACTTCTTTGTTGGTGGATAAGGCAATGGTACCTAATTCTGGATGCCAGAATTTTTGATAAATCGCCTCATATTGGCCAGGGCCAAACATCAGGTCATAAATTTGAAAATGATAGATAGTTGTAGCACCTTCTCCTTCCTGGGGAACGGTATATACGGTATCCAGCAAAAACTCTGTCAAAGGTCGCTTGATCGTATAAGCCGTATCCGCATCCTGATAATAGGTGTGTTCCATGACGGGATATCTTTGCGATTGTTCCTTCGTCTGAATGGCATATTCCATGACGGTTGTTTCCAGCGACTCCTCAGCTTCATTGAGAAAAATATTTTGAACTTCTTTTACGTAATATATCCCTTCCTCAACTTTTTTTTGATCGATATATGCTACCATTTCATTTCCCTGCTGGTCAAATAGTCGCATGTTAGTAGAGTCTGAAGCTATATTCATGACCTTCTCTATGTCTTTCAAAATAGCTTCCCTTGCTACTTCCTGCTCATGAGCGTCAGTGCTCTTCTGATCGTCTTGATGCGTGCAAGCAACAGAGATGCTTAGTAAGAGAGTGATTAACGAAACGGCTTTAATACTACCTGTATATTGATATTTCATCATTCAAAATAAATTCTTATGCTATTGAACAACTTTCAAAACCTAAAATATTGTCATAAGCCAGGTATATACATGAGGATGGCGTAATATCTCCATCCTCGTACGCTACGATTACATCTAATATGATGTCCTTTTCTACATCAATGTCCAGAATTGGAGGAGTCGGAACCTAGGATACTTCTTTTTATCGTCTATTTTACGATCGTATCAATGCTTTTTTCCGCAATCCCCATCTTCTCCGCTGTAGTCAATAACTTTTGAAGTACACTTTTCTGAGCATCACTTTCCGTCTGGGTCATCATTTTAACGATTAAGGCTGATACGGACAGATTGCGAATATCTTCCGTATTTACATTAAACTGCCCAATAAATCGCTTTAAATTATCACCAAAAGAGCCGTTTCCATTTTCCGATCCATTTACATGTAGCAAGGCTTCTTTTAAATCGAGCAGGTGGTGGCTGTTGCCTATCAACCGATCTACTGATTTTCCATGGGTGATCGCTTGAGTGATTCGGTCAAAAAATTGTACCTCTCCCCCGACAATATCTATGTTGGCTGCTTTGAGAGCTTCTGCAATCACGCTGGCCTGAGCTGCTGCTATCTCCTTCTGAATATTGATATGTGCTAATTCAATATCCTTTTCTTTCTCTAGGCGAAGTTTAAATTCTTCGTGTTCTTTTCCTACTCCATCTAACTTTTGCATAGCTTCAGCTTTAGCTGCAACCCCTTTAGCTTCTGCAAGTCCTCGTTTTTCGATGACACTTGCTTCAGAGGAACCTTGTTTCTCTATGGCCTCGGCTTTTGCTTCAATCACTTTTGCCTCAGCCAGCCCCTGTTCCACATCTAATTTTGCCTGAACCATGCCCAACTTTTCATTAGCTTCAGCCTGGGCATCTCCCTTGAGCTCAATGCCTTTTGCTTCAGCGAGTGCTTTCTGTTCCAATACATTCGCTTCCGCAGCCCCTTCTTTTTCTTTAGCAGCCGCTTTTGCTTCCAGTACTTTTGCTTCCGCCAACCCAATTGCAGCATGTTCAGCTGCCATAGCATCAGCTAAAATTTTGGTGGACTCTGCTTCCTTATCTGCTGCCTCTCTTGCTGCATTTGCTTCTATGATCTTTTTCTGAGCAAATAATTGGGATGCTTGTTTATCCGCTTCCGCCGCTTTGATCTTCATGACTAACTCTTCTTCAGCTTTTTGTTCTGCAGCAGTGATAGCTACTTTCTTTTCGCGTCCCGCCTTCGCCAATGCCTCCGTATCTTTAATTTTTTCCTGTTCCTCTACGACAGCTCGCTCTACAGCCACTCTATCCCGAATGACATCCTGAATCAGTTTCTTCTCTTCCTCTACTGCTTTTCCTTCTCAATTTGGGCGATAGAAACGACTCTTTCTCTTTCTGTTGCTTCTAACTCTTTGTCTCTGGTTACTTTTTCTTCTTCAATCTTTTCTGTGCGCTCCTTGTTCTTTCTCGCCACAATCACATCTCTCTGCTTATTCTCTTGCTGAATAGCCAACTCTCTCTCTTTCGCTATTCTGGCAGTTTCCGCTTTTAACGATTCTTCTTCCTGTATTTTTCTGGTAGCCGCTAACTCTCTCGCCTGGATAGAAGCAATTTCTCGTTTCTGAATTTCTTCTTTTTCTGCTTCCTGCCTTTCCAGTTCCAATATAGCTTCCCGAGCCTCTACATCCTGTCTTTTGATTTCCATCTCCTTTTCTCTCTGAATCTTATTCGCCTGCGTAATCTGATCTGCAGTAAGATCCCTGATTTTCTTGATCCCTTCCGCATCCAGGATGTTCTCTTCGTTTAAAAAATCTATGGGGGTTTGTTCTAAATAATCGATAGCAGTATCCTCCAGAAAATATCCATTTAAGTGCCTTCCGATCAGGTTCACTATTTCCTCCCTAAACTGCTCACGCGCATCGTATAAGGAAACAAAATCAAATTGCTTTCCCACCGTCTTTAGGGCTTCTGAAAACTTTGCTTCAAACAACAAATTTAACAATTCCGGATCAGATGCCCGTGCGCAGCCGATGGATTGGGCTACTTTTTTCACATCATCTACAGTAGGATTGACCCGAACGAAAAAGCATACTTTTATATCTGCTCTTAAGTTATCCTTACAGATCAACCCGTTTTTTCCTTCTCTTTCTATGACTACCTGCTTTAATGAAATATCCATTGTTTCCGCTTTATGAACCAATGGTACAACCCACATACCATCAAAAGCGACTTTCGTTTTACCAAAGCCCGTTCTTACCAAGGCTTTTCCTTGAGTTACCTTCCTGAAAAATAAGGATACACAAGCTACATATCCGAAGACAATGACCAACAGGATTATGCCTACAACAATTAAGACAGGCAAGACGAAATTTTGAAAGGCTTCCATAAGTGTACTAATTAAAAGTTTGTATGTCTCCTATAATTATATGACTAAATATCAAATGGTTCTACCGTATACTTATCTGCAGAAGAATTGTATTCAACGATGATTACCTGTTTTCCTCTGGCAATGGATTGTCCGGTGTGAGTAAATACATCTAAGGTAAAATGTTCTCCATCTCTTTCCACTTCCATTCTTCCCATCTTACCGGACTGGATTTGCATAATTAATTCTCCGGTAAGCCCGACGAGATCTTTTTTACTGGTTCCACCTTTATTCATACTGACATAAGATCCCTTGAAGGGGAGCGTCAATAACTTCGTAAGAAACAGTCCGAGAAATACGTTCGGGACTAACCATATAATAAAAAATGCGTTAACCTCTTGACCAAAACCATAGTGAACCAACATTGAAATCGTCCACATACTTAGTATCAGAATACTGAGAAAGATCATAAAAGGAACTTTCCCTATATTAAAGAAGGCCAATATATTTGATAGAGTAAGTCCACTTACATTTCCATCCACCTCAACTTCTGTATCTATATCCACATCCGATTCCACATCCAGATCCGTATCAAGATCGAAATCCAAAAAGTCCAGGTCCAGCGCCCCAATAATGACGATGCCCCAGTAAATAAGAATCAATCCCAATAAACAGGTGTAGAGTAGATTTGCCCCTGATATAGCCTCTTGAATTAATAAATCCATAAACCAGATTTTTAACGTCCTTTAATAAATGAATCTAAGCTAGTGTAACCACTCTACAAAGAGTTTTTTTGTATTTTATTTCTATTCAAATTTTTCTTATCACCTTTGGCACCGCTCTGATATACAGCTTAAAGAAAAATTTTGACAGGAATCATTTTTTTATTTAATTCCAATCATTCTAATTTTTTACCTATCAAAACAATTATACATACCATGTTTGAAATTTTTCAAAGTGATAAGAACCAGGAATTTTACTTTCGTTTTAAAGATGACACTAATCAGGTGATTCTAAGGAGCGAAGGATATAAGGCTAAGAACAATTGTGTAAATGGTGTAGAATCCGTAAAAAACAATGTAACAAATGCTAGTAGAATTGATCGTCAGACATCAGGATCAGGAAAAATGTTTTTTAATGTAAAAGCTTCTAATGGACAAGTAGTTGCTACCAGCAAAATGTACGAATCGGAGGGGGATATGAATAATGATATTGAGGCGATAGTAAAAACATGTTCCTAAGGCTTCTGTATCAGATACTACTGCATAACCCACAACTTTAAACAAAGAAAATAAAGCCTCGCATAAAAGTGAGGCTATTTTTATATGTTTCCCAAATTATACAAATAAAAAAAGACTCGTCTCCTCAGACGAGCCTCAAAGCGCAATGTACTACACACTAGTTAGCTGACTAATTTGTTACTACCACGAGGTACTTAGATGTTCTCCAAAATTCCTCAGGATTAACTATTTCTAGTTGAGAGATCTCTTTCCCTTCTTCATTCAGCTTATAAGAATCTGAAGGATGATACGTCATAATCTCAACCTTCTTTGAAGAAATAGGAATGTTTTTAATTTCAGTGATGTCTATTTGGGTAAAGGCCGCCGGGTTGAATCCGGAATTAATCTTCTTTCCACTAACCAGGACATTTTGCTGTTTCAATTCTTTTTTGGTGCCTGTAATGTAAAATGCTGTATTTAATGATGTTCTCTGCGCTTCTATTTCTTCTATCTGAGCACTGATCTGACTGCTCTGCGAATCAACTTGAGTTTCCAGGTCTACACTTTTAGCCATTAGCGTGTCTCTTGCGTCAGCTAAGGCAGTATTCATTCTGGTTAAACTCTCAATTTGGAAGTCTTTTGCTGAAAGTTGCTCCGTTAATAAAGTAATCTCAGCATCTTTCTCTTCTAGTTGTTTAGTCAATCTGGCTACAGAAGATCTTAACCTACTATTTTGATTATTAGTCTTTTCCAACTGACTATTCAAATCATCAATAATCGTTCTGTTTTCATCTAGCAAATCCCCAATTGTTCGTAAATCTTCATTTATCTGATCCGTTCCTTTTCTAATCATCTCTGGATCATTGGAACTCACTTCAATTACATCCTCACGCTCCTTAATCAGATCTAAATTATTTTGGAATTGCTCAAAAGCAGAAAGAAAACCATTTAGTAATGAGTCTTTTTGAACGTTCTCTTCAGACAATTGCTGGTTTCTTAACTCCAACTCTTTCATCTTTTCCTGGTTACAGCTGGTAAGAAAAATTCCTCCCAACAGAGCAAGAATCAGATATGTCCTTAAATTTCTCATTAATCTCTTCTTTGGTTCTAGTAGGATCAAAGCATGTACCAATCACTGAAAAAAGTTACCTCTTCTGATAATCAGATATTTAATAGTTTAAGCAAAACAACCATTTTCTATATTTGAGAAAATGGTTGCTATTTTGAGAAATACGATATGTTTTTGTCTATTTCAATAATCTATTACCTGGCGGATAATTCTGATCCTTCTGAACTTTCTCCTTTGAGATAGCTATCCAGGAAGGTTAAGATACTTTGATAAGCTTCGATTTGATTGGATTTTTTCCTAAATCCATGTCCTTCATCATCGAATAATACGTACTCTACAGGGACATTATTTGCCTTTACCGCCTCTACAATCTCATCAGATTCTACTTTTTAATACTCTTGGATCCTGAGCCCCTTGAAGCACAATCAGTGGTTTGGTAACTTTTTCAGCGTGGAAAAGGGGAGAAATGTTGTACAATCTGACAGAATCTTCTGTGTAAGGATCTCCCATTTCCTCATAAAGTGCATCTTTAAATGATTCCCACCAAGGTGGAATACTTTTTAAGGTTCTGAGCCAGTTAGTAACTCCAAACATATTTACGCCTACCTCAAATGCTTCTGGTTGAAAAGTAAGGGCAGCCATCACCATATAGCCTCCATATGAACCTCCTATAATACCTATGTTCTCCTGATCGATTTGGGGTTGATCTTGTAACCAATTTTTTCCTTCTATACAATCCCTCAAGTCTTTATCTCCGTGATTTTGATCATCCATTTTATAAAAGGTCTTACCGTAGCCACTACTTCCTCTATTGTTTACAGCGAGAATTGCATACCCATGATTAACCAAATACTGAATAGCTGGAAAATATGAGCGCCTGGATTGTCCTCCTGGACCCCCATGAACCCAAACCAGGGCTGGAACAGGATTAGCAGGTGAAGCTTGGTGGGGCACATAGTAAATAGCGGGGATTTCAGTCTCATCGAAGGAGGAAAAATCGAATAACTTCTGCCTCTACAAGGTCTGTTCTTTCAATTTCCGGGTTCATGACATCGGTCAATTGAGTCATGGCACCATCGTTCAAATCGTACACATATAAGTCTGAAGGAGTAGCTGAACTACCTACATAAAAGCGCATCATTTCTTCATCACGCGAAATGGATACACTGCTAATATCTCCATATTGGAAGGATTCGACATCCAGTGCTTCCTCAGCTTCGGTATCCCAGATTTGAAGCACATTTTTACCATCTTCATTGATCAGCATTACTCTGTATTTACCTCCATGGGAGAAATAGGCATAAGCTATATCCCAATCTGTGGCAAATACTTCGGATGTTTCTTCTGTAGCAATATCATATTTCATCAAACCTTGAAAATTCCGTTCCTTGATCTGTTAAATAATATAGGGATGTCGAATTTAGGTCAAAATCCTGAGGACTGTAACTAGCCATTTTTTCATCGATTTGCTTCTGAGTTCCAGAAGAAAGTTCGTACAAGTACATATGGTTATCGCTGGTGGTAATAGACTTTGTCAGCGCCATATAGTTTTTGTCATTTGAAATTCCCCCAAAGTTTAATCCCTCATCATTTTTGTATATCATTTTCGACTCATAATTATCTATCGTCATTTCATATACATCCATCAACTTACTGTCTCGAAGATTATAGCCATAAAAGAAACTATTTCCATCGTGTGCCCAACCGTAAAATATAGCTCGTTTACCTTTCTCTGGGGTCAAATCCCTTATTTCTTTATTCTCTCCTCTAACATATATGTGATAAAGCTCATCTCCGTTTCCATCCATTCTAAACAAAATGCGTTCATCTTGTGGAAAGAAAGAAATAGCATAAATAGAAGAGCTGTCAGAGGTAGTCCACCGGAATGTATTCTCCTCCTGCTACAGGAACGATGTACGCATTGCTGATTCCGGTTCGATTACTGGTAAAAAGCAATTGGCTGTTATCAGGAGAAAAATTTCCGCCGAATACAGACTCATTATCCATGAACTGTTCGATGGAGTATTGACTTATCTCCTCGGATGGATTATCTGGCTGACAGGAAAAGAGGATAATGGCCCCCAAAAAAGTTAATAAATAAACTCTGTGTATGAATGACATGATCTTTGAGTTTAGGTTCAATGAAACAATAAGTATCAATTAAATAAAATCTCTACTGGAATTTAGGATAAATATGTTAGAAGGCCAGTAGGTATATCGCATTGATTATAGTGGGAATTTTAGTAGTATAATAGGACAGTCAATACAAAAAGGTAAGACCGCCCAAAGACAAGTCCTACCTCTATCACTCAATTATGATATTTAGCAGATTACAGAGTCATCTTATTGGCATTAATCATCATCATCTAACTCACATTCACAGGGCGTGATTTCTATCCCATCTCCTACATCTATATTTCCCCCGTCTTCGAAATCATCATCTGTTCCTTCTTTAATAAGTGTCCCGCCTTGATTAAATAATGCGACCAGCTCTTCATCGTTTCGGTTAAATACAGCATAAAAGGTATTAGCATCTCCTTCACACCAAAGTAATGCTTCGGTATTAAACTGATCATCAAAAGCATTTCTTATTACTTCGGGAACTTCTGATGCATCCACTGATGGACATTCATCTTCATTTTCGAAAATATCTTCTACCAAATCACAAGATGACATTATCATAAATAAAGGTAGTAGCAAAAATAAACTTGTACGCTTCATAAACATTACAGTTGATTTAAGAGGTTTTACAAAAAAACTAATTCGAAAAATGTATTTTTAGCTTTATACATATGTTAATTCTTATGCCTGAGTAGTAATCCGGTTCTTATCCCCCAAATATTGAAAAGCAATCCCTCTGAACTGGTAGGAGTAATATCGCGTTGGTAAAATGCTTCTACTCTCAACATCAATTTTTTATCGAGCGGAATATGGACACCAGCCAATGCTTCCCATGTACTAAATTTCCAGGAAAAGTGCTCGTCTTCGGCCCGTTGGAACCTTAATCCTTCTACCGTCTCAAATCCATAGGTAAATTCCTGGCCTAGATAGTGCCTTAAGATGATTCCTGTTCCTAAATAAGGAGTAAATTTTCGATGTGGTGGAAGTAGTACCCGCATACTTAAAGGAACATCAAGCAGGGCTGCCTGCATGTCAATTTCACTAAGGGTCTCAATATTGTCTTGAGAAATGCCCGGATATTGGATTGAGGTTGAAATGGGTAAAGGTGATTCAATTAAGTCATCCACATTATACCCTATTCGTTGATACATCAGTCCAGTACCTATCGAAAATGGTTTAAACAATTGAATATCCGCTGTTATACCAAATTGGGTACCTACGCTAGATTCTAATTCGGCAATTGAATTCGTCAATACGTTAATCCCTCCATATATTCCAGAAAATACGTTAACATCCGGAAACCATGGTCTTGGGGGGTTTACTATCTTTTTTTGGACCTCGGTTGTATCAGTTCTATGGTTTGAAATGCTAGAGGAATTACTAACGGAATCTTTGTGTTGTATAGTATCCCTGCTACTATTGAGATGACCTGCTATCGAGAGATCTTCTTTATCACTAATTGCCAACATATCTTCATTTTGTGCCAAATCATTATTAAGCGAGGAATCACTTTCAGAAATCGGCAAATGATTGTCTGTTAATGTTGAGTGTTCATCATTGGATGGCCGCTTATTCCCTTTTAGAGCTTTTCTATGACTTGCAAGCGGTTCTTCATCAGAATTATGTTTTATGGAATCAACAAATGTTCGAGGAGCTTTATACATACCCAATCTCTCTTCACTGAGAAAAGGTTGATTTGTTGTAGAATTTGTAGTTATAGTAGACTCCAGCTCATTTGCCTTATTTGTTGCGAATGTTGAACTAGCTTTATAAACTGTTTCATTGATCACATAAAGGGTATCTACTCTATAGATAGTATCTATTACAGTAATTAAGTTGGGCTGTCCAGATGAAGCGTGAACCCATTCTTGTTGATCCTGTTTTTTCTCAGCTTGTTGTAGGTAAAGCAGATACAGGAGTAACGTATTCATTAGCAATAGACCAACTACAGCTGCTGGATATATCCATGAATATATGATAGAACTGGGAGGATTCATATGTGTATAGGCTAGTCGATTCTTCAGCTTTTCTAGTCCTTCCTCTCGAAGTGCTGTGGTCTCGTAGCCTTCCGTTTTTTCCCTAAAAAATGTATCTAGCTGCTGATCATCCATAACTTTCCTTATAAGTTTTGTCCAATATGTTCCAGCATTTTCTTCAGTTTAATTCTGGCTTTAGCCAGGTTCGACTTAGAGGTCCCGATACTAATGTCAAGCTTTGCCGCAATTTCTTTATGTGTGAATCCTTCGATCGCATATAGGTTGAAAATCAATCTGTAAGCGGGGGATAATTGCTGAATGACTTGTATTACTTCCTCTTGTGTAAGTTGGGTAAGTCCCTCTGCCTGTATCGTTTGCTGATTTGAATGACTGATATCGAGATGAAAATGATGTTTTTGATGTTGTCGGTAGTAATCAATAGATGCATTGATCATAATCCTTCTCAGCCACCCTTTAAATGTTGCTTCTTTTTTACAGTGCTTGATATGTTGGAACAGTTTAATAAATCCATCATTGACTACTTCCTGTGCCTCTTCTTTACTCTGGGTATAACGCAAACAAATTCCCATAGCATACCCATAAAAAGTTCTATATAACTCTTCCTGTGCAGCTTGATCCATTTTTTTTGCATCGTTTTAGTAAAGAAGCCAGTTCAGTATGTTGAGACAATGTTTTCATTATATGTAATGTCGCAACCGAGACGGATGAATAATTAAAAAGGTTGCCTGAAAATATAAAAGCTACCACATTTTTGTGATAGCTATCATGTATGTAAGCTGAATTGCTAACTGAGTATTAGCTGACTTATTAGTGAGTGGAAGTTACTTTCCCTTCGACATATCTTCCTTTGCCTCTTCTACAGCAGCGGGCGCACCAAAAATGGCTTTCAATCTATCTGCATCAAATTTCAGCTTTCTATCATATGTATAAATTCCATTAACTTCCTGCTCCACATCCGTCAGCTGGGTATAAGTAAATCCCACGATATTCGGATTGGCCAGCAAAGGTATTGTCAACTCCTCTAATACCATTTACCCACACTTCGCAATCATAATCTACGGCACCAAAATGTAGGAAGACTAATTCTTCGTCCCAATCAGCAGGAAGCTCAAAAGTGCGGTGATACCAAACAGCTGGCATAAAGTCTTTGAATTCGATGCCTGAAAGTTTACTCTCCATAGGAAATGGGACATTAATCGTTTGATCAAATTCCGATGGATCTTTATGCCAGCCTCTTTCCTTTCCAGAGATTCCAGCATCCATTTTAAACTTCCAGCTTCCATTTAGATTCACCCAATGATCTCTTTGAAATTGAGGTTTAGGATGCTCAGGGCGGGGAATGCTCTGCTGAGCCCATGCAAATGATATGGGAAAAGATATAATTATACTCCATAAGAGTATAGATGATTGCCAGGGTAATTTCATAGTAGTTTATCTTGATTTGTACTTAATTCATCTTTGTACAAATTATAATAAGTGTGTTAATAGGGGAAAATTATTGTTTTCTAATTGTGCTAAATGTCTAATACAGCTAGAGAATAGATGGATATGATCTCTAGACCAAATCTCTCTTTACCATTAATCTATGTGCCAACAGGTAAAGCAGAAACGTATAAGCTAATAATATTCCCAAATCATCCCATCCAACAAAGTTTTGAGAATATTGTAAGGCATATTTTCCAAAAGGAAATGGAATAATATTTCCTATTGCTCTCACAGGAAATAAGTCTGCTAACAAAGGAAGCTCGTATTTATATTCCAATATACTGGTAATGATTATTTCAATCACATATACGTAAAAGGTGAGGAATGCTATGACCATACCAGCTCGTTTGATCAGCAAACTTATCACCAGACAAAACAACATGAAAGCTACTAAATGTAGAAAATAAGCAGGAACAAATTCTATATGGGCAATGACAAAAGGAAAAGCCTTGACAGGAGACCAGAGATAGCCCATAATCAATCCAATCATCAAGACTATCAGGCTCACAAAAAACGATAATCCTACAATCAAGAGTACTTTGCTATGTAATAAGCCTCTCCTGCTCATCCCATCTATGATGTGTTGTTTGATTGTGCCAAAATTAAATTCATTAGACATAGAAATCACAATAATAAATCCCAACAACAAAGAGCAGGATTTATATATCCAGGTAATATTTTGCCATATGTCCACGAAATCAAAAAAAGGAAGTTCTTCCGGCTGGAGTCCAAATATATTTTCTCCCTCAGAAGCTAAAAAACCTTGAAGAGCCTTTGCAGCTATAGGAACAGAAAGTAGAAACAACAAAAAACATCCAAATAATACCCAGAAGTAACGGGTATTTCTCAGTTTGAAGAATTCTATAGCAATTAGTCTAAGCATTATTATTTGTAAGTATATCCATAAATTGTTGTTCCAAGGTCTTTTTAACTACCCTAAGATGGTAGGGATAAATTCCCCGTTCCGATAAGAACTTATTGAGTACATCAGCTTTAGTAGCGGAATGACAAATAAGCTCAAGTCCATATTTATTGGTATGGTGAGATTTATAAGATGGAAATTGCCTTACAGCAATCAACAGTTCTGACCGATTTTCGGCAGCTATTTCAATTCGAACCTCATTTGAAACATCAGCATCAACTTTTCCAACGTGGATCAAATTTCCCCTATTCAGTACCGCAAAATCAGTACAGACTTTCTGAACCTCATCCAACAAATGGCTTGCCAGAATAATCGTTTTATCTGATTGAGCAATAGAGGAAATCAATGCTCTTATCTCAGCTATACCTTCGGGATCCAATCCATTCGTAGGTTCATCGAGGATTAGCACTTCCGGATGTCCCAAAAGTGCTGATCCTATGGCTAATCGCTGTTTCATCCCTAAAGAATAGGTTTTGAACGCATCATTTTTTCGATCTGCCAGCCCCACCTGTTCAAGTACCTCATCAATTCTCTTTTCTGGCACCTCCTTTATCTTGCATGCAATCTGTAAATTTTTGTAAGCTGAAAAGAAAGGATAAAAGTTAGGTTTTTCGAGAATAGCGCCAATACGCTTTCTTTGATGATGATTAGGGGCTTCTTCAAACCATCGATATTCGCCATTGGTAGGAATAGTAACCCCTAAGATCATCCCTAAGGTGGTGGTCTTTCCACTTCCATTGGGTCCTAATAATCCGAACACTGATCCCGGTTCTACCTCAAGAGTGAGATGATTGACCGCCGTTATACGTCCATAGGTTTTATGTAAATTCCTTATGCTAAGTATACTCATGTTGGTTTGTTAGATCCGGTAAAGCATTGGATTAATTCTTGTTTCTTTCTCCTTCGTTTTTTCCTTCACTTTCTTTTTTGTCCAATGATAGGGTACTTTTTACTCTGTCCACGTCCAGACTTGATAAAGCCTTAATATATGCCAGATCCAATGCCCCTTTCATTTCAATAGCTGCAGCAATATCATCTGTTAATAGGGTAGCTATCCAGGTTGATTTACCATTGCTAGAATTCGATTCGTACACAATACACTTTTGAGAGGCTTGGTCAAATCGCATAATTTCTTCGAAGCCTTCCGATTGAACTCCTTGATTTACTCTGGTAAACACCTCTTTAGCATGTTCCTTATCCTCGAGAGAACTGACGAAGCGCAAATGGTCAAGGTCTCGAATTAACATATTGAATTCAGGATTTTTATCCTTATTCATTAGTCGAATGACGCTTTGATATAAAAATACCTTATATCCCTCAGCCTCTTTTTCGAAATCAGCGATGGTTTGACTTTGTCCCCATGCTAATGGAACTGCCAAAACAATAGTCATTAAAAACGACAGTACTTTCATTATTTTTTTAAATTTTTAAAGTGTTCAAATCCAGTAATATTCATTTTATGACTTAATCTGGCAATTTCCTTTATATCAATATCTCCTCTAAGGCTCATGACCATTACTTGTTGACTTCCATGGGCCAGCATGACCAGCTCGGATATTTTTCCTTCTTGCTCGGTGATATAAAACCGAATATCTTTCTGGGGGTCGGATATGCTCATCAGTTCATCCATTTCTCCGGAAGTACCAGCAAGAATATCTTCATAAATAGTCTCAGCTTCCTCCACCTGCTCGCCTATAAGTACCTTAAGTCCGTCTAATTTGGATATAGTTTCTACCAGGGCTTGTTCGTCTGGATCATCCATTTCTAATTCCATGAATAAATCAAACATACGGCTGGAGACACTTACTCTTGAAAACCTCTCATCTTCAAGATAGAATTCAAAGTATTGATCGATTTTTGTATCCTGTCCTTTTAAAGAACAGGTGAGTATCATCATAAACAGGGATACTATCACATAATTAATTGTCTTCATTTGTTTGTTCAGTATTATCGTTTGCCTTTAATTCTTCTTTAACTTTATGAAATTCACCGATGACCATAGAATGTTCTATTCCTTCATTGAGATTATTCGAAAGAAGTAATAATGCTTTCTTCACTTCGGCATAAGCAATTTGGGCTTCCTCATTAGCATATTCCTGAGCGCTGATCTGTTTTGATGCTCCTTCTTTATTTTGCCATATAAGTCCCCACCCAATGACGATGAACAATAGGATCCCAGCAGCTATCTTCCATCCAATCATTAGGGAAGTATCTATCATCGAAGGCTTTTGATTGTCTATGCGATCCAACAATTGCCGGTCGAATTCAGGATCATTTATGCAGATTTCTTTTTGTCCCTGAATGTAAATTAAATAGTCGCTTAGTTCTTTGGGAATATTTCCCTTATTACCTTCCGCTAGTAACAATGCTTCTTCTTCCATTGTACACTCTCCTTCCCAATACTTAGTGATTAGCCTATTCAGATCTTGAGACTCCATAGTTATTCATTTGCATTAACTGTAGTTTAATTTTTTTCCTGGCGCGAAATAGAAGCACTTTTACGTGCCCCATTTCCAAATGAAGGATCTCTGTAATTTCTTTGTAACTGTATCCTTCCACATCTCTCAACTGGATCACTTCACGTTGTTTCTCGGGCAAAGAACGAATGATCTTCCGAATGTTGTTCGCCGCTTCATTTACTTCTGTTAACTTTTGAGGTCCTACCTCATTACTACACAGATTTCGTTGTTCTTCTATATCCAAATAGTGCCTTCCTTTTTTCTTCAAGAGATTAAGAGATTTATTTCTGGTCAAAGTCATACACCACGCTTCAATATTTCTTACCGTATGAGGATCATGTAATTGCTCCCAGGCCGTCAACATTACCTCTTGCACTATATCCTTCGCATCTGCTTCATTTCCCACATAGGATAAAGCAAATCGGAATAGTTTGTTCTTCGTAGGAAGGATATATTGGATAAACTGATGTTTTGTCACTTCTTAGATTTTACCATCGTAATACCGTTCTTAATTCCAAGCTCACTATGGTCAACTGAAGTAATTACTTAACTAATACCTTCTTTTTTACACTAACATTCTCATTCTTAACCTCTAAAATGTAGTTACCCATGTCGAGGCCACTCATTTCTATCTGCTGTTTTTCTCCATTCAGCTCATATTCCTTTACTTTTACTCCACTTAGATTATAGAGGCTCACTGTACCCTTAGAAAGTTCCCGAGGTAGTTGAAGTACTAAATTCTCTCCTCTATCTATTGGATTAGGGTAATATGTTACTTCATGCACTTTATGTTCAAATAACTGCTTAATCTGATGATCTCCTTCAATATGCATCATATTGGACATCTGAATCAATTGATTTAAGTCCATATTCCCTGTTAAAGAGAAGATGGCCAACTTATCTGAGTTACATCCGACCATTACCAGTTCATTTACCCAGCCATTTTCTTCATCAATTAAAAATGTAAATCTCTCATCCCGATCTTTTACTTGTAATAGTTCCTCATGTGTCGCTTTTACCTTGGCTAATGCCGTTTGGTATTTATGTATAGCCTCAGCTACTTCATTTCCTACCATCATATCGAAAGAAGTTACTGTTTTCAGGAATTCTTTAAATGCTTCAAATTCTTCATTTTCTTCTTGCAGTTCTACATAAGCACTTAATTCGAAGGCTTTACTGCTAACATGAACCTGAGTAAATGCTTCCTGACCTTTGTATGCGGTAAAGTGTTTATCAATAATATTTTGGCCAACAGCCATACAGGAAGTGAGAACAAAAATTAGCGCGATCATTAATGGCTTCATGAGATTGTATATTAATAAATTATTATTCAAGCAATTACCATAAGAGTTAATAGCAACCTCAACAGGTAAGTTAAAGGTAGGAGTTCTATTCATCTTAGGATGCATTCGGGGGAAAGACAATTCACATAGCATTTTGTTACAGTCATTTTTGCACTCACCTTTCCTTTTTTTATTCGATTAATCATAAAGCACCCGAAAAACCGCTTAATCCGCTATCCATGAACGCACATAAGCACTACTTGAAACAACCAATTCTTTTCGAGCATGGCATTTCTTTATTGTTATTTGGGATCATATTTACGATTGCTACCTCAGTTAGCGCCCAGATAAACGTGAGCCAGGGAAGTTCCCCGGAAGCTATTTTAGAACAACTCTTTGGACATGGTGTGAACATTTCTAATATAGAAATGAAAGGAGATCCCAGAGCATTTGGGACATTTTCTGCTGATGATCCTGAATTTGGTCTGGAGGAAGGGTTGATGTTGAGCACGGGAAACAGTGGTCAAGCTACTCATCCGGTAGCAGATACGATTAGTACAGATAATTTCGGTCTAAACAGCAATTTACTCAGACAACTCGTTCTTCCTTTTCAAACGCATGATGCAGCCATTCTGGAATTTGACTTGATTCCATCCTGTGATTCTATTTCTATCCGATACATTTTTGCTTCAGAGGAATATGTGGAATGGGTAGATTCAGTATTTAATGATGTCTTTGGGTTTTTCATCTCTGGGCCAGGAATCGAAGGGGATATAGGATTTAATGGAAGTAAAAATATAGCGCTGATCCCTGGAGCGAAAATTCCAGTCACTATTAATAATGTCAATCACCTAAGAAATAGTGAGCTATTCGTTTTTAACGAACAACACAATCATGCGATTTCTTCTGGCTTTGCATACGACGGATATACGGTTCCCTTAGAAGCAAAAGTGGCTGTAACTCCATGCGAATCCTACCATATCATCATAGCTATTGCAGACGTAGGAGATTTTTTCTTTGATTCAGCTGTGTTTATCGAATCCGAAGGGATACGCTGTACTCAGCCTAGTCTGGAGGTAGAAGCTTTTTCAGCATCTACCAATTTTTCAAACAGGACAGTTGAATCCTGCTTCAACGGCGAGTTCGTCTTTACCCTTTCAGAACCAGCACCTGAAAATTTGTTTTATCCAATTGAAATCAATGGTACAGCCACTCCTGGAGAAGATTTTGTTCAACTCCCCCCCTTCGTGGCTATTTCTGAAGGAGACCAACGTATTTCCATTCCCGTAATCATCCTGGAGGATGATATTACAGAAGGGCTAGAAGAAATTACCATCAGCTTTATCGATTCTTCTAAATGTGGGGATGTCCTTCATACGGGTACTGCTACTTTATTTATTCAAGACGGATTGAGCCTCTCGAAGCTGCCAGACATGGCGCTTTGTTCAGGAGATTCGGTAAATATTCCTCTAACGAAAGTAGATGGTCAATCATACAAATGGTTGACGACCGAAGGTCTCAGTAATCCTTCCATACCTTCTCCCATCCTTACGCTTACAAATACCTCCAATCAATCACAAACAACTCCTTATATTCTCCAAACACGATTGGAGAACGAACAATGTTCATTCACAGATACGATGAATGTATCAGTATTACCTAAGCCAAGTTTATCCGTTGTAGGTGATCAAGTGTGTGTAGGAAGCCCCGCAGTATTAATCGCAGAACCCAACATGTCCCCTGATTCTGTCGAAATCTTATGGTTTGAATCCCCTGTATCCCAAACTGTCATTTCCGAAGGCATCGTATTGGAGACAGAACCTTTGAAAGAATCAACCATATTCGGTGTTTCTGCTGTTACTCAAGTGGGATGTGAAAGCCAGAGAATAGAAGTAGAAGCCAAGGTAAATACTACCACAGATCCTATTATTTTCGTCAACAATGATACTTTAGAAATTCCTTCAGCTTCTGTACGTCCGGCCATCAGTGGTATCCACTTTCAGCAAATCAGGTCCTTAACCTGGGATTTCGGAGACGGAGCTACTTCCAATATTATGGTTCCTACACATACCTATCAGCAAGAAGGTGAATATAATATAAGAGCGAAATTGACAACTTCTGATGGTTGCTCATTTAACTTGTCAACAGATATCAAGGTAATTAAACCCGTCCGCTTGAATTTTCCCACAGCCTTTTCCCCTAACGAAGATGGAATCAATGACGTATTTCACATACATCACAAACTCATTCAGGAATTTAGCTTATACATATATAATAGATGGGGCAATTTGATCTTCTCTACTACTGATCCTGATTTTCAATGGAGAGGAGAGGATAGATCAGGGACTCCTCAAGAAGAAGGCGTATATACCTTTATTGTATCTGCTGTCGATATAGACGGATTATATCTAGAACAAGGCGGATCAATTACCTTGATCCGCTAGTCATTATTTCTTGTCTAGGCCCAGGAATAATTATTGGCACTATAAATAATTTTCCTCTTCCTCCTCTGTATGATCATTAGATTTCCTTCCAGCCTTTTCCATATCTTTTAGCCACAAATAGGTAAAGACAATGACAATGGTAAGAAAAGCCAACAATGTCATATCAGAAGTACTTTGTAATTGGGGTTTGTTAATTCTCTCCCAACTGGTTATTTCGTAAAAATCGGGGGTTTCAATAAAATTCAGAAATACCTCATCTGGCATATGTACTAGATAATCCCCGGCTTCTAATTGTTGGACCTCCAGTAAATCCCGAAAATGAGTATTACATTTCTGTTGAAAATTATCCGTAGTTATTAAGGTTTTCAATACAAACCCCTGGTTCGTTGGCCTAAAAGCAAGCACAAACCAATGCTCTTTCTCTTTCACGTTCAACAGGTAATTTTCGCCATCTTTTATCATGACAGCCTCATTTTTCTCTCCTTCATCTATATCGTTTATAAAGTATCCTTCTGCTAAGTTGATCTCGTACTTAGCCTCCCGTTGAGAATAATACATATTCCCTTCAACCCTAAACGCCTCCATTTCTACCTTATCCCCTTGTGTAATCACCAGGGTACTTCCTCTTAATTCGGCTATTCTCTTTTCTTGATTTAATCGAGCTATATAATTATCTAAGGAGTCTTTCGTCATTCCCGAATACACGTAGGCGATGCATTGAGCTTCATTCACTCGCTCAAATTCGAGATATTCATATCCATTGCTTTCTTGTAAGGTCCCATAAAAGAAATCAGGTAACTCACTTATCGTTTCTCCTGACTGAGGCATTGGGCTTTCGAACAGCAATACATTACAAGAGGTATGGATCCCCATCAGCGTAGCTGCAACTAATGACAAGAGGAACAATCTTATCTTTTTCATGGTCTTCTCAGTTATGTGTGATTAGAAGTATATTTTCAAAGAATGAAACTTGAGAAATATCTTATACCAAGTTTATTTAAATTAGTTTCCAGTATTCCTGATAACAATGAGAAAAGTCAAAATATTCGGCTGAGTTATCTTATTTTAGTCACTCAGTAACCTGACTATACTGATGTATGATGGAAAACGAATTACTACACCTGGGAGCCCAATCTTTAAGAAAAGCGGCGCAAGATGAGGATGCCAAGTCCTATTTGTTACGGCATCCAGAATTATATGAACTTTTAAAAAAAGCGGCAAACAGATTTATTGGAGGCGAGTATTTACCTGAAGCTGTACAATGCATTAAACAATTAAATGCCAAAGGATTTGATACGACCACAGATTTTATGGGGGAGAGCATCAGAGATAAGGATACTGCTATAGAAGCGTGTCAGGAATTTACAAGTTTAGCCACATCTATCCTGAATGAACAGTTGTCCTCTTCGATTTCGCTGGACCTTTCCCATATAGGATTACTTATTTCTAAAGATCTGGTCAAAGAACACTTAGCTACTATTTGCGAAGCTGCCCAACAAGCTGATAAGGAAGTCATCATTAGTATGGAGGCCAGTGACCGTACAGATGATATTCTGGATATTTATGTGGAAATGCTTAAGTCATATCCCAATCTGGGAATTACCCTTCAAGCTTATTTATACCGAACGATAGAAGATTTTCAGGATATGATTCGTCTTCCAGGTAGTATAAGAATGGTAAAAGGAGCTTATGAGGAAGAGTCAGGCATCTCTATCGCCAGAGGATCTCAACTGGATGAAACTTATCTGGGTTTTATTGATACCTTATTGGCGCATGATCATCCATGTTCTATTGCCTCACATGATGAAGTAATTTTAAAGGAAAGCTTATCATTGATCGAACAACATGCACCCACTCAATATTGCTTTGAACGCCTATTAGGCATTAGAAATGAGGAACTCGAACTGCCACTTCAGGTGGGACATCCCTGTAGAATTTATGTGGTGTATGGAAAAGAATGGTATCTGTATCTTTGCAATCGCCTCGCAGAGTATCCCCTACATATTTTTCAAGCTATTTCAGATATGGTAAAGTAAACTTCTATGATGTAGCTTATTCACAATTTGATCATATAAATAATCGAATATTTTAACAAGCCGAAATAGTTAGTCGAGAAAAAAAATGTACATTTACAAAGTGTTCAATTTGATGATTGTATACTTTTTTTTGTTAGCTTTTTATGTGCTTATGCCGCAAACTTTACAGTGTCTGTATTTTTTGACAATGTAATATGAGTATGTTAATAATATCTGGCTATCTGATAGTGTCCCTCATCCTAGGAATATATGTTTATTATTGGAGTGCTTTACTTAAACGATTTGGCACCAATTCCTTGAAAGGCACCTCAAAAAAACAAGAAAACCCATCCATTTCCATCGAATATTCCGACCAGCAATCTTTTTCCTCTACAGGAAATATTATTTTTGTAATTACAGGAAGTATTATCTGGACAATCAATGGTATAACTATTGGAAAACTTGCTTCCAGTTTAGCTTTTGCTCCATACATGATTTGGATGTTTTATTTAATGCTGTATGGTATTTTTCTCAGATTTCCTTTTGGCGTAGGAAACCGGATGATTAAGCAAACGCTACAACTCACTCATTTTCCTGAAAAATCTCTCTTTAGTATTCTTATGATTAGTGCCTATTTCCTATCTATATGCTGCATGGATAAGCTTCCAGATTTTCTCACCTGGCACTTACAATTTTTCCCAGAGCCTCATATTTACGTGATAGAATAACAGCGGTAAGGTTGTTGGTTTGATCACTTGTTATGACCTATTGGAACTAATCAGGATACATAGGCATTCTTTGGACATTATGAAATGTAATACCAAAAAAAGCATTAGGTGGAGTAATGGTAGCCTCAAAGTGTACCTGCCCTTGTTGTCTATCTACTTCTACTACTTTACCATAGGTAGCCCCATTAAAAGTGATAGCGCCGGGCGTAAATAATACATTGTCTACCTCTTCATCATATGATACCTTGGACACAATTTCACTATAGGTAGCTCCCCCTCTTTCTTTCCCATAGCTCCACACCTGTTGGATGGTCATATTTTCTTCATCTATTCGGTACTCTACTGCTCTACTATAGGTACTGGGTCCAGCATAATTTCGATTTTCGCCATTGTCAAACAACATCACATGCCCATTAGGTAATAATATAGGTGAATGTTGATACCAGGCCCATTCGAAGTCGGGATGATTTATTTCTCCATCCAGTACAGCCTGATCTGTAATCGGATTCCCTTGTGCATCTAAAGGTTGTAACAGAAACTGGCTTAATTCTATACCATTTCCCGAAGTCTCCCAACTTCTATGAGGGGCCAATATCCAGATCACCTCATTATCAGCAGTTAATTTTACCGTTCCCTGTGTTCTTCCCGAGACAATGATGGCATCGTCTTGCTGGCTATATTCTATGGCATTAGCATGAAACCAATCGAAATTCAAATCTGCTCTATCCGTTTCCCACACTCTTCTGCCGTTATCTAAGGTATTATTCAAATCCCAGGTATTAACAATGCTTCCTGAATTTCTATCTATCTCCAAAATAACATCTTCTTCTGTCGGCTTTGATTGATCATTTACTGTAACCAAAAAATTCCCATCCGGCTTTTCGATGACATGATGATGAAACCCAAATCCCTGCAGATCAAATGTATTAGCAATTTCCCCAAACATATCGATTTCGTATAATGCTCCCGTACTACCGTCGCCCATAATCATATTTCCATTCTGAAGCCTGTTCAATCCATTATCATAAAATAAATTTGATAATACAGGGTGATCTGTATAATCCAGGAACCAACGAATATCTCCAAAAGCATCAAACATAAACGCTCTTTGGGGAAATCCTTCATCTACTAATCCAAAGTAATTTACCAAATTGAAGCCTGCTTTGCTGCCTACAGTAGCGGGAACATCTATGTCTATATCTGGCATTTCAGGGATTAAGGCTTCAGTCTGGATAGTTACGATTTGTGCGCCCAATTGATTACCACTTCTATCTCTCAAGGTCAGTTCTACTCTATTTTCTCTTTCGGCATACAATCCCAATACAGGAATCTCCAGATTGCTCCCTATTTCAGTAAAGTCTTTGATGACATCTGAAGCACTTCCATGTTCTCCTACCACCCTTAAACTGACAGATACATCTGTATTTGTGCTCAGGTTTATTATCGCAGTCAATGGAGCTACCCCACTAGGATTTACTTCAAGCTGTAACTCTTCAATCACATCTAATCTTAAGCCTAATTCATCATCTTCACTACAACTCCATAGAAACAATAGGGAACAGCATATTAGGAAGTGAATGGAGTAGAATGCTTTCATCTTATTATCTTATTATTAAGAGTTCAATCAACATATTAACGTAAGATGTTAATTTATCGTCATTGAAGTAATACATCTCACTTAATCTTCTCATGCTGAATTCTTAGAGATCGCCGGACTATTGACGGTTGAAATTGATTGCCTTAGATGCTTCAAGGATTCCAACGATTCTCCTGATAAACGTTTTGTGATCTGCATGAACCTGATGTAATCCACCAATTATATACAGATCAGCTTCAGGCATATATAGTAAAAAAGAGGCGTAAAAGCCTGAATGCCCCCAAAAGACTGGTAAGCCTTCCATTTTCACCTCAGCTATTCCACAAGCATACGCATATCGTTCGTACCCACTATCTTCTATCTCTATCCCATCCAAATAAATCTTTAGCGTCTTCTTTTTGCTAAATAATTTCCCAGTAAATAATTGTCTGACAAAGATGTATAGCTCTTCTGGCCTCATGACTAATCCACCTCCTCCCCAATCAAAGGAAGTATTGATATCGCGCATATTGATTTGTCCGTACCTATCTGAAACAACTGTATGCTTATTTTCAGTCTTCTGGTCGTGATAAGCCAAATAAGCCTGAGGGATATCTAAGGGATAAAAAATAAAGGTGCGGTAGGCTTCACTCAGGGATAATCGGGTCACTTGTTCAATGATTAATCCTAAAAGCAAGTAGTTTGTATCACTGTAATGGAAACTTTTGCCTGGTACTCCAAAGGGATTCTCGGGCAAATTAGAATTGAGATAATTTTTCAATAAACTGTCAGGATTCCACTGTGTGGAAGGATGTTTAAATACCTGAGCCAGGAAATGATCGTCTTCAAAAATAACATCGGCCAGACCAGAGGTGTGTCTTAACAAATCAATGATTTTTATCTTAGAGCCATAAGATTCCCTATCTACATATATTAATTTATGTACCAAGCTATCTGGTAAATATCGACTGATAGATGCCTTTAATGAGATGTAATCTTCCTCTACTAGTTTCAGCACTAATGCAGCAGTGATCATTTTAGTAATACTGGCAATTTGTAAAGGATGCTTGTCTGTAATCCTTTCCTTTGTATCCCAGTCAACAACGCCTTCATTCCCTCGCCAATAAAATCCTTGTTTAGGAGAAGAGATCAATAATTGTACCCCATGAACGGGATTTTCCCCTTGGTGATTCATAGTTTTCTTAAGCAGCTGCCTCAATTGCTTATTTACTTGATCAACTTTTGATTCCTGAGCATATGTATTCAGGATCAACATAAAAAAAACGATATATAAGAATGATATTTTCATGTTGTTTCAGGTTAAGCGTAATAAAAATGACTCATAAATAAGGGCCACAATAAATTCCATAGCATATGCATCACGATGAGCACATATAAGTTTTTCCGCCATATCATCATAAGGGAAAAGATAGGTACAAGTCCAATGTAGGGATAGGTTTGAGGAATCTGCCAAAAGTGATAAATAGTGAATAGGATAGCATTAACGACCCAATTCCACTTACCCAAAAAGGACGTTTTCTTTAAAAGATATCCTCTGTAATAGAGCTCTTCTCCCAGAAAATTTCCAATGAAGAGAAACAATAGCATCAATGGAGGGAACCCATATATTTTTTCATAGCAGCAAAAAATACTGTGCTCTGGTATTTGAAGAAAAGGAAAGGTGTTCAACCAATTTTCCAATGGCTCTCCTATAAATCGCATATATGGTAAGCTGAATAAAAATACCACCGTCAACATAATAGGCATCACCAACAGTAAGCCTTTCCAGTCTATGGAATTCAGATTCAGAAATCGAAGGATAGCCTCCCAACTCATCTTATCGGAAGTTCTTAGGATAAAAACAGGCATGATGATATGCCATCCAAAGGTAATGAGGATAAGTAAGGAATATTGATAGAGATTGCCCTGAAGTCCCGTGAGTCGAAGTCCCAATAGATAAATGAATTCATTATTGATTAAAAAATAGCCCAGAATCCCCGGGAGCAAATACATCATCAAATAAAAAATTCGAGAAGAAACGGAGTCTGCCTTCCCTATCTCATTGAAATGCTGGTAGTCTTCGTCTTCCCTGATTAGGAAAGATCTTGCATAGCGTTTTAAGTTGTTCATAGCGTATTTTTTTTCTTCAAGATGCGATGAACATGGCTGGAAGTCGTTTCACTTAGGAAAAAGAGACTTAAACTGGGGTAGCTGAGACTAATATTAGCAGAAGTGGGACTAGTTGGCCACTTACAGCATCTAGCCCTGAAGCGATTTTATAAATTCTGTAGGTGTTTTTCCTTCGACCTTTTTAAATGCACGATAAAATGCGGCCTTAGAATTAAACCCGCAATCGAAGGCAATAGCAAGAATAGTTCTTTCAAAGTGTTTATTGGCATGTATATGTTCCTTAAATTCTTTTATTCTGTGATTATTAATAAAATCAAAAAATCGCAATTGGCTTCCCCATTTAATGGCCTGAGATAATTGATAGGATGGGATGTTGAGTTGGTCGGATAAAGATGCGAGAGTTAGCTGCGGATCCAAATGAGGTTTGTGTGCAGAGACATATTCCAAAAGTTTATCATATACAAATTTAAGCTTTTCGTGTTGGTTCGCTGAGGTGCTTTCTATCTTTTCAGGTTTCTCCTCTAGCACAGGAAAAATGGGCTGATCGGAATGAGGGATGATCGGTTTGTTCGATTGACCAACTAGGATAGGTGTTTGCCTTATTCCCCAATATCCGAACACTATAATAAAAACACATAATAATATATTGCCCGTTTCTCCTTGCTCAATATTGAATAAAAATTGGTCCAAGTTGAAGAAGAGAACAACGATGGAGCAAATCATTAATATGAATACCCCCATGAGTAAAAAATAAAGCCAGCTCAAATTTATCTTTTCTTTATTGGACACCAGGCTATCAAGCTGATCCCGAAAGTTCCTTAGAACAGTGTATGTATAACTGATGTAAACAGTAAGACTGATAAACTTGGCCACTAGAAATATAATGCTGATGCGTTCATTAAGACCATTCATGCCAATCTGTATGGCTAACACAACCAGCGCTGGAATAATATGAGGAACAACACGTTTAAAGGTGAATTTATGATTCGGATTAAGCAATGAATGAGTGTAAAACAAAAGCATGGGGCCATGCAAAAATATGATAGCTTCATTAAAATAGAATGTGAACGATAGGGTAGGAATGATCCCATCAAGCTGAAGGAAAATGAGGAGATGAATGCTAATCAATCCAAACCAAATGGCCAGGATGAAATCACCTAGTTGCTTATCCTTTTTTGATAGTAACAAAACGAGGATAAATGTTTGTATAGTAGCAGAAACAATACTTAGGTACATGATTATTGCAGACTATTGATCCTACAACAAAACTCATCTTACGAAAGAAGAAGCTTAAAACAAAAATCCTTTTATCCGACCAATAAAAAGTTCGTCTGCCATGGTGAATCAGTGATTATATTTGTCTACACTTACAATCATCAGATGTGAATTTGCTATGTGAGTTGTACCTTATGGAACGAGCCTACGAAATTTTTTATTTGTGCCAAGCTAACCTAATTACTTGATCTCATGGATTCAACCCTAAATGCTCAAATAGAAGCAGCGAAAGCATATGAAAGCTTATTTGTTCCTGCCCTATTCTACCAATGGGCTTCAAGGATCGCCAATCAATTAAATATTCAACCCGAGGCAAAAGTATTGGACGTAGCTTGCGGTACAGGAGTTCTGGCACGAGAGATAGCAACAAAAATGGGTGGTTCTGGAGAAATTACCGGACTGGATCCGCTTCCGGGAATGTTAGCTGTAGCTAAAGAAATCCAGCCTTCTATCAATTGGCAACAAGGTAATGCAGAATCTCTCCCCTTCGAGAATGATTATTTTGATGTGGTTGTGAGTCAATTTGGGATGATGTTTTTTACTGATCGAAGTGAAGCTTTACAGGAAATGTGGAGAGTATTAAGACCAGAAGGTACGTTAATTATTGCAGTATGGGATCAATTGGAAAACACACCGGCATATGCAAAAGTTGTTGCAATGCTTCAAAGAGAAGTTGGCCGGCCGGCAGCAGAAGCGTTAAATGCTCCATATATATTGGGGAAAATCTCTGAAGTCAAACACATATTCCTACACGCAGGACTGCCAACTCCTCACATACAGACCTATCAGGGAACTGCACATTTTCCTAGTATCCAGATGATGGTGGAAGCTGATTTACGTGGATGGCTTCCCGTCATGGGAGTTCATTTATCAGAGGAACAAATAGCGGTTCTTTTAAATAAAGCTGAAGATGAATTAAACGAATTTTTAACTGATGGCGCCAACATAACTTTTGATGCTCCTGCACATATAATCAGTCTGACAAAAACTGAATAGTTTAAAAGTTACCTCTTAGCAGGAAGTATATTTTTTATGTAGTAATACAAAGAATGATATTTTACCGCTTACAAACAGTAACAGGAAATAAAAAAAGGAAATCCAAGACCGGATATATCTCAGATTCCCAATCGACGCATTTTAACTCAAAGAATACTGAATTTCAAAAATGTTGAGGTGAAATTAACTTGCTTTATTCTCCTTGCCCCAGAGAATACGCTCGTTTACCCTCTATTTCGTACAGATTTTCCAGCTTGATAAAATGTAACCCTTCGCTATCCAATCTTTCGAGTAGGTCAATAATATCCTGATAGCTCACAGGATACACCATATTCATTCCTACGTTCAGAGGTTTAAGTACTGAAGATGCTGAGACAAACCTACAACGCCAGTGATCAGTGCAAGATGTCTCTGGCATTCCATTTGGATACACTTTTACCCCTCTGTTCGTAATCATTTTTAATTGCAAATCCTCTCCAGCTATGCCCTCCAGTAATTTTCCTAAGACTTCAGGATCTCTATCTTCACCTACCCAATCCAGAAAAACGTCCACTCCAACCAAGGTTTTTGGAAGCTTCTTAGACTCAGGTACATTGATAGTAATGGATTTATTAGTCTTGATGGCAGGTGTTTCCTTTAGAGAACGTGGTTTATCGCCCAATCTTTCTGTAACCGCTTTGGAAAATTCTTTCGTTCCTACTGTTTTGCGTGTACATGCCTCAGAAAACAAATCGCC
Organism: Bacteroidia bacterium; assembly: GCA_965262565.1. Taxonomy (GTDB): domain Bacteria; phylum Bacteroidota; class Bacteroidia; order J057; family J057; genus CBDHFQ01. Next base: position 119,630 of record CBDHFQ010000007.1, read on the forward strand.
AGTATGTATGCCGTCTTCAATGGTTCGTAACCATGCATTTCTTATCAGTGATGCTGATTCAAACTTTCCGATATGAGTTAACATCATACATGCAGCATGTAGAAGTCCAGACGGATTGGCAATGTCCTGATGAGCTATATTAGGAGCTGAACCATGAATAGCTTCGAACATAGATACCTTTTCGCCTATATTAGCCGATCCCCCAAGTCCTACTGATCCGGTTAATTGGGCCGTAATATCAGAAATAATGTCTCCATACAAATTCAATGTAACAATTACATCGAATTGATCTGGCTGGGTGGCGATTAAGGCAGTTCCAATATCTACGATGTAGTGATCAGACGCTATATCGGAATATTCTTTGGCCACCTGATTGAACACCTCATGAAACAAGCCATCAGTATGCTTCATAATATTGTCCTTAGTCATACAGGTAACTTTCTTTCTTCCATGAGCGCGGGCATATTCAAAAGCATAACGGATGATTCTTTCACAACCGGGTCGTGAAATAAGCTTTAAACACTGAACCACTTCTGAGGTCTGCTGATGCTCAATCCCAGCATATAAATCCTCTTCGTTTTCCCGGATCACCACCACGTCCATCTTAGGGAAGTTGCTAAACACATATGGCGAGTAAGACATGCATGGCCTCACATTAGCAAATAAGCCCAAGGTTTTGCGGATAGTAACATTCAAACTTTTATATCCCCCTCCTTGAGGAGTGGTAATAGGTCCTTTAAGAAAAACAGGATTCCGTCTTAAAATATCCCAAGCTTCAGCATTAATTCCTGAGGTATGACCATTTTTATACAGCTTTTCTCCAATGACAACCTCGTCGTAAGAGATGTTGACATTTGCAGCTTTTAAAATGGAGAGCGTAGCCTCCATAATTTCTCCTCCTATTCCGTCTCCATAGGCTACGGTAATTCTGTCGACTGCATTTACCCGGCTTTCCGTGCTAGAAAATAAAGGATCTTTTAATTGCATTCTAATTACTTTTGTAACTTTTGCTTTCAAATATAATAATAAATCTATTTAAATAAATAGTTTTACTATTATTACGAGTAAATATTCTTATTGTTTAGTGTTCCTCTAAGTTTATTGACTGCTTTAAAGGTTTATGGTCCTCTTGATGTAATGATTTGAATCTTGTAGATCTTCCATATGTCTGTAATGTGATGAGGAAATCGGGAGTCAGCAACTGTGGGCTTTAGGTGATTTTCCGCAAAGCTGAGAAGTTTATCTTGTTAAATCATTAGCGACGAGTGAGTTCTCTTTTCGTCCATCTCCATCTCTTCAGACTATCTATCCATCCCACTGTAAGTAGGATACCTACCACTACGGTAGGATGGAATGTCATTTCATGAATAGAGATATATGTAGCAGAAATAAGTATAATAAGGATCGTCCCAGCCAACCACTTCAGATTTCGCTTGTAAAATTTTTCCTTTTTAAGTAGTTGCTCAGTAGATAATTGCTTTAATTTTTCATGGGTCATTGAGCTTTGTCACTTAGTATGCTTTCCACAAAGGATATCCATTCGTGGTCTGGGATGCTGTCATCAATATAATAATCCGGCTGAATCCCTTTATCATCAATCGTCATATCGGGAATCCTCATGCTCTTCGAAAGACTGTAAGCTAACTGAAATTGGTTACATGGGCTGCTGGCGGAATACATGTTTGAAATATCTAATACACCTGCAGTGGTAGTTCCAAATAATTTCACCTTTTTACTCTGCTTAGCGGCTAACAAAAATTGCTCTGTTGTACTTCCATTATTTTCATGAATAATGATTCCTACATTTTTGGGATACTCATATACAGTGTCCAACTCGCTAACCGAAACCGGGTACTTATTCAAACTGACGAATTCTCCTATATGGTTTTCCAAGGTATCCAAGGTAGTGTTGATCCATTCTTTATCCTCCTCAGAGAGATCGCGTTCTTTTAGGAAATCTCTCATTCGCTGATTATTTAGCGGTGTAGATAAAAGTTCCACTCCTACCGTCCTGATAGGATTTGTATAAATGAACGGAAGAATTTCTGAAAAGCTGTTATCACTCCCTCCTCCATTATTTCTTAAATCAATAATAAGATTTTCAGTCTTCATCATTAGCTCCCTATGTTCATTGATAACACTATCGATCAAGCCTTTCTGATTATAATTGAAAGAAGGGATTCTCAATAATACGGTTTGATCAGACAATTTTTCAGCAAAAGGTTCAGAAGCATTGATTAATTGTACATACTGAAGGATAGTAGAGTCTGTGTCGAACTTAGGCTTAAGACGGTCGAAAGAGATAAAGCCCATCTGTAGATAATTGTTCCCCAATATATCCACCTCACCAATGTCTCTGACAGAATGATCTCTCATGTAAAAAGTAGCCGGAAAATCCCCTTCATTCTTGGCTATTTTGAACTTCACCTGTCCAGGTCTCCAATACACCCCATCAGCTTCTATAATAAATCCTACGTACGCATCCTCCATCTCCTTAATGCCGACTTTATATACCCCTGATTGCCAAATTCCTTCAAATCCTGCCTCCTTTTGATTGGATAATTCTTCTTCAAAAGCCTTAAGATCCACTTCCACGCTTTCCCAATCCTCAAATTGCTTTATTATTTCTTCATCTTTGAGTGGATTTTCCTGCTCTTCATCGGAAGAACCACTTGAACGAACGATTCCTATGTGCCCCGACCTGAAAAAAGTAAGAAATTCATATAGCGTCTCTGTACATTCCACAGATCCAGCTTCTTCAATACGCTGCACTTTCTCTAAATATAAATCTGTATGTGCCTTGTAAGCCTCTTTTCCTTTTTGTTCAAGCGCATATTCAAATCCAGCATCATTCTCCTCAAATGTCTTCTTTACCCAAAGAAAATTAGATTCGCATGTACATTCTTGAGCTACAATTACACATGGTAGGGCGCATATAAGCAATAAGTATAATTTTTTCATCAGCAATCGGGTCAATAAATGGGTGGTTTCGTTTCTTCCAAACATATCAAAAAATGCTGAAATAAATAACCTTCAAATCATATTGGGAATTGGCCTTCTTAAGCTTAATCTCCCTCTATTTAAACTTCTCAATCAATCCTGCTAATCGGGATCGCATGGCTGTCACTTTATCACTGTATTCTTCTGTTGTCGCTAAATTTCGTTCTTCCCCCGGATCATTGACCAAATCATAATATTCTTCATGCTCAGGGGAGGGAGGTAGATAGCGGACATATTTTTCGGTTAAGGATACAACTCCCTCAGACATAGGAATACGGGGATGCACAAATTCATGCTCAAATAAAAAAGCTTCCCTCCAATATGCCGGTGTTGACCCATTGTACAACAAACTCAAATCTTCTCCCTGCATTTCTTCTGGAATCTCGGCACCGCTCAAGCCCAATATCGTCGGAGCCACATCTATATTCAGTACCATCTCTTCAATTCGTTGTCCTGTCCTCCCCTCTTCCAATCGAGGATCATAAATAATCAGAGGAACATGGATGGATTCATCATACACATACCATTTTCCTGCTAGCCCTTTTTCGCCCAGAAAAAATCCATTATCCCCCATTAATATAATCACTGTATTATCCGCCATGCCCTGTTCTTCCAGTGCCTTCCTGATTCGCCCTATAACCACATCTACTCCATAAATGAGTCGATAATACCCTTTTACAGATGCCTGATACAAAGAATCCGTAGAAAATCGCATATCCCATCTCCTTCTAGCTTCATTATTCTCTGTAAAAAATGCTGGAAATCGATCAATATATGCTTCCTGCTCTGGTGGTGGAATGTTTAGCTGCTCAAACTTTTCAATATATGCAGAATCGTATAAAAATTGCCGAGGATCATTATCCTGAACATGAGGTGCTTTAAAGCTTACGGATAAACAAAAAGGCCGATTATCAGGAACCATTTCGAAATATTCCAGACATTGATCCCCCAAGATGCTGGTGAGGTGAACATAATTTCCCGCTGAATCCTGTTGCTCATATGTTGGTTGGCCGGGAATCCCTTTCCAGAAATCAAAATCTGAAGCTGGCATGTCAGGTCCCTTTCCCACGCCGAATTTCCCGATAAATCCTAAATGATACCCTGCCCTTTTTAACACTGAAGGATAACAGGAAGCCCAGGCGGTATCAGAAAAAGAAGTGCCAAAGTCATTAATTTTGTGTCTCCTTGCATATTGACCACTTAACAAACTCGCTCTGCTGGTACAACAAATAGGAGTAGTAACATAAGCGTGCTCAAATAATATACCTTCAGCCGCTAATCGGTCCATTTCCGGCGTCTCTATGAGAGGGTTTCCCATTGCTCCCAAAGCATCATATCGTTGATCATCAGTGAGTAAAAAAATAATATTAGGAGGTTCAATAGTAGCTTTTGCAGCATCGGAGGATTGGCAGGAAAAAAACAGTCCGCCTATACTTATAAAGATGAAAAATGAAAGGTGTTTAACGTTCATGGGTGATATTGATAATGATGGGTGAGTTTGTGCCAATGAGTAAGAAACAGACCTTTTACCCTCTATCGGGATGTCTGCCCCATTCATTTCTTTTTGCCGGATCAAAATCGGGATTAGGGGTAGGAAATCTTGCGCCTACGTCCTGCCTCCATTCGTCTAATAACGTCTTAAGTTCCTCCACTTTTGTTGCATGAGCCTCGCTCACATCCCTTTTCTCTCCTATGTCATCCAGCAGGTTGTATAGTTCAAAACGGTCCTCTCCTAAATAGTGAATGAGTTTCCACTTTCCTTTTCGTACAACACTCGCTGGTACATCGTGATGATATACCGGATAATGCCAAAAAAGGGCTCTATTGGTATCCACTGGGGCTTCTTTCAGGTAGCTTATCATACTTTCCCCATCGAATACTTGATTTTTCGGTAGGGTTCCTCCTGCTAATTCAACAAAAGTGGGATAAAAATCCACACTGGAGACGAGTTGATGAGAGGTAGTACCTGCTTTCACCCCTTTTGGCCATTTGATAATTAATGGTTCTCGAATTCCTCCTTCAAACACGGTTCCCTTTTCAGCTCTTAACGGATGATTAGAAGAAGCGACCATCTGTAATTCAGAGTCTTTATATATTGGTAGTTTATTATCCACTAATAAAGGCTTTTTATCAAATCTGCTGACCAGCCCTCCATTATCCGAGAAGAAAACCACCATGGTATTTTCCGCTATTCCCAATTCGGACAGTTTATCCACAATTCTCCCTACACTCCTGTCAATGTGCTCTATCATCGCTGCATATACGGCATTCCCTGGATAATCAGTGGTATGGTCTTTCGATAAATACTTCTCTATCAGATCCATATCTGCATCCAACTGAACGTGTACATCATAATGCGCCAACATCAGAAAAAAGGGATTGTCCTGATGTTGCTCTATAAATTCGACGCTAAGATCTGTCAATGCCTCTGAAAGTCTAATACTGTCGGTGATATTATCAACTGGAGGAAAAATCGCCTCTTTAGATTTCAGGTTATAAAAAGTTCCTCTTCGATGGATGTGCCAATCATCATATCCCTGATTGCCAGGCATATGCTCATCCCCAAATCCCAAATGCCACTTCCCGTAATAGGCCGTTGCATATCCTGCTTCTTTCATAGCTTCCCCAATGGTGAAAATACTGTCTGGAAGAAATTGAGTTCTGTTGGTGGGAACTGTATAGGCCTCGTAAGGTCTCCAATGTCCTGTAATGTAATCAATAATTCCTACTCTGGCGGGATATTGCCCAGCTTGGATGGATGCTCTGGTAGGAGAACACACCGGACATGCAGCATACGCATTGGTAAATTTCATCCCTTCCTGTCTTAAACGATCCAAGTGAGGTGCTTCATTAAAAGTATTGCCGTATGTGGGTAGATCAGCCCAGCCTAAATCATCGGCAAGGATAAAAACAATGTTGGGAGGAGCACTACTTATTTCTTCCTGTGGGGGGGATTGGCACGAAGAAAAAGCGCATAAATATATCCCAAAAATAAATAGAATCCACTGATAAGAAGGGTAACTGGTAGAGATCAAGGGCATGGAGAAAGTATTATGTAGTAGTAACTATCTTAAATTAATAAAATCTTATAAAATGAGCGTATTTTTTCCAGATCCGTGAAGAAGATTAGCACCTGTTATAAGGGATCGAAGATCTTGATGTTCCTATTAGTCGGGAATGCCTGATATAAATCAAGGAACAGCACTTAAGGTAAATGAAACTGGGAAAAGCGAGAGATAAATTTTTAAGATATAGGTTCCTTTGTTAAAATATATTCAATAGTCCCCCAAATTAACCAACAAAGCAGGTAGGATGCTTGGATAATATATTAAATTAGCTCTACATTTTCTTGTCACCTTTATATGTGCTCTTGTATGCGTTTTACTTACTTTTTTACGCTAGGTTTTTGTTTATTTTTTCTCAGTTGTGGTTCCAAAGGCGAACTCTATGAAGATGCTATATGTATAGAACATATTAATACCATAGATGTAGCAAATGGTCCACAAGAAAATATGACGGTCATTATTCGGGCAGGGAAGATCATAAAGTTAGTGCCGAGCCAAGACATACCATTAGCCAAAGGCAATGACATCATTGATGGCACAGGAAAATACCTCATACCGGGGCTTTGGGATACGCATGTTCATTTTGCTTTTCAGGAAAATTTAGCTCCATATATGTTCCCTCTCTTTCTGGCATATGGAATTACCAGTGTAAGAGATACGGGAGGAGAACTTACGTTTGTCAAAAAGTGGAAGGACCTATCTCTGGCTCATCCTAAAGAGGCTCCCAGGGTGATGATTGCAGGTCCACTCATTGATGGCTTGCCCAATGTATATGATGGAAGCGATCCCTTTCATCCTCCGCTTTCCGTCGGAGTAGCGACGGTGGAGGAAGCTGTTCAGATGGTAGATTATCTCGATAGTATGGGGGTAGATTTGATCAAAGCTTATGAGATGCTTTCCCCAGAACAATTTAAGGCTATTGTAGAAAGGGCACATTCAAAAAATTTAAAAGTAACGGGGCATGTTCCTTTGAGCATGGATGTCATCTCTGCTTCTCATGCGGGATTAAACAGTATGGAACACATGAGAAACCTGGAATTATCTATAGCGGATAATGCTGTTGCTTTGTTGAGTAATAGGGAAAAATTATTGGATCAAGGCACTAACGAAAAGGGAAGTCTACTGCGAACGATGATCCACCAAACTCAAAGGATGACTGCTATCGGAAGACAAGATGAGACGATAAAAAAGAAAGTCCTCGGCGTATTGGCACAAAATAATACCTGGCAAATTCCTACCCTTGCTTTATATACCAACTTCACAAAAAGGCCTTTTCTCGAAGCATCCTGGCAACAAAGTTATCAGTTGCTGCCTGACTCTATTCGATTAGCCTGGGAAGTGGGCATTGAACGACTTACAGAGCGAGAGGTAACAGAACAAAACCTGGACTATTTGTCGTGGATGTATCAGATGGCAGGTGATATCCATAAGGCAGGTATCGAAATAATGGCAGGAACAGATTGCCCTATTGGATATCTTACGCCTGGTTTTAGTTTACATAAAGAATTAGAAGCACTTGTAGAAGCTGGCTTATCACCAATGGAAGCACTTAAAACAGCTACCCTGAATCCCGCTATTTATTTTAATATGGAAGATCAACTAGGATTGATCAAAGAAGGAATGATAGCTGATTTAATTGTCCTTGGTAAAAATCCGCTGGAAAATATTCGACATACTCAAGATATTAAGGCTGTGGTAAAGGATGGCGTCTATTACAGCAAAGAAGAATTAGATAATCGTCTGAAAGAGATAGATTCGTTTTAGGTGATTTGCCAGACCATTTATCATTTTCATAGATGATTTATCGTATCAGTAAGCTGCACAAAAGCCATTATCATATAATTATTTTAATATATATTCACTTCCTCATACGGTTGACATGAATGACACTATTTTATATCGTCTTAAATTCCAGTATAACCAAGTTCCCTATTTAATCGATGGATGCTCAGATGTATTCCTTTTAAAGCAGCATATTCCTGAGAAATGGTCTATTCATGAACACCTTGCACATTTAGGTAGATATCAGGAGGTATATATGGGAAGACTAGAAAGTGTACTATTAGGAGAAACGCCTGATTTGGGTAAATATATTGCTGAAGATGATCTGTCATTTTCAGATTGGGTCATCATGGATACGCAACAAATTATCTCTCATACCCAACATTTGAGATCAGATATTCATCAGAGGTTAACGTCTTTATCTCCTATGCAATTGGGGTTGAAAGGAAAACATCCTACGGTAGGTTTACTCACAATACAGGAGCTCACTGAATTTTTCCTGTTGCATGAATCTCACCACTTTTTCACTATGTTTAAGTTGGTCTGTCAGTTCAGGCTGAAAGAGAGTTGAATAATACACAGGATAACTTATGAATAGAAATGAGAAAAATAATTATTTCAGGCATAATCATATTGCTGATGGTATGGGTAGGTACAGAAATCGTTTTTGCCTGGCCATTGATCAGTCCTCATTCTTATTTCTTACATCAATCACATCAACCTCCTTTCTATGTTTATGCTGATCGGAAAATTGATAGTTGTACAATATCTCTCATTGATGAGGTAACAATAAGATTAAAAAATAATCCCCTATTTATCACATGTAATACATCTACTCCTCATATATTCCTTTGCTACGATAGGGAATTATATGCATCATTTGCCCAAAAAATCGGAAAACCTACGAATTCACAAGGTTTTCATCTACAGCCCCTACATTATTCTTTTATCTCATTATCCTTTATTAAGGAAATACACGCTCAAAACTTGATTTCACATCGGCATAATATATTAGAAGGTAGCCCCTCGCATATTATCGCTCATGAATTAATGCATGGATTCATTTCTTCTTCTCTGGGCTATTGGAAAGCCAGAAAGAAAGAGGAATGGAAGATAGAAGGTTACTGTGAGTATGCTGCTTCTGTGTATGAAAAAAAGCGAGATGAAGAATATAGCCTTTCAGCTTCCGTCAATCGTTTCTTTAATGGATATTATGATGATTTACCGGCCGGAAAAAAATATTACATCCAATCCTCTTTCATGGTAGAATATCTGTTAGAAGTTGAAGGAATGACATTTTGGAGCTTGATGAAAGAAAATAGATCTGAAGATGAAATACTTGAAAGATTACATCAATGGGCATCAACGAAAGAAGGGTGAATACCTTAAGAATTCTCTGCTGGTTGTTCAATTGTAATAAAATATCCATTGGGATCTTTCATGGAAAAGTCTGTCGCTCCACAAGGCGTCAGATGGGGATAATTCAGCAATTGGCACTGTTGGCTCACTTTCTCATACGCCTCCAATACATTATCCACCTGAAGAACCATCGTAATTGTCCCTCCGGTAACTACCTCTTTCATAAATGGCAGTTCTTCATTAATTCGCGCTCTCTGTTTTAAAGATAATTCAAAAGAGCCTTTTTTTAGTTTGGCCCAATACATTTCCTCTTCTTCTTTTTCCCACATCAATAATTCAAATCCAAGAATATCTTTATAAAATTCAATGCTCTCTTCTAAATTGTTCACAACATACTCCAGAACAATGCTGTTAACTTCCATATGAATATTTATAAGTTATTGGAGAAGGATAAATATACTTGTAATAGGTATTCTAAGATACACCAGCTATTCCACAACTCAAACTGAATGTAGATGACAGAAGATCAAATGAAGTCGTTGGGCTATCAAATTATAGATTACATTGTAGCTCATCGTAAAAATCTACCCCACAAACGCGTTCATAACTATAGTAACTTTCAAGCCTTATCTCAGCTTATTCCTCAAGACATACCATACGAAGGAGAAGACCCGGTAGAGGTATTTCAGGAATTAAATGCATTATTGGACAATCATATTTTTCACACAGATCATCCACGATTTTTTTCTTTTATTCCCGGCCCGAGCAATTATATAAGTATTCTCGCAGAAACCCTGGCTACAGGATATAATGTATTTGCCGGCCATTGGATGGCAGGTTCTGCCGCTGCCATGATTGAAAAAACGACCTTGGCATGGCTAACCCAATTATTTGATTATCCTGCTGAAAGTGGAGGTATTTTCCTCAGTGGGGGATCTATGGCAAATCTCTCTGCGATCGCTACTGCCAGGCATATGATCTTAGGAGAGGATTTTTCACAAGGGACCATTTACTATTCCCACCAAACCCATTCGTCCATGCAAAAAGGACTCAGGATTTTAGGAATAAGTGCGCATCAATGGAGACCTATTCCCACTACTAAGGATTTCCGCATTGACCTACACCTCCTACAACAAACCATTAATCAAGATATAAAAGACGGACATGTCCCTTTCTGTATGGTTGGAAATGCAGGAACGACGAATACTGGGACGGTTGATGATTTGCATGCCCTCGCAGATATCGCCCAACAATTTCAGGCCTGGTTTCATATAGATGGTGCTTATGGTGCTGCAGCCATTCTCTCTCAACCATACCGACAGGAAATTTCAGGGATAGAAAGAGCCGATTCTATTACGCTCGATCCTCATAAATGGTGGTTCCAACCTTTCGAAACGGGATGTCTGATTGTCAAAAATAAGGAGCATTTAGCACAAACATTTTCCGTGAATGCAGGATATCTGGATGATACAATTAGTCAGCAGCAGGAGATCAATTATTACAATTACGGCCCTCAACTCACCAGATCATTTCGAGCTATTAAACTATATACCTATTTGAGATGTATAGGTGTTCATCAGTTGGGCGAATACATTACTCAGGGAATAAAATTAGCGGAATATATTGAAGAGCTTCTTGCCCAAAGAGATCATTGGGAAATGATGGCTAAACCTTCCTTGGGAATCATTGCTTTTAGAGTGAAGATAGGGACTGATGATACCACCAATGACCGCATCAATCAGACGTTATCTGAATTTATGCTGGAAGATGGATTTGCCTTAATTACGACGACTAAATTACACCAAAAAGTCGTTCTGAGAATGTGCCCCATCCATCCTGACACCACACAAGAAGACATAGAACTGACCATTGCCCGAATGAACCGCTTTGTAGATCAGCAGCGAGAGAATTTTTTGAATAATAGATTCCCGATGATTCCATAAATCTATAAGTAAGATATCATTCCTGAATGAGAACCTTAACTTATATACTGGGAATTATTTTTTGTATCAATGGGTATAATATCCCGCTTATGGCAAAATACTCACAATTACCCGCTGGTATCGACTCAATGCAGGCGTACCGTCATCGGTTACTGTTAGAATAAAGTGAGCTGTCTGAGGATAGGAAACTTCAGGTGCTTCAAAACCAGCGTTATTTGTTTCAGCATTTTCTATTGATATCATCCCTTTAAAGGTTCCAGGTTCTCTGTAGTGAAACCATTGATAAGTTAAGTTATCCCCATCAGGATCGGAAGAACCTTTAGATGTGAGAACAACTTTATCTCCTGACTTAACACTTATCTGATTGTCTATTCCCAGTTTTGCTACAGGGGGATGGTTAGCCTCCTCATATGATTTAACACACCAATCCATTCGAGCTGCAAAATCATGCTGGAAGGCTTCTCTCCATCTCCAAATTGTCACATGATTAGTCGTATGATAACTACTGTCCCATGGAGAATAAAATTCATCTACGGCATTCGTCCAAAAAGGGCGGGTTTCGGGCTGAAAAAACCACTTTTCCGTTTTAGGCAGGTAATATTCATATCTACCTCCCCATCCTCCATCATAGGGGTACTCAGGATCGTTAAGCCCATTGGGAACAATATGAAGAAAAGAAGGGCTATCTCCTTCCATTAAGAATTCCACCTCAGGATATTCCTCACCCAAAGGACCATGCCCATGTTGGATATGCTCAGATAACCATTTTTTACTGATAACTTCACGATTTGCTCCCTGGAATCGGCCATGGAAAGTGTCTCCAGAAATTCCTGACCAGGTAGCATAGTGATATCCTCCAGCACCATCATGCTCATAACCAGGAGTACAGATATAAAAAATGTCAGGAAAGCTTGCTCGAATCCAGGGACCTGAATCATCCTGATCGGAAATAGTGTATACGCGAAGCTTTTTGTACAAAGCTGCCGCCTCAACAGGAGATTTGGTTTGCCTGATCTTCCATAGCGCTTGCGCCAAACAATTGGTTCCACCCCATACTTGAACCCACAACGGACGGTCATCTTCCTTTTCCAGGATTTGAATGATCCAGTTTGAGCCTTCCGAATCCTTACCTTCTCCTACACCGCCCATGCCGTATTCTGGCAAGCCCTTTTTCACTTTAGCTGTTAATTCTTCATAACTCGGATATCCATCTTCATGCTTAAGGAGGTTAGGTTGTACCTTTTGATAAGCCTTCAGGATCTCATAAATGCGCCAATCCGCTATACTGGTTTTCTTCCAAAAGGAAGTAGTAGCGATGAGCCCTTCAATATCCCATTGATTGGCATAGGTAAGAAAGCGTACCATAGATTGAGCATCGTCTGGCTCGTTTTCGATATCGGTTAATACAAGGGTACGCAATCGCTCTGCGGACTGGCAATACAAACTGATCACCAAGCTAATGGCTAAGACAAATGATAAAAATCGTTTCATACATACTTAGTCTTTATTGTACAATGTTTTCATCTTGTTCCGATAGGCTTCATACATCTCTGTTCTAGCCTCTACAAAAGTCCGTACTCTATGCTCATATACAGATGTCGCCAGCTGCCAGGATTGACTTGGATCCTTGTAATTCCAACCTTCATTCCCAGCATCATCGATCCAATAATTCGGCCGCTTCTCTGGAAAGGGATGAGTAAATTTGCCCGCCCAGGAACTTTGCCTGGGATCGTCTATATCTACCCCTGGTTCCAAAAGATAAAGCAAAGAAGGTGTATCTCCAGCCCTAAAATAATGTGCCCATTCCCAAGCTTGAACACATTCCCAGATATAATGCCCCAGGACACCATACTCTTTAATTTCATCCAGCAATTCTCCCGGTTCTTCTCCTTCAAACATACCATTATAAGCCCAATCATTTTCAAGCCACCACAATTGGTCGAATCGAGGATCATTGAAAATATCATTCCTTCCCGGTCCATTCCAGTTGATTCTCTTACCGTATGCTATATCGCTTTGGGAATTAGCTGCCGCATCTGGATTTTCTGCCATCAAATGAGTGCCAATAGTATATACTCTTATATTTGAAACAATATCAGGAGCTTTAAACAAGGCATCTCTGATCGTTTTCATATTCCCCCACACCAGTACATGCAAAGGACGTGAATCATCTTTCCGTGCTTCGGAAATAATGCTGTTTACAGCATCTTCAGGACTTTGTTGGACAATGCTCCTTAGATAGTCTGGAGTCGGATAATTGAACACTTGATAATTGTAATTTGGATGGTGGAAATCCTTTTCATAAGCATCAATACAGATCATCGTCGCTTCTATCCCATGTGCTTCCCAACGATCAGGAATGATGGATACGATCTCAACCTCATCTGCATGCATGAATAGATGAGCCATAGATTGTTTGTCGTCCGGGTCCCCGCTATTTGTATTCAGGTCGCTGGTAATGATCACTCGAGGTAATCTCTTTTGAACCGCATCGCTGCTAGCCTGACTTTGGGCCTCAATTTTATGAAATGCCAGTAGAATGCTACAAATTAATGAGGCGAATAGGCAGATAATCTTAATCCTTCTACATAAACTATTAAATCTCATGTCAATGAATTTATCGTGTATTTATCATTGGAACAGTTCATAGAAAACAATATGTTTAATAACATATATAAAGCTAATCATATGAATAAATTCCTATATTTATTTTGTGTTCTCTTGTTGGTAAGTTGTTCTAAAGATGAAATTAAGATCGTCAGTGAACCTACCTTTCATACAGCTGATATTCAATTATTCTGGGAAGTATTCGACCATGCCTCTTCCCAATATACTGCTTCCGTTTTCCAAGAACAATACATCGACCGTGGAAGTGAAGGACTTAAAGACTACGCAACACAAAAGGACTTAGCCACTTCTCTCCCTCAAACCTTATCATCAGCTTCTTATTTAGCCTATTATACATCCATCAGACAGAACACGATAGACTTGTCTGAAGAAACAGGAAGGATATCCGGCAGATATGGGGTATTACATTGGCTACAAGATTATCGAGGCATTTTATGACAAGAACCAAGATAAAACGGAAGCTATTCGACTCATTCTTCAAAGCAACAATTATCAGGAACTTCTAGACGAAAGTGGTTATTCAGCTCCATTTAATTAAGATCGTAACCCATCCTTATATTTTAGTTGAGAGTAAATGTGCCAATGGGCCAATTGCCGCCTGTTGATCATCGGTGAGATAAGATAAGTGTTATATGTTTGTATGGAAAATTTACTAATGGACGTCTTTATTAGTGAAGTTATTTACTCATTTTTCAAGCACTCACTTATGTCCTATTCATTGGTTATGAAAATTATCGCACTCACTCTTATTGTTATTTCGTCTTTCACAAAAGTATATTGCCAGGCAAAAGGCAATATCAATGAATTTCGAAGAGCTCAACAAAGTATCCCTGCACAACAAAACGCTATTTATCCGTCTACTTCCGAAAGTACTTATTTCTCTCCGTCCTCTGATGCTGAAATAGATAATTATCAAGATCCTTCTAACCTACCTAATGAAAGTATCAACGTCCGAATAACTCCCGGTAATGATATTTATTTAAGCGTGAAGGGATTGTTCAATGTGAAAGCAGATCAATATGTCGCCATTTTCAGTGTCAGTCAGTTGGGAAAAACCCCCGAAGAAGTGAATGAACTCATTGATAAAAGAATACAAACTATCGAAGAATTTGTTGCTCAACAATCACAGGTGCAGATGTTTCTCGACATGATTACCTTTGTACCCGTGTACGAATTTGAGGAAGAAAAGAAAATATTTAGCAAAAGTACCTATAACGAAATTCCTATCGGCTTTGAAATCAAAAAAAATCTTCATGTCCAATATTCGAATCCTGATTTCCTGAATTCGTTGATCACCGAATGTGCCAAGTCTGAAATATATGACCTGGTAAGAGTAGATTATATTTCAGACAATCTGGCTGCACATAAAAATGAACTTGCCCTTAAGGTGAAGGAATTGTTAGAAGAAAAGCTTGATCACTATGCAGATAAGCAAGGGTTTCATGCCGATAGTGTGGAAAAAAAGATAGGAGAAGGCTTTAAGATTATTTATCCGGTGGAGCAGTACCAATCTTATCAGGCTTACGATCAAGCTTCTTTCAATCCCCAACATGGCAAAGTTCATCGAATCAATAAATCTGCCACCGTGTATTACCAGCCAGTTTTTGATAAGGAATTCGATGTTGTGATTAATCCCGTAATTGTGGAACCTGTTATTCAAATTTTGTACGAGCGAAGGATGAGGATTAGGAAAAGGGATGAACAACCTACCCAACGTCCTACCTATATGATGATTTCTCCAGCGGGAGAGTTAAAAGAGCTAAAGCTGAAGTAGCGGGGATGATGCATGATACCAAGACTGGCACAGTGTACGAAAAGTCGTATATTGAATGCTTACGCCTTATATTCATCCTCTATTCTAGCTTATTATGTCTATCCGTGCTACTGTTTTATTCATTTTAGGAATCCTATTAACTGTTAATAGCTTTTCTCAATCGGCCTACTACTATCCGTCTTTAGGGAAAGAATGGGCAGAGAAATCTCCTGAAGAAGTAGGAATAGATGGAGATCAATTACAAGAAGCGATTGATTTTGCTTTGGAACACGAATATAGTGGCGCTCAAGATCTTCGCCGGGCCATTTTGGAAGGCTTCGAAAGAGAACCTTATCATAAAATTGTAGGCCCTACGAAGAAGCGAGGAGGTCCCGCAGGTATGATTCTCAAAAATGGATATCTCATAGCAAAATGGGGAGATACCAAACGTGTGGATATGACATTTAGTGTGACGAAGAGTTATTTATCCACTGTAGTAGGCTTGGCGGTGGATAGAGGAATGATTCGATCTGTGGATGATAAAGTAGCAGCATATGTGTGGGATGGCACCTTTGATGGGACCCATAACTCCCAGATTAGCTGGAGGCATTTGTTGAATCAAAGTTCTGATTGGTCGGGTAGATTGTGGGATCAACGAGATTGGGCAGATCGGCCTCCCAGAGAAGGCGGAGTAGATGACTGGAGATATAGAGCCCTAAATGAGCCAGGAACGGTATATGAATACAATGATGTACGTGTCAATGTACTAGCTTACAGTGCCTTGCAAGTTTGGCGCAAACCTTTACCGGTAGTACTCAAAGAAGAGATCATGGATCCGATAGGAGCCTCTTCTACCTGGAGGTGGCATGGATACGAAAACTCATGGACTTTGGTAGACGGTATGCATGTGCAATCGGTTAGTGGAGGGGGGCATTCAGGAGGAGGCCTTTTTATTAATACAGAAGATCACGCTCGTTTTGGATTATTATTTTTGAGTGAAGGAAAATGGCAAGGGAAACAGTTGATTTCGACTGATTGGATAGAAAAGGCTGTTCAACCTTCTTCAGCGAATGCTACTTACGGATTTATGTGGTGGTTGAATCCTCCTCCCAACGATTCCAGGATGAGCCATTTATCTTCCAATGGATATTATGCGGCAGGATTTGGTGGTAATTATATCGTAGTCGAACCAGATCAGGATCTTGTGATTGTAGTGAGGTGGATAGAACCGTCGGATATGAATGAATTTTTAGGTATGATTAAAACCCTGATGTAGAGTAAACAACAGATATTTGTTGGAAAGGAAAAGGAACTTCCTCATTGGCACAAATAAAACAATCAAGATGGATCCACTATTCAAAAAGCTCAATTTCAAAGGTCACTATCCTATCATAGTCCTGAATGCTCCCGCCAGTTTTCAGTCAGCGATGGAGTCTATGAAAGAGCTTACTACGTTCCAGTTTGATACGAATTCTGTAAAGGAAATAGAATTTGTCATTGCTTTTGCTCAGAAACAGGATGAATTACATAAGGTGATGACAGAGGTTGGGCCCAAATTAACAGGAGATGCAGTAGTTTGGTTTTGCTATCCCAAAAAAAGTTCTAAAACCTATCGCTGTGATTTTGATCGGGATACAGGTTGGGAGATCATGGGTACCTATGGCCTTGAGCCTGTGCGGCAGGTAGCTATCGATAAGGATTGGAGTGCCCTTCGGTTCAGGAAAGTAGAATTTATTAAAAAAATCACCAGAAGTAAAAAAATGGCACTAACAGCTGAGGCGAGAAAGCGCACCTCTCACAAAGGATAATAAGTAGTAGAAGAAATGAAGTATGAGCTCCCCTTTACAATTACTCTTTCATGGACTGGCGTTTAAGATGATGATCCATGTAGAATATTTCCCATTGATGACCGTCTAGATCTTCAAATCCATGGCCGTACATCCATCCGTGATCTTGGGCAGCAGTATAGGTTTTACCTCCTGCTTTTACCGCTTTCTCTACCAATTCATCCACTTCATCCCTACTTTCAGCTTGTAAAGCAATAAGGACTTCGGTTTGTTGTTCCGTATCACAAATTTCCTTATGAGAAACTTCTTTAAAGCGCTCGTCTACTAATAGCATAACGTTCATATTTTCTGCAATTTCAATGCAGGTCGCCTTATGATCCGTGAATTCTGGAGCAAAAGTGAACCCCAGTTGAGTAAAGAAATTGATAGAGTTATTTAAGTCTTTTACGGGAAGATTGATAAACATTTTCATCGTGGCAAGTTTCAGATAGTTAACATGGTCATATTACCAAGATAATTCAACATACATTCAAGATTTTTACATCATTAGTAATACGGAATTATATGAAGCTCGATCATATAGATCATGGAAAGTCTTTCGAATGGGGACTCACCAGTGAAGATTATGCCAGGTATAGGGATATATATCCTCAAAGTTTATATGGCAAGCTAACTTATTTGGGGATAGGATTGCCTGGACAGCAGATTCTGGATCTAGGGACGGGAACTGGTGTTTTTCCCAGAGCGATGTATACTACTGGCGCCTCATTTACTGGAGTGGATATATCTAAGCATCAAATTGAACAAGCTCGACAACTAGCTGAGGCACAACAGATGAAGATTGACTGGAAAGTGAATCCTGCGGAAGATATCCAATTTCCTGATAATACTTTCGATATAGTAAGTGCCGTTCAGTGCTGGCATTACTTCAACAAAAAGATCTTGCTACCTAAACTGCTAAATTTGATGAAGCCGAAAGGGAAAATTGCTGTTATACATATGTTTTGGTTGCCAGATGAATGTGAGATTTCTAACGCCACAGAAAAACTCATCTTAACTCATAATCCTTCCTGGACCGGGGCAGGAGCTCAACGAATGAGAATGCGAATTGCTCCCTGGTCTGAGGCCAATTTCCATCTTGATACATTGCATACTTATGATGAGATGATTTCCTTCACCAGGGAGAGTTGGTTAGGTAGAATAAGAGCCTCAAGAGGAATAGCCGCCTCTCTTTCTGAAGAAAAAGTAAAGGCCTTTGATGAGGAACACAGGGAACTTTTGGAACGTACAGTCCCTTATTCATTTCACATACTCCATCAATTGACTATTGAGATTTATCAGCGTTCCTGAATGCTCTTTATTTTCCATTTTCAAATCCAACTGATCGGAAGAGGTATTATTTTCATGAATAATAGGAGTATCAGTTGAATCAATTATTTGATATAACAGAATTATCTGATATTACAAAGCTTTTCAAAGCTCCTGAATAAAGTACTTGAGAATTTCTCTCCGAAAAGCACAAAATATTATTTTATTTCAGCCTACCATCTTCCTAGCTCCAGAATTCCAAATTACCATTCAAGCAATCAATGTGACCATTGACTCCTATTGAAAATCAGTTCAGTAATTTCCATAAATATAAAAAAGCAATCAATGCTATTTTTATATAAAATAAATTACACTAAATGTTAATTATATTTTATATATTTGAGAAGTAATAAAAGAAATCCATAAATAGATCATCATTTAAATTCAATTTTGCATAGAGGTAATATTGACAATTGAGTAGACTAATTAATAGCTTACAATAATTAAAACTGACTGATAATCAGCAAACTGATGAGTAATTCTATACAAGAAAATGATGTTCTCTTTTCCGATTAAGGAGAACCTATATAATATATACAGGTTAAGAATTATTTATTTATAGCTCCCATTTACGCATTCTCCATCCTATTCATTCTTATAAAGGTGTTTCACATATTCATTATATATCTGTGAAGCTAAGGCCTTAGAGAATGGATGTACCAGTAAAATTCACTGCTGTAAACCGAACCACTATGGAGGTTTGGCTTTGGAATTTCTGAGATTTTCCAGCTCCATACATTTACATTTTAAACTGAATATCAATACAATACCTTAATATTCAAGCTGTATTGAGATGGAAATATTTAGGTTACACCAAACAATACTTATTCACTTTAGCTAAAGCTATATCTTACAGTTTTTGTATGATCAAACATTCTCTACTAACAACTGTGCTCAATCTAAGGAGCAGAAATCGAACAGAAGTACTTAGCTCTCTTAATGGTACAAGTTCATTTCTTTCCTTTAAACCTAAGCTCTTACCTGATACTTTGAAGCAAAGTGTCATGATCTTATTGGCGCTTTTCTTTATTCCTACCTTTGGATTATCAAATTGTGTTTACATTCAGGTAAAAAACAATGCTAACTGTAAGGTTAATGTCTCTTACTCAGGCATTACACGAACTTTTAGTCCTGGTGCTTATACAGATAATTTCTGTACATCTACGTATGCATGTAGAGGCGGAGGTTATCTCAGAGCATATGTAGATGGAAAACAAGTATACACAGCTTACATACCGAATATTTCTTGTGGAAGGAGTGTATATGTAAATATTCCTGCTGAGATATGTTCTAAGTTGAGTACAAATGATGATGACGACGATGATGATGACGACGATGATGATAGGGAAGAAGATTTTCTATGTAAGTTTGCTCCTTCTATCATAATGCAAAGTGAGATCAATAACGATCAGATAAAAAATGAGTATGATAACGAAGTAACTGTAAAGGAAGGAGATAAACTAATTTTAAGCGCAGATCCAAATTACCAAGTATCATATCAATGGTCAGGTCCTAATGGGTTTTCCGGTAATGGGAATGAATTAGGTAGAATTCTCGTGTCAAATAATTTCACTTCGGGTCTGGCTGGAACTTACAGAGTTACTGTAACTTACAATAACGGATGTGTTCAAAGCAAGACTATTGAAGTGAGGATCAAGGGTGAGCGAAGAGATCCCTGTCTAGAGGTACCTGACATTACTATGCAAAGTGAAGTAAATGACAGTGAAATACAAAATGAACTGGATAATAAAGTAACTGTTCATGAGGGAGATAAGTTGATCCTAAGTGCAGATCCTAATTATCAGGTAGCATATTATTGGGAAGGTCCTAATGAATTTTCCGGCAAAGGCAATGAACTTGGAAGAATCCTGGTATCTGATAAGATTAGTCCAGACCAGGCTGGTCAATATAAAGTTACCGTCTCATATAATAATGGATGTGTAAAAAGTAAAAAAATTGAGGTATTAGTTATTCCAAAACCCACTATTTGTGAGGCTAATGCCGGAACCTTAACCATCGACCAAACGCCGGTAACGCTTAGAGGTGAATTGGCCAAAGTATCTGCCACTCCTAATGGAGACAGCAATGTTCCTGAAGGATATAGTGTGATTTATGTCCTTACCGAAGGAGATGAATTAATCATTAGAAAAGTAGGGCCTGAACCGATGTTCGATGTCATGAAGGCCGGACATTTCAGAATTCACACTCTTGTATATGAGGCTGATCCAAACAGTCCAGATTTCTTAGATTTGAACGTAGTTGAATTTGGGACAACCACTGGCTTTGATGTCCTCAAATTGATTGAGAGTGCTGGTATTTGTGCTGACCTTGATGCTGAAGGTGCCAAGGTATCTGTTGAAGAGTTTGTGTGTGAGGCTGATGCCGGAACCTTAACCATCGACCAAACGCCGGTAACGCTTAGAGGTGAATTGGCCAAAGTATCTGCCACTCCCAATGGAGACAGCAATGTTCCTGAAGGATATAGTGTGATTTATGTCCTTACCGAAGGAGATGAATTAATCATTAGAAAAGTAGGGCCTGAACCGATGTTCGATGTCATGAAGGCCGGACATTTCAGAATTCACACTCTTGTATATGAGGCTGATCCAAACAGTCCAGATTTCTTAGATTTGAACGTAGTTGAATTTGGGACAACGACAGGCTTTGATGTCCTCAAATTGATTGAGAGTGCTGGTATTTGTGCTGATCTTGATGCTGAAGGTGCCAAGGTATCTGTTGAAGAGTTTGTGTGTGAGGCTAATGCCGGAACCTTAACCATCGACCAAACGCCAGTAACGCTTAGAGGTGAATTGGCCAAAGTATCTGCCACTCCAATGGAGACAGCAATGTTCCTGAAGGATATAGTGTGATTTATGTCCTTACCGAAGGAGATGAATTGATCATTAGAAAAGTGGGGCCTGAACCGATGTTCGATGTCATGAAGGCCGGACATTTCAGAATTCACACTCTTGTATATGAGGTTGATTCCAGTAGTTTCGATTTTCTCGATTTAAGTGTGGTAGAACCAGGGACAACGACAGGCTTTGATGTCCTCAAATTGATTGAGAGTGCTGGTATTTGTGCTGATCTTGATGCTGAAGGTGCCAAGGTATCTGTTGAAGAGTTTGTGTGTGAGGCTAATGCCGGAACCTTAACCATCGACCAAACGCCGGTAACGCTTAGAGGTGAATTGGCCAAAGTATCTGCCACTCCTAATGGAGACAGCAATGTTCCTGAAGGATATAGTGTGATTTATGTCCTTACCGAAGGAGATGAATTAATCATTAGAAAAGTGGGGCCTGAACCGATGTTCGATGTCATGAAGGCCGGACATTTCAGAATTCACACTCTTGTATATGAGGCTGATTCCAGTAGTTTCGATTTTCTGGATTTAAGTGTGGTAGAACCAGGGACAACGACAGGCTTTGATGTCCTCAAATTGATTGAGAGTGCTGGTATTTGTGCTGATCTTGATGCTGAAGGTGCCAAGGTATCTGTTGAAGAGTTTGTGTGTGAGGCTAATGCCGGAACCTTAACCATCGACCAAACGCCGGTAACGCTTAGAGGTGAATTGGCCAAAGTATCTGCCACTCCTAATGGAGACAGCAATGTTCCTGAAGGATATAGTGTGATTTATGTCCTTACCGAAGGAGATGAATTAATCATTAGAAAAGTGGGGCCTGAACCGATGTTCGATGTCATGAAGGCCGGACATTTCAGAATTCACACTCTTGTATATGAGGCTGATTCCAAACAGTTCCAGATTTCTCTAGATTTGAACGTAGTGGTAGAACCAGGGACAACCACTGGCTTTGATGTCCTCAAATTGATTGAGAGTGCTGGTATTTGTGCTGATCTTGATGCTGAAGGTGCCAAGGTATCTGTTGAAGAGTTTGTGTGTGAGGCTGATGCCGGAACCTTAACCATCGACCAAACGCCAGTAACGCTTAGAGGTGAATTGGCCAAAGTATCTGCCACTCCTAATGGAGACAGCAATGTCCCTGAAGGATATAGTGTGATTTATGTCCTTACCGAAGGAGATGAATTAATCATTAGAAAAGTGGGGCCTGAACCGATGTTCGATGTCATGAAGGCCGGACATTTCAGAATTCACACTCTTGTATATGAGGCTGATTCCAGTAGTTTCGATTTTCTCGATTTAAGTGTGGTAGAACCAGGGACAACGACAGGCTTTGATGTCCTCAAATTGATTGAGAGTGCTGGTATTTGTGCTGATCTTGATGCTGAAGGTGCCAAGGTATCTGTTGAAGAGTTTGTGTGTGAGGCTAATGCCGGAACCTTAACCATCGACCAAACGCCGGTAACGCTTAGAAGGTGAATTGGCCAAAGTATCTGCCACTCCCAATGGAGACAGCAATGTTCCTGAAGGATATAGTGTGATTTATGTCCTTACCGAAGGAGATGAATTAATCATTAGAAAAGTGGGGCCTGAACCGATGTTCGATGTCATGAAGGCCGGACATTTCAGAATTCACACTCTTGTATATGAGGCTGATTCCAGTAGTTTCGATTTTCTCGATTTAAGTGTGGTAGAACCAGGGACAACCACTGGCTTTGATGTCCTCAAATTGATTGAGAGTACTGGTATTTGTGCTGATCTTGATGCTGAAGGTGCCAAGGTATCTGTTGAAGAGTTTGTGTGTGAGGCTGATGCCGGAACCTTAACTATTGATAAAACCCCAGTTACACTTGAAAATGGATTAGCCAAAGTATCTGCCACTCCTAATGGAGACAGCAATGTCCCTGAAGGATATAGTGTGATTTATGTCCTTACCGAAGGAGATGAATTGATCATTAGAAAAGTAGGGCCTGAACCGATGTTCGATGTCATGAAGGCTGGACATTTCAGAATTCACACTCTTGTATATGAGGCTGATTCCAGTAGTTCTGATTTTCTGGATTTAAGTGTGGTAGAACCAGGAACAACCACTGGCTTTGATGTCCTCAAATTGATTGAGAGTGCTGGTATTTGTGCTGACCTTGATGCTGAAGGTGCCAAGGTATCTGTTGAAGAGTTTGTGTGTGAGGCTAATGCCGGAACCTTAACTATTGATAAAACCCCAGTTACACTTGAAAGTGGATTAGCGAAAGTATCTGCCACTCCTAATGGAGACAGCAATGTCCCTGAAGGATATAGTGTGATTTATGTCCTTACCGAAGGAGATGAATTAATCATTAGAAAAGTGGGGCCTGAACCGATGTTCGATGTCATGAAGGCTGGACATTTCAGAATTCACACTCTTGTATATGAGGCTGATTCCAGTAGTTCTGATTTTCTGGATTTAAGTGTGGTAGAACCAGGAACAACCACTGGCTTTGATGTCCTCAAATTGATTGAGAGTGCTGGTATTTGTGCTGACCTTGATGCTGAAGGTGCCAAGGTATCTGTTGAAGAGCCGGTGTGTGAGGCTGATGCCGGAACCTTAACTATTGATAAAACCCCAGTTACACTTGAAAATGGATTAGCGAAAGTATCTGCCACTCCTAATGGAGACAGCAATGTCCCTGAAGGATATAGTGTGATTTATGTCCTTACCGAAGGAGATGAATTAATCATTAGAAAAGTAGGGCCTGAACCGATGTTCGATGTCATGAAGGCTGGACATTTCAGAATTCACACTCTTGTATATGAGGCTGATTCCAGTAGTTCTGATTTTCTGGATTTAAGTGTGGTAGAACCAGGAACAACCACTGGCTTTGATGTCCTCAAATTGATTGAGAGTGCTGGTATTTGTGCTGATCTTGATGCTGAAGGTGCCAAGGTATCTGTTGAAGAGCCTGAACCTCCTGTATGTGAAGCTAATGCAGGATCACTTACTATCGATAGGGCTTCAACTAGGCTGTCCAATGGAATGGCGACAGTTTCAGCTACCCCCAATGGAGATATTAATGTTCCAGATGGATTTAGCGTCATTTTTGTTCTTACTGAAGGAGATGGTCTAATTATTCAGAAAGTAAGTCCATCACCTATGTTTGAGGTAATGAAAGCCGGACAATTCAGAATTCACACACTTGTTTTTAATGCCGACTCTCAAAGTTCTGATTTCCTGGACCTAAGTGTGGTAGAATTTGGAAAAACAACAGGTTTTGATGTGCTAAACTTAGTTGAAAGTGCTGACATTTGTGCAGATCTTGATGCTACTGGAGCAAAAGTAACCGTAGAGGAAGCTCAAAATGCTATTCTTGGAGATTTCGTTTTTGAAGATAGGAACAAAAACGGCATACAGGATGCGGGTGAGCCTGGAGTACCTGGTGTCAGAGTTGAGCTACTCTCTTGTACATTTGGAAAACTGGCACAAGTAAGAACGAATAGTGATGGCCAGTATCTGTTTATCGAACTTCCTCCTGGAGAATACTATGTCAAATTCAGTGATATTCCAGAAGGATTCGAATTTACTTTGCAAGATCAAGGCAATGATGATGAGGCAGACAGCGATGTCAGACCCGATCCCAATGAATTAGTTGCGAGAACTCAATGTTTGACGCTAGTTGCGGGAGATAATATCCGTTCTATTGATGCAGGTATTATTGAAACGAGTCCTGTAAATATTCCTTCTGCAGCTATTGGCGATTTTGTCTTCAATGATGCCAATAGAAACAGTATTCAAGATCCGGGAGAAGTAGGTGTGCCTGATGTAAGAGTAGAATTAATTTCTTGTGAAACAGGAAAAATCACTCAAGTGAGAACAGATCAAAATGGAAGGTATGCCTTCAAAGGACTCGAAGCAGGAGAATACTATGTAAAATTCAGCGACATTCCCGAAGGCTTTGAATTTGTGAAACAAAATCAAGGAACTGATGATACAGTAGATAGTGATGTCAACCCAGATGGAAATGTAGCGAGAACGGCATGTTTTCTATTAGCGGATGGAGAAGTAAACCTCACTATAGATGCAGGTATATGTGATATCGATACAAAAGCCCACGCTTCTGCTACGGGAATAAGTTCTGATATCTCTACGACCGGCCTGGAAATCAGTGCTTATCCTAATCCATTTGCACAATCACTCCAGGTAACTGTATACAGTGAATCTTCAGATCTTGTATCTCTAAGACTCATAGATATAATGGGAAGAGTTATAATGGAACAGGTTACTGAAGCAAATGGGGAAACAATCACGCTTCAAAGCGAAGGAACTGAAGGGGTATATATTCTGCAAGTTATAGATGGAACAGACATATTAGAAAATATTCGACTAGTTCGAGTAAATCAATAAAAACTCATTTTTAGGTAACAGTTTTATTGTATGGTGCTAAGCGCTACTTAAAGGTAGCGCTTTCTCTTTTTTATTACCTAATATTCAATTATTTATCCAGGTAGATTGTTTATTTTAAGAAAAGGAAGGACATCGACTTTTTCTTATATTGAGTAATTATGCACCTACAGAACTACTACTTGACATACTTTTTAGCCACTTTCACAGCCGCCATGATGATGCGTGCCTGTTCCCCTGGTGAACCTTCGTCCATATCTTCACATCACACCTGGGAAGTATATAGAGGTACTCCTGAAGCTAATCAATATTCTTCTCTGGCTCAGGTGAATGTTGACAATATTGACCAACTTGAAGTAGCTTGGGAATATCACACTGGAGGAAATACGGAAAAATCTACCATCGAATGTAACCCTATCATTATAGGAGACATCATGTACATCACTTCTCCTGATTTAAGAGTGATAGCGTTAGACGCCACTACAGGAAAAGAATTATGGCAATTTAATCCTGACCATCAGAATATTATGGGAGGAGTGAACAGGGGAGTTACTTATTGGCACAAAGGAAAAGATGAACGCATTTTATTTACAGCCCGTCATTGGCTATTTGCATTACATGCTCTGACAGGAGCACCTATTCCTTCATTTGGTCAAGACGGTAAAGTTGACCTCAGAGAAGGCTTGAGCATGGACCCACAACAAGTTACAATAAGTGTCACCTCCCCTGGAATTGTCTATAAAGATATCATCATATTAGGATCGGCAGTTGGAGAAGGGTATCAATCAACTCCTGGATATATTCGAGCGTACCATATAAAGACAGGAGAATTAGCCTGGACATTTCGCACCATTCCTAAAGAGGGTGAATTAGGTTATGAAAAATGGGAAAACGTACCAGGAGGACGCTTTGGTGGAGCTAATGCATGGGGGGGATTGAGTTTAGACCAGGAAAGAGGATGGGTATTCGCATCCACTGGATCCATTGCTTTTGACTTTTTCGGAGGAAAAAGAAAAGGCACCAATTTGTTTGCCAATTGTATTCTCGCCTTAGATGCAAATAGTGGGGAAAGACAGTGGCATTATCAAACGATCCATCACGATATTTGGGATTACGATTTACCTTGCGCCCCAAATTTGGTCAGCTTAAAGGTAGATGGCGAATGGATAGATGCAGTGGTTCAACCTACCAAAATGGGTTATCTGTTCTTGTTGGATAGAGAAACAGGAAAACCCTTATACCCGGTAGAGGAAACGCCCTTCCCACAATCTGATATCCCTGGTGAAAGCAGTTGGCCCACACAACCTATCCCAAGCTTTCCCGAACCTTACGTCACATCTGAGATTTCCGAGCAAACATTGACTCATATCTCTCCCAAAGCACATACTTATGCATTGGAACAATATACAAATATGCGAACTGAAGGCCTTTTTACCCCTCCAAGCCTCCAGGGATCACTCATGATGCCCGGAACCAGAGGAGGTGCAGAATGGAGTGGTGCTTCCTTTGACCCAGAAACTCACATTCTATACATTAATGCAAACGAAATTGCCAATGTGCTTAAATTAAAAGCTGTCCCACTTACCCCTACCCCACCAACCCAACAAGCAGTAAATGGTGTACCTGCTTCCTCTGTAGCTTCTGGGGAATTATTGTATGTGTCGAATTGTGCCAATTGCCACGGAGCAGAAAAACAAGGAGCTATTCCCACCTATCCAGCTTTACTCCAGTTGCCCAAACGCTATCAAAAAGAAGAAGTATCTCACATTATTACTCATGGCAAAGGAAGTATGCCCGCTTTTCCTCAATTTTCATCCGAAGAACTTGGCGCTTTATGGGAGTTTTTAGCGGATTCCTCCCAAACGGTCGAGTCATCCATAGAGGGATTGTCTCATACGCGATTTGTCATTGATGGATATAAACAATTTCTGGATGAAGAAGGATATCCTGCCACCCAACCTCCGTGGGGAAGTTTAAACGCTATTGATTTACATACAGGCAAGCTCATTTGGAAAGTCCCTCTTGGGGAATACCGTGAGTTAACTGACAGAGGCATTCCTCCTACAGGCACTCAAAATATGGGCGGATGTGTTGTAACCGCTGGAAGATTAGTATTTATTGGCGCCTCCCAGGAAGAAACATTTAAAGCTTACGATAAACACGATGGAGCTCTATTATGGTCCTATCCATTACCAGCGGGAGGATATGCTACTCCTTCTGTGTATGAGGTAAATGGCCGTCAATTTATTGTAATTGCTGCGGGAGGAGGAGGAAAAAACGGGACAAAATCAGGAGATAGTTATATAGCCTTCACATTAAAGGAGTAAATTACCGAAGAATTCTCCATGTAAAGGGAGTAGGCCGATTACCCATTCATTCCATTAAATTTCATCTTATCCTATGCTTGCTCTTAACGCAAAAAGAACTACCCATTTTTTTCTTATAGCCGTATTATTATTTGGATGTAGTATTTTCATTTCCTGTTCCAATGAGCATAGATCAACTTCTTCCCTACCTAATATTATCCTTATTTTTGCTGACGATTTAGGGTATGGAGATTTGGGAATTTATGGTCATCCTACCATTAAAACACCTCGCTTAGACCAAATGGCCCAAGAAGGAGCAAAATTGACCTCTTTTTATGTATCTACTTCTGTGTGTACGCCTTCGAGAAGTGCTCTTTTAACAGGCAGATACCCTATTCACACTGGGGTCATTCACAATTTCGGGCCCGATTCTGAAGGGGGGCTTCCCGCTGAAGAAGAAACCATGGCCGAACTCTTGAAAGCTCGTGGATATCGTACAAAAGCCATAGGGAAATGGCATTTAGGAGCAGTGCCGGGATTTATGCCTACAGACAATGGTTTCGATGAGTATTTTGGTATTCTTTATAGCAATGATATGATGCCTCCATGGGTCAAAACCAGGCGCCCTT
Organism: Bacteroidia bacterium; assembly: GCA_965262565.1. GTDB lineage: Bacteria > Bacteroidota > Bacteroidia > J057 > J057 > CBDHFQ01. The sequence continues at coordinate 148,485 of CBDHFQ010000007.1, forward strand.
TACAACTATATCGCAACAATGACCCCACTGATGAATTACCTGTTGATCAAAGTACTCTCACCCAACGATATACAGATGAAGCCTTGGAATTTATCGAAAGGGCAGAAGATGATCCATTCTTCATTTACCTTCCTTACGCCATGCCTCACTTACCTATAGATGCTTCTCCCAGATTTAGAGGAAAATCTGCTGGAGGCTTATTCGGAGATGTGATAGAAGAGATGGATTATCATGTAGGGCGTATCCTTGACAAATTGGAAGAATTGGGCATAGACGAACATACCATGGTCATATTCACCTCAGATAACGGTCCCTGGCGTAATATGCCTCCCAGAATGTATAATACTGAACCTGTAGAAAAGTGGCATGCTGGAACGGCAGGTGCTCTGTCGGGATCTAAAGCAACAAGTTATGAAGGCGGTTACAGAGTTCCATGCATCATCAGATGGCCCGAGCATATTCCCGATGGACAAGTAATCAGCGAATTATTGACTACCATGGATATATTGCCTACCCTGGTTGGACTTACAGATGCTAATTTCCCCTCCAAACCGCTGGATGGAAAAAACATCTGGGCCGTTCTAACAGAAGAAGCCGCTTCACCACATGAATATTTTTACTATGTACGAGGCCGATATCTCGAAGCAGTTCGAGATGCCGAATGGAAACTGATCATCTCCCCTACCCTCCGTACGCTAGAATCTCCCGAACTTGTCAATAAGGAACTTCCTGTAGCTTGTGAATTATACCACTTAAGCAATGATCCATATGAATATTGGGATGTAGCAGATATCCGCCCTAAAGAGCTCCAAAGATTATTGACTAAAATGGAAGTCTTTGCTAATGAAACCGGAGCACTTATTCCTGAAAATCTATGTATCCCTCAATAATTTCATATTTTGCTATTGACCATAAAAATTAATCCGCCCATCATGTTCTTTTCCGCTATTTTGTTTATGCAAGCTGGTTGTTGTTTTATTCTATCCGTCAGGTATTCACTTTAAGCCATCCATATGTTTACTTCATTACTTTGCCCGCTTCAGATCAAACTCGATCCCTGTATGTTCTGAAATATCTAGCAGTTCATCTACCACAGGCCGAATCAGCGGAATTCCCTTTTTCGAACGAATCGCTTCTGCTTCACGCTCCGGATCACCCGGAATTAATGGCCCTTCAGTTCCCGGAGCAGCCTGAGTAGCTCTGAAAGTCCTGATCCAATCATCTATCTGCTTCTTAAATTCCTCGATCTCTATAAATCCATCTATATTCATTGCACCAAAAAAATGTCCTATCCCCTTGCCTACGCTTTTTTCAGGTAAGGCCTGGCGCAGGGCAAAAGGAGGAGCCCATGGTCCCCAATTTGCGCCACTTAATACACAACACAATATATCTACCATCGTCGCCAGACAATATCCCTTATGTCCTCCCATCTCTCTTTCAGAACCAAGAGGTAATAAAGCTCCTCCTTCTACCATGGCTGTTGGATCTGAAGTGATATTACCCGCTTGATTGATGGCCCAACCTCGAGGTACTTTTCGCTTTTCCCTTCTAGCCATTTCGATTTTTCCAAAAGCTACTACGCTGGTGGCCATATCAATGACAATAGGGGGTTCTTCTTTACCTGGAAAAGCGATAGCAATAGGATTGGTCCCTAACATACGCTCCATTCCCCATAATGGCGTGACTATTTTAGTTGTATTCGTCATGGACCAACCTATTAAATCTCTTTCTAGGGCTTTAATTGGATAATAACCAGCAATTCCATAATGGTTCGTATGGCAAACACTCACCCATCCTGAACCTACTTCTTCTGCTTTATCCATAGCTATCTGATTTGCTTTTGGCCCAACGACTAATCCAAGGCCATTATCTCCGTCCACGGTCGCGGTGCTAAGGGTCTCACGCACAATGGTGATATTAGGCTTCGGATTAATTCTACCTGTATGTAACAAGTCGTAATAGGTATGAAGTCGGGCCACTCCATGAGAGTCAATCCCTCGTAAATCCGCCATGCCCAATACTTCTGCCGCTAATTCGGCATCCTTTTCAGGAACCTCAAAATAGGTAAATACTTCTTTACAAAAGTGTTGAAGGTAATCAGATGAAAAAGTTAGGGTTTCTATTTGCGCCATAGGTGTTAATCAAATAAGGCTTTTTTAATTTCCTGAAGTTTTAATAAGGCTTCTACAGGTGTCATTCGATCTATATCTACTCCACTCAATATTTCCCTGATCTTGAGGGTATCGGGATCTTTGAGTTCAAACATGTTTAATTGAACCGTCTGTGCAGTAGAGAATTTTACTTTCTTACTTATCTCTTTGTCCTGCAGTTTGTGTTGTTCAAAATGAGATAGGAGTTGTTTCGCTCTTTTGATTAAGATTGGAGGCATACCGGCCATTTCTGCCACATTGATCCCAAAACTATGCTCACTCCCCCCTTTTACTAATTTTCGCATGAACAATATCTTTCCATCTACTTCTTTAACAGAGACATTGTAATTATATACCCGTTCTAATCTGTTTTCCAACTCATTCAATTCATGATAATGAGTAGCAAAAAGGGTTTTAGCCTGATAGTTAGGGGTTTCGTGTAAATATTCTACTAATGCCCAAGCGATAGAGACTCCATCATAAGTACTCGTTCCTCGTCCTATTTCATCCAACAGAATAAGGCTGTGTTGGGTTGCGTTATTCGCTATTTGGGCCGTTTCATTCATTTCTACCATGAAGGTAGATTCTCCACTGGAAATATTATCCGAGGCTCCCACACGAGTAAAAATCTTATCTACTATTCCAATATGAGCTGCATCTGCCGGAACGAAACTACCCATTTGTGCCATAAGGACAATTAACGCTGTTTGGCGAAGTAAAGCTGATTTACCCGCCATGTTAGGTCCGGTGATAATGACTATTTGTTGATCCTTATTATCCAGAAAAATATCGTTAGGAATATAGGGCTTGTCTGAAGGAAGTTTGGTTTCAATAACAGGATGCCTGCCAGAACGAATATCGACCTTACTCCCTTCTTCTACTTTGGGCATGACATATCCATTTTTCTTTGCGGCCTGAGCAAAACAGACAAGTAAATCCAATTCGCTTATGCTGTGGGCATTATGCTGAATCACTTCTAAATGTGCCTGAAGTTCCTGCATGAACTGCTGGTATAGTTCAGCTTCCATCTTCTGAATTCGCTCTTCTGCATTCAGAATTTTCTCTTCATAGCTCTTTAATTCCTCGGTGATATAGCGCTCAGCATTAGTAAGTGTTTGCTTTCGCATCCAGGTATTGGGAACTTTATTCTTATGAGCATGAGTAACTTCTAAATAATATCCAAATACTTTGTTAAAGCCAATTTTAAGAGAGGAGATACTGGTAGCTTTCATTTCGCGTTGTTGCATGTCCAGCAACAACTGGCGACTGTTGCGCTTCATTTCACGAAGTTCGTCCAGTTCAGCTGATATCCCTTCTCTAATCACATTCCCATCTGCCAAGGTTCCTTTAATCTCATCTTGAAGGTAACGTGTTAATGTGTGCAAAGCCCTTTCCGGGGATTCAAATTGATGAGCTTGCGCTGTAAGTAACTCATCCTGAGTATCTATTAAAGTTTCGCAAATAGGTGCCACGAGTTGAAGAGAACGTCTGAGGGCGGCTGCTTCTTTAGGGGCCAGTCTGAACGTAGCTGTTTTACTAGCCATTCTTTCGAGATCTCCCATCTGTTGTAACAATTGGATCAAATGGTCGAGCTGAGGAGGATGCGCTATGAGTCCCTTAACTGCATGAGAGCGCCTTTGAATAGACTTGAGATCTTTGAGCGGTAATAATAAAGCTTTTCTCAGTGCTCTTGCTCCCATAGCCGTAGATGTCCGATCCAATACATCTACCAGGGCAGTACCTCCAGGATGTAGGGGCTGTACTAGCTCAAGATTTCTCACGGTAAATTGATCCAGCCAGACAAAGTTAGAATCATCAAAGAGGTAGATTTTTCGAATATGACCTAAATCATTTTGATGGTTTTCATTGAGAAAATAAACAATACTACCTGCTGCTACAATTCCTCCAATTTCACTATCGATTCCAAAGCCCTTTAAGGTATTACATCTAAATAACTTTAATAATTTTTCTCTTGCATAGCTTTCCTGAAATACCCACTCATCTACTCTGGTGAGATAGAAATCCTCCCCAAACCACTCTTTAAAACGCTTTTGCTCTCTTCTGGGAATGAGAATTTCTGAAGGAGCTAAGGTGTGCAGTACTTTCTCTACATAATTCCCTGGACCTGAAAAGCAGAAGAAGTCTCCTGTGGAAACTTCTAAAAAAGCGACTCCTGCCCTCTTGGTATCCGGGAAATGAACGCTAGCCAGAAAATTCGGCTTATTTCCTTCTAGCACCTTGTCATTAAAAGTCATCCCAGGAGAGACTAATTCTGTTACTCCTCTTTTGACAATTCCTTTTGCCTGTTTAGGATCTTCCAGTTGATCGCAAACTGCTACCCTTTTCCCTGCACGAACCAATTTAGGTAAATAAGTGTCTAACGCATGGTGGGGAAATCCCGCCAAGTCTACTTCAGAAGCGGCACCATTCGACCTTTTTGTTAAGACGATTCCCAAAATGTGAGATACCTCCACCGCATCAGAACCAAAAGTTTCATAAAAGTCTCCTACACGAAATAACAAAACTGCTCCAGGATGTTCCTTTTTGATTGCATAATATTGACGCATCAATGGCGTCTCTTTATGTTTTGTCTTGGTAGAAGATGATCTAGGTCGGGCCACGTTTATTTATGTATAAAAAAATTGATCCATGAAATTAGAAAATGAAAAGCGCTTCCCAAAATAAAAGAAGCGCTTCCAAAGTATATGGTATGTATTATTGGCCATAGTATTCCCTTATTCTGGAATGGAAAATTCGTCTTCGCTCAAGCCAGAATTGATCTTAATTTCCTTTACACTTAGATCTAAAGACTGAGGTCCAAAAGATTGAACTAGTTTAGCAGGAATCTTTACCCCCTCATAGGTTTGATAATCGCTAAAGTTATTAATCTGGGTAAACGAACCCTGAGGAGTCTCTAAAGGAACTACGGTCCTTAACTTTAATCCACTTTCCTGACCATAGTAATTGGTATATACAAGACCTTCATTATCGTGAACTTCTACCACATAAGCAGGCTCTCCATTTACATTCTCTGTCCCTGTTAATTTAGGCGCAAATCCAAGTTCTTCGTAATACAATTCAGGAATAAATCTACTTTGTAATATGGCTGTAGCTAACTGTTTACCCTCCAGTTTTTGATTTCCCATGGTAGATTTAGCGAAAGCTTCTTCTCCATTGACAAACAACTCCTGAACCATAATTCCAGCATCCATTTTATTATAGGAAAGATTAGGCGTTTTAAGCTTTTGCGTCAATGTCAACGCATTACCCATCATCTCTCCTCCCATCACTTTAGTGATATCTTTTACTGCACTAATGTTCTCTTCGCCACCTATCGTTTCTATATATTTACTTATCACTGAATTCGCATCTACCCCTTGAGGAACTGCGGCAGCAGCGGGATCGTAAGGTTTCCCTTCATTGTCATAATACATTACTTTACCAAACTGCTCTAAAGATGCCCCTATTTCACTAGCCTTGCCTACGATAACTATATGAGCCTTATCTGGATGTACATATTTTTTCGCCATCTCCTGCACTTTTTCAGGTGTTATGGCTGCCAGATTTTTGAGGTAATCCTGATAATAAGTCGAAGGCATATCATATCTGGCCAAATTAATTGCAAATCGGGCAATCGTCTGCGGATTTTCCAGGGAGCGTGCAAAAGTACCTGTAAGAGAAGCAATAGTGTTTGCTACATCTTCTTCACTTACCTTTTCTTCCTTGATCTTTTCAAATTCTTTCATGAATTCTGTAAGGGAAGAATCTGTAACTTCGTTCCTCACACTTGCTGTAGCACGAAATTCCCCCACTAAAGGATCAGAATCTACACTGGAATATGCCCCATAGGTATAAGCCTTATCTTCTCTTAAATTTTGAAACAATCTACCAGTAGCTCCCCCTCCCAATAAGTTATTCATCACATTCGCAGCAATTACATCCTCACTTCCTGGCTTCATTTCGAATGTATTAACAATATTGATCACTGACTGAACTGCATTGGATCGATTTATCATATGGACCAAGGTACTTTCCGGTACCTCTGGTGCTTCATAGGTAGCGTCAGGTATAGTTCCTTGTTCCCATTTACCTAAATATTTGTTCGTCAACTCCTTTGCCTTGTCTACAGTAATATCACCTACAATCGCTAAGTAAGCTTTATTGGGCTTGAAATAGGTATCATAATACGTTTTGATATCTTCTATATTCACTTTTTCCACACTCTCTATCGTACTAATCTCTCCATAGGGATGATCTTCCCCATAAATAATTAAATCACCTATTCGAGAAACTATTGCATCTGGAGATTCTTTACTCGCCTCTAATCCGGAAATCACCTGTTTACGGGACTTTTCCAGTTCTTCTTCTTTAAATACTGGCCGTAAAATGACATCTGACATAATAGTCATCAACGTCTCCACATGTTTGGTTAAACAAGCAGCATACACACTACTGGAAGAAGTACTCAAAGTAGCCCCTATAAAATCAATTTGTTCATCTATTTCCTGCTTACTCAAGCTTTCTGTCGCTGTCCCTAACACTTCTCCTGTCAATTCTAAAAATCCTGCATTCTCTCCTTCTACGATAGGCTTTCTATCGATAATCAAAGAAAAAGCCACCTTGGGTAATTTATTATTTTCCACTACAAATACCTGAAGCCCATTATCCAACGTAAAGGATGCTGGCTCTGCCAACTGTATCTCAGGTGCGGGTCCGGCAGTAGGCATAATAGACCTGTCTACTTTCCCCTGGCTCCACCCTCTTGGCACACATACCAACGCCAAGATGGACAGCAGAAAAACTATTCGTTGGTTAAAAAAATTCATATACTTAAGTTATATGTTGTTTTAATGGATAATTCAATAAAAGAATAAATATGAATAAGATGATATATGTTAAACGATGCATGAAATAATGCTACTCCGTTTTAGGTAAGTAGTAGAGTACTACCCTATTTTCTGGCTTAAAGTAGTCTTTAGCAACTCGTTGAATATCTTCTCTGCTTACTTTCATATACCGTTCCAACTCCGTATTAATCAAATTGGCATCGCCGTAATAGACGTGGTAGTTGGCAAGACTTTCGGCAATTCCCGCCATGCTGGCATTAGAGGAGATGAAGTCATTTTCTACCTGATTTCTCAACTTTTGAAACTCCTTTTCAGGCATTAACTCATTCTTTGCCTTTTCTATCTCTTCATTCATGACCTCTTCCACTGCATCTGCAGCAACCCCTGCATTCGCAATAGCAAATGCAAAAGACAAATTAGGTCCTTCCAGTGGTAGGGATTGAGCAAACACTTGCAAGGCCAATTGCTTTTCATCCACCAGGCTTCTAACAAAACGCGAACTCTGTCCCTGAGCTAGTAAGGTATTCAACATATCCACTGCATAATAATCATCTGTACCAATCGAAGGAATTCTATACGCCTGAATCACAGCTGGTAATTGAATATTATCCGGGATCGTATCTCTCACTTCCCCACCCAAAGGAGGCTCTTCAATAGTTACGCGAGGAATTTCTTTTCCGCCTGCCGGAATCTCACCGAAATATTCCTGTATCCATTGTTTTGTCTGCTCAGGATCAAGGTCTCCGGCAATGGTTAAGGTAGCATTTTCAGGCACGTAGTACTTTTTATAGAAATCCATAAATTCCTCCAGTGCTGCCTCATCTATATATTGATTATTACCAATAGGCGTCCATTGATAGGGATATTCTTTATAAGCTCTTTTGAAAATTTCTTGAAGGATGGATCCATAGGGCTGATTGTCGATTCGTTGGGCTCTTTCTTCTTTTACCACATCTCTTTGGGTTTCTACTCCTATGCTATCCACTTTCGCATGAAGTAATCTCTCGGACTCCAACCACAAAGCTAATTTCAGCTGATTACTGGGTAATACTTCATAATAATAGGTTCGGTCAAAGCTGGTATTAGCGTTTAAGGTCCCCCCGGCAGACCTGACTATTTTCATATAATCGCCACGAGGAATATGTTCTGATCCTTCAAACATCAAATGCTCAAAAAAGTGTGCAAAGCCCGTACGATCTGCATATTCATCCTTACTTCCTACATGATATAGCACAGATACGGCTACAATAGGAGTAGAATGATCTTCATGTAAAATCACATGCAAGCCATTATCCAGATCATATTCAGTAAATTCAATGTTGCGATCCTGGGCAAATAGGATAGAACCAATCAAAATTCCGACAAAAAATGATAAACTAATATATTTCATAGTGTTTCGATTTGCTAGGCTCTTAAATTTGTGCCAATAGTTAAATTAATGAGGCATTTCTATATAAGTACAATATTATCCTATGAATAATTGTTTTTATCTGATTATTACAGCTTATATAAAAAAGTCGAGATGTCCGTAGAATTACAGCATATCTCGATATTTTTACTAGTTGATATAGTCCTTATCCACGCTAGATAATAATCACTTATATATACTTTCTTATCATTCACTTATTACGGTACTTCAATGACATCCAGTAATTCACTGATGATATGTTCCGTCTGAATATTTTCCGCTTCAGCCTCATAGGTCAACCCCACTCTATGGCGAAGCACATCATAACAAATAGCTCTAACGTCTTCTGGGATCACGTACCCTCTTCTTTTCATAAAAGCGTAGGCTTTAGAAGCCAGCGCTAAATTAATAGAAGCCCTTGGAGAACCTCCGTAGTTCATGAACACAGCCAGCTTTTCCAATTTATGACTCTTCGGATCTCTGGTAGCAAACACAATATCGAGAATATATCTTTCAATACGTTCGTCCATATATACTTCACGCACGTACTTTCTGGCTTCCATGATATCATTCAGGCTTACCACTGGCTGTATCTTAATCCCGTTTGGCTTCACATTCTGGCGGATGATTTGCAATTCCTCTTCTTTTGAGGGATACGATATAACGCATTTAAGCATGAATCTATCCACTTGGGCTTCTGGTAATGGATAGGTACCTTCCTGCTCAATGGGATTCTGAGTAGCTAATACCAGAAAAGGCCTTTCCAACACATGCGTTGTCTCTCCTATGGTTACCTGCTTTTCCTGCATAGCCTCCAGTAGAGCACTTTGCACCTTCGCAGGAGAACGGTTGATCTCATCTGCCAAAATGAAATTGGCAAAGACAGGTCCATGCTTTACGGTAAACTCGTGTGTCTTTTGGTTGTAAATCATGGTACCAACTACGTCAGCTGGTAACAAGTCCGGTGTAAACTGGATACGGCTAAATTTACCGTCTACCGCTGTAGAAAGCGACTTGATCGCCAGCGTCTTAGCCAGTCCAGGCACCCCTTCCAACAAAATGTGTCCACCGGATAATAATCCCAATAACAGACGTTCAACCATGTAAGTCTGACCGATGATGGCCTTTCTTACCTCCGTCATCAGACGGTCTATAAACAGACTTTTCTCTTGGATCTTTTCGTTTAGAGCTTGAATATCAACAGAAGATAATGACTCCATATTCACATGTAGCTGATGTAAAACAGGTTTTATATGCGGGGCAAAATTAGCAGAAAATTACTCGGCTCACAAATAGATTAAGACAGGATGCATACTTAATCCTGATTTTAAGATTTATTTAGGAAATCTTAAGGAAATGTTAATTCTCAATTTTATCATCTAAAGCCCTTCTTAACTCCCAAACATCATATTCTGTTAAATTCATACTCAGCGGATTCTCTATCAAATAGGTTAAGGTAGCTCTGGAAAATCCTATCACCTGATTTCCTTTTTTCCAATCCTGTAAAAAGAAAAAGAGATTTCTCTCCGATCTTCTCGCCAAATAGCTAAATCTTTTCATGATGCTCTCCTTCGATTAATTAAGTGCATGATTGTGCAAACTATCTACTCTATTAATGGATTATTTTATAAAAAGTAACCATTGTGGATAAAAAGTTTTTTGTTTAAAATACTATTGCCATTTAATGAATCAATTTTTCGAGCTTCAGTATTAAACGATAAAGGGTTCAAATATCCTACTTCTTACCTCCTCCAATAGTTACCCCCTCTCAACAAAATCCTCCTTTCATCCGTTAGCCATTCAGATATGAAGCAACCAAATGTCCTGGAATTTACCGAAAAAGGAATATACTGCCCTCAGGCAGATGTATACATAGATCCTTGGCGACCAGTAGACAAGGCCATCATTACCCATGCGCATTCAGATCATGCCCGCTGGGGAATGAACCACTATCTCGCCCATCCCGATTCAGTTCCTATCATGAGACTAAGGTTAGGAGCCGATATTTCCTTACAAACCATAGATTACAATGAGACTATTTCCATCAACGGAGTACAGATATCTCTGCATCCTGCGGGCCACATCATAGGTTCAGCCCAGGTGAGAGTAGCATATCGGGGAGAAGTTTGGGTAGTTTCAGGAGATTACAAAATTCAGGAAGATGGATTAGCCACCGCATTTGAACCCGTAGAATGCCATGCTTTCATTACGGAATCTACCTTCGGTTTACCTGTATACCGCTGGGAACCTCAAGCAAAAGTAATGAGGGAAGTAAATGAATGGTGGGCTTCAAACGCAGCGGAGAATGTTGCCAGCTTACTCATTGGTTATTCATTGGGGAAAGCGCAGCGATTATTGGAACATCTGGACAGAAATATTGGTCCCGTATATACTCACGGAGCTGTAGAAAATACAAATGAAGCTTTTCGCGCTCATGGAATTGAGTTAAAACCTACCCAAAGAGTGATTAGCCAGGGAGAAGGTAAACAAACCAAAAAAGATTTTCGAAAAGCGATCATTATAGCGCCACCAGGTGCTATTGGCTCTGTATGGACAAGGAAATTTCAACCATTTTCCCTGGGAATCGCTTCTGGATGGATGCGACTTCGTGGAACCCGCAGAAGAAGAGCTGCAGACAGAGGATTCATATTGTCAGATCATGCCGATTGGGATGGGTTGTTGGGAGCGATTACAGCCACCGGTGCTGAGCGAATTTTCGTTACCCACGGATATGCTAATATTTTCGCCCAATATATCAATCAACATACAAATCTTCAGGCCTGGCCTATAGAAACTCGCTTTGAAGGAGAAACGACAGAAGGAGAAGAAGCAGATCAAGAAGTCGACGCTAATGCTACCAGGGTTGATCCACCAACAAACAAAGAAAAAAATCCAAATAAGAATGTAGAGGTTGAGATTCGTCCCAATGAGGCGAGCCCATCAAATTAGCCATCCATTCCCATGAAATTATTTTCTACCCTTTTTTCCAATCTCGATCAAACCAACAAAACGAATACAAAAATTCGTTATCTCGTAGAATATTTATCCGCCGCAGAAGATAGAGATAAACTCTGGACATTAGCTTTATTTAGCGGAAAGCGTCCCAGAAGAGCCCTGAGAAGCAGCTTATTGCGCGAATGGGTTTCGGACCTGGCTGACATTCCCTTATGGTTGTTGGAAGAAAGCTATCACGTTGTGGGAGATTTAGCAGAAACCATCGCGCTTACCTTACCTCCTCCTTCCCAACAATCTGACAGATCCCTAGCTGATTGGATGGAGTTTTTATTAGAATTGGCAGGAAAAGATGAATTGGAACAGGAAAAACAAATGAAAGAAGCCTGGCAACAATTAGATGCTATGGAAAGATTTGTCTTCAATAAACTCATTACAGGAGGATTTAGATTAGGGGTGTCGCAAAAATTGTTAGTAAGAGCTCTCGAACAACACACAGGCATAGAAGCTAATGTCATTGCACACCGATTAATGGGAGACTGGAGCCCATCAACCACTACTTATCAGGAGTTATTATTTTCTGAGAATATTCGGGATGATATTTCGAAGCCTTATCCTTTTTATCTTGCCTATGCCTTGGAAGACAAACCTCAATCCCTGGGAAAGCCGGAAGAATGGCAAGCTGAATGGAAATGGGATGGGATTCGAAGTCAATTTATCAAGCGAAAAGATCAGTGGTTTTTGTGGAGTAGAGGAGAAGAATTAATTACCAATAAATTCCCGGAATTAGCTGCTATTTCTCAACGAATCCCGAATGGTACCGTGATAGATGGGGAAATTCTACCTTTTAAAAAGGGAAAACCTCTTTCTTTTCAAGTGCTACAAACAAGAATTGGACGAAAAAATGTAACAAAAAAGATCTTGAATGATGCTCCTGTTGTCATTATGGCTTACGATTTGATGGAGTGGGAGTCAGAAGATATTCGCACCTGGCCTTTTGAGCAGCGACGACTACAATTAGCTGAAGTGGTGAAGATGGCAGCTATCCCCACTATCCTGAAACTATCTCCACATGCAGCATATAATAGCTGGGAGGAATTAGCTGAACTGAGAGAACAAGCCAGGGAATATTATAGTGAGGGACTCATGTTAAAAAGATTGACCTCTGACTATAAAGTGGGCCGGAAACGAGGTGATTGGTGGAAATGGAAAGTCGACCCATTGACGATAGATGCTGTCATGATTTATGCGCAGAGAGGACATGGAAGGCGAGCCAACCTATATTCGGATTATACTTTTGCTGTTTGGGATGGCGACCAACTCGTTCCTTTTACCAAGGCCTATTCTGGGTTAACAGATAAGGAAATGAGACAGGTAGATGCTTTTGTCAAAAGGAATACCTTGGAACGATTTGGTCCTGTACGTTCAGTAAAACCGGAGTTAGTGTTTGAGATAGGTTTTGAGGGGATCAATGCGTCAAAAAGACATAAATCGGGGGTGGCACTGAGATTTCCCCGAATGTTGAGATGGCGTACGGATAAAAAGGTGGAAGATGCGGATACCTTGGAGACCTTACATCAAATGTTAAAACAATATGGCTAAGTGAAATTTTCGCTTATTTTTACATATTTAACGCAGCTATGGAAGAACTTTGGAACATCATTGAAGAAGTACTTGACTTCCTGAATATTTCGTTGCCCCTTTATCAATCAGAGGAAGGCATTACTCTCACTATTTCTCCCGTCCGGTTACTGGGCATTTTTTTCTTAATGATTATCGGTAGAATAGCGGTAAGGCGATTCATCAAAATACTTGATCAGGCTGAAGTGAGTCAAAAACTCATGGAAGATTCGCAAAGGAGAAAGATTATCCTCAGGATCATTAAATTTTTTATCTATGCATCTGTAGCCATCCTTAGTCTATACTTGATCGGATTGAAGCCTTACGTCATTTTAGACAGCATTAATACCTTTTTAAATTACTCTCTCGACTTCGGTGGTGGAGCTAAAGATGAACAGGGAAAAATTAAGAGTCCCAAAGTTTCTATCTCTATTGGTAGAATTCTCCTTATTTTCATATTGTTTTATTTAGCTCGTTTATCTATTCGATTTACTACTAGCTATCTGGACCAATCGGAAGTGAGTAAGCGCTTTATGCATGATGCTGGTAGACGCAAGGCCATCCTTCAAATTTTCAGCTACGTCATTTACGTATTCATTCTGATTATCTGTTTGAGCATTATAGGGTTTGAACCGACTATTCTTCTTACTGGTGCTACAGCCTTGTTAGTAGGTGTTGGTTTAGCATTACAACATACCATCGATGATGTGTTTAGTGGGATTCTTCTGTTGTTTGAAGGCACTATAGAGGTAGGGGATGTGGTAGAAATTGATGACCTAAATATTGAAGGGAAAGTTCAGGAAATCCGATTGCGAACCTCTATTATAGAAACAAAAGATTCGGTATCTATCATTATTCCGAACTCAAACCTCACATCCAATAATGTCATTAATCGAAATTTTAATGATAAGGAAACCAGATTTAGAGTAAAAATTGGGGTTGCGTATGGATCCGACCTGAATATTGTTCGAAAAATTCTTAAAGAGTGTGCGCTAAATCATGGTCTGGTTCTGAAAAAGCCTGAACCGACTATCCTGTTCAAGGAGTTCGGAGATTCTTCCCTGAATTTTGAATTACTTTGCTGGACCACTCAATCCTTTGAAACGGAGAGAATCAGAAGTGATTTATTCTTTGCAATAGAAGCAGAATTCAGAAGGAAAAATGTGGTTATCCCTTTTCCACAACGCGATATCCATATTGTTTCTGATATCAGGATGGTAAACGGTTCTCAATCTACTCCTTCTTCCTCAGATACAGGCAACTCAAACATCCCATAAATAGTATTAAATCCTATCAATTAATGATCATGAGGTTGTATAAATGATGACCTCTGAAGGTAGATAACATGAGCGCTTTACCAGAAATCAAAGACATATATATCATAGCGTTTATAATACAAGAATTTAGCATACCTGGTTAAAAGAATAGGAGGAGGTGTTACTTCTTTCTCGACACATCTATATGCTCTATTTCCTCCAGGTGATCGTACAATTGCTGGACTCTTTTTTGTTGTTCTTCGAAAGCTTCCCTTATCAATAGAAGCTGTTGGAGATGTTCATCGGATTTCGCAGAAATACCTGAGTGATTTAAAGAAGCATCTTCTGAAGGATCGTCTTTAATTACTCCTCTGTTTGAAGAAATGGATTCTAAATCGCTTTTTTCAGATATACCTTCATCCCATAAATTTTCTACCAGCTCATCATCCCATGAAGAAAAAGGAAAGGATTTACTCGTAGAATCAGTACCGAAATAAAACAGTAGGTCTACCAATTGTATGGGAATATCTGAATAAGAAAAGAACTTTTTATCCGTATATGCCTCTGGAAACAATTTGATGTCTTCTTGATCCAATAATGGATCTGGTTGTTGAGAGTAATTTTTTTCTATAACCTGATATGCTAGATGAGAGGAAGGTATCCTTCTCATCTGCTTATTCTTTTTCACAAAGATGATATGAGTGGTGGGCTGAAAGTGGGAGAGTTCTTCCCCTTTCTTCCTGGCATTATATTGAATAGTCACCGTATTTTCTTCAGCTCCATAGGTAATTTCATTAACATCGATTTCCCAGACATACTGATCAAATTTTATGATTGAGAGAACAATATATTCGTAAAAATCAATCGATAGAGGGGAATGAGAAGGATCAATATGCTTAAAAAACAGATCAAAATAGTTCCTATCCTGAATGCGCCACCCAAACTGATATTTTGGCAACCAGGGCAATAATAGCGGATCAGAACTGTGAATGAGTTTGTTTTTAACCGCATCCACCTTCATCATGTATATGAAATCATCGGTTTGTTTGTACTCTAACCGACGTTGAGAAAATGTGGATAAGCACAGTCCCAATAGCAAAATGATACCAAGTACTGTCTTCCTTATCTCAAGTACTTTTTCCATAAATCTAACTTGGAGATAATCCTTCTAGGTAAATTGTAATGCTGCTTTGCCTTAACTTTCTTCAAGTAGTATTCCTGGCTATTTGTGAGCATATATGTAAGAGTAATGTCATCACAAACGAAAATGTAACTCTACATATTATATACTCCTTAATAGGTGTTTTACCTCTATATTCGTTCCAAAGTTTTCAATAGAGTGCACATATCTGTTAAGAAATTGTTAAAAATCAAAAATTAACTAATTTCTATTGAGAATTTATTAAATCCCGTTGCTGGAGGAAACGAGATATGATAAGTTGTTACATAAAAATATAGATGGATCTGAATAATTTAGTACCAATTGTAAAATTATTCTAACATGGATCGAAAAAAGGGCTTACCGGTTTAACCAATCTTTAAATTTTCTTGATTTATCAATACTTACAATCGCTTCAATTTCAGGGGTTGGAGTCAGATCTATTTTAATTCTACTTTTAGAATATGCAAACATATTTTCAATCGCATCAATATGGATAATAAATTGCCGATTGATTCTGAAGAAATAGTTAGGGTCGAGGATCTCTTCTAATTTTGTTAGTGTATAATCCACTATATAATGACGGTCTTCCTTTGTGATTAAGAATACATACTTTTGCTGTCCAAAAAAATATGCTATTTCCCCTACATGGATAGACTTTATTTTTTCTCCTGAGGTTACTATAAATCGTTGTTTGAAAGTGGTTGTAGGCTGGTACATACTCTCAAGTATAGATTTTATATCCCCTACCTGAAAGTTGTTATTGGATTGACGAAATTTGAGTAGTGCTCTTTCCAGTTCAGACCTTTCTATAGGCTTCAGCAGATAATCTATGCTATTCACTTTAAAAGCTTCAATAGCATATTTGTCATATGCTGTAGAAAAAATGATCGGAGTGTTAATTTCAATAGCTTCAAAAATGGAAAAACTTATCCCGTCAGCCAGATGAATATCCATGAAGATTACATCAGCTCTGTTGTTTTCAAGCCAGTTAACTGCTCCATTTACTGTATCTATAGTATCCAGAATCTCTGCTTCAGGTTCTACTTCCTGAATAAGCCGAGCTAATCGCTTAGCAGCTAATGGCTCATCCTCAATGATTAACACCTTAAAAGAAGAAGGTATCCTACTCATTATCTCATATCGTAAAGTGGAAGATACAAATTTCGATATCGCATAATACAAATATATTTTAAGCCTAGTCAATCAAAAATAACTTTGTTAAAAATTATGCGTTAACTGTAGAGGATTTCTCAATGGGTGATTAAGGCACAAAATTTGAAGAATTTTAGTGTATGTTCAATGAACGAATGGTTAATAGCAGTGGATTATATGCTGTAAATGATTTGATGGAATGTAATTAAATCTGTAACATACTTTTTTATCATCCTGAAAGATTTGTATTATTACTTAAATACATCCTCTGTAGTTATTTATACTAGTGCATAAATGCAATATATTTTTAATAAATCTTTTTTTATGAAGGTCAAAAAGTTTGGCGCTATAAGTGTAGTGGTTCTATTGCTACTGTTTAGTTCTTATACACTCCTTGATCAGGGTGAGTCAGAAAGTGAAAGAGTTCTGCTGGGAGCAGTACTTCGCGGACTGAGAGCCCATCATTATCAACCTCAAGATATAGACGATACATTTTCCCAGAATGTATTTGATCTGTATTTAAAAAGGTTAGACTACGGCAAAAGATATTTTTTAAAGAAGGATATAGATCAACTGGCTTCCTATCAAGACAAGGTAGATGACTTACTTATTCAAGGTTCCTATGAATTTTTTGACTCATCTACTGTTATTTACCTTGAGCGCAAAGATGTAGTGAAACAGTTTTATAAGGACATACTTGAAAAGCCCTTTGATTTCACTGTAGCTGAGGAAATTAATTTAGATCCTGAAAAAAATGACTATGCTAATACCCAGGAGGAATTGAAAGAAGTGTGGCGCAAATTGTTGAAATATCAAACCATGACGAGGTATGAAGATATGCTTCAAAAGAAGGAAAAAGGGAAGGATTATGAAGATAAATCAGAAGCCGAACTAGAAGCAGAAGCTCGTAAAAAAGTAAAAAAGATTTTCGACGATAGATTCCATCTACAAGACAAATATACACTGACAGACTACAGAGATGACTTCATCAATGTACTGGCAAATATCTTCGATCCCCATACCGGATATTATCCTCCTAAGGATAAAGAAAATTTTGACATTGGAATGTCAGGAAAATTAGAAGGTATAGGTGCAACGCTGGTTGATAAGGAAGGATATATAACTGTCAATTCCATAGTTCCTGGTAGTCCTTCTGCTAAGCAAGGGGATTTGGAGGTAGGAGATATCATCCTTAAAGTGGGACAGGGAGATGAAGAAGCAGTAGATATTGTAGATATGCGTTTAGATGATGCAGTTCGTCTTATCAGAGGAAAAAAAGGGACCACTGTCAAGCTGACCATCAGAAAAGCAGCAGGTTTGGAAAATGAAATTGCTATTGTCAGAGATGTGGTCAATTTGGAAGAGAGATATGCCAAGTCTGCTGTATTAATAGATGAAGAAGAAAGCAAGAAAGTTGGATATATTGAGTTACCTACCTTTTATGCTGACTTTAAAGATCGTTCCAGTAGAAGTTGTGCTAAGGATGTAGAAAGAGAAATAGAAAAATTAAAAGGTGAGGGAGTTGATGGAATTGTGCTGGATCTTCGCTTCAACGGAGGAGGATCTCTTAGAGATGTGGTGGATATGGCAGGATTGTTCATAGAAAAAGGTCCTGTCGTACAGGTAAAATCCAGAACTGGAGATCCATATGTACTAGTCGACAAAGATCCCAGAGTACAGTATGACGGTCCCTTAGTGATCATGGTGAATACGTTTAGTGCTTCAGCTTCTGAGATTTTAGCTGCGGCCATTCAGGATTATCATCGTGGTATCGTTTTGGGTAGTCCATCTACTTATGGAAAAGGTACTGTTCAATTGTTTATAGATTTAAATGATTATGTCCAGGGGGGATCATTTTCTAAACCCTTAGGTTCGATGAAACTAACTACGCAGAAATTTTATCGGATCAATGGGGATGCCACTCAACGTAAAGGAGTAATATCTGATATAATTCTTCCTGATGAATTTAGCTACAGAGATTTGGGAGAAAAAGATCAGGATTTTGCGATGAAGTGGGATACCATAAATGCGGTAGATTACAAGATTTGGGACACTGATGTTAATAAGAGTACTATCATAGCCAATAGTATGAGCAGAATAGAGAATAATGAAGTGTTCAAATTGAAGCAAGCAAATGCAGATAGGCTGAAAAAACAACAGGATAATCAAACCTTGCCACTAAATCTTTCCGATTACCAGGCGTACCAGGAATCATTAAAGAAAGAAGCTGAAAAATTTAAAGACATCGATAAGCCTATTTCATCTTTTAATGCTACTACCTTAAATGAAGACCTGGCTCATATTAATTCGGATTCTACTTTGATGAAAAATAGGACTACCTGGCTGAATGAGATTAAAAAGGACATGTACATTTATGAGGCAATGCATGTCATTCAGGATATAGACAATGAAGCTATTGTTAAAAAAGAATAATCCATTTTGACTTATAATTAAAAAATTATTTCATAAAACCAGATACATTTAATGTGTATCTGGTTTATTTGTTTTTTATGAAGTTTGAGTTGATCTATACTGACCATCAATCCAGTGCACGTGCAGGCATTATTCACTTTTCACGTGGCAAGGTACACACCCCCATTTTCATGCCTGTCGGTACTGTAGCTTCCGTAAAAGCCGTCTCACAACAAGCATTAATCGGGGATATTAAGGCTGAAATTATCCTTGGCAATACCTACCATCTTTTCTTACGTCCAGGAATGGAGGTATTACATTCAGTTGAGGGACTACACAAGTTTATGCATTGGGATAAGCCCATCCTTACTGATAGCGGAGGATATCAGGTATATAGCTTAGCCAAAAATCGAAAACTTACTGAAGAAGGAGTTACTTTCAGCAATCATATAGACGGGGCCAGATACCTATTGACTCCTGAAAAAGCAGTAGATATTCAACATACCATTGGTTCTGACATCATGATGGTGCTTGATGAGTGTCCTCCTTATCCTTGTGATCGCGATTACGCTAAAAAGTCTATGGAGCTGACTCATCGTTGGGCTATGAGATGTAAAACCCAATGGCTCCAAAAAGAGCCTCCCTATGGTTTTTCACAAGCACTTTTTCCGATTATTCAGGGAAGTAGTTATAAAGACCTTAGAACTCAATCCACGGAATTTATTTCTGAACTAGATCTTCCGGGCAATGCGATAGGAGGTCTTTCTGTAGGAGAACCACACGATATCATGTATGAACTGGTAGCATTATCCTGTAATATTTTGCCTAGAGATAAGCCAAGGTATTTGATGGGGGTAGGAACTCCGGTGAACTTATTAGAATGCATAGACCTGGGAATCGACATGTTTGATTGTGTGCTCCCAACCAGAAATGCTCGCCATGGTCATCTATATACTAAAAAGGGGGTAATGAACATCAAAAACGCTAAATATGAAAAAGACTTCTCTCCGATAGATGTTGATAGTAATTTATCTATGGACCATTTTTACTCTAAAGCCTATTTGAGACACTTATTTAAAGCTCAAGAGTTACTAGCCTTCCAGATAGCCTCCATTCACAACCTGCATTTTTTCCTTTGGTTGGTAAAAGAGGCCAGAACACAAATCTTGTTGAATAATTTTAAAACCTGGAAAGCGGACATGATCCCCAAATTATCTACCAGACTATAATGATAAAGCAGATCAATATCATCAAAATAGCTTCCAACTAAAACTTATAGTATCTACCAGCTTCGTTCGTGGTACTTCAATATAATTTACTCCCTCTTCTTTAATTAACTTATCTCCTCTTCTAAGTTTACGCCCATCCAGACCGCCTAACACCAGTAGACTGGAATCAACGTTGGTAAAATCGTAGAGAGAGTCGGCTTTGGGCAATGAAGAAGGCATAGAAACTTCGCTATCTTGTTCGAATACGATGTAGAATTTGGTATTCCCGATAGATGTTCGCGTAACAGTGCGTCGACTACTTTTTACTGTTCCTTCAAAGGAGATCTTTTCGAAGTTCCGATCGAACTGAATTTTTCTTGCGGTTTTCTCCTCTTCGATCATCTTGTATTCCTCTGGAGAGGGTCTGGAGGAAATGACATGATACGAAACAACGATAGCAACAATACCAGCTAAAAGAAAGGGGATGGCTTCACGCATAATAACAACTCAATTATACCTTTAAGATAGTTTACAGATTTAATCTATCATACAAAAAACTGGAATAAACAAACGATTATTGGCTAATTACCCATTTATACATCTAAAATTAACGCTTTTACAAGTAATAGCATTAAGAACTGAATTGTTGTGATGGAAAGCGATTTATTTCAAAAATATACTTGATCATAAAATTACAGGCCAATGCCCCGAAGACGTGCCATAGAAAATGGGTTCCCATAGGCAAAATATCCGCTGTGACTGAAAATTGATCTGCAATTCTACATGCCAAAGCTATAGCAAAACTTGCAATAGATAATCCTACCCAATGAGCTCTATCAAAGTTTGCCCTGTAAGCATATATAAGCACAGGCAGTACAATCAGCCCGGCCATAAAGGCGTAATTGACATTTATTGCCATTCGAGGAGGGAAGAAACGAAAAATAATTCCTTGAATAAGAAAGGCTCCAAATACTATACCTATCGCAGGGGTCCATTTACCTAGCATCTTGTACAGAAAATAGGTACTGGTAGAAAGACATAACAAGAGAATGGGAAACCAATCCATCACCAGAAATACTTGAGAATATCTGAATGCATGATAAATAGTACCACCTACCCCTCCCACAGCTAAAATGGGAAGGTGATATTTAATAAATTGTTGTCTCTCAGGATATCTTACAATCTTCCATACCCAATAACCTACCATTGCCATGAATAAAGCTGCAGAGACCGCATTCCAGGGCTCTACAATCCATCGGTCGAAATTAGTTTCTATATAAATAGGACCACCATCTTTTGCCCTGAGTTGATTGATTATTTGAAGTAGCATTATTTTCTTTTTTCTCGGCTAACTTAGCACAATTAGACACAGAAATCACCTAGACACAGAAATCACCCGCTAATTCTGGGAAAGTTTTGCATACATCTTCGATTTAAAGAATATCATTTCCTCTTGAAAAAATCGCCAACTTATTCCATAGAGCCTCATTTTCTCCTGTCTTATTGACATGATGCTCATTATCAGAGCTATATCACTACTGGATATACATTTCCCAGTATACTAGTTAAGGCAAAAAGAGCTTGGTAGCTGGCAAATTATCACAATGCCTGATGATTTCCTTTAAATGAGGGGAATTGTCGTCCGTGAGTAATGGAAAGTTTATTATCATTTCCTAAATTGTGCCTTCTTTCGTTAAGTTCAATTGGCATTAGTGAAAATCAGATATCGACTTTGAGGTGGAAAATATGGATCATCCCACATACTATAAACACAATGATTCTGTTTCAGAGGAACGTCAGCGAAAGCCTTTGGTAGATATTATCCCCAATGGTTTACAGCGCTTCTTCATGGAGATAGAAGGTATTTATAAATTCTCTTTGCGATTTTTAAGAGAAGTTTGGCTTCCTCCATATGAATTCAA
The DNA here is from genome assembly GCA_965262565.1 of Bacteroidia bacterium. Classification (GTDB taxonomy): domain Bacteria; phylum Bacteroidota; class Bacteroidia; order J057; family J057; genus CBDHFQ01. The sequence continues at coordinate 170,574 of CBDHFQ010000007.1, forward strand.
TGAGGTGCTTAAGCAATGTTATTATGTTGGGATTAAATCATTTCCACTAATTGCATTTACAGCTTTGTTAGCTGGCGTTATTTTCACTAAGCAATCCAGACCAAGCTTAGAATCTTTTGGTGCTGTGTCATGGTTACCAGGTGTTGTTTCCATAGCCATTGTGAGGTCCGTGGGGCCTATCGTAACAGGTCTTACCTGCGCAGGTAAATTAGGATCTCAGATTGGCGCTGAACTTGGATCGATGAAAGTTACTGAGCAAATAGATGCGATGAGGGTTTCAGGAACAAATCCATTTACCTTTCTGGTCATTACCAGGGTTCTTGGATGTATGATGATGATCCCCTTCCTGATTATTTTTGCCGATACATTGGGGCTTTTTGGTGCTTTTGTCTCTGTATATCTCACAGATGGAACCAGCTTATCGCTATTCTATACACAGGTATTCGAAGCCATTAATGTCATGGACCTTTTTTCTTCTATTGCCAAAGGTGTATTTTTTGGATTTTGGATAGGTATTATCAGTTGTTACAAAGGCTTTTCTTCTCAAAAAGGTACTGTAGGGGTCGGAGTAGCAGCAAACTCTTCTGTTGTATTATCCATGTTTATGATTTTCATGGTCGACCTTCTGATGCTTCCTATCCTACAATTTATAAGAAATCTTTAATTATGTTCTCAGAGCAAGATTCTTCTCAAAATGATACTAACCTATCCGCCAATGGGAGGGAGGGGATAATCCATGTAAGAGATCTATATAAAAGCTTCGGGAACAATCACGTCCTGCAAGGGGTAAGTTTGGACGTTTATGAGGGAGAAAATGTGGTCGTATTAGGAAGATCGGGCTCAGGGAAATCTGTTTTGATCAAATGCATGGTCCGTTTATTACCTCATGACTCAGGCACCTTAAAAGTATTTGGACAGGAGGTAGCTTCTTTGGATGCAGCAGAGTTAAATCAACTTCGCCAGCGAATTGGGTTTTCATTTCAGGGAAGTGCACTTTACGACGCTATGACGGTGAGGGAAAATCTTGAGTTTCCGTTACGCAGGAATATTCAAGGACTTAGTGAAAAGCAGATTACAGAAAAAGTAGAAAAAGCCTTAATTGATGTAGGGCTGATTGATTCTATCGACCTGATGCCTTCAGAATTATCAGGAGGGATGAAAAAGCGTGTAGGAGTAGCCAGGACGCTTATTCTGGAACCAGAGTTAATGCTTTATGATGAACCTACGGCAGGTCTTGATCCTATCACTGCGCTGGAAATCAACGAACTCATTCTGGAGGTCCAAAGAATTTATAAAACTTCGTCCATTGTTATTACGCATGATTTAAGTTGTGCGCGAATTACCGGAAACCGAATTGTTGTTTTAATAGATGGTCAGTTTCCCATAAGAGGTACTTATGAGGAATTAGCTTCGCTACAAGACCCAAGACTCAAACCATTCTTTGATTACTTTAGTACGTCTGTGATTTAAAAAAAATATGGAACGTAGTACCAGCCAACGAGTTACTTTAGGCATTTTTGTCATTTTAGGATTTATCTCTTTTACTATTGCCCTGTTCTTTGTAGGCAGCAGGCAGAATCTTTTTGAGAGAAATATTTATTTTTTCGCCGAATTTCCAAATGTAGATGGATTAATCAAAGGCAGTAGTGTCTGGTTAGCAGGAGTGAAAATCGGAACTGTTACCAATGTTAACATCAATTCAAGAAACAGAGTAGGTGTTACCATAAAAGTTCAGGAAGCAGTACAATCTTATATCAAAAAAGATGCTACAGCCAAGATTAGTGCTGACGGGCTTATAGGTAACAGAATCGTAGTTATCGAAGGGGGAAGTCTCACTGCTCCACCCATCAATGAAAATGATACTTTAAATGCGGAGCCAGCTATCAACTATGAAGACTTGTTTGCTACCTTTCAGGAATCCAGTGGAAAGCTGATAAGCATTGTAGATAATTTGGACAATATATTCGCTCAAATAGAACAAGGAGAAGGAAGCTTGGGAAAGTTAATTGCTGATAACTCTCTTTATGACGATTTGACTTCTACCTTAAATTCGGTGAGCAGGAATGCTAACACTGCGCTAAGGGATGTATCCCAATTAGTGAAAAAAGTAAGTGATGGGGACAATGCGGTTTCCTCGCTTATTAATGATACGACCTATAAGGATCAATTAAGTCGCACAATGACCAATTTTGAGGAAAGTAGTAATGAACTAAAGTCTTCAATTAGCAATCTTGAAGGATTAACTACTTCCCTGCAAGGAGTGAGTAGAGGTCTTGAAGATGAAGATACTCCTATAGGCTTGTTATTATCCGACACAGCGGTAGCAGCTGACCTATCTGATCTGGTGAAGAATCTTCAACAAGGAACAGATGAGCTGGACGAGACCCTTGAAAAAGCTCAGAGAAGCTTTTTCTTTAGAGAAAAATTATTCCGAAAAAACAAAGAATACAGGAAGAAGAATCAAAAAAAGAATCAGGAAGAAGAGGGTAATTAATCTAGTTCACATTTATTACCCAAACTCTACCAATATCCAAAGAATAAAAAACGCAACGGCAGCTAATCCGAAGCCTAAGGCAATGATCCAGAAAAAGCCCAGACCCCCTATGCTTTGAAGGATCCCAGCTACAATGGCTCCAATGAGAAAAATGATAGACAATCTCAAATATTTATTGAGGTCATTAAAGCCTCCTGTTTTTTTCGTCTTTTTGATTTTGGTGGTTCGCTTCTCGTTGACCTTTCTTTCCCTTTCCCCCTTTACTTTTAATCCAAATTTATTTATGGAAGGTTTAGGCTCAAAAGTACTTGGACTTGCTTCAGTCGCAAAATGGGTTTGAGGAATCAGTAATAACAACCAACATAGGGTAAGAGTAACAAATTGTTTCATTCCTGCAATTGATTAAAAACTTATTAGATAGACCAAATAAGCATAAAATAATTGCACTAGCGAGGATTTAATTTAAATATTTGAACTAAATATATTACGACAAACACGTATTTATACCTTGTATCTCGGCTAAAATGTATCAAAAAAAGCTACAAGCTTATTTCTTTCCATTTCCCTTTTCTGAATATGAGTACAGAGATGATGGCCAATAAAGATTCACTTATAGCTATTGATAAAAAGACTCCCATAGGTCCTAAATCTAAGGATAGCGCCAACAGATAAGCTACGGGAATTTGTACTATCCAAAAACAAAATACGTTGATCCACATTGGAGTCTTAGTATCTCCAGCCCCATTAAAAGCTTGACTTACCACCATTCCATAGGCATAGAATAAATAGCCGGCGCAGGTAATTCTAAGACAAATCACCCCAATAGATATTACTTCAGGATCTTGATTAAAAATCCGCATCAAAGATGGCGCAAATAGAATGAAGAAGAATGATATGGTCAATAGGAAAAGCATGTTGTAAAAAGAAGTCTCCCAGACAGACTGCTCTGCTCTTTCAGGTTTTTTTGCTCCCAGATTTTGTCCCACTAAGGTAGCTGCAGCATTAGCCATTCCCCAGGAAGGGAGAATAGAAAAGATAATGATTCTTACAGCAATAGTATATCCAGCAACGGCTTCACTACCAAACTCCGAGATAATTCTTACCAAAAAAATCCAACTGGAGGATCCAATCAGATATTGTAGCATTCCGTTTAATGAGATTTTAAATAATCGACGAATTACTTTGACCTTTACCATAAAATGGTTCTTCAGCAATCTGATGATTCCTCTTCCGGAAAGTAATAAATACAATTGAAAGGAGATTCCTATTCCACGGCCTATATTGGTAGCTACTGCCGCACCTGTAACTCCTAATTCAGGAAAAAAGCCTATACCGAAAATAAACAACGGATCTAAAATGAGGTTGATGCCATTAGCGATGATTAATGAACGAAGCGCCAAAGAAGCATCCCCAGCACCTCTAAAAATAGCATTCAGCAAAAATATGAACATCACAGTTGCATTTCCTGTCAACATAATTCTAGTATAGTTCACTCCCGAAGCAACCAAATCGGGCTCTCCACCCATCATAATCAAGATATCCTCAGCAAAGAAGATTCCTACAATACTAATCGCCAATGAAAATCCCAGGCCTATAATTAATCCCTGAACAGCTGCAACTGCGCCGCCTTCTTCATCCTTCTCTCCTATTCTACGTGCTACCATAGCTGTGGTAGCCATACTTAACCCAATCGCGATGGAGTAAACCAGAAACATGACAGATTCAGTTAAGCCTACGGTAGCTACCGCATTGACCCCTATTCTACTCACCCAAAATACATCCACCACAGCAAACAAAGATTCCATAAACATCTCCAGAACCATAGGAACAGAAAGCATAAAAATGGCTCTTCGAATACTACCATTAGTAAATTCCTTTTCAGTTCCTTTGATAGCGGTAATAATGGTCTGAATAAGATTATTCATATAGTGCTATTGCGATGAATTACTTTATGAATATATGTCTTATTTTACCCATAAGCCTTTGATATGAGAAAAAATCCTGAACATCCCGATATGAGTTGGCATCCATAAACACTGGTGGAATTACTCATTGCCCCATATAAACCCCTTTAAATCAGCAATATAGCTAAAAAACAACCGTTTTATTGCCATGAATAAACACCCGATTATTACACACGAGATTTAGGGCCTTAGCCAAAACTAATTTTTCCACATCCTTTCCTGCCAATGCCATTTCCTTAGCCGTTTGCCGATGGTTCACTCTAATAATATCCTGCTCAATAATGGGTCCTTCATCAAGATCTTCATTGACAAAATGAGCCGTTGCACCGATGATCTTTACCCCTTTATTGAAAGCTTGTCGGTATGGAAATGCACCTTTAAATGCAGGTAAAAAAGAATGGTGGATGTTAATGATTTTCCTGGGGTAATGATGAATAAAAAAGGGGGAAAAAATGCGCATGTATTTCGCCAGCACCAGAAAGTCTATTTGATAGGAGGAAAGGATCGCCAATATATTTGCTTCATGCTCTTCTCTTTCTATTCCTCTATGATCGACAAAATGAAAAGGAAGGTTAAATTTCTCCACTAAAGGCTGGAGAATTTCGTGATTGCTTACTACTGCCAATACAGTTGCAGGAAGCTCATTAAATTCACATCTTAACAGGATATCACCCAAACAATGATATTCCTTTGTCGCGAACATAACTAATCGTTTGGAGGTTTTAGGATAAATTTGAATAATACTGTTGTCAGGTAAGCCGGTAGTCAGCTCTTTTCTTAGTTCTTCTTCACAACAATCTCCTTCAAATTCAGTGCGCATAAAGAATCTATGGCTAATGGGATCAACAAATTCATCATTTCTCATTACATTTAAATCCAGTTTGAGTAGGATATTCGTTACTATAAATATCAACCCTTTTTTGTCTGGACAATCAATGTGAATAATCATACAATCTTTATTTCGAATGTTGGAGCTAATACTAAAATAGGATGAATATTATCATTACAGCTCATATTATTGCATTCTATCATAAATTCTTAGACTTTTTTATTTTTTAGCTTAATCCCTTCGTACGATTATTTCGTTAAGTATCTGATAATATATGCCAAATATTTACTTATTTAATGTTTTGAGGCACGGAAAAGAGCAACAGCGTCGGCATGCAACAGTCCCAATCAAATTCAGTATCTGAACATTTAGAGTTTAAAAAATACTTTGATCGCTTTTATGATGCGATAAAGAATTATCTGTATTATAAATCTGGTAATTCTGAATTAGCCCAGGATCTCGCTCAAGAGGTTTTTCTTATATTATGGAATAAAAGAGCTGATATTCAACCAGATAAGGTGAAAAGTTATTTATATACTATCGCTCATAATTTATTTCTGAACGAAGCCAAGCATCAAAAAGTCGTCTTAAAGTTCAAACAGCGAAAAAATAAATCCCTTGCTGCGGAAAGTCCTGAGTTTCTTATGGAGGAGCAGGAATTTAAGCATAGACTGGAAGATGCGATCGCTGCGCTACCTGAAAAAAACAGAGTAGTATTTTTAATGAATAGAATAGATAAACTTACATATAAAGAGATCGCCGAACGACTTGGCCTGAGTGTTAAGGCCATTGAGAAACGAATGCATAAGACGCTTATAGAATTAAGGAAACTTCATAAGCACATTTAAATTAAACCGGATAAATACGTATAAATTACCAACTAAACGGGGAAAGTAGGGTATTAAAAAGATGGATTGTTCCACTAATACACCGTACTAAATCAATGAGACAAAAAAGACAGAACAGGTAATATGATGTCTAATCAAGAAAAAATAGACCAGTATTTAAACTATCGATTGTCGGCCTCCGAGATTGAAGAAAATCAATTTCCAAAGGACCTTCAACATATAGTAGATACGGTCGCGACGTTCGAACCTCCGAAAAGTATCTCGAATGATGAAGCTTGGAGCAAGATATCGCAGCAGATAGAAAAAAGTGCTGAAGGTAAAGGGCGAGTGGTTCCTTTTAAGAGATTGGCCATTTACGGAGCTGCCATAGCTGCTACCCTCGTTATTCTTATCGGGATTATTGGATTCTTACGCCCTAAAGAGATTACGATTTCAGCTTCTGAAGATGAACAATTATCCTTCTATTTACCAGATGGTTCCAATGCGATTCTCCTTCCAAACGCTTCTTTGAGTTATATGAGTTCTCCATTGGGATCAAATAGAGCAGTAACATTAGATGGAGAAGCGTATTTCTATGTTATTCCTGGAAATCCATTTTCTATTGAGACGGCAGAAGGTAATGTAAATGTCCTTGGAACTACCTTTAAGGTAAAAGCAGCTAGCGATGTGTTTGAGGTAAGTTGTTACTCGGGAAAAGTATCCGTTTCAGCTCCTGACATAGATGGAACTATGGTATTAGAGAAAGGGCAGGGAGTAATGAAGACAAGTGAAGTTGCTTTTAGTCCTTTTGAAGTGTTCGTTGAGCAAGAAAATCAGGAGGATGGACTAATAATTTTTGAAAAAGTCCAATTAAATCAGGTCGTACTCAAACTTCAGGAACAGTTTAGCGTTAGAATAAAAGTTCCCTCTGATATACTAAATCGGAAATTCGATATTTATTATCCACCTGATGACTTAACGGAGGCGTTATCGATAATAAGTAAGACGACTGGTTTAACTTATCAGTACATAAATGATCGTTATATTGAGCTAAATCATTGATGTGTATTTCTAGAAGATTTTTATTTATTCTTTGCATCTTCTCTATAAATTCTCAGATTTTTTCACAAAATACTGAGAGTGAAATTAATGCAAACTTTAAAAATCTTCCCCTCCAACATGCACTTGGATACTTAAAACAGGAATACGACATTGTTTTTGCTTATGATCACAGCTTGGTGGATGATGTTCGAATTAACAAATCCATTGAGAATGCTTCTATCGATGAAGCCCTGGATAGGATTCTAGAAGGAACGACACTCGGGTATCAGATTATCTCTCCCAAGCGTGTTATTCTCATTCCTTCTCTGGAAAAATCTTTGGCACCTACTACCTTATCTTCCGTAAGGGGAATCACAGAAATTAAAGGGTTCGTCAGGGACAAGGAATCCTACATTCCTTTACCTTATGCATGCATTAGAGTTAAGGGGACGAATATTGGTACTATCTCGAATAAAGATGGCTCCTTTAATATTTCTGTACCAACAAACAATACCGTAGCCCTTGAAATTAGTTATGTAGGGTATGAAAAAACGGAACTTACCGTAGAAGGCACACATTTTTCATCTTCCATTAATGCTCAATTAATACCGAATAATGTTAGGCTGAATGAGGTGTTAATTGAAGATGGATCTAATCAAACCATAGAAATATCAGATGGTGCAAGCAGTATTCATCTGAATCCTCAAAAAATATATTTGCTTTCTGGTTTAGGAGAACCGGATGTTACGAAAGCTATCCAATTACTTCCTGGGATCAGTATCAGAGAATCTTCATCGGGCCTATATGTCAGAGGAGGTAGTCCTGCAGAAAACCAACTATTGTTTGATGGGATCACTTTTTATGGAGTTGATCACTTTTTCGGCTTCTTCAGTGCTTTCAACTCTCTCGCTATAAAAGACGTTAATGTTTACAGAGGTGGATTCGGGCCAAAGTACGGAGGATTTATTTCAAGCGTTATTAACCTATCTGGCAAACAGGGAAACACCGATAGTACCCATGTCAATGTTAGAGTAAATCTTTTGAGTGCCAGCGCATCTGTAGAATCCCCTTTATTTGAAGGTAAGGGTTCCTTTATGTTGGCAGCCCGTGGAGCATTAACAGATATTTTCGAAACCTCGCTGTATAGAAATTTGCTGGAGAATACCGTAGACGCAGCTCAACAGAGATACACGGAAAATGACATCTACTCAGATGCTCGCCAATTTAATCCCAGGTTAAGATTTTACGACACAAATTTTAAACTTAGTTTACAACCCAGTTCCAGAGACCATCTTTCATTTAGTTTCCTGCGTTCTAATGATTTCCTGGATTATCCCGTTTCGGACAGTGCTACGATAGATCTGCCTGTAAGAATAACCTCTCAGGAAAATGTCCTAATGAAAAATACGGGCTTAAGTCTTAACTGGACCCACCAATGGAATAACAATCTATACAGTAAAACAAATATTGCTCATTCTGAATATAATTCTCAATATGAGTTATATGTATTTAGGTCTGAAGACTCCGCCAATTTTGAAACAGATCGAGTTTGGACGCACAAGATTAAAGACAGATCGTTCAGAACTGATTTTGAGTGGAAAGTTAATGACTTTCATCAATTTGACTTTGGAATTGAGTTATCTGAGAAAAGGATAGATCGCAACTTCCAGGTTTATAATTTCATTGCTGACTTCAATGAAAGTAAAGGGGATTATCGCGCGGCCTATATTAATTACAACATAAAGCCAATCTCCAATTTAACTTTATCAGGAGGATTGAGATATCAACATTTTTCTCCTAATCAATCTAATTTCTACGAACCTCGTTTATCATTAAAATATCTCCTGGCAGGTCCATTAAAAATGAAAGCTGCCTGGGGAATTTATCATCAGGTGGTTAATAAAATTTCTCAACCAACATTCATCGGTTTAGGAGATGAGTTCTGGGCCTTAAGTGGAACAGAAAATACCAGCATTCCTCGCTCAGATCATCTTATGTTAGGTATGGCTATGGAATTTCCGATGTTCGTCATAGATATTGAGGCTTATAGAAAGAATCTTTCGGGACTTAATATACATGAAATGGTGCCGAATCAATACGAAATCAGGCCTACTCCTTCTGGGGACATCATTAATGGAGGGACAGGTATTTCTCAGGGAATTGATGTTATTCTTCAAAAGAAAGTTGGGATTTATACCTCCTGGTTAAGTTATTCGCTTAGTGAAGTTATTCATCAATTTGATGAAATAAATGATGGCACAGCATTTTTTGCTGCTCAGGATCAACGACATCAACTTAAATGGGTAAATACGCTCAGCAAAGGACGCTGGGATTTTTCTGCTACCTGGGTATATGCTACCGGCAGGCCTTCAACTGATGTTATAGGTCCACTCAAGATATATCCAAGTGAAGCTGCCCCTCAATATGTTATCATTCCAGATGAAATTAATAATGAAAGGCTCCCTGCTTACCACCGACTGGATTTAAGTGCAGCCTATCATTTGGTTTTCGGTAAAAGTGGTAGAGGGAGAGTGGGAGTATCTATTTTTAATGCCTACAATAGAGCCAACATCAAGTACAAAAGATATTCATTGATTTATCCTTCCTCCACCAATTCTACAGATAATAAGGTAATGATTCATCCCGAGGTAAATGCGGATGAATATTCCTCTGTAGCTAATCAAACTCCAACTCTTAAAGAGACAAACATTTTCAACTTACCTTTTAATCCCAACGTCTACTTTCAAGTCTCTTTCTAATCCTCTTATTTTTTCTCTTAGTTTAATGTGAATCTTTGGGTACAAAGGCTCCGGAGTTTCCCACCAAAAAGTCTAAATCAGCTCCTAAATGAGCTTGTTGTACATGATTTACATATAAATTCACATAACCTCTTTCTAAAGTTGGTTTTGGTGCTTCCCAATACTTTCTTCTCTCTTCTAATTCAGATGCTGGCACATCCAAATGAAGGGATCTATTAGGAACGTCTACCTCTATTATATCTCCATTTTTTACCAATGCCAGCGTACCGCCTAAAGCAGCTTCTGGTGAAGTGTGCAGGAACACCGTTCCAAAAGCTGTCCCACTCATACGAGCATCAGATATTCGAATCATATCGGTTATTCCCTTTTCTAATAATTTCTTGGGTAGGGGCAGGTTTCCCACTTCTGGCATTCCTGGAAATCCTTTTGGCCCGGCATGTTTAAGAACCATAATGCAATGTTCATCTATGTCAAGTGCCTCGTCATCTATCCTTTGATGAAAATCTTCCATATTTTCAAAAACTACTGCCCGCCCTTTGTGCTTCATTAATGAAGGACTGGCCGCTGAGGGTTTGATTACAGCTCCATTTTCGCAAAGATTTCCAAATACCACAGCAATTCCGGCCTCATTTTGAAAAGGGTCTTCCAATGTGGCAATTACCTTTCGATTATAACATTCTGCCTCTTCTATATTTTTACTGACGATATCCCCACTTACCGTTCGAATATCCAAATGTAATTTATCTTTCAATTCTTGCATTACAGCTGGTACTCCTCCAGCATAATAAAAATCTTCCATCAAGTATTCACCTGAAGGCATTAGATTTACCAGTAAGGGAATATGGCTTCCTAATTTATCAAAATCCTTCAGGTTTACCTCTACTCCTACCCTTCCAGCTATGGCCAATAAATGGATAACCATATTAGTACTACCTCCCACAGCAGCATTAACTACAATGGCATTTTCGAAAGCCTCTCTTGTCAACACTTTTGACAGATTCAATTCCTCCAGAACCATACTCACGATCCTCCTTCCTGCTAATTGCGCCAATACCTTTCTCCTGGAATCTACAGCGGGAATAGCAGCTCCTCCAGGCAAGGTCAATCCTAAAGCTTCTACCATACAAGCCATCGTAGATGCTGTTCCCATAGTCATGCAATGTCCCCTACTTCGAGACATACAAGCTTCAGCTAGGGAAAAATCTTTAGGACTCATTTTACCCGCCCTTAAGTCTTCACTGAATTTCCAAACATCCGTTCCAGAACCAATATCTCTACCTTTAAATTTACCATTCAACATAGGCCCTCCTGAGACTACAATTGTTGGAAGATCTACACTCGCAGCTCCCATCACCAGAGAAGGAGTAGTTTTATCACATCCACATAGTAACACCACTCCATCTAATGGATTAGCTCTGATAGATTCCTCTACATCCATGCTAGCTAAATTCCTAAATAGCATTGCAGTGGGACGCATCAAGGTCTCTCCTAACGAAGTGACAGGAAACTCAACAGGAAATCCTCCTGCTTCTAATACTCCCCTTCTTACATAATCCGCCAGCTCTCTGAAATGTGCATTACATGGAGTTAACTCAGACCAGGTATTGCAAATTCCTATGACAGGCCTACCGTCAAATTCATCTTCTGGCATCCCCTGATTTTTCATCCAGCTCCTGTAGATAAATCCCATCTTATCTTTTTTTCCAAACCATTCTGTGCTCCTTAATTTTGGCTTTTCCATATGGCGAGTATTTTTGTTAAGTAGACAATTATTATATCAGTGCAAAATATGAAGTTTTGTTTAATTGAGTAATTCTGTAGGCTTACTCTTTATCTTCCGGAGGTACATTTCCAGAAATTGTCCATCCTCCATCTATGACCATGGTTGTTCCCGTAACATGTCTAGCCTCTTCTGAAGCGAGATATAAACTCGCTGCAACTATATCATCGACTTTTGCCACGCGATTCGCAGGAGTTACACGCTTCCATTTTTCTTCATAATCCGGATAAGAAGCTGTTCGTTCAGTGAGGGTAGCTCCTGGAACCAAAGTGTTAACTGTAATTCGGTATTCTCCTAATTCTACTGCTAAGGTTTTCCCCATCATAACAATTCCTGCTTTCGTCATACCATAAGCACTTAAATTTTTATGGGCTTGTACCCCTGTAACTGAAGACATTAATAGTATTCTTCCCGGTATGCCATAGTTGATCATGGCTTTTGCAGCAAACTGACAGGTAAAATAGGTCCCTCTAAGATTTACGCTGGTAAGTCTTTCAAACTGCTCAGGACTGTAAGCCAGAAAAGCACCATAATTAGTGATCCCGGCATTTGCAATGACTACATCTAATCCATTTTGATGCTGAACAAAATCTTCCATCATTCTTTTCAAGGTTGGTGTATCTGAAACATCGCATACATATGGATAAATGGCAGAATTACTCGTTCTTTGCTTAATTTTTTCTGTCGCTTCCAGAGCTAGGGAAGCATCCAGATCCTGCAAACCGACGATGGCGTTTCTAGATGCAAAAGCCTCCGCTAATCCAAATCCTATTCCCTGCCCTGCTCCAGAAATCCATACCCTTTTACCTTGAAATTGAAGCATAATTATCAATAATTACAGATTACTGCTATTCGTTGTCACGCTATTTCTTCCAAACCATGTCTTGAGCTATCGTAAGTTATGGTGTGATCAGTTTGGCCATTTTTTGAGAAGCCTTCAATCCATGCCCGGTTAAGACAGATGTTACTTGCTCATCCCTTTCCGCTGAATGGAGCATATACTGAGTAACTCCTGCAATGACAGCTGCAGAAGTAGGCTCTATGTAAAATCCCAATTGAGCCATGTATGACCATGCCGCTATAATTTCCTCTTCCTCTACAGCTAAAAATTGACCCCCCGTTTCTTCTACTGCCCTCAACATTTGCTGTCCTCTTTTTGGTTGGGCGATAGCAATTCCCTCCGCAATGGTATTGCTTACAGATATCCTCTTGTTCCCAGGTAGTTCCTGATCATGTGGCCTGGATTGAATAAAAGATGAGTACAATGGAGCACAATTGGCAGCCTGTACGCCCACCAGCTTCGGCATCCTGGTAATACAGCCATGACGAAGAAGATCCTTCAATCCTGCATATGTACCCAACAGAAGAGTTCCATTTCCCGCCGGCAAGATGATGGTATTGGGCAAAACATCTTTTGATTGTTCCCACAACTCGTAAGCAAAGGATTTCATGCCCTCTAGAAAAAAAGGATTCCACACATGGCTGGCATAATAATATTCTTTTGCCTGTTTCTCCGCTGCCCGGGCGGTATCCTCTCTCGAACCCTCAATGAGATGAATCTTAGCGCCACACACTTCCATCTGCACCAATTTATCAAGAGAAGTATCTGAAGGTACGTATATATCGCACTCTATACCGGCTCTTTGACTGTATTGGGCTATGGCACAACCTGCATTTCCAGAAGAATCTTGTACTACCTGATGAACGCCCAAATAAGAAGCATGACTCATTAATACAGCCGCCCCTCTATCTTTATAAGAACCAGATGGAAACAAATAATCCACTTTAAGCTGCACACTTTTTCCAGCAATAGGAATAGAAACCAAAGGCGTTATAGCTTCTCCCAATGAAACAATGTTGATTTCCTTGTCTATCGCAAAAGCTTCTCTATAACGCCACATATTGGGTGGTCGTAAATGAAGCACTTCTGGATCAAAAAAAGAATCATGGGAAATATCTAACAAATTTCCTTTGTCGCTTTGCCATCTCACTTCCAGTAGATTATATCTTTCTTTAGTTTCAATATCATACAGATAAGATGACATATTACTTTACTATTGAGCGTAGTACACAGTTCTAGTGCTATCAGGGAAATATTACGATACATTAGATTCTTCGACTTCTTCTTCTTTTAAGCTAGGGGCCAAATGTGCAGGAGTTAAGTTCTCCGTCATTTTTTTTCTTAAGGCCCTTAAAGCTGAGGATAATTTTTTAGAATTATATGTGTGGTACCAATGCTGTAAATATACTTGCCTTGGAATCATCAACAATTTCACTACATCTTCAGCTACTACATTGGCATTCCTGATGGAACCTCTAATGACACCCGTATTCCCTATGGGGACCCAGGCCTTAGCAGGAACGGAAGTATATCCTCCCATAGGAATCACTCTCAACCCTTCATTATAAGGAATGTAAACAAATCCGGAAGGCGATCCGCTTCTGATCAGTATATCTCCTGCCTTGACGTGGATGATTTTTACTTCTTCAAATGCTGCTATAAGATCAATTTTAGAAACTTCGTGGCCGGAATCAGAAATATTATCCAGAATTTCTTTCAATTCACTTTTATGAGTGTGTTGATCAACTAATAAAGCCCCTCGCAAATAACGATTCACTTCATGTAAATCTGCATCTTGTAAGGATACTACGGGTTTTGCTCTTTCTCCTAATTTAGCATTGATTTCAGCTAATTTCTCACATACAAGGCTAGCGAAGTCGGGATTATCATTGACTCCTTCGATCAGTATCTTTATATCTCCTTCCTTTTTAATCCCTTCATTTGATTTTTTACTTCTCGCATCTTGTATATGCTTAAAGCTTACAATAACATCAGCTTGAATATCATTGATTAAAATAGCAGCATTATAAGCAGCCTTCTTGGTAGCCTTTTTGCTGGCGAAAGCACCGCGATGAAAAGAGAGTCTTAAATCACAGTTCACATCCAATTCACTACTTGCCAGATTAGCTTCTCCGGCATTCATCGGTTTTTTTGCTTCATACAAAAATAACTGGCTATTATCTCTATTTCTTAGGGCATAGATCGCATTTGCAGTTCTTTGATCTACGAATACTTCATATCCTGCAGAGGTCCGATAAGTAGTTCCCCTTTGTCTTAACGCATCAGCACATCTCAAGGCCCTTAATGTATCAATGACATCGTATACCATTTCCTTCACCAAAGGCTCTTCACTGATTAGCCACTGAAAGCTCTCTTCAGAAAAGTCTTCGTAATAGCCTTGTATTTTATCATTGATCCGATCCTCTGGCTTAGTCGTTTTCTCATATTTCTGGAGCGCCGCAATTACCTCATCATATCTTTCTCGGGCTTTTACAGGATTATGAACAGGATCTTCTTTATCTACTACCTGGGTAAGCCCCTTTTGTGCTTTATTCAATTGCTGCTTTAAATACAAGTAGTGCAATTGATTATCGAGAATGTGAGTCATTCGCTCCCTCAACTGATGGGGATTACTCAAGATGTCTACAGGCATCTTGCTTTTACTATGACAAACAGACAAAGATAACAGCTCTCTTAAAACATCCTTAGGGGACTGTTTTAGTAATTGCTGAGAAGATAAACTCAATATTCGCCAGGCCATATTTCCGGAGTTTTCTTCCCACAACAAATCGACAAAACGATCGAACTCTTTGGTAAAAATGGCTTGAGCTGCAAACTCAGGGTGCATGAATCTACCAAAGTCAGAAAAATCCCTCATACCTATATCGTGTAAATAAGCTACCGCCGTCCCATACCCGTACATAAAATCCAGGGTTTGTTTTTCGCGTTTAGGAATTAGAATTCCATTAATTCTATCAATAACGAGTATGATTTCTTTTGCTACATCTCTTACATGAACTACTCCATGGTCAGAATAAAGCGCAATGTGCTTAATAGGATCTTTAAGAAAGGCTTCACTATGAATAATATATTCAAGAACAGCCTGTTCGGTCACCCTTTGATAATAATTTTGTTCGATGTAATTCCTAAATGATTCAGGTAAATACTGATTAGGTTGGGATGCAGGACTTTGAGTTTCCTGAGGTGTAGACATACAATACAACTTTAAGGCTTAAAATAGATAATTATCTGAACATTCACATATCCTAATAATAATTTACAAAGGGTATATATACACTCCCTAGACATAAATGCAAAAAGCCATCCTGACAAGCAGGATGGCTTAACACGTCATATTGATAATTTTTATTGAATAATCACTCTGTGACTCTGCTGTTCTGAAGCAGAACTAACTCTCAGAAAATAATTTCCAGACATTAACTGGCTAAGATTCACATTATATTCATCTTGAGAGGTGTGATTAATATCCAGGATTACTTCTTTTCCATAAATGTCAAACATTCTGATACTTTGAAGAGGAGTTAGAGATTGATTTTTAATATTAAGGGAAGTTGAAGCGGGGTTAGGGAAAACTTGTACGGAAATAGGGCCAACAGTTGAAGGGATTGAAGATACTTCAATAACATTTGACAAGCTGTATGAACCATCGATGTCAATTTGTTTTAATCTGTAGAACAACCTGTCATTTACAGGCGTCCCATCCTGGAAAACGTATCTTACCTTTTCCTGTGAATTCCCTACTCCCAACACTGTCCCAACATCCTGAAATAGATGTCCATCTGTGGAGCGTTGAATTAAAAAGTGATCATTATTTAATTCTGAAGCAGTAACCCATTCTAAATAAACGTTACCTTCGTGAATTAGTCCCTCAAAGGAAACTAATTCAATCGGGAATATCTCTGGATTTTCAAATTCTTCGATGAGACATGGACTCATGTTAAGGGAAAATAATCTTGCATCAGCATCAGAATATCCGGCACCACCATTGTCAATTACCTTTGTACGGTACATAAATGAAGATTCAGCATTAAAGGTAAGTAAGACCATGTGCTCAGGCGCAGTGGTACTAATATCTTCCTGATTATCGACTGTCTTACATTCGAACATTACCGCCATATCACTATCATCATTCGAGTTTACCAAATCACTAGGTGTGTTCAATACGTGCGATTCCTGATTACTAAATCCTACAGACTCCCTTAATTTCCAGCCGTCTCCATCTACATCTACTGCTGTAACGGACCAGCTTCTCAAATTAGTGAGGTCAGATGTACCACTATCTACAAATTTTATCTCAAAATCGATATATCCCTCTGTCCCGTTAGGACTCTGTTGATTAATTTTAACTTGAGGCTGAAAGGAATCATCATCACCGAGATAAGAAATATCAATATCTACTAATCGGGCATTTATTTTATTCGCTATAGTTACCAATGCATCTACTGTATCCAATACTTGAGTGAAACGATAGACAGCACCTACACGACCGTCAATACCAGACTCCAAATAGTGATTTCTAAATGAAAGAACTGGACCTAGATCACATTGTCCTTGAACTAAGATAGAGCTAGAAATTAATAGCAGAAGGAGGGGTAGTAAAATAACATTGCGTAAATTCATTTCTATAACATTAGTCTGTTGAGTTGCTATTAGCTCATGCAATAGAAAAACCGTTTTTAAATAACTGAATTTGAATAGATAACTTTCGTTTGAACAATTCAAAAGTAGTACGAATTTCGGTCATTTCTTACAGATGTTACTTTTTTAGATTATTTTGTAGGATGAATAGTCAGGAAGGAGGATTAAGTGGTTTATTGGGATGTAAGTATTTGATAATATTTATCTTTTATCTAGATTTCGAGTGTAAAAGATATGAATCAAAAGATTAATAAAGCGTTTTGGGAAGAATAAGAATTCCGGACGGTTTACTTCGGGAAAATTCCAAGCAAACGTTATTGATATGACCTCCGGTTCAGAAAGACACAAAAACTCCTGACGATCAAATAGTTAATAAGATTACAATTTATAGATTATAAAAAATATTTCAGTAGTCATTCTACTGTCATATGGCAGAAATCTACAGGAGGAAAAAATAAGCCTAAAAAAATGAATGTAAATCCCACATTTACCGTTCTATCTTCGTTTATGTTGTAGTTGTTTCGACTTAGGTCGGAGCACGTCTCTACGAAGCGCACACAGCTGGTCTGTGTGCGTGTTTTCTTTTCGGGAACTAAAGTAAACCTCGGACTTTCAACCATGCCTCACATATCGTGGGCCAGAATCCTGTAGCTTCGTTATCTTCAGCAAAAGAAAATCCATGTCCGCCAGTTTCAAAGACATGCATGGCGGCAGGAACGCCATGTTCTCTTAGTGCAAGGTAATATTTGACGCTATTTTCAGGGACCACTCCTTCATCATCATTAGCGTGAATAAGTAAGGCGGGAGGTGTCTGCTTAGTCACTTTGGCTTCATTAGAGTAAAAGCTTGCCCTTTCTTTAGATGGTCGATTACCGATTAAATTTTTCCTCGACCCCATATGTGTATAGTCCTCATCCATGGTTATTACCGGGTAAATGAGGATAGAAAAATCAGGTCTGGCACTAAATTGATCTACTTCTTCCGAAGAAGGAGATGAATTATCATTAAAATGTGTAGATACGGTAGAAGCTAAGTGACCACCAGCAGAAAATCCCATAATCCCTATTTTCTCAGTATCTAAGTTCCATTCATCTGCCTTACTTCTTACCAATCGCATAGCCCTTTGCGCATCCATCAAAGCTACTTTATCTTTACAATCTTCTTCTTCCCAATGAGGTAAGCGATATCTCAGCACAAAAGCAGCAATTCCCAATTCATTAAACCATTCAGCCATCTTAATTCCTTCCCAGTCCCATGCTAAAATGGTATATCCCCCTCCAGGACAAATAACTATTCCCGTTCCATTTGCATTACTAGCTGGAGGAAGGAACACTTCTATCACCGGTTCACGAACCTTACTTATTCTCCTTCCTATACGTTCATCTTCTTCTACTTCCATTTTCAGCTGGCTTTCACACGGAATTCCTTCCGGCCATAGGGGAAAAACATTGGACTGACCATACATCCAGAATGGTATACAGATGGATAGTAATAGTAGGATTGACCTCATAGTATGTAATGTTGATGTAGTGATTAAAGTAGTATCATCGCCTTCATGACATGATTTTCTTTGTTCAATAGAGATGGAAAGGTATCGATCGCTTCCTCAAACGGGACTTTGTGCGTAATGAATGCTTCCGACTCTATGCTGCCATTCCTCATACATTCTATGACATATGCTAAATCATCCATCGTTGCATTCCTGCTACTTTTCAGCGTCAACTCCTTTTTATGAAAATCGGGATCATAGAATTGTATATCTCCTTTTATCAACCCAACATAAATCAAGCTTCCACCATGGGCTACGTAGTTGAACGCATTCTGCATAGATCTTTGGCTTCCTGTAACATCAAAAGCGATATACGGAAATTCTCCATCCGTCCACGCTAAAAGTTGATCTTCTACCGAGGGTATTTTCCCAGGATTCAATGTGTATGCTACCCCTAGAGAGTTCTTACAATAAGCTAATCGATGTTCGTCCAGGTCCATGACTATCACCTCGGCTCCGGCAATTTGCGCAAATTGAATTACCCCTACTCCAATGGGTCCTGCTCCAATGACTAATACCTTATCTCCTTTCTCGATATGTGCACGTCTTACTGCATGGGCTCCTATTCCCATACACTCGACCATAGCCATTTGCTCTAAAGATATCCCATCTGCTTCCAGAAGGAGTTCCCGGGGAACACTTATCCATTCCTGCATCCCTCCATCCAAATGGACGCCCAATACTTGCATATGGCGACTACAATTTGATTTGTTCCTACGTACCGCTTGATCTTCTTCTTTAACCCAATATGGTACGACAACGACCTCATCTCCTATGTTGAATTCATCAGTAGCTTCTGCCACTTCTGCTGCTAATTCGTGCCCTAAAATTCTGGGATAAGAAAAAAATGGTTGGGTTCCATCATAGGCGTGTAAGTCCGTTCCACAAATTCCGATTCGCTTAATCTTTACCAATACTTCCCCTTCCTTACTCTCGGGTATGTCCTTATCTATCCATGTTAATAAGCCTGGTGATTTGCAAACAATCGCTTTCATGTACAGTAATTACCTATATGTTGAAACATTTAGAATATAACATGAATTAAAAAACTTCCAATATTTCTTTTATATTAAATATTTAATTTTTTTATATATCGATATTAAAGCCTATTTCCTTCCTTAGATGAAGATAATATTTTATGGTACAAGAGGCTCAATCCCTGTTCCTGATCCTGATTTCCAGGAGTTTGGAGGTAATACTACTTGTGTAGAAGTTATTTTTGGAGATGGAAGTATTGTCATTCTGGATGCTGGAAGTGGATTAAGAAATATGGGTAAAGCGCTTATGGCCAGAGGACACCAACAATACGACAATATTTACATTGCCCTTTCCCATTTTCACTGGGATCATATTCAGGGATTTCCTTTTTTTGAACCTGCCTATGATCCCAGAAGGCATTTTACCATTACCACAGCCCATAGAAAAAATGCGAGTAAGAATCTGGAAGAAATTTTCGAAACCCAAATGCAGGAAGAATTTTTTCCGGTTCCTTTAAAGCAAATGGGAGCATCTATTCATTTCGATCAGCTAAGAGAGGATGTATTTTGTGGCCCCAATTTTCAATTGAAAGTACTTCAGCACAGTCATCCAGGTATAGCCTTCAGTTACAGAATTGAGGCTGAAACTGGGGTACTGGTTTTTTGTACGGATATAGAACACGGGGAACAGTTGGATGAAAGGATTATTAAATTTTCCGAAGGAGCTGATTTATTGATCCACGATGCGCAATATACCCCGGAAGAATTGACCACTAAAAGAGGTTGGGGCCATAGCAGTTGGGTTCAAGCGATAGAGGTAGCAAAACAGGCCGGGGTTAACCTATTGGCACTCACCCATCACGACCCTGAACATAATGACTCTTTTCTCAGACAGGTGGAAAAGCAATGTCAATCCGTTTTTCCTTATAGCTTTTTGGCGAGGGAAAAGATGCAGGTAGAATTTAATCGGAAAAAACTTCCTTAATCTCCCCACTACTTAAATAGTACAAAAATCCTTTTACTTCCGCATAATTCATGTCTCGAAGTGCCTGAATATATCGCCTGACCTGATATTCATCTTTGGAACGAGCCTGGCCGGTTTTGTAATCGATCACCCATGCCCTATCATTCGTTAGCATAATCCTATCCGGTCTTAACACATATCCTTCAGCCGTTATGATCTCTCGTTCATTTCTTACGTCCCAATGAGGTTGGTACCAGGCGTTAACTCGAGGAGGTGAGATAACTCTGTGAAGCTGTTCTTTTAGGGGCTGAACTTTCTCGGAAGATATATATCCCAAAATATGCATCTTCTTAGCAGCCTGCTCCACTTCGTTTTCATATTTAATTTGAGCAAGTGCTTCGTGCAACAGTTCTCCCTGTGCAATTTTATCGTATCTACTTAGCCAATCCGCTGGCAAATATCTATTAGCACTGTATTTTATCCTTATTTCTCTACTCCATCCAGCTCCCTGAATAGTTTGAGTGGGAATTGCCATTGGTTTCGTCCCCAGTTCTATTTCTATCCGTTCCTTTTCTTTATCATGAGAGATTACTTCATCATCCAGATATCCTGTTTCAAAATGTAGAGGAGCCTCTCCCCATTGCCCCTGAAAAATCTCTTCATTTAATGTATGAGCCAACAAAGAGGAAATACTGTTCAGTTTAGCCTTTGAAGGTGAGACCTCTTTGGTAAAAACATGAAGTTGGAACTTCGACCGAGTAAAAGCTACATAGAGCAAATTTAAATTATCCAGATAGCACAACATTCTCTCCTCCTGATAAGCATCAGCAAAATGGGTATGAGCCAGTTTACTCGAAGCGTGAATAGGTAAATATTGGAAGGGCTGAAACATTTCGTGTTGTGCAGCTTCTACCCACATGATGCTGTTTGTTTTAGGTTCTAATTCCCAATCTGCCAGCGGTAGGATGACTATGGGAAATTCAAGTCCTTTCGATTTATGAATGGTCATGATTCTCACGGCATCCGGTTCCTCATTTGTAGCTATGGCTCTTTTGTGTTTTTTCTCTTCCCACCATTCGAGAAAGCCACTCAGACTAGCATCAAATTTATTGGAGAATTCCCATATAGTATCCATAAATCCCTGAAGATAGGCATTAGTCTCTCTCAAAAAAGGAAACAATTGCCGAATATGTTCTGCACATTCGTAAATAGGGAGGGTTTGTAGTCCCTGTTGATGTTGTTTAACTAACGCCCAGAATGTTTGAAAATCATCCGTAAATAGCAGATGGTTGATTTCATGGGTATCACTGAGAAGGGCAAAATAGTACTGCAAGCTCACCTTAGCTATTTCATCTTCAGGTCTGAGCAGAAAAGTGAAGAAGGCTGACATAAATCGGACATGTGGATGCTTATTTATGAGCAGGGATTCAGCGGAAACTACTTTTATACGATGAGCCTGTAAGTGTTCAGCCAGCTTAATACCATCTGGATTAGTCCTAACCAATAAAGCAATATCCTTTCCTTTATGCCCAATAGTAAACAGATCTTTAATCAAGTTTACACATTCTTCCATTGCTAATTCCTTCCAGGATGGTACATCTTCCGGATCTTTCCCTTTGCGATCAGGGAAAGCTTTGATAGAAGCATATCCTGGCTGTTCCGTCTTTTGAGCGATCTGAATAACATGAGAATAAGCAGTATGAAAAACACTAGCATCCTCCCCAAAAACCGCTCCCAACAGATCCGCCGCCAGTTTGAAAAAAATGTTATTAAACTCTACGATCTCTTTTGCTGTACGCCAATTATTATCGAGGGGTACTACTTCTGCGCGTTGTCCTGTAGCTTTATATACCTGCTCTTCTATATCTTTCATCAATAACCACATATTGCCATTTCTCCATCGATAAATGGATTGCTTTACATCTCCCATGATCCCCACCCGCGTGTGTACATCTCCTTTAGCCAGTGCTTCCAGCACTAATGGAAATAGATTATCCCACTGCATATCAGAAGTATCTTGAAACTCATCTAGTAAATAATACTGATACCTCACCCCTACTTTTTCATAAATAAATGGAGTTAATGCTCCTGGAAGTTGATCGGGATCGGAAATAATCGAATTTAACAGAAAAGAAGTATCAGAAATGATCATTTCATTCTGTTCTTTCCTGTACACATTGAGTTTTTTGGTAAGATCATTTAGCAGTCCAAAGCTATATAAGGTCCTGAACACAGCAACGGAGGATCTGTAATTAGTATAAGATGTATCTACATGAGCTATTAATTGCTGCATAATAGCCTCAAGTCCAGCGTCCAAAGCCGCCTGTATATCAGCCTTACGCTTGGAAGATTTAGTATACCAGGCTCCTTGTCCATGAGCAACATCTATGGCTCTTTTTCCCGGTAAATAGTCATCAGGTCCACTTGCCTCAGATACCTTAGAAAAATATCCTGCAGGTCCGCTTTTCCCATAAGCAAAATCCCGAACCCCTAATTGGAAGGTATCCATGATTTGAATGGCTTCTTGCGCCCATGCCTTCATTTGACGTTCAAAGCCAAATTTTATTCTTTTGATCTCCTCCCCAAAAGAAATCACATCTTCTATGATCTGTTGGTTTGTAGTATGATCCATCATTCTCCGTTGGAACGCTTCACTAAAAAGCTCATATCCCAAATTTTTTACAGGGATTTCTATGTTCCAGCTTTTATTTTCATCCAGATTGGAAGCGATGAATCCCTGAAATAGTCTGGTAATTGCCTGACTTTCTCCAGCATCCAATAAAACATCCCTAACAATTTGATCTAGTACTAATTTTTGTTCTGTCTGTATATCATATCCTAAAGGAAGATTTAACTCTCTGGCAAAAGCTCTAATGACCCTTTGAAAAAAACTTTCTATGGTGCTGACGGAAAAATTAGAATAATCGTGTAAAATCAGGGATAATGATTGATGTGATCTTTTGGATATTTCATTAGATGCCGGGGAATCAATATTTACTAATTTTTCCTTTAAAAGCTTATACAGCGGATCTTTTTCCAATGTTTGTAGATCCTCATATGCCAATTTTCCCAAAGAATGAACAATCCGCTGTTTCATTTCTTCGGTAGCCTTATTTGTAAAAGTAATAGCGAGAATTTCTCTAAAACTTTTGGGTTCAGTAAGTAATACTGTAAGATATTCCAATACCAACGCAAAAGTCTTTCCACTTCCTGCAGAACTCTTGTATATTTTTAAGGATGGTGTATGCAAGCTTTTGGTATGTTAATTTGTGCTTCAACTTATAATGCAAACTAGAAAATAGATGTAAGATATTAATACCACATGTCAAGATTATCGAAAAATGGAAATAATTTGGCCACTTCTTCGGCCACGTCTCTCTTTTAAAGATTAACTATGTGTTGAACAAGCCTGGAGGTAACTTTAGCTACTATTTAGTTGAATATATAGTTTCACTTAACAAGAAATAGGAATAGTTTTTCAAAACATAATTACAGGATCTAAAATATTTTTCCTGGATTTAGGATAATCGTACCTTTATTTGTCCCAGCGTAAAACCAGATATTTACCTCATAGTCATCTGAATAAGTATTTTCCTTACCTACTGACCACAATCAAAATTACGTAATAATACTTAATTTTATTTTTTCATTATCTTACACTTGCGAACTTAAGAAAGAGATTCCCTCTATTTTACATGTTCATTATAACGTTGGGCTATACCTTGCAGAAAGGGTTATCAGGAATAATTAAATCTGTACATTTTTTAGACTAACATCAGATTGGGTATATGCAAAGTAAAGGTACTGGTCCATTTTCTTTTTATGCTGATTTGCCAAAAGTATACTCACCACCTTCACTTTATCCATACAATTTAACAAAGCCAGATGGCATTTGCTCTGGAACGGATTCACTGGCATTTTATCAGTTAGATTACAAACTTTATATAGATACCAAGAAATCTATTATTAAAAAACATCTGGAAAATCTTGGATTCCGCATAGGCATCATGAATCAAACCGATGAAGATTTCTTTGGTGTATTAAATTTTCTTCAATCGCGATATTCAGATAAACAAGCATTAGAAATCTGCCATTTTGACTTACATCGATTTGTAGAGTACGGTCATGGCTTACTACTAAAAGATATACACAACAAGGTGGTAGGAACCGTATTCGAAGTTGCTTATGACACAGTGGAAAAAACCTCCTACACTATCCGGCTTGCTATCTCAGAAGAGTGTAAAGGAAAGCAATTAGGATTCCATTTGATGCAATACTCTTGTCTCATTGCAATGGAAAGAGGTGCCAGAGTTAAGAGGGGAATTATAGAGTACAATAACGAGAGAAGTCTTTATATAAATCTAAATAAAATTGGATGGATGTGCGATAAAATCTACGAATATATTCCAGGCTTAGGAACATTTTTTGGTATCGTACTTCCCCTTGATCCTTACGGACTCAGTTCAAATATCATAGAACTTCCAAAACTTACTTCCTTTATTCGGGAAAAACATGAAGGTCAAGATTATTTATTGATTAAGCATCAGGATAGTGAAGCCATCTCAGATATGTATCATCATACAGAGTTTAAAGTTGTTGCTTTTATTCCCAGAGATTATATAGATCACAATGCATATTTTTTTGCCGTTCCAATGCTTTCCCCTGAATAACGCCAAAATGTATTCATGAAAGGGCTATACTATTACTTCCGTAAGATGAACTTCATAAATCATTAGTACGAACATCAGTCATTATCCATATTTAGTCATGCTGAAATGGCTTACTCACATATTTAATTTTAGGCACGAGGAAGGTCGAATTATTATTCTGTTACTTTCATTTTCGTTTTTTACGGGTCTATCGATTGCCTTATTTTACACTGCAAGTACTACCATATTCCTAGATAATTTTACGCGCTCTGATTATCCTTATGCTTATTTGGCTATGGGCTTAGTAGGTTATATTAGTTGGTGGGTATTATCCTTTCTGGATCGCTATGTCAATTTTTCTCTTCAGCTCCTATTAAAATTTCTATTTCTTGTACTAACTGTTGCATTTCTATGTGCAAGCTGGAGCTATACCCAACATCCGATCCTTGCATTTGGACTATTTATCTGGATCAGAGTACTATTACTCTTCACTACGCTCGTCTTTTGGAGTATGGCAGGCAAAATATTTAACTTGCAACAGGGCAAACGCCTGTTTGGACTCATCGCCTCGGGAGAAGTGATTTCAAGTGCTGTCGGTTTTTTCTCCATTCCTATTATACTGAATTATCGCCTCTTAGATATATCGGGGCTGTTAGTCTTATCTTCTTCTTTTATATCTGTTGCCTGGGTTATATTAGCTGTGATCGTATACATGAACCGGTCTGTGATAAATGATCATCTACAAGCCAGACCCAATCATATAAGTCTGATCATTTCCTTAAGATCATGGAAAAAATATTTAGCGAAACCCTATTTTCAATATATTTTTTTGTTGGCTTTTCTACCTGTATTTGTCCTCATTTATGTGGATTTTATTTTTTTAGATCACACCAGCGCTTACTTTCAATCCAATACAGATGAACTCGCTAGTTTTCTGGCTCTTTTTTTTGGTATAGGATCCATCCTGGAGTTAATTATCAAAAGTTTGGTATCTGGAAGATTGTTGAGCAAATACGGAATCAAAATTGGCCTCATTCTCCTACCTCTCTTCCTACTTCTCATCTCTGGTATATCAGTCATTTTTGGCAGTCTTATGGGTGAGGAAAGTATTTTATTTTTTTACTGTGTCGCTGGAGCAAAATTCCTGGATCGTATTGGGAGAAGTTCTATCTATGAACCTGCTTTTCAGATACTTTATCAACCATTGCCAGCTACAGAAAGAATTCCTTTCCAAAGTAAAGTAGAAGGTATTCCCAAAACGATGGGAAATATAGTTGCAGGCATTGTCCTTATTTTATTTGTCCATGCATATCCAGTAGGATTAGTATGGCTATTGGCATTGTTAAGTGCAATTTCCGGTGTGTGGTGGTTTTCTTCTTCCCAGGCATGGCAGGAATATCGCCAAACACTTTTGGATGCGTTGAGACCCAAATCATCTGTGGATTCTTCAATAGATGAGCATTTAATGGGAGGATTATCTTATATCAAATATTTGCTTGATAAAGACAAACACAAATTAAATCCAGCAGGAAAATTTATCTGGAGTAAGCTCCAGATTTATCAGGCATCCCAAGCTATTAATCAAGAAGCCCTTACGGAAGATTCTTCTGAGCAAAAAACAACTATATATTTGGATCAACTTAATCATCCTGAGACAACACTAACTGGTATTGAACAACTTATAGCTACCGATAACGAAGCTGTACCTTTAATAGAACAACATTTCCAAAAAAAGATTTCCGTATCAGTGCAGTTGAAATTGATCTGGATACAGGTACATATAGCATTTCATGCCTCCTGCAGGCAATTGTTTGCTTTTATTAATTACTGTATGAATGCTGTTCGCCCTACCTTAAACCTGGCCATCAACCAGAAAAAATGTGAAGCGGGGATCCTGGAAAAGCCCAATGTCAAGAAATGGATATTCACTACTATTGAACATATTATATGGATCTACGCCTGCTTATATGATTTATCCGGCCATCAAGGTTCCTCTAAAGTGTTTAAAGCATTAGAAGATGAACAAGTCTTATGCATGGATCAATTATTTTCTCTATTGGGAAGTTTGTACGGGCACGAGAATATGGGGCTCATCCGCGATAATCTGGTGAATTTATTTGATGAGCATAAGAATACTTATGCTATAGAATTAATTGATTTATTGCTGGAAGATGAAATTAAACAGATGGTAATTGCTATTTGTGAACCCATTCCACTATCCACTAAAATGAAGCGGATAGAGAAGATATATCCACAACTTCGGATGACAGTCGAAGAACGGCTCAGAGACATTATTTATCAGGAAAAACCATTGACTAGTATTTGGACGAAGACCCAGGCGCTGGTAGCTCTTTCTGGCTTGAACAAAAATCTCTCTAAGGAGCTTCTTTCCCTTGTAAAGCATCCATCACCATTGATTCATGAAACCGCTCGCCAATTGTTGAGATTTCCCACTTTCTACCAATTTGACCGTTTTCCACCCACAGCAGGGCATCAGCTTTTACCTCTCTTTCAAAGAGTCCACTTGATCCAACAAGTTCCCTGTTTTATTCATACAGCAGGGCAACATTTATGTATGTTAGGAGAAATATTTCAAGGGAAATATGTGAAAGCAGGAGAACAACTCGAATGTGATTCTTCTTTTGTTTACTGGTTGGTTAAAGGAATAGGAGCTATTAGAAACCTCCCATCTTCTCATATATATCTACTTAAATCTTCTGAGCTGTATCTCCCATTGGCCACAAAAGAAAACCAACACATCGGCTTTCTGGCATCTCGGGATTCATATGTATTATTCAGTAAAGCAGAAGCGTTCTACGATTTTATTATTACCGATCAATTTCTCACTAACCAATTGCTTTCTCTCCTACAATTATCTCCTTCCTTTTCCCTCGAATATTTACCATTTACAGAGCCAAGGGATTCATAGCCGTGCAATAAAAATCCCCCTGAACATTTTTGCACCAGAGGGATCGTGTCAATTACGCCGTGCTTTATTACATGATTATTCAATATGCCAAAAAATTTAATCCATTGTAGATAATTTCGACGAGGGGAGTGATTTTTAAGACAGGTTGTAGATTCTACGGGATATATATATTTTCACTCAAGCAATAACACCATTTACCTATTTAATGATATTTATCAAATATTTTAATATACCTTAGGATCCAAAAATTCCGATTAAGGTTTATTTTTCTTCGACGAATGACATTCATCTAACCAATCCTGCATTTTCACCTCATACAAGGTCAATTCTGTGCTCAGTCGATTGACGAATCCATCAGTCTTACGACTCATGTATTTTATCAGCTCAATAATGATGACTGTCTAAAAATCAGCCAATTATAATCAAAAAATGCCATAATCATTGTATGTTAGTATGAAAATTTCGGAAATTTAATCGACCATTCTGCCTATGATGAAAAATTAATACTATTCCTCTGTTACGTTTCCCTCTCAGACATCAATTTCTCTTTATCTGGCATGTAACTGTTCCTGTTTTATCCCTACCTGTATCAGTAGGGAGATCAAGCAGTATATAGATGAAGAGTTTACCAACAGTTCAAATTATAATATATTCATTATGAAGAAAATTTATCTTTTAATCATTTTATTTATTACTCTATACAGTCTTGTTGATGCGCAGGATATCGTTTCCGGAACGATTACGCATGAAGAAACTGGAAATGCCATTCAGGGTGCATCTATTGTTGTAAAAGGTACTACCATAGGAGCATATTCAGATGAAAATGGACGTTACCAGATCAGTCTCCCAGACAATGCGGATATCCTGGTGTTTTATTATGTTAACAAACTTACACAAGAAGTAAGTATCGGAGGTCGGTCTCAAATAGATATTTCCCTCGCTGATGATTTGCTGGAGTTGGAAGAAGTTATTATCACTGCCAATGCCATTGAACGTCAAAAAAAGGAATTAGGATATGCTGTGAGTGTAGTTTCGAGTGATGAAATTACCAAGGCCAGAACACCCAATGTCGTAGATGCTTTAGCTGGAAAAGTTCCCGGTGTCCGGATTACCTCTCAATCTGGTACTTTGGGGGGCAGTTCAAAAATACTCATCAGGGGAGCTAACTCTTTGATTACTGATGGATCGGGAGCCAGTAATCAGCCCATTTTTGTCGTTGATGGATTACCCATTTCCAATTCGGGATTCAACGGATCAAGATCTGATATTATCAATGGAGGGGTGGATGTTGGAAATCGTGCCCAGGATATTAATCCAGATGATATAGCGTCTATTACTGTATTAAAGGGTGCTGCAGCTACCGCTTTATATGGTGCCAGAGCTAAAGACGGAGCGATCATCATTACCACTAAAAGAGGAGCAAGAGGTAAAGGAGGAACGATCAGTTTCAGCTCTTCTATTCGATTTGATGACGTCCTTAAACTCCCTGACTTTCAGAATGAATATGCCTCGGGAGATTTTGGTGAATACGACATAGGTGCATTCCAAAATGGTTGGGGCCCAAGAATCAGTGAAGTTCAAGGGCAACTATTTGAAGATTTTAAAAACGATTCTGTTCAGCTAAGAGCTTTTCCGGATAATGTCAGAGACTTTTACGAAACAGGAATGACCTATATCAATAGCGTCTCTTTCTCTGGAGGTTCTGAAGAGGGGGATTTTCGCATGGGATACACCAATCTCCACCAAACGGGAACTGTACCTAATACAGAACTCAATCGTCATACTATTGCTTTCAACTCAGGTAGAGATGTAGGAAAACATTTCTTCGCCAGAATCAGTGGAAACTATGTGCGGACGACCAGCGAAGGAAGACCTATACAGGGAGGAAACGATCCTAATGCCATCGCGAATCTCGTAAATGGCATGCCCAGAACGACAGACCTGGAAGCTCTGAGAAATAATATTCTCGATCCAAATGGAAACCCTTACGGAACTGACTCTGATGCCAATGGAAGTAGATCTTCCAACAATCCATTTTGGGTAACTCAAAATAATGGTCTTGATAACCAGGTAGATCGCTTGTTTGGAAGTTCAGAATTGACTTACAGGCCATTGAGTTGGATGGAAGTAACAGGAAGAGTAGGCGTTGACATTTTTACGGAGAACAGAGTAAGAATCGTCAGAAAAGGAACGCTGAATCAGGTAGATGGACAGTTTGATACCAGGGAAATTTTTAGCAATCAATTCAATTCGGATTTATTGCTGACTATTCGAAGAGATATTAGTCCAGACTTAAATATTCAGTTCATTGCAGGGCATAATGTGTTTAGCCAAAGAACCAGAAGAAGCAGAGTAATTTCTTCTTCTTTAAATGCAGATGAGTTATACACCTTTGCAAATGCAAATACGAATGTGCCCACGAATACCCTCATTCAACGCAGATTGATAGGGGTTTATGGAGACCTGACGCTGGGATATAAAGATTGGTTTTTCTTGAATGCTACGGGAAGAAACGACTGGAACTCAACTCTTCCCGTAGATAACAATTCCTATTTCTATCCTTCTGTGAGTGCGAGTTTAGTATTTACTGATGCCTTTGGTATAGAGAGTAACTGGTTATCCTATGGTAAGATCAGAGCTAATTTTGCTAATGTAGGTAGTGCCGTAGAACCATACAGTCTGGATTTCACCTTTATCCCACAAGATGATTTATTTACCCAGTTTGTCGCTAATAATATCTATCCACATGGAGGCCAAAGTGCTTTTGCAGCCACAGATGTCCTTCCTGAGGCAAATCTGTTGGCCCAGAATCAGGAACAGTTTGAAGTGGGTGCAGAGCTGGTGTTTTTTGAAGGTCGCATACGGCTCGACGCAGCTTATTACAACACTACTACTGATGACCAAATACTGAATCTGGATATTGCCCAATCAACCGGTTTTGATGCAAGAGTCATTAATGCAGGTTCTGTATCCAACAAAGGGATAGAGACTTATTTGGAATTAGCTCCTTTTAGAAGTCCTAATCGTCAGCCTGGAGATTTTGATCTGGAAATTGGATTGAATTTCACCAGAAATAAAAACGAAGTAGAATCTTTAGCTTCTGGATTGGACTTTATCAATCTCACCAGTGGATTCAGTGGATTAATTATTCGTGGTCTTCCAGGAGAGCCCTTCAGTATGTTTGGTGCAGGATGGGAAAGAGATCCCGCTACAGGTTTACCTGTCATCAATCCTAATACCGGTCTTAGGGAATTAGGAAATGCCGTAAATTTGGGTAGCATTTATCCCGATTGGACGTTAGGTATCAATAATACTTTGTCATTCAAAAATTTCTCTTTGAGCTTTCTGGTGGATATCAGGGAAGGTGGAGTTGTATTTTCAAATACTACTCAAGGGCTTCGGATTAATGGATTGGCTGAAGAAACCCTTGCTAACAGAGGACAGGTATTTATCGACGAAGGGGTTATTGAAAATGAAGATGGAACTTTCCGACCCAATGATGTGCCCGTTCAATCTATGCAACAATTCTGGGAAAATTACAGTTCCAACTCGGCCATTGAAAGTTCCGTCTTCGACGCTTCCTATGTTAAATTGAGAGAAGTAAGATTTGGATATACCTTCCCTAGCGAATTATTACAAGGAACTCCTATCAGCAACTTAAACATAGCCTTCGAAGGAAGAAACTTATGGATTATACATGATGAGGTACCACACATTGATCCTGAAACAAATTTCTTTGGGACCTCTTTAACGGGTGAAGGAGTGGAATTTAATAGTATTCCTTCCACCAGAAGTCTTGGATTCAACCTTCGTATGTCCTTCTAATGTATCAATTATTACCATTTTTCTTTGCGACAAAAAAGATATTCCATTTTATGAAAAAGTTATTTCCATATATAGCTTCCATTATCCTACTCATAAGTACCAGCGCTTGTAGTGATTTTCTGGATGTGAACGACAATCCCAACAGGGCGACGACGGCAGACCCAGCGCTGTTATTTACAAGTGCAATTAATAATTTCTCCACTAACAGAACTGTAGATTATGGGACACCAGCTGCTTCCTGGTCGCAGTTATGGTCTGGTGGCGGTTCCAGAGGAGCAGGCGTATTTACCAGACCAGAACGATATATCATTAGTGTGTTTACCAATGGCAATACCTGGCGCTCCCATTACAGAGAAGTTCACAAGGATCTTAACTTCGCTATCGAAGGAGCAGAATCCGCAAACCCCGTGAATAATAATGCTGCTGCTCAGTCAAAAATTTTCAGGGCTTTAACTTATTATTCGAGTACGGTCACCTGGGAGGATGTTCCCTTTGATGAAGCAATTAATTTTGAACAATTTCCCAATCCCAATTTCGATACTCAGGAAAGGGTATTCGATGGAATCATTGCCTTAATCGATGAAGCATTGGCACAAATTGACCTTGAATCTCCCGTGAGGATTACGTCTAATGATTTAATCTATGGAGGAGATATGGACAATTGGGCCAGGCTTGCACGTTCGCTTAGGCTCCGTACATTGATGACGATGGTGGATGCCAGACCAGCGGTAGCTACTGATATAGGTCAGATGATTAATAACGGGGGAATGATTTCCTCTTCAACCCATGATGCTGAATTCCCTTATTTTGATGCTGCAGGAAATAAAAATCCCATTTTCCAAACGCTTGAATCATTTGCTGGTGGGG
This sequence comes from Bacteroidia bacterium, assembly GCA_965262565.1. Lineage (GTDB taxonomy): Bacteria > Bacteroidota > Bacteroidia > J057 > J057 > CBDHFQ01. Next base: position 203,528 of record CBDHFQ010000007.1, read on the forward strand.
CTAACCTCTTTTTCTTCGCTAGTGAAAATACCGTGAATCTCATGCAATCCATGAACGATCCGAGAATTCCGTATTACTTTGATGAAGGCCCAAATGCGGAAGCAGGATTTTTTGAAGGCGTTGGTCCTGGTGAAAATGCTACGGGAGAAACTTCTGTGATCAGCGACATCATTATTCGTCCCGACGCACCGGATATCCTGTTTTCATTCTCCGAGCAGATGTTGTTAGAAGCTGAAGCACATATCAGAGGTTTTGCAGGAGGAGGAGCAGCCTCTGCCGATGAGAAATACCGCGCGGGTATCAGAGCCAATATGACCTACTATGGCGTGCCTAATGACGACATTGAAACTTATCTGGCTACCCTGCCTAATTTGACAGAAATCAGTACGGAAGATGCCAGAAAAGCCATAGCGGAACAACAGTGGCTGGACCTTATCCAACGCCCCCTTGAAGCATGGACGACCTGGAGAAGAAATGAAATTCCAGCATTAAGATTACCTACAGGAGCCCAAACCGGTAATTTGATCCGTCGCTTACAGTATCCACCTGATGAAGTAGCAGCAAATCCAAATGTTCCCGATCAAAAGCCTTTGGACGAGAGAATGTGGTTCGACAGATAACATACTTACTCTATTTTCAATAATATGATTAAATGAAATTAATTAACATGAATTATATCTCTTTTAAATCGACCATTTTAGGGGTATTAGGAGCTTGTTTACTACTAGCTTCCTTCTCCAGCTGCGATGAGTTTGAGGACGAACGATTAGATTTCTCTAATTCATTTCCAGCATTTGTAGAATTCACTTCTTCATCAGATCTCGAAGTCAATGAAGACACGACTATTTCTGTTGCGATTAGAATACCTCCTACCATCTATCAAGAGGTATTGGTGAATTATGAAGTTTCCGGTGCATTTTCAGCCACGGGCTCAGGAACCATACCTTCAGGCGTATTAAATGGTGCTGTAAGTTTAACGATTCCTACCGGAGTAATTCCCGATGGCGCGGAAAGTGCAGAAGCCATTATTACCCTTACAGGAGCGGATAATGGGATAGTAGTAGGTAGAAATGGACAAGGAAATATTTCGAGAACATTGATTGTTAATCCATAACGAGTACCCACAACTCAATAATGACCCATTCGGAACATTTATCCGGGTGGGTTTTAATTTTTTGTACATCTTTGTCTCCAAAAATGAAGCCCATTTACTTTTTCATGCTTATCGCTTTTCTTGCTGGAGGCATACTTCCTATTCAAGCCGGATTAAACGCAAAAATGGGAAAAGCACTAGGAGACCCAGTATATGCAGCACTACTTTCCTTTTCCATAGGCGCAGTAGGATTGTTGTTATTAGTGTGTTTAGGCAAAACAGATGTTACTCAAATCAGCCATGCGACCAAAGAACACTGGACCATATGGACAGCAGGTTTACTTGGGATATTTTATGTGGTGGCCTCTATCATTCTGGTTCCTAACATAGGGGCTGGATTAACTTTCGCTCTCGTTATAGCGGGTCAGTTAGTATTTTCTATATTAATAGATCATTTCGGCTTAATGGGTCTCAGCATTTATCCGATAAATTGGCAGCGAATCATGGGGATATGCTTAATTATAGGAGGGGTAATGCTGATTCGAAACTTTTAAGATCACTGGAAAGTTCATTTGTCAAGAAGGCTTACTATATTTATATCCCTATGGCAACTCAACTCATCAAAGGGCTTCATCATGTAACAGCAATGGCGGGAAGTCCTCAGCGCAATGTAGACTTCTATGCTGGAATTTTGGGATTAAGGCTGGTGAAAAAAACAGTCAACTTTGATGCTCCGGATGTTTATCACCTATATTATGGAGATGAAACAGGGCAACCTGGAAGCATTATGACGTTTTTTCCCTTTAGAAATATTCCTCAAGGAGCACATGGAGTAGGTCAAGCGGCTACGACTACTTTTTCTATTCCTACTAATTCCATAGATTACTGGATAAAGCGCTTAGATCACTTTCAAATTCCCCATAAAGATCCTCAGGAACGGTTCGGTCATGGAATTATCTATTTTGAAGATTACGATGGGTTAGGATTGGAATTAGTGGCCAATGATGATGACTCAAGACCCCCGTTTTCCTATGGACAAATTCCTCTGGAACACGCTATTAGAGGGTTTTATAGTGTTGAATTGTGGGAAGAGGTATATGCTCAGACGGAAGCCTTACTAGTGAATCAGCTAAATCATACCTTTATTATGGAAAGTGGAGGGAGGAGAAGATATGGTACCAATGTCCAGGGAACGCCAGGACAAATTATCGATATCGTTTGGGGAAATAATAAAAAACAAGGTGCTAGTGGAGCGGGTACTGTTCATCATATTGCTTTTGATACGCCTTCAGATGAGGATCAATTAACAGTAAGAGAGAAATTAGCAACAGCAGGATTGTATCCCACACAGGTTCTCGACAGACAATATTTCCATTCTATTTATTTTCGGGAGCCAGGGGGAGTGTTATTTGAAGTAGCTACCACTCCTCCAGGCTTTTTGTATGATGAAGCAATTTCGGAATTAGGACAAAACCTGAAATTACCTCCCTGGGAAGAACAGAGAAGACAATATATCGAACAATTATTGGATCCCATTACCCTGGATCCCTTAAAGTATGCTTCTCCTGATTAATATATAGCTACTTCCCATGGATGGATGGCAAAAAGTGATTTGCCATATATTATTTAAAAGTAAACCAATTAACGCATACATCTTCCTTTCCCGATGTTACCTAGAGTGACATCGGAAAATTGTGTGGACTCATCCTAAACAAATAGAGATAAAACATTATGTAATTAACATTTCTTAAAATTATATCTAAATAAGTGACAATTCGTAATAAAAATACCTATTTAAATATAAAAATATCAAAAAAAGCTGTTGGAATATTTGCATTATTGCATGAAACATTTCATATTAGTGAAACAATTGGGCGAGATACTACAGCGATACCTATAACAGCTTCAGTGCTGAATACATGAGTGTTTCAAAATGAATTGGCTATGGAATAAGTTAGTCGACTCCATATATAGGATCATATATTCTACTTTTTTAATTGAGTTTCTTTTCTTACCTCCGTTTCTCATATGAGCGGAAAAGGAAAAACTATACGATAACTAATATATAACTATTTGCTTATGAATTAATTAATACGCATACCAAGTCTCATTTACTACGAATAATCTAAGCAGCTATTATGTAAAGCTGATATAGTGTTTACTCTCCTAAACACTCTGGGAGAATTATGTTCACTAAGTGACATTCTAATGCTCATGTGCTAATGTTATCATTAGGCACTCCAGGCACTATTTACCCTTTTTTAGATTGATTAGGTTTATTCCTTCACCAAATTAACTCATTTAAACTTATGAGAAAATTATTTACTACCTGTATCGTGATCTTACTGCTGGCTTGCACTCATGAATTATGGGGGCAAGTACAGCGTGAGATTAGTGGGACTATTGTAGATCAGGCAGGACAATTACTTGCAGGCGTAACGGTACTGGCAAAAAATTCCAATGTAGGAGCCATTACAGACGAACAAGGTCAGTTTACAATCCAAATTCCTGCCGAAAGCGATGCCATTATCATTAACTATTTAGGATTTGAACAACAAGAGCTTCCCCTGGGAAGTGAAATTCAATTTAATATCTCTCTATCCCCTGAAGACCTAACCCTGGATGAGGTAGTGGTTACTGCCTTTGGTATCGAAAGAGATAAAAAGGCGTTAGGATATGCTGTCCAAGAGGTAGGTGTAGATAATTTGAGAGAAACCCGTTCTAATAATGTGGTCAATAATCTTTCTGGAAGAGTAGCAGGTATCCAAATCACCAGTGGAAGTGCAGTGGGGGCAGGTTCCCAGGTGATCATTAGGGGAAACTCTTCCATTCTGGGAAATAATCAACCCCTGTATGTCATAGATGGTGTTCCTATGGAAGGAGATTTCAACGCATCTTCAAGCGGAAGTTCTACAGAAGACAACACTATATATGGTGGAGGGATCTCAGAGATTAATCCCGATAATATTGAAAGTATCACCGTGTTAAAGGGTGCAAATGCAGCTGCCTTATATGGATCGCGTGCTGCTAATGGGGTTATTCTTGTCAATACCAAAACCGGAGCTAACGTAAGAGGTTTAGGTGTTTCCTATAACCTAAATGCTACCTGGGAAAATCCATTGGTGGTACCAGAGTTTCAAAATATTTATGGAGGTGGAAATGGATATGTAACATGGTATGCGGATGGAAGGAATGGAGGTATCACAGATCCATTGGCCATAGAACAATTTAGAAATGTATATGATGAGCGATATCCCTTAGTAGGAACAGCCGGAGTTGATGAAAGTTGGGGAGCACCCATGGATGGAAGATTAGTGCGCCACTGGTGGTCAGGTACAGAAGTAGCGCCTTTAGTCCCTGTCCCTGATAGTTGGAGTAATTTCTGGGAAACGGGAAATACCATGACTCATAGTATTGCTTTAGCAGGATCTAATGATAAAGGGAATTTCAGATTTTCTTTTGGCCGCACAGATCAGGAAGGAATATTTTATAATAACGACTTTTACCGAAATAACTTCCGTCTAAACTCCGGTTACAACTTAACCGAAAAGTTCACGGCCAAAGTATTTGTCGAGTATGTCAAATCGGGATCTGATAATCGCCAACTACCTGTCCTTTGGGAACCTCAAACCTGGCATCACAGACACGATGACTGGGGGTTATTAAAAGACTACGAATCTTTTATGGATGTCCATATCACCAGACCTGATGATGAATATCCTTATGCCAACTGGCAACATTCATTCGCAGGTAATCGATTTTACGATCAGACCTACCTCACCGCTTCAAATGAAAAGGATCGTATATTAGGTAATATTGCTCTTAGTTATCAATTAACCCCTACCATTAATGTGTTAGCCCGAAGTGGAACTGACCTCTGGACTGATACACGCATCAGGGTTACTCGTAATGAAAGAATAAAAAGTGGTACTGAGCGTACTCAAGCATTTTCAGAAGAAGTACTTCGCCGTCAGGAGACTAACTCAGATGTGATCATCACATTCGACGATAATGTACTTCCCTTCCTATCTGTCAACGCTAAAGCAGGAGCAGTACACAGAACCAATTATTATAAGAGAAATTTCATTGGAGTTAACGACGTAACTATCAATGGCCTGTATAATGTAGCTAACAATTCTTCTACCAATACCAATAGAAGTAGAATTGAAGAAAAAGAAGTTAATAGTGTATTTGGATCTCTTAGCTTAGGGTTCAAAGGATATGCCTTTTTGGATATCACAGCTCGTAATGACTGGTCAAGCACTTTACCTGTAGAAGAAAATTCTTATTTCTACCCTTCTGTTTCGGGAAGTTTCATTCTGACGGATATGTTGGGAATCAGCAATCCTGCATTGACGTTTGCCAAAGTACGCGCCAGTTGGGCACAAGTAGGAAATGATACTGATCCTTATCAACTGGTTCAGGCTTTTGTCCCCAGAGATCAATGGAATACCAGTACGCCCGTTTTTTCTGAAAATACGGTTATTGCGAATGCCGGACTTCGCCCTGAGCAGACAGAGAGTATCGAATTTGGAGCCGATTTGCGCTTCCTGAACGGTAGATTAGGATTAGATGTAACTTATTACGATGCAGTAACTACCGATCAGATTATGGCAGTAGCTGTTTCCAAGTCTACTGGCTATGACAGCAAAATCTTAAATGCGGGTAAACTGAGTAATAAAGGGATTGAAATTGCCTTAATTGGTACGCCTATCAAGCTATCCAACGGATTTTCCTGGGATGTAGCTATTAATTACGCCAGGAATCGAAACAAAGTAGAAGAACTCTTCACTGACGAAAACGGGAATGAGCTGGAAACCATCGTTCTCCACTCTAGAAGAGGATTAAGTTTGCAAGCAACTGTAGGAGAAGCATATGGAGCTCTATTCGGAAGTGCCTACCAGCGTGTTCCAGATGGGGAGTTTGCAGGACAGATTATTTTTGAAGATGGAATTCCTCAAAAGCAGCAGGATCTTCAGGTGATAGGTAATGTCATGCCTGACTTTACAGGTGGGATAGAAAACACCTTCCGTTTTAAAGGGTTTATCGTCAGTGCATTGATTGATGCAAAAGTAGGAGGAGACATAGCTGATGAGAGTACCTCAACAGGTATGCAAACAGGTGTTTACCCCATTACCGCATTGGGTCGTGAAGAAGGAGTCATTGGTGTAGGGGTAAAAAATATAGGAAGCGAGGAAAGTCCGGTATATGTACCAAATGATGTAGTGGCACCAACAAAGTCTGTGACCCGCCAGTTAAGCGTACGCTCAGTGAATGAAGGAGCCATATTTGAAGCTACTTATGTCAAGTTGAGAGAAGTTCGCATAGGTTACCAATTACCCTCATCATGGTTAAGCAAAACTAAATTTATCAAAGGAGCCAGGCTATCTTTTGTTGGTAGAAATGTGGCTATGATCTACAATACACACCCACAGATTGATCCTGAGATAAATGTAAGGGGAGGTAATTTAATTGGATCGCTATACTACGCGACTATACCTACCACCAGAAGTTTAGGATTCAATTTCAATGTAGACTTTTAATCACAACGCTATCATTCTTCTTTTAACACCAATAATTAACGAACAATGAATAGAATACATATACATCTAACGTTTCTTCTCTTTTCCATGGGTATCTGTGTATTAAGCTTCTCATTAGTAAGCTGCACAGATGATTTCGAAGATCTTAATACCAATCCAAACGATCCTATTGTGGTTCCTCCCAGTGTCATTTTTCCTTATGGAGTAAGGGAGGGAATTGATCGTATTCATGGACATAGAACCAGACTGGAGCGATTAGGATTGGATGGCGGCATGCTCTGGGTTCAATATTTTGCCAGAAACCAATACACTAACGAAGGAGATACGTATAATCCCGATGCCAGTATGAGGAATAATAATTGGGAAGGCTTCTTCAATGAATCGCTGATCAACTTCCAAAAAGTGATAGACATTTCCAATGATGCAGAGGGAGAATTTTTCAATCCTACTTATGCGGCTATAGGAATTATCATGCGCGAATACTTATTTTCCATTGTTACAGATACTTGGGGAGCCATTCCATATACCGAAGCACTTCAAGGAGCCACAACAGGGAATCTTGCTCCGGTTTACACTTCTCAGGAAGACATTTATGCCAGCATGCTGGAAAATTTAACATCAGCTTCGGATGCTATCGCTTTAGATGGGCCCCCCATTTCGGGTGATATTATGTTTGATGGAGATGTATTAAGGTGGAAAAAGTTTGCTAATTCCCTGAGATTACGACTGGCTAATAGACAAGCCAGTAAAAAACCAGCTGAATCTTCTGCAATCTTTAATGAAATTCTATCCAATCCAACGCAATATCCTATTTTTACTAGTAATGAGGATTTTGCAGTATTGTATCACGAGAGTCGGCTTGGGGAAAATAATAATAACGCATGGCATGAAATTATGGTAAATGATGGGAGAGAAGACTGGTCCATCAGCCAGACTTTAATTAATGCCATGATTTCAGATGGAACCATTATAGATCCAAGAATCACTGTTTATGCCGAACCTGCAGCCGCAGGACCTGACGCTGGTGGCTATTCAGGTGCTATCAACGGATTACCTGAAGCTGATGCCAGTATATTTATCAACACCGCTTCCAGACCTGGATCATTTTTTACTCAGGAAAGAGGTCCCGTATTTTTAATGACTTATAGTGAGCTATTATTTATTCTGGCTGAAGCTACCCTTAGCGGAACGTACACTGGGGGACTTTCTGCACAGGAATATTTAGAAATGGCTATTCAGGCCTCTTTCGATCAGTATCTACTACAAATGCCTGCGGATTATATGGTCGACAAAGTAGCAGACAAGGAAACTATTATGACAGAGAAATGGAAAGCACTGTTTAGCCAGGGAATAGAAGCATGGACTGAGTATAGACGTACAGGATTTCCTTCTCTATCTTCCCCGTCAATCAACGCCATTTTTGAAAATGATGGACAAGTACCTACCAGATTGAGATATCCCGAGTCCGAATATTCCCTCAATGGAGCCAATGTAGAGACCGGAGCATCTTTCAATGGAGGTCCCGACAATAAGTTGACTAAACTTTGGTGGGCAGAATAAAAAATCATCCAACCATTTTATAACAATTTTTTACCATGGAAAGAATAATTAGCTTTACATATTTACTTAAAATGCTTCCGCTTATCTGCATTATGGTACTCTCCACCTTTTGCATATCCTGTCAGGAAGATGATTTGGCTTTTGAGGTAATCGAATCCCCAGTTTTAGCTCTATTTGAAACATTGGAAAGCGATGAAACCACCTTATCTGTAGAAGCCACATTTTATGAATTGGATAAGAGTGGTATACTAGACTATAATATTGGCATAGATTCCACCCTCATATCAGGTCTTCCTATAGAAGTATTCATAAATGAAACTCAATTAATAGGAAGTTTTGTCACTGATGGGAATGGCGCTGTCATTTTTGAGGCACCAAAATCAGAACTCATAGGAGCCTTTAGATTGGAATGGACAGGTACTCACGATGATACACCTTTTAGGATATATCAAAATTTCTGAATAATTGATAAACTTTTATTAATTTGTTTAGCTTATTTCAAATAGATTGTTATAATTTCATCTCCAATTATTCATCTTTCATAATATCACCCATATGAGAACCCAAATTACACGCAGGAACTGGTTAAAATCTTCTGCACTATTCGCTACAGGTTTGGCTGTAGCTCCCTCATTAGTGCAAGGAAGAGATCGCATATCTCCTGAATATCCTTTAAGGACATGGGAAAGAAATCTTCAATTTCCTCCTGATATTAGCAAGCTTAGAGCAAGATTGCTCGCTAATGAAAATCCATACGGACCTTCTCCTAAAACGGTGGAAGCTATCACAAAAGCTGCTGTAATGGGGAACAGATATGGTCATTCAGATGCAGCAAAATTAAAGGAAATTTTGGCTGAAAAAGAAGGAGTGACCACAGATCACATTATGTTGGGTCCCGGATCAACAGATGTATTGGAAAAAACGGGAATCGTTCAATTTAAAGACGGAGGTAATGTCGTAGCAGCAGACCCTGCTTATATGTCATTAATCAAGACAGCTATTTCTTTTGGAGCCACATGGAAAAGTATTCCCCTAACGAAGGATTGGGCACATGATTTACCAGCAATGGAAAAAGCTATCGATGATGAGACAAAGCTGGTTTATGTTTGTAACCCCAATAATCCTACGGGCACACTAACCCCTAATGACGAATTAAAGGCATTTTGCGCCAATGCTTCTGAAAAGGTACCCGTTTTTGTTGACGAAGCCTATCTTGAGTTCCTGGATAATCCTAAAGAAAAAACAATGGCATCTTTGGTACGTGAAGGGAAAAACGTTCTCGTTGCCAGAACATTTTCTAAAATTCACGGAATGGCCGGTTTGAGGGTGGGATATTTGGTAGCTCAACCAGAAATGCTGGAAAAGATCAGAAAAATGGTTCGCTCTAATATGGGCTTATCTATTACTTCACTGGCTGGTGCTTTGGCGAGTATTGAAGACACCGAATTTCAGGAAAAAAGTCGTGTTCTTACCGCAGACGCAAGATCATATGTAGTAGATGTGTTAACAGATATGGGAATAACTTATATTCCTTCCTACACCAGTTTCATGATGTTTCCCTTGGAGATGGATGGGGAAATGTATTTAGAGAAAATGTTTGAAGAAGGTATAGGAGTAAGATTGTTCGAAATAAATGATGCACCCTGGTGTAGAGTTAGTATGGGGACGATGGAAGAAATGGGACTGTTTGCTGAATCCTTAAAGAAAGTTGTTGGATAATTCTCATGCCGCATAGCTATAATAAAATAGTTATGCGGCTATATGTCTAACTTGGTATTTTTATATTTTTTCAATTTTTTGACAAAAAGCATTTATAGCCTGTATAATAATTACAGGTAGTGTGTCCTTTTTAGCCTGATAAAATAGCCTGTATATGAATCCAGCTGTACAAAAAACTGTTTCGATTATTCTTCTCATAGGAATAGGGGTGTTGCTAAAACAAAAAATAACAAAGAAGGAGCAAATGACGGGGATAAAGGTTCTTATCCTCACGATTGCCTTACCTGCCACTATTTTTATTGCTCTACTCAAAATTAATGTTGCTACCCACTTATTATTTCTTCCCCTGTTGGCACTGATATATAATTTTGTAATGCTATTATCGGCTAAAACAGTCCTTCCTTTTTTCGGTGTTCCTTCTGGCACCGATGCTTCCAGAACCTTGATGATGCTTTTTCCTTCCTTAGCTCCGGGATTATCATGCTTTCCCTTTATTTTGGAATATTTTGGAGAAGAAAGTATTGCCTATGCAGCCCTGGCAGATGTAGGGAATAAAATATTCGGTCTTATTTTACTTTACTTACTAGCTATGCATTGGTATTACCGAATTCACCATTCTCAAGGAGAAACCTCTTCCAAAAATAAGCTTAAAGACTTAATGATTAATCTTGTCAGAGAACCTATTAACATGGTCATTGTACTGGCGATCTTTTTATTATGTCTGGGACTCAATATTCAAGCATTGCCACCTTTTCTTCAACAAACTGTAAGCAGACTGAGCAGTTTAATGACTCCTTTAGTCCTTCTTTATATAGGGTTAGCGGTGAAAATTAACTGGCAACAAATAAAGGTAATCTTTTCCCTACTTTTTGTCAGAGCAGGAATAGCATTCCTTTTTGGTGCCTTACTATTAAGTGTTCTACCTTTATCTTCTCCTGCTGCCATGATCGTTGCAGTCGCCTTCCCATTAAGCTCCACTAGCTTCTGGCCCTTTGCGCATATGTCAGCCGTCTCATCTCTGGAAAAAATCCAACACAAAAATGTATCCAACAGAACCTTCGATACTGACTTAGCGCTGGCGGTAATGGCTTTTTCTCTTCCTCTCTCTACAGTCCTAATTTTGAGCATATGTGCTACAGGAACTTTTATGTTGAACCCACTTCATTTAATACTTGCAGGAACACTGATGATTATCACTTCATGTATTCCCAACATAGTAAAATTGTTATCTCCTGGAAATTCTCCCTCATCCTGGGAATCCAACATAGATGATCATATTTCCCTCGCAGCACCTAACTCCTCTCCAAAGGAAAAAACAAGTATGAATGGCCATAGCGTTTCCTAAGCCGCTCTTTATATTTTATTGTAGCCAAATTAATTATACTTCTAAAATTCCATATCAGAAATAATGACCATATAGTAATTTTTTTAAAATATTCGATAGTAATAGTCCGTTAGATATAATAGTTCAATTGTTCATTCATTCTTTAGCCTTCTGAATGTACACGGTTAAATCGCACTTGAATGTCTAGAAAAGATGCGGACCTTAGCGAATTGAGAAAATTTATCGCTGAGAAAGAAAGAAAAAGGTTCAGAAGTTATGTAATGAAAATATTACTAGGTTCTGTAACATTCTTGCTATTAGCTCTAATACCATACTTTTATGTTAATTCTTCCAGCCTTACTGCATTGTATAGCATGTTTAAGCCAGAGGAAGGAGAGCTTAACTCATTATCAGAATCAGATAGTGTGTCAAATGAATTAGGAACATTTGCTAATGAAGTGAGTCGATCGGATGAGATTGTCGTTGTAGCTACTCCAGCGCCAGAGGAAGAGTTCTATGATGAAGCTGAGAATGACTTCGAGGTTCCCCGCCAACAATTAGTGGATCCTCCATTCCGTGGCCTAGACATTGAAGGTGAACGCAAGGCTGGTAATATGCTTGTATTCTCAGTTATAGGAAGAAAATCCCGATATAAATATCGACTGGACTTTGGTGATGGAAGATCTACTACCATTATCCAAAGCGAAGCCTATACCTACAGAAAGCCTGGATCTTACCTGGTTTCCCTGGAAGTAGATCAAGATGGATTCAACTCATATAAATATGAAGTTTCCCTAAATATAAAACCGGGGGATAACAGTGGTTCTGAGGATAATGATGACTCTGAAAGTCAACTGGCCATCGCTTCTAATGAAGTAGCTACACCTGTTACAGAATCCGTTGAAAATGTTGACCCAGAGAATGTAGTTTTAGATAATTTTGATAATCCCTTTGAGGAAACAGATTTCCTTGAAGAAGAAGATAGTGCTACTTTCGAATTTCCTGAAGAGGACATATCACCTGAGGAAGAGATTTTTAGTCCCTTACCTGAGGAAACCAATGAGCCAGAATCTCAGGAAGAGATTCCTTCCAATCCATCTAAAATTCCTGAATTCAGTCCTGATCTCCCTTTTTTCCAACCTGAATTTCCTGGAGGAGCTAAAAATTTGACAAAATTTATTCGAAATAACCTGAAATACCCCAGGCAGGCTATTAATAATCAAATTGAAGGGGATGTCATGGTTAAATTTATGATTAATAAAAATGGATCTCTAAGCGATCTTAGAATCACTGAAGGGCTAGGCTTTGGATGTGATGAAGAAGTGCTAAGAATCATTGGTAGTATGCCAAATTGGAAACCTGCCAGATTGGGCACAAAATCCATTTCTTACACCTATACCTTATCGATCAAATTTCAAATTAATTAAGAGAACTACCTCAAATGCCAAATTAATTTGATTACCCACTTTCTAAGAAATAAGTAATTTCTGGAAGTATCGTATTAATTATCAATGAATAAATGTATAGAGTTGAATCTTTGCAAACAGATTCAACCAATATTAGTTTCTATACAAACTATTTATTTATATTTGATCTTTAAAACGATCCAACCTCCAACATGAGAAAATACTTCGACATTCATCCTCCGGTTTTCTACCCATCCGCCATTCTTATTATAGTCTTCATCTTCATTACTCTTATTATTGGGGAACCTATGGAAACCGTATTTGTTAATATTTCCAATGGAATGACCTCATATGCAGGGTGGCTATTTATTTTTGCCGTCAACTTTTTTGTCATTTTCTGTCTATATCTGGCTTTGAGTAAATTTGCTAATATTCGGCTTGGAGGAAAAGAAGCTGAACCGGAATTCAGCCTGTTTGCATGGTTCGCTATGTTATTTTCAGCAGGAATGGGCATAGGGTTGTTGTTTTTTAGCGTAGCTGAACCTATTCTACATTATTCAAACCCTCCTTTACCAGTAGAAAATGAGGTTGAAGCCGCGAAAAATGCCATGAACTTTTCCTTTTTACACTACGGATTTCACGCATGGGCCATATATGCATTAGTAGGATTATCTTTAGCATTCTTTGCATTTAATCGAAAATTACCACTGACCATCAGATCCGTATTTTTTCCTCTTTTAGGTGATCGGATTCACGGACCTTTTGGGAACATTATAGACGTCATAGCTGTCGTGGCGACCTTATTTGGATTAGCGACTTCCTTAGGATTTGGTGCTCAGCAAGTAGCATCTGGATTACATCATTTATTCGGAATTCCTAACACGGAATGGACACAGGTAATTTTAATTACCCTGATCACGTTAGCAGCGACCATTTCCGTTGTCCTTGGATTAGATAAAGGGGTGAGAGTTTTAAGTGAGGTGAATATTAAGTTAGCCATGTTTTTTTTATGTCTTATGCTCGTTTTAGGGCCCACCATTTATTTACTGGACAGCTTCATTCAGCATGTTGGAAATTATCTCCAACATGTCATTTATCTAGGAACATGGACAGAAACTTATACTGGTACTGATTGGCAAAATACATGGACCGTATTCTACTGGGCATGGTGGATTTCCTGGTCCCCATTTGTGGGAATGTTCATTGCCAGAGTATCCAAAGGTAGGACTGTCCGAGAATTTATCCTGGGTGTATTATTAGTTCCCTCTGCCTTGACATTTTTATGGTTTTCTGTTTTTGGAGGATCTGCGCTATACCTGGAATTAAATAGCATTTCCAATTTATCTCAAGCGGTGAATGAAAATATCTCTACGGCCCTATTTGTTATGTTAGATCAATTTCCCTTATCATTTTTTACCTCAATCGTAGGTATTGTCCTGGTAAGTAGCTTCTTTGTTACTTCATCAGATAGTGGTTCATTAGTCATCGACAGTATAACTTCAGGAGGAAAATTAGATGCTCCAGTAGGTCAGCGCATTTTTTGGGCACTATCAGAAGGGGCAGTAGCCGCTACCCTATTACTTGGAGGGGGATTAGCTGCCCTTCAAACAGCAGCTATCAGTACTGGATTACCATTTACCTTGCTATTATTCATCATGTGCTTTAGTCTATATAAAGGACTGTCCCTGGAACAGGAAGAACTATTTTTAGCCAAAAGAGAAAATGATCTGAATAATTACGAACAATCCATAAAGAATATCCTTATCAAGCAACAACAATCTAACCATTTATGAGGAACTTCAGCCGATTACTGGTCTACTTAACGCTAACAAAAACAGATGAGATATTGATTAAATATGTAGACTTTCTTCAAAACAAACTAGGCCCCTTTCAACAAATTTTCTTCTTACACAACATTCAATACGATTTTCTTTCTGAAGCTAAATCTTTCCTGGATCATCTGGACCAACCACTGGCTACCTATATCCAAAAAGACCTCGAAGAAAAGATCCAACAAATTCTTCCTTATGCAGAAAATAGCATTCATATTCAAGTAACTTCTAACTCCTCTACCGCTTCAAGTATTGCCCAATCTGCCGCATCTCAGCAATCCGATCTCATCCTACTGGGTAAACAAATGAACCAACAACATGCACACATCCTGAATAGCAAATTACTTAGAGAAACGCCATGTTCAGTTTTATTTCTTCCAGATACCGCCTATCATACTATTCATCGCATTCTTGTTCCTATTGATTTCTCCAAACACTCGATGTTCGCCTTAATCACAGCTCAACATATAGTATCTATGATTAATGCCTATCTGGCTTGTCAACATGTATATCGAATTCCCAATCATTATTTCCCTTATATCTCATGGGAAAATGTAGAAGAAAAACTATTGAAAAAGGCCAAACATAAATACCAAAAATTTTTAGAAAATGCCCGCTTAGACCAGCAAGAAATTCAGTGTGCGTTTACTTTGAGCAGAAATAAGTCCATCATCCAAAATATATACCTTCACGCCACACATGAAAAATTCGACTTTATTATTATGGGAGCGAGGGGTAATAATCTTCAGGTAGGGAGTGTAGCTCAAGGACTAAGCGCAATGCCCAGCCACATCCCCATCATGGTCATAAAAAGTACCTAAGTGGGTATATTCAATAATCCTCCAAAAGAAGGCACAATGATTTCCTTATTTATTGGCCCATAACTCACAAAAGCCGGATAACTACGCTCATCCTACACATACCCCTTTCCTTCAAGTTTATTCCCTTCTATTTGAAATGAATATATCTTAAATACCTACGCAATTACCCTGGACTTAGTCAGTAATAACGTTTTCAGCTTACTTTTTCATCCATATAGGTTTAGTAGTAGAGTCATGTTCCCTGCCGAGAATAGAAGCATATAATTCCGGCCGCCTCGCATTTCTGTATCTATATCCTCCCGCCAGCGCCAACTTATCTCTCGAAAGCGTTGCCACCGTAATTTCGTCGTCAAACGATTGGATTTCAGTCAACACTTCTCCATATGGATCCAAGATCATAGCGTTCCCATTTTTTAGCTGATCCCCATCATATCCTATGGGATTCGAGAAGAGATAGTAAACGCCATTATCATATGCCCTTGCCGGAAGCCAACGCATCAACCACCTTCTCCCTTTGGGACCATTCAATTCCATCCTAAGAGATACAGGATCTTTATCCCTATTTTGCCATAACTCATCAGAAACAAACCCTCTTCCAGGCATAGAAGAAGGCGTACATCCCGTCACATGAGGAGCAAATATTAGTTCCGCGCCTAATAAGGTAGTAGCTCTCACATTTTCAATGACATTATTATCATAACAAATCAATATACCACACTTCCATCCTTTAATTTCAAAAACGACATACTCATTCCCCGGGCTCATATAAGGACTAATAAAAGGGTGAAGCTTTCTGAACCTGGCCTGAATACCCTCTTTATTCACACATACATATGTATTATACAATTCCTCTCCATCGCGCTCTACCAGACCTGCTAAGAGAAATACATCATACTTCCTGGCGATTTGATGTAACTGGTGGATACTCTCCCCCCCTGGAACTGGCTCCGCTAATTCCAATAATTGTTCCCTACTGAGATCTTTCACATAAGTATAAGCCGTAATAGATAATTCGTGAAAGGAAACTATGTCAGCTCCTTTATCTTTCGCTTTAGCTGTAAATTTATCTATGACAGATAAATTATAGGCTTTATCTCCATCTTTGGGCTGAAATTGGGCAACGGCTGCGATGAGTGTATCCATTATATGCTGATATTAGCGTGAGTAATTAAAATGCTCTATAAGGTACAAAATTCCTATCTACTTACCGGATAAGCACTACAAAGAACCAATTTGTACATTTACAAAGAGCTTATTGTGAAATTACTATCTAAGTTTACTTATATATTACCTCCGAAATGAAAAATATATTCTCGCTTAATTCATCAAGCTTTCTATTGATTAACCATCTCCCATCCAAACATATGTCCATATTATTCACTAAGGTGAACTATCTGTTTGTAGGAGTATGTTGGTGTTGGGTCAATGTATCCGGGATAAGAGCTCAGGAGATAACGACTCACTCACCTTCTCTCACTTTACAGGAATGTCTCACTTATGCGGTGAATCACCAGCCCGCATTAGCCAGTGTAAAATTGGATCAGCAATTATTTGAGTACCAATCAGCAGAAAGCAAAAGTGAATTTCTTCCCTCTATCCATTTTTTCTCAGATGTAAGTATTTTCCCTTCACTACCTACTACCTTATTTCCCGGGAGCATTGTCGGTAGAGAAGGAGAATTGATCCCCTTAAGGTTTGGAGATACCTATAATCTGGAAGTAGGCTTAATGGCTCATCAGCTCCTGTTTGATGGCAGAATGATCAGCGGAAAGCGTCAACAAGCTACAGCAGAGCGTTTGGTACAGTTAAAAGTTCATAAAGAAGAAGAAGATCTCCTCTATCAAATCGCCCTACAATATATTCAACTACTTCAAACTCAAACGCAAGCACAATTAATTCCCGACCAACTGAAAAGGTTGAAAAAATTGGAGGAAATAGTTGCCTTAAATCAGGCTAATGGGAATGTGTTGAATATAGAACGCAAGAAAATAGCCTTACAATTAACATCCCTTAACCTACAGCAGAAAAAATTATCTCGCGGACTATTTCGCCAATATCAATATTTACGCGTTCTCATGGGAATGGATCTAGCCAATGATACCCTACTTCCCTCATTGATCCTCCCGGAACTCCCCATAGAACCTGTGAAAGTTGACTCTTCTCTCATCTCCCAAACTCCTGAGTATCAGCTATTGGCACAACAACAACAACTTACTCACCACCAATTAGATATGGAGCGGGCCACGCATCTTCCCGTTCTTTCTCTCAATATTCGGCATAGTTATCAGGCCCAGAGAGGCAGGATAAATTTTTTTGCATCAGATGAAGATTGGTTTACCATTTCCCTGATAGGTTTACATTTACAAGTTCCCATTTTTAACGGATTCGCCTCTAACGCCAGATCCCAACAGCTTACTATCAAAAGTAAACAACAATCCCTACATCGAAAACACAGTACTCGATTGTTAACCTTGGCTTATGAAAATGCCTATATCAGTTGGTCAGAAGCCCGAGAGATGTTTTTATTGAGCCAGGAAGAACTGACCTTAGCTAAAGAGCAATTCGAAATCACCCGTCTTCAATATCAGGAAGGAATCACGCTGTTAAGTCATCTTCTGGACATGGAGGCTAACTTGAGGCAATCCGAAATTACTCTTATCCAACGAAATATCGAGGTTCAACAAAGCTTGGTCGAACTCCTAAAAGCGGGCGGTAAAGTGTCCAGCCTTATTGCCCCAGTATCTCAAAAGTAAGGGTGGCCCAATTGGAAATATAATCAATCCCCTCTTTTTCACTTTCCACCATGTGAATGGTTCTGATATACCAAATTCCCTCATGATCAATAGGAACCGTTACTTCCCCCGAAGAATTTGTTCTAAAGCTATCTTCTATGTGCTCATGTCCTTCTATACCATGCTCATGATCATCACCATGCTCGCCAATCTCATGTTCATGTCCCGCATATACTAATACATGGGAAAGAGGTTCTCCATGTTCCAATAATCTTATTTTCAGCTCCTCCCCTACCTTTTTGCTATACGGATTCTCCAGTGGTACAAATTCTACCGGATAGCCCATCACTGTTTGGTAATGATCGGTATACTGGTCCCCCACCTGAAAAATAGCTTTAACGTGCTTAGCATATTGTTCATCTGCAGGACGATCAATTTTCTCAGTGGACTTCCGTTGTTCCCATACATCAGTTACTCCATCATGCTCGAGATATTTATTAAAATCTGCAGCACTTAGATGAATCATTCTGGGGCGAGTAGAAATCCCTGCCAGATAGGTCCCTGCCCCCCCTGTAGTGAAAGATAGGTAGGTAATATTATCTTTATCGTACCAATGTTCCGAGGAAGGTTTGAATTCAAAGGATGGCCCCACTATTTTTTCCTCTATGATACGATCTCTGGAAATGGTATTTTCACTCTTCTCAAATGTTCCATTAAAGAGAAATACTTCGATGGCTTGATGAGGTTCTAATACGTAATGATGCATTTTTAAAAACAGATCATGGGAACTGCACAATAACCACACTCCTATTCCACCTATAATGATTAGATACTTGTAAATGCTTTGCATAAGGTCATTAAATTAGCGTTCTACTTTTCATTGATGTTATGGCCTGCTTAAAACGGTCTTCTCAACTAGCAATTAGAGCCCAAAATAAAATTTTCATCCTAATTCCTTTCTCTAAAAGTATTAATTTGACAAAAAATTAATGGTCTAACATATCTGCTCATTAGTGGGTTGGGTTATAATAGCCGTTTATGCAAAGAGTATTTTATCTTGTACTTTTTATAGGGTTAGTGGGAAGCATCGCCTATTTGTTAATCAGAAACAAACAAATACTGGAAGAAGCATCTCAAGAGGCAGCTGCAACGACTAGCTTTATGCCTGCTGTTGAGATTATCCGACCTCAACGATCTACTTTTTCTACTTCTATTCAATCTAGTGGAAATTTATTGCCTAAGCAGGAGCTTATTCTTATGGCAACGACCCAAGGAGAAGTAGAACGCACTTTTGTGAAGAGAGGAGATGTTGTACAGAAAGGGCAGAAATTAGCCAAAGTAAAAGATGACTACCTTACTACGGAACTTCGTGCAGTTCAGGCAAATTATGATAAGAGCCAAAAGGATGTAGAGCGCTTTTCTAAACTGCTGGAAGGAGATGCCGTCACTCAGCAACAATTTGAACAAGTACAGCTGGGATTTGAAGCTGCCGCAGCGAAATTGGAGGGATTACAACAACGAATTGAGGATACAGAAATTATAGCTCCTATCTCTGGTATTTTACATGAATGGTATACAGAAGCGGGAAGTACGATAGGGCCAGGTGTTAGAATAGGGGAAATTGTCAATGTGTCCCAACTGAAATTATCTGTTAAAATTCCTGAACAAGATATGTTTGTGGTTACCGAAGCTAATCAAGCAAAGGTGTATATCAACTCCCTACCTGATGCCTCATTTACAGGGATCATTTCTTATGTAGGAGTCAAACCCGACAGGGATCAGCTTTATGAGGTAGTACTTTCGATCCACAACGATCAGCGGAAACCATTAAGAGCAGGGATGTTCGCTACCGTTCATTTTTCTTCTTCGCAGGAACAGGAAGGTTTAACTATTCCTCGGAAAGCTATCGTTGGGAGTTTGGAAGAGGCTCAAGTATATCTTATCAGGAAGAATAGTGCAGTGCTAACGGATATTACCTTGGGAAAGCTTCTTGATGAGCGGGTAGAAGTTACGAGTATATTGACAGAACAGGATTCGGTGGTCATAAGAGGTCAAATTAACTTACAAGATGGAATTAAGGTACATGTACTTCCTCATGATCAATAGTGACGTTAGCTTTACATATATCTCTACCCTTCCCTTCTCAAAGTATCAATATGAATGATAATTTGTAATTTAGGAAGGTCATAGATTTTCCCTGAACATAGTGGTAGCATACACTGATCAGATTTAACCATAATGAATATCACCCAAATATCGATTGAAAGATCTACCCTTATAGTGGTGGTGTTCATCCTATTCCTTTTTCTGGGCACAATTTCTTTTTTCCAATTGAATTATGAATTGGTTCCTCGGTTTTTTCCTCCAGTGCTTACGATTATTACCACTTATCCTGGAGCTTCCCCTCAGGAAGTGGAAAGAGCCATCACGATTCCGGTAGAAGATGCTATTGCCTCTGTAGAAAAGATTTCGACGATTCGATCTACCTCTCAGGAAAATGTTTCTTTGGTTAAACTGGACCTCACCTCAGAGGCGAAGGTCGATGAAGTTCTACAAAATGTCCAACGCAAATTAACTTCTATCAACCGGACATTACCCTCAGATGCAGATCCTCCGACCGTCTTAACTTTCGATTTTGATGATCTTCCTATTATCCGTTTAGGAGTATTTACGAATCTGCCGGAAGGAGAAGGTTTCACTTTGATCAAAGATCGCATCCAACCAGCACTTTCCAGAGTCACAGGAGTAGCCACTGTAGATATTCTGGGTGGACGAGAGCCTATTGTGCACATTGGAATCCATGCAGACAAGCTCAAAGATTATGAGATTTCCCTATTACAGGTTACTCAGGCTATCCAGCGATCGAACCTGGAGGTGCCTACGGGAAATTTATTAAGCAAAGAAGGTCAAATTCAGGTTCGATTATCGGGTAAATTTCAATCGATTGATGAGCTTAGAGAGTTAGTCATCTCTCCTACGCGATTTGGAAGTGTCATTCAGCTTAAAGATATCGCTACGATTGAAGAGGGGTTATCGGCGCCGGAAGTCATTACGATGGTCAACGGAGAACCCGCTATCGGTCTGGCTATACAAAAGCAGACTGATGCTAATGCTGTAGAAATGAGCCGCTTAGTACAGGAGGAGTTGAATGAATTAAGCTCAATATTCAAGGAGGAAGGCCTCCGGTTTGAAGTGGCGCAAGATACCTCCAAGTTTACCGTAGAAGCGGCTAATGCGGTTTTTACGGATTTGATATTAGCGGTTATTCTCGTTTCCCTTTTTATGTTACTCTTTCTGCACAGCCTCAGGAACTCCCTCATTGTCCTCATCTCAATTCCCACTTCTATCATCTCTACCTTTCTGGTAATGTACTTACTGGATTATTCCCTGAATCTCATGTCTTTATTGGGGCTCTCTCTCGCCATAGGTATTTTAGTGGATGACTCTATTGTAGTGATAGAAAATATTTACAGGCACCTGGAGATGGGTAAAAGCCGAATACAAGCTGCTTATGAAGGAAGAATGGAAATTGGCTTTACTGCTTTATCTATTACCTTAATAGATGTGGTTGTATTTTTACCACTTGCTCTCACTAGAGGACTGGCTTCAGATCTGTTGAGACAATTTTGTATTGTCATTGTCGTCTCTACCTTGATGAGTTTATTCGTTTCTTTTACCCTGGTCCCTCTTTTATTTTCTCGATTTGGAAAATTAGAGGTTCTGGGAACCTCTAACCCAGCCTATCATTTAATTCATGCATTCGAATCCGGGATTTCTCAATTGAACAGGATGATTTCCCGCTTATTAGAGAAAGCTTTTTCCTATCCATCGGTTACGCTGATGTTAGCTGGCCTTCTGTTGGCGGGAGCTATTTACCTTATCCCTGGAGGTTGGATTGGGACCCAATTTCTGGATACAGGAGATAGAGGTCAAATGGTGCTCAACATGGAATTACCCCGAGAAGCTACTCTGGATCAAACCCATTTTTCAGCCAGGCAGGTAGAATCCTATTTATTGTCCCAAAAAGAAGTAACAGGGGTATTTACTACGATTGGCATTAATAGTAGTGCGAGAACCAGCCAAAAACGAGCTTATCTGGCAGAATTTAATGTGAGCCTCGTCCCAAAAACTGAAAGAGACATATCTACCAGCTTATTGGCAAGAAAAATAAAAGTGTATTTGACAGAACACTTTGCTACGGCTGATATTGTTCCTATCGAGATAAATATGTTAGGGTTTACTCAGGCTGCTCCTATTCAAGTGATACTAAAGGGAGCATCTCTGGATAACCTGTTAATTTGGGCCGAAGTGATTCAAAAAGAAATCGGCAAGGTGAAAGGAACTGCAGAGATATTTACTTCGGTGGTGCAAGGAAACCCTGAATTGCAGATCACCGTGGATAGAGAGAAAATGGCTCGCTTAGGCATTTCGATGGGAATGGTTGGAGCAACACTACAAACAGCTTTAAGAGGGAATAGCCAAAACCGTCTAGATATCGATGGACAATCAAGGAAGGCATTCATTCGGTTATCTCCTGAGGATCGCGAGAAACCCGCAGATATTCAGCAATTAGGTGTTCTTAATCAGCAAGGTCAATGGATTCCTCTTTCTCAGTTTGTGATACTCAAAGAGGCTGTCGGGCCTACCCAATTGGACAGAAGAGACCGAACCGTCTCGCTTACCGTTGGTGCACAGGTTATAGGCAGGCCGAAGGGTACTGTAGGCAGAGAAATCGAAGCCCAATTAAACCCATTGGATATTCCTGAGGATATAGATGTTAGTTTTGGTGGAGATATTCAGCGCCAACAGGATGCCTTTGGAACGATGATATTCGCCTTCTTAGCTTCGATTTTTTTGGTATATCTGGTCATGGTGGCACTGTATGATAATTATGTATATCCGTTCGTAGTGTTATTCTCTATTCCATTAGCTATTATCGGAGCGTTTCTGGCCCTGGCACTAGTCCGTCAAACGCTAAATATTTTCACTATTATGGGACTACTGATGCTCGTAGGATTAGTAGGAAAAAATGCTATTCTGGTAGTAGACTTTGCTAATCAATTGAAAGCTTCTGGGATGAAGACCAGAAAAGCACTGATAGAAGCTACTAAGTTGAGATTTAGGCCGATATTAATGACTAACCTATCAATGGTCATCGGCTTGTTACCCATTGCATTAGCTACAGGTGCTGGGGCTGAGTGGAAAAATGGTTTAGCATGGGCACTCATTGGTGGATTGAGTAGTTCTATGTTATTAAGCCTTATTGTAGTTCCTGTGGTATTTGATATCCTGGATCGAGTGCTGGAAAGATGGGGAATGACCCAAAAAACCAGTTTTAAAGTATCTGTTCCTATCCAAAATGGTTCCAGAGAACATTAATATAATGTGGATCTATTTATCTCCGATGTGCCTTTAAATTACTCCCGATGTACAATTAAAAATGCCCTGGCTTCTGAGGCTGCATATACTCCTTCCTTATCACTTTTAATTCTAATGGTTAATTTAATCGGCTTTGGTGGAAATAAATTGATAATGTCTGCAGAAGGAACTTCGGTGAATAAATAGTTATTCGTAGAAACTCTAGAGCTCGCCATTTCCTTACTTTCGCTCAGATTGTAAAGTTCTGCAAAACATCTATTGCTGGTATCTTCGGTCCAAATAGTAGGTACAAAGGTAATTCTTTTAGCCCAGGGATATTCAGTAATATCGAAATTAATAGATACACCTGACTCAGATTCTGGTAATTTCCATTCTGAAGAAGTGGTTTCTATTCTCCCGTCAAAAAAGATAAATTCATCCACTTCAAAGGGTACAGAATCATTCGTAGGAACGAATGGAGAATCTTCATTACATCCTGATAATGATGAAATTCCTACTACAAGAACCAGCAAGTATATTTTTTTCACGATTCGAATTTTAAAGAAGTTCTCCTGCAAAATTCAGAAAGTTTCAGGGGCTTTAAAAGAAAAAGCTGACATTTCATACAGTTGTGCATATAGGATTCGGTACAAAACCGAATAGTATAAATATTTGGTAGCTCAGGAGAATGGTATTGCCATTCATACAGTATATCTGATGATTCAAGAGTATTTAATTTTTAACATTGCATAAAATCAAAATATATATACAATAAATATTTATTCTATTTGTTATATTTATACTGAAACTAATTGACTAATGGAATACTTGACACACATTCGACACCGACTAAGGTGCCTCATTCCCTATAGCTTATATCGCTCCTTCTCATCGATTAGCAAAAAGTTAGGTTACCTACCTGATGTTTTTTGTGTTGATACGATTTTTTCTCTCTTTTTCAATTTACAAAAGGTCCAGTTTGACCTTTCTCATCTAATACACTTTTACACATCTCTATCCCTCAACCATTCTTTACTGTTGTTCTCTCCTAAACTTCCACTGGAGAAGGCTAATCAAAGATCCCTACTTTTTCCATTACCTGATGTATCGTTCGGTATCAATATTAATTGCACTTGAACCCAGGATGCCTGAACGGCATCATGACCATCGAATTAAATCAATACTACTATTTTGTGTTTGTTGCTTCAATTGAATTGAGAAACTTATGGAACTTCCTGATAATAATGATCCTTTGAAGGATATCTCGAAAAAAATCAACGAATTAAAAAAAGAGGAAAGACGTAACAGATTATTAAAGCTAGTCTTCGCTTCTATGGTATTGTGTTTTTTATCAGTGGTTGGCTATTTATATTTTGTTACCGAGCATCCTAAAGCTCTCATTGTCAAGGATATATCAAGAGGCGGTCCAGACATTTTGCTACCTGCTATTAGCGATATTTCTGTTAAAGATGAACTTTCTACCTTAAGTGATACCACCGTGCTGGATAATACGGTGATCAAGCAATACAATCAATCTCCATCCTCTACCCCAGATAATCATGTCGATATTAGCTCAGATAGCAATAAGGCAGAGAAGGTACCTGAAGTGATCCCTGAACATGTAAACAATCCTCAATCTTCACCTTAATATGCAAAGGCCCAAATCAACTCAAATTCCATTCACCAACTTACTGGCCCTGCTCCATCTGTTCCAATATAAGTTAGGTTAAATCCAGCGAAAATTGGCATTTCACACAATTTAAAACTGTTTAAATCGTAGTACATTCAGAATGTTTGAGGTTATCCTATAAAGGATAGCCTTTTTTTATGATCCGGCCTAACACCCGAAGGTATGTCTTAAGTTCCCATTGATCTAACCCACATAATTCATTTCATCTCACATGGTAATTTTATCAGTGAAAAGACAAGTAGTCTATTTCCAACTCGAAAGGACCTTCGCTTTTCTCCACAGTAATAAATCCGATGCGTATGAATTTGTTTAATTCTGACAAATCCAGGGGGTTTCCTGTAGGGTTTCCCAACCTATGTTCTTGAAAGCTGCTCAAGGGAAGGCTAAGTTCTTTCCATTTATCACCGTCAGTAGGCAACTTAAATCTATAATTGGGCATGTAGAAGCGTTCATCTTTTTCCATAGAAATAGCAAATGTCTGCCCAATTGCTCTATATCTTATGGAGACGGAATCAAAAGCAGAAAAATCAAAGACCCCATAAGCACTACGGAATGCACTAAATCCCCCATTGTTAGCCAAAGATACCTCTCCCGAAAAAACTACGCTATGATCTTTAAATTGTGTCTTTCCAGTAGATAAACCGCCCATGACTCCGTCTACAATTACTTGCCAGTTTTTTCCTCCGCCATCTTTTCCAAAATCTACGATGTAGGGATCATCCATGATTACTGACATTAACATCACTACACAAAAAACAGTTAAAAACTTCATATTTCCTAAAATGTACCAATGAGCCATAGCTATCCCTTATTATCGAGCTGCTGTACCTGCGGGTTTCACTTCCATAACTCCACGCATAAGCTCGTAATGCCCTGGAAAAGTACACACATAAGGATATTCACCTGCTTTGGGGGCAATAAAATACATACGCTCAGAAGTTTCTGGCTGGAGCAAGCAGGTGTGATACAATACAGCATCATCTGTAGGTACATATCCCAAAGATGAGCCTTTTAACCCCAGTTGCATCGCTTCCTGGCCCACATAATCTACTTTGCCAGGCTTAGTGATTACCAGATTATGCAGCATATCATCGTTATTAACAAAATTTAGCTGTACTTTCTGCCCTTCCTCTACGGAAAATGTTGATTTATCATATTTTAACCCTGGCTGGGTTCCAATGTTAATGACTATATCCGGCTTATCCCACTGATCAGGCTTTTCGGATCTTCTTTTATCAGAATCCTCACACTTTTGCGTTGATGCAGTAACTTCAGAAGCGGCTAACTGAGCTTCTGCATCTGTCCCTTCAGCAAAATGGTTCAATGTATAATATCCTACATTATGCCAAAGGGATAATCCCTTATTCGATTTTATCCCATTAAGTTTGAGTTCATGAATATATCCCTCCCTTAATCCATCCACTTCTATTTTTACGCTCATATTATCATCTGCAACGGAAATATTTCTAATCGAACAATTCTGCTGATTAATGATGGGGCTTCCATATTTCCGGTGATAACTATAAATAAAGCTGTTGATACTATAGTTGCTTTCCATCGCTGCCAGGGTTTTATTTACTGGTTGAGTAAATTCTATTTCAAAGCCATTCGCCATGGCTCTAATGGCCTTCATTTCGAAAGGCATTTCACCTGTCCAGACTAATCTTTGTAAACCAAAAGGGTTCTTCCCAGTGGCAGCCCACCCTCTACTGGTCATGCCTACATACATTTCACCTTTAGGGCTCCAGCGCAACCTAAGTATCCCTGAGGAAAATCCATCGACAAAAGGAAAACATGCTCCCTGATATTCTCCCTGTATTTTTTCCAGATACACGCGCATTATTTTACTATGGCCTTGATCACCTACGAATAATTGTCCAGCAAAGGGACCAAATTTTCCCCTTGTTGTATCGGATAAAATATCTGACGTGGAAATACCCATAATGGTATGAGGAAACCAAACAGCTGGCACCTTCACTTCAGGATGATCTTTGGCAAATTCATGCATAAGTCCTACAGAATCCGGAATTTCATCTCGCTGTAAGCTCAAAGGTGAATTTGGTTCATTACTCCAATTTAATCCTGCGGGGTTGCCCGCGAAATCACCTACCTCCAAGTGTGTTATTCTGCCAGAACCAATCCAATCTCCCTGATTTTCGGCATAAAAAACATCTCCTTCCGGATTAAATCCAAATCCTGCCGGAGACCTCAACCCTGTGGCGATAGGAGTTAGTTCCCCATCCTGACTAATTTGTACAAGCCAACCTCTCCATTTAGTAAAACTTTCTCCAAAGCCTACCCAGGCTAAATTTAGGGTAACCAACATATCTCCATTGGGAAGAAATAAAGGCCCATAACTATACTCGTGGTAATTCCCCGAAAGCGGCCAGGAATAAAGAGATAAATATTGGTCCGCTTCTCCATTTCCATCCGCATCTATTAATTTGGTTACCTCTGCACGTTGAACAGAATAAAAAGTACCATCTTGATATCCTAATCCTAATGGTTCATGAAGTCCCTGTGCAAAACGAGTAAATCCAGGACGAGATGATCCGAGCTGATCTACCACCCAGATTTCTCCTCGACGAGTGGCAATTCCAAGTTTGCCTTCTTCAGTAAAGGCCATTCCTCCCACCTCCAATACAATATCATCTGGAATAGGAATGGTTTCTATGCGGTAATAAGCTTCATTAGTTACCGGCTGAGCATATAACACAGTAAATTGTCCTATAAGAAAAAAACTCAGTAGTATAGTTATGTATCGCGTCATAAGGATATATTCTCTTTTGTAAAATTCAATTACTAGTTCTGTTTACTGATTTACCAAATGATATTGTATGCTATAGAATAAGCAGCTTCATTCATAGCTAAAGGAATGACTAACAGCTCTTCAGTACCTTGAGATAGTGATAACATCTTTTCCTTATACGAATTACTTATTTCAATATAGTAGGTTTTATCATCTACCAGATATCGATTCCCTTCCATAGACTCTACATGCTTTCCAGATGCCAACAGTAAATACATGGGAGCTTCTTCTGATAAAGGAATATCTTCTATTGTTAATTTTCGCTGTAAACCATTTCCATGATCATAGACGCTAACCACATCTTTTATCATACCTCCTTGCCATTGATAAGTAAACTGAGGAACCCCTTTTTCTGTTAGACTATACCCCTTATAATTCAATGGAATCTCTACATTTAACGAATCTGGCCAATCTACCTTTCCTTTGACAAAAGGAAACAAACTAGGTTTGGAAGCAATACTCAAAACACCTCCTAAAGGCTCTATGGTTTGTTCATTTCCACGATTGTGCCACATATTTGTAGCATCTACAAATTTCCCTTTCCAGGCTGAAAGTAAGGTTGCTTTAGATAAGTCGTACACAAAATTGATATGTTCAGGAAGTCCCACAGCCAGGGTATGTGTCTTTTTATCTCCTTCGTGGTAGTAAAATCCTCTTTGAAATACCGGGCTTTCTGCCACCTCTAATTCATAAGGAGGAGGAGGATCACCAATGACGATCGAACTGTTAGCATGCATAGCAACTCTTCTTACCTCAGGCCCTTCCATAAACCACGAGAATCCTTTTCTCCACGGCCCATCATTTTTATTATATACCAGTTCAAAGGTGTGATTCCCAGCTTCCAGATCGATTAATTTAACCTTCCGAAAATTACTGTTGTACTTACTGATAACTTCATCGTTTTGTACTACCAGTTTTCCATCAATCAATAAATAAGCGGGGTTGCGTCCATAGAGGGTAGTGATGTAGGCTCCAGTAGTCGGAATTTGAAGATTTCCATTGAAAAACAGAGCATAATTTTTATACCCCTCCCCTAATTCATATGTGATGCTATCAGCTTCTCCAGCCTGATCAGGTGTATCTCTTGGGATATCATCTAAGGTAGAGAACTGACCTTCATACAATTTGTATCGAAGCTGCTGATAAGTAATGTCTTTTACACCGTATTTTTTGAATTGAATATTTCTAAAGGCAATAGGATGTTTCTTTGCCTTAATTACTAACGGCCCCTCATTTGTCTCAGAATTTCCCCTATCCAAACCATTTCGATATGACACGGAAATGTTTTTATGAATCTGGACGTTATTGAGTCTCATCTGAGTAATCTTTGCTTCTTGTAATATTTTCCCTTCAGCGTCAACTCTGGGAGCCCGAAATTGTATGTATAAGTGTTGCCAAAGTCCCGGAGCTTTACACACATTTTCAGTCGATTCAATTGTTAGCCCGTCATTATCCAAGGATGAAGTAAAGAGGGTCCCACAGGTTAACATAGAAGCTTCTTCTTTTCCCCAGCTATCATTCAGCATTATCGCGTAGGTATCCATTAAACGAACTTCTGCCATAGCCTTCGGACTCAGCATAAATTCAAAAGAAAGGTCTATATCTCCATGGTTGATCCCCGTAGAAATGGTAGAAGGAGAGGAGCCTTCAGGTTGGCACCACAATATATCTTTCCCTGATTCTTGAGAAATGCTACCTTCTTCATGTAAATCAAATACTACATTGCCGGCAAAGCTCCAATCATTTTCCTGTAAATTTAGGCGCTCTAAGGCAAGAACACTGAAGTCAAAAGTTTCACTTATACCCGAAGTTGCTAATTCCTCCTGCTTTGTGACAGGATCACACGCTATCACAAACAACAACAACCCTATTGAGATATAAGTAAGAAAAAAAATCAAACTGCGAATTCGTAGCATAATTAGTACTTGTAGTAATGTGACTGAAATATAGAGGATTGGAACAGATCTACCAAACGCTTTAGCCCTTCGATGACAAGAGATGTGTCAAACGCTATTATATTCCACTTGCGCTTACCCTTTACCCCATGTATATTCGCTCGCATAATAAGCCTAGTCTTTATTTTTACCAAACTATCACTTAACAAAGATGAGTTCAACCGCAGTTATTTTCGATATGGATGGGGTTATTGTTGACAATATTCAATATCACCTAAAAGCCTGGCAACAAACATGCAAAAAGCATGGAATAGAACTGACGAAAGATCGCTTTGATAGAGAGTTAAATGGGCGGACAATGAAGGATACGGTTAACATTTTATTCAACAGAGAATTTAGTCCAGAAGAATTAAAAACCTTTAGCGATGAAAAAGAATCTTTATACAGGGACATTTATCGCGAATACATAACCCCCACCCCAGGCTTAATTGAATTTCTTTCTCACTTGAAGGATGCAGGGATTCCCATGGCTATAGCTACTTCTGCACCACCAGAAAATGTTGAATTCACATTGAAACTAACACAGACAGAACATTTCTTCACCGATATTGTCGACTCCAGTATGGTGACTCAGGGAAAACCACATCCTGAAGTTTATTTAAAAGCAGCTGCTACTCTTCAATATTCTCCTGATCAGTGTTTTGTCTTTGAAGATGCCATTAAAGGGATAGAAGCGGGGAAAGCTTCAGGAGCTACTGTCATCGCTATTACTACCACACATGTAGAGGAAGAATTATCTTTTGCCGATCATGTGATAACAGATTTTAACGGTTTAGATATAGATAAATTGCAAGCATTGAAAAATAAATAGATATTCAATACAGATTGCTACATTCCATTACAAAAGGCTTGCTTTTGTCGAACTTATTCGTACCTTTACATTATTAAATATTATAAATAAGAAATAATTTAAGATATCGTATATAAACCCGAAGAAAATTTCTTTTTTTTTCAGGAAATATAAATTGCGTTATTTTGAGTATGTGTTTAACTAAAACGGAAGACTTTGAAAGTCTTCTGTTTTTGTTTGTAGGCTAAATCCACCAGATATAATTAATTAAATTATCTTATGTTTGCATGCTTACATTTATAACATGCGACCAAAATTTAATCCTCAAACGCCGAAGGAAATAGAAATTTCCAATATTCAGACTAAATCTTTAGAGCAAATTTATCATGAACAAGTCTCTGAAGGATTAATCGAATACCATCGGTCTGACCTTTCACTATTTATTTCGGCCATTACAGCAGGCCTGGAAGTAGGATTTAGCTTATTTCTTATTGGTATCTTTACTGAATTATTTTCCGGACATATTTCCTCTCAAGCACTCCACGTCATTACAGCTTTTGCATATCCCTTAGGATTTATTTTTGTCGTGATGGGTAAATCGTCCTTATTCACCGAACATACTACCCTGGCTGTTCTCCCTGTATTAAATAAGAATAAACGATTTATCGAACTATTAAAAATATGGGGAATCATCTATGGAGGAAATTTAGTTGGAGGTTACATCATGTCCTTTATACTCATTCATATTTGTTCCAATTTACATATTATCAGCACGGCTACATTTGCGGAAATTGCCCACCATTTTACCGAGCCTTCGAGTCTAGTCATTATTGGCAGTGGTATTCTGGCAGGTTGGCTGATGGGATTACTCTCATGGCTTGCTACCTCTGCCCAGGATACTACCGGAAAAATTATTATCGTCTACATGATTACGGCAGCTATAGGAATGGGATCATTACACCATTGTATCGTAGGTTCTATCGAAGTCTTTTCAGGATTTCTGACTTCTGATGACATTAGCCTGTTCACTTATTTCAGAGTTCAGGTTATGGCCACCATTGGAAACATCATTGGCGGCGTAGTGTTTGTTTCCATATTGAAAAACAGAGCTATTCAAAAATAATATTATCACTCCTTACCGATTCTGTTATTCGTACCGCAAGGAAGTTATAGGATCTACCTTGGCCGCTTTATAAGCTGGATATATTCCTGCGGACACACCAACTAACAGGCATGAGATTATCCCTATAATAATCCATAGCCAGGGAACAAAAAATCCACTTTCTAATAATAAGGTGCTAAATAAATTGCCGGCTGACAATCCCAGAACAATTCCAAATACTCCTCCCAATTGACAAATGACTATGGCTTCTACGATGAATTGGGACAGGATATTTCTTTTAGTGGCTCCCATAGCTTTCCTCAACCCAATCTCCCTCGTTCTCTCTGTTACTGAAACAAGCATAACATTAAGCAGGGCAATAGATGCTCCTAATAAAGTAATGATGGCAATAATTTTGGCAGAGACAGTGAGGACGCTAAGGTTTTCCATCAAATTTTCAATAACTCCTTCACTTTTTCTTATACTAAAGTCATCCTCTTCCCTAAGATTCAAATCCCTGATCAACCTAAATATGCCTGTGGCTTCGCTAATCGCATTATCCATCGTTTCAAGATCTTTGACCTTCACGCTTATCCTTAAAGAACCATGATTAGGATAATGCCTTCTTAAGGTAGTAATGGGAATGATCAGTTTTTTATCGCCTTCTCCACTAGAACTTCCCACTTCTTTTAATACACCAATGACCTTGTATATATGGTTGTTGGCCGTAATCAGTTTATCTATGGGAGAACCGTATGGGAAGAGAATTTTTTGAACTTCGGATCCAATGAGTACTACGTTTCTTGCCAATTGAACATCATCCGGATTCAAATTTCTTCCTTCATCCAACACATATTGAGATGTTTCCAGATAATTCTGATCTGTCCCCATAACCTGGATATTCTGATTCGTCTTTTCCTGAAGGTAGCTCACCTGGGCCACTCCCGTACCTATTCCGGTAAGACTTACCCACCCATCCACCTTGAACCGTTGCTTGAACTCGTCCGCTTCCCTGTAGGTAATGTTGGGAAAAGACTGCTTTCTTCTTCTTCCTCTTCGTTCTACCTGTACGGATGTACCCCAATTTACTATTTCAAATGTTTCAGCTCCTAAAGAGGCAAAACTTTCCGTCAACTTATTTTTAATTCCATCAATAGAAGTCAATACCCCGATCAAGGCTGTGATGCCCAATGCAATAATGATAATCGTAACTCCTGCCCGAAATTTATTGTCTCTTATGGCAAGTAATGCCTGACTTACATTGATCCACATATTTTAAGGAGATTGTTGCTGACTTTCGGCGTACCCAAATACCTTTCGCAATATTTCCGACGTTCGAGCCACAGCATTGTTTCTGATTTTTTCTTCCTCTACGGCAATTTTTAAGAAAAGACCATCCATCGCTCGGTCTGTAGCGTATTTAACTAAATCCGTCTCTATTTTATTATTGGTAAAAGGAATACCATTGTATTTGGTGGTAACATCTTCCCATACTTGTGTTGCATTCACCTTATCCAGGGTTTGCTTTATTTTAGGTGAAAAGGTTTCAAACAATTGATCTCGGGTAGTTCTTTTAAAATATTCGGTAGCGGCATTTTCCCCCCCAAACAAAATATCCCTCACATCCTGAAGGGTTAGGGCTTTAATAGCATTTCCAAATATACTCAGCGCCTCTTTAGCTCCTTCTTCAGCCCCTCGATTTAGTTTTTCTTCAAACTTTTCTACC
The DNA here is from genome assembly GCA_965262565.1 of Bacteroidia bacterium. Classification (GTDB taxonomy): domain Bacteria; phylum Bacteroidota; class Bacteroidia; order J057; family J057; genus CBDHFQ01. Next base: position 236,988 of record CBDHFQ010000007.1, read on the forward strand.
AAACTCCCTAATCCAATCTTGCCTAATGCATCCGCAGCAAATTGGGCTTCAGGAGGAAAAGGAATCTTCACTAACGGATCATTAAAGTAGCCTCCCTCTTTTCCCAATGTATTTACCGCAAACCCAATCCCATTATCTAAAGCTGCTTTTAGTCCCTGACCGATTTCAGCATCTGTGGGTGCTAAGACTCCCGCTTCATTCACTACTTGTAGTAATTGATCACAACCTGAAAAGAATGTCCCGGATAAAAGTAAACAAGTTAAGATAAGTGTATGTAGTATGGATTTCATTTAGTTAATTATTAAAATTAAGTCAGACATGAGATGAATGGATTATATTTAATCTTTTACTTTCATTGAAATAAGGATTTCATGCGAACGATAAGTTTTTTCTATACAGTATACAAATATTTAGGAGTTATTTTCTTATCAGGATTGGTTTCCTGTCAGGCCCAATCTGAAAAAGCTCAGGAAGGACATCATGTTTCCTCAGGGGAAAAATACGCTTATACAAATGAGTTGATCAATGAAAGTAGTCCTTATTTACTTCAACATGCCCATAATCCTGTCAATTGGTTTCCATGGGGAGAAAAAGCACTGAATAAAGCTAAAAAGGAAGATAAATTATTGATTATCAGCGTAGGATATGCGGCCTGTCATTGGTGTCATGTCATGGAGCACGAATCCTTTGAAGATACCGCCGTAGCAGAGCTGATGAACGATGCCTTTATCGCTGTAAAAGTAGATAGGGAGGAAAGGCCCGATATAGATGATATCTATATGAAAGCATGCCAATTGACCAATCCCAGAAGTTGCGGCTGGCCATTGAACGCCATAGCTCTTCCTGATGGTCGTCCTATTTTTGTGGGTACCTATTATCCAAAGGAAGAATGGGTAACGGTTCTGAATAAAATTAGCCAACTGTATGAAAAAAATCCCGACAAAGCAGACGAATTTGCAGGACAACTCACCAAAGGAATTCAGTCCCTCAATCTCGTAAACACTCCGAATCATGAGGAAGCAGTTCCCAAAAGTACGCTTACTGGCATGGTCCATTCTATCATTGCCCAAACCGATCTTAACAGGGGCGGACAGAAAGAAGCTCCAAAATTCCCTATGCCTTCTTTGTACCAATTCTTAATGAAATACGCTCATATAAACGATAATGAAAAAGCATGGGAAGCGGTAGAAGTTACGTTGGATGAAATGGGAAAAGGTGGAATTTATGATCATCTGGGGGGAGGATTTGCCAGATATTCTACAGATGAATTATGGAAAGTACCCCACTTTGAGAAGATGTTATATGACAACGCACAATTAGTAGGCCTTTATGCTCACGCCTATCAGAAAACGGGCAACAGGCAATATGAGGAGATCGTGAGAGAAACCCTCGCATTTATTCATAGGGAACTTACCGCACCTGAAGGGGGATTCTATTCCTCCCTAGATGCTGATAGTGAAGGGGAAGAGGGAAAGTTTTATGTATGGGAAAAAAAGGAGATAGAAAATATACTAGGTGATAGAGCGAAGTTATTTGCTGAAGTGTATGAGATTACAGCAGATGGGAATTGGGAAGAAGGAAAAAATATACTGTATCGAAAAAAATCGGTTGAAGAACTAGCTGCAGCAAATCAATTAACGGAGGAGGCTTTTCTCAAAGATATAGAAGAAAGCAAAAATTTATTGTTCCAGGAAAGGTCAAAGCGCATTCGTCCGGGACTGGACGATAAAATCATCACTTCCTGGAATGGATTAATGATTCAGGCTTACACCATTGCCTACAGAGTATTTGGAGACCAAACGTATCTTGATAGGGCCATGGCCCAAGCTCGTTTTGTGCTTACTCATCAAATGGATCAAGAACATCGACTGTATAGAATTCATAAAAAAGGCAAAAGTAGTATCAATGGATTTCTAGATGATTATGCCCTAATGACTGAAGCACTGATCGAATTATACCAGGCCACCCTGGATGAATATTGGTTGCTGGAAGCTAAAGAACTCATGACTTATGCATTGGAACACTTCTTCGACCCTCCTACTAATACGTTCTTTTACACTTCGGACGAAGACCCTCCTTTGATTAGTCGACAAAAAGAATTGGGCGATAATGTCATTCCAGGATCTAATTCAAGTATGTGTAAGGTGTTATATTTGTTGGGAACTTATTTTTATGAAGAAGAGTGGATCAATATTTCCAGGAGTATGCTCTCGGCTGTTGCTGAAAATATGTTACAACAACCTTCCTATCATAGTAATTGGGCCAGTACCGCATTATATCTCGCCTACTCTCCTTACGAGGTAGCTATTATAGGGGAAGATTATGGACAATTAAGGTCATCCCTGGACCAACACTACTTACCGGAAGCTATTTTTCTGGGTGGGGACACCGAAGGAGATCTTCCTTTACTTGAAAACAAACTTGTCAAGGGTCAAACAACTATATATGTATGCCAGGAAAAAATTTGTAAGTTACCCGTTACCAAGGTAGAAGAAGCTATTAAGCTAATAATGAAATAGTTAAATTATGTCAATTATATTTGATGACTTTTCAGATAAAAAAACGTTGCTATTTGAATTTCAAAGTGATCATCATTTGAAATTTTCGACATATATAATTGATAAGAATCGTTTATAACTTCTTACCCTTTTGTCTTATGAATACGAAAAAATCGCTGCTTAACGGCAAAGAGCTATTGGACTGTGCTAAATTATACAATGATGAGCTTGCTCGTACGAACCATTCTCAGGCCGATTTTCATCTCGATCCCTTTCTTTGGGAAAGTATCACTTTCGCTCTTGAACATGGAGAGGAACTCGAATCTTTTAAACAAAAATTACAAGAGTTGAGAGAAGAATAATCCTCGCTTAATCAAACAACTCTTTATATGCAGGATGATTACATATCAGCTTCTCCAGCTGCTGTCTACATCTTCTTACTTTTTGCTTGATATATCCTTCCGTCCATCCAAAGTGGTCTGCCAGATCTTTCAGTTTTCTGCGCTCGAAATAGTACAGCCTCATTAACTGTTGGGCATCAGGACGGAGCTTGGCTAGACATTCGCAGGCTATTTCCGCCAGTTTTGCCGTTCTTAACTCTGTCTCCATCGTAAGCAAATATTCCTTTTCTGCAAAAGAGAACAATTGCTCCAGTCGATCGTCCTGAGGATCGCAAAAGGTTTTCATTGGCAACTTGCTTCTCTTTCTCAAGTGGCCATTCCACATATTCATGCTCACCTGCCTCAAATAAGCACCAAACTTATTCTGGGTCGTATATTTATCTTTAAGAATATTAATGTAAACAGCGGTGATCGCTTCTTGAAAAATGTCTTGGGCCTCTGCCGATGAGCCTCCTCGTTGTAAAATCAATCCTTTCACTACCGGAAAATATCTTTTATAGATCCATGATAACACGGAAGTAGATTGTGCTTTAATTCCTTGTACTATTTCTGCTTCTGAATATGTAGGAGATACCCTTGATGTGTCGGATGTGCGTTCAGAAGTGCGGCGAGATAAGATGTGAGTTTGCATTTCTTCTTTTTTATTCGGTTCCAATGTGCCTGGAAGTTGTTTCCCTCGACAGTACAATTCTACTCAAATGCAGTTATTAGGATATGCACTGATGTTGCAATCTTAAGCACTGAGCTGATTTTTCACTCTCAATATCCATTTATGCTCTTTTTCAGCACTCATGTTACACCATCAGTGCTAATCTGGGAGATCTGTGCTAGTAATTTTTTCGGGAATAGTTTGCATAGTGCTGCCTTTTTCAAACAATCATTGACCTAATGAAACATCTATCCCGATTTATAAGAATCTTGAGGATTCGAGCGAGAAGAATCCTCTTCTTTCAGAATCATTGTAAGGATTCACTTTATCATAGGAGGAAAAACATTGTCAATGTGTATGTAATTAACTGAACTGAGATAAGCTTTTTTATTTATCAAAGAATAAATTCGGAGAAGATGATAGAGAATTACGTATATTTTTTTTATTTTTATACGTAAATTTATCGTCATGAATACTAAATTAACACTAAGTCTGAAAAAGGAAATTATTGAAAAAGCAAAAGGCTATGCTAAGGAACATAATGTTAGTTTATCTTCTCTGGTGGAAAACTATTTGTTAAGGCTTATTTCAGACTCAACTAATACTAGTGATCATGCAGATGGTATTGTCGAAAAGTTAGCTGGTATCATTACATTGGATAAAGCTGATTATAAAGAGGAGCACTCAGCTTATTTAACTAATAAATATAAATGAGTTTAGAGAAAGTATTTGTAGATACAAACATCATTTTAGATTGGTTAGCACGAAGAGAACCATTCTTTGAATTTGCAAAAGCCATATTTAAAAAGTCGGAAGAAAAGAAGATAGATATATTAATAAGTACCATGAGCTATATTTCTACAGAATATATATTGAGAAAACATATAGGCGTAGAAAAAACACGAAAAGCCTTAATAGGAATCCGACATATTAGCAAAGTATGCCAAAGTGGGACAAAGGAAATTGATCAGGCACTAATTTCGGACATGAAAGATTTTGAGGATGCATTTCAATATTTTACGGCTATAAATAACTTTGCAGATATTATTATTACAAGAAATCTAAAAGATTTTGAACAATCTAGTATACCTGTAATGAATGCCGAGGCTTATATAAAATCTTCAAGTGAATAAACACTTTACTAAAGCGCTTAATTTATATTCAAGAAATAAGACAGTAATAAATTTCAGGCTTCAAACAATTTTATTGTCAAAAATTTTATTTCGATATAATAATATAGCGTAAAAAAAACGTTCAAATTTCACTTAAATAGTGATCATCATTTGAATTTTTTGACATATATAGGTAAAAAGAATAGTTTGTTATTTCTACCCTTTTGTCTTATGAATACGAAAAAATCGCTGCTTAACGGCAAAGAGCTATTGGACTGTGCTAAATTATACAATGATGAGCTTGCTCGTACGAACCATTCTCAGGCCGATTTTCATCTCGATCCCTTTCTTTGGGAAAGTATCACTTTCGCTCTTGAACATGGAGAGGAACTCGAATCTTTTAAACAAAAATTACAAGAGTTGAGAGAAGAATAATCCTCGCTTAATCAAACAACTCTTTATATGCAGGATGATTACATATCAGCTTCTCCAGCTGCTGTCTACATCTTCTTACTTTTTGCTTGATATATCCTTCCGTCCATCCAAAGTGGTCTGCCAGATCTTTCAGTTTTCTGCGCTCGAAATAGTACAGCCTCATTAACTGTTGGGCATCAGGACGGAGCTTGGCTAGACATTCGCAGGCTATTTCCGCCAGTTTTGCCGTTCTTAACTCTGTCTCCATCGTAAGCAAATATTCCTTTTCTGCAAAAGAGAACAATTGCTCCAGTCGATCGTCCTGAGGATCGCAAAAGGTTTTCATTGGCAACTTGCTTCTCTTTCTCAAGTGGCCATTCCACATATTCATGCTCACCTGCCTCAAATAAGCACCAAACTTATTCTGGGTCGTATATTTATCTTTAAGAATATTAATGTAAACAGCGGTGATCGCTTCTTGAAAAATGTCTTGGGCCTCTGCCGATGAGCCTCCTCGTTGTAAAATCAATCCTTTCACTACCGGAAAATATCTTTTATAGATCCATGATAACACGGAAGTAGATTGTGCTTTAATTCCTTGTACTATTTCTGCTTCTGAATATGTAGGAGATACCCTTGATGTGTCGGATGTGCGTTCAGAAGTGCGGCGAGATAAGATGTGAGTTTGCATTTCTTCTTTTTTATTCGGTTCCAATGTGCCTGGAAGTTGTTTCCCTCGACAGTACAATTCTACTCAAATGCAGTTATTAGGATATGCACTGATGTTGCAATCTTAAGCACTGAGCTGATTTTTCACTCTCAATATCCATTTATGCTCTTTTTCAGCACTCATGTTACACCATCAGTGCTAATCTGGGAGATCTGTGCTAGTAATTTTTTCGGGAAATCGGCTTTAAACTGCCTTTCTCAAAAGGGCATGTATCTTATGAAGCATGAATCCTGATCTTACTACACCTCTCCTATTCTCTAATTTTCATATTTCTGAATAATCCTGTAAGCGATTTATCTGTGATAGATCTACTCTCTAGCGTCAGCATTAAGACGCTTTACCCGAAATTTCTCAATTATCTTACCAACAAAAAGAGGACTATCCATTGTTAAACCAATTTATAACAACCCAAAACTTCCATACGATTATGCAAAGACTTACCACCACTTTTTGGCTATTCTTCACAAGAGTGCTAGTTCTCCCTGGTGTTTTATTGGCTACCATTTTTTTAACATCCTGTAGAGATGATATAGGGGAATTAGTCGAAAATGTCAGGGAAAGAATAGATGACCTCCCAGATGAAGTAGCATTTCAAGCTCCTGGTATATATCCGGAAGGCATCGAATATGATTTATTGAGCAACAGATTCCTACTTTCTTCTCTAACTACCGGAACGATTGGAGAAGTGGATGATGCAGGTAATTACCGGCCATTTATTATAGATGAAGATTTATTCTCTTCTGTAGGCATAGAAGTAGATGTGCTTCGGCAGAGGCTTTTAGTAGCCAATGCTGATCTGGGAATAGCTGCAAATACCTCAGATAGTACCTCGGGCCAGACCGCTTCATTAGGTATTTATGATTTATCTTCTGGTAATCGAATAGCAATGATAGACCTAACTGAAGCGGACACTTTAGCTAGACCACACTTTGCTAATGATGTGACTGTAGATTTACAGGGAAATATATATGTTACGGACAGTTTTTCTCCTATTATCTACAAAGTATCAAATGATAATGAAGTAAGTGTCTTCCTGGAAAATGATACTTTCCTTCCTCCTCCAGGTGGATTTGGGCTAAACGGGATCGTTTATCATCCAGGAGGCTTCCTTATTGTAGCTTTTTCTGCGACAAACAGTTTATATCGGGTCCCACTTAATAATCCTGAAGGGTTTACCCTTATAGAAGTAGAGGCAGAATTGAATGGAGTAGATGGGCTATATATAGGAATTGATCCTAGAGAACTGGTTGTTGTGAATAATGCAGGAGGAGAAGATAGTGCCAATCTTACACGTCTATTCAGTAGCAATGCGCTATTCAGATCAGTAGTACCCACAGGCCAGTTTAATACAGGTGCAGTTTTTCCTACAACAGTAGTTCAAAGAGGGGGGCAGTATTTTGTACTAAACTCTTTTATAGGTGAGATTTTTGGTGGTTCAGCAGATAGAAGTACATTTTCTATACAACGAGCCATATTTTAATAGCTTAAAAGTAAATATCACATTTAACTGCTAAGTGGATAGAATTTTATTCGACTTTGGCACGGAAAATGCAATACAATTCAATAGAAAAGAAAAGGTACAGAACGCATGTTATTCAAGGTGTTAGGAGCTTATTCTCCAAACACCTTCTTTTTTTCATAGTTTACGGAAAAATGAATATTCCTTATTTTTTCAATTTTCCGACCTTTTTAAGTCGCTTAAATACATGATCTGTATGGGGGGCAGCTTCCATCTCGTCCGTCAAATCCTGACCTGACCAATGTTCGTAGTGAATACCCTTCAACCAGTGTCTACTATTGGTAACATCATATATCCAGCCTTCAAATCCTACCCAGATTTCCGGCTTATCCTGACCATTTCTCAGAGCAAGCTGACCTCGGGTATATTCTGGCAATACTTCTTCCAAAGTAGTGAATTCTTCTTTAAGTGGTTTATCAAAAAAAATTATATTATACGTTCACAACCCCTTTTTCAGTCAATTTCAGAGCGATTTGAACTGCATTGGTAGCGGCTCCTTTTCTTAAGTTGTCAGCTACTACCCACATATTAAGCCCATTCTCTATCGACTCATCTCTTCTAATTCTTCCTACAAATACCTCATTGCGCCCATGAGCATCAAGTAAAGTTGGATAATCCATCGAGTGAGGGTCGTCTTTGACAATAATACCTTCAGCATGTGTCAGCACTTTCCTAACTTCATTTACCTCATATGGTTCTTCAAATTCTATATTAACAGATTCTGAATGCCCACCGATAACAGGAATCCTTACTGCAGTGGCTGTAACCCTCATTGAAGGCTCTCCCATAATTTTTCTGGTTTCATGCACCAACTTCATCTCCTCTTTTGTATAATCATTGTCCAAAAAAATATCACAATGAGGTAAGCAATTCAAATCTATCTTTTTGGGATAAACTGATGGAGATGCTTCTCCTTTTCTTTCACCCATTAATTGGTCCAATGCGGCTTTACCAGTACCTGTTACACTCTGATAAGTAGAGATGATTAATCGCTTAACATGATATCTGGCATGAAGAGGAGCTAATGCAACTACCAGTTGAATGGTAGAACAATTAGGATTAGCAATAATTTTCGATCCATTTAGCGCATGGAAGTTTACCTCCGGAACGATTAAAGGTATTTCCGGTTCCATTCTCCAGGCGGAAGAATTGTCGATGACAGTTGTTCCCATATCTGCAAATCTGGGAGCAAAGGTACGACTCACCCCTGAGCCAGCAGAAAATAACGCGATATCGGCCTTAGCTGAAATACCTGTTTCCATATCAACAACAGGATATTTTTCCCCCTTAAAGGTAATTAGTTTTCCCTTTGAAGCTTCGGAAGCTACAGGGATCAATTCAGTAACAGGGAAGTTCAGTTCTTCCATTACCCTAAACATTTCCGTCCCTACCAGGCCGGTTGCCCCAACAACTGCGATTTTCATATCTGGTAAATATTATTATGTCAAAAAGGCACTATATACTTTGCCAAAGTGTGGATAAATTTACAGATATTTTATAAAAGTCAAATATTTTTGTCAATCACTTACACCATTTTTGATCCCTTATACGAAAATACCCCAACTTCATCAGGTCGGGGTAAAAGATCATATGGTGATAAAAAATCAGGAGAGATTAAACGTACAACTCCCCGTAGCGATTTTTCATATCTCCTACTATTTGCTTTATAAATTGCTCATTTTCTTTTCTACATATTAACAGGGAATCTCCTGTATCCACTACTATATAGCCTTCCAACCCATCTACCACAATGAGCTTATCATTTTTATCACATCGTACTACATTATCTCTGGAATCGTATAATACAATTTCCCCTTGAAGAGAATTTCCAAATTCGTCTTTACCTGTATTCTCATGTACCGAACCCCAGGTACCTAGATCACTCCATCCAAAATCTGAAGGTATGACATGTACATTGGGTGCATTTTCCATGATACCGTAATCTATGGAAATGCTTTTGCAGGTACTATATACTTTATCTATAGCCACTCGCTCTCCCTCCTCATAATAATTAGCTGAAATATCTGAAAACAGCTCAGCCATATCAGGTAGAAAGGATTTAAAGGCTGAGAGAATCGTTTTGGCCGAGAAAAGAAAAATTCCGCTATTCCATACAAAATCTCCACTTTTCAGGAATGATTTTGCTACTTCCAGATTAGGTTTTTCGGTGAAGGTTTTTACTTTAAAATAGCCTTTTCCTTCATCATCTTCCAAGAATTGAATGTATCCATATCCAGTATCAGGACGAGAAGGAGTAATCCCCAAGGTCATGATGATATCGTTCTTCTCACATGCATCCATTCCTAATAAAATGTCTTTTTCGAACTGAGCCTCATTGTGTATTAAGTGATCAGAAGGTGCGACCACAAAAGCAGCATTGGGATTTTTCTTATTTATCTTATAAGCTGCATATGCGATACAAGGAGCAGTGTTACGACCGACGGGTTCTAAGAGTACCTGATCATCTGTTACTACGGGAAGTTGAGCTTTTACAAGATCATAATATCTGTCATTAGTGACGATATAAATGTTCCCTTCAGGAATAAATTTAGCAAATCTATTAAAGGTCTCTTGAATTAAGGTTTTGCCACGGTCGAGCACATCGTGAAATTGTTTAGGAAATTTTTTTCGACTCATGGGCCAGAATCTTGTACCGACTCCACCAGCCATAATAATTACATAGTGATTAGGATTTTGCATGTACCTAGTTGAATTAACTGTTACAGTTTCAAATAAAAAGTTAAACAATATTACTATTTCAAATCCCAGGAAATTAATTCTCAATGGGAAATGTTAAAAATCTTACCCGAATAGTATGAAAAGCCTTTTCATCTCAAAAACCTAATCCATCTCTAATATTACTTTCTTCCTAAATGTTCAATATTCACAATCACATCCTCCAGATTTTTTAATACAAATTATGGAATTTTACCTTTCTTTGCATTATTAAAATAAAATATAGGGTCTGAGTGACCTGTAAGAAGTATCATCATCTAAAGAGACAGATATTCACTAATACAACTAAAATGAGAACGTTTACTTTATTTATTCTATTATCTGGATTTATGTTAGCGATGGGTCAAAATATTTCCCCAGCTAAGGAAGGAACCTACGCATTTATGTTGAAAGACCAGGAAAATGCTCCCGGGATTAGTGCGGTCCTCAAAGGAAATCCTGAATATGTGGAAGCTGCTATACAGGAGAAATTCAAAGCAGCTACAAAGGCTGAACCGCAAAAAGTAAAAAAAGCCAAGAATCTGTACGAATATGAATCCGTAGTTTTCCCAGAAATTTCCGATGCTAAATTAAATTACTACTATAAGATTGAGCCAGTTAGTGGTTCTTCTGAACAAGCTGAGGTAGTGTTATTTCTTTCTCCGGGAAATAATAATTTCTGGACTTCTGAGAAATACGATCAGGAAATATCTAATGCAAAAAAGATGCTGAATAATATGGATGGAGAGGTTAAGTTAGCGGAAATGAAAGCGAAAGTCGCAGCACAAACAGCACTTATTAAAACGATGGAATCCAAAGATTCTAAAATTGCTAAGGAAGAGGCTAAACTGAAAAGAGAACACGATAAACTTATGAAAGCGTTAGAGAAAAATGAAGACGCCATGGAAAAAATTCTCGCTTCACAGCAAGAGAAAGCAGGAGAACTTGCAGAACAGAAGACGAAGTTAGCTGATATGGAAAAAGAAATGGCAAGCATCAAAAACTTATGATCTAACATCCAAATAAATACATTTTTATATGTCGTAACGGCTTTATCCACTTTTTACATATATCACAAAGAAGAGATTGTACTTATGTGCAGTCTCTTTGTATTTATAACAGCCTGTAAACATATACATCTTTTGTATAGTTTAGTTCCAATGACTTCTTACTTATCATTTGTTTACCTCCTTGACCATTAATTCATCACATATAAAAACGATAGAAGAGTTAGTGGATATGGGAAATAACTGGTATCAATCCAGGTCGTGGAAGGCTTTTCCCTTTCAGGTCGAGATGATGCATTATTTCCTGAAAGGATACAATGGATTGTTAAACGCACCCACCGGCAGTGGAAAAACTTTCGCCATGTGGGTTCCCATTCTGCTTCATTGGATACGCTCTGAACACGGTAAGGAATCCATCCCTAAAAATCAAGGGTTACAAGTGATATGGATAACCCCTCTCAGAGCCTTAGCTAAAGATATAGTAAGAGCTACTCAACAAGCCTGCTATGAAATGGATGTTCCCTGGGAAGTTCAAACCCGAACAGGAGATACTTCTTCCAGTATAAAAAATCAACAATTGAGATCCATGCCTCAAGGGCTGGTAACCACTCCCGAAAGTATGCATGTGCTGTTTGCAAATAAACAACACCATCGGATATTCAGGCATATCCAGGCTATTATAATAGATGAGTGGCACGAATTAATTGGGACCAAGAGAGGAGTGCAGGTAGAACTTTGTATTTCTCGTCTAAGACAATTCAATCCCAATCTAAAGATCTGGGGTATTTCAGCTACCATTGGGAATATGGAAGAGGCGATCCAAACCCTATTGGGAAATGATTATAAAGAGCGACCTCATACGATCGTTCGTTCCCGCATTCCCAAACAGATCGAAATAGAATCTGTCCTGCCTGATGAAATTGAAAAATTTCCCTGGGCCGGGCATCTGGGCACTAATATGATATATAAGGTTTTGCCTATCATAGAAAAAAGTACTAGTACATTACTTTTCACTAATACCAGAGCGCAAGCAGAATTATGGTATAGAGGATTGCTACAGGAAGCCCCAGAACTTGCAGGGATCATGGCTATGCATCATGGATCTATTTCTTCAGAAATGAGACACTGGGTAGAAGAAGCTCTTCATGAAGGGAAGCTAAAGATTGTGGTTTGCACTTCCAGCCTGGATCTGGGAGTAGATTTCAGGCCTGTAGATACAGTTATTCAAGTGGGTGGCCCTAAAGGAGTTGCTCGCTTTATCCAGCGTGCCGGCAGAAGTGGTCATAGGCCAGGAGAAATCAGTAACATGTATTTTGTTCCTACTCACTCCTTAGAATTAGTAGAAGCTGCAGCTATCAGACAAGCTGTCTCAGATAAAGTCATAGAATCCCGGATTCCCATCATCAAACCCATTGATGTACTCATTCAATATGCCCTTGTATTAGCCGTTTCGGGAGGATTTTATCCCGAGGATCTTTATGATGAAGTGATTACTTCTTATGCTTTTCAACATCTCAGGCCTGAGGAGTTCCAGTGGGTGCTGGAGTTTATTACTACAGGAGGAAGTTCACTTTCGGCTTATGAGGAATATAAAAAGGTAGAGATTGAAGAGGATGGTAAATATGTGATTACCGATAGGAAAATAGCAAGGCAGGTGAGATTGTCCATAGGAACGATCGTAGGAGATGCTACCCTCCATGTGAAATTTATGGGAGGAAAGCGCATCGGAACGGTAGAAGAAAGTTTTATTTCCCAGGTAAAACCAGGAGATACCTTTTGGTTCGGGGGAAGGAATCTGGAACTCATTCGCATTCGGAATATGGAGGCCCTTGTAAAAAAGTCCAAGAAGAAAACCGGGGTAGTCCCGCGATGGATGGGAAGCCGGATGCAACTTAGCTCCCAGATTTCCATGCTACTTAGAGCAAAAATCGAAAGCTATCTCAACCAGCAAATACAAGATGTAGAGCTTTCAACGATCATCCCTATGTTAGATCTACAAGCAAGATGGTCCGCTATTCCCCATCAGGAAGAATGCCTTATTGAATCCATACATAGCAGAGAGGGCCATCATCTATTTATATATCCCTTTGAAGGGAGAGTTATACATGAATTCCTGGGAGCACTTACAGCTTACCGCATATCCCAAATGACGCCTATATCATTTTCTATTGCTATGAATGATTATGGCTTTGAATTGCTCTCTGATCAGGAAATACCCATAGAAGAAGCTCTGGAAAATCACCTTTTTTCCACCAACCAACTTTCAGATGATATTACTCAAAGCATTAACAGAACTGAAATGGCCAGAAGGAGATTTAGGGAAATCTCTGTAATAAGTGGATTGACATTCCAGGGCTATCCGGGAAAGCAATTGGCATTTCGACACCTTCAGGCTTCTACCAATCTACTTTTTAAAGTATTTAAAGAATATGACACACATAATTTGCTGCTGGAACAAGCCTATAGAGAAGTATTAGACTATCATATAGATGGAAATAGATTAAAAGAGGTACTACATCGACTCGATCAGCAACACGTCGTTTTACAACATCCCAAAAAATTTACTCCTTTTTGCTTCCCAATTATGGTCGATCGCTTGCGTGAGAAGTTAAGTTCTGAGAAATTAGTGGACAGAATAGCTAAAATGCAGGTCCAGTTAGAACGACAAGCTGGTGCGGAATATTGACCTTTATGTTATCAGTTCAGTCCTACACTAAAATTCATTTACAAGAGCAGACATGGTATCTTCTCCCTCAAAAAGCTGTGTATTGGGAAGAAGCTAATGCGCTTATATTTTCAGATTTACATATAGGCAAGGCGGGCCATTTTCGCAAGAGCGGCATCCCTATCTCGGGCGAATTAACCAGGCATGATTTGGCTAAGCTCAAAACGTTGAGTTATAGGTTTCGTCCTGATCGCATTCTCATCCTTGGAGATCTTTTTCATAGCACGTATAATAAAGAATGGGAATCGCTGGCAACTTGTATTAAGGAAATTAGCGATTCCTTGCACACACAGATTTCACTTATTCTTGGAAATCACGATATTCTGAGATTAGAAAGATACCAGCAACTAGGGATGGAAGTTTATACAAATTTTCTGTCCATAGATCCTTTCTGTTTTATTCATGAACCCGTTTTAGAGAGATCACAAATTCCCGATGGCTTATATGCAGTAAGTGGGCATATCCATCCCGGAGTACAATTAAGAGGATCTGGAAGGCAAAAGCTCCATTTACCTTGTTTTCATTTTAATGATCATCAAGCGATTTTACCAGCATTTGGGAAGTTTACGGGATTGTATATTGTTCTACCCAAAAAAAAGGACCGAATTTATGCTATTGCTGATAATCAGGTAATTACCTTAAACAAGTGAACCCTTTAGCTCCTTCGTTTAGCTGATTGAGGTTTTATTTTTGGATGAGATCCTACCTTCGGCAGGGGTTTATTGTCTCTGTGCTGATCCCCACTAACTAGAGCGAAACCAAACATTGCTCCACAAATTCCTCCTATGATATGCGTAAACTGGCTAATCTGATCGTTATCCAATAGTTGGACAACTTCTTTCCCTAAAAACAAAATAACTACCAAGATAAAGGTGAGGGGAATATGTCCCGCCCGCGCATTCGCAAATGAGGCAAGAAGAATCATCATAAATACTACTCCACTTGCTCCCAGTAGAGCGGAGTCAAAAAATATAACTTGTAAAAGTCCTGTAACCAATGCAGTAAACAAAATCATGATGAGCAACTGGGTAGAACCATATTTTTCTTCCAGAATAGGGCCTAACAATAATATCAGGGTAAAATTACTGGCTAAATGTTCCCAGTTACTATGCCCGATGATATGGGTGAAGAATCGAGGATACCAAAAGGGATCTGTCCATTCCCAAACAGGAAAAACGGTAAAATAGTCCATTAATCCTCTTCCGTAAGGGCTGGGGATAGGTAAAAAAGTATCCAGCAGTAGGATCAAAGCGCTTAATAATGTATAATTAAGAACAATAGGTGCGTTATAATGTATTCTCATAGTAACTTTTCATTCATTACATAAGATAAAAAAAGCTCTATTCATATACGAAGCTTGTGGGTAAAGTTTTTTCAATCAATAATTCAAGCTACAGCTTACCATGGGAAATTCAATCAGATGGGCATTTATCAGTGGTGCATTTCTAGGTCTTAGTGGGGTCGTAGCAGGAGCTATGGGGGCTCATGCTCTCAAGGAGGTTTTATCTCCAGGTTTGATGGATGCATTTGAGACAGCTGTTCGGTTCCAAATGTACCACGCTATAATGTTGATATTGCTGGGAATTATCGGTAAGTCCTTTCCACACAGATTCATTTTCCCGGCAATTATCTGTATGACCGTTGGAACCCTTCTTTTCTCCGGGTCCATTTACATCCTGACTACCAGTAATATTAATGTAGGTATTATCACACCTATTGGTGGTACGGTACTGATCGTAGGATGGGGATTACTACTTGTTTGGGCGCTGAGATATTTTTGATTATCTGAGTCTTATTTTTTGTCCAACGTCTAAATCACCTGCCTTTAGACCAGGATTTAACGCCAGAATCTGACTGACATTAATATCATCATGTCTTCTAGCTATATCCCATAAAGTATCTCCTTTTTGAATCGTGTAATACATATGATTATTTACTCCTTTTTCATATGTACGCTTTGCGATAGATTCATCAGTAGAAGGTAGAAGTTGTTTCCCATTTGTATATAAAACTAATTTTTGCCCTACTTTAATTCTGTAGTTTCGCAGATTGTTCCAATAGGCCACTTGTCTAGCCGATACCTGATATTTTTCCGCTATAGATCCAACAACATCACCTGATTTGACGATATAATAGGTAGGTTTTCCCGGTGGCGTTTTTCTCGCTGAGGATTGATGGACTGCTGTCGTTTGGGAAGAATTACTTCTTTTGCTTCCATGGGATGAACGAGCATTAGTTTGGCGTTTGTTGCCGTACCTCGATTTGATGTTATTTCCATATCTGGCAAAATATTCTCCCACATTAGCTGGAGCATTTAGTACATAAACATCTCCCATATAAGGAATCCTTCCATATTTAAGTGCTGGATTCAATCTTGTTAACAATGACAGGTCTGTGTGTGTCATATCAGCAATATTAGCCAGACTAATTTCCATTCTTTTGATATGAATGGTATCCTGCTCTAAATCAAGGTCGACGTATACGGGATATAAATTATGTTCCGAAGCATATTCAAAGCTATAGGTGGCAGCAATGAAGCCCGGAACGTATCCCCTTGTTTCCCTAGGTAAATATCTTCTGATTTCCCAGAAGTTCTTCAATCCTCCCGATCTAAGAATTGCCTTCCGGACGTTTCCTCTTCCGCAATTATAAGCGGCAATGGCTAATAACCAATCTCCAAATTCGTCATAGGCATCTTGTAAATAAGCAATGGCCGCTTTGGTAGACTTATATGGATCTTTCCGCTCATCTACAAAGGAATTAATTTTTAATCCGTAACTTTTTGCTGTCCAAAGCATAAATTGCCATAAACCTACTGCGCCAGCTCGTGATCTGGCCTGAGGATTTAAAGCGCTTTCCACAATGGGGAGATATTTTAGCTCTAAAGGGAGTCCAGCTTTGTCTAATTCCTCTTCGAAGATGGGAAAATATACCTTGGAAATTCCCAACATTCTCGACATTTGGTCTCTTCTCCTAAGGGTATACAGATCTATGTAATTCTGGACATAATGGTTGTAATCAAGAGAAATAATAGCCGGAAGATCCCTTAAGCGTTGCTTTACCACCTCTGAACTATAGGTAGGTACTTCATCAGGGCGAAATTGATGAGTATTATATATAAGGGTATCATAAACGCTGGACCTTGTCTTGCCAAACGCTTTAGTATCTTCTAATTGATCTAATCTTTGGGAAATATAATTGATTTCTTCACCTTCAATAGAAGTCTCGGCTGATATTCGAGATTCTTGAGCGGTTAGAGGAGAAAGGAAAAAAATAACTAAGCATAGACTAATAAGCCGACCCTTCATGGAATTAATGGTTAAGTCGATTAGATCGGTGAATATAGAAAACTAAATTCACGATATAAAAATTTATTTCGCGATATTTTCCCTGGAAGCTCATAGACTGAAAAATGTTTCCCATATTTATTGGGATTGTCAAACATTATCGCCAATTTTGCACTCCAAAATAAGTTAAAAGATTATGGCCAGAGTTTGTGATGTGACAGGGAAAAGACCCATGTCAGGGAATCATGTATCAAAATCAAATAATAAGGTTAAAAGAAAATTCTATCCTAACCTTATTAAGAAGCGATTCTATCTTCCTGAGGAAGACAGATGGATTACCCTTAAAATTGCTGCTTCTACCCTTAGAACGATTAATAAAAAGGGAATCACCACTGTAGTGAAGGAAATGCGAGCACAAGGGAAGAAGATTTAAATTCCATGTATTTCTCATATCCTATTTTCTCAAGTAAATCGTAAAGGTATATGGATATGGATTTAATTCATCTGCTTCATGCGATTCGCGGCTAGCTACTCTCCATATCCTATCATCAATCTTTGGGAAGAAGGTATCTCCTTCAAATTCTGCATCGATATGGGTGATTACCAGTTCATCTGCATCAGAAATGGTTTGTTCATAAATTCTTCCCCCTCCTAACACATATACCTTATCAACGACAAACTTACTGGCTATTTCATAAGCCTGGATAACATTATTTACTACTATGTGATCCGTTTTGTAATTCTCATTTCTAGTAATGATAATATGTTTGCTACCGGGGAAAAAGTCTGTCTCCACATTTTCTTCATATGATTTTCTTCCCATGATCAATACCTGATCTTTGATCACATTTATTAAAAAATCTCTGTCGGCAGGCATATCCCACACTAATCCCCCTTCCTTCCCCAGGACATTGTTGTTAGAAATGGCAGCAATTAAAATTTTTTTCATAGGAAATGACCCTCTCTACGTCGTCGGAATTCTTTCTGTTATATTTTTTAGTTATTATACACAATTATAGTAAAAAGGCCTTATTCTAAACTGACAAAACGCTAATTATTATCAGTTATCTATCTACTCCAGCCATAGAAAGACTTATACAATTATGTTTCCTGAAGTATTTGCAGAATTTATGTAATTTTGTGTATTAAATAAGTTGTATGTGCGCTTCATTCCTCGCAACCCCATATGTAACAGGATCTGGAAGTTTTGTTTATGCCAAAAATTCCTACAGGGAACCTAATGAAGCCCAAAGTGTGATCAGAATTCCCAGTAAAGAACATTTTGCCTCTCATACCCCAACTACTCATATCACCATTCCTCAGGTGCCGGAGACGTTTGGAATGATCCTATGTAAGCCTTTTCATAGTTGGGGAGCAGAAATGGGGATCAACGAATATGGGGTAGTGGTTGGGAATGAAGTCATTAAAACGAGAGTTTCTTTTAATAGAGATAATAAAGGACTTACCGGACTGGATATTGTCAGACTTACATTAGAGAGAAGTACTTCTGCTGAAGATGCGCTCGAACAGTTGACTTATTTTATCGAGCAATTTGGTCAGGACTCCTATGCAGGTTACCAGCGAAGAAATGCTTATTATCATAATAGCTTCATCATTTTAGATGCCCATGAAGCTTTTCTGGTGGAAACTGCTGGAAGGGAGTGGGTAGCCAAAAGCGTAAAAGGATTTTATGCTCTTACTAATCACTTAACAATTAAAGATAAATACGAATATTCCAGCGATACCCTAATCGAATATGCGAGAAGTAAAGGGTGGATAGGGCTAAAACAGAAATTTAGTTTTGAAAAAATTTATAGTCCTAAATGGCATCCAGGTGTGAGTATTAGTAAAAGAAGAAGGCAATGGCTGTTTGATGAGGCAAAAAAATATGAGCAAAAATTGGATATATCCAAGGCTATTTTGCTGTTGAAGGGGAAAGATGTCAATAGAGATAGATATGATCCCGCATCAGATGGTCCTTTCGCTGTAAGTCTTCAGGCGGATGGCTTATTGTCCAGATGGCAAACGACGGGTTCCATGATTGTAGAACTACGTCCAGATGAAAGGCCTAATATTTGGGTGACTGGAACTTCCGCTCCCGAGCTATCGATTTTTAAACCTATATATTTAGATGGGACGGCATTAATGAAAAATGAATGGCAAGAACCCGGACCTCAGGCAGACGAAACACTATGGTGGAAACATGAGAAACTGTATAGAATGGTTCTCAAAAACTATACAGAGGGATATTCCATCATCAGGGAGGAAATTATGGAAAATCAGGATGAGTGGTTGAGAGATGTAAAAAAATTCACTAACAACTACACCACAGAAGAAGAATTTGACCATATCACCTACTTTTACCAACGAAAACATCGGGAATTAATCCAGCAATGGACAGATACTATTCTTCAGGCCAATTTACCTTCTAGTAAATTTCATCCCTTCTATAAATGGTATTGGGAAAAATTAAATAAAGCTGCCAGCATAAGTCTCTAAATTGATTAAATACATTTCTTTTATATCCGTAAATGAAATATTACATTTGCGCCAAAATCATATTGCCAAACTAACTTATTTAATTGTATAACCTTATGAACAAGCAACTTTCATTCATCTTTTCATTTTTGTTGGCACTTACTTTCATGATGCAACATGGTTATAGCCAACTAAATACTCCTGCTCCAAGCCCATCCAGTAAAGTAATCCAGGAATTTGGCTTAGGAAAAGTAACCATTGATTATTCTCGTCCAGGGGCTAAAGGCAGAAAGGTTATGGGTGACCTTGTACCTTTTGGTAAAATCTGGCGCACAGGAGCTAATGCTTCCACGAAAATCACTTTTTCCGATGATGTAACCTTAGAGGGAAATGAGGTTAAAGCCGGAACTTATGCCCTATATTCTATTCCAGGGGAATCTGAGTGGACAATTATGTTATACAGTGATCTTGCATTAGGAGGGAATGTAGCTAAATATGATGAGTCAAAAGAGGTATTGCGTTTTACTGTTGCTTCTGAAGAAGTTCCAGTAATGATGGAAACCTTTACGATTACAATGGATGAAATTAAAGATGCTTCAGCAAAGTTATTGTTAGCCTGGGAGAAAACCATCGTTCCAATATCTGTAACTACTGATGTTGACACCAAGGTGATGGCTATGATCGATAATACCTTAAATGGCCCTAATGAGAATTTCTATTTTCAGGCTGCTATGTATTATTTTAACAATGATAAGGATATCAACAAAGCTGTAGAATGGATTAACAAATCAGGAGATGATAAATTTTGGGTATTAACTCAAAAAGCCAGAATCATGGATAAAGCAGGAAAAAGAGAAGATGCCATTGAAATCTCCAAAAAAGCTATGCAGCTAGCGGAAGAAAATAAAAATGCTGATTACGTTAAAATCAATAAAGATTTATTGTCAGACTGGGAAGCTATGTAGTCTATTCAGGATGTATATTTTTTCTCAAAAAGCATAAGGATAGGTTATTTTATCCTTATGCTTTTTTCTTTTTTAAGGGATCAATTGGCGAATATGAATCTTTTATTTTATTCCTGCGTTATTCCTATTATTCACTATATCGCATACATAAATTCTATGAAAAGTTGGGGTATTTTACTCATTGGTACGATTTTTCTTCCGTTTACTATATTCTCTCAACACTCACAAATCTCTTCTTCTACCCTAACGCTATCTTTAATCCCTAGCCATTCTACTGTCCAAGAAGCTGATCAGCTGAAAGTTAATAGCACAGACTCATTACATTTTATTACTTCTCCTCCGTTATTCAGGGTTCAAGGAAATAATAGTACTGGTGGGATACAACGATTGAATATTTTACCTGAATATGCCAGAGAAAATCCTACTGGTTATACCTTTTTATGTCGATTGGAATTGGATATTGAAAAAAGATCTCCCCTGCCAGTTTGGGTTCAGGTAGGAAACATGTTTTCAAATACCTCAGGTGGAAGTGCGTACCTTCAACTAAAAATGTTTCGATTTTGACAGTTCCATCGATTTTGCTGTAACCATATTTTTAATTATCTGCTTGAACTTTTTCATCATCATCACCTGTTTACAAATCAATGTGTTACTGAAAGGCTATCTATAAGATTCGTACTGGGAATTTTCGATACTTCAGGTTTTTTTAATCCGGGAATTACATATTCTACAGGCTTTCTATTTAGCTCTACTACGAACATTTCTTTCCCCTCCCATTCTCGAACAACATTTGCAGATAATTCAGCATCTTTTCTATTAGTAAATGCACCTATAACTATATCGTATTGATATACATCTTTTGGATAGATCCACACTCCATAATCCCAAAGATGCGTTTCCTGGTCTGCTAAATATCTGGCCTGGCCCAAACTTTTCGCTGATTTCACATATAGTCCATATTGAGTACGTTCATCCTTTTCGCTAACAGTAAAATCCACCTCGAAGTCGGAGCGCATAATACAATTTTTGAGTTTTTTCAGCGTGACAGGGTAGGAAATTCTGGAAATTTCTTCTCCTTCGCTGTCGGTGATTAATATCGTTGGATATTCCTGAATGTTATATTGCTTAGCTAAATCCAATCCTCCTGTGGCATAGGACAACCCATCTATTTTATATAGGGCGTAGTCTTTTTGTAATTTCCTAACCAATTGAGGATCAGATAATATTTCCTTGTCCAATAGATCACAAGGATAGCAGTATTTAGCATAAAACTTCACAAAACATGGCTTATTCTCCCCCAATCCCTTTTTTAAGACAGACGAAAATGGAGTATCTTTATAAAACAGACCAACTTCTAAGCCTTGAGGGGGATAATTTCCTATCATCATGGGGACAAATAATAAACCTAAGTAAAGAGCAGTTAATCCTACAGCCACTTTGACAGTGGGATGTATTTTTAATACCTGAGAAACTATGGGGGATAAACGAGATTGTTGCTTCATCTAACCGGAGATATTATTCCCTTTACATATAATACATATTAAGAAATATTTATTTAATAAAATAACTCTCCGTGCTAAAATTGCCTCTACTTATTACATAAATTGTATAATTAATAATTTTGTATCAATATCAAGCTTATTACATTGTTGTTGCATTTAATTCACTATTCTCCTCAGATACTCCTTTGGGCAATGTGGTCAATATTTTATTGAGTATTTGGAGGGTGATAGTGTAGGTAGGCATTACCCCTATTTCTCCTAGACTCCCGGAAGCTAAAGTACTACCTGTAATCAGTGGATTATCAGAGGCATAGTAAGCGTATCTAAGGATAACATCTTCTCGAATATTCTTCCTGATCTTCGCCTGAGCCTGAATAGCTTTTTGATAATGGGCTCCCTCCATCTCTAATCCGATAGCATTCCAACTGGAATTTAAAAAGTATTCCAACACATCTCTGTTTTGCAATGAAGTGCCCAATACTGTAATCATAGGCCCCTCATATACATCACCTTTAAATTCATCAAAGTCTTCAGGTCTGAAATCGTTGTTAATAGGATAATTATCGGCAGTACCTTCAAAAATATGGGCAGTAGGGACCATAATATCTCCTTTACCTCCAGCCAGAATACCCGCTTTACCCATCATGGAAATAGAATGTACTGGCATTGGAAACTCTGAATCTTTGGATTTGTAAGGTTTTAACAGTTCGTCCATACTCTCGAACGCCTGCTCTCCAAAAGCATAATCCATGACGATAATGATAGGTTGCTCCATTTTGATATACTGCTTGGATATTTTGAGTTCAGGGCAAAGTAAATTTATTGGTAATTGAGCAGTATCAAACACCTGGACAGAAATATGAGTATTTGAATCGGAGGGAATATCATACATTCCGTTTGCGAGCGCATATTTTTCTACGATCTTCCGTAATGATCGATTTTCAGGTTTAGCCAGCAGTAAAGCTACCTCGACCAATCTTTTATTTTTTGTCCACTTCTCTTCTAGAGCTGGCCAGGCATATAGGGTATTCATTGTGCTGTGCATATTGGCACTTATAATATGGATCGGTCTTCCCAACAGATTTTGCTCCCGCAATTGATGCTTTATATGCTGTGCCCATCTTTCACCATAAATGTGATGGCCCATCCTACCTCTGAGGGCTGGAGAGAAGGTAATTTCTCTACCTTTTTGTTCCACCTCTTCCTCGATAGATATTTTGCCCAGAAAGTAGACCACGTGAAAGAGTCCATTGTTTTTATTTTTATACTCATTCAGCCTTTTATACGCATTTTGAGTAGCGTGAAATGTTTGACCTAAAATGGAACTTAAATAAGTAAGCGCTACTTCGCAGTTTTTATCAGTGATGGCAATATTATTCTGTATAATTTGCTCCAGCTCCAACCATTCAGGTGTGTAATTTCCCAACTCATCTAACACATGATCCTTAATTTTTCTAGCCTCTATATACATAAAGGTTAGATGGGTCAATATATCATACACATCACTCCTACCTCGGGTAACCTCTATATACATTCGATCTTTATCAATCCTAAAACAATTCCGCCTTCTGCTTTTTGGAACGATGACTTCAAAATCGGATTCAGCAAATCCTTCTTCGGAAATCAATTTTATAAATCGGACTTCTTCGATTCCCTTTGGTAATCGATCAATTACATACACTAATCCGTCCAATTCTACTCTGTCAGGATCTGTTAAATCCCCATAAATTTCTGGCCTTAAGGTTTTAAGTGCATCAGTAATAACTTCTCCCGGCAAACCTAGCTGCTTCATAGATCCGTGGTTCACCAGGTGTCTCATTTCTATATATAAACGTTCAATAGCAGCGCGAGATTCTCTGGCTCTAGTGAGTTCTAATTCGTCAAGATTCATAGTAAATCATTAATACAGCTAAAATAATGGTTCTAATCCCTGTGTGGTTTATTATATTGAAAAAAATTACAACAATTTGTTCAGCATTTCACAATTTAGCTTTATCAGAGTCAGTTTAATCTCAAATACTTTATGCACTTATGAAGGAATCTATCGCAATTCTTGCTGCCGGAGGGCCAGCTCCCGGGATAAATACGGTAACCAGTACCATTTCTAAAATTTTTTTAAAAGATGGATATCGGGTTATTGGTATTCATGACGGATATAAAAATTTGTTTAATGGAAAAGCTCATACAGTGGATATTGACTTTACTTTTGCAGATAGGATTTTTAACAGAGGTGGATCTGCATTAAGAATGAGCCGGTCAAAGCCTAAAGATCATGAGTTCACAGGAGAATTTTTTAAGGAACACAACGTCAAATTATTGGTGACCATAGGAGGGGACGATACGGCCAGTACTGCTAATCGACTCACAAAGTATTTGGTATCCAATAACATTGATATTCAAAATATTCATGTCCCCAAAACCATTGACAATGACCTTCCTCTGCCAGATGGCATGCCAACTTTTGGTTTTAACTCTGCAAAGGATCAAGGCGTCAAATTAGGAAGTGTCATTTATGAAGATGCCCGTACGAGTGGTAACTGGTTTGTTATTTCTTCAATGGGTAGATCTGCCGGACATCTGGCCTTTGAAATAGGGTTGAGTTGTCACTTTCCCATCATCGTCATACCAGAAATGTTTAATAAGACAGAGATTACTTTTGAAAAGGTCGTTAAACTTGTGATCTCTTCTATGGTAAAGCGTAAAATGGACGGAATAGAACATGGAGTAGCTATTCTTAGTGAAGGGATATTTCACTCATTAAGTGATGATGAAATAAGAAACTCAGGGATTGACTTTACCTATGATGATCACGGGCATCCTGAGTTAGGAAATGTGAGCAAAGCACATATTTTTAACGTGTTAACTCAAAGAAAATTAAAAGAATTAGGACTGGGAATAAAAAGCCGTCCGGTAGAACTTGGATATGAATTACGTACCATAGATCCTGTTGCTTATGATCTTACCTATTGTACCCTACTTGGTATGGGAGTCCACAAACTTTTTCGTCAAGGCCATACAGGTTGTATCGTCTCTGCGGATTCCCAAAGTGTTATCATGCCAGTTTTCTTGAAAGATGTAGAAGATCCCAGTACAGGAAAAATACCTCCTCGATTAGTAAATATCGATTCTGAATTAGCCCAGATGGTTCTAAGTGATCTACACGTAATTACTCCCTTGGATCTCGAAGGTGCTAAGGAATATTTGGATAATCCTGAGGAATATGATTACTGTCGCATACTAAATTGGAATTTTGATCCTAAAATGGCACGTGTACTTACTTAATTTCGCCTGGATATCATACTAAAAAGTTTTACATAGATAAGTGAGGCAACTCCTAAAAAGTTGTCTCATATCTCTTGATGAAGCAGTAAGACAGTAGGGTCCATAAATATCCTGAACAATATATGTACAAATACCTATATCGTTTACTAAAGCACAATATTTAAACAACTAATTCGATTTACATATAATACTTATTAAATATTATATGTAAATTATTAAACTGCATGTTTTAACTGTCCTTCATTAGATTAAATTTTTAAGGACTAATTCTATATATTTATAAATAATTTCATAATTAATTTAATTATTCGAAATAACCATTATTCGCTTATCTCCCTTGCTAGAGAGAAAACACTACGTAACTATACCAGTTATAATAAGTAATTCTCTATAGAAATTTCTGTCTTGCTTGCTAATTTGAAGATAAAGTGCTGTCCGTTTTTTCTCACGTAAATATTTGTTTTTGATATTAACGCTCGTGTTCTACTCAGGGATTACCGTAATTTTTTTTTTGATAATGCATTCATGATATAGCCTTAAATTCTGCTATTGGATTAAATAAAAGGAATGTACTCATATTAAAGGAGGAGTTCTATATACATTTTACCTTAAGAACACTCATATGATCAATCCCAACATGGAGTATTTTCATACGCTGACTAGTGAAATATTTAATAATTTGCTGCCCTCAGAGCTTCCCTTATCGAAACCCTTTTATGGAGATAAGTCTCATGATTATGATATACAAATTGGATATTTTTCATGGGATCAGACAATTGAACAATTTGAGTATTCTGCCTCATTAGCAGAAATATTTAATATATCAGAAGATAGGATCATACACTCTCCCCACGATTTATTCCCATATATTCATCCCGAGGATATTCGTCTTGTACGACAATCAGGATTTTTGTCATTTGATTATCCGTCTGATACTCCAGATCACCAACCGGTCTTATTTAGACTGATTAGTAGTGAGCATACAAAACTTCTTTATGGTAAGAAGGAGCAGTTAAAAATTATACAACAGAATCAACAAGTATCTCATAAGTTTATATGGATGGTTCACGATATGACCAAATTATTTTCTTTGAGATATAGTTTAGCTATTGAAAAAGAAGCTGCTATAGCCCAACAAAAAAAGTTTGTTTCTCTTATCAGTCATGAAATCAGAACACCGATCAATGGGATTATAGGTATGGTACATCTTCTGAAAGAGGTTCAGGAAATACAAGATATCCATAATTCTATCGATATTCTACAAGAATCCTCGTATTCATTACTTTCGCTGGTGGACAATGTCCTTGATTTCGCTAAGTGCATCAGATCCGAATTATCCTTAGAGAAGAAGCCTGTTTATTTTCCAAATATCCTACGAGAGATCACGCTGGAATACTTGCCTAAAGCGCAACACAAAAACCTATCCCTATTGTTAACCCTACCAGATACAAATCCACCATTGACCTATGGCGATCCTAATAGATTAAAAGAGATCATTAGAAATCTATTAAAAAATGCCATTAAATTTACCCACCAGGGGTATATACAGGTATCTCTGGAAGTTATGAATTCCACTAACAGAGAAGATAAACTGAACATACACATATCTATATCTGACACTGGCATAGGCATACCCAAAGAGATACAGGAGAAAATTTTTCTTCCTTTTACTCAGGCGGAAGATAACGCTTCCCGAAATTATGATGGCTCTGGCCTGGGATTAAGTATTACCAAAGAAATAATTCAGGCCATGGGAGGACAAATAACAGTTGAAAGTGAACCTGAGCAAGGATCAACTTTCCATCTTCATCTTCCTATGGATATTTGTTTTGAGGAATTAACTCATTCCGATATTGACCCTATTCCAATACCACCTATTCAGAAAGAGATGTATCATGCAATAAAAGGAGTGAGAATCCTATATGTAGAGGATGTGGAAGCCAACAGGCGATATCTACAAATGTTGGCAAAATCAAGAGGTTGGAGAATAGACATCGCTGAAAATGGATACGAAGCCTTACAAAAAGTCGTCACAAAGGATTATGACATGATATTTATGGATATCATGATGCCGGGAATGGACGGATACGAAACCACTCAAAAAATCCGAAATTATACAACTCCCTACTTTAAACACTTACCCATCATTGCGCTAACAGCATCTATAACTATACCCAATGATGAAAGATATGTGGAGGCTAAAATGAACGATTATATTATTAAACCAGCTACCCCATCCATCATAGAGCAAAAGGTGTTTACTTACACCATGCAGTTTTGTAAAAAAATTATCTCATGGAGACCTGAAATAAACTTCGAACCTTTATTGAATAATTTTTCAGACGATCTCGATGATTACGAAACATTATTGCGCATCATGCTAAGGGAATTCCAAACAAATAAGGAGCTCCTGATACCTGCACTACATAACAAAGATCTGCCAATTCTCAAAGATGTAAGACATAAACTGGTAGGATCTTTATTAGCTATGGATCAAAAAGACCTTTCAAATTACTTTCAGGCTATCAGATTATTAACTCAGGATGTAAGATTTGATGCAGAGTATCTCGCACATCACATTGATGAAACCTTTGAATTATTAATAGAAAAAGTTGAAGCTCAAATAAAAGGAATAGAAACTTAACTTATTGACTATTAGAAAAAAAGGGATATACATGATATTGTATATCCCTTTCATTTTTTTGTGTTGTGAGGTAAAGACAATCAAAGTAGCTAAGAGTGGTACCTTTGTCTTATAATAAGCTCGCAAGCTCGATGATAAATGGTAGGATCATCTAAGTGGACTAACCCTCCACCTGGTCCGGGTTCAATGTGGATACCCATGGATTCTCCTCTCTTAAAATTTGCTCCGCCGAAATAGTTACGGATGGTTTCGACGGATACATTAAATTCCGAGGCCATCCGACGAATGCTTCCTTCAGGGAGCCTGTCTTTCAAATTACGAAGCTGATTGAATGTTAGCGTCATAATACTATGTTTATTTTAGGTGTGCATTAATAAATATAACATAATACCCGAGTTAAGCAAATTTAACACAGCTATTTTTATCCACATAGGCAACCATCCAAGCAACCCCTTACCCTACTATTTACGTTTATTTTCTATGATTCTTCGATAAATTGATAATGAAAATCCAAAGGTCAACAAAAATGTCCCCAACCAGAGAAGATTGATTAAAGGTTTCCGAATTGCTTTTATTACGATATAGTCCTGCTGGGCATTAACTTGCTGTTGTACTTGGATTCTGATTACCCCTTGTTCGGGATCAACACCTACAAAAGCTAGCGCAAGGTGTAATTCGTCAATTTTATCCTCTATCATACCCGGTTTATTCTGCTTATCTATCACATAAATAGGTCGAGCGAAAAAGGTGTCTCCTCTGGAAATAGCCAAAATATTCGCAGCAGCAGCTACCTGGTATTCATTTAATTCCTCATTATTTGATAAGTCTTCAATTCTCGCAATGAACAATTCCACGTTCCCAACATTAAACTTTTCTCCCATTTGAAGATTAGCATCATAATATTTGTACTCAGGCTCATCCTCATCAGGTGCCGGCGTACTGGAAACGTGGGTATAAATGTCATACCCAAGGTAAATTTTTCTCGAAGGATGGGCAATAATTCCTTCCTGACCATTCAATTCAGCTTCTGGAAATACAGTGAAAGAATCAGCACTATCCTTAGTGGAAATAAACTCCACCTCATACAAGGTTCTCTTATTTATTTGCTGAGGTTTTATCGTCTCCAAATTATCATTCAAAAAATCCCTGGTATATTCCAGATCTATTTCTACTATTTCTTGATCTGGCTTTCCCTGAGACTTATCCACTACAGGTGCTAAATGTGATATATCACTGGAATCCTTGCGGCGAAATAGTTGATTAGGAAGTACCATACCATAGACATCTCCTCTGGCATCCTTAAATTTCAATTTAAAGGCTACTTCATTTTGTTCAATAATTTCCAACTCCTTTATAGGTTTTAATGCCTCTCTTTTCCCCTTGTAAATCAACTGATACCCCTCAATATTTCTAGGTCTGTTTTTTAATAGTGGAATATTATCTACTCGTTCCTTCTCTGGAAAAGCTTCCAATTCTGCAGGAGTAATATTTTTTGAAACAACTTCTTCATATCCGGAGGAAAATAAAATCCCCAACAACATCAACCCAAATCCCATGTGAGCCAATGTTCCCCCCATTACTTTCAATCGGTTTGTACTGGTCCGCAACATTGAGATGAGAATATCTCCATTGGCCAAAATCACAAATAGAGAAGAAAATAAAAGCAGTTCATCAGCCAGAGAAAAAACAATATACTGTAAATAGTTGCCTATACGTGTGATTCCCCCAGCCAATTCTCCTATTTCTACCCAATCTCTGTAGAATTCATCATAGGCAAATTGATCGAATCTCCACTTAATCCAGAATATAATTCCCGCCCCTAAAATGGTTGTGAGTAAAAATGGACGGAATAATGCATCAGAGATGGATTTTCCCTTTTTGAGCTTAAACCAAAAAAATTGTGCAATTCCTGAGAGCACCCCAAAGCCGATCGCAAACCATACATTCCACTTATAATAGTACAATTGAACTTTTACTGGAGGTGCTAACTGAGTCCCAAAAATCTCGTTGAAAACGGGCAAAGAGGTGGAAAGAATAATTTGTGTACTTGAGAATAACAAAACCAGGATTCCTAAAAAGAGAAAGAATTCAGCTGAGTTCAAATTTAGCTCTTCATTTTTGTGAGGAATATCTTTCCACCTAAAGGCAAACAATACAATTACTTTAACAAGATATACTAAAATCAAAATGAGAAGTTGGCCAGCCAATCCCAAATCTGTAAACGCATGAACAGAACCATCTCCTAAAATTCCACTACGCGTCAAGAAGGTAGCATAAAGTACCAGTAAAAAGGTACTTACTATAAGAATCATAGCAAGTCTGAGATATTGCTTACTTTTTTGATAGATCAACATCCCATGGATAGCCGCTACTCCGCACAACCAGGGAACCAAAGACCCATTCTCCACCGGATCCCAATTCCAGTATCCGCCAAAATTTAAGGTTTCGTATGCCCAATACCCTCCCATAATGATCCCTGTTCCCAAAATCATGACTGAAAAAGTTGTCCATGGCAAGGTATATCTGATCCAACTCGTATAATTTCCTCTGATTAATGCAGCTAACACAAAAGCAAACGGAATGAGGGTTGAAGAAAATCCTAAAAATAAGGTGGGAGGATGTATGACCATCCAATAGTTTTGCAATAGAGGATTTAAGCCCGATCCGTTTTGTGGCACAAATTCAGGGTCTATCTGGTAAGCCTCATTATTAGGGAAGGCATCTTTTAGTGAGAGAAAAGGGGTACTACCTACTTTCCATATATCTTGCTCAAACCAAATGGCTACTGCACCAATAATGATGAGCAATAAAGCCGCAAAGATATCCCAAATGAAAAAATTCCCCTGCTTTTTGACGGCATCCATGTATACAGTCAAACTTAAAGTATAAATTAACCAGAATAATATATACAAGGTAAATGCTATTCCATCGATACTGGTAATAGCAGTTTGCCACGACCAAAATTCTCCAAATCCCAGGTTTCCTTTGGCATACATCAAAAGAAAGAATCCTCCCAAAAAAATAGAAGCAAGCGAGAACACACCTACTGTACCGGATAATTGAGGGTTTTTCATTAATCGCCAAGAGAAATATCCCATCGGCAATAAAGTCATCAATAAATAAAACTTGCTCACTAATGATTCGGGAATAAAGATCCCTAAAATCATGGAACTGAGAATAATTTCTACCGAAGCCATGATCGCTAATACAGTATATCGGTATGCATATTGAGTTCTCATGACAAAAAAGCTCAATACACAATGCCAGAAGCACCAAAGTAGAAAGCTTCCCTCCTGTCCTTCCCAAAAACAGGAAATAATATAATACACTGGCAGTTCATTAGAGGAATGTTCCCAGACGTATTGATATTGATATTGATGTGTGTAAATAAGATAGAAAATGGTTCCGATGACTCCGAAAATGCTGAAAATATGTCCCAACATTGCATAGATCCCCAATTTTCCCCAGGCAGTTTTCTCTTTACCATCTGATGCATCTGCCCAAAAAAAGCTGACCATAGCCACTATTGCACTCGCAAATGCCAGAGCAGCAAATCCTTCTCCTATATATCCTCCAATTAAGTCGTTCATATACTAAGAATGATAATTACCTGTTACTTACAATTTGATTAACCCCTATTCGTATGACATTTTCTCTCCAGCGGTAATGTCGGTTTCTTCATATTTAGAAGGACATTTCATAATGATCTTCTCTGCTACAAACGCCTCACCTCCATCATACCCCCCAATTACGACAACCTTCTCTGCTGATTCAAAATTAATGGGCTTAGGATCATAATAGTGTACTTTTTCTACTACATTCATAGAATCCTTCATATAAAAAGAAAAAAGATCTAGCTCTGGACTGTAAACAGCCTGATCTCTGTTTACCCATTCCCCTACTATGTGAACCTGTCTCCCAGTATTTTTAGCGGTGTGGAAATCCGCATAAATACTCGCATTTTGAGAGAAGTTTATGCCTAATATGACAAGAAACAAGGCAATAATGACTAATAGAATAATTTTTCCTGGCTTCATGTTTTCTTCCTACTGTTAAAAGTTATTGTCTTTTTTTAAGTCTTCCATTTGTTTGTGAAGATGAACTATTTTTCTGTTGAGAACGATGAGATATATCAGAATTCCTGTAAAAATAATTAAGAGAACTGCTAATACTGAAAAGATCTTTTCGCTTCTCAAGAGTATAGATTGTGAAGGCTGTATTTGGATCAGAAATCCTAATAATTGATGTATCATATTTATTTATTGGAATAATATGCTTTATCTGCAAGAATTTCATTTAGTTGAACCCGAATAATTTCCAGCTTTGACCTTAAATGATATAACCAATATCCTAATAAAATAAATCCCAACATAGCCGGATAGAGAATAGCCCTGTATTGATTGGACAGACCTTTCGTAAATACAAATGATCCACCTCCTGCATCACTTCCATCTGCTGTAGGATGCAATCCAGGCAATAATTTAGGAATGATAAAATATAGAGGAATAAGGGTAGCAAAAGCAAAAATATTATAGACAGCAGAAATTTTGGCCCTTTGCTCCACATCCGACATCGCACTTCTCAATAAAAAATAGGCTAAATAAATTAATAGGGATACGAGTGCACAGATTAATATAGGATCATTTGTCCACCAAACACTTAAATCAGAATCAGGTTCATGTTCTTTCCACGCTACCCTACCCCACACACTGCCAGTCAATAATCCGAAAACAATAAACATAGCCCCCACTCTTGCAGCTTCACTTGCCCGGGCATCTACTTCCAATATGGGAATATTATGTTCATAATCAGGATCTGTCAACCTCAGTAAGCGAACACTTTGCACTACTGAAATGGCCATCATTACGATAACTACCATCCACATAGGTACATGGTAGAATAAATTTCTACTACTTTGTTCCAGAGAGCCTAATTCAGGTAAGGAGATATAAAGCCCATAAACCAGGGCATATAATATCAATGCAACTGTAATACTTCTGTACAATATATTCTTCCAATTATATAGCATATGTATATCGTCCTATGATCATATATAAACTGCAATATATTTTATTTGTTCCTCAAATTATAACCTTCACTAAAGTTCACTTCAATCCCTTACTTGGCAATTCTTCCATTCCGCCGTTAGAAACAACCATCAAAGCTAATGGTCGAAAATTAAGCGGAATTTCTTGATTCAATTACGCCAAACAAAAGGAAATAAAATTACAGAAGATACCCAAAGCACGAAACTTATTCCCACCAACCAAACAACATTTTCAATAAACACTTCATTATTCCATATACCATCAGATAGATCAATTTCCTTATCTAAGGCTAGTTGGGTTCCTTTAATCAGACTTA
The DNA here is from genome assembly GCA_965262565.1 of Bacteroidia bacterium. GTDB lineage: Bacteria > Bacteroidota > Bacteroidia > J057 > J057 > CBDHFQ01. The sequence continues at coordinate 270,280 of CBDHFQ010000007.1, forward strand.
ATAATACTGGAATGATCACTGGAAATCCCAATACGGCAAATAAGGTGACACTATTTTCTGCTTTAGCAGCTATAGCTGAAACCAAGGTCAGATTACTGGCAATTGCTATGCTCCCCAAACAAATAAACCCAATAAGCATGCCTTCTTCAATTACTTCTATGCTATTTAGGGTAGCAAATAGGAAAAAGGTTACAAAGCTCAATAACAACAACAATAAAAAATTGTAAATGATCTTGGCAATAATGATGGAAGAGGGATTTACCATTGAGTAAAGATACATGGACTGGCCTTGAGATTCGGACATAAAGCTCTTAGCAACAGCATTTACTGAAGCAAACAATACCAGTAACCAAAACAATATAACCCAGGTAAAACTCGATATCTCTCCCACTCCTAAATAGGCAAAAGAAACAACCACTATCATACTACATACATACAACAGCAAGCTGTTAAATGCGTATCTCAGCTTCCATTCTACTAATAACTCTTTATATAACAAGGCCAAAATCTCCTTCCATGCCATATGATATATATCATTGAGCAGGTAAGATAAAAAATATCATCGTTCCCTACACCAACGGAGGCTGAAGAATTGTGTTATTCAAAGTTATGACGAGGTAGAGAAAATACAATTTCCCATTGATGGTCAAGATGTGTTAAAGGGAAAAAATTGCCATCTAAAGATTCTATAATTTTTTTAGCAAAGAACAGGTTTAAATTTTCCTGTTGATTATTTTCTACATCTAATTCAGGTATAAGGCTTTGTTTACTATGCGTGAGGCTACTTCTAGGTTCATACTGAACCAATAAATAAAGAAGGCAAGGTTGACCGGCTTCCTTTTCTAAATTAACATCAATAAAAATATTACTGTCAGCACCATTTTCTATGATAAAAGTAAGAAGCCGGCTAAGTAAGTGGCAGATCTTACTGCCGTTTTGTTTTACTCTGGGAATGCCGTGCATTCTAATCGATTTAATATTTACCTGAAAGTTCTCTGGCAACAGCCTGTAGGCTTCAAAAATGATCGAGGAGAAGTCTACGGATTGCTCATCTAAAGAGGAAGGTGAAAAAAATTGTTTAGTAGGTCCTAGCATTTCCCTCCATTCATTAGTAATGGGCTCTGTATTGACAGTAGAATCCGTAACTAATTCAGTATGAGATTGAGGAAGAGAGGAAGCACCCTTTTCTGAATTCCCTAAAGAGTATAAGAACTTCTTTAATTCCTCGTGTTTCACAAATATGATGAGAAGCCCCAAACAAATTAATACCAAGGAAATACCGAATACCCATTTTAATCGATATTCCTTCCTTTTCATTTGTTTGATTTGCCAATCTTGACCGTTGAGTAAATATTGGGTCTCCAGCTGTTTAATTCTTCTCAATAATTCTTGATTTAACAAACTGTCTTGAAGGGCAAGATGTAACTGCACACTTTCATATGCCTTAGAATATTGCCCCATCTGACGATAGCACTTAGCCAGTTCTTCATATAGATCTTTTTCCAGTGCTCGATAGGAAATGTCTTTCGCCATATCGAGGGCAGTTTGTAATGTATCTATGGCAACATGCTGAAAACCTTGTTCAAATAATAATTTTCCATATCCCATATATACATCTGCGAGCATAAATTGAGAGTTGATCGTATAAAATTTATCAATAGATCTTTCAAAATATGCTTTGGCTTCAGATAAGCTTTTCTGCTTTCTGAGAATCTCACCTACTAAGCCATACGAAAAAGCCTGATAGGAGGCATTTTCGATTGAATCCGCCAAATTCATCGCTTCCTTAGCATAGAAAATGGCTTCTGAGAGTTCCTCCCTTTCTGAATAAGAGGAAGCTACCCCAGAGATAGCAAAAAATAAATTATTGGGATCGCCCATTTCTCGGGCTAATTCAAGCGCTTTAAGATCAAAATTCAATGCTTCAACCAAATTTTTCATGTACCAATAAATTCTTCCCAAACCAAAATAGCCCCGTATGATCTGTTTAGGATCTCCTATCTTCTCTGCTAGTAACAAAGCCTCATATTGGTAGGTACTGGCACTTTCATAATCTCCCACGTTTACATATAGTTGGGCCAGACAAGATTTATTATCAATTTTCAGCGTATCATGAAGGGAAACAGCTTTTTTTTCTGCAATCAGTAAATATTTAAGGGCTTCCACAAATTGACTCTGTTGGCTATGAAAAGATCCTAGTCTGGAATGTATATCAAAACAAATCTTGTCGGAAGTCGATAGAGAAGAAGCAAGAGTAAGTGTCCGAATAGCTTCATCAAGTTGAGCTGAGTTTTGATATTCAATACTTAGGGCGTAATAGGCTTTCCCTAAAGAGTCTGCATTAAAAGAATGTTCGTAGCTTAGGATGACTCCTTGAAGACTATCCATAATTCCATTAACCTGGGAGTATAAAGGTAAAATGGAAAGTATCAGAATAAAAGCAACACCTATATTTTTACTAATTCGATTGATGGAGATAAAGGATTAAAGGTTATTTGCTAATGATATGCTGAATGTACAAAAATTTACCTACAATTCATTCAAAAAAATATTTCTATTTATTTTTTATTCCAACTGATAATTATTCACATCTTTTTAAATGTTTGTTAATTGATTGTTAATCTTGAAAAAGAAGGTGTATAGTTTTTTTTACAGCTTTCTTAAACGAAGAAAAAGTTCAAAATCGTATTTCTCACATTGAATACCATATTGGATCCCTCTTAACTTATACTCAAGTATTAAATAAAATTATTTTATCCTTCATTTGCAGGCAGAAGGAAAATATATGAACATAATATAGTTCCTGGCACAAATGGGCCGATTAAGGTTTATTCATTATAAAAAAATATATCGATAAATATCCAAACTTAATATAGTTCTACTATTTATAATTTCACCAGGTATTTAAAAAAAATATCCAGGCCATAATTCATCGATTTATCCAGAGTATATACCTAAAAAAAGTGCTTTTAAAGAGATTTTTTACAGTGGTTTCTACCTGATTATGCTGAAAAAATATTGACTATTGAATAGATATATCAGGGACCAAAGTCAAGACTATATCACAATAAATTCCCATCTACATCAAGCATATCTCCCTCAGAAAAAATATTTCTGGGAAAACTCATGTGATATAACACTTTATCGTCCGATTCGCTAACCAAATCCAGCTTTCCTTTAATATTTTCTGCCACTTTAGTGGCAAAAAATAGAGAAATATTTTCAGATGGCACGTGCCTTATTTCCTTTTGAATCTCAGAAATATCTGTACCCGTAGAACCTAATCCCTTAGAGAGAAGTACTTCTACATTAAGCAAATGATCCGAATGATTCTTCCCCAGGGATGAGATCTCAATATTTAATGAGTAGGCGTTGTAAGCTTCTCCCAGATACTGAAAAAAGTAATTGAATGTGTAAATTAATTTGGTCGAATTAGCTTTAACTTTAGGAACTCCTCCTACCCTTACAGATTTAATCTCTTTTTTCACATTCTGCGGCAACATATCAAACGCAGAATGGATAATAGATGAAAAATCCTCAGGCAAATGTGTTGAGAAGCTTTTGGCTAAAATTTGGGCAAATTTGAAGAAGGCTTGATGTTCTTGATTTATGCCTGGATGATCTGTCAAAACTCCATTTGCATTATTTTCCAGTCGTTCTATCTCAGCATCATTCCTATGATCTAAATCTACATATCCGCTCATAGGGGTCGGATCATCATTTTCGCTCAACATCTCTTGGGGATTAGTTCCAACATCTTTCCCTATTCTTTTGAACATACTTTTTTCTCTATCATCGGAATGAAAGAACGTAATCCGTAATACACTCAAAATTACCACCAAGGTGAGAATAATTAGAACGATGACAATGATAAACCGAACCTGCTCATCTTTTTTTTCCAGCTCTTCCCTGTTCCATTCCTGTTCTTTGACAGTTTGGTTTTTCTCTAACAGTTTTATCCTGTCTTCTAGTTGAGCGTTAAGAAGACTGTCCTGCAATGAAATATACATTTCGTAATATTCATTTGCTTTTTCTACCTGGTCAATCTCTTCATAGTATTGCGCCAATTTACCATAGATGTCCTTTTCTATTTCTTTGTAGGAAATTTCCTTGGCAATAGAGAGTGCTAGATTGAATGTGTCCACAGCTGCTTGATGATCTTTCATATCTAATAATAGATCACCATAAAACTTAAGATGATCTGCTAGCGTCAAAGGATGGCCAATCTGCTCCATCTCCTTCAAACTTCGCAGGAAATATTCTCTGGAAAGCTCCAGTTTCTTTTGTCCGTGATAAATTCTGGCTAACTGAGCTTCAGTAAAGGTAACTCCGAGTACGTGGTCAGCTTCTTGTGATTTGGCTATTTCAAGAGCTTCTTCCGCAAAATACAATGCCTTGGGAAACTCTTGCATATCTACATAACAAGAAGCGATTCCACTGGTAGCTACAAATATATTCCTTTTGCTTCCATTCTTTTTGGCCAAGTCTAATGCTTCGAAGGCATAATTAAGTGCATCCGAATAATTTTTTAAATACCATTCCGTTCGCATTAAGCCTAAATATCCCAGCAACAATAATTGCTCATCCTCAATTTTCTTCGATAGATAAACTACTTCGTAAAAATGAGTTAGCGCTTCTTCATAAGCGCTAATTCCCGTGTAAAGTCTTCCTAATTCACTGATGTTCTTTATTCTCAATTTGATCGGTACTGATTCCTGAAGCTCCTGAGCTTTGCGACAATATTTTATCCCCTCTACATATTCGGATTGAAGGTCTCTACATCGCCCCAATTCCAAATATATCTGAAACAACAATGCCTTTTTGGGTTTAATAGAAATCGCCAGTTCTAACGAATGTACAGCATCTTCAATTTTCCATGCCTGCACCTGTGTTTTGCCTAGTTGATAATATGCATGTGCCAGCGAATCTCCCTGAAAAGGAACGCGAAATTGCTCTATGACCTTTTCCAAGCTGTCAATTGCTCTTGAACGGTCTGGCGTATTCTGCGGGTACCCATGTAAGAGCATCAGGCTCCAAAAACATATACAACATCCCAATGTCAACACATTGCCTAAACTTTGCCGAGAACTGTTAGGGTTCGTCATAATCTTCACCAGAGATGTTAACATTGGCAATTGTTCATATTTAATCCATCTAAAAAAATATTTTTATGGCTTTTTTCCAAGTTCATATTATTCAATTAAAATATTATTTCAGGTATATTTACTTCTTTGGCCCAATCTCTCCCTGATTTATTTATCGTCTAAAAAAGGATACTGATAATTAATAGGCGGTACAAAATTTTCCTTAATGGTCCTTGCCGATACCCATCTCAATAAATTCAAATACGACCCTGCCTTATCATTAGTTCCTGAAGCTCTTGCACCTCCAAAGGGTTGTTGTCCTACCACCGCCCCTGTAGGCTTGTCATTTATATAAAAGTTCCCTGCTGTATGTCTAAGTCGATCCATTGCATAAGTGATTGCATATCGATCTTTTGCAAATAATGCACCAGTTAATGCGTAGGGACTGGTTTGATCAAGAAGGTTCAAGGTTTCCTCAAATGCTTCGTCCTCGTAGACAAATAGGGTGACCACTGGACCAAATATTTCTTCTTCCATGCTTACAGAATGAGGATTGGTTGTTAGCACTACGGTAGGTTCAATAAAATATCCCTTCTTATCATTATATGTTCCTCCTGTAACTATCTCCGCATCTTCTGAAGCTTTTATTTGTTCTATATATCCCACAATTTTATCATAAGCTTTTCTATCAATCACTGCATTAATAAAATGGCGAAAATCTTCCGGCTCTCCCATTCTCATAGATTGAATATCTGTGGTCAATGAATCCATCACTTGCTTGCTGAGGGATTTGGGCAAGTATATCCTTGAAGCGGCACTACATTTTTGGCCTTGAAATTCAAAACTTCCTCTGGCGATCGCCGTGGACAATGCTACTGGATCAGCGGAAGGATGTGCCATAATATAGTCCTTCCCCCCCGTTTCGCCTACAATTCTGGGATAAGACTTATATTTGTCAATATTATTACCGATAATTTTCCAGAGGGATTTAAATACGGCTGTAGATCCGGTAAAATGTAATCCTGCAAAATCTGGATGTTGGAATATAACCTCTCCAGCATCGGGCCCATCCACATAAATCAGGTTGATTACACCGGGTGGCAGACCCGCTTCCTGAAAAATCTCCATCACCAATCTGGCTGAATAAATCTGGCTATCGGCGGGCTTCCAGATACACACATTTCCCATGAGGGCAGGGGAAGCAGGAAGGTTGCCAGCAATAGCGGTAAAGTTAAAGGGGGTAATACAAAACACAAATCCTTCCAGGGCTCTGTATTCCATTCTGTTCCAAACTCCGGGAGAAGAATTAGGTTGGTCCAGATAAATTTGCTGCATATAATAAGCGTTGAAGCGGAGGAAATCTATTAATTCCGCTACCGCATCAATTTCCGATTGATATACATTCTTTGATTGTGCCAGCATGGTTGCAGCATTCATTCTGGCGCGATATGGGCCAGCCATCATGTCTGCAGCTTTCAAAAAGATCGATGCCCGATGTTCCCAGGAAGTCTGTTCCCATTGTGCTTTCGCTTCCATCGCTGCCATAATTGCCATTTCTACATGTGCCTGACTTCCTCTGTTGAAATATCCTAAGATATGTTGATGATCATGAGGAGGGGACATAGGTACTCTATCATCTGTATATATTTTTTGTCCACCGATATACATAGGCACTTCCAATTCCTCTTTCCGCATGTGTTCTAGAGCTTTTTTCACCTGATGTCTTTCAGGAGAACCAGGCGCATACGCATAAACAGCTTCATTACGAGGTGTTGGAACACGAAAAATAGCATTTGGCATAATTTTCCTTTTTAGTCTTTTATATTTTTGCAGAAAATACGGACTCTACAGATGTTTTGAAAAAAAATATAAAGGTTGGACACAGTTGTCCCTTATTTTCTCTTAAATAATGGATAGAGGTTATTTTTCCAATGCCTAAAAGCACAACCTTTGGACGAAGAAAATTGATATATAATTTGCGTACTAACTAAATACCGCCTACATTTGCAACACTTTACTTAAAAATAGCGGGAGATTAGCTCAGTTGGTTCAGAGCACCTGCCTTACAAGCAGGGGGTCACAGGTTCGAGTCCTGTATCTCCCACTGAAAATCAAAGACTTACAAAATAAAAATTGTAAGTCTTTTTTTATGCGCACACAATTTGCACACACATTCGATTTTCCCCTTCGTACAAGATTTTTTCTTGAATTCTTTTGATTTGTTGAGTCAATGGGGTCTCCTACATCTTTTGTTGCGTTAGTACGGTCGAATTACGTTAAAAGGCTTCTCTCGCCATCTCTTCTAAATCAGACTATAGACCTATTTTTGAAAGTTTCATCAAGGAGGAATTCCAGCTTTGTGTGACTACAGATGTGATGATAGCATACGAAGAAATGATTGGAAAATTGATCAATCAAAAGGTGGCAGAGGTGATTCTCCAAACAATAGAAAATGCCCCTAATGTCCGTTGGATCACGAAATACTATAAATGAAATCTCATTAAGGATGATGCAGATGATAATAAGTTTGTGGATTGGGCGATAGCTGCGGCAGCTAAATTCCTGGTAAGTGATGACAAGCATTTCAACGTGCTATATGATCTGGAATTGCCGAAAGTACATCTATTAAAGGCCAAGCAATTCTTAGAGGAGATCAAATAAATATCTCGTCCAATACGGCTCTGTTGCAACTTTGCAGCATGCTACTTTGATAAATATTAATTATTAACACGTTCCAACACATCCGAAGCACCCGAACTTCGAGCGGTTTTCACCTTTCCCCCAAAACTATATGAATAAGATAAACGAATGATACTGCCTTCCAGATCATAATTCCAATCATATACAATACCTTGTTCTGGCAGCTCATTAACGAATCCTAAAAAAGAACCCGAATCAAAAATATCAGTCCAGGATAATCCAATCGTGCCTTTTTTAAATTTCTTTTGAACGCCGAAGTTGATGAAAGTCTGCGGTGGTTGGTAAAGTGTCCCTTGATAGGTACGAGAATTCCAACGACCACTTAGCTCTATTGACCAATCTTTTGGAAATTGAAAACTTTGCGAAATATCAATGGACAAAAATGGATTTCGCTCGATAAAAGTTATTCCTTCAATTTGGATCTCATCTCTTTGCCAGTAGCTGCCGATATTGTAGCTGGAGTTCCAAAACTTTGTAATCTTTATGGGGAAGCCTATGTTAAAGCTAACTTGATGTCGGCTTTCAATATTGTTCGCGATTAATAGTAACAGATTATCAGCTTGATTTAGCCGGGGAATACCATAACGAACAATATTATCATCATGGGAATAACTCACAGACATAAAAAGTGTACGGTGATTAAGGGTCAATTCTCCTGTTCGATTAATGTTTGGTAAGGCTTGAATGTTTCCCGAAAGAACGGTGTATGGATTTAGAAAGAAAAAGGCCGATGCCAAATTTCTAAACCCGAGTCGTGCGATACGCTCCCGATAAGCGATGGTCAATCTGCTGACTTCAGAAAAATTTCGAGTAAAGCTCAACGTAGGAAATAATCGAGAAATTTCACGCTTGACATCCCCTTGTGCCGACAAGAGTTCCAAATGAGAATACTCATACCGAACACCACCAATAAATGTATATTTTTCCCCCAAAGAACCATCTACTGAAAAGTAGGAAGCATAAATCTGCTCGTCCAAATCCATTTCGTCGGTAAAAAAAGGGTCGCTTGAAGCCAAACCATTTTCATCTACAAGGGATACATCATTTTCCACTTGTGAGAAGGTTGCTTTTAATCCTGCTTCAATATTTAATTGATTGCTCAAACGGCCTTTATAATCCAGGCGCCCAACGTAAAAATCAAAAGGGGTTTCTTTTAGGGTTTCAAAAGTTTGAGTATTGACCAAAGCATTGTTATTATCAAAATTGCTTACTTGATAACTCGTTGGATTTACAACATTAACATTCAAATAATCAAAATCTGCTGAAATCTTGTGGCCATTTAAAAGTGAGTGTTCCAGGTGTGTGCTTACATTATACTGGTTGGTGGTATTAGTTTCATCTCCACTGAAAACGTCATGTTGAAAAGGAGAAATATCCCCGTCGTATTCGGTGGTCGTTTCAGCAAGCATTTCCCAACGCCTGCGAGCAAAAGCACCAAAGACATCAATGGAAGTATTGGGAGTGATGGCGTAGGTAAAGCCTAACTTTCCATTATAGTTAGCCAAATAAGCGGGTCTGTTACTGAATTGATCGGAAGCCAGTAAACCATCATCAAATTGAATGGAAGAAATAATATCCACATTTTGGGAAGTGTAATCCTGAGAAGTTGAAGCATCTCCATAAAGGTTTATGTTACCAGATTTGTAATTAAAGACTCCTCCACCTCCATATTTCCCTCTCATTCCGTAGCCGCTGAATACATTAACACTTCCATTAAAACCATTAGCTTCATAGTTTTTCAATACTACATTGATCACACCACCTGTACCATCGGCATCGTAACTTGCAGGAGGATTGTTAATAAGTTCAAGGGACATAATATTGGCTGTAGGAATAGAAGTCAGATATTGAAACAGATCATCTCCTTCTAATCGAGTGCGCTTCCCATTGATATATACCAAGACCCCACTACGACCCAAAAGTGATATCTCACCATTCACCCTATCCAATCGCACGGAAGGAGACTTTTCTAGCAAATCGAGGGCATTTCCTCCTGCGGCTGTTGGTAAACTTCCCACATTTACAATCGTCCGATCAGCTTTTCGTATAAAGGCCGCTTTTTGTGCTGTTAGGGTCACTTCTTCTAATGTGATACTATTTTGCAAAACGCGGAGTATACCTATATCTACATTTGTATTCACTTCAACAGCTTGCCGAAAATCAGCATAACCAACTGCCGAAATAGCCACGACATATTTTCCTGATAAAATATCTGTAAACGTAAAATGGCCATACACATCTGCCACTTCACCTTTTACAAACTTTTCGTCATTGGTAAGCAATAATACATTACTAAACTGCAGTGGCTTACCTTCCTCATCTTTAATGGTACCCTGTAATTTATATTGTCCCAAAGTTAACATATTACTCCAGAACAATAATATGATCAAAGTTATAAACCGTATCATTTGAAAGTATATTTATTTTTCAATGACACAAACTTAAATCTTTGGCAGACAGGGATTTGAAAAAGAGGACGAATGAGATTTCTGAGAATACATACGTCAATAGAATATCCTTTTACTAATACTTTGGGCTTATGGCGTCATTGGTCCTTTTATTTGGTCATTCGTCCTTTTTGTAAGCGCAATTGTCAAGCTGCCTTATAACTTGAGCAAGGAATGCTTACATTTATCTTATGCCTATTTTAACAAAATACGAACAGTGGAACTGGGAGCGGATACGACGACATTTACTGTATTGGTTCTTGTGGAGTTCTTTTTTTGTATTATTAAACAATTGGGCAATCCAGGTCACAGTTCCCGGAAATGTAAAAGTAGAGCTTTGGCAGTGGATAGCCTTTGAAGCTGCCGTTCTACCCATTAAAATGGCGTCGACTTATACAGTTGCCTATATGTTGATGCCACGTTTTTTGTACAAAAAAAAGTATTGGGAATTTATTCTATGTACCATTTTCGTATTATTTCTTTTCTCGGCTATATTATACAGGGTTTATTATCATATTGTGCATCCCCTCATTTTGAATGATGCAGAACAATATAAAATAACCCAATTTGTTTATAAGGGTGTTGAGTTAATCTATTTTGCTTCAATCGTAGTAGGAATTAAATTTTTCCAAAACTATTTGCATGAACAGCAACGAAATCAGGAATTGGCCCATCAAAAAGTGGAAGCAGAACTCAAATATTTGAGAAATCAGGTCCAACCACATTTTTTATTTAATACCTTAAATAATATTTACGGAATGATATTGTCCAATGACAAAAATGCGGGAAATGCTGTGGTTAGGCTTTCTTCATTATTGAGTTTCATGCTGTATGAAACTAATACTAAAACCGTACCCCTCTCAAAGGAAGTGGAAATACTGGAAAGTTTTATTGAGCTGGAACTACTGAGATACCAAAGGAAATTGGAATTTAAATTCATAAAAGAGCATCTTTCCCTTCATTTGAAGATTGCGCCATTGTTACTTATCCCTTTCGTTGAGAATGCGTTTAAGCATGGACCCGCAAAGGAAGAAGGTAAATCTTATATTGACATTCAGATAGAAACGCAGCAACAAATTTTATTTTTTTCCATAGAGAATTCCTTCCGGGAAGCACCTAAAAAAAGGGAAATGATTCAGTCTGGTATCGGATTAGAAAATATTAAAAAGCGATTAACATTGTTGTACCCCAATAAGCATACATTGGAAATTTCAAAAGGGGAAACCTATAGCGTTTCTTTGATGATTGAATTGTCTCAATAAGTTAACGTGGATCATGGCACAGGTGAAAATAACATGCTTTATTGTGGATGATGAGGAAATGGCTACTAAGGTAATTGAATCACATTTGGCTCACATTCCGGATTTTGAAATTGTGGGGGTTTATCATAGTGCTGTTGAGGCTTTTTTGGCGTTAAATCATGTTGAGGTCAATGTATTGTTCCTGGATATTCAAATGCCTACAGTGACGGGATTAGAGATGCTTAAAATGCTCAAACAACAGCCTCTCACAGTGTTAACTACAGCTCATCGGGAATATGCTTTGGAAGGATTTGAATTGGAAGTGGTGGACTATTTAATGAAACCGATTGGCCTCAACCGTTTTTTGACAACGATAAGCCGCCTAAAAAACCGACTACCCTCCTCAAAAGGAACCATTAATCAGGTAGTACAGGCTCAGCAAATGGACCATGTTAAAAAATCATCTCCATCACCTAAACATATTTTTGTCAAAACTAATAGAGCCTATCAAAAAATAGATTTCGACTCGATTTTACATATTGAAGCCATTAAAAATCATATCAAGATCATCACCAGGTCTGGTTATCATATTAGCCTAATATCACTTTCAGAATTTGAACAACAACTACCTAAAACGTTTCTGCGAGTGCATCGATCATTTATTGTAAATACGGCTAACATGCTAAAATTTGATCATTATACTATTAGAAATGAAAAAAGGGAAGTACCGATCGGACGGACATACAAAGAGAACACCTTAATGGTTCTAAAAAAGTTAATTAATAGGTAGAATGATTGGTTGAAGGCTGCGAGGTAATTCAAACCTTGTTCGGGTCTATAAAAAGGGTGTAGACCAAAATCTCAATAAAATCTGCTTGAGCGTGTTAATTTGGCCATATTGTAACTTTGAGGTAATTAGTAAAAAATGCCAATCCATTAGGTAGCTTTGACGCTAGAATTTCTACTTTAACATGGTTGCCGCTTAAAGGAAGAGGCCAAATAAATCATTACAATATTTTAACATAGGCTAGAGAATGAGTTTTGAGCTTATATTAAAGAATATTCAAAAGCATATTTCGCTAAATGACTCCGAAAAATCTTATTTTACAAGTCAGCTTAGAGAAAAATATATATCTAAAAAAGAATTGCTTTTGGAACAAGGTAGCCCTTGTCGGAATATATACTTTATTAACTCTGGCAGCTTGAGGGCCTTTCATCTTACAAAAGATGGGAAGGAATCTACCATAATGTTTGGCATCGTGGATTGGTGGATCACAGATATGTTTTGTTTTGTTAATCAGAGACCAGCGTTATTAAGCATTGAGGCTTTGGAAAATAGCAATGTTTGGAAAACCCAATGAACAAAAGCCTGGGACAGTGATAACGCCTTGGCCACATTTCTTTAAAACACAAGCTTATCAACTGTTACGCACAGTTGATAAGTAATTGAGATTAGTTTTTGAAAGAGCCTGGGACAGTGATAACGCCTTGGCCACATTTCTTTAAAACACAAGCCAGTTGATAAAGTAATTGAGATTAGTTTTTGAAAGAGCCTCAATATTGAGCTTTACATCTTGGGGTTCCTTCTTATAAAAGACGGTAATCCGGCCTCAATATTGAGCTTTACATCTTGGGGTTCCTTCTTATAAAAGACGGTAATCCGGTATCTATCGCAACTGTTTAAAAAAACAGATTTATATTATATTGAAAAAGCGTTTGATTTCCTATGTTATGACTCTTGAAACCTATGAAACAATAGATTAACCTAGTAGTCTTCGTTAACATATAGTTCGATTAAACCAGAATTTGTTTTTTCATCTTAACTTTAGCAGAGCCAATTATTTCAATTTTGACTCTGCCTATGTAGTTGTTAACGAACAAAAAGAAGTATCCTTATCATTAATTATCACCAACCTTATTCAAAAAAGGGCATTGAAATGAATCAACATATGTTCTTGGGGTATTCTCCTTTACTTGAATTGGCTTAGGGGTATATTCCCGACGTGCAACTTGCAATTTGATCCCATGCTTTGGTTGCAGGTTCACTAAAGGTAAAAGTTCTACTTCCTGGTCGGGCTGTAGTTCCATGTCGTAACGCATTGCCATTTTAGCCAGGATCATTTTCATTTCCATTAGACCAAATTGTTTTCCAATGCATAGCCTCGGACCTCCTCCAAATGGGACAAAAGCAAAAGGATGGCGGGTCTTTTTATTTTCTTTCGTGAATCGATCAGGATTAAAGGTTTCTGGGGCTTCCCAGTGGTCCGGTGAACGATGAACCGCATAGATAAAAGCATCCAAGGAAGTTCCCTTCTTTATTTTCCAACCTTTAAATTCATCATCTTCTAATGCCATGCGACTCGTAGCCCAGATAGGAGGATAAAGTCTTAAAGTCTCCTCAATGACTTGTTGGGTATAGCCTAATTGTCCGATATGTTCATAATTCACCTCTCCATCCGGTGCAACTTGCTGAACTTCTGCCCGTAGCTTGTTCCAAATGTCCGGATGCTTATTTAGTAAGAACCATGCCCAACTCAAGGCATTTGCGGTAGTTTCATGCCCTGCGAAAAAGAGGATTGACACTTCATCAATCAACTGCTCATCAGCCATACAACTACCATCATCATAACGGATATCCAGTAGCATTTGTAAAAAATCATCGTATTTTTCTCCAGAAGCTCGACGCTTTTTAATGTAATTACGAATAATATCATTTACTTCTTCTCTTAAGATTTCGTGATATCGAAACTTTCCAGACAGTTTGTACCACCATTTAAGATAGGGTTGGCGGATCAACCGGATAACAAAGGCCTGAATGTTCGGTAAGGTATTTTTAATCTTTTCGAATTCTGCCTCTTCCAAATCTGAGCTAAACATGGCGTTAGCTATAACTCGAAAGGTTAATTCAAGCATTTTCTCATAAATATCCACTTCCTTTTTTTCCTTCAATTCCTGGTCAAATTCATTGAGAAAATCATTAGTTACCCGATCCATTAATTTTAACACCTCTTTCAATCGTTGCTTGTGAAAACCAGGTGCAATTAACCGACGTTGTTTCAACCAATGAGGTCCCTCGCTCGTCAGAAGTCCGTTTCCATAGAAATGCCTGAAATTACTGGTAATGTATTTTGACTTAATATAATTCCGCTGATTTTGTCGCAGTATATACTGAATTAAATCAGGATCAATGGTTAACACAGTAGAGAAAATACCTCCCGCAAAGGCTTTCATAGTGGGGCCATATTTATAAAGATAGCGACTTGCAAGGTTGAGGGGAAAAAAGCGACTTTTAACTGATTCATACAAGCATCGCCATCGAGGTATCTTTCTCAATACCTTCATGGCATTCGTGTATGGACACTTTCTTTTTTCCAGGAGTGTGTTTTGGCCTGTTAAAATACTATCATCAAAAATGTTGATTACTTTAGTTGCTTGATTTTTGGGGTGAATATTCATTGGGAAAAACTTTTGTATTGAGTATGGTAGAAATCTTATGTTGTTCTTACTCTTCAAAAGTCCCATTTATTCAAGCGGTAAACATCCTCTTTTGAGGGGATAAGTGTAAATCCTCAATATTGAGGAGTCTGTTAAAACGTTGAGGAAGGTTATGGAAAGTGGGTATTTCTTGTGTTCTGGTGAATTGTATCTTTTCTTACATTATCTGTTTTAGGCTACCCTAGAAATTTTGAATAAACTATCCGGTATTCTCAGACCACCTCAACTATTAGCTGTTCATGAAAATTGAACAAATTTTAGTTTAATAATCCATTTCTGTTTAAGAAAAATCATTATTGAAAATAACATATTTCATCCCATATCTAACTGATGATTAGCATTTTGTACTTAATTAAATTATCATTTACTCTATAAACTATTCATCATGTCATTACTAAAAAGGCGTAAAAACAATCAGAGAAGTCTAGCTACAATGAGGACTTCTCCATCAGATTGGATGAATTTCAATCCATTTTTCGATTTTGATGATTGGTTCCAGAGAGACGTGTTGCCTGCCTGTAACATTCTGGATCAGCCAGATCAATATGTGATTGAACTAGCGGCTCCAGGTCTCATAAGGAATGATTTTAAAGTTGAGGTTCAAGATGGGATCTTAACTATTTCTGCCGAAAAGAGAGCGTCTGAAGAGGAAAATGAGGATAATTATGCGAGAAGAGAGTTCAATTACACTTCTTTTAGAAGATCCTTTGCACTTCCCTTAGATGCGGATGAAGATGAAATTGATGCCAGGTATCATGATGGAGTTCTTGCCATCTCCATTACTAAGAGAAAAGAAGCACAAAGAGAACCTGTTAAGAAGATTGAGATTTCTTAATCAATTGATTTTGTTGCAATGAATGATTTTCACGAACACAACTTTTTGGCGCGTTGATATAGACGTGCCATTTTGAGTTTTTAAATATTCAATTATGAAAAAATCTTAAGATTCCCGCCTAAATCAGATAGTTTTAAGCGAACCTATTTATTGACAATCATTGCTTGGATCAAGCCTTCAAATTAACGCATTAGCAATGTGGAGCTGAATTGAAAAATTGTCCTAAATTCATAAATCAGGAAACGAGTTTTTTTTTAGTGAGCAATTGAATGACTCCAGGTTTCTTTGATGATTTGATTATACTAATGCCAATACATTCTTGAGAATAAGTTTGACCTAATGTACTCGGATTAGTAGTAGCATAAATCACCTGATTACTTGGTATTCCATTGATTTTCGGAATAATGGCGAGAACTAATGGCATTACCATACAACTCCCAACTTACCCAGCTATATAAGTACAATTGGGAGTTTGCTAGTATGGAATGCCCAGAAACTTATCCTCTATTTCTATCCGTACGCTAATTTCCAATTACCATTCTCCGATCGTATCCTGCAAAATATGGATATTGATCAAATATCTTTTTAACAGCTTTGTCAATCCTAGCTTGTGGATTATGATGGAGATCTTCTACTGATCCTATAGCTACCCCTTGCCACACTAATTGATCCTTTTCATTATCGACTATATCAATAATTAAGGTCCCTTCTTTAAACTCCATCACATTTGCTTGAAAAGTAGTCCAACCCGGTCCCCAGAAATCGTATGTACGCCAGGAACCGTAAAAAATGTAATAGCTGGTATAAGGAAAGAATGGTCCTCCTACCGGACTTATTAATTCCGCTTTAGAAGTAATTTTTACGTAGATATTGACAGATAGATCAGCATTATCAGTTTGCTGATATCCTCTCATTTCCATTTGTTCCGTAACAGCCTGCCTCAACCGTTGTTGATTCAGCTTGTTCAGTATAGGGTCTCCCGGCTCCAATTCAGAAGGAGGTGATAGTTGGAAGCTGGTATATTGACCGAAATTGGCATCGTGGTTGTAATCTGATACAACTTTTATTGAACTACATCCTGCCAATATCCCTATCATTGCTACAAATACTAATAAGGTTCTCATACTATGGATCTTAATAGTTTCACCTTCGCCTCATCATCATTCTTTTAGTTTATATAAATTCAGAAATAATTTTTTACGCTCTGATGATTCAACTGTATAGAATATGATGACTTTTAATAACTGATTGTTGATGAGAACTCCCCTGATTTATTTTTCGCCACGAAGCACTTAGCAGCTTTTATATATTGGGTATCTGGTTAGTATAAATCTATAGGTTACTGCCTTTTACCTACGGCTCGGTATAAACATTCCCTTTGATTTAGGGATAAATTTCTTCTGCGTTTAGGCAGCCAAAATAACATGATATGACAAAAATTAGAATAATTTATTTTCTGAATAGTGTCAGCTTAAATCAAACGTTCCAATTCCTCAAAACGAGCAGCCACTGTAGAGCTTAGTGCTTCTCTCAACAAATCTCCTTTCAGTTTACGGTTTTTGATTTTACGAATTCGTCTTGCCAACTCATTGTCATGTAAAGTACCTTGAAGCCAACGCTCAAAATCTCCATTCTCCAGGTGAAATTGCAAGGTTTTAACTGGCATTATATAGAGCACCTCACTAAATTCACATAGGCTAGCAGCAGTAGACGGCCCTTGAACGTCTCCTTGTAAATTAAAATAAAATCGCTTGTTTTCTGGTAATGGTGCATGTAGGTACTTATGTAAATGGCGAACATGAGGTACCTGACGACTAGTTTCATTGAACTCGATGATACCGGGATCGGGTACATCTTTTTGCAATTCAGGATCCAGATATAAGAAGGCCTGCTTTCCTGTGAGAGATGAAATCTGATCAACATAGGCATCATCAACCATTTGTTTGCTAAACAGCTGATGGAGAATAGCCAATTCTTGAGGATTACTAATACGTGTTAGCAAAAATTGACTAATCTCAGAGAGTATAGATGGAGCAATGAGACTAGGCTGATAACTAATTAACCCAAAGCCGCCTCTTTGTATATAGGTTTTCATTAATTTTGTTAGCGGTTTGTTGTCTTCTGGACAGAAATAGTGAATTTCATCGATTAGGAACCAATGAGGCTTCCCCCTTCTATTGCGTAGACTACGAAGACCATTCATTAAATCGGTCACATAACTGATCTGTTTGTCTAAGTCCTTCAATGATAAGTCTAATATTAAGCTGGTATTAGAATATTCGATGAGGGTAGTTACGTCCCCTACTGAAGGTAAGGAAGAGTGTTCACCACCCAGCAATAAAAATTGTGGAAAAGCACGAAAGCTGCGATAATCCCCTTCCGGATCAATAATACATACCTGATAGTTTTGCTGAAGTAGTTTTTCTGCCAGCAGTCCAGCCAACCAGGATTTGCCAGAGCCACTTTTCCCAAAAATGCCAAGATTACCTCCTATAAAATAGAAAGGGCTAAGTAGCAACGGATCACCATTTTTATTCTGTCCGAAGCTTATCCGTCTTTCTGGACGGGTATTAAAGGGGGGAAGTTCATTATTTACCAATCCGTTCAGGAAAAACTGAATACCGATCCCATTAGATTGTTCAAGAACGATTTCAGCTCTGGATTTGAGTATAGGAACAGCATTAGCTACAGCAACCGCAAGTTCAGCTTGCTCAAAGAGGCTGAGATCGTTTTCTGCATCGCCGCACGCAACAACATTATGCGGTGAATAGCCTAATTCCTTAAGGGCAAATAACAGCCCAGAACCTTTGGTAGTGCCAGGTGGTAGAACCATCACTGCTCCTTTATTATATTCGACGGTTGCAGCATAACCAGTTTTGGATAAGACATTGAGGACTTCTTTATCGTGAGGGGTCCAGGTAGCAGCAATGGCCATACCGCGCTCCAGAGGGATCGGCCGTTGCTCCAAATTGCTGATTACTTCCGGGTCCAAGTGGCCGAAGGGAAGCGACACTGTTTCAGTCCTTGGAAAAAAAATAGCTGCACCGTTCTCGCCCACAATTGCTTCAAAAAGTTCTTCAAAGGGAGCAATGTCCGACAGGACATCTAACATTCTGCCTGTGACCAAAATAAGGAGAAAGCCAGCTTCTTTAGCGGCTTCCAGGGCAGCCCAGGTAGTTTCGCTAATGGAGTCATCTGTGGCCAGGGTGCCATCCAGGTCAAAAGCCAGAATTTTTATATGCATTATTTATGAGTATTTTTTCAACGACTAAAATAAGCTATTGAAAATAGTATAATAATATAAGCTATTCAGTATTCAGCCTGACAGTGAACATCATCTGTAATTGGAATTATTAACTTAATTTACAAGAATGAAATCAATGACTATTTAAGTAAATCAGCTCCTGAATTCGAAATTGACTGGAAATTCATCTATCTACTACTCAATTTACCCTTCGACTTTTTTTCTTTCTTGGCATTTTCCTTAGCTTTTTTCTTGAAATACCTGCGGAAAAGGAAATTTTGCTGAATGGCTTTCATATTTTCACTAAATCGAGCTGTTCCGGTATCCAGGTTTTCCATAATAGCCTTTAGGTCTTGTGAAACGGTTGTATCTCCTATTATAGTACTTAATGGACCTGTTTCAGTCTGAATTTCCTTAGAAAATAATTCAAATCCGATGGCAGTTTGTTCAATTCTTCGGCTGCCAGAAACCAGGTTTTCCAAGGTAGAATCTATATTTTGAACCCAAATGCTATCGGTCAACAGGCTGGCGAGAATCCCTTGACCTTCCTGGATCAAGGAAACACTCTCCTGAAGTTCTCCCATTAGTTTCAGGCTACCATGAGAAGCTTGGTTTAGATTGGTAAGGATATTACGTAAATCAGCAACCATTAAGGTATCATTGAGGAGGTGTCCGACGGTGCCTTTTCCCTTGTACACTTGTTTGCTTATGTCAATTAGGTTTTTAACGAGCACATCCACATCGGATTGTGTGCCTTCCAGTTTGCTAAGAAGCACATCTGTATCAGTAGCCTCCTGGGTCAGAATGCTTCCTCCTGGCGCTACAATAGATGACTGATTGTGAGAAGGAACAATGTCAACTACACGATCACCAACTAAGCCATCAGAACCTACTTTAGCTATAGCGTCTGTGCGGATAAATCTACGCATGTCATCCTCTATGAGCATAGTTACCTGTATGCTCGTATCGCTCATTATATTAATGGATTGTACATTTCCAATAGTTACCCCCATCAGGCGCACATTATTACCTATCCTAAGCCCGCTTACTTGTTGAAAATTCGCATGTAAACGAAAGAAGCTGCCGAAGATATTCTGAGAATTCCCAATGAAATACACAGATATAATGAAGAAAATAAACCCTAGGGTTACAAATATACCAAGTTTGATGTGTTGGATAGATTTTTGTTGCATAATGTATCATTTTTTGAAAAATCCACTAACTTTAGGATCCTTATAATGGTACAAAGTATTATAGTCCCCTTCCGCATAGTTTTTTCCATCGATCAACACTACGATGCGGTTAGCTACCATTTGTGCACAGACCATATCGTGCGTAATAATAATGGAAGAGGTATTGTATCTCGCCTGTACTTCCAGGATAAGGCGACTAATTTCTTTTCCTGTAATCGTATCCAATCCGGCCGTCGGTTCATCATACAAAATGATCTTGGGTCGAAGCATTAAGGTTCTGGCTAGCGCAATCCGTTTCTTCATTCCCCCGGACAATTCGCCCGGCATCAAGTTAATTGCATCTAACAAACCCACACTTTCCAATACCTCTTCCACCAGCAAGAGAATATTTGCAACCTCTTTCAATTTCTCTGGATGACGGCGCAAAGGAAATTCGAGGTTTTCACGAACTGTCATCGAATCGAACAAGGCACTTCCCTGAAAGAGAAAACCAATATCCGAACGCACCTCATCCCAGCTATTCCGTCCAAGGTGAGTAATATCCCGACCCAGAATCTCTACTTTTCCGCTATCTATAGGAATAAGTCCAACCAAACATTTGATAAATACCGTTTTTCCTGATCCTGATCGCCCTAACACCACCAGATTTTCCCCGTTGAAAACCTCTACGTTGAATTCATTGAGCACCACATTTTCACCAAAAGCCTTGTATAGCTTTTCCACATGAATCACAGGCTCTCTTCCTTCGTAGGAGAAAGCCGGGGCAGTAAGAGATTCTGAAAGAGCTTGCTTCATAAATCATAAAAAATTTCAGCGACTAACACAGCCAGAAAATCCAATAAAAATACCAATAGGGAAGCAACCACCACAGCGCTGTTTGCAGCACGTCCTACTCCTACTGTTCCTTTCTTCGAGGTATAACCTTTATAGCAGCCTACCAAACCTATGGCAAAGCCGAAGAAAAAGGTTTTACTAATTCCTGGAATGAGGTCGCCAAACTCAATGAATTCAGCCAATTTCCCAAAGAACAAAGCCATACTTACCCCACCTCGAAGGTTTTCCACCAGGAAGGAACCAAAAAGCGAAATAAGATCAGCCCAAATAACCAAAATGGGTAACATTAAGGTAGTGGCCAAAATACGGGTAGCCACCAAAAACTTAAAAGGTTTGGCTCCTAACACTTCCATGGCATCAATCTGTTCGGTTACCTTCATAGAACCCAACTCGGCCCCAATCCCAGAACCTACTTTCCCTGCACAAATCAAGGCCGTAATGACAGGTCCAATCTCTCGCACAATGGATATTCCAATCATAGAAGGCATGTAGGCAACAGCTCCAAATTCAATAAGAGTAGGTCGCGTCTGTAAGGTAAAAACCACCCCCATGATGAAGCCTGTGATTCCAACAAGGGCAAAAGATTTATTACCCACCTCGTAACACTGTCTAAGCAATTCTTCAGTTTCAAAGGGGGGGGTAATCACCTCTCGAAAAAATCGACCACTGAACTCTGCCAGACCAGCTACTTCTAGAAAAAAGTGATTGACTACCTTAAGCGGATTTTCCAATATCTTTTTATTATCATGGACCATTCTGCTATGTTGTTAGCACACACATCCTACATTTGAATGAAGCTATCAAAAGAATCCTCCATGGTAACTGACAAGAGGTTTGGGAAGTGATGTTTTTTTTCAAGGGGGATATTAAGTTAAGTCAATAGATTTTCTCAAACCTTTCCTGGAATTAATTACCCCCCTCATACCTCAAAGCCTCTTAGTGAAGTAAATTTAGTGCTTTTTGGGCTGGGTACTATTGACTGAATATTCCATTGATAATTGAAAATCTATAGGCCAAAACAATGAAAAGAAGCAGATAAGCTAAGCCTTTAACTCCATCAATAAAGATTGCAAATTGGGGAAATTTCAGATAGGTTTTACCTATATCCCTAGATGCTAACAAAGGGATAAAATCAGATGAATTATCACACTTGTATGCAATAGATGTGACGTAAACTATGTTATTAAAACCCTCATTAATCCTCATAGGTTAGATCAAATAAACCTATAGGATTTATATCATATGTATTCTCAACTCCCAATGACCTATCGCATTCTCTCCAAATCTACCATCTCATAACTTAGTTCCAGTAATCCAAAGAAATCCAATAGTGATAAATGCTCCTTCTACCCCATTTATATAAAACACATTATGCCCAAACTAGCTTATCTCATTCTCCTCCTCATATGTGCATCTGCCTGCGTTGAGGAACAACTCGAACATAAGCTCACTGTCCTCTCTGGAGAAGGCTCTGGGATCTATCGCTTAGGTGAAACCATTAGCATAGCGGCAGCGCCTGCTCCAGAGGGACAAAGCTTTTTCCGATGGTCCGGAGATACCATGCACGTTCAGTTGACAAAAGCTGAAAATAGTACTGTGCTCATGCCCCTTCAAGACCTCACAGTTCAGGCGACTTATATAGATCTTCCCACCTACCAGCTTACTGTCAATGGAGGTAGCGGTTCAGGATCTTTCATCGAAGGGGCTCAGATTCCTATCACAGCAGAATTACCAGGAGAAAATTTCTCTTTCGTGAAATGGACGGGGGATACCATTTATCTCGACCGGATTGATTCAACCACTGCGGTAATCACTATGCCAGCACAACCCGTTGAATTGACAGCTATATTTGAAGAAGCTGTTACAGGTCCTGGTTTCACTTCAGATATTTGGCCTATCCTTCAGACATCATGTACCGGAAATGGCTGCCATCTTGAATACAACACTCGAGATAAAGCCTTCAATAATATTAGTAGGAATCTTGACATTTTTTGGGAGGCAATTTCAACGAACTATATGCCAGTAACAGGATCTCTTTCTGATGTTGAGAAAAATACGATAAAAGCCTGGATTGACTCAGGGGCCAATGACAATTAACAACTTATGAAACTCAATCACCATCCTCTTATCATGACATCTCTGCTGGTCTTATCATTTTGGATATGTATCGCCCATCAGAATGTAGCATCGAAAAATAAAGTAATTACTGAACTCCAGATAGCACCCATAGACACATTCGCACAAGATCCTGGTGTGTCATTCCAAAAGGACGTTATTCCAATCATCAAGACAAAGTGTAATATGGTGGATTGTCACGGAGAGAAAGGATTCCCCAAATTCTATACCTACAAAATGCTCAGGGCCAAGGCAAAAAAAATCAAAAAACGAATTGTCGCCAAAGTAGAACCCATGCCCCCGAAAGACTCTCCCCTGCAATTGACAAAAGAAGAGATCAATATATTAAATGCCTGGGTAGACGCAGGAGCTCCCAATAACTAACTATAAACTCACTACGAAAAATGATGAAATACGCCTTTATCCTTCTTTTAACTATTAAAGGGTATATTATACCCACATCCCTTTTGGCTCAGGAAAATTCCCTGATGCCTGACTCAATAGATCATTATATTGAAGAGACTTTTCGCTCTTTTCAGATCATTCATGGGCAATCTGTAGAAACAATTTGGAAGAACAATCTACTTTTCACCATTTCTCACCGATTTTGGGGTACTTTAGATCAGGGCGCTGAAGATCTTTGGGGATTAGATGCATATTCAAATGTCAGGCTCGGATTGGCATATGGGCTTACTGACGATTTCACTATAGGCATAGGGAGAACTCGGTTCAACAAGTTATTTGATGGATTTTTAAAATATAGGGTATTGCGCCAAAGACCGGAGGGAACGCCATTAACCATTACAGTACTTAGTTCGGCTGTCTTGCGTTCTGCTGATTGGCCCGAAGCAGAAGTAGATATATTAGAATCCAAACATCGTTTGAGTTACTTCACTCAAGTTCTATTGGGTTCTCAACTTACCCCCGTACTTAGCGTCCAACTGATGCCTACCCTCCTTCATCGCAATATCACGGAGCACATAGAAGAAGATAATACTATTGTTGCATTAGGAGCAGCAGTAAGTTTCAAGATTAATCCTACGATTTCTATCCTCTCTGAGTATTATCATCCTTGGAGTCAGGCCGATATTGAAGGGGAAGATCGGTATGGAGCTTTGGGTTTTGGGATCAATTTCAGTACAGCCCGCCATGCTTTTCAACTACACCTAAGCAATAGCAACTTCCTTCTTGCGCCTGGGTTTATTGCTAGCACAACAGATAGTTTCTTTGATAACGGAATGCGAATTGGATTCCATATTGTTAGGACGTTCGGCTTATAAAGAGAAGCGTTTAATTTGGTAAAAGATGCTAGAGTATGTTTAGATATGATTGGTTCCAATGGGGAGTACAATCCAAGTAAGCACCAATCTCGAACTTACCTTTAAAGAATGAGGATGGCCCTAAACGCCATCCTCGTATAAATATCCGTTGGATTTAATTCCTTGTATGACTAGTACCCTCTATTTTGTACTAAGAAGCCTTCGACATTAGATGCCCCATCAATAGCGTTTTGGGGAATGGGAAATAATCTTTTAGATGGATCATTACTTGTCTTTTCAGTCCAGGTATCTTCGTATTTACCAAAGCGTATTTGATCCGATCTTCTGAAGCCTTCCCAGTACAGTTCAAACCCACGTTCGCGGAACATAATATCCAGATCAATAGCTGTCAATGGAGCTGGAGTTTGTTCTGGTCTGGCAGTTCTTGAACTTCTGACTACATTTACATCCTCCAAAGCTCCTGCATCATCCCCTAGTCTCAATTTAGCCTCCGCACGCATCAAATAAACTTCCGCTAAGCGCATCATAACTAAATCAACACTACTGAAATTGTTCCCATTAGGAGAAGTACGACTAAATTGATATTTCGAACATCTGAAGCCTTTATTGTGTAATCTCCCTTCGTTAGTGAAGTTAACTTCTTCTGTATGGCTTACATATCCCACATCTCTATCGGGACCATTACCTTTTCTTTGAATGACCGGATAAATTCTAACTGTACCATCATCACATCTTATAAATTCTCCATCTGATCCTTTTCTTGGTCCCCACAAAACCCCTCTAAGAATCCCTCTATCGATTTCAAATTCATCATCAGCAATACAATAAAAATGATCTTCATCATTCTCGGGGGACATTCCTTCGAGATTTTGTAGTTCCTCGGGAATAAAAATATTTTGTTGATAAAATCTCGCATCGGCTTCTGCAGGATCAATATCCCCATACGCCTCTACCCATGTTTGGTAAAAATCAGACGTAATGGCAGGACCATCTGTACCATCTGCGCTAGGAAACTCAGGTCTTGGAAATAAGGAACCTGCAATGGACCAATATGCCCAACGACTGTGTTCTCTCCTCAACACCCCTCTTTGATCCAGAGCGAAGATAAGTTCAGAATTACTATTGTTCTCATCATTAAAAAGGTCAAAAAATTCTGGCGATAAGCTATATTGACCAGAATTGATGATGTTATCTGAAAACTCAATCACCTTATTCATGTCCTCACTAAGAAAATCTGGTGTTCCATAAGGATCGCGATACACAGCTGCATTTAGATGCAATCGCGCTAATAATCCCCAAACGGCTCCCTGGGTAAGTCTTCCCGGCCCTAAATCAGTATTAATCACATCCACAACTGACAATAACTCACTTTCAAGGTAGTCTATGGCTTCCTGGCCCCTGAGGATATTTGAAATATCACTCGAGTTCTCTTTATCAAACACTAGCCCCCAACTATCCAGCATCAACATATTAAGATAGGCTCTCAACGCAACCATCTCATTTAACGCACCGGCTGCTTCGAAATCGCCTTCCTCTGCCAATGGCCGTAACACCTCTATAGCTGTGATCGCTCTAGAGATATTTTTGGTCAATTCATTCCAGGAATCACCTACTAAATCATTCCCTGATGTCATTAAATGTTGGTGTACAGCGATGAATTTTCCTCCATCAAACCAATCTGTACCACCACGATAGGGTAAAATGGCCTCATCTGAAGCGATCAGTTGTAAGCCAAAAAGATTAGTGTGTCTCCATGTCCAGGAAACCTGACCATACGCTGGAGCGATGGCCCCACTGATTACCTCTGCCTGTCCGGCACCAGTTAAAGACTCATCCAGTATTTCTTCGTCTAAGTCAGTACATCCCCAATTAATAATCGTTAGGATGCTTATAGCTGCAAAAACTAATATATTCTTATTCATCTTTTTAAAATTTTGAGAAACTAACAAAGAAGCTTTATCAATTTGACGATTAGAATAGTACATTAAGATCCAATAAAATAGTTCTGGCTGTAGGATAAGTAAATCGATCTATACCAAAGGTTTGAATTCCTCCTATAGAGCTACCTGTATTTACTTCCGGGTCAAATCCAGTATAATCGGTAATGACAAATAAATTTTGACCTGTGATCGAAATGCGAATACCGTTTATCCAATTCTCAAGACCGATTTGCTCAGGCGTAATGGTATATCCCAAGGTAGCATTGTTTAATCTCAGAAAGTCCCCGTCCTCTAGATAACGGGTTGAAACTTCATTAGAATTGGTAATATCTTCGTTAGGAAATTGGACAGCAAAATCTGTAGTATTGAAAGAAGAGGCCAGATTCCCTCTGTTAAAAAGAGACATAGTGGTGTGATTATAGATTTGATTTCCAGCCACCCCGTTAAAGTTCAAGCTTAAATCAAAGCCTTTGTAATCAACATTCACGTAAAATCCGTAAGTAAGCTCAGGTAATGCACTTCCAACCACTGTCCGGTCATTCTCCAATACTTGCTCATCTCCATTTACATCCCTAAATGCATTCAAGCCATCAGGACCAATGCCCACAAACTCCTTCATATAAAATGCTCCGATAGGCTCATTGTTAAGATATCCATTGATCGTAGCTCCAGTTTGTCCAGCTCCAGTTGCTCTTCCCGTAGCCAGGACTGCAAAAGGCGAATTTTCCACTTGATTATCGATATAGGCAACATTTCCTCCAATACTGTAACCAAACGCTTTTTCAGGATTACTTCTATACTCCAGCGCGAACTCAACACCTGTATTTTGAATTTCCATATCAGGAACATTTGTCCAGAAAGTGGCTGTCGGCTGAATGGGGTCAGCTGGAACTACCTCCAATAAGATGTTTTCCGAAACTTTATTGAAATAATCCAATGTACCTGTCAATCGATAATCAAATAATCCAAAATCGATTCCAACATCAAACTGGGTAGAAACTTCCCATTGAATATCTGGATTTGCCAAGCGAGTAAAGATGGTCCCAAAAGGATAGTCATCCAAGGTAGAAGCAGTAGGGTTCAACGGATAAGTGTCATTTTCGGATCTGCTTTCCGTGAAACTCTGCTGGGTGATTTTTGCTGGAATTTCCTGATTACCCGTTTCTCCCCAACTTGCACGTAACTTTAAGTTACTGAAGATAGAATTAGCCATAAAAGGCTCTCTACTAATGTTCCATCCAACAGCAAAAGAAGGGAAGTATCCATATTCATTGTTTTCTCCAAACTTTGAAGATCCATCCGCACGTATGGTTGCCGTTACCAAATACTTACCATCAAATTGATAATTCAGTCTGCCAAAGAATGATTGTAACTCATTTTCAACAGCAAAAGAACTCAAGGTAGTTGGTTGATCTTGTGTACTTATTTGATCCTGGAAAACAGGCTCCACATCATTATCTGCAAATCCACTTAAATTGAAAGATTTCTGCTCTACAAAAAACTTCTGATAAGAATGACCTGCCAGGAAAGTAACATTATGCTTATTTATCTCTGTAGTATAGGTCAACGTATTTTCTACCAATTCATTTTCATTTCTGGTAGTAATAGAAGTTAACGCTCCCAACTCAAGACCTTCTAATAATGCATAAGGTTCACGCTGAATATCCCTGGTCGTTGTAGAATAATCAATCCCCAAATTCAACTTGTAAGTTAGGCCCTTAATGATTTCCACAGAAGGAGAGATATTGGCAAGAATTCTATTATTATCGGATACATCGGAGTAAATCTGATTGCGAACAATCGGATTTAGCATATCATCTAATAAGGTAGGTTCACCATTTGTAAATACAGGAATGGTAGGATTTAACTGTAACATATCTACCGTATTTGCTCCAATATCGGGTCTTTCATTTTCAGTTCTCGCTCCAGTGAAATTGTAATCAATAGTTAAACGGCCCTTCAAGGCTTTCTGGGTCAGATTTACTCTACCTGAATAACGCCTTAGATTACTATTCACCAATATTCCTTCCTGATCTTGTACACCAGCGGAGATGAAATATGAAAAATTTTCACTTGAGGCCCCACTCATTGATAGGTTGACATTATAAGAAGTACCTGTTTGTGTCAGTTCATCTTGCCAATCAGTATTTCCACCAGCGTCAAATAAATTACCTCCAATAGCATTTACCTGTCTGCGAAACTCATCAGCAGAAAACACATCAATTTCGTTAGCCATGCTGGACCAGGCGGTAGATGCTGACAGATTCATTTCCGTTTTTCCTTGCTTACCCCTTTTAGTTGTGATGACAATGACTCCATTAGATGCTCTTGCTCCATAGATAGCAGCGGCAGATGCATCCTTTAATACATCAATGCTTTCTATGTCTTGAGGATTGATAAAATTTAATGGATTACTAGCTACTCCGGTGGATGTATTATCCAATACAAATCCATCAATCACATACAGAGGGGTTGTACCTGAACGCAAACTACCAATGCCACGAATGATGACATCTTGTGCTGCTCCAGGTTCACCACTTACGCTGGAAACATTTACTCCAGCCACTTTCCCTTGTAATAATTGTCCCGGATTAGTAACTACTCCTTTGTTAAAATCTTCACTATCAATGGACCCAATAGCTCCTGTTACATCAGAACGCTTTTGGACCCCATAAGCTACTACCACTACTTCTTCTAATTGATTGATGTCGTATATCAATTGCACTTCAAAGTTATTTTTTTCTCCCACTAACATTTCCTGGGTAACATAACCTATGAAGGAGATCATCAATACATCGGTTTGAGTGGCGGTAATATTAAACTTACCTTCAGCATCAGAAATAGTCCCTCTCTCGGTCCCTTTAACTCTTACATTAGCTCCCATCAAAGGTTGGCTGTTCTCATCGAGGATAAAACCACTGACTTCCCTTCCATCACTTTTTTGTTGAGCGAAGACCGTACTATGACAAAAAATCATCATTAACACTCCTACGCAAAAAATTTTAGTAACATTTAATCTCATAAATACTATTATTTTATTTTATGAATTATCAAAAAGGCTTATTAATTGCCTCCTTAAACTGCCATTATCTAAATGTTTTAGTGTTTTTGGCACTAAATATTTTATCCAGGCGACCACAATGATAAGCCGTATAAGGAGAAGGAATACAACCAGAACGATTATCTTTTTCTTAAGAAATTATAAACTGACAGTTAGTTTTATCTTAGAATAGCAGGATGGTTTAGTAAGATTAAACCCTATCATAGGTTTTCTATTTGAGTGAGCCATAAGAATTGAGTAAATTCTCCCTATTGATAGAATTTACTATTCGCTGTACTTATGAATCGACGCCAATTTCTATATATCGCTCAAGTTTTAAGTGGAGGTATGTTATATGACTTCCTACCATTAACCTCCATCCGTTCAGAGACATGTAAGCCTCCATCTAATTTTTTTACCTTAGAACAACGAAAAGGGCATTGGTGGTTGATTGATCCGGAAGGCAAGCCCTTCTTTTCCATCGGACTAAATCATGTTGATCCGGCTTCATTGAGATATCCCGAGAATATTCATATTTGGCGCGAGAAGTACAAGGGTAGTACCATAACATGGTTGAAGGAATCTGTCAGGATCAATATGCAGAAATGGGGATTTAATACCTTGGGATGGGAGCAAGAGGTTACCGTCAGGCAATGGAGACATTCGCGATCTTTTACGTATGATGAGTATCAGGCATTGGACATGCCATATTGCCATATGTTGCCATTTACAGAAACACATCAATGGGAACAACACACGCGACATTTCGACTTTTTCGATCCTGCATGGATAGAGTGGTGCGATTATGTGGCAAGATCGCATTGTGCTGAATTAAGTGAAGATCCTAAACTAATAGGATATTTTTATAGTGATTGCCCTACGTGGATCCATACGCGTCCACACAATCAGTGGAGAGGCCCTATCTTTGATCCTGAACAATTAACTACAGCATCTGGTAAAAAGGAGCTTTCCGCATTGGCCATCCAATACTACCAAACCACCCGAGAAGCGATCCGACGTTATGATAAACATCATCTCATTTTGGGCGATCGCTATGAAGCCAATGCCCCTATCGCTACAGAGGTCATCCAAGCTGCCCTCCCTTATGTGGATGTGCTTTCTTTCCAGGATTTTCGCGATCCAGTCAATCATCTTGATCATTGGCACAAACAAACCGACAAACCTGTACTTCTCGCCGATGCTGCCAGCATCAAATGGCAGACCCAAAAAGGAGAATTTACCCGAAACAACGGCGAATGGTATGCGACTACCTTAGCTCAATTGCATGAACATCCTGGATGTATCGGGTTCCATCTTTGTGGGGCCTATCAACGGAATAAAGCCAGAAGGTACGGATTGCTAGATGAAATGGAGCAGCCGGATGAGGAGAATGTAGCAATCATTACGGAAGCGAATCAGAATATCAATCAGTGGATGGATACGCATTTTTGATGTTAGGTCTTTCTGTAAGTAGTTTCATCATTGAGATATTTTAAGTAGCTATCTTAAAACCTAATCCATACCATAAACGTTATACTTTCAACTATTACTGAAATTTTTGAATTGAATGAAGAGTGTAATTACTTGTGATATGGAAGGTCGTATAGAGACCTTCAGCAAAGGTGCTGAGGACTTATTTGGATATAATTCAAATGAAGTCATCGGCAAGGCCAGAGTATCCATTTTTTCCCCTGGAGAGATTGTCCTTCAACATGTTCCCCACTGGTTAGCTAAAGCCAGTGAAGAAGGAGAGCACGTAGCAAAGACAAAGTTCGTCCGTAAAGACGGTACGACATTTAACGCACAAATCAGAATTACCCCTACTTTTGCCAATGGTAAGAAGAATGCCCAAACCGGTTATTGTGGTGTGACGGAAGCTATTAGCGAAGAACCATACCTACCGATCAAATGGCAAACCAAGCTGATTAGAGGATTGGCTATCACTCGACTACCATTCATCTCAGCTGTTATCATGCCCTCATTTATAGGAGGGGCCTATGCTTATCAGGCATTACAAAATGACGCAATGACATTTAATTGGCTCTATTTTGTATTAGCGGTAGTGGGGGTAGTATTCCTTCATCTTGCGAGTAATGTTATCAACGATTATTTTGATGTAAAGGACGGTACAGATGGTGCAAATAATGACTATTTTCTTCAGTTGTCTGGAGGTAGTCGTGCGATTGAGTTGGGCTTAATCACCTTAAAGGGGACCAAGAAACTTGCCCTGACATTCTTTGTCTTAGCGATATTCATCGGTCTTTACCTAACCTTTCAAACAGGCCCTATAACCTTCTTCCTTGGGATGGCAGGTTTGTTGATTGGCTACTTTTACACAGCTCCCCCCGTACGTCTGGTGGCTAGAAGAGGACTCGGAGAATTAGGGATTGCTCTAGCTTTCGGCCCATTAGTCACGGCGGGCATTGCTTATGTAACTACCCAACTACTAACTCCTATGTCATTTCTCGTGGGACTTCCGGTTGGTCTGCTAACAGCTAATATTCTTTTAATCAATGAGTTTCCTGATGCCTCTTCTGATGCTACTACGGGAAAAAATCATTTAGTAGTAACTTTTGGTAAGGAAAAAAGTACGCTGATTTATTTATTCACGCTTACTGCTGCTTTTATTGCGAATCTCTGTATCTTTTTTCTATTACCCACAATGAACCTCTGGCTGTTAGCAACCAGTATTATTTCCTATGTAGCGGGATTAGCTATCTATCGCCATATACGAGCAAATTATGATAATAGAACGCTAGTAAGCTCCAACAAGAATACGATCACTCTTAGCGCATTGACAGGTTTATTGACAGCCATTTCATTGGTTATAGGATAAGCTCTATTGGATTAGAAATATAAGGCTTGCGGTTAAGATCTAAGATCCTTTTCTCCATGCATTAGTGCTGTAACACATTTAAAAAGACTTTGAACAAATTGAGGTACCTCTTTTTAACATTGAGGTATCCTTTTATAATAGATATGAATATACTTAACCATAATTGCCCTATAGGATACGCCCTTTTTATATGATCGTAACAAAATGAACTAACTCCCCCACTCAACAATATCTGAACATCCCTATTTCCCTTCCTCCTTTCTCCTAATTTCTCCTTATCTTAAGACAACCATTAACCCTACGACTCGCAACGACTCATTCCATGATACCTACATTCACCTACACCTATCTTCGATCTGTTGGTACAAGATCTCTCCATACATTCCTCCCTATAGCTGCTGTGATGTGCATGGCAATTTCGGTAGGCTATACACAGGAACAAACGCGTCCCAATATCATCTACATTATGTCTGATGATCACGCATATCAGGCGGTAGGAGCTTACCAACGCATATTAGCTGCTATCAATCCTACACCTGTCCTGGATGAATTGGCCAAAGGGGGAATGTTGTTCACTAATGTATTTTGTCATAATTCTATTTGTACCCCCAGCCGTGCGAATATCCTGACCGGCCAGTATTCTCAAACCAATGGCGTACTGGATCTGGACGGAAGTTTGCCCCCAGAAAAACAATATTTACCCCAGGAATTGAAAAAATTGGGATATCAAACTGCGATGATCGGGAAATGGCACCTGAAACACGCGCCAGAAGCGTTTGATTACTATAATGTGCTCCCTGGACAAGGAAAATATTTTGATCCGATCTTGTACACCAGAGAAGAAGGAGAGGAACAACGAGTCATTAAATTTCAGGATACGCTATCCAGAGAAGTGAATATTACGCAGTACGAAGGGCATTCTTCGGATGTCATTACAGATATCACCCTGGATTGGCTTGAACAAAAAAGACAAGCGGACCAACCCTTTTTTCTTATGCATCATTATAAAGCCCCTCATGATGAATTTGAATATGCGCCCAGATATGAAAGCTATTTGGAGGATACTTTTGTTCCTGAACCAAGCTCTTTGTATGAACAGCCGGACTTTGGTTCGGAGGCTATATTTGGTCATGACAGGGAATTGGAACATAGAATAGGAACCTCCGTCTCTGACCGTCATACCTATCGGAGTTATGTAGATCAATACAAGATTGAGGCTGCAGTGAGGGATTCAGCTACCAGCGAGGCTTACCAAACCTATTTAAAACATTATCTGAGATGTGTTAAAGGCATAGATGACAACCTTCAGCGGCTATTTGACTATTTAAAAGCCAATGACTTATGGGAAAATACGATCATCGTCTACACAGCGGATCAGGGAATGATGTTAGGGGCGCATGATTTGATAGATAAGCGTTGGATGTATGAGGAATCTATGCGGATGCCGTTTATTATGCACTTTCCGAAATTATTAACAGGGAATGGAACCTCAGACTTGTTAATTAATAATACTGATTTTGCGCCTACCTTAATAGAATTAGCTGGAGGAGAAGTGCCAACCTACATGCAAGGTAAGAGTTTTGCTTCTGTGTTAAAGGGCAATGATCCAGAGAATTGGCGGGAAGCTACTTACTATCGCTATTGGATGCATCTTGTTCATCACGATGTTCCTGCACATTTTGGCCTTCGAACGCCATCCTACAAACTGATCTATTATTATGCCTCCCACTACAATCCATCCTGGAATGGCAAACCTTCTATGTGGTGGAAAGACGAATCCTTTCCTATAGCTGATACGCCTAAAGCGTGGGAATTCTATGACCTAAGTAAAGATCCTCAGGAATTGGTCAATAGATATAATGATCCGGCTTATCAAGAGATCATCAAAGAGCTAAAAGCAAAACTGGTAGAGGAGCGAAATCAGTTGAAGGAGACAGACGAGGATTTCCCTCATTTAGCGGAAGTCATTGATACACATTGGGAAAAATAATCCTTCTTCGCTTCATCACCATTTTATTGATAATCATATTTTTATCGTTATAGTAGTCCTCATTCAATTCATTTTTATGGCAGAAGAGATGCAGTATTTTGCATCTCTTTTCTTTTAGCCCATATTTGTTCACCGCCTGATTGAATGATACAGTAAATGTGTTGATGCTGTTTAAGATGAATCGTAACGGAAATTAACCAATTATCAATACCTCACATAAAAGGTCTTTTTCTCAAGATATTGCTCCAAGCCATATTTACCATCTTCCCCCCCCGATCCACTTAATTTCAGGCCATTGTGAAATCCCTGATGTTGTTCTCCATGCCCTCTGTTAATATAAATTTCCCCAAATTCCAACATGTCAGGTAGACGCATGATTCTTTTCATATCATTCGTAAATACCATGGCCGCCAACCCGAATTTACAATCATTGGCATAAGCTATCACTTCCTCAAAGGTATTGAACTTAAGCACGGGAAGCACGGGCCCGAACAACTCTTCATGTACTATCTTCATCTCCTGCTTCACATTTTCCAGAATCGTTGGCCCAAACCAATACCCCTTTTCGAATCCATCTCCCTTTAATCGCTCCCCTCCCATACTCACCGTAGCTCCTTGTTGAATACTATCTTCGATCAGTTGTTCCAAATGCACTACTCCTGCTTCATTCATCTTAGGTCCTATATCGGTTTCTTCCAACATGGGATCACCTACCTTCAATGATCTCACTCGTTCCTTAAACATTTCCATAAATGTGTCATATATCGACTCATGCACATACATTCGCTCATTACAGGTACACACTTGCCCACAATTATCGAAGCGAGAATGTAATGCTCCTTCCACAGCGAGGTTGAGATCAGCATCTTCAAAAACGATACAAGGCGCTTTTCCTCCCAACTCTAATTGCACATCTGTTAATTGAGCAGCAGCGGAAGTAGCTATTGCCTGCCCTGTAGGCGTCGAACCCGTCATCGTTATCATATTCGTCAGCGGATGTTCCACCAATGTTTTTCCCACCTCTACTCCTCCTGTAATCATATTTATCACGCCTGAAGGAATCCCTGCAGAGACAGCTATATCACATAGTTCCAAGGTCGAAAGTGGAGCTTCAGGCGTAGGTTTTAATACTACCGCATTTCCCGTAATTAATGCTGGCCCTAATTTTCTCCCTGCCAATGCTAAAGGGAAATTCCAGGCAGTAATCGCTACCACTACTCCTTTCGGTACTTTTTGAATCCATATCTGTTCATTAGGTTGATCGGAGGGCAAGATATTCCCTTCTAAATGGCGAGCCAAATCACAGGCATAATCTATGAATGAACTCGTTACTTCCACCTCAAATTGGGCCACTTTAAACAATTTCCCCTGTTCTGAAGTGATTAATCGGGCCAATTTCTCCTTGTGATTCCTTATTTCCGATGCAAATTTCCTGAGTATGTGGGCCCTTTGAATAGGAGGAAGTTGTCGCCAATGTTGTTGAGCTTCTGACGCAGCTTTCAACGCTTTTTCTGCATCTTCAGGAGTAGCATTTTGAACTGTTCCCACCACCTCTTCATTGGCTGGATTAATGATAGTGTCTGTAGATGATTGGGAGGCATTTACCCATTGTCCTCCGATAAATAATTGATAATCTTTCATATGTATGTTAGTGCTTCATTGAGTAGTGTAGTGTTTGTTGTGCCAATGATCAAGAAGATGTGTGTTATCGCCCCATCCAACCTCCATCCACTAACAGAATACTTCCATGCATATAATCCGCCGCTCTGGAACACAAAAACACAACCGGACCTGCAAAATCTTCTGGTTGGCCCCATCTTCCGGCGGGAATACGGGAAAGAATGGAAGTGGAACGTTGGGGGTCATTTCTCAGGGCTTCTGTATTGTCCGTGTTGATATATCCTGGAGCGATGGCATTCACATTCACTCCTTTTCCTGCCCACTCATTAGCAAAAGCCATGGTCATTTGTCCGATGGCTCCTTTACTCGCCGCATAGCCTGGAACCGTAATTCCGCCCTGAAAGGTAAGGAGAGAAGCGGTAAACACAATTTTACCTTCGCCTCTGTGGACCATTTCTTTCCCTATCTCTCTGGTGAGAATGAATTGAGCATTTTGATTCACTTCTATTACTTTATCCCAATATTCATCAGGATGTTCTACGGCAGGCTTTCGGAGGATAGTTCCGGCATTGTTGATGAGAATGTCAATCGTTGGCACATCGCTTTTGACCGATTCGATAAAGCTATACAAATCCGTTCTATCGCTAAAATCACAGGTATATGCCTTAAAGGTTCTCCCTCTGGCAAGGACAGCTTCCTCTATTTCGCTCCCTTTTTTTTCCAGGGTAGCGCTTACACCAATGATGTCCGCTCCCGCCTCTGCCAGTCCAATGGCCATCGCTTTTCCAATCCCTCTTTTACACCCTGTTACTAAAGCAGTTTTCCCTGAAAGATCAAATGTTTGTAAAATGTTCATATTTCTTAGCTGAAAATATTTACGATTGGCAGTCCATTAAGACTTTCATCCCTTCAGGATGTTCGTCTATGTGCTCAAATACTTCCTGAATCTGAGACAAAGGTTTCACGGCCGTAATTAATTGCTCAAATGGGAGTTCATTCGAGGTGATGAGAGCGATCGCCTCTTCATAATCCATGGCTTCATATACTCTCGCTCCTATCAGCTTAAGCTCTTTCCAAAAAAACTTAAATAAATTGACTGGCCTGGGAGTTCCGTGAATCGCCACCATCACAATTCTTCCTCTCAAACCTGCAATCTCAGTCATTATATCAATGGTCGCTTGAACACCCGCTACCTCAAATACCACATCTGCTAATCGCCCCTGGGTTTGCTCACGAACGTAGGCTATTATATCGTTCTCAAGCGGATTAATTACCGTAAATCCCAGCTTTTCAGCTAACTTGATACGTGTCGGATTCACTTCTGAAATTATTACACTTCCTTTGTGATGTCTGGCAACTAATGCTACCAACATACCGATAGGACCTCCCCCTAATACCACTACTGTTTCATCTTCCTTCAAACCTGAAAGCCGTACATCATGGCAGGCTACCGCTAAAGGCTCCACTAAGGCTGCCAGGGTCAAATCAGTTTCCGGTGGAAGTTTATGTAAGGTAAAAGCGGGCACATTCCAAAATTGCTGCATGGCTCCGGTGCTATCAATACCGATAAATTTGAGATCCTCACAAATATGACTTAAGCCTTTATCGGAGGGCTTTTCTCCTCGGTTATCTAAAGGACGCACTACCACTTTATCTCCGGGACTAACTTCCGTAACCCCTTCCCCTATGGCATCTATGGTTCCTGACATTTCATGCCCTATGGTCAAAGGAATATTTACTCGCTGATCCATCATTCCGTGAAAAATATGCATATCTGTCCCGCAAACCCCACAATATGCCACTTTGATTCTCACTTCTCCAGCCTTAGGAGGCTCTATATTTTTTTCAGTAGTAGAGAAGGTTCGATTCCCTTCATAAAAGCTTGCTAGCATGGTGGTTGAATAGTTAATTTATCGTAAGGAGGAAATTCGCATGCACGCAGTTAAGAACACAATAACGAACCTCTAAAAAAACTGAACACATATTCTTTGATTAGTTTTAGCTACGGCTTATTGATTCAGATATTCGAAATAAACTCCGCCAAATTCACTCCTCTTTTAAGGCCCAGTTTCTTTCTCAATCTATATCTTGTGGTATGCACACTTTCCACCGAAATTCCCATTAATTTAGCCATATCTTTACTGGAAAAATTCAGTTTTATCAATGCACATAATTTTAAATCTCCCTGAGTCAGTTTGGGATATTTCCTTTTTAAACAACTGTAGAACTCTTTATTCACCTCGATGAAACGCGCTTCAAACTCCTTCCAGTTTTGCTGATTACTGGCAGAAATGGAGTTTAAGGTTCGCTTTAATTCCTGCATGCTCATTTCCCCCCCATTTTGAGAAATTTTTTCTTTGAGGTTGCTAATAAATTCTTCTTTCTGAATCAATTTTAACGTAGAAGTTGACAGTTCCCTGTTTTTTAGTTCAATAATTTCATTGGCCTTTTGAATTTCCAATTCCTGCTTTTTCTGTATGAGTTGTTTCTCTGTCTTATATTTATTCCTTACATAATTGAAATAAACAATCGTGAATAAGGTGATAAAAATAAGGATCACGATCAACATGGTCCTTTGTAGAAAAAAGATTTTTTCCTCATGCTGCAATTGTTCTAACTGTTGTTCCTGGATCAATTTCCGCTGAGCTTCCTTTTCCAGTCTAAAGGCATCCTGAATTTCCAGTAAGGGTCGGTTGTTTTGACTTCTACTATCAAAAAACTTTTCATCTAATTCTTTTTCTTTTTTCAGGCTTTGAAAAGCCAAGCTTACCTTGCCTGTATTGTAATATAATTCTGATAGTCTTTTATGTACTAAAGGAATAAAATCAAGATGGCTGTTATACCTTTCAGAGATAGCCAGGGCTGACTTATAACATTCCTCACTTTGCTCAAAATTAGTTATATCTCCGTAAACATCTCCCATATACGTGTAAATAAGTACCTGATAACCAGGATCATTCTCTTGCATCCAGGGAATCAACTTCCGATATATCGATAGGGATTCCTGGTACTTCTGTTGCTCTTTTAGTAAAAATGCTTCTTCAAATTCCAGATAGGCTGATTGAATCCTGCTGTAAGGATTGGCGTGGTAGGTATAACAGCTATCCAAATATTGCCTACTGAGTTCAGGTTCACCTAACTCTCTGTACGTAGAAGAAAAAGCATAATAATTATCTGCTAATACTGAGGGATTAAGTTTACCCTCTTTAACAAGTCTTCGTTTTATATCTAAAGAAAGTTGAAAGTATTCTACTGCATTTTTCCTTCTTTTGTAAAAGCTGTAATATCGACCAATATTGATATAAAGAAAGGCTTTAGCCTTTTCTAGACCTGCTTCATCTGCTAAGAGTAAAGCTTTCCACAATTTATCGTATGATTCTTTATATGATGCTTGATTTCCATATATTCGCGCTTGTTCTCTTAGCACATAAATGGCATTCAAGGTGTCCTGATTATTCAGAAAGCGCTTAAAGCAACGATCTAGCCAAATCATGGAACTATCTGGATGGGTGTATCGTCTCGTTGTAGCCTTTTCAAATAATTTCAAATCGGGATTGGAGTCTGGTAAATTTAGACTAATATTAGGTTGAGCGAAAGTAATAAGGGGCAACAACATAGTACCCCAAAAATACAGATGTCTAGTAAGTAGTTTCATCAGCTTCAGATAAATCTCCCTCCATAAACTTTATTTAGTTTATTAATCTCTACATTTTTTTTGATCTGTCTAGGGGCCTCAAAATGGAATTGAGGTGTTGTTCAGTTATATTCCAGTTCTTCTCACCCCTACAACTCAATTAGCAGTTTATATTAATTTAACATTTTCAACTGACAATAGCGACTAGCAATTCAGAATTATTCACACCTTGGTAATATGACTATTTCAAAGGAGGATTTGGACAGATTGGGGATCACACATGCAGATAAATTAAGTGCGGCTTCCAAGCGAGCACTTTCATGGCCCAACATAGGTAATGAATGGTTTGGAGTATTTGAGGTGTATGATCTTCAAGGTGATTTAGCCTATGAGGAGGGAGTCGTCAGAAGAGACCCTAGTTCCATGATCAAGATCGATGGAACTTATTTTGTTTGGTATACCAAAAGTCTAGGACCAGTACAGGGATTTGCAGGAGATGTGGAACATGATAAGGTATTTCCGTGGGATCGCAGCGATATCTGGTATGCTACTTCTCAGGATGGTTGGACCTGGAAAGAAGAAGGAGTTGCCGTACGGAGAGGAGATAAAGAAAGCTATGATGACAGATCTGTGTTTACTGCAGAAATCCTCGTCCATCAGGATACCTATTTTCTCACTTACCAAACCGTTAGGTCGCCATATACCGTGAGAGTAAAAAACCAGGTGGGAATAGCGTATGCATCTTCTCCGCATGGTCCCTGGATTAAACATACTGAACCCATTTTGTCCCCGGCAGATAATGGCATTTGGCTAGGAGATAAGGATAATCGCTTTCAAGTGATTAAGAAAGGAGACTTTGACAGCCATAAGGTTCACGACCCCTGCATCCTCTTTTACCAAGGTAAATTTTATCTATACTACAAAGGTGAACAGATGGGAGAGGAAATTACTTTTGGAGGCAGACAGATTAGACATGGAGTAGCTGTAGCTGATCAGCCCCTTGGCCCCTATCATAAATCGCCCTACAATCCCATTTCCAATAGCGGCCATGAAATTTGTGTTTGGCCCTATAAAGGAGGGATAGCTTCTTTGATCACCACAGATGGTCCGGAAAAAAATACCATCCAATGGTCTCCCGATGGAATTAATTTTGATATTATGTCTGTCATAAAGGGAGCGCCACATGCGATTGGTCTAAACCGAAGCCTGGATACAGAGAAAGCCCCTCTTGCGGCCTTGGAATGGGGTCTTACTCACGAATACCACACTGGTGATTATCAATATATCAGAAGATTTAAAGGATGGCAGCTTAGCTCCCATGTAGCGAAAGGCGAATCTTCTGATACCTAATTAGTAATCATGTTTTTTTGTACCATTTGAGACTGAGGCCCACTTTTTATCAGGCTCATTCGAAAGCATTGCCTCGATAGCTTCGAGGGTCTTATTCTTAGTTTCGGGTAGTAATTTGTAAAGGATAACTAATCCAATGGCAGAAGTAATACTGTAAAATAGAAATATGTCTCTGGCGCCCATATGGGACAATTGCCAGGGAAAAAACTGTTGGATCAAGTAGCTCACCAGACTTGTTACGAAAGCAAAAGTAGGAATAGCTACGGCTCTGATCCGCGTGGAAAATATTTCAGAAAAGACGACCCACATGATAGGTCCTACAGAAAATTGAAAGGCAGCGATAAAGCTGAGTATTCCCCCCAAAATTAAATTTACGGGTAAGTTTCCTCCTAACTGAATGAGTTCACTTCCATGATCTCTAACGACTTTTTCTCCTACAGCTTTAGCTATCTCATGTTTAAACGCTACATCCGAGGAGAATTCTACTCCTACTAAATGCTCGAGTGTTGTTACATCCGTATCTGTCAATTTACTTATGCTAATCAAGGACGTTTCTGTTAATTGGTACGTCGCTGTATGGAACCCATAGGCACAGATAGCAAGACTACACACGGCCCAACTTAATCCCCACAAAGTCATAGCTCTACGCCCTACTTTGTCAATTAGAGCTAAAGCCAGGAAGGTGAAGATCAGACTAATGATTCCTACAAATACCGCCTGCATGAAAGCGGCATCTGTTCCTATTCCAAGTTGTTCAAAAACGGTAGGTGCATAAAATAAAATGGCATTGATCCCCGTAATCTGCTGAACGATGGCGAAGGTAATACCAATTAATAATGCCTTTCGATTTACTGGACTAAAAAGGAGTGTTAGCTGGGTTCGAATGGAGGCTTCCTCCTTCGTTTGAGCAATATTGTGTTGGATTTTTTCAATTTCCCCTTCAATCTTTTCTATTGGCATCAATGTACGCATTACCCTTCTGGCTTCTTCTATTCTAGCTTTCAGGATAAGCCAACGTGGACTTCTGGGAATGGTAAAAAGTAAGCAAAACCAAATGAAAGCGGGAAGAATTTCTGATCCCAGCATCCACCGCCAGGTGTATTGATCTATTCTTAAAAATATTACCCAACTTGCTCCTGAATGTACCGCCTGCAAAATGAGATAGTTGATAAAATAAGCTGCAGATAATCCCACCACAATGCTTATTTGATTCATCGCCACAAGTTTCCCTCTTATTCGTGCTGGCGCTATTTCCCCTATATACATAGCTGAGAGCGAAAGAGAGGTAAATGCAAATCCGCCGATAAAGCGGGCTATTAATAGATTAACCACATCAGGAGAAAAGGCAGACCATGTAGCAGAAATAAGATATATAAAGGCTATCCATTGAAGTAATCTCTTTCTTCCCAGCTTATCTGCAAGTATTCCTGCAATTAACAGGGCAAACAGTACTCCGAAACCAGGTGCACTCACCACCGCACCAATCTCCAGGTCCGATAAATTAAATTCTGTGGAAATGAATTTCACCGTCCCTGAAATTATGGCTGCATCCAGACCGAACACAAGTCCTCCCAATGCAACAATGCTGGCATATCGAAAAGCTGTTACACGCAATATTATTGAGTTTAATTAGTAAGCATTAGCCATTTTCTTTTCAAATCATATTAAAGCTTGATATTTATCGCTTATGAAAGAAAAGGAAAATATGATCGCCTAATTTAAATGCTTACTGTACAAAAACTCAACATTCTTTTATCTTGGAGAAAATAAGTCTATCATATCTGTATAATCCTAAAACATGGGCAACTATCTTCTCACATGAATCCTCGCATTCCTACAGTAGTATTACTGATTTTTTTATTGGTCAATATTCACTGCACCCAAAAGAAAAAGGACGTACATACTATTCATGTGAGTCTTTGGGCCAATGAGGATCATACCTGGTATAAAGCATTTCAATATTTTGGAGAACTTTTAGATGAACGTTCAGCAGGAAGGATCCAGCTTAAGGTATTTCCTTCGGAGCAATTGGCAAAAGAAACTGAATCCATTCGCCTTATTCAAGCCAATGTGATAGAGATGACTGTCACAGCTTCCCTATTAAGCAATTGGATAGAAATCGCCTCCTTCTGTGAGCTGCCTTTTTTGTTAAAGGATTCTACTGAAAAAAATGCACTTATCTACGGTCCGTTGGGACAGAGAATAATTAGGGACATACAGGAAAACATGGGGCTAAGGGTAGTAGCTTTATTCGAAAGAGGCCCTCGCCAATTAACTTCCAATAGACCGATTACCCATCCGGATGAATTAAATGGATTGATTGTCAGAGTTCCCAATGTTCCTTCTTTTGTTACGGCCTGGAGTGCGATGGGAGCTAAACCTACTCCTATGGCTTTTTCAGAGGTATTTACCGGACTTCAGCAAGGCACGATTGAAGCTCAGGAAAATCCTTTCTCTCTCATCCTCACTGGGGGATTATCCGAAGTTCAGCAATATGTCAATCTCACTGAACACGTGATGAGTTGGAGTTATGCGGTAATATCGGAACGTGCATTTCAAGCCCTCCCTGAAGAACTGAAAGAAGTATTTTTGCAGTCTGCCAAGGATATGGAGAGATATGAACATCAGCTATTTTTAGCTCAGGAACAACAAGTGAAAGATGAATTGGCGAGAAGAGGCATGCAATTCATAGAAGTGGATAAAAAAGCATTCGGGGAGAGGTGTGAAGAAGCTATTTATGAAAGTTTATCTGAGGAGATGAAGGAAGTATATCGACAATTTAAGCGGTCATTAGAATGATTAATTATGGAAAAAACCATTTCACGCTTTTTAACCCTAGGAACGTATATTAGCACCTATGGATTACTTATAAGTGTACTTATTCAAATCTTTGCCAGGTTTTTTTTGCCCAAAACTCCCCCCTGGACCGAAGAAGCCTCTCGCTTATTTTTCATTTACGCCATCTCATTTTCTGCTGGACTTGCCTTGAAGAAAGGGGCTTATATTTATTTAGACGTGTTTTTTAACAGACTTCCTCGAAAGGTTCAACAATTATTACTCATCTTTATCCCCGTTTCAGTCTTATGGCTATTTCTGCTTATGGCTATTTTTGCCATTCAATTTATTTATCTGGGGTACTGGGAAAAATCTCCCAGTATGAATATCCGAATGGCCTACATATTTTCAAGCATGTTCATCATGGGAACTGCCATTAGTTATTTTTCGGTATTGGACATCATCGCTTCGATTAAAAAGAATTCCCTATGATTGCGGTCCTTGTTCTCGTATTTGTTATATGTTTGATCCTGCGTTTTCCTATTGCTTTTTCTTTAGGTCTTTCCTGCCTTACATATTTATTTTTTTCAGGTATTCCTTTGATTGTGCTTCCGATGAAAATGTATTCGGGTATTGACGTGTTTGTCCTACTCAGTGTGCCTGGCTTTATTCTAGCGGGAAATCTTATGAATCATGGAGGATTAACAGAGAAGATCATTTCCTTTTGTAATCATTTACTGGGACATATACGAGGCGGATTGGCGTTGGCAAATATTGGTGCTTCTATGATTTTTGCCGGGATTTCCGGAACGGCTGTTTCAGATACAGCGAGTATAGGGTCTGTGATGATTCCTGCCATGAAAAAGGAAGGATATGAGGAAGATTTTTCCTGCGCCATAACAGCAGCTTCATCTACCGTAGGCCCGATTATCCCTCCAAGTGTTCCTATGATTATCGCCGCTACCTTGAGTGGCCTTTCTGTGGGGAAACTATTTCTCGCTGGTGCTATTCCAGGATTACTACTTGGTGTAGGATTAATGATTGTTACCTACATCATCTCTATCAAAAAGTCATATCCCAAACATCCCAAAAGTAGCTTTTCCCAGATAGTAACAGGCTTCATTGACACCTTTTGGGCATTATTGATGACCCTGATTATTCTATTTGGTATTGTTGGAGGTA
Organism: Bacteroidia bacterium; assembly: GCA_965262565.1. Lineage (GTDB taxonomy): Bacteria > Bacteroidota > Bacteroidia > J057 > J057 > CBDHFQ01. The sequence goes on from CBDHFQ010000007.1 coordinate 315,115, forward strand.
TTTTTACTCCTACCGAAGCCTCTATCGTTGCGGTGATGTTTGCTTTAGCTGTAGGAGTATTTATTTACCGAAAAATTACCTGGAAGAATTTCCATTCGATTCTCTTGGAGTCTATGATCACCTCTGCTTCTCTCATGGTATTAATTGGATTTGCCAATTTATTTGGGTGGATTCTCGTGCTAGAACAATTACCCCAAAGAATTTCTCATGGAATTTTAGCCTTTTCAACCAATAAATATGTAGTCCTGCTACTCATCAATATATTATTGATCTTTGTGGGAACTTTTATGGAGACGATCGCGGCACTTTTAATCTTATTTCCTATTCTTCTCAATGTAGCTGTTCAGGTAGGAGTAGATCCTGTACACTTTGCGGTGATTGCTGTATTAAATTTAATTATTGGGCTTACTACTCCCCCAGTAGGCGTATGTCTTTTTGTCGCTGCCAGTATAGGAAACATATCTATCGCAAAAGTCAGTAAAGCAAGTTTCCCTTTTTTATTGGTAAGTATCTTGGTGCTTATTCTCGTTACATGTTTTCCTGCCATTTCCCTTTTTCTACCATCTCTCTTTTAGCTTAGATACCTCCATTCACAGGCCTCACCTTGATATTACTCATTTCCAATCAGGAAATATTTATTCACCGTTTCTTCAAATTGTTATTGGCTGTTGCACTGTATAGTTGATCAAACAGGCTACTGACGCACTCTTAAATTAATGCTGTTCAGTTTTTGTCTAGTCCAGTTTAATTGTCCCTTAAGCCAAAAAAAGCGATTTTCTTACGACGGCTAAAAATACATGAATAAGGGAAGATATTTCCAGCAAACATCAGAAATTCTCCCATTCTCATTTTTTCGCTAATTCTAAAGACTACTATTTTTTCACACGAAATTACTACTAAATGAAACAGAGTTTTATTCATTCCACCAGATGTTGGCTGGCACTCGCTTTCATCCTTTGCACCAATATAGCCTGGGGCCAGATAGAGATTTCAGGAAGGGTTACAGATGCTAATGAACAAACCCCTTTGCAAGGGGCGAGCATTTTAATTCAAGGAACTTCCGATGGAGTCTTGACAGATAGTGATGGCGCTTATTCGATTACTGTACCGGATGAAAATGCCGTTCTCAGGGTTTCTTATATCGGATACACTAATCAAGAAATCACTGTCGGTAACCGTACAGAAATAAACATTTCTATGGCAGCTTCCGTCTCCCAATTAGAGGAGATTGTAGTGATCGGGTATGGTACTGCCAAAAAGAGCGACCTGACAGGTGCAGTTTCTACTGTTACAGCAAAATCGTACGAGAACCAACCTGTTACGCGATTAGAAGATGCACTGCAGGGAAGAGCTGCCGGAGTAACCGTTGCCAGAGCAAATGGGCAACCTGGCTCCAACTTTAAAGTTCGTATTAGAGGGGTCAACTCTATTACGGGTAATAATAGTCCGTTGATCGTTATTGATGGAGTGCAGGGAGGAGATCTCAGCACGCTCAACCCCAATGATATTGAGACGATAGACGTATTAAAAGATGCCTCTGCCACAGCGATCTACGGTGTGAGAGGGTCTAATGGAGTCATCATTGTCACGACCAAAAAAGGTTCTGGTGCTGGTAAAATATCTGTGGATTATTTTGCTACTATTTCTGAAGTACCTGAATTTTTACCTACCCTGGCAGATAATGTAGGGGATTTTGCCAGAATAGAGAACTTAAGAAGGATCAATGTAGGAGGAAATCCAGCCTTTACAGATGCTGAAATTGCTGCCCTGGAAGCCGATGGAGGAACCAACTATCAAAGAGAAATCTTCAGAACGGGAGTTAGCAATAATGTCCAGTTGACCGCCAGTGGCTCAGAAGGAAGAATTAATTATTTTGTCTCAGGAGCTTACAGGGATTTAGAAGGGATCGTTGTCAATACCGATTTCAATCAGCTTTCGTTAAGATCTAATATTGGCGCGCAGATCAATAGCAAATTAAATGTAAGTCTAAACATCTTTGCCATCAGAGATGAAAGCAATAATGACTTTACATTTGCGGGAAATGGTCAGGGTAGTTTGGTGGCCAAAGCCTTAACTTGGGATCCTACCACTCCGGTGTTTGGCGACAATGGAGAGTTCAATAGACGATCGCTCAAGGGAATTGCTTCTTTAAATGACAATCCTGTACGGACGTTAACCTTGAGTGATGCGCAAATAGTAGATGAGCAACTTAATTCTGCCCTAAACATCAATTGGAACATCACCAACTCCCTTACCTATACTTTGACAGCGGGAACTCAATTGAGAAATACCAACAATCAAACCTATGATGTCGAAACAGGGGATGATTTTTTACCTCATACCGTTTTCAGAAATAATAAATTTCAATCGTATCAGATTAGTAATATTCTGACATGGCAGGAAATTTTTGGGGTTCACAATATAAAATTGACCGGGGTTCAGGAATATATCAATTCTCAGACCCTATTTAATGGGTATAATGCCTTTGACCTGAGCCTTCCGAGGGGGTTTTATTTTGCTGAATTAGCTCCAAATGCAGGACAGAGCGTACTTAATGATTTTTCAGAGAGAGAGCTATCCTCTTTCATGCTTCGAGCAGAATATATTTTAAATAACAATTTATTTGTTACAGCAACCGGAAGATATGATGGTACCTCTGTATTTAGAGAAGACGAAAGATGGGGATTTTTCCCTTCCGTAGCTTTAGGGTATAGCCTGAATAATCTCCTGGAAAATTCTGATTTTTTCAGCACCCTGAAATTAAGGGTTGGATGGGGACAGGTAGGAAATCAGAATGTAGGGCCTTATAGTACTTTTGGAGGTCTTGGATTCAATTCATTCGCCTTTGACTTCTCTTCTGCCTCCCCTGGTACAGTCTTGACAAGTTTTGAAAATGAAGACCTCACATGGGAAACGACTACTCAAACAAATGTGGGTGTGGACCTTGGCATTTTAGATGGTAGAGGAAATGCTACGGTGGAGTTTTTTGTCAAAAATACGACAGATCTATTACTGGCTACCCCTGTACCAACCACTTTTGGAGGAGGGATCATCAACCAAAATGTAGGGGAAGTAGAAAATGTAGGGGTAGATATTAGTCTGGGATATGTCATCATTAATAAGCCGGACATTACCTGGGATGCCAACTTTAATGCTTCCTATGTACAGAATGAAGTGACTAAACTTTTTAATGACCTGGAAGAAATTCAAGGATTATTTACTTCTCCTGGAGGCCAAAGTAGAGTACTAAATGTGATCCAGGTAGGAGAACCTCTTGGACAATTTCAGGGAGCGACTTTTTTGGGTACCTGGAAAACGGCAGAGGCTGAACTGGCGCAGGAATTTGGTCGCCAACCCGGAGATCCTAGATATTTAAGAGATGAAGAAGGGGAAATTGTATTCGGCACTATTGGGAACGGAACCCCTGAATTTACCTGGGGATTTAATACTACGTTTTCCTACAGAGAGTGGGATTTGAACGTCTTCTTTCAAGGGATGCATGGATTTGATGTGTACAATATCCAACAAGCCATGATTACAGGAGGTGCTGGTGATTCCAGAAGCTTTATGGCTGCAGATCAGGTGAATCAATGGACCCCAACTAATGAAACGGATATTCCCGCTACCGTTCAATTCTACAATTCTTCTCGATATATAGAACCTGGAGATTTTATCCGGTTGAGCAACATCAATCTCGGCTACACTTTTAGAAATCTGACTGCCTCTAATAAACTATCCATTAAACTTTATGCAAGTGGTCAGAATCTATTCCTTATCACAGATTACACAGGATACGATCCTGAACTATCTTCCAGAAAAACTAATCAAGGGATAGAAGATGTAGCTCCGGGGATTAATATAGGCGCTTATCCAAACCCCAGAAATATTACTCTTGGTGTAAAATTAGGCTTTTAATAATCAACCTCTCAACAACAAATAACATATATAAACGATGATTAGACATCATTCAATTACCAAGTTAATTATTCTCACCTCAATGGTGTTCATGACTTCCTCCTTTTGGGGTTGTGATGATTTGAGTCTGGATGAAGATCCAGGAAGATCCCAATTGGCTGTGCTACCTTATGAAAGTATAGATGAATTAGAATTGGGCGTTACAGGGGTATATAACAGACTTTGGGCAGGTCTTAGAATGACCACCGCATTTGTTGCAGGCTGGGCCGGAGATGACCTTACTACCCACAGAGCTAGTAATAAAGCGGATTTTAGAGAATACGATCAACGAAACGTTACAGTGGGTAATGCTCGATTAAGAGGTACCTGGAGTGGTTTATATAGTGTCATTCGTGCAGCTAATACGGTCCTTATTAATTCAGAAGGAGCGGATTTTACGGATGTTGCTAAACAAGAACAATTGATCGGTGAAGCTTATTTTCTCAGAGCATATTCCTTCTTTCACCTGACAAGGCATTTTGGTGAAATACCCATAGTTACCACGATTGTTCCTGATTTCGAAATTACCCTATCTTCGCAGGAAGATGTATATCGTCAAATCGAGAGTGATTTACTCAATGCAGAAGTTAGACTTCCAGCGTCTAGTACGCTTGGAGCTACAAGACCGAATTCAGGTTCAGCCAGAGCATTACTTGCTCGATTATATCTAGATTGGGCTGGCTGGCCTCTGAAGGATCAATCTAAATATGCAGAAGCAGCTGCCAGTGCTAAGCAAGTCATCGATAATGCAGCAAACCACAATTTTGCTTTAGTTGATGATATGGCCACGCTTTATACCTTAGCGGGCTCAGCTAATAGTGAAGGGGTCTTTACGCTGGCTCACTGCCAACCTTGTAATCTGGGCAATAGAAAAGCAGGTAAACTAGGAATTCCAGGAGATTTCGGCGGATGGCAGGAATCATTTGCAGAAATTCGCTTCTTCGAAGATTTTCCAGAAGGCCCCAGAAAAGAGGCTACCTATCATACCGTCATTCCCCTGGATGAAAATGGACAGATGACAGCTGATGTAGATAATGCCGCCCAGCTATTACCCTGGACCGAATTTAAAGACCAGCAAAACCCCGTCTTTAGAAAAATTGTAGGTCCGTTTGAAGATAATGTATTTAATGACTTCCAAACGTCGAGAAGTGATTACATTATGAGATATGCAGAAGTATTGTTGATTTATGCCGAAGCTGCAGGAAGAGCAGGAGCAGAAACTGCTGATGCCTGGGAAGCCTTAAATATGATCAAAAGGAGAGCTGAAGGATTACCTCCTACGTTGGCTGATCCTACAGTAGATTATACGGACGCGGATGGTCCATTAGCAGAATTGGCTTACACTGAAAAGAAGTGGGAACTCGCAGGAGAGTACTTAAGATGGTTTGATCTTATCCGCATGGAAAGAGTGGAAGAAGCACTGGGAGGTACTGCCAGAAATCCACGCATATCCATAGGAACTGCCTTCGATGCTGCAGGAAATGCGACACCGATGCCTTTAACTCAGCCATCAAATCCCATCACTGGCTCCCTGGGAACGGATAATTATTTCCACCCTCTTCCGCCAGATGAAGTGGCCCAGCTTCCAAACTTAGGTAATTAGAATAGGTACAGTTCGCAAAACGGTAGAGCTCATGAGTAGCTTTGCCGTTTTGTGTTACTTCCTATATTCTGATTAAATTTATTCTGTTCTACTACACGACTATGCTCATGAATAATTCTCGTAATAATTCCTGTCCCAATGGCTATGACCTTCATTTAACGACAATAGGGAAACTGGTCCTTTTTCTTTGGATAGCTAGCGGATGCACTTCCCTCCCATCAGATCAGGACCAGAACCAAAAGCCTAACTCTCAACTTTTTACTCCCCTTGCTTCCTCAGTTACAGGGATCGATTTTCAAAATAGCCTCGTAGAAACCCAGGAAGCTAATTACTATCAATACATGTATTTATACATAGGAGGAGGAGTAGCTGCAGCAGATTTCAATAAGGATGGCCGGGAAGATCTATTCTTTGTCTCTAATTCAGAAGAAAATAAACTGTATCTCAATCAGGGAAATTTATCCTTCATAGATTATACAGAAGCAGCTGGGATAGAACACAGAGCGGGATTTGATGCTGGAGTAACAGCAGCAGATGTCAATCACGATGGATGGATGGACATTTATATTTCGAGAGGAGGGTGGATAGAAGAGGATAATCGCTTTGCTAATTTACTGTATATCAACAATGGCCCACATCAGGAAAATGAGGGTATCACAGGAGTTACCTTCACTGAAATGGCTGAGGAGGTAGGCCTGGCAGATCTTAATCGTTCTATTTCTTCTACCTTTTTTGATTATGACAATGATGGCGACCTGGATGTATATGTGTCAAACACTCCCAATTTTATCGATAGAGCGTCAGAAGTGGTGGATTTGGAGGCTATAGCATCCAACCCCAACACCCTAAAACAGAAGGGAAGCGATAAATTGTACAACAATGATGGAAATGGCCATTTCACTGACGTATCCGAATCCGCAGGCATTCTTCCCGATCTGGGATTTGGCCTCAATCCCCAAGTAGGTGATTTGAATCAGGATGGTTGGTTAGATATCTATGTGTGTAATGATTTCAGGATTCCAGATGCAGTTTACATCAATAATGGGAACGGTACTTTTAAAGAGAGTAGAGAAGAATACCTGAAACACATGTCCTTTAATAGTATGGGGAGCGATATAGCAGATATTAATAATGATGGTAGCGTGGATATTTTCACCCTTGACATGAATCCTGAAGATTATGTAAGAGCTAAAACGACTATGGGAATGACCTCCCTGGATAGATTTCAGGAGATGGTAGATAAGGGCTATCACTATAATTATATGCACAATATGCTCCAAATAAATAATGGCAATGGCACCTTTAGAGAAATTGCCCAATTGGCAGGAGTAGCAAATACAGACTGGAGTTGGGCCTGCCTGTTAGCAGATTTTGACCTGGACGGATATAATGATCTATATGTGACTAACGGTGTGTTCAGAGATGTGATAGATAGAGACGCCAATAATGCTATTCTGGACATATTAAGAGAAAATGGCAGAAAACCCACCAAAGAAGATTTTCTGACGTTTACCCACATGCTGCCACAACAAAAATTGACCAATTACTTCTTCAAAAATAAGGGAGATCTTACCTTTGAAAACATGTCTTCCGAATGGACGAATCCGACTCCTTCCTTCTCAAACGGAGCAGTGTACACGGATTTGGATAATGATGGCGACCTAGATCTCGTTGTAAATAATATTAACAGTGAAGCTACCATTCTGAAAAATCACGCTACTGAAAAAAAACAGAGTCATTTCTTAAAACTACAATTTTTAGGCCCCGACAAAAATCCCTATGGAATAGGAACTATCGCCCGAATCCAATCCGCTGATGGTACCACCCAAATTCGACAACTCATCCAGGCCAGAGGATTTCTCTCCTCTGTTTCTACTACCTTACACTTCGGACTGGGACAAAAAGAAGTGATTCCAGAATTAAACATCACATGGCCAGATGGAAAAACACAACAAATCCTCCAAATAACTACTAACCAAACCCTTACGATAGATTATAAAGATGCAATCCCAGCCAAACCATCGAAGGATAAGCCCACAAAAGAACCCCTTTTCACAGAGCTGGCGGGAGAATACATACATGTGGACCCTTCCTTTAACGACTACCAAAAACAGATCCTTTTACCGCATAAATTATCTCAAACAGGGCCAGTAGCCACCAAAGCAGATGTTAATGCAGATGGGTTAGAAGATCTATTTATAGGAGGAGGACATACACAAAGTGGGCAATTATGGATCGCTGATGGTTTGGGAGGCTTTAGTGAGAGGTCCGTCAAAGATTTTATCAGAGATCGACAAAAAGAAGATGTTGGCGCTTGCTTCTTTGATGTTGATAATGACAATGATATGGACCTGTATGTGGTGAGTGGTAGTTATGAATTTGAACCTAATTCAAGATTGTTAGTAGATCGCCTGTATATAAATGATGGCCAAGGCAATTTTGTCAAATCCCGCAATCTACTCCCACAAATACCTGTAGCCGGTTCTGTAGTAGCCCCCATGGATTACGATCAGGATGGCGATATAGATTTATTTGTGGGAGGCAGGGTAGTTCCTGGCGCATATCCCTACGCTCCGATAAGTATGTTGCTAGTGAATCAGGAGGGAAGATTTCAACTTAACACTTCTTCCGTCGCGCCTGAATTGGAACAAATAGGAATGGTGACGGATGCTATATGGGAGGATCTGGACAATGATGGCGACCATGACCTTATAATAACGGGGGAATGGATGGGGATAGAGGTTTGGATCAATGAGCAGGGACAGCTAGCAAGAAGTGAGAAATACGCATCTCTCTCCGCCATGAAGGGCTGGTGGAACAAGCTATTGATCGCAGACATAGATCAGGATGGGGACAAAGATATAGTGGCAGGTAATTTGGGATTGAACTATAAATTTCATGCTTCCCCTGAAACGCCTTTTCACGTCTATACCAATGATTATGACCTAAATGGCAGTGTAGATGTCATTTTAGCCAAAAATTACAAAGATTCCCAGGTTCCCGTGAGAGGTAAAGTGTGTGCCACACAGCAATTACCCCAGTTGGCCACAGAAATACCCAGCTTTCACGATTTTGCCAGCAGAGATCTGGAAGGAATATTGGGTCCATCTATCGAGTCAGCCCTACATCTGGAAGCTATAGAATTTCGGTCTGGAATTTTCTTAAATGAGGGGGAAGGAGCATTCCACTTTGACCCATTCTCCAATGAAGTTCAACAACAACTCATCAACAGCATAATCTATATGGACATGGATGAGGACGGAATAGAAGACCTATTGATGGCAGGAAATAATTACATGTCTGAAGTGGAAACGACCAGAGCAGATGCGGGTATCGGTATTTTCCTAAAGGGAAAAGGAAAAGGATCATTTGAAGCCATTCCTGCGTTGACATCCGGTTTTTTTGCCGATAAAGATGTGCGACAACTCATCACCCTACATACAGCCAAAGGTCCTTTGGTGTTTGTCATAAATAATAACGCCCAACATCAAGTATTTCAAATAAATAACGCTCCACCATTATTATCACATGTTTCCAGCTCAAAAAGTAATAATGAAAAATAAGAATCACCTCCATATATGTATGTTAACAGGTTTGTCCCTTATATGGGCAGCATGCCAACCGCTTTCATCCAATACCACGCCATCCGAAGATATGCCAGGATATCCGGAAGAAGTTTACGATTTCCTGGCTATCCCAACAGACCAGCCGTTAAGTGCTGCTTCCAAACGAGCCCTGGAACGAAATTATGCTCAAGGCCCGGAATGGTTCTGTGATTGTAAAACCATGGAACTCAAAGGAGATTTTGCCTATGAAGAAGGAGTGACGAGAAGAGATCCCAGCAGCGTCATTAACGTAGATGATCTCTATTACGTTTATTATTCCAAAGCTAGCGGAGAAACGAAAGGGTTTGGAACAGGAGATCCTGAAGCCAAAGTGTTTCCCTGGGATAAAACGGAAATTTGGTATGCGACCTCAGAAGATGGATGGGAATGGAAAGAACAAGGATTGGCAGTGGGAAGAGGAGAGCCCGGAGCTTATGATGATCGCTCGGTTTTTACTCCTGAAGTATTGGCACATGAGGATAAGTATATTCTGGTATATCAAACTGTTAAAGCACCATATGTCAAAAGAGTAAAAAATCAAGTCGGCATGGCAATCGCTAATTCTCCATCAGGGCCCTTTAATAAACTAGCTGAACCTATATTATCTCCTGCTGATGATGGAGCATGGGAAGGAGAAGGAGACAATCGCTTTCTCACAAAGAAGCAAGGATCTTTTGATAGTCATAAAGTACACGACCCTACCCTTATATTTTATGAAAATAAATTTAGACTTTATTATAAAGGAGAAAGAATGGGAGAACGTATGACTTTCGGTGGAAGGGAAATTAAACACGGAGTGGCCATCTCAGAAAAATTGGAAGGTCCTTATATTAAATCTCCTTATAATCCGATCTCTAATAGCGGTCATGAAATTTGTATTTGGACCTATCAGGGAGGAATATCGGCCTTAATTACTACCGACGGTCCTGAACGAAATACGATCCAGTGGTCCCCAGATGGAATCAATTTCGAAATTAAATCTCATATCAAAGGGGGTCCCCATGCCGCAGGTTTAGTTCGCTCATTAACTACGGAAGAAAGTCCCATAGAAGCGCTTTCCTGGGGACTAACCCATGAATACGTTACTTACGATTGGCAATACATCAAAAGATTCGAATGTAAAGGTCCCCGAAAGGCCATTTAAGATACATCTCTCTTTATACAAGTTTTACCCTTACATCACCCAAAAGAAGTTCTTATGAGACAATTTATCTCCCGACTATATGCATTTGCATTCCTACTAACTGTAGCATTGTCCCAGATTCAACTCTATGCCCAGGAAGTTCCTCCTGTTAGAATTTGGGAAGAAGAACTCGTTCTACCTACTTACTTGGTTGATCCTCCAGAAAAGTCCCCTATGTTTTTCGACAACGATTCTTATCAGGGTGCCAGCAGAGTTATTTATCCCTATCCGCTGGAAGATGATTTCACCAATGAAAAAGTCGACAAGGCTTATAAAGCCGTATATATAGAAAATGAATATCTAAAAGTATGTGTATTGCCGGAAATTGGTGGCAGACTATTCTATGCTACGGATAAGACTAATGATTATGAAATTTTCTATCGTCAGCATGTCATTAAACCCGCTCACATAGGAATGTTGGGTGCCTGGATATCTGGCGGAATAGAATTTTGTGTGTTCCATCATCATAGAGCTACCACTAATATGCCCATTGACTATCGTTTAACAGAACATCCTGATGGGAGCGCCACCTTATGGATAGGAGAAACGGAACTTAGACATCGGATGAAGTGGACCTTCGGCCTTACGCTTCATCCTGGCAAATCGTACCTGGAACTGGATGGCCGTCTCATCAATAGCACGGAAAATATAAACTCTATCTTATATTGGGCTAATGTAGCTACTTCGGTTAATGACGATTATCAGGTTATTTTTCCCCCTTCTACTCAATTCGCTGTTTTTCACGCCAAGAATAGCTTTTCTCATTGGCCCATCACCAAAGAAGCGTATAGAGGAAATCCCTATTATGAAAATAATATAGATGCCAGCTGGTGGAAAAACCATCCCCACCATAATTCCTTTTTTGCACATGATATAAAGGAGGGATTTCTGGCAGGGTACGATCATGGACAAGAAGCAGGAACCATGGTCGTCGGCAATCCTCATATTGTTACGGGAGCGAAATTGTGGGAATGGGGCAAAGGATCTGTGTGGGATACTAAAGTATTAACTGATGAGGACGGACCTTATGCAGAATTAATGTCAGGCGCATACTCTGATAACCAGCCTGATTATAGTTGGATTAGGCCCTACGAATACAAGAAATTTAAACAGTATTGGTATCCTATGCGAGAAAGTAAAGGTGCACTCTCTGCCAATGTACACGGCTTTCTCAATCTGGTCGTAGAATCAGATACCGAGTATTTTATTGCAGCTAATACCACCTCGCCAATATCAAATGCCAAACTAATATTAAGAAAAGAGGAGCAGGTTTTATTTGAAAAGCAAGTGGATATTTCTCCTGAGACCCCCTTTTATCAAAACATAGAAGTAGCTCAAACTGCCAATAAAGAAGGAATCACCCTATCTTTGTACAATGCTAAAGGTGAGTTACTCATTTCTTATGAACCGCCAAAATTATCAGATGAAACTCCCCTACCCGAGCCTGTAAGTCCTCCTAAGAATCCACAGGACATTACATCTATCGAAGAGTTGTATCTCACAGGATTGCGTATCAAACAATTCTATAACGCCCAGAATTAATCCAACGTCCTATTTTGAAGAAGCGCTGAAAAGAGATCCCTTAGATACTCGTTCTAACACGCAAATGGGGATCATTTATAAAGAACGCGGAGACTACGAGAAAGCTGCTGAATATTTTCGGTCCGCCCTGGTCAGATTGACCCAAAATTACACCAGACCCAGGAATTGTGAGCCATTTTATCATTTAGGGCTCATTTTACAAGCTCAGGGACAGCTGGAAGCAGCGTATGATACCTTGTATAGAGCTGCCTGGGATCACGCGTTTACTGCTCCGGCTTATTATCACCTGGCAGAGATATCCATTCATCGCAATGATTATGATCAGGCTCTCATTGAGCTGGATCGCTGCCTCATGAACAATGCTTCCCACTTAAATGCCTTAACGCTGAAAGCATCTTTATTAAGGAAAATGGGGGAATCTGACGAGGTCAAACATATGCTGGAAAAAGTTATTGATAAAGATAAACTTAACTTCTGGGCGCAATACGAACTGGCCTCCCTTCTCGATGAAGACGAACACTTTAATGACCTGGCTCAATTAATGAGATATGAACCTGAGTCATTTCTGGAATTATCTCTGAACTACTTGAATGCCGGATTCATGGAAGAAGCCAAACACATTTTAAGCTGGGCCACTGAATCAGACGACAAAAGATTGGCCCTTTATCCCACCATCCATTATTATCTGGGATATTTAGCCTCCCTGGAAGGTGATCAAGAAATGGCCAGCACCCATTTTCAGCATGCGCGCAACCAATCGATTGACTATTGTTTTCCTTTCAGACTAGAGACGATAAATGTATATCATACAGCATTGGAATACGAGCCTACAGATGCCAAAGCCCACTATTATCTGGGAAATTTATTATATGATAAACAAGCTCAGAAAGCCATCGAGCATTGGAAAGAAGCAGTATCTCTGGATTCCGACATGGCTATGGCCCACAGAAATCTGGGATGGGGATATTATCAGACGCATAATGAGCTCGAAAAAGCGATTAATTCCTACGAACAAGCCATTGCCTCCAACAACCAACAAGCTCGATTCTATGCTGAATTAGATCGATTATATGAGCAACATGGCACCCCTATTGAGAAAAGATATGAAATCCTGGCTAATAATCACGAAGTGGTAGCAGAACTGAATCATTCCTTAATCAGGGAGGCGATGGTTGCTACAGCTGCGGAGGAGTATGATCATGCAATTGATATCTTAACCAATTACTACTTTAACAGACAAGAAGGGAATAATCAGATTCACGATATTTATGTAGATGCGCAATTGTTGAGAGGGAAAAAATATTTGCAGGAAGGGAAGTGGAAATTAGCACTCGAGGATTTTAAAGCAGCTGACTTATATCCCGAAAATCAATCTATAGGACAAAATGAGAAACCTGAAAGGCAAGCCCAAATCTTTTATCTGACAGGTCTTGCGTTAGAAAATATGGGCAACAAAGAAGAAGCCAGGAAATGGTATCAGAAATCTATAGACGTAGAGGTACAAGAACCCTCCTATCATTTTCAGCAAGCCATGGCTTATAAGCAGTTAGGGAAAGAAAGCCAGGCAGAAGCCCTATTGGCCACCATAGAAGAAAAGGGAAATGAAATGTTACAAGCTGAAGAGGAAGTAGACTTCTTTTCGAAATTTGGGGGTAATGAATTGGAAAATAAGCGAAAGGCAAGTGCTAAGTATTTATTAGGTATTGCTAACTTGGGGAGAGGGGAAATAGAAGCATCCATCAGCCATCTTAAGGAAACTATTCAGTTGTATCCAGGGCATGCATGGGCGAGGCGAATGTTACAAGAATTGAATTAACTACTACTAAGCTACTACTTATGTCCGAAAAGAAACAACAACTCAATCGGAGAACATTTCTTCAGCGATCAGCACTTTTGCCTACCTATTCCTTATTCCTATTCAGTGGGAGTGCTGTTGAAGCTTCTCATTTGCCCAAAGAGAACGAACTGCTTACCCATCCATCTTTCGCCCCCCTTTATGGTCCTGTGGAGAATGATGTAAGATTTGAAGGAGAGCCCAATATGTCCCTTAACGATCTTAGTTGTGATGTGATGATCGCCGGAGGAGGTCCATCGGGGGTTTGTGCCGCTTTAGCAGCTGCCAGGAATGGAGCTAAAGTGATTTTAGTGCAGGACAGGTCTCGTTTGGGCGGGAATTCGAGTAGTGAGGTTAAGATGCATATAGTAGGGGCCAATATGCACGGAGGCAGACCAGGATGGAGAGAAGGAGGAATTTTGGAAGAATTGCGCCTAGAAGATGCAGCAAATAATCCTCAATCGTGCTGGGAAATGTGGGATTTATTATTGTATGATAAATTATACTCCGAACCCAATGTTACCCTTCTTCTCGATACCACCCTATATGCTGCAGAGGTTAAAGACGAACGAATCACCCGAGTTATGGCCAGGTGTGATAAGACAGAAACCTTATACAGAATTTCCTCTAAATACTTTTCAGATTGCACCGGAGATGCCCGCCTGGCCTTAGAAGCTGGCGCAGAAATCATGTGGGGACACGAATCCAGAGAGACTTTTAACGAGCCCTTGGCATGGGAAAAGGCTACCAAAGATACATTGGGAAGCAGTGTACTTTTTACAGCGAAGGATTATGGTCGCCCCATGCCCTATAAAGCTCCTGTTTGGGCCAGAAAGATAGAAGAAAAACATCTGAAATTCCGACCGATCAACTCCTGGGAATATGGATTCTGGTGGCTGGAATGGGGAGGTGCCCACGATACCATTAAGGACAATGAAATGATCCGACATGAATTGTTGGCCATTGTATGTGGGGTGTGGGACTACATCAAAAATAGCGGTAAACATCCCGATTCGGCAAATTGGGCCATTGATTGGGTAGGTATGGTTCCAGGAAAGAGAGAGAGTAGACGGATTAAAGGGGATCACATTCTAACCCAACAAGACCTGATGGGGTTAAACGGGGATATGGAAGATGCCGTAGCTATTGGAGGATGGGGATTGGATGAGCATCCTCCGGGAGGATTTGATGATACTGACAAAAAACCCTTCGTCAGTATCAAATTACCTGAAGTGTATAATATTCCTTTAAGGTCTCTTTACAGCAAGGATCTAGATAATATGTTTATGGCAGGCAGAAATGCCAGTTGTAGCCACGTAGCATTTACCTCTACCCGAGTGATGGCTACCTGTGCTGTGATGGGACAGGCAGCAGGAACAGCAGCAGCGATGTGTACTAAGTATCATATCACTCCAAGAGAATTATACCAGGACAAAGAAAAATTGAAAGAACTTCAGCAAACCCTACTCAGAGACGATCAGACCATCAAAAATGTAGCATTAGAAGAAGCTGATGATCTTACGAAGCAAGCTACAGTCAACGCATCAGGATATGTTGAGGATGGCAAACCCGAAAACGTACTTACTGGCTGGAACAGAGATATAGAAGCTGACATACATATCCATCGATGGGTAGCTGCTATGGATGCAGAAGGAGCCTGGATTAAATTAAGTTGGGACCAACCGATCACTATCAGCCAATTGCATTTAGTCTTCGATTCAGGCTTCCAGCGAGAATTAACCCTAAGCTCTGCCAATCATGTCCTGGAAAGAGTGCACAGATCCGCTCAACCAGAAACTGTCAGGGATTATGCAGTATATGGAATGCTCGCTGAAGGAGTAGAAAAGAAACTGCTAGAAAACCGTGGGAATCATTTGCGTTTGTGTAAACACGACTTTGATTCCGTAAAAGTTAATTCCTTGCGTATCCATGTGACAGCTACGAACGGAATCAAGGAAGCGAGGATATATGACATTAGATGCTATGCTTAGAACTTTCCATTTTCAGCAATACGCCATGGCTACCTTGTTCGAAGGATTGCTTGTAGGAGAAGATATAGGACATCTACGAGCAGTATCTCAATGCCTTCAAGCTGAAATTATTCGCATTGAACATCTCTTGTCCAGACACGATCCAAGGGCTGAGTTAGCCAGAGTAAATAGAAAAGCTTCCCAACAGCGGGTCAAAGTAGAAAGAGAGCTGTTTTCCTTCCTGAATAATTGTCTCTATTGGTATAAAAAAACAGAGGGGTTCTTCGATATTGGCACCTTAACCAGCCTACCGTCAAAAAAACCTTATGGCAATCTTTCTCAATGTTTGTCTCTTTATCCTCACACCCAACAAGTAGCTTTTCATCTGGATGGGTTTACGCTGGATGCTGGTGGATGCGGAAAAGGGTATGCCTTGGACCGACTTGCTCTTATGTTAAAAGAATATGGAGTGGATCGATACCTTATACATGGAGGAAGGAGTTCTTACTATGCACAAGGGACAGATGTAGCCGATAACCCTTGGGAAATTCGCCTTCCGATTCCCTTCCTTCCTCCAAAGCGTCCAGAAATTTTTCCTTTGGCACACGCTTTCTCCTATTCAGCCGCATTCTATCCTAATGAATCTGCCTCAGATATCATTGATCCTCATACTGGCAACACTGTGAGAGAAGAATCTTCTTGTGCAGTATGGGCATCAACGGCCATGGAAGCTGAAGTTTGGTCCACAGCACTACTGGCAATGAAGAGCAGCAAAGGAAGGGAGTTTGCTACACAAAAAGCCGTTGATATTAAGCTAGCATTTTTTGAGCCGTATATGTATGAATCGTAGAGAATTTATTGAACAATCCACCGTCTTCACTTTGGCAGGCATGGCTCTTCCCTTTCCTGAATTTAGGTCGGAAGAAGCCGTTCGCATAGCTGTAGTGGGTACAGGAGGGAGAGGAACTGACCTTATTCGTACATTGAGTACCATTGAACACGCTCACATAGTAGGCATTTGCGATGATTATCCTCCTCATTTACAAAAAGCACATGAAGTAACAGGCCCCGAGGCAAAAGCATTTACTTCCTACAGTGAGATGTTGACCCAAACTCGACCCTCAGCTGTTGTCATAGCTACGCCTTTATACCTGCACTACGATATGTGTATGGAGGCCCTTCAGGCGGGATGTGCGGTCTTTTGTGAGAAAACGATGTGTTATTCCATTGATCAGGCAAACTCCTTAGCCAAGACAGTACACCAACAACAGGCTATTTTCCAGGTCGGATTGCAACGGAGAGCGAACCCCATATATAGACAGGCACGCGCCATGATCAGCAGTGGCATGTTGGGACAAATCATCGCTATCAAATGTCAGTGGCATAGAAATAATGATTGGAGAAGACCTGTTCCTATCTCCAAAAGCGACTCCCAATGGAAAAAGCTGGAACATCGGCTCAACTGGCGCTTATATCTCCCCTATTCTCGTGGATTAATGACGGAATTAGCAAGCCACCAAATGGACGTCGTCAACTGGATGCTGGATGCTACCCCTACCCAGGTATTGGGATCGGGAAATACGGATTACTGGAAAGATGGAAGAGAAGTGTATGATAATATCTTTTGCATTTATGACTACCAACTGACTAATCAGGAAGGTAATCCCTATTCCGTCAGAGCCACTTATTCTTCTATTCAGGCCAACGCTTATGAAGGAGCTTCAGAACTTATCATGGGTACCAAAGGCTCATTATACCTTACCACTAAAAAGGGGTTATTTTACACTGAAGCTGCTGCAACGGAAATAGAATGGGCCAAAGAAGATAAAGAACTGCAGCAAGCGGAAATAATCACGGCAGGAAAGACCCTTAAATTGAGTAACGATCCCTGGGCGCATCGGTCTAAACCTTTTGAGATAGATGCAGATAGTGATGATACAAGAGATGAACTCATCGCATTCCTGGATTGTGTACAAAGACAAGATCCAAATACTATCTGTGATGTGGATGAAGGATTAAAAGACACTATCACGGTATTAAATGGCCACAAGGCTCTCCATGAAAAAAAGGTGGTCATCTTCACCTGATATTTCTACCATTTCTACAAGCCCTAATGAACTTCATCATTATGATTCATCCTTTACCAAAAATGAAGTACGGTTCTCAAATGTTGTACCTCTTTTTATTATTGTTTCTTTATTCTTGTGCCAATGAGGAAACACCTGGCCCTCCTAATGTTATTCTGGTGTTAACGGACGATCAGGGCATAGGAGAATTGGGTTGCCACGGAAATCCCTGGATCCAAACGCCAAACATAGACCAATTTTACGAAGAGGCTTATCGGTTAACCAATTTCCACGTAAGTCCTCTCTGTACTCCTACTCGCTCCGCCCTCATCACAGGACAATATCCTATCAATAACGGGACCTGGGCCACTTTTAAAGGCCGAGCTTCTTTACATCATACATCACCTACGATGGCTGAGCTTTTTCAGCAACATGGATATGCAACGGGGATGTTTGGCAAATGGCACTTGGGAGATAATTATCCCGCCCGACCTACAGACTGCGGATTTGATGTAGCAATTCATCATGCATCGGGAGGTCTGGGAGAAATTACAGATCATTGGGACAACGATTACTTCGATGATACCTATCACCACAATAATCAGCCTCAAGGATTTTCGGGATACTGCACAAAAATATGGTTCGACGAGGCCATGAAATTTATGAGAAAACATAAAGAAAAGCCTTTTTTCGTTTATTTGTCCACCAATGCCCCCCATTATCCATTGATTGTGGAAGAAAGTTATTCGGCTCCCTACAAATCGTTGGCAGGAAAAGAGATTCCTTCAGATGGCGCTGAATTTTACGGAATGATCACCAACATAGATGAACATTTCGGAAGGCTGAGACGATTTCTGGATGAACAGCGCCTAACTGATAATACGATCCTGATATTTATGACAGACAATGGTACCGGGCATGGGATTCGCAGAGAGGATGGGAAGTTAGGATGGAACAAAGGATTTAGCGGAAGAAAGGCACAATTATTAGAAGGAGGACATAGAGTCCCTTTTTTTATCCACTGGCCCGATAAAGGAATAGAAGGAGGAGTGGATGTCGACGAACTTAGTGCGCACATTGATTTAATTCCTACACTGACAAATATGTGCGGAATCTCTTTACCTACGGAAGTAGCTTATGATGGATTAGATATAAGCTCCTTATTCGAACAGGCTCACACAACTTTAGCTGAACGTTCGTATTTTGTTCACTTTCGCCAGGACTATAAGGCTCCCATGGATATGGATCAAAGCTGTGTCGCTAAAGGAAAATGGAGGCTGCTCCATGGCAAAGAATTATATGATATGGAAAGCGATCAACTCCAGTTACTCAATGTCGCAGATCAATATCCAGAAGTAGTAGAGGCCTTACGTTCAGAAAATCAGCAATTTGTCGAACTAGCAAAAACGAGAAAGGAATACCAGAACATCCCCCCTACTGTCATAGGTAATCCCAGCCAGAATACTGCTTTTCTCACCATCCAACATGCGGTAGGAGAAGATGGCCCCATCTACAGTCAATCGCAGGTAGCTGAAGGAGTAAAAAATCGCAATAATAAACACTTTCTATTTATTGAAAAAGAAGGAACCTACCGAATATCTCTTCAGCGTTGGCCAAACGAACAGCTCGCCCCTATTCGCGGAACTCCTGCTTCTCCCCTACAGAATCGGATAGGGAGTGTTCCTCTACAGGCTATATCTCCCGAAAAAGCGTCTATAACAATCCAGGGGCAAACTTTAGCAATGAACATAGATGAAAAGATGTTAAAGGCCACTTTTGAACTGGAACTGAAAGCAGGTAAAACTACTTTGGAGGCTGATTTTATAGAAAAAGGGGAAAGATTCGGGGCGTATTATGTATATGTGACATCTATAGTAGAACCAACACCTGGTCCATAGAGGCAACATAAGGCAGATAGATGGTAAATGTTATCCATCATCATCCGAAATATTCTATTTGATTTGATATAAGCAAAGATTTCTGTATTCATTTTCAGTTGGAGGAATCGAAAAGCCTATGTAAAAAATGTCCAGCGTTCTTTTGTTGTTCCTCATAAAAAGATCAATGAACATTAAAGCTATACAGAGTTATATTCTTTCAGATTATTTAAAAGAAACCTACAGATGAATACATTTATTCAGAAGGCCATGTCGCAAGATATGATAGAAAAAATTGCTGATGCAGGTGTCATTGCTGTCATCATTATTGACCATGTAAAACATGCAATTCCTGTTGCGAAAGCACTTATGCAAGGAGGCGTAAATGCCATCGAGTTAACCTTGAGAACACCAACGGCCCTGGACGCAGCTGCTCACATAAAAAGAGAAATACCTGAGATGCTATTGGGGATAGGTACTGTGATAAGCACGGATCAGGTAAAAGCCATTGCTGACATCGGTGTGGATTTCGCCGTAGCACCAGGATGTAATCCCAAAATCATCCAAGAAGCATATAAGCAGGGAATATCCTTTGCTCCTGGAATAATGACGCCAACAGATATTGAAGTTGCCATCGATCATGGCTGTAGGATCTTGAAATTTTTTCCTGCGGAAAGCTCAGGTGGGATGCGGCATTTATCCAGTATCTCGGCTCCCTATCAACATTTAGCTTTACAATTCATCCCTTTAGGAGGATGTAACATTCACAATGCACAATCATATCTCGAATCTCCTTTAGTCGCAGCGATCGGAGGTTCCTGGCTTGCCAGGCGTTCCACCATTCAAGAAGAAGACTGGAGTACTATCACTCAAAATGCAAAAGAAATAAGAGCACTGATAAATCAAATAAATTCACAAATGCGATGAGCAAGCTTCCCATGATGAAGTAGAAGCTTTGATCAATAGCTTAATAAGAGAAAAGAAATCAGATAACCTAATCTTAGTTTCCCTCTTGATGACGAAATTGTGAGGTCGGTTGCTGAACTACATACCTGAAATAAACTGAATATCAACCCATTAAACTGTTATTTAAATTATATATTATTGACCCTACTAACACCTATATACTCACATGAACAAATTAATATTTCTATGGGCATTCGTTATGGGGATATGCCTTCACCCATTATTAATTGCACAAAGAGGCCCTAATATCATCTTGTTATTTGCTGATGATGCCGGTTATGCGGACTTTGGATTTCACGGTAGCACAGACATGCAAACCCCAAACTTAGACAAACTGGCAGCTGATGGGGTAAAGTTCTCTCAGGGCTATGTAACCGCTTCTGTCTGTGGGCCTTCAAGGGCAGGCCTACTGACTGGAAAATATCAACAACGGTTTGGGTTCGAAGAAAATAATGTCCCTGGTTACATGAGTCCTGTATCCGGGGCCATAGGAGATGATATGGGCTTACCACTCGAAGAGCTAACCATAGCAGATTACCTTAAATCACTAGGCTATACAACTGCAGTTTTCGGCAAATGGCATTTAGGAGGTGCAGACCGATTTCACCCTACCAAGCGGGGTTTTGATGAATTTTATGGATTTAGAGGAGGAGCGAGAAGTTATTTTTCGTTTGACAACATTCCTCAGGATTCATCCAGGAGATTAGAACGAGGGTTTGAGACATACCTTGAACACGAAGGTTATCTGACAGATGTCCTGGGAGAAGAAGCGGCCGCTTTTATTGAACGAAATAAAGATCAACCTTTTTTTGCCTATGTATCATTTAATGCAGTACACACTCCAATGGATGCAAAAGAGGGAGATTTGGCCCAATTTCCAGAACTGAAAGGGAAACGGAAGACTCTTGCAGCTATGACATTAGCTATGGATCGTGCTTGTGGAAAGATCTTGGATAAATTGGATGAGTTGGACTTGTCAAATCAAACCATTGTCATTTTCACTAATGATAATGGTGGACCAAGCGACAGAAATGCATCTGTAAACTTCCCTTTAAGTGGTACAAAATCTAATCATCTGGAAGGAGGAATCAGGGTTCCATTTCTCATGCGCTGGCCCGAAAAAATCCCTGCTAAGATGGAATACAACTTTCCTGTTAGTACATTGGACTTATTACCCACCTTCTTTGCAGCAGCCGGAGGGAATCTGGATTCTTTGAATAACATAGATGGCGTAAACTTATTGCCATATATTCTGGGGGAAAGCCCAGAACCTCCTCACCCTGTTTTATTTTGGAAAAAGGATGTTAGAGCTACAGTGAGGGAGGGAGAATGGAAATTGATTCGATTTGCCGATAGGCCCGCAGAGCTATATAACATTGAACAAGATATGTCAGAACAACATGACCTTGCTTCAGAATATCCAGAGAAGGTTAAAGATATGTATAAAATGATTTTCAAATGGGAATCGACCTTGGAACGGGCAAGGTGGATGCTACAAAGAAAGTACGAAACTTACGACATAGAGAGGATGGATAAATATAGAAAGGTTGAAAAGTAATTAACCTCTATTTAACGACAAGCTCATGGCTCAATTTAATGAAGGCTGAAAAGGAATCGCGCAAATAAACTCAGCCAATGAGTTAAATATTATTTTTTGTCGCTTCTTTGGCATTAGCGCCAAAATCTACTTCCAGCACATATGCATAATCTCCTGAGTGATTTGTTGGAAATGAAATCTCCAGTCCTGTATTGGACTGGGTCCATTGAAGAGGCTGATCATATCCCAGCAACCTCACTTTTTCGATTTTATATGGACATAGAGGCGCTCCTTCAGCAAGGGAGGTAACATTCCAGCGTTGTTCCTTTGGCTTTTCCATAGCGATAACATATAATTTTCCCTCGCGTGTAGTAAATCTGAAATCCCTGGAAGTGAAAGAAGCATTCTTTTTCTCCGAATGATGCCCCTTTGCTACCCCCGTAGGCCCTTCTCCATAGATCTTCCATGGGCTAGATTTGTAAATGGCCTCTCCATTCACCTTCAACCACTTCCCTATTTCCAATAAGACCTCTTGCTGATCTTCCGGTATGGTGCCATCAGACTTTGGTCCTACATTCAGTAATAAACATCCATTTTTACTAACGATATCCACCAGATCATCGATCAATCTGTCTGGCGTTTTGGAAATCCAATTTTTTACATATCCCCACGAATTTTCCCCTACCGAGGTATCTGTTTGCCAGGTTTTTGATTGAATATCAGACATTTTCCCTCTTTCCAGATCTAATACATTGGTCCCGGGAGGGTAAGATTCGAAGCCACCAAAATTTTTACTTTGCAGAACGACCTCTTTTCCCCACTCCAACCCTTTATTGTAATAATAAGCAGCTAGTTTTGGATGTTCAGGCTTAAATGCTTCTTTATCTAAGTAAAAATCAAACCACATGATGTCGGGCTGATAAGAATCAATGATATCTTTTGTTCGACTCCACCATATCTCCCGCCATTTTTCACTCATCTCATCCGTTTTTTCCCTATTAATCCCATAAAGGTCATCATATTCAGTGTTCCAATTATCAAATTCAGGCTTTCGATTAAAATAGGCCCAATTAAAAGCTAAATGAGAAGAAGCTCCCGCTTTCAATCCCCTCTTTCGGGCAGCATCAAATAACTCTCCCAAAATATCTCTTTTAGGCCCCATTTCCGCAGCATTCCATCTAGTGATATTTGATTGATACATGGCAAAAGCATCATGATGTTCAGCAACAGGAACTACATATTTTGCTCCCGCCTCTATAAATAGATCTACCCACTCTTTAGCATCAAATTGTTCTCCCTTAAATTTGGGAATAAAGTCTTTATAGCCAAATTTGCCAGGATGACCGTAAGTCTTTACATGATGCTCATAAACTGAAGAAGGTTCCTCAGACTGAATCTCGAAATTTGCATTCCACACCTTTTCGTCCATATACATTAATCGTGGATACCATTCAGATTTAAAAGCTGGGACAGAGTAAGGTCCCCAGTGAATAAATATTCCAAACTTTGCATCCTGGAACCATTTGGGAATTTCGTATGCTGACAAGGATTCCCAGTTTGGCTCATACTTCTCAGGAGGAGCCAACTCCTCGCTTTGGGAAATAGAAGAATCGCCAGAGGAAGATGCTGTATCACATCCATGTATAACCACAATGGTTAACATTAGTATTAGAAGATATTTAGTCTGTAGTAGTCGGGATAAGTTGGGAATTTCTTGCTTCATTTTACCACGGGATTATTTTGTGTACAGCTTGTCAGGTAATTCTATAAATGGGTAGTTGTAGCCATTAAGTCCGAGCCTAAAAATTCTAAAGAATAATTTGTAAACTATATGATATTCCTATCATTTTACTCTTTTTCTCCTTAAGCTAATAATCAATAAAATTAGCCAAAATATAAACCGTTGTACAGTTTTTATCGATACGATTTCCTTTAACATTCAATAAAATAGGATAATATTCATACATAACAGTTAGCAGATGAATCATTTCCCTCTGAGAGGAAATGCTACTTTTTCTGAGGATATGTTCTACTCGCACCAGAATAAATAACCATGACAACGGGGATCATTTGGGCCGTATTAGCTGGGATCATGCTGGGCCTTTACGCACTTCCAGAAAAATTTACCAGGGACTTCGAATTTGAGCATACATGGGGTTCCATGTTTTTTATCAACCTACTCATTGTTCCTTCTATGGCCATTTTTCTTTTGGTCAATGATGTGGACAAAGTACTAAGTGCGCTTCCTCCCGACATATGGATGCAAATGGTGATTGCCAGTATTTTATGGGGAGCAGGAGTAATGCTATGGGGTAAAGCTATCGATTTTATAGGGTTATCCCTGGGATTTTCCATTTTTATAGGTACCGTCATTCTGGTGGGATCTCTTCTTCCCTTTATAGTAGATGGCCTTCCACCGACCAATGCCTTCATCGCCATTACAGGAGGTATACTAGTTGTATTATTGGGAGTGATATTTAATGGGAAGGCCGGATTATTAAGGGAAGCCAAGGAAGTATCTGAAGAAGCGAGTGACTCCAAGGAAAAATCCATGGGGAAGGGGATTATCATCGCTATATTCGGAGGATTGTTAGCCACTGGTTTTAGTTATGCCAATGCTGCAGGAAGACCAGCTATCCATGCGGCCAGCCAGGCATCTGGTAATCCCGAATGGATAACGGCTGTAGTTGTTATGTTTATCATTTACCTTTCAGGAGCTTTATTCGTCCTTCCCTATTTTGTTTATCAATTGAGTCGCAAGAAACTTTGGCCAAAATTCAATACCCCTCATTTAACCAGGAATATAGGCATGGTTAGTATCATGGCCGTGTTGAACTTCGCGGCTTCTGCCTCATTCGCCTATGCTGCTTTTTTGCTAGGTCAAGCAGGAAATACCGTAGGGTATGCTATTTTCAATACAGTATGTGTTGTAGTAGCCATTTTAAGTGGCTTAATCACCGGAGAATGGAAAAAAGCTTCTCCTAACACCACTGCTTTTTTGTATCTGGGGTTAGTGGCAATGGTAATTGGGGTTGTAATTATTGCCTTGGGGAACGGCTTAGCCCAATAGCACTAATTGCCATATAATACACATATCAAGACCTTCATGTAATACAACTTTTACTACTCATACATTTATTAGCTATGCAATCGATTAAAAAGAATGTTTCTGCCTCTTATTATTCTTCAAAAAATTGATTATTTTATTTTATCGAAATGATTTATGACTAAACTATGAAAAGACTATTACTACTAATCACGGTTATCCTGTGTATATCAATAACAGGATACTCGCAAAAACTCCTAAATGGTACAGTAAAGGATGCCTCCTCAGGACAAATTCTCTCAGGCGCCACGATAGTGGTTGAAGGTACTCAGAAAGGTACCATCACTGATGATGAAGGAAACTTTACCCTTTCCCTTGAAGAAGGTGAGGGAACTATTCAGATATCCTACATAGGGTATCAGCAACTTCAAATCGACATTGGCGATCAGGAAGAGCTGATCATCGAAATGCAAACAGATTATGCACAGCTAGATGAAGTGGTCGTTGTCGGATATGGAGCTCAGAAAAAAAGCGACCTCACGGGATCATTAGCATCAGTTTCTTCGGATGATTTTGAGCAACAACCTTTGACTCGCTTAGATCAGGCATTACAGGGAAGAGCAGCCGGTGTAGCAGTAACTCAATCAAGTGGAGCACCTGGAGCGGGATTTAAGATTAGGATTCGCGGAGCTAATTCTATCAGTGGCAATAATAATCCTCTATATGTAGTGGATGGATTAGTCGTGGGAGACATAAACTCTTTGAATGTAAATGACATTGCTTCCATGGAGGTACTAAAAGATGCTTCTGCTACAGCTATCTACGGATCAAGAGGCGCAAATGGAGTAGTACTTATTACGACGAAGAAAGGAACGAGAGGTTCAGCTAAAGTAATATTAGAAACCTTTGTAGGTCGTTCTGAGGTCATACAGGAATTACCTGTCTTAACTCCAGCAGAATTTGCTGAAGGTGTTAATTTTGCGGAAGGAACGGAACTGTTTACTCCTGATGCCATTGCTCAATTACGGGCAGGTGGAGGTGAAAACTGGCAGGAAAGGTTATTCAGAGATGCTACCTTTTCAAATTATCAATTATCCTTTAGCGGAGGTAGCAAAAATATGGATTATTTTATTTCTGGTAATGTGTATGATGCTGAAGGAACCATCGTTAACCAAGACTATCGCCGCTACACTTTGCGTGCGAATATAAATTCTACTATTTCTGACAAATTGAGTATAGGGCTTAATACCTTTGTCAGCAGAGAAGAAAGTAAAGGTACCAGAGCCAACATCGCTTCAGGACTCAGTTGGGATCCTACTACTCCTGCTTTCGATGAAGATGGCAATTATAACTTTACTCCTTTGATCCCAGGAGTAGGAAATGGAGCGCCTAATCCTCTCTTAAACCCCGAAAATATCATCAATGAGAATTTCGATCATCAGGTTATTTTAAACGGATACCTCAATTTCAACCTATTAGATAATTTGGTGCTGAATGTCTCCGGTGGATTGGAACGAATCGACAGAAACCCAAATCGCTATACCCCCATCATTGTCAATAATCTTGGAGTAGCCAACGTAACAAATAATGTCATAAATCGATATCAAAATACCAATCGGCTCACATATACCCTCGATTTATCTTCTGCTCAGAGTCTACAAATTGATGCAATTCATGAACAGCAATTTATTGGCAGAAATACTACAGAATCCTTTGCTTCAGGATTTTTCTCAGACAATACCACCTACAAAAATTTAGGATTGGGTACCATACAAAGGGTTAATAATAATTTTAATAGTGAAAGTTTACAATCCTTTTTGGGTAGGGTTAATTACTCCTTATTCAATAAATACTTATTTACCGCTTCTGTCAGGACAGATGGTTCCAGTAAGTTCCAGGAAGGTAATAGATGGGGAGTCTTTCCTTCAGGCTCTTTTGCCTGGAGAATTTCAGAAGAAGCCTTTTTACAAAACCTCAGAGTGTTAAACAATCTTAAACTTCGCCTTAGCTATGGAATCACAGGAAGCCAAGCTATCGGCCCATTGGCCACTCGATCTATCCCAATTGTAGATCCAAGCGTAAATTATCCTTTTGCTGGTCAGGAAGCCACAGTTGGAGTAGCCCCATCCCAAAGGCTTGCAAATCCCGATTTAACCTGGGAAACCACTGAACAGGCTAATGTAGGTCTGGATGTTGGATTATGGAACTCCAGAGTAACGCTGTCCTTTGATTATTATCAAAAGCGTACCACGGACCTATTATTAAATAGAATACTTCCCTCTTTCGTAGGGCCTTCTGTTGTCACTCAGAATGTAGGAGAAGTAGAAAATGTGGGCTTCGATATAAATTTAGGTCTGGTCCTGATAGATAAAGGCGATTGGTATATCAATTCTACTTTCAATCTGTCTCGAAATGTCAATGAAGTAATTAAACTAGTCAATGACGATGAGCCACTTGAATTAGGGAATATCTACTACGGAAATACTTTTCCAGTCAATCCTACAAGGGTAGAAGTAGGAAAACCTATCAGTTCGTTTCGAGGCTATGTATTTGAAGGAGTGTACCAATTAGATGAAGAAGAACAAGCTATGGCATTTGGCAGGCAACCTGGAGACGCCAAGTATAAAGATATCAATGGGGATGGAATAATTTCTTCGGATGATATAACTACTGTCGGAGATGGAAATCCCGATTTTACCTGGGGCTGGAACTGGTCCGTTAGCTGGAGAAAGCTGGACTTAAATGTTATTTTCCTCGGATCACAAGGGAACGATATTTATAATTTTCAGCGTATGCGTATGATGGGCTTGGGTAGCGCACAGTTTCATGCCGTTCATGCTGACTACGCTAACCGATGGACGCCTCAGAATCCTTCTAATATTCCTAATTCCAGGAATACCACTGAGTTTTTATCTTCCCAATTCATAGAAGATGGTTCTTTCCTAATGCTTAAAAATCTTACGCTAGGATATAATTTCCCCCTACAAAATGTACTGGGATTAGATGAGGTACGCTTATATCTAAGTGGGGAAAATTTATTTATTATAACAGATTATAGTGGTTTTGATCCTGAATCGACAGCTTCGGGAAATTCTGATGTTGATCTCGGTATAGATTATAATGCTTATCCATTGAGTAGATCGTTTTCGGTAGGATTTAGAGCAACTTTTTAATCATAACATCACAGAATAATTTTAACATAATGAAAAAGCATATCAATTATATCCTCATTTTCACCATTATTCTCGGTACCAATGTCATCTTCCCATCCTGCATAGACCTAGAGGAAGATGTAAGTAGTGTTTTATCTATAGAGAATTTCCAAAGTGAAGGAGAAGTGGTTGCAGCACTTGCTGGTATTTACAGACAACTAGCGAATGTATACTCAGCTCCTCATTTCCAACGTGCTCCAACGTATGGTGCAGATGACCTAACTACCTGGTGGGCCGGAAATAAAGCTCCTCTAAGGGTATTCGATAGATTCGATTACGGAAATGGTGAAAATTCTGACATTAATTGGTTACCTCATGGCTGGGATGGGTATTGGCAGGTCATTTACAGAGCCAATTCCTTGATAGAAGGATTAAAAAATTCCAATGCTTCTCCTGAAATTTTCACTGCAGCAGATGGAGAAGCGCGTTTTCTACGTGCGTTGAGTTATTTTCATTTGGTGCGAACGCACGGAAATGTCCCAGTTATTCTCGATGGAACAGTACCTACAGGAGACGAGCAACGAGCTACTGTACTGGAAAACTATCAGCATATAGAGGAAGACCTCCTTAGAGCTGAAAATCAATTACCCGGCCCTGGCGAGGTAAGCGTAATCGGAAGGGCTTCTTCTGCTGCTGCCAAGACATTGCTAGCAGACCTTTATCTCACATGGGCAGGTTGGCCCGTAAATGATGAATCGAAATATCAACTTGCTGCCTCAAAAGCAAAAGAGGTCATAGATATGAATTATTTCTCCCTGATGCCCATAGAGGAATTATGGTTGTTGAGTGGTCAAAATAGCCTGGAATCTGTTTTTTCCGTTCAATATTCTGAAGTTGAAAATTTCCAATCAGGATATCCTGCAGCTTTTAGTTTCCACGAAGCGAGAGGATGGTCAGATGCCTATCCTGAACTTCAGTTTTTCTTAGATTTTCCGGAAGGTCCCAGAAAGGATGCTACGTTCCATGTGGATATTCCTCAAAGAGGGGTGGCTCAAGGAAGGATAACTACTTTAGATCCTTCGACTTTACCTTGGCAAGAATCCCAACGTATGCATCCCATGTACAAGAAATTTACTATTTCAGAGAATTTATCTGTAGGTAATCGTACAGGAGGATTTAGGTCTATAGAAGTGTACAGATATGCAGAGGTTCTGCTGATACATGCTGAGGCGCAAGCAAGAATTGGTCAAACTGCAGCGTCTATAGAATCCCTGAATCAGGTAAAAAGACGTGCCGCTGGATTACCGTTTCTTAATCCAGCTCCAGTAGATGTTCCTTCTGCCACTCCTAATGAAATTATAGATGAAAAAGGGTGGGAACTAGCCGGAGAATATAAAAGGTGGTTTGATCTTATTAGGTCGGAAAGACTTGAAGAAATCACTGCCAAAAGAAGCCCGGAAGAGCAGGTAGATTTAGCGCGACTCCCCACAAAGGATAATTATATTGCCCCCATTCCCGCTCAGGCAATTATTACCAGCAAATTAGTTCAGAATCCTGAAGGATTTAGAATACAGTAACAGATTTTTTTAGAAAGAAGCGGCTGGTGAAGCCTCTTCTTTCTATATTTCCTCTCTCCATGAAGTCAACATTCTGGCTTTTTCACCTTAATATCCTATATGTGCTGTTTTTGTCTAGAAATATTTTTTCCAATTAGCCAAAAAAAGTCAAGCTTTAAGCCTGAATAACAGACAAAGGATTAGCACATTTTTTCTATGATTTCAACCATTAACACTCATCTTTTCCGTGTACCACTCAAGGAAGTTTTAAATGATGCCAAACACGGAGATCATACCCATTTTGAATTAGTTACTGTCGCCATTACCACAGAAGACGGACAAAAAGGAACTGGATATACTTATACTGGAGGAAAAGGCGGAATAGCTATCCGAGCCTTGATTGAGTACGATTTAGCACCTGCCTTGGTTGGTAAACATCCCTCTCATGTAGAGGAATTAAATGAGTTTATGGAATGGCATATTCACTATGTAGGAAGAGGAGGGATAGCTTCTTTTGCTATATCGGCTATAGATATTGCCTTATGGGATATAAGGTGTAAAGCACAGAATAAACCCTTATGGCAGGTAGCGGGAGGAGCTAATCATTCCTGCAAAGCTTACCGGGGAGGAATAGACCTGGCTTTTCCCTTAGAAAAGCTACTACAGCATATTCAATCTTATCTGGATCAAGGGTTTTCAAGCAGTAAAAATAAAAATTGGCAAAGAAGATCCGCAGGAAGATATTGAAAGAATTAAGGCTGTAAGAGAATTGATAGGAGAGAATGTCACTTTTATGGTAGATGCAAATTACTCATTGACGGTAGAACAAGCCATAAAAATGTCCAAGGAAATAGAACCCTATCAGATTTACTGGTTCGAGGAACCCATTGTCCCAGATCATTATAAAGGATATGCTTCTATCGCTCAATCTACCAATATTCCTCTGGCAATGGGAGAAAATTTACATACCACGTATGAGTTTGGTTATGCGTTTGAACAGTCAAACCTTTCCTTTATCCAGCCAGATGCCTCCAATTGCGGTGGAATTACAGGATGGCTCAAAGTAGCAGCCCTATCCAAACAATATGGAATCCCTGTTTGCTCACATGGTATGCATGAATTACACGTCAGCCTGGTTTCTGCTCAGTCGCATGGCGGTTGGTTAGAAGTTCATAGCTTTCCCATTGACGAGTATACTCACCAACCTTTAGTATTAGAAAATGCCAGGGCTGTAGCCCCAGATACACCGGGAATAGGGGTAGCATTCGATTGGGAAAAATTGGCTCCATTCGCTATATAAGATATTCTCTAAGCTAAAATAGGTTTTACCACATGGCCATGCACATCTGTTAAGCGATACCTTCTTCCTTGATGCTTAAATGTCAATCTTTCGTGGTCTATCCCTAACAGGTGTAATAAGGTAGCGTGAAAATCGTGAATGTGAACAGGATCTTTTACAATATTATAGCTGAAGTCATCCGTTTGACCATAACTGAAGCCTTGCTTGACTCCTGCGCCAGCCAACCACATCGTAAAACACCTGGGATGGTGATCTCTACCATAATTATCTTGAGTTAATTTCCCCTGAGAATAGGTAGTGCGACCAAATTCTCCTCCCCAAATGACTAATGTATCCTCCAGTAAGCCTCTTTGTTTTAGATCTTTCAATAAAGCTGCTGTCGCTTGATCCGTTTCCTTGCATTTTCGTCTGATTCCATTTGGAAGAAATAAATGATGATCCCATCCTTGATGATAGATCTGAACGAATTTCACCTCATTTTCCAATAATTTTCTCGCAAGTAAGCAATTAGCAGCATAGGTTCCAGGATTGCGGCTATCCTTTCCATACATTTCAAAAGTAGCTTCAGATTCTTTAGAAAGATCTGTTACTTCCGGAATAGAGGATTGCATTCTGAAGGCCATTTCAAATTGCTTAATCCTGTGGCTTACTCCAGGATCATTGTACATATCTTCCTGGAATTGGTTTATTTTTTTAAGATGATCCAACATATCTCGCCTATCTTCTTTGTCATATCCCTCAGGATTATTGAGAAAAAGAACCGGATCTTTGCCTGATCGAAACTGGACGCCCTGATGATGAGAAGGGAGAAAGCCATTTCCCCAAAGCCTAGCATAAAGGGGTTGTCCTTTGCCATTTTTCGAGATTAATACGATGAAATTAGGTAGATTTTCATTGTCGGAACCTAATCCATAACTCAACCAAGAACCGATAGAGGGTCTCCCGGCTAACTGATGTCCAGTTTGAAAAAAAGTAATGGCCGGGTCGTGATTAATTTGATCTGTATACATGGTTTTAATAAAACACAGATCATCTACTATGTCTGCGGTATAGGGCATTAACTCACTCACCCAGGCTCTGGATTCTCCGTATTGCTGGAACTTAAAATAAGAAGCTGTGACGGGTAAACTTGATTGTCCGGAACTCATTCCCGTTAAGCGTT
The DNA here is from genome assembly GCA_965262565.1 of Bacteroidia bacterium. GTDB lineage: Bacteria > Bacteroidota > Bacteroidia > J057 > J057 > CBDHFQ01. Next base: position 347,468 of record CBDHFQ010000007.1, read on the forward strand.
GGCCTTTGCGAACCGAATCGGGTAGTTCCTGTCCATGCATTTTTTCCAATACAGGCTTATAGTCAAATAAATCCATCTGAGAAGGTCCTCCACTCATAAATAAGTAAACTACGCGTTTGGCCTTTGGTACAAAATGTGGTAAGCCGAGAAGCCCGCCAGTGGGTGGTTGAACCAAGGAAGAATCATTTGCTGACTTTACGGTGTTAGCTCCCATAAGTGTCCCCAGAGCAACTGCTCCAAGCCCTAAAGAGGTTTTCGTAAGAAACGCTCTTCTGTTGATAAATCCTTGAGGATGTTGATCCATTATATCCATTTCTCGTCCTGATTAATACTATTTTTATCTTAGTCAGCTATCATAATTGTCGGTGTACTGCTCAGGCTCGATGTGATTACCTTAAAATGACCGCTGCATCCGAACACATGATCACACTGGCTAACACCGTATTTGCAAAAAACAATTCATTTTCGATTCCTGGCATCACTTCGTAATCTCCTGAAGTGAGTAAGCCAACAGGCTTCTTCTCCTTTCGTTTAAACTTTTGATATTCATAAGCTTGAATCTCTAATAATGCCTGTATTTCTTCCTTACCCGGGGATCTGCCTGAAAGTTTTTCAAAAGCAAGCTGAATTCCGCACTCCAGATTAGGGGTTTCAGTCATTTCCTCACCTATCACCTTTGCCGCTTCTAAAAAGGCGGGATCATTCATTAATACAAGTGCCTGAAGTGGGGTATTGGTTTGTTGACGTCTAACCATACATTCGCTTCTACTGGGTACATCAAAAGTAGCCAAGGTAGGATTGGGAACGGTCCGCTTCCAATACACATATAAGCTCCTCCTATACAATTTATCCCCTGTATCTTTGTGGTAGGTAGTATTATTGATTTTCCAAAGTCCTTTGGGTTGATAAGGCTTCACACTTTCTCCTCCAATCCTGGGATTAATCAATCCACTGGTGAAAAGGGCTTGATCTCTGATCATTTCCCCCGTCAGTCGTTTAGAAGGTCCCCGAGCCAGCCAAACATTCTCAGGATCTAATTCTCTCAAATCATCTGAAACTCTGGAGGATTGTTTATAGGTAGAAGAGGTAACGATTAATTTGGTCAGTGCTTTCACATCCCATCCTGAAGTCATAAATGTTACTGCCAACCAATCCAATAATGCAGGATGGTCAGGTAAATTCCCTTGATTTCCAAAGTCTTCTGTCGATTTAACAAGTCCCCTTCCGAAAAAGAGTTGCCAGTAGCGATTGACCGCTACCCGGGCAGTTAATGGATGATCCGGATGTGTTAACCATTTTGCCAATCCCAGTCGATTCTTCGGTAATTCTGAAGGCATGGGCATAATATATTCAGGCGTATTTGGGAATACCTCCTCTCCATACATATCATATTGTCCTCTTTCTAACATATATGCTTTTCGAGGATGAGGCATTTCTTTCATTACCATTACCTCTTTCACCTTCTCCATACTATCCACGTACACCTCTCTCAACTTATGCAAGGTTTCTAGCCGTTCCTTGCGCATTGGTACATGAGAAACAAGTGCATAATTAGTAATCAAGTCATATTCATCAGGAACAAGCGCCTGGGGATCCTTTGACATTATTTGTTGTGCCTTGTCTTCATTACCCAATCGCAATATTTCTAAAAGACTCAATTCCCTATCGAATATCATTACTTCATCAATGATGCCCCCCTTAAGCCCAACCCCTCTCCATCTTGCACCAAACTGTATTCCAGGTTCAATAGGCTCAGGATAAATGGGATCCACTAATTGGTGAAAAATGATATCTTTATACAGATTGTCGATCTCAATCTCTGTGTGCATTTCCTCCCCATTTAGGAAGATTTTATATCCCTTGGCTTTACTTGATCCATCGTAGGTAACAGCCAAGTGAATCCACTCTTCTCTGGGAATATCAGTGGAAGTAATTTCATTTATGGCATTATCGGGATAGGTATGTGCCATCATCAATTCCAGCCGGTTGTCTTTCATCCTTAAATGAAATCCTCTATAACTGTGAATCCCCGTACCATATCCTTTATGAAAGAAGACTCCATTTTCCAATTCTTCAGGCACAAATACATTAAGTGCAATGCTAAAAGGCTGACTTCGTTTAAATATCCCCAGGTTGTCCAGATCTAGCCAAGCATCCCCATCTAATTTCAAACCTTTCCCTCGCTTAGCAGGAACTAACATCGCTTTCTCTTTATCAGAAAATTGTCTCTTCATTTCACCCTTCTGATGGGGCTTCAATTTATTTCTTAGTGGAAGCTGTTCCAGATCGAAATAAGCGATCAATCCTTCAGGTAAATACTCAAGCTTCCACTTTTTATACTTTTCCTTTTCTATATAGGATTGAATTACTTCTATTTGCTCATTGTCTATTTCTTCAATTTTTTGAGTTTCCAGATCCATTTGGGATTGAATGTGTTCCAGAAATTGAGATTGCTGTTGAGTAGGAAGGAGTAAGCTTGGGACGGGAGTAGCTCCTTCCCATGAAATTAGTCCCGATTCATTGATATTATTAAAGAAACTATACAGCTCGTAATAATTTTTCTGTGAGATGGGATCGTATTTGTGATCGTGGCATTTGGCACACCCTAAAGATAAGCCCAGGAATCCTACCCCAAAGACATCCGTTCGGTCTGAAACATAACTCACCCGAAATTCTTCATCAATAATGCCATCTTCTGCATTTTGTTGGTGTAAACGGTTGAATCCAGTGGCCACAATCTGTTCTCTGGTAGGATTTTCTAAAAGGTCGCCAGCAAGTTGCCATGTCATAAATTGATCATAAGGCATGTTTTGATTGAAGGCCTGAATCACCCAATCTCTCCAGGGAGACATATCCCTGTATCTATCCGCTAGAAATCCATGTGTATCTGCAAAACGAGCCAGATCTAGCCAGTCTACCGCCATTCTTTCCCCGAAATGTGATGAAGCTAATAATCGATCTACCTGTCTTTCATATGCGTACTCAGAAGTATCTTTCAGAAAGGACATTATTTCTTCCCGGCTTGGAGGAAAACCTGTCAGATCAAATGAAAGTCGCCTCAATAGCGTTTCCTTATCTGCCTGGTCAGAGGAACGTAATCCCCTAAATGCCAATTGCTCGTGGATAAAAGCATCTATCGGATGAGGATTCTGCTGAGGGTTGTTGATCGATGGGGGAGATATATTCTTAGGGGGAGGAACAAAAGCCCAATGAGGTTGATATTCAGCTCCTTCCTCTATCCATTTTGTGAGGATAGCTTTTTCATTAGGAGTTAGGAAGAGATTAGAATTGGGAGGTGGCATTTGAAGTTCCGCATCTTCAGCCATCATCCGATGAAACACTTCGGATGTAGATAATTTTCCTGGTTTAATGGCAAACTTTCCTGGAGAATCAGGAAGGGGTCCGTATGCGTCTTCAGGATTATCCAATCTCAATCCGGCCTTTAATTTATTCTGATCATTTCCATGGCAAGCGAAACAACGATCCGAAAGAATGGGCTTTACATGTAAATTAAAATCCAGCCTCTCAGGTAGTGAATCATAGGCCTCTGCTACTTCTTCGGGTAAATCAGGACCACAGGCAGTAAACACGAGGGTAATCACACAAATAATTAAGCACTTTGTATGTTGAGTAGTGTCCATTAATTAGTGATTTCAGTATTTCAGGATACTTATCATTAGGTTGATTCGGAAGAGATACATCTTTAACCATCCTTGTTGATAGCTTAATTAATTTAATAAAAGCACCTTAAAATGCTTCAATTAGCTTCCTGAACAAAAAAGTAAACAATAGCATTACAAGACTAATAGCTCCAATATTTAAGCGTCATGATTATGAGTTGAAATTATTTCGAGCCGACAATAACCTCATTAAAAAAGGTAAACGTCTTTGCTACATGAAGCTGCCAATAGGGCCATTCATGACTTCCTTCAAATTCCTGATAGATATGGGGAATTTGTGCTTCTGAAAGTTGTTCGTGAAGTCTTCGATTGGGTTCTATCAAGAAATCGGATACTCCACAATCAAATCGGATAGCTGGTAAGAAATGTTTATGGCGTTTTGCTAACTCTATGATATCTGGGGTATCGAGATCGAAGGTATACTCTTCCATCGGTTCTTCTACAAATTGACCCAATTGCTCAAATGCTGTGATAGAGCTATGTCCCGAGATAGCTTTAAATTTCTCTGGATAGCTGGTCCCTAAGCATAAAGCACCAAAGCCTCCCATAGATAGTCCTCCAATACACAAAGGGGATTCCAGCTTAGCTCCAGGAATCAATTCTCGAATAGCCATCGGTATATCAGATACAATCCATTGATCAAATCTTTTACCATTATGTGGCAAATAAGCTGATCCATCTCCCCAAAGTCCATCTGACGGCATGGCAATGATTGCTGGCTTAATCGTTTTTTGCTTTATCAATCTTCGAGCAGTTGTATGGGCTCCTCCTTTCAACGCCCAGGCCCATGCACTCCCATAAACTCCGTGAAGTAATATGTAAATAGGGAGTATTGAGGTACTATCCACATCCTCGGGAACAAATAAGCAAATATCTCCTCGCCCTTTAAGGTGAGGTGTTTTAATAGTCATAAACCTTAGACCATCCCTTTCAAAGCCGGGATCTGATATTTCGATGGTTCTGAAATTACTATTTGGATGCATAACTTAATCAAATACAATAACTCCTTTAGCATTATTACCTTTAAGTAAATCATCCATTGCTATCTGAAGATCTCCCAAAGGGTATTCAGCAGTGATCATTTCGTCTAGTTTAAGGCTACCTTTCTTATACAATTCTATCAATTTGGGGAAATCAATTTGGGGACGACACTGTCCATAAAGCGGATTAATATAGATTTTATCCCATTCAAATAATCTCATATCAATGGAAATTTCCTGTTCAATTCCACTTACCTGTACTGCTGTTCCCGCATTTCTCACCATTGCTAAAGGAGCGGCTCCTAATTCTGGAACAGCGGTACACTCAAAGGCATAATCTGCTCCTCTCCCTCCACATAAGGTTTTTACCTGTTCTGCGACTTGTAATAATCCTTTATCTGCTTTATCAGCCTCCAATAAGTGGGTAGCTCCAAATTGACTCGCTAAGGTCAATTTAGAAGGATTAATGTCCACTGCAATGATTTTTGAAGCACCTGAAATTACCGCTGCCTGAATAACGCTTAATCCTACGCCACCACAACCTAAGACGACTACCGAACTACCCGCCCTTAGCTTAGCAGCATTCACTACTGAGCCAAATCCCGTCATGATACCGCAACTGATGATACTCGCAGCGGAAAAATTCAATTCATCTTCATCAATTTTAACTAATGCAGACCTTTTCAAAAGGACATATTCACTCAGTGTTCCCAGATTAAATGATCGCTCAATAGGCTTTTCCTCTCCATTGGGTTCCTCCCAAATGGGCATGCCCTGGAGTATACCCATTTCCTCCTGCCACTACTGGAGAATTATGTTCACATATGTGCTGATTTCCCTCCTGACACTGAAAGCAATTCATGCATGGAGTAGCCCAATTCAATATAACCTTATCGCCTGGCTGCAAATCATTGATCCCCGTTCCTATTTTCTCTACTATTCCAGCTCCTTCATGCCCCATCACGATAGGTTTGCCCCAGGATAGAGAATCATAATCAGTGTGACATAATCCTGCGGCTTTCATCTTTACGACAATTTCATCTGCCATTGGGGAGGCAAGCCTGACTTCATCAATCAAAAATTCACCATCCCCCACAGCTATAGCACTTTTGGATAGCATAGACATTCCTTTAAGATAATCTATCCACATCAAATAGTACAGGAAAGAATTGTCCCTCCATTTTTTCTCCTTTAGCTATACCAGGTACTCCTGTCAATAGTGTTTCATCTGAATTTGACAGAGTACCATCTGCAAATACATTAAGCACGAACGCTCTTCTGGATATATCTGATCTATTTTCGTAAGACCCATGTACCATTAATGGATGATGAAAGGTTCCATACCCTTTAGGCATTTCTATCGCCACTTTATTATCGTACTGCTCTTTTTGAGAATCGTCAAGATAATTTTTTAGGCTATCCATATTACCTGCCAGATCAATTCTATCCAATAAATTCCATCGATGGCTTTTCGGAATATAGTTTAAGCAACCATTTGCTTGAGTTACGTCATCTAACCCTACCCAACAGGTAAGGTGCTGCATAGGAATCGTTCGGGTCCAATAACTGTAATCCTGATGCCAGGCTACTACTCCCCCGTGTTTGGCTGGTTTACAGAATAACTGATCGTGCCAGAATCTTACTGTTTTCGTTCCCAGTAATTGGGATGCTGCAACGACAAAGCGAGGATTCCAAAGAATATCGTGAAATCCTTCTGTAATTCTCCAATGTCCTAAAGAATGAAATAAGACGCTATTAGGATCAGCAGATTCATTGGTGTGAAATTCATAAAAGAGATCGTGTTTAGGGTGATCAGGGTCCTTAATTTCATCCAACTCTTTTCTAAGTTGTTCCACTTGATCCTCTTCAAGAATTTTGATGTGGCTTAAGTATCCATTTTCGTGAAAAAATGCTAGCTGTTCATCGGTAAGTCTATAAGCTTCCCATATTTCTTTTTCGGAAAGCATAGGAAACATATCACTAACGAGTTTGTGGTGTAGAGATAGATCTCTTTGAGTAGAAGTAATCACGTTTGACATAGTACATAATTAAATATATATCAAATTTCTCCTTTTTCGTATAAAATAACATTTCCTTTATTAGCAAAAAAGTGCACTATTTTGTTATGTAGACCTCCTAAATTCACATATTCGCATAAAATAGCATATAAATGAGGCCCGTTTTCGAACAAATTAATGTAGGGGAAGATCGATCTATTATTGCGTTTCGCTATTCCAAGAATCACTTCGATGCGCCATGGCACTTCCATCCTCAGCACGAATTGACCTATATCCAGAGTAGTGTTGGCACTAAATTCATCGGAGATTATGTGGGATCTTATGGACCTGGAGAATTAGTTCTACTCAGATCGAACCTACCTCATTGTTGGAAAAATCAATTGGACCCTTCCTGCAAAGCAGAATCAGTCGTAATTCAATGGAATGTGGGGATTTTTTCTGAGGTTCCGGAATTGAGATCCATGTTTGGGTTGTTAAAAGTTGCTTCAAAAGGAATTATTTTTTCTAAAGAAGCCACAAAATCCCTTATCCCAAGTATAGAGCGGTTATGTACTCTTGATGATTATCAATTATATATAGAATTACTTTCTTTATTAGTGGAGCTTACCCATTGTCCTTTTAAGACTTTATCCAAAGCCAGTTTTATAGATGATTTACCTGCTACCTACAGTGATCGTATGTCGGAGATTCACGACTTTGTGGAATTACATTTTCACCGAAAGATTTATTTAAAAGAAGTAGCGAGCATGAGTCATTTATCTGAACAAGCTTTTTCCAGATTTTTCAGTCATGTGATGGGGCGACCTTTTTTTTCTTTTCTCAATGAATATAGAATCAATGTGGCCAGAAGAATGCTGATTGATACGGATATATCTGTTGCCCAAATAGGATATGCTTGTGGATTTGAATCTCTGACCTTCTTCCATAAACAATTTAAAAATTTTAATCAGATGTCCCCTCTCAAATATCGGAAGCAGTACCAGTTGAAGCAATAGGGGTTTATGAGTTGTTACCTTTATTGTTAAATTCTTTTATCATTGACCTAGAAATACATTTCCAATGATCAATTTTTATCCATGTTAACATATTAATTTGAATTTATATAGTCAACGATGTAACACTGGACCTAAAAAAAGGATAGAGAATATAGATTGATTTCGATCTGTTAGGTACTTATAAGTGAATAAGACCCTTTGATATCTTCTTTGACATCAAGTTCTACAATGTTGAGATCTCCCACTTTTCACATAAGTATGTTATTGATTCATGGGTAAACTGAATAAAAAGGCATTAGAATTATTTCATTTTTAACCCTTTTAATTTTTAATGTAACAATCATGAATTCAACACAACACCCCATTCGATGGGTAAAGTATTGCTTTTACCTATTACTTTTAACTGCTTTTGCTCTACATGGAAATGCACAAGATTTCACCTTAGATTTTGAAGATTTTGATGGATTATTGGCCACGAATGATACACTGGATTCCCTTGGAATATCCTTTGGAACACCGACGGTAGAACTTGATGTCTCCAATATTAATGGGGCGATCAGCCCGGTAACTGTATTTCAGCGAGATGGTGCTTTTTCAGGAGAGAGGGTAGCAGAGAATTGTAGTAGCCCCATCGGTTGCGAGTTTCCAAATGGGACCGTTCTCATCGAATTCGCAGAAATACAGGAGAATGTTTCTTTTTGGCTGAATGGCACGTTTCTTTCTGACCGACAAATCCTTGTATACACTTATGATACAGAAGGAGAGCTTTCCCTACAGACTACCCTGGATCGATTGGATATTTGGCAGGAAGTAGTATTGTCAGATGTGAAAGGTATTATTATCGATAGAGATACGGCTGGCTTCAATCTCGGATTTGCCTATTGGATAGATGATATCACTTTTACTCCTTTAGGATCCAATGAAGAGCCTTTCTTAGATTGTGGTGCTCAAGATGGGTTAGAGGAAAGACTACAGAATGATAGTATATATCGTCAAAGTGTGGAATCGCTCGAACAGCTCACCCAGGAATATATTAGGGATATTGCATTGATCTCGCCTTATGATTTTGGTAGTGAGGTAATTACTATTCCAGTAGTGGTGCATGTAGTATATAATAATGATTCTGAGAATGTCTCGGATGCTCAAATTCAAACTCAAATCGCCAGTTTAAATGAAATATTCCGCAGAAACAATGTAGATATCAGTACTGTTCCTACTCCCTTTGCTCCATTTACTTCCGATTTAAGAATAGAATTTGCCCTGGCACAAAGAGATCCTGATTGTAATCCTACAAATGGTATTACCCGGACCAGTACCTCTGTCATCGAATTTACGAAAGACCAAAATGCTCCTACGCCTACTACCCGAAATCCAGTAAAGTTTGATAGCTCTGGAGGGAAAGATGGTTGGCCGTCAAACGAATATTTGAATTTGTGGGTATGTGATATAGCTGGGTCAACCTTAGGCTATGCCTCATTTCCTTCAGACCTTGCAGCCCGCCCCACAGAAGATGGAGTTGTCATGGATTATACTGCTTTTGGGACTATAGGTACAGCCAATCCTCCTTTTAATTTAGGAAGAGTTGCAGCACATGAGGTAGGACACTGGTTGAATTTATTTCATATTTGGGGAAATAATCAAACTCCAATTTGTACAGATTCTGATGAAGTAGATGATACCCCTAACCAATTTGGTCCTAATACAGCTTGCCCTTCTTTCCCAAGTATTTCCTGTAGTAATGGCCCGAATGGTGATATGTTCATGAATCATATGGACTACACTCTTGACAATTGCAGAACTATGTTTACCCTTGGACAACATGTAAGGGCTGCTGCTACTCTTTTTGGCGTTCGGGCGTCCATTATAGGATCAGACGCATTAGTACCTCCTCCCCCAGCCCCAGCTCCAGATCTATGGTCCCAGGATACACCCGACGATATAGGTCTTGAACCAAATCCTTCCCCAAATAGGATGTACCACAGTGCCGACATTTGGGTAAGAAGGACCAATGATGGCTTTACCAATCAGGAACACCAAAATCCTCTTTATCGTGCATCGGGAGAACCAAACTATGTATATGTGAGGATTCGAAACAGAGGATGTGAAGGTCCTCAGAGTGGAACCGTCAGAACTTACTGGGCAAAAGCAAGTTCAGGCTTGAGTTGGCCATCTCCCTGGGATGCTTCAGTTAGCTCTCCTGCTCTGATGGGTGCTCCTTTGGGAGATGCTCCTGTAACAGTTAATGCAGGCGAATTCGAAATATTACAGTTCCCTTGGGTAGTCCCTAATCCCGATGATTATGCTTCTTTTGGCGCAGATCGTGCTCATTTTTGTCTTCTCTCAAGAATAGAGACAGGAGGAGGCATGACCTTTCCTGAAACGAGCAATCTCCCAATGAATGTGAGAAATAACAATAATATCGTATGGAAAAATATATCCATCTCCACCGAGGATGCAGGAGGTTTTAGCAGTTGGTTAGTAGTGGGTAATTATTCTCTCGATGACATGGAGACCCGTTTGAGATTTGATCTACCAGCAGGGGAACTATTATCTATTTTCGACTGGGGACAGGTGAGGGTTGATTTAGGGGAGTTGTTCGAAGTGTGGGAAAATGGAGGAGGCGTTGGAGAAAATATTGATATACTTGATGATGGAACTATCCAATTATTAGGACCTGGAGCTGAATTAGGCAATATGGGTCTGGCTCAGGAAGAGTTTTTCACAATAAAGGTAAACTTTCAACCTTCCTCAGATTCCAGCATTACGAATGTGTTTAAACTCAATATGGATCAGATCGATGTAAATGCTGAAGAGTTAATAGGAGGTCAGCAATTTGTGTTCAAAACACTTGCTAATGGGATCATCTTACCAGGTTCGGGAAATAGCAATCCTCCCGTATTTGTAGACTGTCCGGATTCTATTGCTCAAGAATGCATTTTCCCGATTACAGCGAGCGTCGACATGAGTAATGTATTAGCTCCTGATAATCTGCTTGGGAATTTTACGGGAGTATTGAACTGGGATCCAAGCGAAATCACTTATGTTGGTCCGTCGGAGATCCTTTCCGGCTTTACTGGATTTATTAATGTAGATGAGACCAATGGGCAAATTACCTTTAATGGAGCTTCAGTGGCTGGACTGGGAAATAATGTGCCGATTTTTGAGGCTTATTTTAGGGCAACGGGAAGTCCTGGAACAATAGTCATGCCTGACCTTCAACTTAGAACGTTGGTAAGTGCAGGTACTTTCCAGGATTTGCTGCCTGAAGCGACTATCTTCAATTGTGATTTCTTCATCACTCCTTCCCTTATTCTGGGAGATGTGGACGGAGATGGATCGATTACCTCTACTGATGGGGCTCTTATTTTAGCCTTTAGCGTAGGGAATCCTATCCCTGCAACGGCAACGAATAGCATAAATCAGGGAGTTGGGGACGTAGATTCAGATGGGGATACTGATCCGACGGATGCCCTTATCATCCTCACCTTTGATGTGGGCCTACCTGTAGATTTCCCCATCGGAGAGCCTACCCTATGTCCAGATTCGACAGTCAATATTGAAGAAAGAAAAGCAAACGTTGGGGCTGATGATCCTGTGGTACCCATCCAAATCTACTATTCTAGCCTGGAGGCGGATGAGACGCTGTTTCCAATCACAGTAGATATGTCTAATACCAATGAAAGATTAGGTAGTTTTTTAATGGAAGTAAGCTGGGATACTACATTATGGGAATATATTGAATTCAGCGGAGGGGAAAGCCCAGGCTTTGAACATCCAGTCATTAATTTCCAGGGGATTGAGGGAGGATTTCTCAAATTTGCCAATGCACATGTAGAAGGGCTGGATGGGATGGTTAATATCGGTAATTTACGACTATCCAAGAAAAATCAACCCACAACTGATAGCCTAGGCCTTAAAGTAAGTGTACTTAATCTAGCTGGAGCCTTGACTTTTAACAACTTTATTGCTGAGATAAGTATTCAACAAGAGGATGTAGTTACTGATAATAAACATCTGCTGGATGTGGGTGCTTTGGAAATGAATATTTTGCCAAATCCGTTTGAAGATAAAGCAACGATCCGTATTCAGTCTGATGTCAGGCAACTTGTAGATCTAGTTATTTACAATGCACAGGGTCAGAAGATAAAGCAACTTCTCAAGGCAAAAGATATCGTAGGAGAACATAACTTTAGTTGGGATGGTACGACCGAATCCGGTAATGAAGTTTCAGCTGGGGTGTATTTTTTCATGTTGCGCAGCCAGAGGAAGCAGATAAGTAAAATTCTTATCCATCAATAACAGCATTTTTATGTATAAGAAGGGGATGGCGATTTGTGAGTCCTCCTCTTCTTCATTTTTCACTTTTATCAATAAAGGTAATTACCCTGTTTGAAATAAGTTAGATAAAATCCGTCGTTCAAACTCAAAACTATTTTATTAATCATTGAAGCTCAAAGTAAATTACATTTGAGACAGTTTCTTTCCTCATCATAATGTATGTGGTTCTTTAGAGGATCTCCCAGATCTGATCCTATACAATTTCCTCGACTAGACCAATCAGGTATTACCTCCTATTGATTTTCTTCCCTTTCTACCAGCTTATTACTTTTCCAAATTCCCTTAGCCACGATTTTTCCATCTTTCCCATAAAAGGTTCCGGGACCATTTCGTTTGTCATTTTTCCACTCCCCGGTGAACATATCCCCATTGGGCCAAAAATATTTTCCTTCCCCATGCCGCTCATCCAGTTGGTAACTCCCCTCATAATGTTCTCCGTCTGGCCAAAAGAAGATTCCTTTACCATGACGGAGATTGTCTTTCCACTCGCCTTCGTAACGGCTTCCAGTATTGTACAAGCCTACACCACGACCATTAGCTTTTTTATCTTCTACTTCCCCGACATAATGAACCTCTACTCCTTCTTTATTCGTAAATTCCAGAAAATCCATACTGATCTTATTGGCTAGCTGACCTGATAGATTTCTGGATCTCATATTAGCTTTATCAAGAGCGAAACTTAACGAATCCAATTGTTCTCTTTGCATCTCTTGGGAGATGGCTAAACGTTCTGATAATGAATCTATTTTATGATTTTTATCCACTACATCCTGATGCTGGTTCTCTCTCTCTAATGAAGTGAGTCTATCCTTCATAACTTTGAATTTGCGAATATTCTTCATCCTCAATTCAATCGCCTCACTTACCTCCTGCTCAGTTCCTATTTCTGCCAACAATTCTTCATAGGCTAGATGTGCACTGTTATATTCTTCATTTAATAGGAGAGAGTCGATGGAAGAGATTCGGCTCATTAAGGTCGTTGGATTATTTTCAATAGAAGGAACGCCTTCAGATTGAGATAACTCTAACTTATGACTAAGAGAGTTGGACCGAAGAATAAAAAATATGGACATGAAAGTAGTTATCGCTAGCAATAAATATAGAATAGGGCCACTTTTATTTTCTTTCATTTTTGATGTTCAGGTTTAGGGAATAAATAATAACGTACAAATCAATCCATCTAATTAACGTCTGGTAGTTTATTGGCAATTTTCCTGAAGTCCGGGGAAAAATATACATGCATGCGGATGGTCCATTTTTGATTGTAAAAGGCCCCATTGTCCAATTCTTGCCCTAGTGAATACATCAGTCCTGTAGCTACTGTAAGTTGAGGTTTAATGATATATCCAAAGGAAGTGTGCAGGCGTAGATCCTCCATCGGACTATCGATGACAGGTTTCCCACTTTGCATGATCAATTCCGCCTCAGGCCCTATATAAAAAGTTCTTGGACCAAGTTTGGGTTTATTGACGGGGATTTTGAGGCTGATCATATATCTCCAGCGATTCCTGAATGCATAAGAACTATTTTCATTGAACCCCTGAGTCCATCGATGTTCAATACGAACTCTGTGATACGCCATGATTCTTGAAAGAGGGACTGCGAATTGGTATTCATGCCAGATACGCCATTCGGGAACAGCAGATCTTTCATTTTCCAATATCTCATTGGTATTAACATTAATTCTTAACACCCCACCTAAGCTCATATTGAACTTTTTAGAAAAGAAGTAATTGATGGCGTGGCGATTATATATTTGGGCAACCTGGCCAAAAAATTTGACATCCTCCGTTTCCTCAAAGCGGAAATGCGTTTGAGCAATCCAGAAGAGCTTTTTGGAAATACGAATGTTTCCGTAGGTATTGATCCAAAGCCTGGATGTGGGTTCTTTAAATTGAGAGCTCTCAGGCAACTCACTTTTCTGCCCTATTACGGAAGTTCCAGACAGAAAGAGTAACCAAAGCAAAAAGGGCCATACATAAAAGTGTATTCGAAGCTTTATCATGGAATGACTGTTTCTTTTACATGGAAATTTGGAACAACTCCATTACTACCTTTGGGTCTTCTTCATTTCTAAGTTTGCGCTCTAGTTTTGATGTATTTTCAGTTCTCAATTGTTGCGTTTTTTCGTAAGCAGCATCTAATAACAGGCTAAACTCTTGTGTATTGGAACAGCTTAGCTCCTCTTGAATACGCTCTAGTATAGAAGGAACGATGAATTCTCCATATGCCTGGGTAATACTTTCCTTTATCTGATCATTCATTATCGTGGAAGTAAATGGATTCCACACTTCCTCATTGTACAGATCCATAATAGATTTCCAACGATCAGGAAGTTTCGCCAAATGAAAAGCCAGTTCTTCTAATGCTTTCATACATTGTATCAATTCTTTTACCTGATCGGGTTTTGAATCTACCTTATCTTCCTCAGCATATTTTCGAATTTCCCGCTTGGCAGTCGTTGGTAATGCTGCCAGGGTAGGCTGATATTCTTCTGGAAGTGTATGATTGAGCGAATCTATGATTGCTGTAAGTCGATCTTCTTCTTTAAGGAGTGTTCTTTCGAGATCTTCAAATTCTTGTTGAAGCTTATCTCTCCTTAAGTTTTTATTTAAATTTTTCTCGATAGATTCTGTGCATATCCTTCCGTAACGAGCCAAATACGCCAGATACTCAAAGCCAATGCTGTTAGGAGCGATAGGCGCCGTTTCAGGACCTTTAAATACTCTATTCCTAAGTCCACTAGAGTCTTCATATGAAACATTAATCTCGTTAAGGGAAGTGGGTTCGGCATCTGAAGGCAGCATCATCTGTTCACGAGGGAAAAAATCGAGGAGATGCTCTTTATCGTATTGCAATACTTTTCTGACAGGAGAAAGGTAGTCTACAGAGATCTGTTCCACGGCAGAAAGCAAGAAGAGTATTTCTTCGTTGGAGTGTTTCAAGATATTAAGACGGGTATCACTTAATAAATTCTGACTCACCGTATCTATCTTTTGAAGGTCTTCCCTGATTACTTCAAGTTGTTTTACTTCTTCTTTATCAAGTGGATAATAAGGTACTTTTACGCCTAGCGTGGGCATCAAAACTTTGCCCGACAAGCTATCCAAATCAAAAAAAGCACTGTCTATTTTTTGATAATAAGAGGCATTGTTCCCAAA
Source organism: Bacteroidia bacterium (assembly GCA_965262565.1). Lineage (GTDB taxonomy): Bacteria > Bacteroidota > Bacteroidia > J057 > J057 > CBDHFQ01. Next base: position 362,640 of record CBDHFQ010000007.1, read on the forward strand.
AAGCTCAGTCATCCCCCCTCTATGGTTCAAATAAGCAGCCTGATCGAAAACTTTTTGAAGGGAAAGTATCTTGATATATCGCTGGTCCAAATGGATTACTTTAGATCGCTGAATCTCATTTTCATACACCTTGAATGATATGCTGTCTGAATCTTGCTTGATAAAAATCTGTTCGAGGCGACCATCTGTAAAATACCACTTTTCAATGTTTTCTGGAAAACCATTGTAGGTAAGCTCCCAAATGTCATGAGCATTGCCATTTCTGCGAAACCTTCCTAATAGTACCTTACTATCATTTTGAAAGAAAGCACTCCCCTGAGCAATCCCATGTTCATAACTAACGCGGCTGGCAAAAATAGTATCTTGCGCTTCTGATTGACGAATATTTCTTACGGTTTGAGTCCATTCTCCTTGCGGTTTTCCCTCCTGAAACTGTGCAATGGTTACTTGTTGTATGCCATTTACTCGTACTTTGAAAAGATTATCTATGAACTCTGCTCCTTCAGAGATAGAGAAATTTCCAAACTCGAACCTCCATAAACTATCGGGAAGACCCTTCTTAAAGGTTCCCGCTATCTTTAAATATTGGTCCGTATCAGATACTAGTTGATCTAAATCGAAGCTTTGCAGAAAAAAAGAACCGTCCAGGATCGTATCTTCTCCTGACAATTCATATAAAAAGTCTGCATTCCCGCTGTAAGTGCCTAAGCTAAAAGGTCCCTGGAAACGATCATAACTCTGACCAAATAAGCAAGCGGAAAAATAAATGAAAATGATCAAGATATAGAATTCCCTATAATAACATTTTCTAAAAACGCCCATATATAATAAATCAACTATACAATGACGCCCATCTACCATGGAAAATTGACGCCCTTGCAAAGATGATAAAAAAATTCCTTAGAATTTATCATTTGTATGATAATGCCATAGCGAAAGTAAGCTTTTAATGAAATACATTTATTTTGAGTGTTTAGTCAGGACGAAAAAAGACGGATGATTTAATATCTGGATAATTTACAATTTATTGTCATAACACTATTGAAATACAGGTTCTATTAGAACCTTAGCTATTTATACTGGTTTTTTCTCATGTAAATAGGTACAAACGCTTAAAGAAAATTGAAGACATATAGCATTACTATCAACGTGAATAGCTATTAACTTCCAAAAGTGTTAAAATCTACTTTGGAGAAAAGGTATGAAGACTAAATTCTAAATTTCTTACGCTAAAATAGAAAGAAATAGTAATTTAAGGATGACATTATTTTTAGTATTAAAAAACGGCTTATCGAATATTATGAAAAAAAATCTATTTACTATTTTTGTATGTGTATGTATGTCATTTTTTGGCCTAATGTCTTTCTCTTTAGCCCAGGATTGCGACGCCTATTACCCATTTGAAGAAGGGACAAAAGTAGAATTAACGACCTACAACAAAAAAGATAAGATGACCGGAAAAATGGTCTACCTCATCCAATCAGTTGAGAATACGGCTGAAGGAAAAAAGGCCACCATCAATATGGAAATGTATGATGATAAAGGAGAGTTGGTAGAAATGGAAGAAGGGGTAGATATGAATAGATCCTTCGACGTGATTTGTGATGGAGAAATGACCCGTATAGATATGGGAGCCTTTGCATTTACTAATCCCGCCATGGGTGCTTATCAAAATATGGAAATGACCATAGAAGGAGAAAGCCTTGACATCCCTAATAACTTATCCGTTGGCACATCTCTACCCGACGCTAATATGAGAATAAGTGTTAATACTGGCCCGATGAACATGAATATGACGACCAATTTTACCAACAGAAAAGTTGTCAGCCAGGAAAATCTAACCACTTCAGCAGGGACCTTCGATACCTTTGCTATTACCTACGATCACGAATTTAAAATGGGCTTGGTCCGAAAAAGTTCAGCTAAACAATGGATCTCTAAGAAGGTAGGCGTAGTCAGAGAGGAATATTATGACAAGAAAGGAAATCTATCTTCTTACATGATGTTGACGGGATTGGAACAATAGCATACTTCCCGACATAGTACATCACATTATTTATTGGTGAGAGAATTAAAGAAGAAGGTAAAAAAGGGTACCAATGGGAAAGAATCCTGAGAAATAAAGCGATGCATTAAACCTATATGCTTTGTGAGTATCCTATCCGCACATTTCGTGAACGACGATATAGTTTGCAAAAGTGAAAGATATATATTACTTTCACTTTTGCAAACTATATATATGAAAAGAATATATTTAGGTGAATTAGAAGAATTGGTCCTCCTTTTTGTCATGCTGATGAAAGGAGAAGCATATGGCGTAGCGGTCAAAGAAGCATTAGCCGATCAAGTAGGTCGAAGTGTGAATATTAGTGCTATTCATGCTGCCTTGAGGCGTCTTGAAGAAAAAGGCTTCGTTCGTTCTGAATGGAGTGAAGCCACTGCTCAAAGAGGTGGAAGACGTAAACGCGTTTTTACCATCAGTCAGGCAGGGGTTGCAGCATTGGAACATGTAAGAGATACCCGCCTAACCTTATGGAATCAAATTCCTGGCTTTAATCCATCAACTAACTGATTATGAGTCATCGCAAACAACCCCCTCGTTGGATGGATCGATTCCTGGAATGGTACTGCAAGCCAGAATTATTAGAAGAAATTCAAGGAGATATCTGTGAATTGTTTGATAAAAGATTAGCGTCACTCGGATATACAAAAGCATCTTGGTATTACGCCTGGGACATTATTCGATCTTTCAGATTGTCTACCATAAAACATATTAAGCCTGTTTATCATTCCTTACTTATTTCACCTGCCATGTTAAATAATTACCTTAAAGTCACCCTAAGAGTCCTTTGGAAACATCCACTATATACCTTAATTAATATCAGCGGATTAGCTATCAGTCTGACTGTATCCATCCTTATTCTGCTATGGGTACAATCCGAAATAAAGGTAGACCGATTTCACCAGCATGCAGATCGTATAGGCCATTTATACATGGGATTCTTTGACTCAAACAAAAATCTAGATCCCTGGGAAACCATATCATTTCCCCTGGCCAAAGCCGCTAAGGAGCAAATTCCAGAAGTAGAAGATATCGCTATCATGCATTATGGAATTAAAGGGATTTGGACCCACGAAGAACACATCTTTTCCTCCAGAGGCATTGTAACCTACTTCAACACCTTTGACATATTTACATTCCCTATTATTTATGGAAATCTATCACAAGCGAAAAAGAATCCTGGTGCTGTCATACTTTCAGAAGATTTAGCCACTAAACTATTTGGAGAGAGAAATTTAAAAGAAGCTATTGGTAAAACGGTTACCTTAGACGAAGAACACCCATTTACCGTTGAAGCGATATTTGAAGATATCCCTAAGCACTCTACGATACAATTTGACTTCGCCTTTAGTTTTAGTCCAGAAGATGAGGAATCCTCGCCTTGGGGAACGCATTATTTGCAAGCCTATCCTCTCCTAAGGGAAGGCGCAGACATAGAAGAAGTAGAGCGTAAGATTACTGACATATATAAAAATAGTGAGGCTTATGATGAAGGTGAATTCGTCATTTATCACCCCTTATCCGCTGAATATTTGTACTCTAGATTTGATAATCAAGGAAATGCAGAAGGAGGTAGAATAGATTACGTTAGAATATTTTTATTCGCAGCCATATTTTTGTTATTCATCGCTTGTATCAATTTCATCAACATGGCCATCGCCAGGACTTCTACTCGTTTGAAAGAAGTGGGGGTCAGGAAAGCAGTAGGAGCCAAAAGAGCCTATGTGATTGTTCAATTTATGTTTGAAGCGGCACTGATTTCTACTGCTGCCATTGTCCTTTCATTTTTTTTGGTAGAAGCCATTCTTCCTACCATCGAACTATGGACAGGTAAATCTTTATCTATCGCTTATGGTTCAGCTATATTTTGGTTAAGTGCTCCAGGATTGATCTTACTAACCACGATCCTTGCAGGTTTTTATCCAGCGTTTGTCCTTTCTTCCTACCAGGTGCATCATGCATTGAGTAAGAAAGCTTACACTATTCAAGGCAACTTTAATCTGAGAAAGGGCTTGGTGATCCTACAATTTACGCTGGCCATGTTGCTGATGGTAGGGGCATTAGTAGTGAAATTACAGATGGATTACGTCAAACATAAAAATCTGGGCCTGGAGACAGAGAACGTAGTATACCTTTCTATGGATGAAGAAATCAAAGAGAGTTATACATCTCTTAAATCAGAGTTGTTGAATATGCCAGGGGTTGCCCATGTTACTAATTGTTCTACGAATCCTTTACATGTTCAGGGCAAGACCAACGGAGTAGCCTGGGAGGGAAAGACAGACGAACAAAATCATATACATTTTGATATCATTTTGACAGATAATGATTTTTTGGAAGTGTTCGATATGCCTTTAGCTTCGGGCAGGTTTCTGAAAGAAGGAATTAGAACAGATTCAGCCAGTGTGTTACTCAATCAAAAAGCGGTAGAGGTGATGGGATTATCCTACCCAGTAGAGGGAACCTCCCTGGAATTTTGGGGCGATGAAGTCCAAGTAGTAGGGGTAGTAGAAGATTTTCACACCAATTCCTTATATACTGAGATAGCTCCTGTATTAATCGGATTGGACAAGGGATACAACCGGACGTTATTTGTTAAAACGAAAAAAGGAGCAACTAAAGGAGCGCTCAGTAGCATACAAAAGGTGTATTCGAATATGTTTCCGAATAAAGTGTTCGAATATGAGTTTCTGGATGATGATTTTGCTAAAAGATACAAAAGCGAACAGCTTACCAGTTCACTTGCAGGATACTTCGCCGCTATATCTATCTTTATTTCTTGTTTAGGTCTATTGGGCTTAGTTACGTTTATGGCCAATAGGAAGACTCGAGAAATTGGTATAAGGAAGGTGTTAGGCGCTACTGTTTCCAATATTGTAGGACTCCTCTCTTTAGGCTTTTTACAACTGGTTCTCCTTGCTATCTTCATAGCCATCCCTATTTCATGGTACCTCATGGATCAATGGCTGCAGAAGTTTGCTTACCATATTGACATGCCGTGGTGGATTTTTGCTCTTTCCGGTGGGATCGTCTTATGCATCGCTATTTTGACAGTAAGTATCCAATCCATTCGCGCTGCCCAATCAAATCCGGTGCAGTCGTTGAAATATGAGTGATGCAGAAAGTAAAAAGGTAAATTTTAGTAAGGTAAGCCAGGATGTTAACCCTCCACCATCTCCCATACCTTCATCGTCGTCCGCCAATTTCTCGCTGTCGCCTGAACGCCCAAACATCTTTCTATCTTATCCGCCAACTTCGACCTACCTATCCCATCTGGTGCATGCAGATAAAAAGCCTCATCACTCAAATAAAAAGCCTCATTTTCCTTCTTTAATGCTTCCAATGCTTCAAGATCAGGAGATGTACAAGGTTCCGCCAGAAAATAAAGATGAAGCGTCTTAGGTTCTTCCACCGCCTCGGGATAGGGATTAGCCTCTATCACCCTCTTCATTTTCTCCGCCCCCAATACCAAAATTCTGGGCCGAAAGCCATATTGATCCAAAATCACCTCACCTATTCTATCACTAAATCCCTCAGCTTCCGCATCTGAACTACGAAACACCACATTCCCACTTTGGATGTAGCTGTTCACCTCTGTATATCCATATTGTTGGATCAAATCTCTCAATGCCTGCATCTTTATGATATGCTTCCCTCCTACATTGATCCCTCTAAATAATGCGATAAATCTTGCCATGTGCGTTAATGGTTGAGAACCTGTTATATACTATCACCTTGCTAAAAAAATTTTCTGCATCACCAATCCAATTCCTTATCACCTTTTTTTGGGCGTCAGATAGCTGACCGATGACTTCCGGGCTCACCTATCGGCTCGGTCTTAGCGCCTTCCCTCCCTCCTATCCAGACTAAACCCTACAGCCATCTTTGCCATTGTTCCTTAAATACGTATGACAGAAATAACTATGTCATTTTTTCATAAAGCTATTCCTTACAATAAGACCTTATCCCATGACAAATAATTCCCTTAAAATGCTCCTAATGCCAACCCCAATATCTCCCCATTTTTTCAATAACCTAAAATTACCTTTGGTACTAAACAATATATGTTTCTGTAAACATGAGGCTACCTACTACACCTCCACCCGCTTCAAATACCTTCCACTCACCCACCCTTTGATCCCACATCCTTCATCCGCTACCTCATGCGTCACTTCTACATACTTCCAGCTAGCAAAACTATTCAAAATAATGACTTCGGTCTCTTTAGCTAATGGGCTAATATCCAACTTTTCAAAATCGGTTCCAGGTCCTATTCTAATGTTCAAATTAGTAGTAGTTTCATATAATTCCATAAAATCATCCTCTCTACCAATAACCCTGGAGCGGAAACTCAACATAGGAAATGCTGGTCCTGGATCAACCTTCCTGTACGGCGCTACATCGTCATGCCCAATGACATCAGATAATCGATAATGCTTAACAAGAGCTGATGCCACTCCCAAAGCGGTCTCTAATTGAATGTTTGTGAAGGTATGCCATCCACTTGAATGAGCTTGATGCTTATGCGTAGCTTCCAACACTTCATCATCAGGATAAAACTCATCAAACCAGGCATACCATTTACCCATCCGCCGAGTAAGTCTTCCAGCATTGTCTAATTCAATTCCGATAGAATGTCTATTCATTCCTGTCAATCCATTCCATTCGCTTCTTCCCGCATGCCAGGCCTGGCGATTGAAGTTCACTAATTGGGTTACCTCACCATCTCTACTAATAACAATATGAGCTGAAGCCCTTGCATCTGGATTTGTAAACCACCGGATAGTAGATTCAGCATCTTTACCCGCCGTATAATGCATAATCAAATATTGTGGTTCAAGCGCATTCCCCTGATTAGGGGTCGGCACAAAAGGGATGACTGTTCCATCGGCAAATTGCAGACGATGGTCGACAATTTGAAATTGAGGTGCTTCCATGATATCTTTTAGCTTAATTCATAATTATACCATCAATATAATCTATCTCCACCACAAATGACCAACTAATTGTCAAAAATAGGGTCCCTCTTCCATCAACACCTCCACTTCCGGTAAGTGCGCCCTCAACGCTTCCACCACATTCTCCCCAACTTCCGAATGAAATAAATATACCTTCTTCAAGGCAGGGAAATCCAATAAGTGCAAAGCTGCCACATCATCTACTTCCGTAAACGACAAATTCAACACCTCCAGATGTGGTAATTCTTTTAAATACACCAATCCATCCCCATTTATACATGACCGCTGTAACAACAATTCCCTCAATTCTGTCATTGTCCCTAAATGAAATAAACCATCATCTGTAATCTCGGTCGCTGGCAAGGAAAGTTTGGAAAAGACATCTCCATATGTTACCAACTCCCCTAAAAATTGATCATTGACCGGAGCTGGAGGTATACGCATAGATACAGATAATCTGGTGGAATCCCGCGCATCATCTATTCCTACCACTAATCCCCATCGATCGGTAAAAGGCCGAACTTCTTCCAGATACGCTTCCACTTCCTGACGATGTTTCCACCGTTGACGATGTTGTTGAATTACTCCAGGCATCATATCCGACAACCAACTCTTCATCTTTTGATCATTGGCCACCTCTCCTAATATTAGCTCCGAATCCGCCCCTTCTTCTATCCACCACTTCAACAAACCAATTTCAGCTTCATTTAATCCAGTTTTTCCACTCGGGGGCATATGATCATCGTCTTCTTCCGGCAACATCACTCGCACCATAATCTCACTCGCCTCGGGATCCCCAGGCACTAATCCAGGCTTTCCACTTTTTCCTCCCTTCACCATATCCGCATATGATGTCAACAGTAATCCTCCTTTAACTTTATTCGGATTGTGGCAGGATTGACATTTCGATGTAAATATTGGGACCAACAAATCATCCAGTACTCTATACTCTTCTTCACTTTTTTGCTCAATGGGCGCTCTCACAGAAGTAAAAAGCATCAGTTCCGTCAAATATTCTTCTCCATGCGTCAGACTACCTCCTATATGCCCTGTAAAAATCAATAAGACATTACTCACCGCCAGAGCAGTAAAATATATCCACTGACGCCCCTGAATGGTATAACTTCCTATCGTAATCAATAGCCCCACGCTTAACAATACCCCTCCCCACAAATGTTGTCTGACCAACTCTCCTCCATATCCTCCACTTTGATATAAAAATATGCCCATCACTACTGCCATAATGGTAGACGCTAATGCTAACCACAATAACACTGTATTGCTTCTTTTTAAAAATCGCCATTGCGGTAACACTCCAATTAATTCAAACAACAGAGGAAGACTCACCAATACAATAGGGAAATGAACGATCATAGGATGAAACCGCCCCAGAAAAGCAATCATTCCTCCCGAAGATTCTTCTTGAGGAACGACAAAAAAAGGTACGAGCAATAGTAGCAAAGAACAACCTATCAACCCCCATTTTTTCCACTGCTGCGCGATCTTCATATATATAACTCAGTTAATTCTCGTTCGCTGTCAGCAAAATCTTCATGAGGAATATCCATGACATTGAGCATCGTATGGTATAAATTGGCTAAAGGGGTATCTTCCTCAAATGTTAAGAATTGCCCTGTATGTAAGGCCCCTCCTCCTCTACCAGCAATGACAATCGGTAAATTGTGAGGAGAATGCCTATTTCCATCCCTCAATCCGGATCCAAACATAATCATGGAATTATCCAGTAAACTGCTTTCACCTTCTTTAATGGAGGCAAGGCGTTGTAAAAAATAGCTGTATTGTTCTATGTGCCAATGGGAGATACGCTCATATTGGGACATCAAGCGGGGATCGTCTTTATGGTGGGAAACGCCGTGATGGCTCCCATTCACTCCCTCTAAGAACGAAAAATTACGACCACTCACTGAATTGCCAAACATAAAAGTAGACACTCGGGTAGCATCACTCCAGAAAGCTAAGGCCATAATATCCATCATCAATTGTACCTTCTCTGTAATATCTACTCCAGCAGCATATTCTACATATTCATCTATTCGTTGGTCCACTCTCACTAATTCCTTCTTAATATCGGGCGTAATTCTCGATTCAAAATCCTTTAATGCAGCTGGATTATCCAATCGCTTTTCCACAGAACGAATGGCATCCAGATATTCCGCCAACTTATTCTGATCCTCTGCCCCTACTCTTTTTTGTAAAGCTTTAGCATCTGCCATCACCGCATCCAACACACTCTTTTTGTGCGGATTTTCTTCTTTGGCTTCTTTTCCGGGAACCATATTTCTAAAGAGTCGATCGAAAGCTAATCTGGGGTTAATCTCTTTAGCGCAAGGTTGGGTAGGGCTTTTCCAGGAAATAGCAGAACCGTATAATCTGGTAAATCCTACCGCCGAATCGATCCCACTTTTTACCCTGTCTATGCCGTATTCTAAAGAAGGGAAGAGGGTGTTGTGGCCAATGTGCTGTGCGATGAGTTGATCCACCGATATTCCTCCACTATTTACATCCGCTCCTTTCGTTTTTTGAATCCGCATAGAGGTGAGGAAGTTGGCCGTTTTGGTATAATGCCCCTCTTCTCCTGTATCGGAATTCTTATTCATAAGTTGTTCCAATATGAGCAACTCAGACTTTAGCGATTGGAGGGGTTGAAGAATGGGCGATAGTTCGAAAGCTGTTCCCTCTCCTTTGGGAGCCCATTTTCCTGGACACACCCCATTAGGCATAAACAGGAAAGCCGCTCGCTTGATTTTTTCCTGCTCGAAGAAATGAGATGCACTAACACCAGGAGGAACCATCGCTTGTAAGAAAGGTAAAGCAATGGTAGCACCTAATCCTTTTAACATTCGTCTTCTGGAAATATGCCAAGGTCGATTCATATCTTTTATTCGTTGTCTTTTTATGTAAACCCAATTATGCTATCTTCATTACACTCACCCACCAGATAGCTTCTGAACTCATCACATCCTTTATGTCAACTTTCCAAAAAGTCTGTCTTTTTGTAGCGAAAGGGAAAGCTCTTCACTAACTCACACAGAAATGTGATAGAATGAAAGTCGGTCTCTATTAATACCTCTGTTAAATGATTAATCGTAGGAGAATCCGTAAAACTGAGGGAACGCCCTAAGGCAAAGGACAACATATTGCGAGCAAAAGCTTCCGCAAACTGTTCTTGCTTGCTCATTAGCACTTGGCGCAGTTCTCCCGGTCCATTAAACTCTTCCCCTGTTTTCAAGATTCCACGAGCATCTATAGGCGTCAATCCTGTATATGTATCTCTCCAACGCCCCATAGCATCAAAATTTTCGAGACTTAAGCCCAGCGCATCCATATCTTTATGACATCCACTACAAGCAGGATCGGATCTATGCTGCTCCAATAAGGCCCTTAAACTCAACTCCTCATGTATGTCTTTAGACACTTCTAATTCCGGCACATCTGGAGGAGGAGGTGGTGGCGGCATGTCTAGTAATTGTTCCAATACCCATTTTCCTCTCAATACGGGGCTGGTTCGTTCGGGTAGGGAAGTAGCAGTTAATACGGCGCCTAATCCCAACACTCCTCCTCTCCTATCATCTGGTAAACACGCCACTTCCAATTCATCGTTAAATTCGCCAGGAACGTTATACACCTGGGCCAGAGCCTCATTGAGCAATAAATAATCGCTATCTAATAACTCTAGCAAGTTTTGACTTTCCAGGAAGACATGTTGAAAGAAACTAATGGTTTGCCAATACATCATATCCCTCATTACTGGATCGTATTCGGGGAAGATGACAGGATCTAATTGGAAATCCGGTCTTAGTAATTTATTGACACCTAGCCATTGTCCTGCAAAGCTTTCGGCGAGACGTGAGGCTTTAGCATCAGCCAGCATTCGCTTGACTTGTTGTTCCAGCACTAATGGCTCATGCAATTTATCCAGATATGCCAGATCCAATAATTCCTGGTCGGGCATGCTGGACCATATCAGATAGGAAATGCGGGAAGCCAATTCAAAATCGCTAATTTCATAGGTTCCTTGATGAGGAAGATCTGCTTCCTGTCTGTAAATGAAATGAGGAGAGATCAGAATTGCTTTAAAAACTTCCTTAAGACTTTCATCATATTTTTCATGAATTTGCCCAGCTTCCAAAGAAATATAAACTTCCTCAAACAGGGTCAATAAATGGTCCTTCTCAGATGCCCGTAATAATCTCCTGTAGGCCTTTGTGGCAAAAGGGACGATGGCTTGACTTGCTACTCCTCGTAGGTGCAACTGAACAGCTTCTTCTTTGCCCCATAATTGCTTCCACCAAAGCATGATATTTGTTCTAAGAGATGTTTTATAAGGAGGCGCTAATTCGTTCCAACGATCTGGATCCGCATACATATCTTCTATTACTCCATCCGCTACTTCAAAATATCTTTCCAATTGCAGTGGAGTCAGATAAAGCGTTTTGGCCTGATTATCATATCCCGCTCCTCCCGATGCATCGGCAGGAAACAGGGAATCTGTGTTAATGTCTACGCCCAGCAGATCGTACATCGTATATTTATATTCTCTATTGCTCAATCTCCTGGGAGGGATAATGCCAGGATCGGGTTCCGCCAGGGCATCTTCCAGATATTTCCTGAGATAAGTTAATAAAGTATCTTTTTCTGCTTGCGTTAACGGAGGTTTCGTATTGGGCGGCATCATTCCTCTATCCACAGTCTCAATCACTTCGGAAAATAATTGGCCATCACGGACGATTTGAACAATGAAATCATACTTTACCAGATTCAGCCCTCCTTTCTGGTCTACTGCATTATGACAGGAACCACAGTGGGTGCGCATAATGGGGCGGACTACATCCCAATAATGTCTCAACTCGGGAGGAAATTCCGAATAGAGGGGGGAACATATCAATACAAACCCCAAACAAAGGATGATCGAGCGAGGAAGCATGGCAAAACAATTTGAATTAAAGTAATATACGAAAACCTTTGTGAAATACCATCCTTATTTGTCGTGGACGATGAAAACTAGCTGTCAAAAAAGAATCCTCATCGAATCAACAATATTTCGCCAAATAAACCCAAAATTCTACTTAAACTTAACATCCCCCTCTTGTTTAAATCACATCTTAGGAATTGACACAGCGACTATGACTTTTTTTTCCTAAATTCCTGTAACAGATGATTTCTAACGCCATGATGATACAGCGATCGCTACTACTCATATTCTACTGCCTGTTTCCGCTCTCATTCTTTCCACAATCAACCACCATTTTAGATAGCTTGATTAATGGCTTTGATACTGCCTCCTCCGACTCGCTTAAATATGTATATGCAGATGAATTATTCTGGCAACTCATTTACACCGATAAAGATAAAAGTGTTAGTTATGGGCAAGAGGCATTATCATTGGCACAACAATTAAATAAGCCCAACCTAATCGCTGCTGCTTATAATAATATGGCTATTTATCATCGTATCTCAGGTACCTATCGACAAGGAGATTCTGTGCTGCGATTAGCGATCGAATTACAACAGCAATCGGGAGATTCCAGCGGATTAGCTCGTAGCTATGGAAACCTCGCCAATATATACAAAGCTAAAGATCAATATGAAAAAGGAATAGAAGCGAATTTACAGGCACTCAGCTATTATGAATCGACAAATGATCAAAAAGGAACTTCTATTTGTTTAACTAATATAGGAGGAATTCACTTTTCCTTAAAACAATACAAAGAAGCGCTGGATTATTACCAACGTTCCCTCATTATTTCACAGGCCTTGAACGACACTTTGGGAATGGCTCAAAACCTCGGAAATATTGGAACCGCACAAAAACAACTAGAAAATACTGACGCAGCCCTCAAAGCCTACCTCGACGCCAATGTATTCATCGAAAACCTTGGTTACCAACAGAGCCTGGCTATTAATTTGGGGAATATTGGCGTTCTGTACAGAGATCATAAAGACTATGACAAGGCTACCCAATACTTCAGTAGAGCGGCCAGCATTTTTACGAAGTTCAATGCTCCTAAAGAATTATCCCGACTTTATGATAATCTGGCGAAAACGGCGCTATTGCAACTAAATTATACAGATGCTTACAATTATGCCCAACAAGCGCTACAGCTAGCTGAAAAGATAGGAGCAAGAGCGGAGATCCGAAGTGCCTATCAATCATTGTATCAAACCTTTGCAGCACAAAATGATTTCCAACAAGCATTCCAATTTCAAGAAGCTTATGTGTTGCTAAATGATTCACTGATCAATGAGTCAAATACAAAAGCGATTCAGGAATTGGAAACCCGCTACGAAACCGAAAAGAAGGAACGGGAAATCATACTTCTTCAACAGCAACAAAAGATTCAACATCAAACCATAGCTGCCCAAAAAGCTGGTATCAAGCTTCGTAATGTGATCATCTTATTAATTCTCCTGGGACTTATGTCTGCTATATTAGGGATATTTTCCTATCGCCAAAAACAACTACTCACCCAAAAAGAAAATGAGCTACAGCAGCAGAAATTGATAGAACTTCAGCAACAGCAGAAAATGGTGAGAATGAATGCAGTTATTCATGGTGAAGAACAGGAAAGAAGAAGAATTGCCAAAGACTTACACGATGGGGTAGGAAGTATGTTGGCCGCAGCCAAATTGCAATTGGGTATTTATGAGGACCAATTTTCCCAGGATTCTCAGGCTCAAAAAACCTATACCTTAGTGAGTGATACGTATGAAGAAGTAAGACGCATTGCCCATAATATGATGCCCAAAGCTCTGCTGGAACTAGGTCTGGTTTCTGCTATTCGACAATTGGGCGAACAATTGGACCCAGGAAAACGGATGAAGATCGACATAGAGGAAATACAGAACATTCCTCCGCAACCTGCCTTTAATGAATTGGTTATTTACAGAATCGTACAGGAATTACTCACGAATATTCTGAAACACGCCCATGCTACTGAAGCCTTTATCCAGTTTTCTTTTTTCGAAGATGAACTCACAGTATCAGTAGAAGATAATGGAGTGGGCTTTGATGAAAAGCATGTGTCTAAAGGGTTGGGCCTTCAAAGTATCCAACAAAGAATTGAATACCTTGAAGGAGAAATCGAAATTGATTCAAAAGAAGGGAAGGGAACTGTAGTAACCCTCCGTATTCCCGTTTCAAAACAGGCCAAATCATATGATCCGTATATTGTTAGCTGATGATCATCACGTTTTTTTAAGCGGCATAGAACAACTTATTCATCAGGAAGATGACATGCGAGTAGTAGGAAAAGTGAATCATGGAGAAGCCGTCCTGGTTTTTCTGGGAAAGAACGAAGTAGATGTTATCATTTTGGATATCAACATGCCAGGAAAAAGTGGAATGGATATATGTGAGCAGATTTTTCAGTTGGCTAAGGATGTTAAAGTGCTTGTCATGAGCATGCATCAGGACTCCTATCACGTGAAGAATATGCTCAAAAAAGGCGTTCAGGGATATATCACAAAAGGCGCTACCCATCACGAAATGATCCAAGCTATCAGAACATTGGCAGAAGGCAAAACCTACTTTAGTGCTGCGGCAACCAATGCCGTCATGATGGATGCTAGCCCTCAAAAAGCGAAAGAAGAAGGAATTTTCCACCTAAAACTCAGCAGGCGGGAAAAGGAAGTACTCCAACTCATTGTAGCAGAATACACCACTCAGGAAATTGCAGAGAAGTTGTTTATCAGTACCAAAACCGTAGAAACACACAGAAGAAACCTGCTGACCAAACTCAACGCCCGAAACACGGCCGGATTAGTGAGAATTGCCCTGGAAAAAAAATTGATTTAGTCGATTAACCCTCTTTTCATTTCACCCAATTTCCTATGTCAGTATTTTCCTCGAATTAGTAAACTAAGGGTTTTCCCTGAGCTATCCGATGCTTTCACATGGCATATTTATCAGAAATATCTTAGGTAAACATGCTATGAAGAAATGCCTTAACATTTTTGGGTTATGGTTTGGGACAGTCCTGACCATTACTGCTCAAGACCTCAACAGAGAAGTACTCGCCCCTCAAGGCGGGATTATTTCAGCAAATGGACTTTCAGGTGCTTATACAGTAGGAGAAGTAGTAGTGAATTCGTACCAACAAGCTACGCTAGTCATTTCTCAGGGCTTCCAGCAAGGAATCTCTACCACTATCACTTCCCTCTCTACCTCCACAATAGCTGCTGATATTAATGTCTTTCCCAATCCTGTGAGCGAGCAACTTCACATAGACCTCCTTTCACCTCAAGCCATCGGATGGAAACTACACCTTTATGACCTGCACAGCAAGTTGGTCCACATCCAACAAGAAGATCGACCTCATAAGGAACACCATATTGTTCTTTCGGTGGATACATTGCCCGAAGGACATTACCAACTCCTGATCCTCGATTCCCGGGATCAGCTCATTCAAGCTTTTCGAATACAAAAATCAAATTAATCTCCTAGCCATGATAAACATAAACTTTACTTCATTTATCGTTTTTGCCTTCCTCGCTTGCTCGTCGAGCTTATTGGCACAAGAAAGAGGGATCAATTATCAAGCGGTCATCCAACAAGATGGAACGCCTATCGCCAATTCGAACATCCTCACCAGAATTACCCTTTTGCTGGACGGTACGCCTGAATATCAGGAAGAGCAGCAAGTTACTACAGATAGCCAAGGGCAGTTTTCACTTGTTATCGGTGAAGGGCAAACAGTGTTTAGTGGATTGGATCAGGTGAATTGGGATGATCCGCGCTTAGAACTTCAGGTAGAAATAGATCCGGCACAAGAAGGCTATACAGAAATCAGCCGCCAGGTATTACAAGCCGTTCCTTTCAGTTTTATGGCAGAACGCAGTATTTCCGCAGAAACCAGTCTTGTGGCTGAACGAGTGAAACAAATCCCGGACATTAGCCTCGATTCATTGGTGGATGTAAATGCTTCTGATTTGAAAGAAGGGCAGGTGTTGAAGTGGAATGGAAGGAATTGGGCCAATGAGGATGACTCCAATATCTGGGAGAAGCCATCTGAGGACGCAATTAGCTATACAGGGAAAATTGGGCTGAATGTAGCTAATCCCATTTTTGACCTGCAATCAGCCGGAAACTTTTTTCACGAAGGCTTTTTGCAAGTGAGCAACAATACCTTTCCAGCTCTTCGATTAAGGCACGAAAAACAACAAAACGTATTCCCCAAAAATATAATGCAATTTACCATCAGTCAGGAACAGGGGCAGGGAACGCTAGAATACACTACTAACAGCTTTGCTATGAAAAAATTAGACGCTGATGGAAATGCTTCCGAGATTTATTTGCACGATAATGGCAATGTGGGCATTAATAAAGCAACCCCTTCAGAAAGCCTGGAGGTAGAGGGAGCCCTTAGATTAGGAAATACGAATAATACAAATGAAGGAACCATTAGATGGACAGGAACCGATTTTCAAGGCAGAAAGGGAAGTAATTGG
Source organism: Bacteroidia bacterium (assembly GCA_965262565.1). Taxonomy (GTDB): domain Bacteria; phylum Bacteroidota; class Bacteroidia; order J057; family J057; genus CBDHFQ01. The sequence goes on from CBDHFQ010000007.1 coordinate 379,128, forward strand.
GTGTCTTTAACTCATCAGTCAACCTCCATTTGGAATAAAGGAACAGAAGAAGGGATCTTTTTCGATGGCCCGATAGGAATAGGAACAAACAATCCCGACAATCTTCTTACGATAAGAGGTAATGTAGCCAAATCCAGTCAAGTATTAATAGAAACAGAAGGTTCAGGGGATGCCTTTATCAATTTGGGGATTGCCAAAACAGCTTATTGGGCTATGGGAGTAGACGATTCAGATGGAGATAAGTTTAAGCTTGTTTATGGAGGATCATCTCCTTCTACCTTTGAAGGCAGCAACTTGTTGACGATACAAAATAATGGCAATGTAGGCTTGGGGACCAATAATCCTGCACGAAAATTTTCCCTTTCCTTCAACAGCGCCTTAGCAAATACCAGTCTCTTTCTGATAGAACAACGAGGTTCTGGAGATGCTTTCATGAATTTTAAAGTAAATACTACCTCTTATGCGATGGGTATTGACAATTCTGATGGAGACAAATTCAAAATAGGTGTTAATCCTAACGGAACCCTGGATGGCGTGGCTCAAAATACGCTTATGAGCCTGGATCAGAACGGAAATTTGGCGGTAGATGGAGAGGTCAGGAGTAACGTTTCAGGTTCGGCTAATTTGGTTCCTATCGCTTATGGACAGTTTATAGAAAATGGAAATATTGTATTTGCCAGAAGTACAAATAATTTTACTGTCAAACGAGAAAGAGCGGGAGAATATCTCATTGAATTACCTGATTTTCCTATTGGAAGTAATTATCTGATAATCGCCACAGTAGGAAACAGAGGTGCTCCCAAAATTGCCCAATCTAATCCTGTGGCCGTCGGACTACCACAAGCTGGATTTAGAGTAAAAACCTATGTACTTCCTACTACGATTTTATCAGATGCTACTGTCAGTTTCGCTATATATCGTCCTTGAAGAGCTTTCACAATTAACTGCTGACAACAAATAAGTAAATGCTGCCTGCTTCATCAGCAATTCTTGAGCGATCAGGATTGCTGATGTTCTTTTCCAAACACATAAGCGAGATCGATCTCTAATCCAGGTAAAATATCTGTTCTCAGGATTTCTTCGTCCGTTAATGGTTGCAAACCGATAAATATCTCTTCTTCATTTAGCACATATACAGACACACTTCGCTTTTCGGGAGTAACCAACCAATATTCTCTCACCCCAGCTTCTTGATATAATTCGTACTTATCTCTTAGCTCCTTGCGCGAATTCCCGGGAGATAAAATTTCAATCACTAAGTCAGGAGCCCCCAAACAACCCCTCGTATCTAATTTGGAAAGATCACATACCACACATAGGTCCGGTTGAACCACTGTATAAATATCCTTTTCTTGCCCAGATTCACCTTTTCTTTTTAGGCGCACATCAAAAGGAGCAAAAAATACTTCACAATGCTTATCTTCCAAAAAATCGGTAATCAAATAGGATAATCTTCTTGAAATTCGTTGATGCTCTAAGTTCGGTGCGGGCGACATTAATGCAATCTTTCCCTCTGAGCAATTCCAATCGCTCATTTAATTGCCATGTCAGATAATCCGCATAGGTATACGTTCTCTCTAAATCCAGTTGTTTAAGTGATGTAATAGGCATAAGGTTTTCTATGTATACTCAACCAGCTAATCTCGATTCATTGGCACATACTTCTAAAATTACAAAATCTTTCCCTCAATCGTCACCTATCCGATACTTTCCCTATCTTCAAGTTCTGATATTTAAGAACGACATCTAACATGACAGATACCATCTAACCATCGCCATTCCCATGCCTGCAAAAAAATACCACATCCTTTATCTGGACGACGAACCCCATAACCTGCAAACCTTTAAAGCGGGATTTAAGTGGGATTATAAGATTTTCACGGCCCGCTCTGCCTTCGAAGGCTTTGACATATTAGAAGAAAATGATATTCACCTCATCATCTCGGACCAACGAATGCCGGGCCTCTCAGGAACAGCATTTTTTAAGCGTATCATGGAGCGTTTTCCCGATCCTATCCGCATTATTCTCACCTCTTACAGCGATATGGATGTAGTCGTACGTGCTATCAATGAATGTGGGATTTATCAGTTCATGTCCAAACCATGGAAAGAAGATGAGATGCAAAATGTCATTAAGCGAGCATTGGAAACCTATCAATTACGAAAAGATAACAACGAGTTACTGCATCAACTAAAGGAAGCTAACCAGACCCTAAAAGCTGAGAATGAATATCTGAAAGAAGAGATTCAAAATGATCACAATGCCAACCATATCATCACCAAAAGTAAGGCCTTTAAGAAGATTCTGACCTTAGTAGAAAGAGTAGCTTCGACCAATACGACAGTGCTGATCAGAGGAGAATCGGGAACGGGGAAAGAGTTGTTGGCGAGAGCAGTATACAGATTGAGCAAACGCAACAATAAACCCCTGGTGAAAGTAAATTGTGCCGCACTCCCCGCTAACCTCATTGAAAGTGAATTATTTGGGCACGAAAAGGGAGCCTTTACCGGAGCGACAAATAAACGGATTGGAAGGTTTGAGTTGGCCAATGGCGGGACGATCTTATTAGATGAAGTAGGAGAACTGCCCCTCGAAACACAATCTAAACTATTGAGGGTATTACAGGAAGGAGAAATAGATCGGGTAGGAAGCTCCAAAACCTTAACAGTAAATGTGAGAATCATCGCTGCTACGAATCGAAATCTTGAAGAGCTGGTGGAGAAAGGAGAATTTAGGGAAGATTTGTTTTATCGTCTGAATGTGTTTCCCTTGTATTGTCCTCCCTTGCGGGAAAGGAAAGAAGATATTCCTTTATTAATTGATCATTTTCTGAAGAAATATGCTGCAAATATAGGACGTCATTTGGAAGGAATAGAGGAGGATGCATTGGAAAAGTTGATGCAGTACGATTATCCGGGCAATATTCGGGAATTAGAGAACCTGATCGAACGTTTCATGATTACAACTCTTGGAAATAAGCTGGAAATTTCCGATTGGTACCCTAACATTTCTTCTCGCTCTCTCAACCGTAATGGGGAAAGCCACCATCAACCAACTTCTATACTGACCATGGAAGAAATGGAAATACATCACATTAAAGAAGCCCTATCTTTATCAGATGGTAAGGTATTCGGTAAAGGTGGAGCGGCAGAAAAATTGGCCATGAATCCTAAAACTTTGTTTTCCAGAATGGGCAAATTAGGCATCAAAAAGTGAAGTATCTAATATTTACATATCTGCTCTGTATTTGTGGTTGGAATTACGCTCAATCTAATTCCTATCCCTTTTTCCATTATATGGTAGAAGACGGGCTTTCTCAGGGAAGCATCTTAACTATGATGCAGGACTCCAAAGGGTTGATCTGGATAGGAACAGCAGATGGATTGAATCGCTTTAATGCGTATGAATTCGAAACCTTTCTGCATTCCTCTTCTGATCCTTATAGCATCAGCGATAATGAAATTCTTTGCATGACCGAAGATCCTACAGGAGATATCTGGATAGGGACAGCTAATGGCTTAAATAAATACGTCATTCGAGAAGATCGCTTTATCCATTATGGGTCCAATGATTCAACAGCGAATGCCATTTCCAACAATTACATTACGGCTCTACTAACGGATAAACATGGGATGATTTGGGTTGGGACGAAATATGGACTCAATTGCTATGAACCAGCTACAGATGATTTTATTTCTTATTTCAAAATGGTGGGGAGTCCTAGCGTGAAGCCCCAACAAATCGTCAAATTCATTTATGAAACTTCTTCAGGAGATATATGGGTGGGATTTGAAGAGGAATTGTGCTACCTAAATAAAGAAGAAAGAAAGTTGATTCCTTATCTACAACAGCTGGAAACCCAGCAACGGCTGTCTGGAAGTACTCTACATGATATGTGGGAAGATGAACATCATCAGTTATGGGTGGCTACAGATCAGGGAGTAGACATATGGAATCCGAACCTCAAACAGTTCCAGATTCTTCCGGGAACAAAGTCAAAACAAATTCGGCATTTGATCGCTGGGACAGATTCCACGGTCTGGATGGGAACGGATCAAGGCTTAATTATTTATGATCGCATGTCGGAGCGAATTAGTGAGGTTAAACATCAGGCAGAACAAAGTTCCTCATTGAGCAATGATATGATTCATGCATTATTGAAAACAAATGACGAAACGATTTGGGTAGGAACAGGAACGGGCCTAAACAAGTACAACAAATACCTGGCTCAGTTTAATACGATCCGTCTGAACGCAAGCAACCCTTTTGATCAGGTAAGTAATAAAGTGTGGGCTATTATGGAGGATCGAAATGGTTGGCTTTGGCTGGGAACTGAAGGAGGATTATGTGTCATGGATCAAAACAGAACTAAGACATTTGATATGGTTTCAAGATCCTCTGCACATGAAGCTTTGGTGAGCGATGAAATCAGTTCGTTGTTTGAAGGAAAAGATGGAATCATATGGATGGGGACCTTTGGAGGAGGATTAGTTCGATATGATCCTCAACGCAACAAAGTACAAGCCTATCTTCACCGCAGTAATGATAGCCTGAGCATTAGTTCCAATACAGTTAGGTCCATTATTCAGGCACCACAAGATCATATTCTTTGGATCGGTACTCGGGAAGGGTTCAATATAATGGATACTCGGACGGGGAAGTTTAGCACACAGTACTTCCACAAAGGAGGCAAAGGAATTAAAGCAAATTCAGTAAACAGTTTGTATCGGGATAGCCATCAAATGTTATGGGTAGGAACAGAGGGAGGAATTATCTGCCATGAATACGAAAAAGACGTCTCCCGACTTATGCGTCATGATCCTGATTCAATTCACTCCTTGAGCCATGATTTTGTTCGTTGTATTAAAGAAACTACTCAAGGGGAATTATGGGTGGGAACTTCTGGCGGATTGAACCGACTTAATAGAACTACTATGGATTTTACCTCTTATACGGTAGAAGATGGCTTGCCTAACAATGTGGTTTATGCGATAGAGGAAGGGACGAATGGAGAACTGTGGCTAAGTACTAATAAAGGATTGTCGCGTTTTGATCCTGACAGTGGAACCTTTGAAAATTTTGAGGTACATGATGGCTTGCAGGGAAATGAATTCAATTCTCGTGCTTCTTTTAAAGGAAAGGATAACAGGCTTTATTTTGGCGGTACTAATGGACTTAATGTATTCTATCCTCAAGATATCAGTGCTAATCCCCATATACCGAGATTGCTGTTTACTCATCTTTATCAAGTGAATCGGGATAGCCTTCAACCTTCCAGGAAATGTATTATTCCAGCTAGCACCATAGAATTGAGTTATAAGGATTATTTGGTAACCTTTGAATTTGCTTCTTTAAATTATACCAATCCTTATAAAACAAGGTATGCATATATGTTGAAGCCCTTTGACAACTCCTGGAACAAAGCAGGGAATAGACGAACAGCTACTTATACTAACGTCCCAGGCGGTACCTATGAATTGATGGTTAAAGCAATAGATCCTTTGGGTAATGTCAGGCAAAATACCACTTCCATTAATGTTATTATGCATCCTCCTTATTGGCAGATGCCTTTATTCTGGGTGATGGTATTGGTTGTATTGGGCATATTTATCTACCTCCTATTTGCCATCAGGACAAAAAATATTATGCGCCGCAACGCTGAATTAGAGACATTGGTACAACATAGAACCCTCACATTACAGGAACAGAAAGTTACCTTGGAAGAGAGCCTCACAAAGCTTCAACAGACACAAGCCCAACTCCTTCATGCAGATAAAATGGCTTCTTTAGGTCAACTCACAGCTGGTGTGGCGCATGAGATCAATAATCCTGTCAATTTTATATACTCAGGAATCAATTCTCTGAGAAAAAATCTTCAGGCTCTAATGAATGTATTTCTATTGTATGACCAAATGGAACGACCTGAGGATTTTGAAGAGACCAAGGATGAGATTGAAGCACTTAAAGAAGAGGTTGACATGCCCGAAGTGATCTCGGATATCCAAAAATTGATGATCGCTATTAAAGATGGAGCCGAACGTACCACGGAAATCGTCAACAGTTTGAGGGCTTTCTCCAGATCAGATCCGACAGAAATGCAGTTGGCTAATATACACAATGGTCTGGATTCCACGATATTGATCATTGACAAACAATTAGGGGATAATATTGATCTGAGAGTGAATTATGATAGGGACATTCCAGAGATTGAGTGCCATCCTGGTCAGTTAAATCAGGTGTTCCTCAACATTCTGATTAATGCCACACAAGCCATAGGTTCAGAAAGGTTGGGGACTATTAGCATTACTACGCGAAATCATAGAGACACCATAGACATCAGTATTCATAATAGTGGTCCTACAATCCCTACAGAGATACGTTCTCGCATTTTTGAGCCATTTTACACTACTAAGGAAGTAGGACAAGGTACAGGCTTAGGACTTTCGATTAGCTATGCCATTATTGAGAAACATCAAGGGAGTATTATTGTAAGAAGTGATGAGAAGGATGGAACTACCTTTTTGATTGAGTTGCCTAAGCGACAGGAAAGATGATTAGGTACATAGGATCTTTTTCATCACAAATAATAGAGCCATCAGATTAAATGATCATCTTAAAGAAGGACTAACTCTTCAAATAATCTCCTCAATTTTTTGGGACCACTTTTCGATTACCTGCTGAAGAGACTTTTTTGTAAATGGTTTAGACATAAAATCATTCATCCCAGCATTCATGCAAGCTTGGATATCTTCCTGAAAAGCACTCGCTGTTAATGCAATGATGATAGGTTGAGCCGGAAGGGCATGATCCTCCCGAATGATTTTTGTAGCTGTCAATCCATCCATCTCTGGCATATGAACATCCATAAAAATAATATCGTAGTGCTTTTCCTTGGCTAAGGCTACTACTTTCTTCCCGTTTTCTACCCAATCGACCTGCTGAAGTCCAATTTTTTCAAACATCTTCATGGCAAGCTGTTTATTGATAAGATTGTCTTCTGCCAGTATGACCCGAAGGGATTGTATGATTAAATGATCACTAGAAGGTGTGATATCTGGCTTAGTTTGCTCTTTTTGACCGCCGCTGACAGCTTGGCTAAGCCATTCAAATAGTACTTGATACCTGAGAGGGCTCGGTATCACAGTCAATTGTTGTTCAGATTTATGGGTTTTTAGCTGGCTTACATTGTTAATGGAAGTAATGACTAAAGTGGGCATAGGAGCAAATGGTTTGATCACATCCTCCAGCGAAGCAAGCTCCTGCACAGTGTTAGCTTCAGCGATAACAACATCCGGTTTTTTATCCAGAAATTGCTTTTCTGCTTCAGAAAGAATATTCACTATCTCTATGGAAACGCCCCATTGAATCGCATGGCGACGAAGCCAATCCTGATGGCGAGATGAGGTTGCTAATAATAGCAAGTGTTTACCTTCCAATAAAGTAGGATCTACAGACTCCTGAAGCCCGAGATGTTGAGGTAAATAAATGTGGAAAGAAAAGGAGCTCCCCTTTCCGACTTCACTTTCTACCTTGATGCTTCCTCCCATTTGTTCTACTAAATATTTGACAATGGTCAACCCCAAACCTGTCCCTCCATAGCGACGAGTAATCGTGTCATCAGCCTGTGAAAAAGCCTCAAATAATTTGGCTTGTTTCTCTGGCGATATTCCTATGCCAGAGTCAATTACCTGAAATGTCAACGCGCAAACTGGCTCTACATTCCATTCATTAGAGAGCTGATCCTCATCGGTGGGAGATACTATGATATCTATTCCTCCTACATGAGTAAACTTAATTGCATTATTAACCAAATTGGAAAGGACTTGTCTGAGACGAACTTCATCGCCCAGGAAATGAAGAGGCAGTTCAGGAGCGATTTCATAAAAAAGTGCTAGTTCTTTATCCGCTGCTTTAGAGGCAAACGTCATCAGAACTTGTTCAATGCAGTTTCGAAGGTTGAAAGGCCTCGATTCCAATTTCATTTTGCCAGACTCAGCCTTGGATACGTCAAGAATATCATTGATGATCGATAACAAAGTTTGATTACTACTGCGAATGATCTCTATATATTCTTTTTGCTCTGAAGAAAGAGGAGTATCCTCAAATAGGTCCAAGGTAGCTATCATCCCATGCATGGGCGTGCGAATTTCATGACTCATGTTTGCCATAAATAGGCTCTTAGCCTCCAACGCATGTTCCAGCTTTTCCGTTCTTTCATGTACGATTTCTTCCAGTCGCTTTTTGGCATGTTCCAATTGTAGGTTGCGTAGGAAAATTCCTCCTATGATCATTCCAATGATGATCAACATGAACAGAGAAACTGCCCACCATCTCTTATACCAAACTTCGTTGATAATAAAAGTATATGACAAAGGTTCACTCCAGGCTGTTCCAATCGTATTTCTGGCTCTCAATTGAACGGTATATTGCCCAGGAATAAGTGTACGTAAAGTCCATCCTTCACCAGGATCCAAATCGATCCAACTTTGTCCTAATTCTTTAATCCTTCCCTGATATTTCACTGATTTGGAGGGAAAGCTTGCGGCCACAAATGAAAACTTGATGTTCGATAAATGTGGTACCTTGAGGATATTTCTGGATTCAATATCTTGTAGTTTATCATCGATCTCAATACTCAGCCATCGAGGAGTAGTTAAAGGTTGGGGTTTCGGAAATGGAAAACGAGATACTACCTGACCTTCGTTCGTTCCCACCCATAAGTACCCCTCTTCATCCATGTTAAGTGTTCTATAGTTCATGATACTCACCGGAAGGCCTGAATCCTCACCAAAATGCACGATAGTGTCTCCTTTCCAATAGGTTAGTCCCAATTGATTACTAGAAAGCCAAAGCGCATCATCTTCTGTGATTAAAATACTTCGCACCTCCTGTCCTATGGGCCAATCTCCTACTTTTACATGGATCACCGTATCCCCATTATGTTGGAGGAGCCCATCAGTAGAAGCCATCCAAATATTTCTCTGACTATCCATTCCAAATTCATGCACCTCAAAAGTATGAGTCTCTGGAAATGGCAAAGGAAGACTGAGATTGATGAACTTATCTGAGGCTGGATCATATCGATACAAATACGTACTATATCCTACTCCAGAAGCATACATATGTCCATCCCGTAAATCCTGGACATCAAGCAAACGATCGGTAAGCCCCTCCTTCTTACTATAAAATCGTACATCACCTTTAGGCAATATTCGAATAATTCCATCCAACGGTTTGTCCTGAGGCGACTGGCAGACCCAAATATCTCCAGTATGAGAAGCATGTAAGTTAAACAATATCCCCCCCCTATCTGAAAAATCCCATTTTCTCAGCTTCCCATCTGAAGCAATCAAAGCAAGTATGCCTTCCAGATTTCCGGTCCATAGTCCCATTTCGTTATATGCTAAACTGGTATGAAATCGGAATCCATCTACAGATATGTTATCCACATCATAGATTCCTTGTTCTCGCTTTAACCTGAAGATCTTGGCAGAGCTGATGTACGTCAGATTTTTTCCTCCTGAAAGAATGCACCATCCATCAGAATTAGTAATCTTTGGAGGCTTAACAAAAGAGGGCTGATGCATCAGGCCCAACCCATTGTTTGTTGCTACCCAAACTTGATCCGAGTTATTGACAAAAAAATTATGAGCCTCATTAAAAGGAAACGCTACTAACCTGTTTTGGCCATACATATTAAAAAAGGACCTCAACTTAAATTGCCCCTCAGAAAGAATTCCCCAATAACCATGTTCAGAAGTAAAAATGAGTACTTTATTAGGAGTATACAACTGTATTTGCCTGATATCGCCAGTGGGCCCTTTTACTCTTTGTATGGTTCCAATTTTTTTTTCCTCATCCCAATGGAATAATTCCAAATATTCGCCGTACAACAACAAATCATTTGGCCCCATCGCACATACAGTTTGGATACGTTGCGCTGAGATGGTTCTATGAACTAATGATAGAGGAGCGTTTGTATGTTCAAGAAGATAAATTTCTCCTTCAGTTGAAACCACCCAACGTTTTTTTTCTGGGCCATCTTGGATAAATAGTCTTCTTGCCTCAACAAAAGTCCCCTGTTCCTGGGGCGACTTCCCCAGTAAACTCGTATGATTAGGACGGATCAGCCATAATAAATCATGGGAATCTATAAACAGTTGATCTTCTGAAGAAAAGGTACCCTCCCACATCAATTCTGGTACTGATAGTTGACCATCTATGGCCAAAGATATTCTATAAATCCCTTTTTCTGCAAGCACCCATACCTTCTGATCTGCCGATAAAGCCAAATCAAATACCCTTCCCCAGTCCATGTCATTGTCCCAATAGACAAATTCCTGTCCCTTGAACTCAGCTAAACCTCCGTCTGAAGCAATCCACACATTTCCCTGAGGCAATTGGACGACATCTCGTACTTTCCAACTCTCTCCATTGAAAAATGCTCGATACAAATTTACGGTAAATGACTGTGCATATATCCCGTGGATCGTACACCCCAGGACACACAAGCCAAAAACCAATAACATCCGAACGCGCATCATAAGCAAAAAGCTAATGACATTCCCTATTCAAAACAAATAGAAAAAATCCATTTTCCTACAATATTTATGAATAGTTTATTTTTAAAAATGGAACACTCTCAATTCATCACATCCTGGATGTTGAAACCTTAGCTTAGCTAAACAATTCACCCATTCCCAAATACCAGAATCTTCCCTTATTTCGGAATATTCCCATTGGTACAAATCAACCAAATTACCACACAAAATACTGATTATCAATTCAATAAATTAATATTCTGCAATTGGCATATCTTTCGCCATATTAGTAGAAACTATTCTCATCGCATGCATACATACGACTACATTATTATAGGAACCGGTGCCGGAGGAAGTACCCTGGCATATCGGCTCGCCACTAGTGGAAAGCAAATCCTCTTACTTGAGAGAGGTGATTTTCTACCTAAAGAAAAAGAGAACTGGGATCCAGAAGCGGTTTTTGCCGAAGGAAGATACCTCGCCAAGGAAACCTGGTACGACGCTCAAGATCAGCCCTTCCAACCATTTACTCATTATTGGGTAGGTGGAAATACGAAAATGTATGGGGCAGCCTTACTAAGGATGCGGAAAAGCGACTTTGAAGAAGTGCCCCATTTTGACGGGATATCTCCTGCCTGGCCACTTAAATATGACATTTTTGAGCCTTATTACACTGAAGCGGAATATTTGTACAGCGTTCACGGGGAAAGAGGCATCGACCCCACAGAACCGTATGCTTCTAAACCTTACCCCTTTCCTGCACTGAGCTTAGAGCCTCGCATGAAGGAATTATACCAAAGCTTTCAGGCAGCTGGTTGTCATCCCGCCCCCCTTCCCGTAGCCGTCCGTCTACCGGAAGACGAACAGCAACTAAGTGCCAAAATAAATCTCAGTTTATTCGATGGGTACCCCGACCCTTCCGAAGCTAAAGCTGATGCACAGGTAGTTGCGCTAAGACCCGCCCTTCAACATCCTAATGTACATCTACATACAAATCGCAAAGTTACTAAACTTCAGACCGATGCTTCTGGAAAACGCATCTCTAAGGTGATCACGGAAACGCCTGAAGGAGAAGAAATATCCTATGAAGCAGAAACGGTTATTGTAGCTTGTGGGGCGATCAATTCTGCTGCTTTGCTATTGAGGTCGGCTAATGAACAACATCCTAATGGGTTGGCTAACAGTTCAGACATGGTAGGAAGAAATCTCATGCTGCATAATAATGGCACTGTTGTGGCTATCTCCAAAACACCTAATGATGCTGAGTTTCAGAAATCGTTTATGGTGACCGATTTCTACCACCAAGCTCCCGATGCTGCTTTTCCGCTAGGGGCTATCCAGATGATGGGAAAAACAGATCCGACGACCTTAAAGGATGAATTGAAGGAGATCAATCCGGATAAAACCTTCGACCTGGAAGACGTTTCCCATCATTCCATAGATTTTTTCATTACAGCAGAAGATTTACCTCTACCTGAAAACCGAGTAACACTTACCAAAGGTGGAGATATCAAACTCGAATATACGCCCAATAATCTCAAAGCTTACGAAGGATTACGTACCAACCTCATTGGCATGATGGATCAATTGGGATGTGAGGAGGGATACTGTAAACAAACAGCTTATGTAGGATTTAAACTTGGGATTTCAGGAGTATCTCATCAAAACGGAACTTGTCGCTTTGGTACAGATCCTACTACCTCTGTCCTCGATCTAAATTGCAAGGCCCACGATCTGGATAATCTGTATGTGGTAGATTCGAGCTTCTTTCCTTCTGCCAGTGCAGTCAATCCATCATTGACGATTATCGCTAATGCCCTAAGAGTCGGAGATCATCTGAATAATAAATAATATGGTCCATCGCCAGGACATTCTGCCAGGGTTTTGGGTTGGTATCATCTTAATACTATAATATTGGAGCCCTACAGGATTAGCTAACATCAACGATATACCTGGCTTATGAATAGCCCTGAATGGGTAGAAATAAACTACATAAAGTATTTTCAAAGGAATTATCTCTATGAGTAGAACAGCATAGCCTGTTCCTACAAGGATAACCACGTAAAAAAATAGCATAGAGCATTCCCAATAGGATAAACTCTATGAACAGAATAACACATATGAAATTTCCAGTTCGATTATGCCATGAGCCTACTTGAAAACATTCCTTTCCTTACCGGCCCATTCTTGCTATGTATCCAGGCTGACCATATCGGCGCATGTCAATTAATGATCCCTGTATATGAGGATGTGCAAGTGGACTATAAGGACCGAATCTATTTTTTGCTGGTAGAGGAAAAAAATAATCCTGAATTAATCCAGCATTATCGAATCAATAGGTATCCAACCATGCTCATGTTCTATGACGGAGAATTGAAAGACAGCATTCAAGGACTAATCAATCGAACAGAACTCTATAAAAGAATTGATCAATTATTATCTCATCAAATACAATCTAACAAGTAACTATTAACATGTATCAAAAAGCTAATCACAGACTTTCTAATCAAACTTGCATCGTCACCGGAGCGAATTCCGGCATAGGAAAAGATGTTGCCCTGGCGATGGGGAAGGAAGGGGCGAATGTAATCGTTAATTATATCAGCCAACCAGAAGTAGCGCAGGAAGTGGCAAACGAAATCGAACATAATGGTACAGGGGCAAAAGCGATCGCCATTAAAGCAGATGTGAGTAAGGAAGATCAGGTTCAGGAGATGTTCCAACAGGCCATAGCTACGTTTGGAACAGTAGATATTTTAGTAGCGAATGCGGGACTCCAAAGAGACGCACATTTCCACGAGATGACTATGGATCAGTGGAACCTGGTAATAGACGTAAACCTGACAGGCCAATTCCTTTGTGCCAGAGAAGCAGTGCGAGAATTCCTGAGGAGAGGGCATCGTCCCGATGTTTCTTGTGCATTGGGAAAGGTCATTCATATGAGTTCTGTGCACGAAATTATTCCCTGGGCAGGGCATGCTAATTATGCAGCTTCCAAGGGAGCTATCGTAATGTTAATGCAATCACTAGCACAAGAATATGGTCCTCAAAAGATTCGATTTAACAGCATTGCCCCAGGAGCTATCCAAACACCTATCAATCGCGATGCATGGGAAACTGATAAAGCCCTTAATTCTCTTATGACATTGATCCCATATAAAAGAATAGGACAGCCATCTGACATCGGAGCTGCTGCTGTTTGGCTTGCTTCGGATGAATCCGATTATATTACCGGAACTACCCTATTTGTCGATGGAGGAATGACTTGTTATCCTGGATTTACAACTAACGGTTAATTAACAGCTAAACTACAAGAAACTTATGGCAACATCCTCAAAAAATAAAGAACAGATCCGACTTAAAGATCATTATTCCAGAAAACAACATTGGCTTAAATGGGGTCCCTACCTGAGCGAACGACAATGGGGAACCGTTAGAGAAGATTACAGTGACGGGGGAAGTGCATGGGATTTTTTCCCACATGACCATGCCAGATCCCGAGTGTATAGATGGGGAGAAGATGGTCTGGGAGGTATCTCTGATGAATATCAACGAATGTGTTTTGCCCTGGCCCTTTGGAACGGAAAAGATCCCATTCTCAAAGAACGCTTATTCGGTCTGACCGGAACCGAAGGAAATCATGGAGAAGACGTAAAGGAATTGTATTACTACCTCGACAATACCCCCACCCACTCCTACATGAAATTCCTCTATAAGTATCCTCAGGCAGCCTATCCCTATGATGATTTGGTTCACACCAACAGAAATCGTTCCCGACATGAGCCTGAATATGAGTTATTGGATACAGGGCTATTTAATGAGGGAAGGTATTTCGATATAGTGGTAGAATATGCCAAAGCCGATACCGAAGATTTATGTATCAAAATTACCGTAGCCAATAGAGGGCCGGAAGCTTCGCATATTTCGGTACTTCCTACCCTCTGGTTTAGAAATTTATGGGGAGTGGGTAAAATGCCTGAGAAACCTACACTTGGGAATCTGGAGACTTTTGGCACATACCAACGAATTACGGCTAATCACCCTGAAACAGGATCTTACTATCTCTATTTTCAAACTCCTCAAAACGTTCTATTTACTGAAAATGAGACGAATTATGAGCGACTCTTTGGAATGGAAAATGAACATCCTTATGTAAAGGATGCCTTCCATCAAGTCATCGTTGAGAACGATGAAAGTTTATTGGCAGAGAAACGTGATGGAACTAAATTCGCGGCTGTTTACCAACAAGAGATTCCCGCTGGCGGATCAATCAATTTCCAATTAAGATTGAGCATGGAAGCACTATCAGGAGATCCATTGGGAAAAGAGTTTGATAAAGCCTTCACTTCCAGAATCAAAGAAGCAGATGCTTTTTATAACACCCTCATCACAGAAGAAGCAAATGAAGATATGACGAACATTCAGCGTCAAGCATTTGCAGGCTTACTCTGGACCAAGCAATACTATAATATCGATATCCCCACCTGGTTAAATGGAGATCCAGGCCAACCAGCCCCTCCTGAAAGCCGGAAATATGGCAGAAATCACGAATGGCAATACCTGAACAACGAGGATATAATTTCTATGCCGGATAAATGGGAATATCCCTGGTATGCTGCCTGGGATTTAGCCTTCCATTGTGTTCCATTGGCCTTAGTAGATGCAGAATTTGCTAAACATCAGCTCATTCTGATTCTCCGAGAATGGTATATGGCGCCTAATGGTCAAATTCCTGCCTATGAGTGGGCCTTCAGCGATGTTAATCCTCCTGTTCAAGCCTGGGCCGCATTGAAAGTCTACGAAATAGATAAACAACAAAACGGAAAAGGAGATATCACCTTCCTTAAACGAGTGTTACAAAAATTAATGTTGAACTTTACCTGGTGGGTCAACAGAAAAGACTCTAAAGGGAACAACATCTTCGAAGGAGGTTTCTTAGGATTGGATAATATAGGGGTTTTCGATCGTTCTAACCAATTACCCGGAGGAGGAACCCTGGAACAAGCTGACGGGACGAGTTGGATGGCTATGTACTCTCTCAACTTACTACAAATGGCCCTCGAAATTTCCCAGGAAGATCCTTCTTTCGAGGATATTGCCACTAAATTCTTTGAGCATTTTGTCTATATCGCAGAAACGCTAAATAAAATGGGCGATGACTGGACCAGTTTATGGGATGAGGAAGATGGATTTTACTACGATGTACTCCGACTTCCGGGAGAGCACTATGTTCCCATTAAAGTTCGCTCTTTAGTAGGATTAACCCCACTTTTTGCTACCATGATCCTTCCTAAAAACATACAGGATAAATTACCCGATTTTATGGGCCGCCTCGAATGGTTTTGGGACAATTATATCGATAAAAATCCCTACAAAGTCATTGATCGTGAACATCATGAAGAAAGTATTCTCCTCTCTATGGTTTCTCATAAACGATTAAAAAAATTGTTGACAGCGATGTTGGACGAAGCTGAATTCCTGGCTCCAGGAGGCATTCGTTCTGTGTCTCGCTACCATGGAGAGCATTATTATTCGGTCAATATACAGGGCGTAGATTATGGCATTACTTATGAGCCTGGAGAATCTACCACAGGGCTATTTGGAGGAAATTCGAATTGGAGAGGCCCCATCTGGATGCCGATGAATTATTTGCTTATCGAATCACTCAGAAAATTCCACGATTTCTTTGGGGCTGAGTTCCAAATGGAATATCCTACGGGTTCAGGCAAGCAAAAAGATTTGGGAGAAGTAGCTGATGCCCTTTCCGAAAGATTGATTAGTATATTTCAGGTCAATGAGGATGGCTCCAGACCTGTCAATGGGGCAACTGAGATCTACCAGCAAGATCCACATTTCCAAAATCTCGTCCTATTTTACGAATACTTCCATGGAGATAATTCCAGAGGCGTAGGCGCCAGTCATCAAACAGGTTGGACCGGAGTAGTAGCAGAACTCATACACAGAAAATATAAAATCTAACGTAAGCAATCGATAAAACAGAAACATGAATCGATCCCTCAATTTCCATCACCCATCCCTCGAGGAAGTAAGCGATAAGGAATGGCTAGTAACCAATGGTATAGGTGGTTACGCTTCTTCCAGTATTTGCGGAATGAATACCCGTCGCTATCATGGATTATTGGTAGCCTCCTTGAATCCGCCTACTCAAAGACAAATATTAGTGTCCCGTATAGAAGAAACCGTAGTGACAGCTGAAGGGAATTACGCATTGGCCACTAATCAATATCCAGGTGCTATTCATCCTACTGGCTACCAACACCTCTCTTCTTTTTCCCGTCATCCATTCCCTGAAATGACGTTCAGGTTCGAAGGATTAGAATTGAGGAAGACCGTGTTTATGCCACATGGTTCTAATTCAACCGTGGTTGAATATTACAATCCCAGTGATCGACCCATAGACATTCTTCTTCGGCCTCATTTCGTCGATAGGGATTACCACAGTCTATTTACACAGTTGGATGGATACGATTATTATATGGACAAGAGAGAGGATCACTTAAGATTCTATTCTCATTATGGTGCCACTCCATTATTTATCTCTTTCACTGAAGGGACATTTCATGAAGACAGAAACTGGCATGTTAATCTGGAGTACAAACAGGATTTTCAACGGGGCCAGGATTTTTCGGAACACAGTTTCACTCCTGGATTCATTAAACATACCCTGGATGCTCAAAGTAGAATCTTTCTATTATTTACCATTGATGAGGAAATGCTTCAGGCGGCTCCTGCTTTCCTTTTTCAGGAAGAATTGAAAAGGCTCGAATCAACTTTATCCGAATCATATTCACATCCCTTTATCCGGGATTTGATAGTTACTGCGGACCAATTTCTCGTTCATCGCCGATCTTCTCAATCGAAAACTATTATCGCTGGTTATCATTGGTTCACCGATTGGGGAAGAGATACCATGATTGCGATGCTGGGATTAACGATTGCTTTGGGTAAAAAGGAGGTTTCCAAGTCCATCCTGCAAACTTTTCTTTCCTATGCCGATCAGGGAATGGTTCCTAATCGCTTTCCAGACCAGGGAGAAGCACCCGAATATAACACGGTAGATGCTACCCTTTGGATATTTGTGGCGGCTTATCAATATGTTCAAAAATTTAATGATTGGGAATTCATTCGAACCATTTTCCCTCAATTAGCAGAAATCATCGAGTTCCACATCCATGGAACGCGTTATCATATCCACGTCAATCAACATGGATTTCTCTTTGCTGGAGGAAAAGATACTCAATTAACATGGATGGATGCGAGGGTGTGGGGCTTTACAGTAACGCCTAGATGGGGGTGTCCCATCGAAGTGAATGCTTTGTGGTACAATGCCTTATGTAGCATCGAATTTTTCGCCCAACAACTGGGAGCTTCCAATGGCCCATCTTCTGTGCTAAAAGAAACTTTTGAGAGAAATTTCAAACAATATTTTCTCAATGAACAAGGCTATTTACATGATGTAATTGTTCCTGATGAATGGGCAGATGATTCCTTCAGACCCAACCAACTCTATGCACTAAGTCTCCCCTTTCCATTGTTAAACAAAGCGGAAGGTCGAAAAATGTTGAAGCAAGTAAAAGAGAAATTGTTGACCCCTTATGGGTTGAGATCACTATCCATGGATCATCCCGATTTTAAGCCTGTCTATTCTGGGAACCAATGGGATAGAGATACTTCCTATCATCAGGGAACCGTTTGGCCCTTTTTGTTAGGAGCGTACTATCAGTCCGTCTTCTATCTGGAAGGAAATAATGCCGCAGTGAGGAAGCAGGTAGAGGAAGAACTGGCTCCCCTGCTCCACCACTTTTACAACGAAGGGTGTATTCATGGAATCGCAGAAATATTTGACGGAGCAGAGCCAAAGGAAGGTAAAGGGACAGTGAATCAGGCATGGTCCGTATCTTCCTTGATATTTCTTATTCTTCAATATCAATTGTTTAACACCACTATCCAACATGATCAAAGCCTGGAAAAATCATTGGCCTGAGTATTTAATGGAAGCCTGGGGACTGGGAACATTTATGGTATCAGCAGTCGTTTTTACGATTCTGATAGAGCATCCCGATCTTGGTATCAGACCTTTGTTAGAATCTCAACCTTTCCTTCGAAGAGCGTTAATTGGATTGGCGATGGGATTAACCGCTATCGGAATTATATATTCTCCCTGGGGAAAAAAATCTGGGGCTCATCTCAATCCGGCAGTAACCCTTTCCTTCTTGAGATTGGGAAAAATCAGTAAAGAGAATGCCGTCTTTTATATGTTGTTCCAATTTATCGGGGGATATGTGGGTGTTCTATTGTTCCAATTAATCCTCCACTCCTATACCAGCAGCCCTTATGTAAATTATGCAGTAACGGTTCCTGGAAGTTGGGGAATTATAGGTGCTTTTGGACTGGAGATGTTGCTCTCATTTCTATTATTTTACACAGTTGTTTGGTCCAGTAATTCTCCCAAAGTGGCTCCCTATACGGGGGTACTGGCAGGAGTGTGGCTACTCATCTTTATCGCTTTTGAGGCTCCTTATTCCGGAATGAGCATTAATCCAGCAAGGACGGTAGCTTCTGCTCTCCCAGCTAATGTCTGGACGGCTGTTTGGATTTATTTTATAGCACCTCCTTTAGGAATGCTACTGGCAGTGGAAGTGTATAGACGCTTCCATCACGATGAAAAGAAACCCTTGAAATGTCATTTATCGGGAAAGAAACACCATTGTCAAACGTATATTGAATAATTAATTCATACACTCACGCATTCTGTCATGAATAATCAAATCACCATCATTACTGGAGCAGCAGGGAATTTAGGCAGAGCTGTTAGTAAACAGCTGGTGGAAATGGGTTGCCACTTAAACGTAACCTTAAGTCCCAGAGATGATCCTCATTTTATAACGGCTCCAAATTTAGAAAGCCAGGTAGTGAATCTGACCAATGAAGAAGAAACTCGAGCATATGTGGAAGGGGTCGCTGCTAAACATGGACGAATAGATTTAGCGGTATTAATTGTAGGCGGATTCACTCAGGGAAATTTACTTGAAGTAAGTTCGGCCGACATTGAAAAAATGATCACTCTGAACTTTAGCACAGCTTTTTATGTAATCAAGCCCTTATTAGCCATCATGAAGAAGCAAGAATCGGGACAAATCATATTGATTGGCGCCAGACCCGGCCTCGATCCTAAAGAAGGAAAGGAATTTGTTGCCTACGGCTTATCTAAATCTATGTTGAGCTATCTATCTGAAGTGATTAATGCCACTTTTGCAGGGACAGCCATATCCTCGACCGTCATTGCTCCGAGTACCATAGATACTCCTGGTGCCAGAAAAGCGATGCCAGAGGCGGATTTCTCAACATGGGTCAAACCTGAAGATATCGCCCAAACTATCGCATTTGTCAATTCTAAAGCAGGCAAGCAACTAAGGCATTCTACTTTACAGATGTACAATAGGTCATAGTATTTCTTATCATAGATTAAGTTGAAACAAGAGATTAATTGATAATATACGTTGAACCTATCTTATGAATGTAGGTACAATGTATATTCTGGTGAATGTAATCGAATATTTAGTACCAAGAAGAACAGAGGAGGTAAGATGGGATCTTTCTTGTCCTTCGGTTGCTTTTCGCCAATTAAATGCACCAACCATTTATATAAATTTCAAAAAAAATGAATCAACTACATATTCCACACTTTCAAGGCGAAGTTCCTCGCTTAACCACAGAACAAATGATAGAAGTAGATCGACTCATGATCGAAGATTATCAGATTGAGCTGATCCAAATGATGGAAAACGCAGGACGAGGATTAGCACTAGTCGCTAACAGTCGATTTTTGCAGGACCATCAAGCAGACCTTCCTGTGATTATTCTCGCAGGAACAGGAGGAAATGGAGGAGGTGCCCTGGTATGTGCGAGAAGATTAGCAGCCTGGGGATTTCCTGTACAGGTGTACATTACTGATGCATCTAACATGACGCCTATTCCTCAGCATCAATTAGAGATTCTCAACAATATGAAGATCTCCATCGGTGCGGCAGAAGATCTAACATCTGTGGGAGAGGCGGCACTGATTATAGATGGAATAATAGGCTATAGTTTATCTGGAAATCCATTTGGTGCAGCGAAGGAGATGATCGAATGGGCCAATGCGCAAAATGCTCCTACCCTGGCCTTAGATACACCTTCGGGAATTGATTTGACGCATGGAACCATTTATGAGCCAGCAATAAGAGCTGAAGCGACACTGACCCTGGCTTTACCTAAAGAAGGCTTATTTGATAAATCTGTGATTCCGTTAAGAGGCTCTCTTTTTTTAGGTGATATTAGTGTGCCACCTACTTTGTATGCTGAACCTAGCCTACATTTACAGGTAGCAGCCATATTCAAAGAGGCAGACATTGTTCAATTGGCCTAACAACATTATCAATACTAAACTAACTAATGACATGAGACAATATACCCAGGTAGACCAGCATTTTCACCAATTATTTCAAACAATCGCCAGAATCAATGACTCATTTGTTCCTCATACAGAGGATCATTCTCATCAAACGCTCTATTTCGATCATCTTGGATGCAAGGTCATGGGGAGATGGATAGCCACAGATCAGGGAAACATCTTGCTATCGTTTAACTTGAACACCTTCTCATTCGAATGGATCAACTGTTGGAAGCAAGTATTACAATCTGTAAAGGTAGCTCATAGGACCATAAAAGACATAGAGCAAGAAGTTCAGGATGGATTAGCTGCAATTGGTTTGGAACCGAAGAACTTTAGCAGGGAATTGCCCTATGAAATACCGATCTATGATGTGGCAGATCAGGCTTTTCCATTCTATTCTAAAGAGGAATTGGAACCTTGGATGTATTACAGAGCCTTAGCTAATATAACCCTCTTTAAATTTATTGAACATCTACAATTAAATGAGAAAGTGAGAATATGGCCACACCATTTTGATACAGGTATTTTTCTGGAATTAGAAGGAAAGCTGGGCATAGGTTTTGGTTGGGCCATAGAAGATGAATTGGTGGGATGCCCCTATTTTTACATGAGTGGATATGGCATGAAAGAAGAGCTGGTCTTTGAGGAATTACCTGCTCTATCCTGCGGGAAATGGGTAGTTGAAGATTCATATAAAGGGGCTATTCTTTCCATGACGGATCTTGAAGCACTTCCCAAAGATCAAGCAACCAATGCATTAGATCAATTCATTCTAAATGGATGCATATTTTACGTTCAATCGGTTCAACAACAAAATGCCAAAGCTTCCTAATCATTCAATATAGCTATCTATTTCCACCAGCCATCTTATGGATCATTGGCACAAAATAAAATAAATAAGAACTTCTTTAATGACACATATGATACAGATGATTATGAAATTATTGTTTAGCCGTTTTTTGATTGGCATTATATTGATGGGGCTTTGTTGTCCCGTATTACAAGCTCAGGAGGAAGAGGATTCTATTGAGTTGGAAGGGGAAGAAGCGTTTGAAGGTCCCTGGAGGATGGGTTTATTAGTTATGCATACCTATATTCCTACGAAGACTACTAGAGGAAGAGAGACACTGATTTTACCCTCTATAGGACTGGATATAGAGTATTGGTTTAGTGAAAGATGGGGAATTGGGATGCACAATGACATAGAACTGGAATCCTTTGAAGTAGAAAAGGAAGAAAAGGAGATTATAGAGCGGAATTTACCCGTCGTTTTAACCCTGGATGGATTATGGAACGTTTGGGATGAATGGATCTTGGTATTAGGGATTGGATTAGAAGTGGAGGAAGAAGAATCATTCGGGTTATTTAGAGCTGGGATAGAATATGAAGTACCAATAGCCGAGGGCTGGGATCTGTCACCTTCTTTTGCTTATGATATACGATTTGACGCTTTTGATACATGGTCCATTGGATTGGGAGTGGGAAGGAGGTTTTGATAGGATTAGGATAGATGTAAGCCATTTTTTCAGCTTGATGGGATTAGTGTATAACAAACATACATAAAGGGCTGATTTAAAGGATTGCCCATGTTTTCCGAAAGTAGATTCATAGTTACTTCTTTATTTTCCATACTCCATTTACAGATAATGTATTTGGAGTATCTGTTTTTAATCCTTGTTGTGATACAAAAAGCGCCAACGGTATGTTAGCCGTACTTCCTTTAAACATAAATTTTCACAAAAAACTAACGCTCTCTCGAAAGCATACACTAACTCAAAGAAAGATTAAATTCTAGTAGTGAAGTAAAAGACCAACAAATAACTCATATTAACAATATATTGAATTTATAAATAAAATTCTTCTGCAATTCTTAATTATTTTTTATATATTGCCATAAATGTGATTTTTTAAACAAGTCTAATATCCCACGAAAATGAAAAATTTAATTTTTTATGTTATCCTCTTTATTTCTGTATTCATGCTTTCCTCTTGTGAGGAAGATGATGAACCCGATGCGGAAAATTTAATTGATTTAACAGGCGAATGGTTAGGTGTTGGCTACCAGTGTCCTGCAGGAGTATCCCACGATGAGAGCATAAAGATTACCCACAATCTAGCAACAGGAGAGATTATTGCGCTTAAAATCACTGGTGATGATTGTGTAACAGCGGGACATATTACCTTTTCGGGTAACTTTGATGGCAAATTGAATTCCTCTCCTCAGGAAACCCAATTTAATGTAGTCTTTATAACAGGTACTCCCAGTAATCCAAATTCTTCATCTACTACTTCTACGTTGAAAGTAATAGATGAAAATCAGTTCAGGGACATAGCTTTTGAAGGGGTTGTGTTCAATAGAAAGTAACATTTTTGCGAATTATCTTAATACAATACTAAATCCTGAACATAGCATCTCCGTTAAGGCCCATTTGACCAATTAGTTATCAGTAAAGTATCCGGCTTCTAAAGCAATTTGTAAGAGGGATATCCCTAACACAAGAATTCTATTAACATCAAGATAACACACAAAATCATGTCAGAAAACACAACTTCTTCAAATATTCCTGAGGTGGAAATCTCAGCGTTAGTGGAAAGGATCACTGCAAGACAGCAGGTTCTAGAGAAAATTACTACCAAGCAAGAATCCTTTGAGAAAGATCTTAAGCGTTCGAGGGATCAAATTGATGATTTACAGATCCAAACGAATAGAGAAAAAATGCCTTGGTATAAAAGAGCTTCAAATATTTTCAGTATCCTTGCCTTAATTGTATCCGTTGGTATGGGTACCTATACTGTTGATACGACGGTAAATACAGAATTACAAAGTAGACAGATAGAATTTATTAAAGATAAGCGAGAGGAGTTGCGATCCACCTTGAACGAATTAATAGATGAGCGAAGAAAAACTCTAGAGCTAACCCAAAAGATTCAGTCAAACATTAGAAATAACGAGGACATTTTAATTAATTCTAAACGGCAACTTCTCATTGAAGACGCTAGAAACATTTTATCAGAACTTGGTGATTCTGCTTCCATTAATAGTTTATTATACTTAGGATATGAGATAGCCTTAGATTCGGATTTTAAGGAAGCGGAAAGAATTTTGAATATGGCTTACCATCGTGTAAAATCTGAGGATTTCGGAAATAATCTCATAAAAATAGTTACCTTCCGATCACTGGCAAATTTATATTTAGCTATAAATAGCCCTCTTTACAATATAGAAAGGGGAAGGCAATATTGGCGAAAGGCCATAAGTTGCAGTAAATCTAGTATGGATGATTATGCCCTCATGACTACGGGATACTCTTATTATACATGGAGCAGTAATGAACTGAACTCTGGAAATATTGAGCGATCGAATGAATTAATTGACAGTGCTGAATTCTATTACCACAAAATGAATCCCATAAATCCTGCACGTGGTCAACAGCTTATCCTTGTATCACAAGCTAGAGAGTTTATCAAAAATCCCATAAATACTGATATTAGTGGAATTTCCGCACAATTACTCGGAGAATGGGAAATAGGCTATCCCAACGTTCCTACCCAAAAAGGCCGTGCTTTCATTCAATTAGGAGATCAAAAATTAGGATCTTTTCAAGTTACCATGGAGATTTTTGACGAAGAAAATGCTATGTTGATTAGAAAATACTTCGGTACGGCAACATTTTCTAATCTCAATACTATTCAGATCAATTGGCAAGGCCAGGCGACTAAATTTCAGAATTCTGATTTTACTCCAGCACTTTCGCAAAACTTTGGAATGACTGATAATTTCGGAAACTATCCTGTATCGATTAATGGTACAACCATCCTCCAAGTGGATGCCCAAAAAGGTCTTATCCTTAAGGGGAAAGAACATATTTTGGGGCAAGGTTCCTATCATGTATCTTTTGGGCGAGTAAAGAAGTAACTTTTTTATGGATGACAAGTAGAATCTATCCCTAATATGTTAACCTGAAATGAAGATAATTTTGATAAGGGTAACAATAAATCATGAGCTCCTTACCCAACATGCTTAAATGACCTGTTAATCATTTCGTTCTACTGAAGCTGTTATGATGCAAGTTTCTCCTAATTTGTGTTAGCTGAAGCGCTCATATATTAGTATAATTCATATGAGAAATCATGTGCACTCATTCATTTTAATGATCTAAGATGGCGCAATATATCTTTTTGAGTTTGAAGGTGTACCTCCGCTTTATTGTTTGACTCCTACAAATTTTCTGTTTTCAGTATATTCGCTATACCAACCTCCATCAAATTCATATTCAATCACCATCGTACTATCATCAAAAATAACTTTCTGAAAAAGACCTGCCAAATCAAGAATTGGACGGGCAATAAATTCCAGCGTATCTTTACCTTGCCACTGCCAATTACCAAGAACACCTCTCAAATCCACCCAATAATAAGAAGTGGTATCTACCATTCCTTCAGGCCAAGGAACACTATCACTATAATAATCATCCTGTAATCTAGGAATACATTGAATGGTAATATCTTGGGAAGGGGAACATAATTCGTAGCCATCTACCTTAAATTGAATTGAATCGCCATCGAAGTCTGTGACAATTATGATATAGTCATCATAAACTAAAGGAAGACGATCACCACTCAACCTTCCTTTATAGATTCCGGAATGAGAATGCACTTCTTTAATGCCTGTATCTTCAGAAAAGGGATTTTCATCCTCTGAGCAGGATATCAAAACACAAACGCTCATTAAAATAGCGATAGAAAATTTAATATTCATAAATAGAATAATTATTCAAAAATCTTATATGGTATACACAAATTATATCTTAACATACTTTACAAAAATAGTAAAATCATATTAATATAGAAACTTTGTAGGATAATCAAGGTAATCATTTAACTGAGTTTTGTCCATTTCTAAAGGAATATTTCAATTTCTCATTCGCTTGTCCCGAAACCTATAGTAGGTTATTGAATCTTGAATTCGAAATAACTTAAAAAATATAACTATAAAATTAGTAATATTACTATAAATATAGTTATACTTGTAGTATGATTACGCTAACGCAAGCAGAAGAACAATTAATGCAGTATTTGTGGAAGCTTGAAAAAGCCTTCCTCAAAGATATAGTAGAAGCTTATCCTGAACCTAAGCCAGCCTACACGACCATCAGCACTGTCATCAGGACCTTGGTAAAAAAAGAATTCATAGGATATAACACCTACGGAAAGACGAATGAATACTATCCGCTCGTCAACAAGGAGGAATATGTTAAAATCCATTTCAAAAAGGTGGTTCAACGATTCTTCAATGGCTCCGTCAGTAAAGTTGCTTCATTTTTTACCGAAGACGAAGACCTGAATCTTTCAGAACTTGAACAAATGAAAGCCCTCATTGAAGAAAAAATCAACGAATTAAAGAACAATGATGAATGAATTTCTTCTTTACTTGCTGAAAGTAAATTGCTGTTTTAGCATCTTATACTTGGCCTTTTATCTGTTTTTCAGAAAATTGACTTTTCATAAGATGAACAGAATTATCCTACTAGCTATTATACCCATTTCTTGTCTCATTCCCCTACTCCAGCTTAGCAGTCAATATGTAGCTCCCATACAAATGGAAGTACTTAGGTCACCTGTATTAGTAGCTCTAGCTGAAGGGAATACTTATCAAGTAGTTCCCGATTCGGCTATATCTATTGACTTAAATTTTTGGGATACATGGGAGTGGATATATGGAATAGGAGTTATTTACCATGCGCTCCACATATTCCTAAGTATATTTCACATTTATGAGATAAAAAGAAGTTCCTTTGTACTCGAACAAGGAAATGGTCGGCTATTCGTCGCAGATATACCTTCAATTTTTTCCTACTTTCATTGGATTTTTATTCCGAAAGATAGAGTTGAGGCATATGAAGTGCCCATTATTGAACATGAAAGAGCGCATGCCCGATATGGACATACCTGGGATCTTATCTTCGCGGAACTATTTGCTTCGATGTGCTGGTTTAATCCTTTTGCCTATGGATATAAAAAGTCCCTTAGGTCCATCCATGAATTTCAGGCAGACAAGGCAGTCCTAAACATGAATGTCAAGAAGTCGCTCTATTTATCTCTATTGCTCAACGAAATTACTTCTAATCATACAATGAAATTTTACAGCTATTTCCATTCACCAACCATTAAACAAAGAGTAGATATGATGACCGCATCTTCTTCTAACAAAAAGTCAATGCTCAGCTATGTATTGTTCTTGCCAGTTTTAGCTATCCTGTTCATGGGATTTGTAAAGCCTTCCATCGAAAGGATTACTCATATTGAAAGCGCCCCATTATCAACTACCTCCGAACCACCGTTATTCATATTTCCCGTTCCCGACCGCACTAAGAATGACATTACTTTTGGCCACGGAAAAAAGGCAAAACATCCAGTAACTGAAAAAATTATAACTCATGGAGGAATTGATATTCGAGCGAGCAAGGGGACCAATATAGTTGCTACTGCTGCAGGGGTAGTGGCTTCCGCTAGTTTTCATGACGATTGGGGAAATTTGGTAGTGATCACACATACTGACGGATATGAAAGCTGGTATGCGCACATGGAAGATATGTCCGTTCAGAAAAACCAAACTGTGGAGCAAGGAGACATCATCGGCCATGTGGGCTCGACAGGATTGTCCAAAGGGCCTCATTTACATTTTGAGATTCGGCTGAATGAAGAACGTTTAGATCCTTTGGATTTTATCCAAAACTAGATTACCTTTTATTTATTCCCATGGTGTTCTTTTCAGGAACACTATGGGCTATTCACATTTTTATACAAAACTGAAAAGCACTTATTAGAATGAGTTGATTCGAATGATTCAAAACAAGAGTAAGACATTAATACGTGAAAGAACGATAAAAATAAAGATTATTTTTGGCAAAGGGTCTGGTAAATAAAAATGTGCTCCAAAGAAAGGAAAGCACTTGGACCTAAAAAATAAGCCTACCCATTTCAAAGATTGTTAATTTTTGACATATCAGGCTTCCGGCTTGCCCAACAGAAAAAAAATAGAGCACAGAGATGCTCATGTTGTAACCAGAGGAAAATACCTATGACCAGAAAAGAATTTCTCAAAGTATGTGGCTTATTGGGAATTTCCCTTCCCTTCGGTCCAGTCCTTACTGCCTGTCAAAATGATGCTAATACCCCCGATCCTTTTACCGGCTCAGTTTTGATTATTGGGGCAGGTGCTGCAGGAATGGCATCTGCTTATCTACTCGCACAAAAAGGAATTGATTTTCGCATTTTAGAAGCTTCATCAATTTATGGCGGAAGAATAAAGCAGACCACTTCTTTTACAGATTTTCCCATTTCCCTCGGAGGAGAATGGTTACATGTTTCAAAAGAAGAACTAAAGAAAATCGTCAATAATCCTTCTGTTCATATCCATACAACACTGCAGGCCTATAAAGCAAATGACCAAATAGGACACTACGAAGATGGGGAGTTGACCTTCTTGCCATTGGCTAGGGGGTATGGGAAGAATTTTATTGATCAAAAATTTATCAACTCCTCCTGGTTAGACTTTTTTGAAGCCTATATCCTACCCAGTATTGAATCTCATATTACCTTTGATACTCCTATCACTGCCATCAACTATCAAGGAGAAAAAGTACTGGCTACCGATCATAATGGACAAACATATGAAGCAGAAAAACTCATTTTTACCCCTTCTCTGAAAATATTACAAGCGGGAGATATTAGTTTTGCCCCCTCTCTACCCAACAAAAAATTAACCGCAATCCAAGAAGCTCAAGTATGGGGAGGGTTTAAAGCATTTATTGCCTTCTCAGAAAAATTCTATCCTACTTTTATCACTTTCGCAGATAGTGAAACGAAACTGGGGCAAAGATTATATTACGATGCTGCTTATGGCCAACAAACCTCAGAACATATTTTAGGACTTTTTGCAGTAGGACAACAGGCGGAACCATATCAACAGCTATCCGGAATTGCTCAGAAGGATTATATCCTCAGCGAACTAGACCAGATCTTTGACAGTAAAGCATCTCAAACTTATACAAAGCATATCACGCAAAACTGGAATGAGGAACCTTTCATCAAAGCAGCCTATTTGGCAGACGTTGCACCCTCAAAAATATCAAGGATGTTATCCCATTCTATTGATGCTAAAATATATTTTGCAGGAGAAGCATATACAAAAGAAGATGATTGGGGGGCAGTTCATAATGCCGTAAGAAGCGCCAGGGATGCAGTAAAGGAACTTCTATCATAAAAGCGATGCCTATTAAGCTCCAACAAATCAGTCTACCCACCTACTTGCTTCATGCACCTCCAAATTTCCAACAAGCCGGAAAAGCCTTAGACGCTTTCATCAGAGAACAATACAGCGAACAAGAAGTGTTAATCCGTTGTATAAGCAGTGCCAATCACCGAGGGAAATCCGTTAAGGAACTCATAAATATCATTCGAAAGCAGGGAACGGATAAATACGATCTTTCATACAGGAGCTTTTGGGAGGATTGGGAAGAATATAGAGGAGCTAATTTTGATATATTTGCAAGTCGAAAAGTAGTCGATAAGGATTTTTCCTTCGGTGAAAAAGTATTAGAATTATTTTATGAGGGAGCTTTGGCAGATAGAGGATACAGGGTTATCATTGATATTCTCTTGATTTATGACATTATCAAATTTGAGATGGTTCCCATCTTCTTTTCTAATAGTGAGGTAGAAGAAACGTGGAAATTTAAAGAGCAGGAGAAAAAAACAGATGCTTTACTCGGAATTATTGAGATTATCCCATAGGGTTCGTAACAATAATTATTGCAAATGTTCGACAATTATTAACTGGGAAAATGAATATTATTTCACCTTAAAATCCTCCCCAAAGCTTAAGGTCCAATGGTAAATCATACTTCCCGACCATTGTTTCCAAACCATGTCTAATCAATGAACCTCTTCATAATAGCAGTTTGCATCCATCAGCTAGCTATCGGCAAAGGGATCTGGATCCACTGCTTTCACTTGCTTATTCTCCGCCTCTGAAACTCTGTTCTTTTATTTTCGTTCGTAGGGATGCAGTATGTTGAACATCTCAATAATCCATGGAAGCTTTCAATCGATATTTACAACAATTTCCTCAATATCATCCTACACTATTCGATACTGCACTTCCCTATCTCTCTGTGAGGACGCTAGATGCTGGTGAACACTTGTTGAGAGCGGGAAATGTCTGTAAGCAACTCGCCCTCGTGGAAAAGGGCTTACTTAGACTATTTTACCCCATTGATGGCAAGGAGATAACTCATTGTTTTTGTAAAGAACACACCATATCCTCTTCTTTCCGCAGCTTTCTCGCCCAACAAGCAAGTGACATATCCATTCAAGCCGTGGAACCTTCTCAACTGATCACCCTGTCCTATGAATCCTTGCAAATCTTATATCAACAAGACCCATTTTGGCAACAAGTAGGCAGATTAGCTACAGAGAATGAACTTATCACAGCAGAATGTCATCATCGGTTTTTAAGGGATCTATCTGCCACGGAAAGATATACACACATATTGGAACATGAACAGGAATTGTTACAACGAGTTCCCCTACACTATCTAGCTTCTTACCTGCAGATCACTCCAGAGACATTGAGCAGAATCAGACATAAATTAGCCCGAACTTGATCTAGATCAATGTATCTGTGATCCTTAACAAGCAACTTTATATCCATCAATCAACTAAATGATTAAACATATGGATAAGAGTTCATTAAAACAATCTCTCCTCGCAAGCTATGGTCAATTGGCTACAGAAGCAAAGAAAAGCCTTCTCTCCAAGGTTTTTCCTTGTTGTTCCGATAAAGATGAAAGGAAGCAGATAGGCCAACACATAGGATATTCCTCGCAAGAATTACATTCAGTCCCGAAAGGTTCCAATTTAGGGGTAGGATGCGGAAATCCTTCGGCTCTGGCAGTCATGAAAGAAGGGGAAACAGTAGTAGATTTCGGTTCGGGTGCAGGATTTGATGCATTTATTGTTGCTTCCAAAGTAGGCGAAAGAGGAACAGTGATAGGAATAGATTTGTCTCAGGAAATGATTGACCTGGCCAGGGCAAATGCTCTTAAAGGTAATTATGCTCATGTGGAATTTATACATGGAGACATTGAGCAAGTGCCTCTTGACGATAACATGGCTGATCATATTATTTCAAATTGCGTCATCAATTTATCTTTTCACAAATCCACCGTTTTTAAGGAAGCGTATAGAATTCTGAAACCTGGGGGCACCTTATCTATTAGCGATATGGTCCTGGAAAAAGAGCTTCCTCCGTTTATCAAAAATGCTTTGGCAGGATATGTTGCATGTATTTCCGGAACAGAACGCGAAGAAGATTACATAAGGTATGCTAGAGAAGCTGGCTTTACAGAAATAAACATTATCTCCAAAGCTCAATTTCCCCTCGAATTGATGTTGACAGATCCCCAATTATCCAAGCTAGCCCAAACGCTGGGGATAAGTTTGAATAGTCAGGAAGCAAAAAAGCTAGCTTCCAACGTAAGTAGTATTTCTATGAGGGCAAAAAAATAACTACATTATTCTTGGACTACGGTTCTGCTATATTAATAGATTTTGGAGCTGCTGCTCTATTCCAGGATTATTAAAAGGCCATATATCTTAAAAATGCGTCCTACTGCTTTTTTGCTTATTCTTTGTGTACTATCAGCACGAGAAATGTACTCCCAGACAAGATATGTAACCGTTGATAGTACCGATATCTGGGTTAATATTAGAGGAATAGAGGAGAGAAAAACAGGACAACCTCTCATTGTATTTGAAAGTGGACTTGGAACACCGATGGACAATTGGGATAGCATCTTAGAAGGAGTGAAGACATTGGCCCCTATCCTCACATATGATCGCCCTGGCATAGGAAAATCTGAGGCCGATCATGAAATGCCTACCATCAAACATGTCGCAGATAAATTGGTCAACATCCTACATTCACTTGAGCTGGAGCCACCTTATATATTAGTAGGACATTCGTTGGGGGGAGCATATGTTAGAGGCTTTGCTACTCATTATCCTGAATTATTAGCGGGTCTTGTGATCATTGATCCAGCTGATTTTACTGAGACCCAGGAAAATAAAAGGGATTATTATGAAGTATTGGGCTGGGATGATGAAAAGATAGATGAAGTGCTGGAGAAGATCGAAAAAGGATTAATGAGCAGAAGGAAAAATAGACCAACATCCATACAGGAAGAAAGTAGGGTATTGGCCGAATTAAGGAAGACTGATTTTGAAGAAATTAGGCAACATCCACTTCCTAATATCCCCATTCATATTATTACAGGAGGAAGATTTGATATGCCAATAGAGATGAGATCAAAGGAATATGATGAAGAAGCTATATTCAGATCAAAGATGAAACATAGGGTAGCCAGATGGACAGATGTAATACAATCTGTAGATAAAGGAATGCTACTGTACAGTGGAGATGCAGGTCATTTTGTGCATATAGATGATCCGGATTTAGTAATATCCAGTATTAAGATCGTTTTGCAGGACTATGAGAAAATGACGAAGAAAGATCAACATCCAAACATAAGTCAAGAAACATTAAAGGAATCCATCCATCGGTTCAACAAAGCTTTTGAGGAAGGAGATGTAACAGTGCTTGAAACAATGATCACTTCAAATTATGTACATACAAATGGTCATTCAAAAGCTATTAGAAAACAAGACTGGCTTAATTATTTAACGAAAAGGCAGGAGGACATAGATGCAGGAAAGCTTAACATTATTTCATACGAAATGGATGAAGTAGAAATTGAGATGTATGGACATACCGCCATTGTCACTGGAAAAATCAAGGTATCAAGCAGAAACAAACATCAACTACAAGAGAATGAATATAGAGTAACGAATATTTGGGTATATGAATCAGATCAATGGAAAAGAGCTGGCTTTCACGATGGGAAAATAAGATAATCACTAACTTCATTACTCATATGTAATAGACTGAACCTACTCTTACAGATAATCTACATCGAGCATTATCAAATCTGACACAAAAGATAATTCTGAGAGATGTTTAATTCAGTAATAGGATAGGTTGACCATGTTCCTTCAAGTCCAAAATCATTCGATTTTTGGGCTAAATTTTTCAGCGGACCATTCCCCTCCATGTTAGGATGAGAAGCATGGCATAATAAGCATTAGCTTCTCTAATCATCCATATTTTGTTTGGAAGTAAGCCAAAGATTTACATACTTTGAAATACAAAGTACTTTAATGGAGCCACAAAAATATATTGAGGATCTCAAAGAGATAAAGGAGATTATGCATCGCTCATCGAGGTTTCTTTCCTTAAGTGGGTGGTCTGGTGTATCTACTGGAATTATTGGATTATTAACCGCCTATGTTGCTTATTTAATTGTCTATAATGATCCTGCTTATACGAGTTATCAACGAATTATGCTCAGTGCTGAGCAACTCACTCAATTTCTATCTATCGCTGGATTAGCTATTGCATTAGCTATAATTATTGGCATATACTTTACCACTCGCGAAACCAAAAAGAAAAAACTGGTCATTTGGGATTATCAATCTAAAAGATTACTCATTCACCTTTTCATTCCTTTGGTCGCAGGAGGATTAGTATGTTTAAAGTTGTTACTCGAAGGATATGCTGGACTCCTCCCTCCTATCAGTTTGATTTTTTATGGACTAGGGCTCTTAAACGCTAGCAAATACACCTTGGAAGAAGTACGAACATTGGGGTTATTGAATATCATCTTAGGATTGTTATCCATGTACGCAATTTCCTATGGATTGTGGTTGTGGGCTGTAGGATTTGGCTTATTGCATATCATTTTTGGGCTGGTAAAATTGAAGGATAAATCGTGAAGGAATTACTGAAAGATTTAAATAAAGCTTTTGAAAATAAAATTCGATTGGGAATTATGTCAGCTTTAATGGTGAATGAACATGTGGACTTCAACTCGTTGAAATCTTTGCTGGATGTAACGGATGGAAACTTGGCGAGCCATCTGAAGACACTGGAAAAGTACAAATACATCCATTTTGTGAAAGAATTTTTAGGTAGAAAACCTAACACAAAATATTTCGCCACTGAAGAAGGAAAAGATGCTTTTAAGAAGCATATAAACGCTATAGAACAATTACTGAAAGTTACTTCAGAGGCTAAAAATACCACCAACCAACAAACAGACACTACTGAATAACAAAAAATTTTTACATATTTACTTTGAATCACAAAGTACTTTATCTTATTCTTATGATTAATCAGACAATGTTAATTGACACACAGAACATCCCCAAACATGTAGCAATTATTATGGATGGTAACGGTAGATGGGCTCAAATCAGAGGAAAAAATCGCCTTTATGGCCATAAAGAAGGCGTATCGTCCGTTCGGCAGGTAGTAGAAGCAGCCGCAGAAATGGGCGTAGAATATTTGACTCTTTACGCATTCTCTACCGAAAACTGGAATCGCCCGAAAGGAGAGGTACTTGGCTTAATGAAATTGTTGACCTTAGCTATAGCCAACGAAACGAAAAAATTGAATGAACATCATGTTCGGTTGCATACCATAGGAAACACTAATGCTCTTCCCTCCGATCTACAGAAACAATTGAAAGATTCCGTACATACATTGTCCAAGAACACAGGATTGAAGCTGATATTAGCCCTGAGCTATGGTGGAAGATGGGAGCTAATCAATACGATGAAACAAATGTGCAGGGATGCCAAAAGTGGAGCTCTAGATCCTGAATGTATTGATAATGAGCTAGTAGAAGCTTACCTTACAACCCATACCATTCCCGATCCTGACTTGCTCATTCGGACCAGTGGAGAACAAAGAATTAGTAATTTTCTTCTATGGCAACTTGCCTATACTGAATTCTATTTCACTCCTGTTCTATGGCCGGATTTTAGAAAGAAGCATCTTCAGGAAGCTATCAAGGATTTCCAGGTAAGAAACCGACGATTTGGAAAAGTATGTGAACCTGTCGCTATTCTTTGACCTAGCATCTCCAATAATGCATTGAATACATATTGCTTAACTTTTTAACTATTTTTAGTTTATCACCTACTTGATTTCTTTGGGATGAACCTTTCAGGATTTATTCCCAAAGAATTTTTTACATTGCTTATTTAAGAACAATGATCCGTTCTATCAGCTCGTTTAGCATGAGGATAGACGTACCTTAACCATACGATACAAATAGGATTTCAACAGTAAATTCGACAAACTGAATTGAAGAATATGAACGAAAGCACTATCGAAAGTCTCAAAAACGCACTACAACATTCTCCAGACAATATCCCCTTGAGACAGTTACTGGCTGAAAACTTACTTCAACTCAACAGACTGGAGGAAGCAGAGAATGAGTATAAATTGATTCTTCAACAGAAGGATGACCTGAAAGCTAAATTGGGATTAGCTAACATATTCTTTCTTAAAGAGCATTTTTCTGCCTGTAATCTTATCCTCGAAGAACTGATAGATCGGGGAATACAACAAGCGGACGTTTTCACGCTTTACGCCAAAGCGCTTTTGAAAGAACATGCCGTGAGTAAAGCTATTGAATATTACCAAAAAGCGCTGGAGATAGACCCTTCCAGTTACGATGAAGAGCTGGAGAACAACCTGAAAATACGTCGACAAGAAGAAGTAGTAGAAGAGGAAGAATATTTGGATCAACGGTTTATTCAAACACCTGACATAAATTTTTCTGATGTTGGTGGGATGGATTCGGTGAAAAAGGAAATTGAGTTAAAAATCATTAAGCCATCCTTACATCCCGAACTCTACAAAGCATATGGGAAAAAAATAGGGGGAGGAATTTTAATGTTCGGACCTCCTGGTTGTGGTAAAACGTATATCGCTAAAGCAACAGCAGGTCAGGTAAACGCGAAGTTTATTAGTGTAGGACTACACGACATTCTGGATTTATGGGTTGGGAATAGCGAAAAAAATTTACATGACATATTCGAACTGGCACGGCAACACCAACCTTGTGTTCTTTTTATTGATGAAATAGATGCCTTAGGAGCCAGTAGAAGTGATATGAAGCAATCTGTAGGCAGACATCTCATCAATCAATTTTTACAGGAATTGGATGGCATAGATAATGACAATGAAGGAGTACTTATATTAGGTGCAACAAATGCCCCTTGGAACTTAGACCCAGCTTTTAGAAGACCCGGCCGGTTTGATAGAATCATTTTTGTTCCTCCTCCAGACGAAGCCACAAGAGCATCTATCCTTAAACTAAAATTGAAAGATAAACCCACCACCAAGATCGAATTTGCTCAAATTGCAAGGAAAATAAAGAATTATTCTGGTGCGGATATAGATGCATTGATTGACATTGCGATAGAAAGTAAACTGGCAGCTTCATTCGCAGATGGAATACCCAAACCTATTGACACTAAAGATCTGTTAGCGGCCTCTAAAAAACATAAACCCAGTACTCAGGAATGGTTTATGACCGCTAAAAATTTTGCTATGTTTGCCAATGATTCCGGCCTTTATGATGACATACTAACATACCTGAAGATCAAAAAATAATATGAACCAAGACCATATATTATCCAAAATTGACATCCTGATCCAGCAACAAAAATATGGGGAAGCGGAGCGAATACTGAGAGAATTGCTGGCCAAGGAACCTAACAATATCTATTTTCTTTCATTGTTGGCAGAAGTCCATTTACAGCAGGAGAATTTTGAAGTAGCTGAAAAGATAATCGAAAATGCTATAGGACAATCACCTGAAAATTCCCATTTATTCTTTATCAAAGCTCGCATAGCGATTGAGCAAGAAACATATGATATGGCCGAACAGAATATTGAGGAAGCGATTAGACTAGCACCTTATACAGCAGATTATTATGCCTTTTTGGCTCATATTAAACTATCGAGAAAGCAATTTGCAAAAGCCCTTGAACTGGCCAATAAAGCCCTGGAAATTGATGCTGAAAATTTATTGGGGCTAAACACCAGGAGTTCTGCCTTACTTAAACTAAATAAAAAAGAAGCTTCCTTTGAAACTATTGAAGGTGCGTTAAAAGAGGACCCTAATAATCCATATACGCATACGAATTATGGTTGGATGTTACTTGAAAAAGGTAACCACAAAAAGGCATTGATCCATTTTAAAGAGGCATTGCAAAATGATCCAAATTTTGAATATGCTCAATCTGGTTTGTTGGAAGCTTTAAAAGCAGGTAATCCCATTTATAGATTATTTTTAGCTTATGCCTTTTTCATGAGCAACTTAACCTCAAAATATCAATGGGGAGTAATTATCGGATTTTATATTGGCTTTAGAATTTTAAGGAGTATCGCCAGAAATAACCAAGCATTAGAACCTTATTTGACTCCTTTGATCATCTTTCTTGCATTGGTCGCATTTTCCACCTGGGTGATTAATCCTATCAGCAATTTATTTCTACGCTTCAATAAATATGGTCAATTACTTCTGGATACAAAGGAAAAATTGAGTTCTAATTTCGTCGCTGGCAGTTTTCTTCTATTTATCCTTGGCATCGTCCTATACCTTTTCACCCAAGATGAAAAGTTTATGACTATTACTATCTATGGCTTTAGCATGATGTTACCATTTAGTGTGATGTTTACTCCTTCGAAATATAAATATTCATTGCTCATCTATACCGTGGTAATGGCATTTATAGGAATTCTAGCTATTGGTATTACTTTTTCGACAGGAGAACTTTTTAATCCATTTACAGGCGTCTATCTATTTGGATTTATAGCTTTCCAATGGGTGGCAAATTTGTTAATCATTAAAGAAGATAATCGTTAGCGATTTCTATTTTTTAAGGGAATTATTTGAACCATTCGTTACAAAAAAATTGGCAACTTAAGAATGATTATATTTTCCCATTTTCTGGTCGATATGTTTAGTTTATCTGTCCCTGCTTTTTTGGATCTGTTTGAAGCCACTTTTTAATCCTCGGACATTGGCACAATTCTTCAAGCTATTATTTTAAACGCCTTACACTCACTACATTGAAATTCCCGTCTTGTTTCTGAGCATAAAAATTCCATTTTCCAGACTCTTTTACCCCGACCAGAGCAGCACGACCTCCACTATAATCATTAACACCATATACTCTCGTTCCTCCTGCTTTTAATCGCCGATGAAGCATGGTCCCAGTTTCTCCCGTAGGTTGTAAATGGGCCACATTCCAGGTATTCCCATTGGGGATCATTACGACACAACATCCTGTCAGCTGGGTGGTAATCATTAAATCATCGCCCCCCAAATTTAAACGATAAGCATTTATAGGAATATTGCTAGGTTGGACCGGTATATGAATGGCATTAAAGCGAAATCCTCTAGTAAGTGCACTTCCCATAATTTTAAATCTTTGGCCTGCTTTAGGATTTATATTCCCTGTTAATTTTCTGGGTCGGTATATTTGTTGGCTGGCATCTACCATATAAAAAGGGTAAACTCCTGCTGGAACTGTGGCCCCAGCTTGCATAATCGTAAAAGGAGTAACAGAATTTTTTCTTAAAAAATTCAAAGGATTTGTTTTTAGTTGTAGTAATGCCTGCGCTTCGTTCATATCAGTATAAGCGATAGTAGATTAGGATAATGAATATCTTAGTTACTAAAACTTTGCTTATAATTCAATTCTTGATCAGGCCGAAATATTCCGTAAAAAAAATTACTTTTAGTTTTAATATGTTACCATTCCCAAAGCTAGTATTGCTTTTTTTGCGTAATATGTAGGTTATCTATAGTAGTTAAAGAGTAACAACGCATCACTTTTTTACTATTGAAATAATCCCATCCTATGATAAATAAGAATGACGTTGAGGTAATCATTTCTAACCAACAAACATCTTATATTTCGTAGGTTCAATGCAATAAAGTTATGTTTCAATAATGATTAGCGTTCAAAACCTTAGTTATACTTATCGGGGTACTCCTAAACCAACCTTAAAGAACCTCAATTTTGAGATCGCTAAAGGGGAAATTTTCGGATTTTTGGGGCCATCAGGAGCCGGGAAAAGTACCACCCAAAAAGTACTATACAAGATTCTGCAAGATTTTGAAGGAGAAATTAGCATTGAAGGACAACCACTAAAAAAACTGGATAAAAGCTATCTGGAAAATATAGGGGTAGGCTTTGAAATGCCTAATCACTACCTAAAGCTGACGGGGAAGGAAAATATGGAACTCTTTGCAGCTTTCTATCCGAAAAAGCGCATGCTACCTATTCCTGAACTCTTTGCCCTCGTTGGATTGGAAGATAGCATGAATCATCCGGTAGAAACTTATTCTAAGGGCATGAAAATGCGGTTGAATTTTATCCGTGCTATTATGCATAATCCTACTATTCTGTTCTTTGACGAACCTACAGCAGGACTGGACCCTGCCAATGCCCACATTATCAAGAAGCATATTCTTCACCTCAAACAGGAAGGTAAAACCATCTTTATTACCACCCATAATATGAATACAGCGGATGAGCTTTGCGACAAAGTTTCGTTTATTGTGGATGGAGAAATTCGACTTACTGAGGCCCCTTCGACCCTCAAACAACAATACGGTAAGCATTTGGTCGAAGTAAAGTTACAGAATGGGGAAGAACAGCAATTTCCTATTACAGGATTAGGCCAAAATCCACAATTCAGCCATTTTATCAATTTAGCAGAAGTTGCATCTATCAGAACCATGGAAGCTAGCCTAGAAGAAGTATTTCTCAAAGCAACTGGTAAATCCTTAATCGCATGAAAGATGTTTTCCAACAGCTGAAGTGGCAATTTGTCCTTCTACAAAAAAATAATATTATCGCCATTAGTTTGGGAATTACTTTATTTTACGGACTATTGTTATTTGCAGTGAGAGGATTAGAATATATGGATAAATTCCTGATCTTTACTATTCTTACTGATCCTGCAACTATCGGCTTTTTTTTTGTGGGTCTGGGTATCAGTATAGAATATAGACACCAGATACTACCCGCCTTATTCGTTACTCCTATTCATATGCACAGCTATCTTTTATCCAGAATCATCGCCATTTCTATGGTAGGATGGGTATGTGCTGTAGTTCTTGCTCTATTAGTACTGGGCCTCTCATTTAATGTATTCCATTTCTCCTTTGGGGTATTAAGTATTTCCCTGTTTTCCGCTTTATTGGGAGTGATCTGCATTTCCTATACTTATGAGTTCCTAACATTCGCTTTATATTCTATTCCCGTTTTCCTCTTTTTTGTAACTATTCCTTTAATCAATTATTTGGGTTTGATTAAGCTTGGTATTGCAGCGTATGTGTTCCCTGTACAGCCTGGTCTAACTCTCATTGTAAATTCCTATGCAAATACGCCTGTTATGAGTGAGATCGTCCTCAGCTATCTATTGGTTCTGTTGTGGCTCATAGGTATGTATGTATTAGCTTATAGGATTTTTCGCACCAATATCCTCCATTCCCTTATGTAGCAGAGACTATTTTTTCCAATGACAACATCCCACTTCTAATTTCCCATTTCACTCATCAACACTTTTCACTATGGATCAATTCATTAAGCTAGCTATCAATGATTTCAAGTTAATTTTCAGGGAACCATCCTTAAGAGTATTTTTAGTATTACCCATTGTTCTATTCGCTTTAGTTGTTTGGTTTATTCCTTATTTAGATCAAACCTATGATGTTATTGGCCCTTATATTCCCGTGATCCTGTTGTTATGCGTAGTCCAGGTTACGCAGACCTTTAGCTTTATTAGCAGTATGGTTTTGATCGAAGAAAAAGAAACCAATGTAGCCAAGACTTATGGAGTTGTTCCCGTATCAAAACCAGGCTTCCTTTTCTCTCGGCTCCTCTTTCCTTATTTATTCACTGTTTGTATGAATGTCGTCTTACTCTATGTCCAGCCTTATTATGAAATTGATGGGATGTCTATAGTATTGATCTCCCTGTTAGTAGCATTGGTAGTTCCACTGTATGTATTGGCCATTAATAGCATAGTAGATAATAGAATTCAGGGCCTGGTATATATAAAGGTATTTAACATAATCGTATTAATTCCCGTAGCTGCCTTTTTTCTTCCTGAATCCTACCGATTTCTTTTTGGCATTTTTCCTACCCATTGGCTTTTTCAAAGCCTAGCCCAACTCTTTGCCGGAACTTCTTATATCCTCTCACTTTCTATCGGCTTTGTATTCTTCTTTTGTTTAATCGGCTGGGCAGCACATCGTTTTTTTCAACGACATTTTGAGTAGATGTGGTATAGACTGCCTCTTTTCAGAGGCAGCCTATACTATTCCTCAAATAGTTAAACGACAGTTAGATTAAGAAAAATCGTTGTCTCAGCTTAATATCCAGGATTTTGGGTCAATGCGCTATTATTATCCAATTCTCTTACAGGAATCGGCATTAACAAATGTTTTTCCAGAAAGGTTCCGCCGTATAAATTAGTATGTCCTACATAGTCTTCGAACTGTAGTGTCTGATCATTCCTTACTTTTCTGGTACGCTGCATTTGGAACCACATCTTTCCTTCGAAGCACAATTCAAAATATCGCTGAGACCACACTTCCTCTTCAAAAGCAGTCACATCCAGGTTAGTAATTTCAGCTAATCCCGCCCGAGCTCTAATATCGTTTATGTATTGAGTCGCTAATGCATCGGGACCTCCATTAGCCCTATTGATCGCTTCCGCATAAATTAACATTGGCTCAGCCAGCCGATATAAAGTAAAGTTGACCTCTGACTGGGCATCTTCATCCACCGCTACCTGATCATAATACTTATGGATGTATGGCCCTCCCAACTCTCTCACTTCTGCATCAGGCCTGTTGGGAAGATAGCTGTAGATGATAAAGTTATCCTGCTCTACTCTTAGATCTCCTTCGGGAAAAGAAGAAATAAAATCGGGATGTGGGACTATGCCACCATATTCATCATCATAGGCTGCACTGATATCCAATCCTAATGGTAAGCAACGAGGGGTGATGGGGTTAGTGCTGTTCGCTTTGTCGAACTGTATTTGGAAAACAATTTCTCCCATATTTTCCATGGTAGGATTTCTCAAATCACTGTAAAAACTGAATAGATTAAAAGCCCCACTTTCTACCACTTCTCTGGCTCTTTGAGCCGACTCAGCATAAAATTGAGCGCCAGCTTGAACCGGAAAACCTGCATACGTCAAGTATACATCTGCCAATAAGGTTTTCACCAATCCCATAGAAACCCGACCGCTATTGTCAGACATAGGAAGGGTAGAGGTTTCTGCAAACAATAGGTCTGGAATAATGATCTCATCATAGATCTCCTTTACGGGGCTGCGAGGAACTTCTACCTCAGAAAGCGACGCAACTACAGCCGTAACTTTAGGTACATCTCCAAAAATTCTTACCAGAGTGAAGTAATAGAAAGCTCTCATAGTCCGTACTTCTGCCAATTTATTAGTTCTATCTTCTTCAGATAGGACGGTAAATTCAGGAAGTTTTTCTATGGCAAGATTAGCATTCTGAATTCCTCTGTACAACCTTCTCCAGTAATCGTTGATATAGAAAGCGTTATCGTCAAAATCTAAGGCATTAAATCGAAAAGCTTCTGTCTGCGGAACTCCGGTAACTTTACCTGTCATGAATTCCAACATGCCGAGGGTACTTCCTCCCCAGCCCGAAGAACTTTGCGCCATTACGGAAAGTTCAGTATATGCACTGTTTGTATATGCATCTGCTACTTCTCTACTGGTCAGATTTGCTTCTGTAGTAAATACGTTAGGCTCTTCTTCCAGAAACTCATCACAAGAGGTGAGTGTCCATGCCAACAAGGCCACAGTGAGAATGCGGAATATATGAAAGCTTTTCATGGTTTGAGAATATGTTTGATATTTCATATTTGATAATGTGCTAATAGTAAATAGGCCAGTTAAAATGTAACATTTGCGCCGATGACTACTGACTTAGGCCTGGCATAGGGATAAAAATCGAGTCCTACGGCATAATCCCTTCCATAGGTTTCGACTTCGGGATCATAGCCAGTATAGTCAGTAATAAGTACGAGGTTAGTTCCTGAAACATAGGCTCTTAAGTT
The DNA here is from genome assembly GCA_965262565.1 of Bacteroidia bacterium. Taxonomy (GTDB): domain Bacteria; phylum Bacteroidota; class Bacteroidia; order J057; family J057; genus CBDHFQ01. The sequence continues at coordinate 422,224 of CBDHFQ010000007.1, forward strand.
TGAAATACCAATATTTCTGAGAATAGGAGAGTTGAAATTATATCCCACAGCAATGTTCTGTAGGCGAGCAAAAGCTCCGTTCTCTACCCACCAGCTATCCATATTGGTAGTATAATAAGTTCCCCAGGCACGTACCTCAGCGATCATGGTATTTTGATTTTCTGATGTCCACCCATCCAGTACGGTAGCTAAACTATTAGTCAGCGTCTGGCGATCTTCGGCAGAATGCTTGGTAGCATTCACCACATCATTCCCCAAAGAGAAGATCCACTCCATGGTAAAGTCAAAGTTTCCGAGGTTAAAGAGATTGGTGATGTTACCGATCCAGTTAGGATACATTTGACCAAGAATAGATTCATCCTGGCTATTGATCTGGCCATCGTTATTTAAGTCAGCAAGTTTCAAATCACCGGGAAGTCTGCCATATCGGAGTGCCTCTTCTGCCTCTGCTTCACTCCATGTCCCTAAACGCGTCTTTCCCCAAAGAGCACCGATAGGCTCTCCCACACGAATAATATTGGTCTGCCCAAGGAACCAAGGGCCTGGAAAGATATCTGCATTATTATTTACTAATTCTAGCACTTCCGAACGGTTAGCCGTAGCATTTCCTCGGAAGGTCCATCCGAAATTGGGCTTCTGTATGATTCTTGCAGTGAGCGCCATCTCTAATCCTCGGTTTTCTACACTTCCAATATTTCTTCTGACTTGTTGAATTCCCACGGTCCAGGGAAGAGGTGCATTCAATAAGAGATCCTCTGTGGTTCTTTGATAAGCATCCAATTCCAGGTTCAATCTTCCTTGCAAAAATTCCATTTCTAATCCTATATCGATTTGACGCGTAGTCTCCCATTGTAGATCCTCGTTCCCAAAACTATTCCTGAACAAGGCCAGTTCTAATCCGTCTGAAAATAGTACGTTTCCTGCACTCAGAAACTGAAGGGACTCATATGACCCGAATTCCTGATTCCCTGTTTCTCCCCAGCTTGCCCTGATCTTCATATTAGAGATAAGATCATTTTTAAAGAATTCCTCTTGAGATATTCTCCAGGCAACTCCTACCGAAGGGAAAAAAGCATACTTATTATTTTCACCGAAACGGGAAGATCCATCATAGCGCCCGGTTACTGTTAAAAGATATTTGTCGTCAAAACCTACGCTCCATCTGGAGAAGTAAGAGTTCAATTGGAACGCATTCGTATTTCCGAATACTCCCTGCTGGCGAATCAAGCCTGCTGCCGAAAGATTTCTCCATTGGTAAAAGTCATCAAGAAAGTCCCTACCTTCAGCGCGAAGATTTTCACTTTGATCTTCCAGCCAGGAAAACCCTAATAGTCCTGTTACATTCAATCGCTCAAAAGATTTGTTCCAGGTAAAGTAGTTTTCACTCTGCCAGTAAATACGAGAATTCGTAAGTACAGAAGCTATGCCTCGTTGATTCGCCGAAAGGTTTCGCAATTCACGACCAGAGTAGAAGTTTTCTTTGTAGTTGTCCAAAATGGTGGAAAATTGAGTGCGGAACTGGAGCCCTTTGGTAATTTGAAACTCAAGAAAAATATCTCCGAATAATTGGTTGGTGGTTCTGTTCCAATATCTTTCATTAGCCACCCGTACAGGATTATCTCCTTCTGCAGAAGCGTAAAAATCGTTATTCTTGCTCCAGGTTCCATCTGGATATTTGACAGGAAGAATGGGAATCATTTCTACTACTAACCGAGGAACATTTAAGGCCCCATTAGAAAGGTGAACGGCATTCTGACGATTTCTAACCCCAAATAAGCTGATCCCAGTTTTCAACCAATCAGTAATTTTGGTATCAAAGGCCAATCTGCCGGTGTAGCGATCATTAGCTGAATTAATCATAATGCCATTATCATCTGCATAGCTGAGAGAGGCAAAAAATTGGTTATTTGCATCTCCTCCTCGGAGAGAGAGGGTGTGATTAGAAGAAACAGTAGTTCGATATACTTCATCTTCCCAATTCGTATCATACATCGGATTCCCTTGGGCATCAAAAATGAGGGGAAAATCTGCAGGATCAAATTGAGGATACTTTCCCTGGTCAGCGCCTATAGGATCGTACTTTTCAGCATTAGCATAGGCATCATTCCAAACCTGCATAAATCCTTCTGCATCCAGGGTCTCTACCGAGCCCCTACGGGAAGATACAGTAGCAAAACCATTGTATTCGACGCTCGCTTTACCTGTGCTCCCTCTTTTGGTAGTAATAATCAGGACTCCGTTGGCCCCTCGGGCACCATAAATAGCTGTAGCAGAAGCATCTTTGAGTACTTCTATGGACTCAATATCCGCAGGATTAATTACAGAAAGATTAACGCCTATGATTCCATCCATGACAACCAAGGGATCTTTACTGGTATTTAAACTGCTGATCCCTCTTACGCGAATGCGCGCAGCTTCTCCGGGAGCAGGGCTGGTATTAAACACCTGCACGCCAGCCACCCTACCTTGAAGGGCCTGAGATACATTTGTAACAGGTCGTTCAAAGAGTTCATCTGGAGAAACTCTCGCCACGGCCCCGGTAAGATCCGATTTCTTTTGGGTACCATAACCAGTTACTACGACTTCATCCAGCGTACTAATGTCTTCTGACAATTGGATGGTGAGATCCGTTCTGCCTTCAAGGAAAATTTCCTGCCCTTCATAACCTATGTAACTTACCAATAGGCTACTAGTTGCAACTACATCATTGAGCGTAAAACGTCCTTCCTCATCAGTTATGGCACCGTTCGTCGTGCCTTTTACGAGAACATTAGCGCCGATTAAGGCTTCATTATTCTCATTGAGAATTTGTCCTTTGACTGTTACCTGTGCATACAGTGTATTTACACTCCATAGCCCCAGACAACACAGTAGTAAAAATAAACTTTTTTTCATGCTTTAGATGTTAATGGTGTCACAAAAAACGTACAGACAAAGAAACCCCATGAGCCCACCAAGGCCCTGAATTTCATGCCGAAAAACACTTATTTGGATTGTAACTACTAAATTTAAAATAGTGATTATTTACAACGACTACCAATACTTTTCAAAAAAATTTATATTTTTTTTATTTGAATTATATTAAAAAAATACTGAATAGTACGCCCTTGACATAGTGTAAAAAATACGCTTTACATTTATGTAAAAATACGTAGAATGAATATAAAGCGAGCATTTCAGTTCGTTTTTTCTATACAATCACCTAATTATCAGCATAAAACATAAGTATTGATACGCCTAGAACAGAGTGTTTCTAGACCTTTATACATATTTTTAAAAATATTTCATCAAAATTGAAGTAAATGGAGAATTCCCCACGATCCACTCACTCCTTACCTAATTCTACTGTAGTAAAATTCTACATCTATCTTTCAAAAAAATCGAACTATATAACCTAAGTTACCTACTTATTGGTATAACCAAGCATACTATAGCCTACCTGTATAAGATTGGGATTAACCTCTCACAAAATGGTATAAAGACTATAAATTAAACAGTCGCGATTTGAGAAAAATCAGACATTTTTGAACTATTATAAATAATCTTTACAAAGGGTCAATCTTTTTTTGCCACTACTTAACTACTGCTACCTCATACATTCTTTGAGTAAACGCTTTAACATATTTCTTTAACAGTGGATAAGGTTCCTCATATTGATCTATCAATCCAGAATGTTGACGAGCTGCTTTACGTGCAAGCTGATTCGTTGCGTCGATCAACCCACAATAGTGCCATCCTACAAATTCAGGCCGCAGGAAAGCCTGCTCCATAAATTCCTTTGTCCATTCTGCCCGCTGCTTTAGATTATCCGCTACAGGGCCATAAGGTCTTGGCATATCCTCAGTAATCATGGTAAAAGCAGAATCTCCATTCATTATTGGCTTATCTACTACTTGTTTCCATCGATCTAACCCCACTTTCTGGACTTCATACCTTCCATACATCTGGTACATGATAATATCAGTATGTTTGCTGGTAATGGGCAAGGCCACATAACATTGTGTTTTCCTTTAAATAAATCTGGATACAAATGATTGATCCCAAAACTCAGAAAAGCATTCCCTTCCGGCGTAACTATCCACCAACGTTGATCTTTTTCAACTCTGAAAAAGCCGGTAGCCTTAAATGGTTTCCCTTTCCATCCTCCATATTTATCCAGATCCGTAGGCCTAAATCCCTTAGCAGTACCTGACATCATGCTACCAAACATACCTGTCATCGTTGCAGTAGTAGCTAGTTGTGTAAAAGTGCGTCTTTTCATTAGTAGCTTTCGATTTAGGGTTTTATTTATAAACTTACTGTTGGATAGACAGGTTCCAATAGGCAACAGCTCGTGTATTTAGTTTTCATATCCCTATTTTCCTTTACCTATTAATAGTTGTACAAGATCATCTACCGTTTCATGAGGTACCTGCTCATGTAAATGCGTATGAAAGTCGTTGAGATCCCTGAATACATTGATTAGCCTATGCATATCCTGTACGGCAGTGTCTCCCATCAACAGAATGGCCACCTTCTCCGCTTGTTGATTCGCTGCAGCTAGCACTTCCTCTCCAAGCTGAGTTAGTTGGACTCTACGAATCCGGCGATCCTTCTCATCTAATTTTTCGGATAACAAACCATCTCTTACCAATCGCTTTATAATTTCAAAGGCAGTGCTCTTCTCATTGACCAGTAATTCAGCTAAGTATTTTTTTGTAGGATTTTGTTGTCGCTTGACTTCCTGTAAAATAGTAAAATCTTCAAACTGGAGGATCGGCAAGTCTTTAAAGGCCAGCTTACCCCATAATTCACTGAAATTGGCCAATCTCCCAAATAAATAGCCAATCTCCATCCGCATGTCAACTGGCGATTGTCTGATTTCCTCATCTTCTCCCTGGGATGATTCGGTGCCCACCACCTTCCGATAAAGCCAACTGGCAAAATCTTTGATGCTATGATTAGATCTAAGTCGCGCATATTCAATCCACCTACCTATTAATACATGAATCATCTCTCCTTCACCCATAATTAATATATTTTTGTATTTATTTAAAAACGATATTGTAGTAAATTCGTTGGAATGATTGTATTCAAATTGTTCTCATTTATACATAGGCTAGAATTTATGAATAAAATTTGTGTATTTGGTGCCAATGGGCAAACAGGCCAGGAAATTCTGCGTCAGGCACTCGACCTTCAAATTCCGATTCGAGCTGCTGTCAGAAATAGAGATTCCTTACCTATATATAAGAATAAGATTGAGATCTGCGAATATTCATTCCACGATCCATTAAGTATAGAAGCAGCTATAGCTGGATGTGAAATAGTGATTTGTACCATAGGCTCCGGAAGTTTATCCAAGGCGATGAAACCCATTAACGTATATAGTAATGCAGCAAGGTCTATTAGTGAAGCAATGAAGCGCTTGGAAGTACATAGATTAATTATGATTAGCTCTGGAGGCGTGGAATACGATGCCAAAGCTCCATGGTATTATCGATATCTACTAAGACCGATGCTCATTAACACATATATGGACATGATGAAAATGGAAACCATCATTGAAGAGCAAAATGACACTATCCACTGGACAATTGTGCGACCTACTTACCTGTCAGATGGTCCTTCTAAAGACTATCTGGTAAAAAATCGAAAGGTGGAAGAAGGTAACTTCAAGATCTTTAGGGTGGATTTGGCAACATTTATCGTCAATGAAAGCCAACAACACAACTGGGTACATATGTATCCCACTCTAGGATACAAATAATTCATCTAACAATGATATATTATGAAAATCTTACGTTCAATTATGTTCATCTTTGCCTTCACTATATTTTCCAGTCTGGCAGCCTTTTCACACACAGAATTTGACATGGATGTTAGGAAGGCGAATCCACCAACAGAAAATATTGGAAATATCACTGTAGATATTCCCGATATCAAAGAAAAAAAAGGAACAATAAGAATTTTTCTGTTTGATAGTGAAAAGGGATTCTCAAATAATCCCAAAATTGCATTTAGAGAAGTAAAACTTACTTCTTTTGGTCAGAGTGCATCCTATACGTTTAAAGATATTCCGTTTGGAGAATACGTCGTTGCTGTCTTTCAGGATCTAGATGAAGATGACAAACTGGATAAGAATTTCATCGGTATTCCTGTGGAACCTATCGCTATGTCCAATATGAATAAAATGGCTATTCCTTCATATAAGAAATCGACCATATTATTAAAACAAGAAGTGTTAAAGCTCACCCTTACCTTTATCAATGGTTAGATGAAGCTTCACCACTCATCGGGCCGAGAAATTAACCTAACTGAGAATGGACGCTAGCAAGTAGGTCTGCCGGAACGATGGTAATTACGATTTAAAGAACCACTGTCTGGCTTAATTAAGGATTTGTCCAATAATCCACCACAAATACCTTTTCCAGATGTGGTTGTAAACTCTCTACAAACGCCTGATGCTGTGGATGAGGGGCATATATAGAATCCCTATCTTCTTCAGAAGCAAAGGTCAGCATATAACAATGCGTAAAGTCTTGGTCCAATCCCTCAGGGCTATTGTTGATTCCCCATTCAAAATCTTTGACAACGGGAATAGCTTCAGGCAATGCAATAAAAGCATCATTTAACTTTTTAACATCTTCTTCACTTGCTCCATCTTTAAATTTAAAAATGACCACATGGCGCAACAAACTTTCTTCCTCCTTAGAATCATTGATTATTTCTTCTTGCATCCCTCTAGTTTGTGTACTGGCTTGCTGACAAGAAAAGAAGACCGAGCCTACAATAAAAAAGGCAAATAGGATTGTTTTGGGTTGAAGAGTCATGGAATTTTACTTTTGGCCTAAACTATTAAAAATGCAAAGTACTTCCCAGCATTAGGTCTTGTTTTAAAAGTAATTCCGAGCTTTTTGATAAAATGTAGCGATACAAGGTATTAATTAAGAAAACCTCGCAATGCCAATGATAGGTTGCGAGGTATTTTATTGATTGTGTGTTTATTGGCAAGCCATTAGTAACACCCTTCTTAGCATACTAAAGCTTTACCCTGGCTGCATTTCAGACCAAATCGTTAGTATCTTTGTTGAAGAAACGATTACTTAAGAAAATCAGCACCAGCAGCAATGAACCACATATTACGGTTATTTCTAAGGAATTGTACCCCAATAGAAATGCCGACTCCCCAAAAAATTTGTGGATCATTCGGAACACCAAAGCGCCTAAGGCCATGAGAACCAGTAAGATTTACATTGTCATGAGAAGCAATTTTAATATTCCCATCGTAAACATGAATGTGGCGAACGATAGATTCAACAGATTGAGTAGTAAATCTAAGTAAAACTGAATCAAGCTTATATCTCACACCTTCTACAATTACCGGTGTTGGAATAGCAAAGTGAAACCAATTAGTCGTTTCTGCTTTACCGTTAAGCTGAGTACCAAATCCTTGGCGGTACATCCAATTCAAACGATCTGGGCGTTCGATATGAATATCACTACCATGGACCCAACTTGCATAAGCAAGACCTGAAGCAGGGGCCATCTCGACTTCAGTACTTTGAAGTTCAGACATCATCCCAGTGAGAATAACATCATCCGTCATAAGCGCTTCAGCTTGAGTAAAGCCATTGGTTCCGTTTGATTCATCAACTCCAATGGGAGTACCTACGGTTACTGGATTTTCTAAATTCATAAAATAAAATGGTTAGTGTAATTGAAATGAGTTGTTAAATAAGTTAAGTTGTTATAAAGGATGATACATTTTTTATATAAAAAACTGATAATGATCAAATTAATAATTCTAAATTAATCCCTTCATGTAGAAGATTGTGCTTTTCGGACCTCGTGTAAACCTCGGTATCATACAGCCTAATTACGGATCAGTGATTACGTATTTATTCTTAATATGAAAATAACAAAACTTAAAATCTATGAATCTATGAAACAATTATATATAGCAAACATGATAGGGAGGTGATCAAATCATTAACAAAAATTGAAAATAAAAAAGTATACATCTTCCTTTAAAATATAAGCTTATAGACATGGTCATCTGCCAACTTTTTGAGTTACTTTTCAACAAATTCATCATCAGGCATATGTTGGCTCAGATATTCTTTGACATTTGTGTTCAATCTTCCCCCTGGATTCCTTATCTTTTGATAAACTACACTACACATGAAAAATTGGTCAGGATATCTACAGTGGCAGCCTGAACAGATCTTTCGCCCTACTAGCATCGAAGAGATTTCCCTCATTATCCAGCAGGCGGTGAGCCAAAAGAAAAAGGTACGCCTCATTGGTACAGGTCATTCATTTACTCCTTTATCCAAGACCGATGAATTTCTCGTGTCATTAGACGATTACCAAGGCATCGTCCACATTGACCCAACTACTCAACAAGCCACAGTTAAAGCGGGAACGAAATTACATACCCTTAATAAGCTCCTACATGAACAAGGGCTGGCATTGGAAAATTTAGGGGATATTGATGTACAGAGCATTGCAGGTGCTATCAGTACAGGAACTCATGGAACGGGAACCGCATTTGGTAATTTATGTACTCAGGTTAGAAAAATTACCTTTATCAATGGATTAGGAGAGCTTATTAGCTGCGCTGTAGATGATCAACCCGATTTATTTAAGGCGGTCGTATTATCTATGGGACTATTTGGGGTGCTAACAGAAATCACCTTGCAGTGTGTTCCTTCCTACCATCTGGAGCTTAACGTTCAAAAGAGAAGGATAGATGAGGTAATAGCTTCCTATCAAGAATATAACGCCCGAAACAGACATTTTGAGTTTTATTGGTTTCCGAATACTCCTTATGTGATGACGAAAGAATTGAATCTTTCGAACGCTCCAGCTAGTTCAGGATCATTCAAAGAGTATCTGCAAGAAGTGTTGTTAGAGAATTATGCGCTAAAAGCCGTTTGTGAATTATCGTACAGAATTCCCTCATTAACTCATAGAATCAGCAGATTTGCTGCATCCACTATAGACGATTTCAGGAAGGTTAAAAGAAGTTTCGAGGTTTTTTCGACCACCAGAATCGTGAGATTCAACGAAATGGAATACAACGTTCCCATTGAAGCATATACTGACGTTAAGAAAGAGATGATCTCCTGGATCAATACCCATAATCTCGACGTGATGTTTCCCATAGAAAATAGATTTGTCAAAGGGGATGATATTTACCTCAGCCCAGCCTACCTAAGAGATTCAGCTTATATCGCCGTTCATACCTACAACAAAAAGAAGTTTCACAACTATTTCGCTGCGATAGAAGCCATTTTCAAAGCGTATGAAGGGCGACCGCATTGGGGGAAAATTCACACCAGAACAGCCGAGGAATTTGCCCGCTTATATCCAAAGTTTGACGATTTTAGTTTGCTGAGAGATCAACACGACCCGGAGCAACTATTTATGAGTCCATATATGGAAACTATTATCGGTAAGTCTTTGGTACACTAACATGAGAGATTATCTATATTACAAGGAAAGACTTGGTGGATTGACCTTCCCCTATGCCGTCCTGGACCTCGATCTGCTTAGAAAAAATATCGACATCAACCTTAAACGAGCTGCCAATAAACAGATCAGAGTTGCCTCTAAATCATTAAGATGTGTGGAGGTTATGAACATCATATTGGCACATCATTCTCAGTTTCAAGGGATCATGACTTACCACGGCAAGGAGGCACTACATTTAGCTCAACAAGGCTTCGATGACCTATTAATGGGATATCCTATTGTAGACCGGCAACTGTTAGAAGCGATAGGACAGCTTATGTTAAAGGGTAAACACATCTACTTTATGGTAGACGCTAAAGAACATGTGGACCTAATTAATGACGCAGGAAAAAAGCTACGCACACCACTCCCAATTTGTATTGACATAGATCTGTCAGACGATTATCCCGGACTTCGATTTGGCGTGTGGCGTTCCAGTATTTCGAATATAAAAGACCTGGAACTTCTCTTAACGCATATCAAGCGGTTAGATTATGTCCGATTAGAAGGCATCATGGGATATGAAGCTCAAATTGCGGGTGTAGGGGATCAGGTATCAGGCGCTGGAATCAAAAATAATATCGTACGCTCCCTTAAAAAGCGCTCTATTAGTAAATTAAAGGAAAAGAGAAGGTTAGCAGTTGAGTTAATTCGTGCCAATGGGTTTCACCTGAAATTTGTCAATGGTGGAGGAACCGGTAGTGTAGAATCAACGATAACAGAAGAAGTGGTGAGTGAAGTAACCATAGGCTCAGGCTTTTATTGCTCCCATTTATTTGATGATTATACCAACTTTGACTTACATCCAGCCTTATTTTATGCGGTTCAAATCGTCAGAAAACCCACCGATAATATTTTCACTTGTCATGGAGGCGGATTTATTGCTTCAGGAGCGGTAGAACACACAAAAGCACCAGAAATTCATTTACCTAAGTTCGGCCAATTGGATAAATTAGAAGGAGCAGGAGAGGTCCAAACTCCCATCAGATTTAAACAACTTACGGTGGATTTGGACATAGGAGATCCTATTTTCCTCAGACATGCTAAAGCTGGGGAATTATGTGAGCGCTTCGACCAATTATATTTGCTGGAAGGAGGCAAGCTCCAAACGGCTACTACTTATCGGGGGGATGGGCTTAATTTTGGATAAAATGGAGACCAGTGCTTACATTCAATATATTATATTAATGTAATTCAAGAATAGCTAGCGGATAAAGAGGCTGGTATATTGTAATTAAAGTTCAAAACCAATCATCCATTTCTTACCCTCAAGCCGAAAATATTACCCCTAATCTCTTTGTGCTAAAAATAGAAAGCTACTGGAAAATATTTACATGGATAGATCCAGGAAGGGATTAACTCATACCAATAAACTTACGTAAGAAGCGCTATGAACATCGTTAATTCAATAGAGAATAAGTCATTGGGCCTAGATTAAAAATATGTAAAATGGAATATCAATTTTTCGGGACGGTATTTATCATTATAGTTCTGACCGTTCTTACAGTCCAGTTGGCCCTAAGTCGATGGCTCAGAAGACGGGAGGCATACATTAACGATATACAAAAAGTTAATCCTGTGTTAACTCAAAGTCCTCTCCAGCATCCTAAACAGAACTTCAGAAAACGGGCTAAAAGAGGGCTTAAGAAGCGATTTTCGATTTTTACTCGTCTTTTTTATGTATTACTTATATTATTAGCAGCGGCTGTCATTATTATTCCCTACATTGACAAGTTTCCTCAGGCGATTGTATCTATCATTATTACCTCCTCTGCGATCATTATAGGTATAGCAGGAAAACCAATTGTAGAAAACTTTCTATCAGGCATAGTCATTACATTTTCTAAAAAAATCAATATAGGAGATACGGTATTAATTGATGACCATTATGGAACAATAGAAGATATTACGTCAACCAGTACAGTAATAAAGCTTTGGGATTGGCGTAGATTGATCATTCCTAATACACAAATGCTTACTCAAAGATTGATAAGTTATACCCTCTTCGACAGTTGGCACTGGAGTCACGTAGAATTCACAGTAGAACCAAGTGCCAATTTAAAGATCGTAAAAAAGGTTTCTTTGGATATAGCTAAGCACAACAGATTTGCGGAAGCAATAGAAGAGCCCTCCTTTTGGGTGATGGAAACTCATAGAGAGTATGTGAAATGCTGGGTTGCGGTATGGACCAATTCTCCCGCCAGGTCATGGGAATTAAGAAGTGAGATATTAAGCGAAATTATCATCAGTCTTTCAGAATTAGGGATACATACACATGCCAATAACCTAAATATTATTAATGAGGGCTATTTGGAGAACAAGAGATAATATGGATATCATTTGTTTCTTGTTCCCATCAAAGGTTGAACACATTTGAGTAATTTTCCCATCATTGCTCTTTATTAACTATTGAATATGATACTAATGGATAGATTAAACATCTTCATTAAACCTAAAATATGTTGGTTGTGTCTATGGGCCCTTTTCTTCTTGCCGATCTTATCTTGTTCTGTTACCGCCCCCTTAGAACAAGCCTCATGGCTCATTGGCACCTGGAAAAGAAATACCTCAAAAGGGATTGTATACGAACGTTGGATACAAAAAAGCGCTGATGAGTTCTACGGATTGAGTTATTCCATTAAAGAAAATGATACAATCATCTTCGAAACTATCAGTATCGTTCAGGATAACGATCGGCTTACCTATATTCCCCGCGTTCCCGATCAGAATGAAGGACGGCCCATCCATTTTCATCAAAGCATCATAAATAATAGAGAAATGGTCTTTGAAAATCCTGATCACGATTTCCCGCAGCGAATTTCCTACACCCTCATCAAACAAGACTCGTTAATAGCTGTAGTTTCTGGAGAACAACATGGAACTATAACAGAACGCTCTTTCCCTATGAAGCGAATGAAATAAAAAATACACATTTCCTATCTATATGCAACCGAGTAATAAATAATTTACTCTCCCATATATAGAGCATTTTTATCAACTTGTTAAGTACATCGTTTTCATTCACTTGCTAAACAACAGGTATATCGAAATGAATATCTACCACCTTTCCATATTCTTTATAGCTGCCATATTTATCTCCTGCAAAACGGAAAAAACCACATATATCTGTCCTCCATGTAATCAATCTTGTGATGACCTGACATTTACACATCCAGGAACATGTCCTCATTGTCATATGAAATTATTGGACCAACGACTATTTATGGTTGATGATGTAAATATAGTAGAAGGTTCAGGCTTTTTTATCATGCAAGGGGGAGTAGGTCGTAAGGATAACTCCATCACTGTCTATTACTATAGGCCCTCTTCATTTACAGCCCACTCAAAAATCCTGTGGGTGATTCCTGGGGCTGGAAGGAATGCGGATAGTTATAGGGATGCATGGATAGAAGAGGCTGAGAAATTCAATCTATTGATCTTATCCCCCATGTATCCGGAAAGAAAGTATAGCTTTGAAGATTATCACCTTGGGGGATTAATCGCTCACTCTAATTTGAGAGAAAGTATCACTCCCATATCAGGGACTCATATGGTACGACTTGACGAAGAGAACTTCCATTTTGAAATCAACGAACAGTCAGCACAATGGATTTTCGAGGACTTTGACAGGATATTTGATACAGTAGTTAACAACCTCAGCTCCAACCAATCTACTTATGATATATTCGGCCATTCTGCGGGAGGACATATATTGCATAGAATGGCCCTTTTCCATCACACCTCCAAAGCAGATCGAATTATGGCTGCTAATCCCAGTTTCTATACTTTACCCAGTTTTGAAGAAGCTTTTCCTTTTGGCCTGAAAGATGCCCCTATAGATTCAGCCGCACTCATCCAGGCCTTTCGCAAAAAACTTGTGCTATTGTTGGGAGAAGAGGATAATGAAAAGGAAACCAATGGTACCTTCCTTCGATCCAGCAGTGCCGACAAACAAGGATTACATCGATTAGCAAGGGGAAGGTTTTTCTTCGATATGGCACAAACTACTGCCGAACAACTTAAAGCCGAATACCATTGGAAATTGCACATAGTTCCAGAGGTGGGGCATGATCACAGAAAAATGGGAGATGCAGCAGCAAGATATTTGTATGGGAATTCCCAATAATATAAAATGGGGAATGGCTAATTTTACCATCGCTACGTTCAAGCCCCAAATTAAGCTCATGCGAATACCCTCGTTCCTATTATCGATCATATCCGTTGCCCTATTTTTTTCCTGCCAATCTCCAGCAGTAGATCAACATCATTCCCCTAAACCATTGTCTAAGGCTCCTTTAGAAGCCATACAAAAAACAGCGCTGGTAGTATTGGGCAATGTGCAGGATGCGGGCTTTCCTCAAATCGGCTGTATGAAAGCTTGCTGTCGGGCGCATTGGTACGATCAAGAAATAAAAAAAAGGGTTACATGTTTAGGAATTATAGAACAACAAACAGGGAAGACATGGATGTTCGAAGCTACGCCAGATATTAAAGAACAAACGAAAATGCTCTCTGACTATGCAGGTCACCCTTCTTTCAAATTACCTGATGGTATTTTCTTAACTCACGGCCATATGGGACATTACACTGGATTAATGCATTTAGGAAGAGAAGCGATAAATGCTGAGGAAGTTCCCGTATTCGCTATGCCTCAAATGCGGACTTACCTGACCACCAACGGCCCCTGGAGTCAATTGGTCAACTTAAATAATATCAACATCCAGGAACTTACCGCAGATTCAGCCATTCAGTTGGCTAAAGATCTACATGTGATTCCTTTGTTGGTTCCACATCGGGGAGAATTTACAGAAACGGTGGGGTTTCGCATTGAAGGACCCTCACATAAGGCCTTGTTCATTCCTGATATCGATAAATGGCATCTGTGGGAGAGGGATATTAAAGAGGAGATAAAGCAGGTTGATATGGCATTTGTAGATGCAACCTTTTTTAAGAATGGGGAAGTAGGGAATCGCGACATGTCGGAAATTCCCCATCCTTTTGTAGAAGAAAGTATGCAGCTATTTGACGACTTACCCAATACCGAACGAAGGAAAATCTACTTCATCCATCTTAATCATACCAATCCATTGTTACAACCTTCTAGCGAGGCAATACAGGAGGTAGAGGGAAAGGGATATCATATTGCAGAAGAAGGCCAGGTCTTTGAACTTTAAGCATGATTGGATAGAGATTAGGTCGCGAGGGGAAAGCAGGGATATTTTTTAGGCCAATGAACCATCGTCAGCCATTATATAAAAGTTGATGAGTTAATGATTGTCAATCTGGGGATCATAACTTACTATAGGATAAAAGAGTCATGAATCATCGACCCTTCAACACACAACTTATCCTTTTCGATATGCACCTGATTCAACAATACTCCCCTTCGTTCATGAAAAACTTATTCCTATCCATCATCTCTGTTTTATTATATTTTATCTAAACCCACTTCTTATATTATGGGCAAAGGGATCAAAAATCCTTTGCTATCATTCGTTTTCAGATGGATGTGGAGAATGAGCCGAAAGGATTTACTTTTGATATTCACAGAGGTGATAGAAGTTTAAGATATCTTCAATTCAACAAAATTTAAGTGAGATTGGTAAACAAACATAGAACTCATGAAAGCATTTCTTTCCGCCATCCACAAAGTCGATGACCCCATCTTAGAGGCTTATGTAACTCATTGGATCGAGTACGAATTGCCTAAAAAGACCATCATGACAGCTCCAGGAGAAACAGAACGCTATTGGTATTATGTAGTAGAAGGTATTCAAAAGTCCTATTATCTAAAGGACAATAAACAACATGTCCTCGCTTTTACCTATGCTCCCTCATTTACAGGTATACCAGATTCCTTTTTCAATCAAACCCCTTCCAATTACTATTTAGAAACTATTTCAGACAGCAAATTTCTAAGAATTCCCTATGAAAAACACCAGGAATTGATGAAGGAATACAGAGATATCGAGACTATGTTTCGAAAAGCCACAGAGCAATTCCTCATCGGTATGGTACATCGATATTATGAACTTATGGCCTTCGATATAGAAGAGCGCTTTAGGTCCTTTGTTCAAAGAAGTCCGCATTTGCTGGGCCTTGTCTCTCAAAAAGATCTCGCTTCCTATCTGAGAATAGATGCTACGAATTTCAGTAAGTTGATCAATAGCATCCGCATTTAATATCTTGGTGTATACCAAGAATAATGTGGTGGAAAGCTGAGAGTTTTGTTCCAATAAGCTACGCTAACATCATTGATTAACATATATCAGCTATGGATCGTTGGACACATCAAATAAACAAAACTACCCAGGCTTTTCAAGATCTGTTCGGTCATTTAAGTAATAAAGCCATGAACTGGAAACCTCAGCCAGATAAGTGGAGTATTGGCCAAAATATAGACCACCTTATTGTCATTAACCAAACCTACTTTCCGATCCTGGATCAATTAAAAACGGGAAGCTACCCAAAACCCTTTATGGCTAGCGTTGGGTTTCTAGTCTCTTTTATGGGAAAAACGATACTCAATGCTTCTACTCCTGATCGAAGTAAAAAGATGAAAACCTTTCCTATTTGGGAGCCCTCTTCCAGCCACATATCAGAGGATATATTGGAACGATTTACTACACATCAGCAGGAGCTCACCCAGCACATTCAATCCTCTGAACCATTTCTTACAAAGAAAACCGTCATCGCTTCTCCTGCCAATAAACATATTCTGTATACCTTGGAAACAGCTTTTGATATTATTGTTGCGCATGAACAAAGGCATTTAGAACAATCGAAGGAAACCTTAGCCCTATTGGAACGATATCGACCTCAGGGATTTCAAGTATCATAGAAAAAATGATTGATAGGGAACGATTACCGGGCGAACGCTTTTTGTGAAACTCAAGGCTTTAAGGTGGTGGGAGAAACAGAATATCACTTTCAAATGGAAAAGATGTGCTAATTGGGTAGCACTTCCCAATGTTTAATTAAGTAAAGCAAAACTACCATTGCATTCATTTAATGGCTATTTTCTGGGAGATTAATCTACTAGCCTACGTGTATCATATGGGATTCCTCAACATCAGACCAGCTACTATTGAACATGACTATGATAGCGTTTGGAATATCTTTTCGGAAGTCATTCGATCCGGTGATACTTATGTCTTTGACCCTAAAACCCCGAAATCCGACCTAAAAAAACTTTGGTTTGGCGAAAATATACGCACATTTGTGGCCGAGGAAGATGCTCAGGTATCAGGTACTTACATTATTAGACCTAATTACCTAGGTCTGGGAAGCCACATTGCAAATTGTGGATATATGGTTCATCCTGCAGCTCAGGGAAAAGGGATAGGAAAGCAGCTTTGTGAACATTCTATCTTCTTCGCTAAAGAATGCGGATATCACGCCATTCAATTTAATGTAGTCGTTAGTACAAATGATGGAGCTGTAGCCTTATGGAAAAAATTTGGCTTTAGCATCATTGGCACAACTCCTAACGGCTTTAATCATTCAACGCTTGGATTCGTGGATACCTATATTATGTATAAAAAATTATAACTTTAGATCGTATTTAAAGCGTCAGCGCTCTATCACTATTATCTTTAAACAATTAACACCAACGTATGTTCATATGAGCCTTTCCCCACAACTATCCAACGCTTTCAAAGCCCTATATGAGGGTTCAACTGTGACTTATACAGGCTTAAAGGAACAATTATCAGATGTAAGTTGGGAGCAGGCCAACACAAAATTATATGGACTCAATTCTATTCTGGCGCTTTCCTACCACATACATTATTATGTGAGGGCTGTTATCAACGTACTGGAAGGAAACAAGCTAGATGCTTCAGATAAGTATAGCTTTGATCATCCGGAGATTCAGTCGCAACAAGAATGGGAAAAGTTCCTGGAAGAAATGTGGATAGAGGTAGATAGGTTCGCTGTATTGGTGGAACAATTGCCGGAATCAAGCTTGTGGGATACGTTTGAGAAGGAAAAATATGGCAACTATTACAGGAATATTCAAGGTATCATCGAACATAGTTATTATCACTTGGGGCAGATTGTTTTGATTAAAAAGGTATTGAAGCACAAGGCAAAAGATAGTTAATAAACTTACTCAATAGCCAGTTTCCTTCCTCTTTAATGCCCCAGCCGCAAAAGCCAAGGCAGCCCAAACAGTTTCTTTAGAAAGTCTAGGCTAGGATTTTAACACATCATCTATATTTTTACCCACAGAAAGATCTTCAAGTATTAATTCTACTGTTAATCTTGGTCCCTTAATAACAGTTTTCCCTAACATCACTTCAGGTTTGACTTCAATATAATTCATATAATTCTCCTTAACTTGTTTTTAATTTGTAAGCTATTAATCATTTTCTTTCTTCCTTTCAAAGGAGAATATGTGTCAGCCGCTCAACATTCCTCCATCCTATGGAAAACTGTATATTTTGTAAAATTGTCAGTGGAGAAGCAGAATCATGGAAGGTATATGAAAATGGCAACGTTTATGCTTTTTTTGATATTCATCCCATGACCAGATATCATACCTTAATCATTCCAAAACTGCATTACACCAATATTTTTGATATACCAGAAGAAGAATTGACAGCCTTGATAGTAGCGGTAAAGCGTGTGGCGAGCATGTATCAGCGTAAATTGGGAATGGAGCATGTTCAAATCATCAGTAACTCAGGCAGCATGGCTCAACAAACTGTATTTCACGCACATTTTCATTTAATCCCTCGTCATTTGGGTAATGGACCATCCCTCAGGTGGAGATCGCATGCTGAATGGAGAAGTGAATTTAATGAAATGCTCAAACACCTATCATCATGAATACTTTCGACAAAATCAGGAATTACTATGCCCAGTTTGACGAATGGGCAAGATTGGATACTCCGGCAGGAATATTAGAACAGCTTCAGGTACTACACATTGTAAGAGATTATATCCCTGATCATTCACACATATTGGATCTGGGATCTGGCCCAGGCAAAAATGCAATCGCCTTTGCTGAAATAGGATATCAAATCACGCTGCTAGATATTTCCCCTCGCTTGATAGATATCGCTAAACAACAAATGAAAGAAAGAGACTTATCAGATCATGTAAAGGGATTTCCATATAGGCAATGCTACGGATCTTTCTATGCTAGCTTCTGACCAGTTTGATGCTGTGTTTTGTTGCGGTCCATTTTATCATTTAGTATCTGAACAAGATCGATTAGCTGCTGGACGGGAAATCATGAGAGTATGTAAGCGAAATGGAGTCATCCTCATTGGCATCATCCCCAGGTTTTCAGGTTTGTCTGGAATTATTTATAAAGCGGCAGTAAAAACCCGAGCAAGTAAATGTGGACAATTTTAGGGAGGTAAGTGAAAAAGGAACATTTCATAACGCCCAACCACAAGGATTTCAAGAAGGTTATTATCCTACTGTAACAGAAGCCAAAGCATTTTGGAAAGAAATGGGCCTTATAGATATAGAAATCATTTCCACCCGCACCTTTATGCATCAGAACGAATCCCACATATTACACATAAAACATCGAGATCCAGCCTTATTCGAAGCTATCCTTGAGGCTCATAGGATCTATGCTAAACGGGAAGCATTTGTGGAAGCTGGAGGTCATGCATTAGTGGTCGGTAAACGTCCCGACTAGCTTTACCTCATGATTAAATTTTCCTGTTAGTTCTTTTCTTGAACTAGTTCAAGGATACTCTTTATTTTCTACTATACATTTAGGTCGATATAATTTAAACGGTCATTAACCACATTATACTTACCAATCGCCCTAATTATGAGTGAAACGATTAAAACACTACAGGAAAAATTTAGTACGGCCCTGGACAATGCTAAAGCAAAAGCCAATGAATTACAGGAAAATATCAAATCGAAACATGAGGAGATGAAAGCCTCTGTGAACGAGAAAGTCGATAATGTCAAAGCTTCCTTTGATAGTGCTCAAGAAAAAGCCAAAGAAGCTAAAGCTAATTTCCAGACTAAAGTAGAAGAATTCAAAGCCCAAAGAACTGCTGATAGAGCTCGTAGTAAAGCCGAACATGCGGAAGAATATGCAGTTGCCAGTGTTGAGATGGTATTTGCAGCCATGGAAGAGGCGGAAGTAGCCATAGCAAATGCGATAACTGCTGCCAAAGAAGCAGATGACTTAGCTCAATAAAACGGTTTTTACCATACCTTTTTGTTTATATCCCCCTTTTTTTAAATACCGTGCCCAACAAGACAATATGATCTGTTGGGCATTTGTATATAGTAAGATCACCTTAAAGTGATGCTAAATAGTTATATCTTAAGTCAGCCAAATTAACTCATCTCACTATGCTAAGAAATGTCCCAACGGTAACATTACCTATACTAATGGCAAATGTGCTCTTGTATTATATTATATTTCTATGTGCGTGTAGGAATGAGGAGAAGCGTACCAATGAAGCTGTCGCCGACCCCATTACTCTTACTCCTCTCACTGACTCCATTCTACTTAATGGGGTAAGCATGAATTACCGCCAATACGGAAAAGGAGATATTACCTTAGTGTTCGTTCATGGGTGGAATATTGATCAATCCTATTGGGATCATCAATTAACCACCTTAGAATCTGATTATAAAGTAATTACGGTTGACCTTCCTGGCTTCGGTCAGTCGGGAAAAAATAGAACCGCTTGGACCATAGAAAGATATGGAGAAGATATATCTACCTTAATTGACCAACTCTCATTGAAGAATATCATTCTTATCGGACATTCTATGAGTGGTGATGTAGTGTTGGAGGCAGCACTCCTAAATGAGAAAGTGATTGGTCTGATTGGGGTGGATACCTTCAAAGATGTGGGGATGGAATTAACAGAGGAAGTGCTTGCTGAAATTGAGGGATTCATGGACATGCTTCAAACGAATTATTCTCAAATAGTTCCTGCCTATGCAGAAAATACACTTTTCCATTCCAGTACTGATACCGCAGTAAAAGTTCGAGTCATGTCCGACTTTGCTCATAGCGACTCAGCCATAGCTACTGCTGTATTAATCTCCTTGTTTGAATATGCCGAAAAAGAGCCTCAGCGATTAGCTGCATTGGAACAACCGCTCTACCTCATTAATAGTGATGCTACTCCTACCTACACAGAAGGCCTGGATGAAACAGGAGCGGATTATAAAATAGTAGATATTCATGCTACAGGGCATTATCCTATGATTGAGAAGCCGGAGGAGTTTAACCGACTCCTGAAAGAAACAATTAATCGTATGACAAATTAATAACGTTGTCTGAGCAAAAAGTTTATGAGAATTTAAGGAATCAATATTATAACAGTTATCCTAAAAAGGGATGTATAATGGATATATATTCACTCTCTACAGCCCACTAAGTATTCCTTTAACAGGCATCTTGCCCATTGGAACAAAGAAAAATGGAATATAACTTTAGAGAACATGCTAAACAGACTCATGAAACCACTTCTCTATCTTTTGTCGGTCTTCTTACTTGCCTTAGGGTGCCAATTTAAAGATTCTTTAGTACTAATTGTCGGTGAAAAAAAAGTAGTTAATCGCTTCTTTGGAGAAGGACATACGGTAGATAATATTGTTACTATTAAGCAGACCTATCCTCATTTGGAACACATCATTCCAGGTCATGGAAAAGTCGGAAATATAACTTTACTCGACTATACGATAGACCTTTTTAACCCAGAACAATAATCTTATGCCTTCAGGATACTCCGGAACCCCCCTCGCCAGGAAGTTGGGAATCAAAGATCATTTTCATCTTCTTTTTTATCAAAGGCCAGAACACTACTTCGATCTATTCATCGATTTTCCAAACGGAACAGTAGAATTGCCAGAGCCTGTAGAAGGAAAAGCTGATTTTATTCACTTATTTTGCACTACTTCTGAAGAATTAAAGAGAATTATTCCAACATATAAGGCCGCCTTAACAAAGAATGGTATGATGTGGATTAGTTGGCCCAAAGGTAAATCTTCTATTAAAACAGATCTAAAGAGAGATATGATTCGGGAATTTTTGCTCGAATCAGGACTGGTAGATGTGAAAGTTGCTGCGATAGATGATGATTGGAGTGGATTAAAGTTCGTTTATCGGCTTGAGGATAGATAATTTTTTTACTGTAGATAGGTAGGTATTTATTCTATATACAACAAAAGCTAAGGAAAGAGGATTATTGTAAAAGGACAAATGTTAGCATAAGTGGATTGGATTGAATATGAGTTTGATACAAAAAATATTTGGTAAAAGAGATACTCCCATTAAGACTTATGAAGATTTTTGGAATTGGTTTGTTAAACATGAAAGAACATTTTATCGCGCTGTTAACAGTGGCAAGAACATAGAAAAGGTATTTTTCGACCGTATGTCTCCGAAATTATCCGAACTTAAGGATGGGTTCTTTTTCCTGACAGGTATGTATGATGATGACACAGTAGAGTTAGTCTTTACTCCTGATGGAAATATAAAAAATATCGTCTTCATTGAAGAACTGGTCCAGGCAGCACCAATAATTAAAGGATGGAAATTCTCTCCATTGAAGTCCTCCATTGATATCGATCAGTTAGGAATCAGAATGGAGAATTATGTGTTCGGAAAAGACAACCTGGCCTTCTATCCCAATGAGTTAGTGGAGTTTCCAGATGAGATTGATATTACCGTAGTTTATCAGGATTTTCAGTTCGAAGATGAATCTACCATTATCAACGGTACCTACATATTTTTGGATAACTACCTCGGAGAGTTACGATTCATGACAGCAATAGATCGAGTAAATGTAATAGGGCCAGAAGCAGCAGAAAAAGAACTTATCCCTATCCATAAACTCAAAGATTTTCTTATCTGGAGAGAAAAAGAATTCATTGAAAAATACGATGGATTCAGATTTGATACGGTAGAGGATGATTATTCTATCTTTGAAGCAACCCTTAACAATGGAAAACCACTCCTTGCTACGATGAACAGTAAATTACTTCATTGGGATAGTAAAGCCTCTCATCCATGGATTCTTACCATCGAAATCAAGTATGACGGAACGGCACATAATGGAATGCCAGATGAATCCACCTATACCTTACTCCATCAGATAGAAGAAGAGATCACAAGTCAATTACCTGATTATGAAGGGTATTTAAATATTGGGCGAGAAACCGCTGATAGTTCAAGAGATATTTATTTTGCATGTAAGGATTTCAGGAAGCCTTCTAAAGTACTGTATCATATAAGTCGACAATATCAGGGTAAGCAGGATATAGAATTCGATATTTTTAAAGATAAATATTGGAGATTACTGGAGCTATATACGAAAAATGATATGATTTGGTAGTACCAATTTCTTTTGATATGTACTTACTGGGTATGAAACAGAACACTATTCATATTAACACCAAAGATGGATATACCCTGACAGGAATTATCCGGGAACCAGAAGATCAGCCCAAAGGAACAGTCATAATAAATACGGGAATAGGTCTTCCACAATCCATTTATTCGAATTTCGCCAATTTTTTAGCCAAGAAAGGCTATGTAAGTCTTACTTATGATTACAGAGGAATCGGTCTTTCAGCACCAGAATCCTTAAAAAATTTTTCTGCCACTTGTCTACAATGGGGCCAATTGGATATGCCAGCAGCATATAATTGGTTGCTACATCATTTTCCACATCTTCCTACATCGGTGATAGGCCATAGCATGGGAGGTCAGCTGTTAGGCCTCATGGACAATTACGCCCAACTCAAACACCTCATTTTTCTGTCAGTTTCTACAGGTTATTGGAAACATTTAAGCGGTTCCTACAAATGGTTCAAGACACCTCTAGGATTATTTTGTTTGGTACCAATAATGTGTCATGTGTTTGGATATGCTAAAATGAAGTGGGTTGCTTTTGGGGAAGATTTACCCAAAGGAGCGGCGTTACAATGGGGTCGATGGTGTAAACATCCTACTTACTTTCTTCCCGAATTCAAAGCAAAAGGGATTCCTACTTACTATAATCAGATCTCTGCCAGGATACTATCAGTTCAATTTTCAGATGACCCTATAGCAAATGAAACGACCATCGAAAACATGTTAACAAATTATTCCAATGCTGAAATCAGAAGAAAAACTTATTCTCCTGAAGGGCTAAATGATAAAAAAATAGGCCATGTAGGTATGTTTTCCAGAAGATTCGCTTCTACTTTCTGGCAGGATATGGTGGAAGAGCTAGACAATTATACCCAAAGAAAAAGCATTCATCACTAGAAAAACGAGTTCTCAGGGCGACCAAAAAATCAGTTAACTCCTCTGCATTTAAAAACAACTCCTAATAACAGTAATGAAAACAATTGACAGTTTATCCCACTCCTCTATCACTTCAACAGATATCGAACCAAAGCTCCCAATTCAAGCCAGGCTTGAGTAAAGCTTTATACTAGCCAAGACTCCCCTATGCAACATCATCTTGAATTATCTTCTATTTCATATAAATTTTCTTATCATTAGTTGTAAGAAATGAGGAGTTCTTTCAACTAATAAAGTCAACTTCAATCAATCCCTATGAAATTTATCTTTACCTTTTGTATTGTAATGCTAATTTGTAGCAACAGCTTTTCTCAGGATATTACCGGCCAATGGAACGGAGCCTTGGATATTCAAGGTATGCAGTTACGTCTTGTCCTTCATGTGAATGAAGCAGGTGATAGTTTAACTTCCACCTTAGATAGCCCTGATCAGGGAGCAAATGGAATTCCAGTATCTTATACCAGTTTTGAGGATCATACACTCACCTTCAAAGTCGACAAGTTAAATATCGTTTATTCAGGAGCACTGGAAGAGGGAGAGATTAAAGGTACCTTCACTCAAATGGGACAACAAATGCCCTTAATTTTAACAAGGAAAGAAATCGAGAAGAAAGTAGTAAACAGACCTCAACACCCGGAAAAACCATATCCATATCTCGAAGAAGAAGTAACTTTCCCAAATGAAGCAGCAGACATCACCTTAGCAGGAACCTTGACCCTACCCAAAGGTTCAGGCCCTTTCCCCGCAGCAGTATTAATTTCGGGTAGCGGTCCTCAAGATAGAAATGAGGAAATCGCCAATCACAAACCTTTTTTAGTGATCGCTGATCATTTAACCCAACAAGGAATCGCTGTACTGCGATATGATGATAGAGGAGTAGGAGCATCGACAGGTGATTTTGGTTCTGCCACCTCAGCGGATTTTGCTACTGATGCGAAGAGTGCAGTAGCTTATTTAACAAGCAGACAAGAAATTCATCATGACCAGATTGGACTCATAGGCCATAGTGAAGGAGGTCTTATTGCTCCTATGACTGCCACTACTTCAGAAGGTGTAGCCTTTTTAGTCCTGCTGGCAGGTACCGGAATTCAAGGTAACGAGATTCTGGTCAAGCAAACAGGATTAATTTCTGCTGCAAATGGAACTAGCGAAGAAGTGGTCGATGTCCTTGTGAAAGACTACCGACAACTCACGAATATTGTTGTACAGGCAGAGCAGCAGGAGGATATCAAACCATCTATAGAAGCATATGTAAAGCAAAGAATTTCAGAAGATCCAGAAATATTAACTCAATCAGGCTTGAGTGAGCAAGAACATACAAAGACCGTTGTCGACATGTTTAATACGCCATGGATGACGTATTTTCTCAAATACGATCCTGCTCCTACCCTGGAAAAGGTAAGTTGTCCAGTTCTTGCGCTCAATGGGGAGAAAGATTTACAGGTTACACCTAAGGAAAACCTGGAGGCTATCCAACAAGCATTGGAAAAAGGAGGTAATGAACAAGTTACGGTCAAAGAATTGCCTGGCTTGAATCATCTATTTCAGGAGAGTGAAACGGGAGCCTTAAGTGAGTATGCTGTGATAGAGCAGACCTTTTCTCCAGTGGCCTTGAATGAAATTTCCAGTTGGATTCTTGAGCTGACAAAATAGAACACTTAAACTGTTCGGTATTTATTAATACAGGAATAAGGGAGAGTAAATTAAATTCGATACTATTATTGAATAAGAGTCGTCATCAACTTCCTTAAATCTAGTTACCTCAGAATTACCCTTGCGATTCCAAATCCAGCATTCAGTTTATCTTTTATTTCTTATTGATTAAATTATAAGAAATATGTTACGCCATGGAAATTACTACGATCCCCTCTTTCCTTACATATTATGCCAAAGTAAAAGGCAGAACTCGTCGATTGTTCCCCTACATCCCAGCAGAACAAATAGAATGGACCTATCAGGAAGGGAAATTTACGATAGGCGATTTGATCAGACATTTAGCTAATATAGAGCGATATATGTTCTCCGAAACCATTCAATTGAAGGAGAGCGCATATCAAGGATGTGGATTAGCATATGCCTCGGGATATGAAGAAGTAATTGCATATTACGATCAAATGTACCATGAATCCGTGGCTATATGGGAAAGCTTAAGTGATGATGATCTGCTTCGTAAATGTAAAACACCATCGGGAAATAATATTACAACCTGGAAATGGATGCGTTTATTGGTAGAGCACGAAATTCATCATCGAGGCCAATTATATATGTATTTGGCCATCTTAGGAGTGAATACCCCCCCATTGTATGGAATGACTGCTGAAGAAGTGATAGCTAACAGTATTTCAACATAAAAAAATATATTATCTTACTGTTGAGCAATTTTCATCCTACATCCTATGCAAACCAGACGCCAACTTCTTCGTTCTATAGGTCTATTCAGTGGATCGCTTTTTCTCGCCCCCTACCTAAAGGCTGGTTCTGACCTATTGGCACACCCCCACATCTCCTGCCAACAATATCCCTGGTTTACCTTCTTTCGACGTGAAGGGAAGGAATGGAAAGACGTTATGAAGACAAGCCTCCAGGAAATGGCCTCTATGGGATTAGACGGATTTGAACCATTAATAGCTGCCCCTGATGAAATAGATACGCTTTTCCCATTATTAACCCAATTTCAGCTAAGCTCTCATTCTATTTATGTCAACTCTGTCTTACACGAGGAGCAAGAAGCAGAAAAAAGTATTCAAGCAGTGGTCGATATGGCCACATCCTTGAAAGGAAAAGGAGTTAACATTTTTGTCACCAATCCTTCTCCAATTAAATGGGGAGGGGAAGCAACCAAAACGGATGCACAATTAACCCTCCAAGCCAAAGCCCTTAATACCCTTGGACAGAAACTGCGTGCGTTAGGTATTAAATTAGCCTACCACAACCACGATATGGAGATGAAAAATAGTGCCAGAGAATTTCACCATATGATGAATGCTACAGATAAGGAAAACGTTCGATTATGTCTGGATGCACACTGGATATATAGAGGATCAGGAGATTCGCAGGTCGCTTTGTTTGATATCGTATCAATGTATAGGGACCGAATTGAAGAACTACACTTACGCCAATCTCAGCAAGGCATTTGGACCGAGGCATTTAGTGAGGGGGATATAGATTATGAACGATTAGCAGAAGACCTTCTTTCGCATAACATTAACCCTCATCTGGTATTGGAACAGGCAGTAGAGGAAAAATCTCCACACACGATGGATGCAATCAAAGCTCATCAACAGAGTCTTTCCTACGCCAGAAAGGTTTTTGCTGATTTCGTTCAGTGATGCTTTTCTAGTCCTTTTTTAATGTAGTCTGTTTGAGCTTCGTACCAATGAATCATGTCCTGATAATGTATTTGTTCTGCCGTGGTATCTGAGATAATCTCATCATAGGTCATTCCCTTTTCTTCCATCAAATATCGAACGAGGAGCCTGCTTTGGAAGTAATTGATGGTTGTTCCCGTTCCATCCCCTAATTCTAACCAGTCCCAATGCGTCGAGCCTTTCCCTTTTTCTTCCAACAGTAGCGGAATCATTTGGGTCAATGGCCTACGGTGATTAGGATGTACCATGATATAACTAGCATAACCTTCTAATTTCCAAAAGGGAAATCGCAATGTCTTAAATCCATAAATATTGTATTGGTCATTATGGATAAATTCATGGGTCAATAGTTCATCCAATTTTCGTTTTCTTCCATTGATTTTGGCGTAATTTTCTTTGGGATTAGCCTCGCACTGGATCACCGTTTTATTTGCAAAGCCCAATGCAAAGACTTCCTCTCTAAATATCTGACGGATCATCCAGTTGTAGAAAGAAGATGTATCTATACACAAATCAATCGTAACATCTTCTCTATAAATTTCTGCTAATTCACGCGCTTCAGAAGCTTGTTGGATAATAGAAGTCCATTCAGGCGCTAATGTGTGTTGATGATGAATGTGAATAGCACCTATTTTAGTTACGTTTGCATAAGAAACACTAGGGAAAAGAATGAGTCCTAATATGGTCAACACTAGGAGGAGACACATTAAACCCAAGGAAAGAAGAATTTTTTTTAGCATGATGAAAGTGTTAGGTAGATAAATGATATGTTAATAGTCTACCTTTTCTTCTGCTTATTACATCAGATCAAAAAAATCCAGATTAATTTTAGCCTCTATTAAAGAAAATGGGGTGATCCTGGGACTAATGTATATTTCCGATTTCTATAAGCTTTTGGTAAATCCGAACATTAACCAATGCGCCAGAAATACCTGTATGTTGTTCTGCAATATGTGGCTCATCCTTTATTTGATGTTCCTCTAACAATCGCTGTAAATGAAGATCTCGATACCCCAAACTCCAAGCCATAGAGGGAATATCCAGGACGAAATAATGGTACATTTCCCGCCAGCTATGACCTGCTTCACGAAATAGATAATCGAGAAATGCCAGATCGAAATGAGAATTGAATGCTACCATTAGAGTAGGTCTATCTCCTGCTACTTTATGATGAAAGTTCAGTATGCTGTCCACTGCTAACTCTGGCCTAAAAGCTCCCAATCTTTCCCATTTTGTAGAATCATATGCATTAATTTCTGCTGCCTTAGTAGAAATCCGATAAGGATGTGTCGGTTGAATGCGCAGAAAAAGGCTATCTAATACCTTTCCTTTTAAGTCTGTTAAAACTAATCCAATATCTATCATTTCGTGATAGCCGGGTAATAATCCCGTCGTTTCTACATCTATATGCGCCAACAACCATTTTTCGGGATCGGCTTCGGGGGAAAGACTTTTTATACTAGATTCCAATAAATTGAGAGGGATTGGCGGCTTATCCTGTACACTCTTTGACTCTATGGGGGGAGAAGAACAGGCAATTATATGAATCATAAATCCGCTTAGAAAAAGACGGGTTAATTTGGACCACTGTTTCATAAATCGGTTCAACGTTAATATTCTTCAGTAGAGCTTGTAAATACTGAGAAAGATATGGCATATTATTTCTTCATTGTTAAGAAGGGATGTTATTTTGATAAACTTAGCAGAATTAAGATATATATTCCGATCGCTTATTTTTAAATGATATATATGAAAGGAACACCCACCTATAGCGGAAAATACACCATCACTTTCAACCGAATGTGCTTATTGAATGAGGAAAAAATCTTAGATACATGAGACGGATATATGTCAGCCTAAAGCAGGGGGTTCAGAATTTGATCGTGCTGGTGTTAGGGATCATAGTTGCCTTAGTGCTTACGGAGATGTTCCTGATCATTTTCCATCCTTTTCCCTTTCGGCAAAAAGGAAACAGAATCGTTCTCCCTGCTAACATGAGCATGGAATATTACAATCATCGGCTTCCAGGGCTTGATGATACCATTATCCACACGAAAAATCTCCTTGGATTCAGGGGGCCGGCCATACCACCTGATAAAGATCGATGGACTTCCATTATTGCTGTAGGAGGAAGTACAACTGAGTGTTTTTATTTATCTGATGGCAAGGATTGGCCTGCCATCTTGGGAAAAAAGCTCAAGCAATTTCACCCATATGTATGGATCAATAATGCAGGACTCGATGGACACTCGACATTCGGACACCATATTTTACTAGATGATTATATCGGTAAGTTACATCCAGACATTATTCTTTATATGCTGGGATGCAACGAATTAGAACGAAAAGACCTGAGTGATTTTGATCGATCCCTATTGAAAGAGGGCACCAATTGGAAAACTTATCTCGAAAATCATAGCGAAGTAGTTAGTTTGTTTATCAATTTTAAAGGTCTTTTTCAGGCTAGAAAGCTGAACTTATCACATGCTCCTGCAGATATTAGGGAATTACCTTTATTGAATGCTGTTCCACACCAAGAGATTCGTAACTCGCTTGCATATCATATCCCTTATAGCTTACAATATGCAGATCGCCTTAGAAGTTTAATGCTGAAAACTAAGCAAGAGGGAATCGAACCGGTCCTAATCACTCAGCCCAGTCTAGTTGGAGAAGGAACGGATGATGCTACAGGAATAAATCTGGCAAAACTAGATTATTGCCATCCTCTGGGTGGACAGGGATATTGGGAGATCCTCGAAATGTATAATGAAGTTAGTAGGCAAGTGGCCCAAGAACTCGATGTCATGCTCATTGACCTGGCCCAAGAAATGCCTAAATCTTCTATTCTTTTTTACGATTGCCTCCACTTTACCAATGAAGGGTCGGAAGTAGTGGCTCAACTGGTATTCAATAAGCTAAATGAAATAATAGATGATTACCCGCCTTAGCATTTATTTATTTACAAATGAGCTATTCCTGATGTCCTGCGTAATCCATTTGATAGGTAGAAAAACTGGTCGCAGTAGGAAAGTTCTCTGGAATGGGAATCGTAACCTCACCTGTGGCTGCCCACTCTGTCCCTCTTTGGATTAATGTGGCAAATCCTACACACTCCATGGCTGCTATGGGCTCTTCATCTTGTTGGCCCGCATGTCCCAGGGTTGTATGGAATACGCGTCCTTTCCCATATTGAATCGTCATGGCTACTGTTTCGTGATCTCCGCTTCCTCCTTTCATGGTAGAATCTGAATAGGCAGTCGCCAGCACTTCCAAATTTTTAGCAGGACCACGCATGTGGGTATATATTTCATCATAAGGATGCATCCATTGATCAGGCATTCCCTTCATTATGGGATGTTCTGGAGCACGTGTAACCACCGGAAAATCCTGTTTGGGTGGATGCCTCGGATCGCCCCCATCTAATCTATGTACGGCTTTTCCATCTTGCCAAATAACCGCAGGTCCAGTAGCTACGGTTCTGCCAGCCCAGCCTCCTACCCCTATCATTTCATTAAAGGCTTCCCACTCTGGAAAACCGTTATTCGTAGCATGTTGAATTACTAATCCCCCTCCATTTTCAACAAATGCTTCAAAAGACCTCTTTGTTTCTTCCGGCCATTCTGCCTGCATCTCTTCTTCCTTCAACCAGTTACCATCATCATAAATTAGGACAACTACATCATAAGCATCCCAATCAGCCTTAAATGCAGCTTTTTCTTCAGGGACATCAGAACAAATAATTACATCGGTATCAAAAATGCCAGCAGCATCCAAATGCCTTTTTATGGGATCACTCGTCTTTTGCCAGCTATGATACTTCGTTGCTACGCCCGTCAATAACATAACCTTAATCGGTTGGCGGTTTTGAGAGATTAAACTGAAGGAAATCAAGCTACTCACAAGAAGTAGGCAGAAAGTTCGCAAAGGAGTTACGTAGAAAGTATGTAGCGTCATAGTCCTTTTAGTTAAATAAGGTAGTTCCACCATCAGAGTGTTGGTATAAGTAAGGTAATAAGTATTATACAAAAATTGGTAGAAAATAGAGAAAAGAATATATCGTTATAAATTCAAGTAGCGAAGATTAGATATTTGAAAACAAGTATTGTAATTTCTTCGAATATTTAATTAAACAAACCACTTTATAATATGAATAAAGCTGATTCACCTTTAATGATCTTGGTTGCGGGTCCTTATCGCTCCGGGACGAATGATGATCCCATCTTGATTCAGAAAAATGTAGATGCTATGAATGAAATGGCCTATACCCTTTATCAATTGGGCCACTTGCCGGTATTAGGAGAATGGTTTGCTTTACCTCTAATAGAAACTGCGGGCTCAAAGGAAATGGGAGATGATATCTGGAACGAATTATTCCATCCAGTAGCCATCAGATTAATCAGCAAATGTGATATAGTGTTTAGAATAGGCGGCCCATCTAAAGGAGCTGATGAAATGGTTAGAATCGGAAAAGAGAAAGGAAAAAGGATCATCTACCAACTTGACGCTCTGAAAAAAGTACTTTAACATCTTAACTTAACTAGTTCATTAGGAAGCTGAAGCATAGATAATTTTCATCTCACCTTCACTTTCATCGAGTTAACCTCAGCTTAGCGGAACATATCCAGCATAAATCGAGTTCTTAAAATCCCTTGCAAATCCTCAATTGTTCTGAATGCAGTCTTTAATGTCTTTTGCTCAATCTTATTTAACGACTTGGGATTCACATACCTCCCCGAATTCTGATGCTCAAATCCAGTTAGCGCTCTGCGGCGAACCATCAAATCATAAGCAGTTTCAGCCTCCTCAAATAATAATTTATTCTGTGGTTCCAACTCACTCAAGTGCTTGAATCTTTGAGAAGTATTAGTAATGTGTAAGGCTTTATGATCTAGGATCAATACACGAGCAGCATCAGCTAGGGGCATCATCCCCCTCAGTTTAATATCCAATTTATCTTTTTGATCACCACTTCTTTCTACCACGAATTGCTTAAAGAAACTCAAAGGAGGAGGATTGGATATGGCATTTTTGGCTAGAAAATTGATAAACCCAGGCTCCTTTTCCTTTTCTTCGTACAGATGTTGGTGTAATTGATCCGCCAGAGAAGTGTCCCCATATACTGCACGAAAATCAAAGAAGATCGTACTATGCATCAAGGCCTTTGGTTCTGGAGTTCGTATCCATTGGCTGAAATGGGCTTTCCATCCTTTCAAAGGTTGATTCCATGTAGGGTTGCTGGCCATAATTTCTCCGGGACAATGCGCAAAACCGCTTAGTTCCAGGATATCAGTTACAGATTTACCCAACTTCAAAAAATACTCCTTAGCATAATCTGCTAATTCTTCTGGAGGATCCTGATAAAGAATTGCATTATCCTGATCCGTTTGCAGGATTTGTTCTTCTCTCCCTTCACTTCCTAATGATAGCCAACAAAAAGTAAGATCGGGGGGCATTAGTCCCTCCTGATGAAGTTGCTGTTGGCTTAATTGTATCGCTTTATTAATCAGTACATCATTTAGTGCGGTAATGGTCTGGGTGATAAACTCCAGCGACAATTCCTGTTTAAGATATACCCGTATAATTTCAGTAGCTCTTAACCGAATCTCAGCTAATTGTCGACGGTCAATAGCCTTCACCATTTTCTTGGCTAAGACCGCTGGGTTATTGCCCTGACTTACCAGCACATCGTGTTCGGAAACGATGCCTACTACCGCAGTATCTGGCGTTCCATCTTCCGTTATAACGATATGTCGCACATGATGGCGGATCATATGTAACAGAACAGTAGCGACCGAGACTTCTTTAGGAAGGGTAAAGACAGGAGAACTCATAATGCGATGGATAGGCTCACCGATCTCAAATAGGCCCGTACATACCTTCCGAGACATATCTGACTGAGTGACAATTCCTTGAGGCAATCTATCTTCGCTAATAACAACAATAGAGTCCACCCTATCCGCTGCCATCTTTTTCGCTGCTACTTTTACAGAGCAGTCTTTCGTGCAGTGAACTACCCGTTCAATGGGCTTAATGGTCATTACATCTTCCTCCCGAAAGAAGCCGGGAGCTTTCGGAGTGGACAGAAGTGAGGTGCTTGAAAATATATGTGAGACTGAATGAGCTGTCTGTGGAGTTTCAGCTCTTACAATGGTATGGCCGGAAGCGTATCCAGCGGCATAATACATCGCTACACGGGGATACTTTGAAAGTATTTTTTCAACGGGATTTCTTGAAAAGACAAATATAAGTGCTTCCCCAACCACTCTGGCTGATAAGCTATATGGATTATTCGTCAAAAAAGATCGCATGCCAAAGGTATCTCCTTCATCACATATATCTATTAGCCTGGTTTCTTGCTCGTTGGCCTCTAAAAAAAATTCTATCTTCCCTTTTTGAAGGATAAACATCATATCACCCGCTTTATCACCTTGCCTAAAAATATATTCCCCATCTCCATAGTATCTTATTCTGGCCTTTCCTGCAAATGGCTCCAATGCTTCTCTGGGAAGAAAGGAAAATGGAGGATGTAGTGCTAAAAAATCTGCTGTTCGCGTTTGAAGACTTCTGGATATATAATTTTCTTTTCCCGACTCTACCAAATCTATAGGATTAAAGTGAAATTATGTCTTTTACTTTTCCAAAATACAGAAAATAAGTTCTCTCTTATTTTATTTCCGAACAAATTATGCGAAATTTCCTATAAGCTAAAAGAGACCAGAAGGTACTTTATCTATATGGCATATCATCGCCTTTTGAAATGGGGTTTAGGAGTTATTCTATTTCTGTTTATTATTCTCCAGGCTATTATATTATTCTGGATTAATCCGGTGATAGAAAGAGGGTTGACTGAGTTGGTTTCTAAGGGCTCTAAAGGTGCTTATCAACTGTCTTCCGTAAAGGTGAACCTGAGATTATTAACAGGTAATCTCATCTTATCTGATCTCCTGTTGGAACCCGACTCCATTATATTTACAGCTTCTGATAGCAACACTACAGGAGTTTTTTCTCAATTTTCTGTGAATATTCCCCGGTTCAGCATTAGGAACCTCAATTATCGAAAGCTATGGTATAAAGATGTTTTAGACATTCAAAAAATTTCTTTACATACACCTGAAATAACGTATGAAAAGCGGGATGAATCTCCGGTAACATCCACCAGCAATAAGATTAACCTAGATTCCAATTTGAGAGATTCGCTGAAAAATTTTGATCTATATTCCTATATATCTCCTTTGTTCAAAGGAGTGAGTATAAATCAAATTTTATTGGAAGATGGAATTTTTCGATATCGACATACACTGGACTACTCTTCACTCGATGAGAATAAACTTTCCATTGATCGAATTTATTTAAATATTGAGCAGTTTTACTTAGACTCTATTACACAGGTGATTGCAGAAAGGCCCTTTTTCGCTAAAAAGGTAGATATAAGTATTGGAGTATCGGATTATTCGTGGATATTGCCGGATAGCACTTATAAAATCGAAGCAGAAACACTTTCCTTTTCTTCTGATTCTCAATTAATCAATGCCTACGGCCTGTCTTTTCACCCTATTCTTGACGTGTTACGCCCTGCGCAGGAAGGAAAAGAACCCAGATCGGCCTTATTAGGTATTGACATACCTAACTTGATGTGCAGAGGACTAAATTTAGAGGAGATCATTTATGAAAGACGCATTTTATTGGATCACATCCGAATTCAGGAGCCTAATATCTATTTATTAAAAGGAGAGAAACGAGATCCTTTCCTCCAGAAGAGCTTCCCAGATCCCTATGATTGGATTATTCCATTCGCTGATTCTTTAACCATACAGCAAATTTCTGTTCAAAAGGGTAATTTCAATATTATTCGCCAACTTCAAGATTCTGCCAGTGCCATTTTTGCTAAGGAAATCACTGCCTTTCTCTCAGAGGTTAGAATTGACTCATTGTCCCGAACTCGAAAAAATCATTTACTTTTTAGTAAGGATCTAACCGTCCAGATGAAGAATTTCGGTTTTAGATCCAAAGATGAAGCGTATCTTATGCGAGGAGATTCAGCCCATTTTTCTTTGTCAGATAAACATGCGTTACTTAGCAATTTTTGGTTAATTCCCCAATATCTTAAAGAAGAGGACAGGATTGAGGCTCATGTTCCTTCGGTAGAGCTTGTGGGAGTGGATCCTTTGCAAGTATGGAGGGAAGGAATTCTGGCACTGGATAGTTTGATCGTCCTCATGCCGGAAGTAAGTTATACCCAATACCCGGGAATAGGGGGACCACACCTCATAGGGGATTCTACTGTAACCAAGAAGTCGGAATCTTCTATTGACAAATATTTGACTGACGTAAATTTGAATCATTTTAAATTGGTTAGTGGAACGTTCTACTTGAATGATGTCAGAACTATTCCAAGTCAGGAATTTCAGGCACATAATATTAATCTCAGCGTCAATGATCTTCAATTGGAGGACCTGGTGCAGTTAGATAGAAGATATCCCTTTCGTGCTTCTGATATTGCCTATGATGTCTATATCAGAGATTATCGTTTGACCTTACCTGATAGCAGTTATTCCATAAATCTTGATCAACTATACATCTCTTCCAAAGAAAATGTGGTGAAAGCAGATACGGTATCTATTTATCCGGTAAGGAAAGAATTTCCCGATAGTAATCAGTTTAACATTCTTATCCCCAATTTAATTCTTAGTGGGATTGACCTGGAAAAAGTATATAAGACCAGAAGAATAGATGTAGATAGCGTATGGATTCTTTTTCCAGGGGTTGTCCAACAATCCATTGTAGATGTACTCACCAAAGACAGTTCTCTTCAGGAAGGATCCAGCTTAAAAAAACCCACCGACATAGATTTATTTCAGCATATTGAACCTTATCTGGAATATATTAAAATTGATTACCTAACAGCATATCAGGCTAATTTTCAACAAAATAAACTGGTAACAGGGAATAAAGTACCTTCTCCAGTATATCCCATCCTCAACTTAACTTTTCACCATTTTTTGTTGGATTCTTCTGCCCACATATCTCCCGAACATATGTTTTATGCTGAAGACATAGAAATCGAGATAGAAGATTACACCTTCCCATTGGCAGATAGTGTGCATGAATTAGGAATTAGAGGTTTTTCCTATTCTACAGAAGCACAATCCCTGTATATCGATTCTATTGTCGTCCATCCCAAAGCGGATACGATGAGCGAATTATCCCTACATATAGATCTACCCAAAACTTATATAGAAAGCATAAACCTGTACGATATTTGGGAATACAAAATTGCTCATCTTTCCTGTATAACAATCGATGCACCTAATATATCTGCGAACATACATTCCGAATCATTAAGGAGTCAACATGCTACCTCTGAGGTATCTGGTGAATCGCTAAATCGACCTTCTGCCCTTCCCCTTGAATCAGAAAGTAAGGTAGCTGCTGATTCTCTTCCCAAGATCGATTTGTATAAACTCATTCATCCCTATTTATATGAATTAACTATTGATACTTTTCTAATTGAGGATGGTAGAATTACGTTACACGATGATGATCATAGATTTGAGGATGTATATGCCAGAGATATCGTTTTCAGTATTACAGAATTTGAGGTGGATTCTATAGCGCATGAAATTACAGACAGGCCGTTTTATGCAAATGATATTTCGTTAGGATTTGATATTCAAGAGTACACATTAACCCTTCCTGACAGTTCCTATCAAATAAGGCTCAAAGATATTGGAATTACTACTGCAGATTCCATGCTATATGCGGATGAGGTTGCCTTAATTCCCATGTCTTCGACAGACGAAGCAGCAGTAAAAGGATCATTGACATTAGATAGGGTTCAATTGGAGGGGCTTAATCCTACAGAGTTGTATTTCGATCGAATTCTTCATCTGGACAGGTTTCGGCTTATCAGCCCTGAAATTAACATCCAATTGCAACGGGAAA
This sequence comes from Bacteroidia bacterium, assembly GCA_965262565.1. Classification (GTDB taxonomy): domain Bacteria; phylum Bacteroidota; class Bacteroidia; order J057; family J057; genus CBDHFQ01. Next base: position 459,325 of record CBDHFQ010000007.1, read on the forward strand.
GAGATCCTGACAAAAAGCAAGGATGGGGAGAAGGAGTAAGATTCAAAGATATTGTCAAAAATGATCCTTATGAGAGACTGGTATCTCCCTTCCTCCGTAGTATATCTTTAAACGAAATCGTTATAGAGGAGGGGAGGGTTGAGGTAACGACTGTCGCTGATAAGCAGTTGCTTTTCCCAAAACTCAATCTAACCGCCTATCAATTTGTATTGGATAAAAATGCTTATGATCAACTGGAAAATTCCTTCTTTTTTGCTGAAGATCTGGAACTCTCATTATTCGATTACGAAATACCGCTGCCTGATACTGCCATGTATCAAATTAAAGCGGATGAGATATATCTTTCCAGTAGGACGAATAATATGGCGGTAAATAGATTCCAGGTAATCCCCAAGTATTCTAAAGCAGATTTTGCTGCCAAAAAAGGAGTAAGTGTAGATAGATTCGATGTTGAGAACAGTCGGATGGAAGTGAGAGGGCTGGATGTCAAAAGGCTGTTTAAACAAAAAGGAATAAAAGCAGAAAAAGTCCATCTGATCAATCCCGATTTATATGTATATAAGAATAAAAACTACCCTTTTCCAGATTATAAACGCCCTGAGTTACCCACAACTTCTTTAAGAAATTTAGAAGTTCCCCTGACCATTGATACTGTTCTTGTCTCTTCTGCCCAAATCCGTTATGATGAACAAGTACCAGATGCTGATACAGTAGGATATTTCACCTTAGATGAACTGGATATTGACATTTTTCATATAAGTAACGAACCTGATTATCATCAGCGCTATCCGGTAGCAAAGGTCAATGGACAAGGAATAATGCTGAATGAAGCCAGCATGGACGTTTCTATCACCTGGCCCTTAAAGGATACTTCTAACCACCATTATTTTAGCGCTAAAGTAGGTGCATTTCCTGGCAAAACCCTAAATGCACTCATAGAGCCAATCGTTTTTGTCCGTATTTCTGATGGATATATCAATAAGATTACCATGGATTTTGAGGCTAATAACCAAAGCAGTAAAGGGAAAATGAGAATGTACTATGATGATTTAAAAATAGCCCTGATGGATCATCAAACGCATCAAAGTGGATTCGACGAAAAATTGGGATCTGCTATTGCGAATGCCTTTGTGGTAAGAAAGAGAAATCCCAAGCACCGAATCCTCAGGGTAGGAAAGATTGAATTTGAGCGAGAAATCCAAAAAGCCTTCATTACTTACTGGGTCAAATCGATCGTAGAAGGCTTAAAATCCAGTGTTGGATTGACGGGAGCTGATATAAAGATTAGGCAATACGAATAAAAAAAGCAAGCGATAGGTTATCGCTTGCTCCTTGCTACTTTCCTCAAAAAAACTACACTCAACCACACAAAATGTAACTCTTATATATGTTTACTGTAAAATATTACTATCGTCAAATAATTCATCTATCATCCTTGTTCTGGTGCGTTGGTTGTAATTGTCAATGCAATCTTCCGTTCCACTTCTCATAATACTTTCACACGCTCCATTAGCCAAGGTTGTCTCATCATGATCTCTGAACAGAAAACAATGTCCTAATTCGTGGAATACAATCATTTCCTTAAATAAGGGGGAAGAACGTTCCCAGAATTGTTCATCTATGGTAATTCGGTTGGGTTGGCGAAAGTTAAAATTACATCTTCCTGCTACATGACGTTCTTCGATTTCTTCGATAAATCCGGTGATGCCTGAAGCTTTCAAATCTACGTCAAATCCTCTAGCTCTACCTTCGTCTTCAAATTGTGCATAAAGGGACCATAATTCTGGATCTACTCCCGGAAAGGTACGTTCGTTAGATGATTGATTCTGATTATTGTTTTCTGAAATAAGTTCATTTCCATCATTATCACAACCGGTAAACCAGGTTCCAGCACTCAAAAGAAATATGAGTGAAATATTGAAAAAACTACGATTTAAAAACATAATTCTGTTATAATGCTATTTAGAGTTAGGTATAGCCTGGGATCATATGTAACCGATAATTTTTGTGAGTTATTACAATCAGTTTATGAGCTTCCCCTACTGAAAGTGAGCACCAACGGATAAAAATGTTCAAATTATTGTTAATCGTGTCTTCATTCCGACAATAATTACCTGATTGAAAAGATTCCTCCACTCATGAAAACCTTAGCTTTTTTTCGCAGATTCAAAAACTTTTCCTATCATCATATATCTCAAAACAACTACTATGAATCCCTTGCGTTACCTCTATCTCATTTTCTGCCTATACCTATTTCAGTTTTCGTACACCTACAGTCAGACGTATTCAGATCAACCTAATATATTGTGGATTTCCGTCGAAGATATGAGTCCCAGATTGGGATGTTATGGGGATAAGACCGTACCTACTCCAAATATTGATCGACTTGCTCGTGAAGGAGTTCGATATACACATGCATTTGCTACCTATGGGGTATGTGCTCCTTCCCGACATAGTATCATTACGGGCATGTATCCCACTTCCACAGGAGCCATGCATATGCGGAACTGGAAAAGAACCAGTGCCATCGCTGATATCACTGATCCCAAGTTGCTCAATATTCCTACATATGAAGCTGTACTACCCACTGAGGCCAGATGTTTTTCGGAGTTCCTGCGCATAAACGGATATTTTTGTACGAATAATTCAAAGACAGACTACCAGTTCTCTCCTCCTTTATCCGCTTGGGATGAAAATGGTCGGGAAGCACACTGGCGACATCGACCTGATCCCAATATGCCCTTTTTTGCTGTATTTAATAATACAACGCCGCACGAAAGTGGTATTCATCGACAACGTTCTCCAGCACTTACAGATCCCGCTAACATATCTGTCCCACCTTACTATCCAGATACAGATACCGTCAGAAGAGATATGGCCAGGCATTATGATAATATTAGGGCTATGGATCAATGGGTAGGCGACTTATTGGATCAATTGGCATCGGACGACCTCTTGGATAAAACCATTATTTTCTTCTTTAGTGATCATGGTGATGGACTTCCTCGAGCCAAACGATGGGTTTACGACTCTGGCATTCATATCCCTTTAATCGTTCGTTGGCCCGATGGTTATCAGGCTGGTCAGACTACAAACCGTCTGGTATCCTTCATAGATTTCGCTCCGACGATCCTATCGCTTGTAGATATCCCTATCCCAGACTATATGGAAGGAAGCGCTTTTCTGGGAACACAGGCTGGTAATGAGCGTTCATACATTTATGCTTTTAGAGACAGAATGGATCCCACATCTGAAACCATTCGAGCTGTCAGAGATCATACCTACAAATACGTTAGAAATTATAGGCCAGAATTGCCTTATATCGGATTCCTCCCCTATAGGAATCGTGCCCCTATGATGAAGGAAATCCTTCAAATGATTGAGATGGGAAGCTTAGGTCCTGATCAGTGGCAATTTAGCAGTCAACAAAAACCCTTGGAAGAATTGTATGACCTGGAAAGAGATCCTCATGAAATTCACAATTTAGCATCTGATGTTACTCATTTAGACAAGCTAATAGAATTAAGAGAGGCACATTTGTCATGGGAAGCAGCACATGAGGACCTGGGGATGTTACCAGAGGAGGAAGTCGTCAGAAAGCTTTGGCCACCTGAGGGGATTCAGCCAACTACTTTAGCACCTATCATTCAAAGGGAAGGAAACCAAGTATCTATAAATTGTGAAACGGAAGGGGCCTCTACCATTTATCGGTTTGGAGAACATGATGCCTGGAAGCTATATACAGAGCCATTTAATGCTCCAGTTTCCAGTGAGATAGAAGCCTTATCTCATAGGATTGGATGGAAAGAAAGCCCTGTCGTAGGTACCCATAAAGCAGGGGTTTTTTTGGGTCAGGGAGCGATGGTTGGCAGAGTAACTGAGAAAAGTGCCCTCATTCAGACCAGACTCACTGCGTCTCCCGAACCGGTAGCGGGAGAATTGAAGGGAATAGAAGGCTTAGCTCGACTTCATTGGTACAAAAAAAAGAAACAAAACACTACAGGAAATGAAGATACGTTCCAATGGGTAAGTGCCTGGAAAAAAGCAGATCCCGAACAGGATCATATCATCAAATTCTATATCGATGATCTGGAAGTGGGGCAAACATACGGCTATGATATAGAGTTCGGATTGGATAGTTTAACTTCCCGCTTCAGTCAACCAGGAACATTTAACACCCTTCGTGGAGCAACTAAGTCAGATTCTGTCAGCCTGGTGGTCGTTACTGGTATGAATTATTATCATTTCCACTTTGGCAAATACGATGCATCCAAAGCATATGCTGGTGCTGAGAAAAGGTCTGGATATCCTGCACTTGCCTCTATCCTACAACTCCGACCTGATTATTTTATTGGAACAGGAGATAATGTGTACTTTGATCATCCTAACGAAAAGGGATATCAAAATGCTGTGGAGAAAGGACAACAACCAGCTCCGGGACATTTTGAAGGAAAGGAAGTAACAGATGAAGCGGGGATGAGAAGAAAATATCATCTTCAATTCTCACAATCGAATTTTAAAAAGTTGTTTGCACAGGTAGCCACCTATTGGGAAAAGGATGACCACGACTACAGATATAATGATGCTGATCCCTTTAAGTCATTTCCCATTTCTCATGCGTTAGGGATTAAGAATTTTCGGGAACAACTACCGGTGGTTATCCCAGGACAAGTCGATGCTCAAACCTATGAAACGTTTAGGATGAATCAACATCTTCAAATCTGGCTGGTGGAAGGTCGGGACTTTCGGTCTGCTAATAATGATCCCGATGGACCGAATAAAACAATATGGGGAGCAGAGCAAATGTCATGGCTTAAAGCATCCTTGTTGAATAGTAATGCAACCTTCAAAATATTGATCTCGCCTACGCCTTTAGTGGGACCCGATGATGCATATAAAAAGGATAACCATACAAACCCTGAAGGTTTTAAGCATGAAGGAGATGCTTTTTTCCAATGGGTCAAACAACAGCAATTAATCGATCAGCATTTTTACATCATTTGTGGAGACAGACATTGGCAATATCATGCGGTACATCCTTCAGGAGTAGAAGAATTTAGTTGTGGGGCCTTAGTCGATAATAATTCCAGAGCAGGAAGGGTATCCGGAGATAAACATTCGACAGATCCCGAAGGACGCATCCATCAATTGTATGTTCAGCGAACTCCCGAAGAGGCAAGTGGAGGATTTCTTCACCTAAGTGTATCTGAAAAAGATGGACTGCCGACCGCCATGTTCTCATTTTATGATGAAAAGGGGAAATTACGCTATCGGACCACTCGTACTTCGATAGAACCTTGATATGATAAGTTGGAAACGTTTATTAATGTACCGAAGAGTAATCCCCATTCATATCCCAATCGGATGAGATAGAATCCGATGAGTAGGGAAAAGAATCTTCCTTGGCATTTCTTTCTTCCAGAAAATTAAATAAATTTTCTTCCTGACTGTTTGATGGTTCCAGATAAGGCCTTTCTTCCTTTCTTTTCTTAGGATCAATATTGGAAGGAAGTAGTGTTGCTTCCTGTTTGACCTTGGTTACTAATGGTTCTGGTTGTAGGGATTTCTCTATCAAACTTTGATGCTTGTGTTGATCTACATGATTAGCCTTAGAATTCATGTGTTCTGATGGGTTCGTTCCCGCGAATGCAAAAAGCTTAGATGGCTCCCTTCCAGCAAGTTTGATATCGTATTTATGAAGTATCTCCAGATAGTTACTCATTTGATCCTTCATCATAGATATCATAGGTTTGATTTGATTAATTTCCTGAACCAGATCTTCCGTTTCCACCTTACTTTTCCCTTCTACAAAGGTATTAGTTATTACGTTTTTTACTACTAGTTCAATGTCTGCACCACAATAATTTTCAGAATACTGAATTAACTCGACCATATCTATTTCCTCATGCCATTTATTCCTACTCCTCAGATGAATCTCAAATATTTTTCCTCTTTCATATGGAGTGGGTAAATCGAGGAAGAAACTAGCATCGAAAATTCTGGAATTCAAAAAGACCTTGGGAAGATGTAGCAGCTCATAAGAAGTAGCTATAACAAATACAGGAGCTTCTTTGGATTTAAGCCAATGGATAATCAAATCGTACAATCGGAGTATGTCTACTGCAGTAGAAGAAGTATGTTCATTGGCGATCCTATTCATCCCTAAATCATCAATCCATAATAAACAGGGGCTTAAAAACTCGACAATTTGAATGGCTTTGTTAAATTTTTCTTTAGCATCTTCCCCCAATTCCTGTAAAAAATCTGTGAGTTGCAACTTGAAAAGGGGTAGCTCAAACAAATTTGCGGCCGCTTTTACCATTAAGCTTTTACCAGTTCCAGGAAATCCTGACAATAAAACGCCCTTGGGAATTTCTACTCCGAATGAACTAGCTAATTCAATGTTTTGAAAAATTTTTGATTTTTTGACCAACCATGCTTTTAAATGATCTACTCCACCGATATCGTATAAGGTTTTCTTACTCTGAACAAACTTCAGATTTGTTTGCTCTCGGATTAAGCCATATTTCAATCTCAATATTTCCTCTTTATCTTCCATTCCAATGAATCCTCCATGATGATAACATTGGTTGAGAATTTGATGAATATCAAACTCGGAAAGCCCATGTAGGCAGGCAGCTAAATGTTCTATGGTTTCCTGATCAATGTCAAAATAATAATCATTTTTGTATTGTTGGATAATGGAAGCAATTTGTTCCTGATGCGGCAGTTCCAATTCCAATATGGTAAGCAATGGGGCTAATTCTGAGGGGATATTTTTTTGGCCAGATATAATAATAATGGTAGCATAATAGTCATTACTGTATCTGTTTTTATGCGCTATATGCTTGATTCTGGATACAATCTCCGGTTTATCCAGATAATGATGAATGTCCTTCAGCAGAAGGATACACTCATTTAATGTTCCTACGGTAAATTCAGAGAGGAATTTCTCCAGATTTTGTACCTCCAGTAATTCCTTAGTGTTGAAATCGAGCTTTCCGAACCCTTCATGATATTCGATGATGTCCTCACCGTCAGCTACTTCATCGATTAATTTATCCACCATCGAAAAATCAAAATGGGGAATGTAAATGACAGAGGTTAATGATTCAATATACGTTCTCAGTGTGTCTATTGCTGCTTCCATGGGTAAATCCTTCTTTGCTAGATGTTAAAGTGCTGGGACAGAACTTATTTTTTTAAACTCCTTGATCCAAAAATTATTTTTAGGCGAACAAGGAAGAAAAATAATTTTATGTTCAGGAAAAGCACTTTGATACTCTATTCCATTTAAGATAGGAAAGTGCCCATTAACATTTTCATGCGTTAGTGCCTCGTCAAATTTCTCCAGGTTTCTCACATAATTTCCATCTTCCATTCTAATAATCATGTAATTTTCCCCTTTCCGGCCTATAACTCTCCAGTATTTTTGCTCATGTGCCGCATTACTCCACATGAAATTAAATGGAAGATTATTTATGACTTCTGATTTGACTAATTCTCCAAGTTTCTGTGAAATCTTACTATCATTTAAGAAATATCCTCTTAGCCGATTATCCATCAATGCAGTAAATATGACTAATGGAGCTTGTTCTATAAAATATTGGTAGAATCGGCTAATATTCAACTTCACTAGTTCGTGATAATGATCGCTAATCAGCGTAAGTTTGGTCTTAATAAACGGAAAATCCTCTTTCTGTTCTTCAATCTGCTGAAGAATCATGTAAAATTCCTGATGATACTGCTCAATTATTTTTGCTAATTGAAATTCTCCTTCTCTCAATGATTCAATTCGCAGAGATCTTTGTCTCATTTGTTCCAGAGAATAAATTACTTCATTCAGCCCGGAATCCGTGATTTCCATTCCAAATACACTCACCAAACTAATGATGAGTTGATCGTGATTATCCCTGTCCATCATCTGAATTCTTTCCCACAGTTCGTAATATCCTCTTGATACTAACCACCTTTCCAGGACTCCATTTTCCAGATATTCTAATAATTCGTGAATGTTAAAGTTATTTCTGACCCCCTCTAAGTCTCTTACCGGACTACCATCGAGCAAAAGATTGAATTTGATTTTTTTTGACATCTACATCGTATATATCGGGAAGTTGCACTTACGATAAAAAAGTCAAGGATATATATTAAACGACTATGTAATTTTGTTTCAAAAGGACTATCAAGATAGAAAAAAATGTTGTATTAGATCTATTTAAATAACGATTATTTTAGAAGGAAACATCAAAATTAAGTTGACTTTCTCATAGGATAAGTTGAAACATAAAAATACCTTCAACTAAGGAGATGTTCCTATTGAAGGTATTATGCTGTATAGCTAACTATTTAGCCACTACCCTAACGAGGGATATATTAAGAGACATGAGGATTTACTTCCTCCCTGGAGAGTTAAACCATCTCATTTTTTAAGACAAATTCTTCCGCCAATACATCCCCCTTTTTTACATAAGGTCTGATGATGAGTCTTGCTCCTTTATCATATGTGAAGTAACTCCACGCCCAGTTAACAAAAGTCATCAACTTGTTACGAAATCCAATTAAATAGTAAACGTGAACAAACATCCAGATTACCCAGGCTAAAAAACCTCCAAACTTAATATTTCCGGGGAGATCCGCCACTGCTTTATTGCGACCTATAGTAGCCAAATTTCCTTTGTCCACGTACTTAAAAGGCTTCATATCTAGCTTCTTCCACATCCGTTTTAAATTTCTTGCCAACTGCTGTCCCTGTTGTATGGCAACCTGAGCTACTCCCGGATGGCCTTTGGGATATTCTTCATTAACTAGAAAGGCTATATCCCCGATAGCGAATATATTTGTACGTGTATGAACCTGATTAAATTCATTCACGATGATTCTCCCTCTTTGAATAGCTTCCTCCGGTATTCCTTTGATAAGATTTCCTGTCACTCCTGCGGCCCATATCAATGTATCAGTAGGTATTTTACGCCCATCACTTAATTCTGCGCACTTACCATCAAAATCTTTAACCAAAGAATTCAGTTCGACTTTCACTCCCATCTTTTTAAGGTCTTTAAGTGCTCTTGAGCTGGCTTTTTCGGACATTCCTGTCAATAGCCTGGCATTCGATTCAACCAGGACAATATCCATCATATCAAAATCTAAATCCGGAAAATCATGAGGAAGAATATGCCGTTTTAGTTCCGCCAAGGCTCCTGCGATTTCCACTCCTGTGGGTCCTCCGCCGACAATGACAAAATTTGTAAGCCTGTCCCTATCTTCGTAGGATTTAGCAAGTGATGCATATTCAAATACTTGAAATATCTGACTTCTAAGGTTTAGTGAATCAGTAACTCGCTTCAACGGAAAGGCTAAATCTTCAATCCGTTTGTTTCCATAAAAATTGGTTTTGGTTCCTGTAGCTATGACCAGATAATCATAACGCAAATCCCCTACTATAGTTCTGATGAGGTCTTCCTCAGGAAGGATCTCTTGAACTTTAACCATCCTAAAATATATATCACTCTTACGATGAAGAATGTTTCGAAATGGTTTAGTAATAGAATCTGGCTCCAACCCTGCTGTAGCTACTTGATATAACAAAGGCTGGAACATGTTATAGTTATGTACATCCAATAACACGATCTGAACCTCTTGCTTATCCAACTCTTTAATAAAATTCAATCCTCCGAATCCTCCACCTACTACTACTATCCTGGGCTTCTCCGTTTCTGGTATACTCAAAGAGAAATGCTGAAAATCCGCCATATAAATATGTTAAAAAATGGTGATGTGCTTTTATAAAACTTCTGGTAAAGTATTAAGTTTTTAAGAAAACTGCATTTCTCTAGGAGTAATTCTATAATTTATGTGTTGAGCCTTCAATATGTATAAACAGATTACACATTCCTGGGTGTAAGCAAAAATTGATCGAGAATTTCTTTAATAAGGATTAAGGATATAGGTTTTGATATAAAGTTAGTGATAGAGGCATAAGTTTTAGCTTTCGCTTTGTCTTCAGCTTTTAATGAAGCACTTAGCATAAAAATAAGGGTGCCTTTATGCCTTTCATATAATTCTTCTTCGTATAGATTTAAGAAATCAAATCCACTCATGGAAGGCATGTTTAGATCCAGAAAAATAATATCAGGATATGACAGCTCCCCCTTCTTATCTAATTTTTTTAACAACTTTAACCCACTCTCCCCGTTCAGCACAGATTTACACGATGCTCTTATCCCGCTTTCCTGAATCATTTTAATCAGGATAAAGTTGTTAATATCATCATCATCGATGATCAATAATTTAACTTTTGCCATATATATCATTTTTGAAAGGGCTACATCTACCTTATCAGACAGATGTAGCATATATTGTTTCTAAAAAAATAAGTAGTTGTAATTATGGAAGCGTTACTACCTCACCTTGTCTAAATAGTTTCTTTTTAAACTTGGCAGCGTCTATGCTGATGACTAATGTACTATATCCAAGAGGAATTTTTTCTGTAGGAATAGCAATCTGAGTTCCTACCAGAGAAATCTTCCTAGATTTTTTAAATGCCAACGTACCGTTTTTTGCATATAATTGCACATTAAGAACTGAAGAATGTATCTTTTGTAAACGTACAATGACATTCCCCGCAACATGATCTTCTATGATCACGATCTTGCCCTGATCATCTACACCTGACATTCTAAAGCCATCTGGCATTTCTTTCCCTTTAGCATGCAAGTGGAAAGCTTTTTTCTCCAATTCTGTAAGTTCTTTTTTCTTTTCTGGTACATCTTTATTCTCGATAGATGCTGTTTTTTCGTTGAAAATATTAGACTGGGAGCTATCAGGAGGAACATTAGGAACATCAGATGCAATGACAGACTCTACATCCTCAAATTCAAAATCTTCGTGGAACAACAGTTTTTGACTGAGTCCCTGACTGTTATTTAACTGACAGATAAACATAACTACACATAGTGATCGAAGCATTGGGATTATGCTGGTTAAAGCACCGTTTCTACCTTGGTTCTGTTTCATAGCAAAGAATGAGCAATCTGGAACTACACTAAAATAGGTTGATAATATTCAAGTTTTTACTAACACCTTTGAAAATACATTAATTGGAAAATTCAAATAAATCAATAAACAAGAGAATACTACAAGTGTAAACATCAGAATAAGGGCCCATCAAATTTTCACATATATACATGATAATTAAATACTTAAGCACACATGAAAGATAAAAATCAAATAATTAAGTGTAAGAATAATTTAAAAAGATCATCTTCCCTTTACGTTGCAACTGTTATTAGCAAGGTTTTACCATATTTCTCACATATTGTATAGAAAATAGGTCTACCCATATATGAGTAGACCTCAAAACCAAGTGGAAAGTAATATATATTCATCCGTTCAAGACTCGGTTTTACATACATGCGACGGTAACCTAATTGTTTACTGGTAAATAAAGAGGGGAGTATTATTGAATGCTGTGATGTGAAGACCTTACAATATATTGCGAAACTTTGAATTAAATAAGCTAGTTTTCGATCAAGGCTAACCTGATAGGCATCCTTTACCTCTTCTTCCATGAAAAAAGTCCACCTCCAAATGGTGGAAGTGGACCTATATAAGGTGATGTAATCTCAATTACCCATTCGCTAACACCCCAACTACCTCTCTCACAGCATTAGCAGAGGTGTGAAGTAAAGATGTTTCGTCATCGGTTAGCTTCAATTCAATAATTTCAAGTACACCTTCTCTACCGAGTTTTACTGGAACGCCCAGATATAAATCGCTTATCCCATACTGTCCTGTCAACCAAGCACAGCAGGGGAATATTCTTTTAGCATCTTTTAAAATGGCCTCAACCATTTGAGCAGCAGCAGCTCCTGGTGCATACCATGCACTTGTACCTAATAGCTTTACAATTTCTCCTCCTCCTTTTTTCGTCCTCTCAACAATAGCATCCAATTTTTCCTTACTGATCATATCCATGACGGGAATTCCAGAGACTGTGGTATATCTGGGAAGTGGTACCATCGTATCCCCATGTCCTCCCATTAATACAGCTTGTATGTCTTTAGGAGACACATCCAATTCAGTCGCTAAAAAAGCGCGATATCTGGCAGTGTCCAGAATACCAGCCATTCCCACAACTCTTTGAGAAGGAAAACCCGAAGAAATGTAGGCCTGATAGGTCATCACATCTAACGGATTAGATACGATCACCAGAATTGCGTTAGGAGAATGCTTAATAGCATTTTCAGTTACAGACTTAACAATTTTTGCATTAGTAGCAATCAGATCATCCCTGCTCATACCAGGTTTACGGGGAATTCCGGAGGTAATTACCACTACATCCGAGTTTGCGGTAGGTTCGTAGTTGTTTGTCGATCCAATAATGCGAGTACCGAAATAGTTTACGGGAGCAGCTTCCCACATGTCTAATGCTTTCCCTTCAGCAAAATTTTCTTTAATATCCACCATCACTACTTCGTTAGCTATATCCATTCTTGCTACACATTCTGCGCATGTAGCCCCCACATTCCCTGCACCGATAACAGTTACTTTTGGCATAGTTGTATGAAATTATAATTTATAATAAGAAGAAAGTTTCTTTCGTTCGTAAAATTACAGTGGAATATGGCGATTTACAACCTGTAAATGAAGGTAAGGCACGAAAGTTGCGCTGTTTATTAGGTATGTAGATCTGTCGGATAAAAGCAATGATAGAATTTTTTTTTTATTGCTTACATCGTAGAATAATGCACACGAGAGATAGTTTTAAATTGCAAATATTATTTGCACTTTTAGTTGAAGTTATAACTCGTGATTTTTGTCCTGTCAAATCTTCAAAAAATGAGAAAATTAATCACAACATGTATCGCTCTGTCAATATGTGTAACTTTTTCGCATCTAGCCATAGCACAATCTGATGCAAAAACCCAAAAAGAAGAACTTGCTTATTGGTCTAACCGTGCAAAAGTATACAAAAAGAAACCACTCTCTTTAAAAGCAGAGTTTGAAAAATTTCAATCTCAAATAGCTAAATTGAAAGAGGAAAATGAGCAATTGCAAAAAGCCCCAACCGTCCAGGCTCAGGGGGACAGTAGCATAAAATGGGAGCTGTACCAAACAAAAGGGGAATTAGAAGCGCTAAAAGAAGAATATGAACGTCTTAAGCAAGCCTATGCAACCCGCCGACTGACCGGTGAAATGGGAATTCCTACAGGGTTGGTCTTTAGGATTCAAATAGGTGCTTTCGTTTTTCATAAGCCTGATTTAGTAGATGAAAACGTTCCTGATATGGCCATCGTTAAGAACGACGGTTTTAACAAATTTGTCGTTGGAGGATTTAGAGAGTTAGAAACGGCTGAATACGTCAGAAGCGAAGTCCAAAAATTAGGAATAGATGACGCCTGGGTAGTTCCATATATAGATGGCGTAAGGGTGAGTATGAAAGAGGCGAATGAATATTTGGAAGGCCAAGGGTATAACACGATGAACGGAAGAAGCTTAGACGGTGAAAAATAACTCTACCTTTTTTATCTATATTCTCATTTTATTACAGGACGTGATCATTCGCATCACTTGAAAAATATGGTGAAAAGTCATCTTTATAGGGATGGCTTTCATTTTTTTTCTGCAAACCCCATGTAGGAAATCAGCAAATTATTACTTCTTTTTAGCACCATACTGGAAGCTAGCTGTTTAAAAGATATTTTTCCCAGTTTGTATTTTCGGATTTGGGTCAATGTGTAAACAACATTCCCTTTAGGGCTCATCCCGAAAAATGTCTGAGGGGATAAATCGTTGGCCTTCATGAGTGCTTTTAGCTCTCCTGGCTTAATAAACATTTCCCATACATGTAATTGAGGAGGCATAAACGCAAACCACTTCCACTGCTGAAAAATATTAATCATCACCAACTTAGAGGCTAAGGTTCGATTGATTGTATCAAAAAAAAATAATCCTCCCGGCTTTAATACCCTGCTGATCTCACGAATAGTCTCATCGAGAAATTCTACATGTTCCAGCACATCACAACAAAAAACTAATTCAAAAGATTGGTCAGGAAAAGGAAGGGCTTCTCCCCTACCCTTAGTATAGGTAATTGTTAGATTTTTTTGAGCAGCATGGCTCCTGGCTGCTTGAAGAACTGCTTCAGATGGATCTATCCCAATGGTGGAAAATCCCATCCTGGCAATCTCTTCAGTTAAATATCCTCCGCCACATCCCACCTCCAACGCACCTAAAGAAGAGCGTTCCTTAGTAATATTGTTATCAATGATTTCCCTGAAAAAAGGTACCCTAACGGGGTTCACTGTGTCCTTTAACAATAACATATCAGAGTCTTCGGCCCACCAATGCTCCGCTGAACGATCGTATAGTTGATTGTCAATTTGCTGATAAATCTCTTGATCTATGCTCATACCAAAAGGATGTGTAGCCTATCTCCTGGTACAATATAAAAGAAAATCTACTTACAATCTGACCCTTTCCATATAAATGTCCCATTTCTCCAGGCTTCATTTATTTCCTGCAACTCATCGTTCGGAAATGTAATAATTGTTCCATCACAATTATAATAAACAGGGATCCAAAAACAGGTCGGACAGCAAGATCCTGACACCACGTACTCGACGTGTTGATGCGTAAATGACTTATACCACCTGTATTGCTCAGCGGTAGATCCGGGAACAGCTTCCTCTTCCACCATTTCTATGAGCCATTCATATTTAGGATCAGCAAGAGCGATATACATATCAAATGTATCCTCAGAATCACAAGAAGTACTGAAAAAACAACTTACTACCAGCAAAACGTAAAGTTGGAAATTGATATTCATCCTTTTATTCCTTAGCCTAAAAATAAATGATTACTCTTCATCGTATATCTCCTTCAAGGGCTAGACGAATTCTACCGCTAAATTGCTGCATAGAATTGCCTTTTATTTGATTATATTCCATAGATAATGAATGGTCATGGCTTTCGGAAAAGACCCAATCATCTCTCAGATCCATCTTTATATCCGTAGAGGAGCTAAACTGACGAAGGCGCTTCCTCTTTGGATCAGATATCCGATGTTTGCCTGCGGCTTATACCTATTGATCTTTTTCGTCCTGAGCCTTTTTTCGCCCTTAAAAGTACATATTCCCTATTCCACTCAACTTCTCGACCAACAAGGAGAAGTCCTACATGCTTTTCTTTCCTATGACGATAAATGGAGAATGGAAATTCAGGAATCAGAAATCAGTGAAGCCCTGGAACGGGCCCTCCTTCATAAAGAGGATAAGTATTTTTACTACCATCCTGGAATCAATCCCTTTGCCATCCTTAGAGCCGCATTTAATAATATTATCAAGGGAAAAAGAACTTCGGGAGCCTCCACGATTACAATGCAGGTAGCGCGCTTGTTGAACCCTAAATCGCGCACCTACCAACATAAGCTCATTGAAATGTTTAGAGCCTTACAATTGGAATGGAGATATAGTAAAAAGGAGATTCTTCAGCTATATCTCAGCATGGTACCTTATGGGGGCAATGTAGAAGGACTTAGTTCAGCTTCGCATCTGTATTTCCACAAATCTCCCCGGCACCTGAGCTTAGCGGAGATTACTACCCTCGTGATTATTCCCAATCGCCCCACCAGCCTTCGGCTGGACCGCCATCACGCTGCCATCGTCGCCGCCCGCAACCGATGGCTCCGCCGCTTCCAGGCCGCCGGCCTATTCCCCCCAGCGCATGTCGAGGCTGCCCTGGCAGAACCCCTCCATATAGGCCAAAGAAAAATTCCCAGAACCGCGCCACACCTATCCATACGACTCAAAAAACAATACCCCACCGCCCATAGAATTCATACCTTCGTTCATACCCCCACCCAGAAAGCTATCGAACGCCTGGTGGACCAACACATCCAATCCTGGTACAAAAAAGACGTAAAAAATGCCGCTGCCTTCATCATCGATAATTCAACCCAGCAAGTAATCGCCTATGTAGGTTCGGCAGATTTTTACAATGACGAAGATGCTGGCCAGGTAGATGGCATTACCGCCATCCGCTCCCCGGGAAGTACCCTCAAACCGCTATTGTACGGAATGGCCTTCGACCAAGGCTTAGTAACGCCCAGGACCATCATGTATGATGTTCCTACGAGATTTGGTAGCTATTTCCCAGAAAATTATGACGATCAGTTCAGAGGACGCCAAACGGTAATCAGCGCTTTAGCTAATTCTTTGAATGTTCCAGCGGTCCAACTCCTTCACCAATTGGGAACCCATCAAATAATAGATCAATTGACCAAAATGGGCTTCAAACAAATCGCCCGAGACAAACGAAAGCTGGGATTATCCTTGATTCTGGGAGGCTGCGGGACCACGCTAGAGGAATTGACACGCATGTATGCCTCTTTTGCTGCTCAGGGGAGATATCAATCGCTGAGATATACGAAAGAAGATCCTCTTTTACAGGTATCTCTCCCCATCATGTCGCCCTCCGCCAGTTATATGCTGACAGATATTTTGATCCGACTGGACAGGCCAGATCTGCCCATTTCCTGGAAATACAGCGCCAACTTTCCCCGAGTTGCCTGGAAAACGGGCACTTCCTACGGAAGAAAAGATGCGTGGAGCATAGGATACAATCCAGCCTATACCGTCGGTGTATGGGTAGGAAATTTCTCTGGAGAGGGAGTACCTGAATTAAGCGGAGCAACAGCAGCAGCGCCTTTATTATTCAGTATTTTCAATTATCTCGGCAATGGAAAAGATGCCAGTTGGTTTAAAGAGCCGGAAGCTCTTGCCTATCGGCAGGTGTGTTCGGAAACAGGGAATCTCCCGGAAGTCTGGTGTACAGATCAGGTATTAGATGCTTACATTCCCTCTGTGTCTCCTAATCGAGCCTGTACCCATGCGAAAACCTATTGGATCTCTGAGGATAGCAGCCTTTCCTACTGTACCAGTTGTTTGCCGGACAGCGGCTTTCAGGAAGTCCTGTATCCCAATTATACCCCTGCATATCTGAGGTTTATGCGTAGCCGCCATTTGATCCATAGCTTACCACCTACTCATAATCCCGATTGTGAAAGAGTCATGGCTTCACAGGCACTCCGAATTACCTCCCCTCAGCCGAATACGGAATACTTTCTGGACAAACAGGATCAGGAATCTCTCTTACTGAGTTGCGATGTAGCTTCTGATGTGCAGAAAGTATATTGGTACATTAATCATCAGTTCTATAAAGCAGTCGACCCTGATGAACGACTCTTCATTAAAGCCCCAGACGGCCCTTTGACTATTTCCTGTACAGATGATAGGGGAAGACGAGATGAAGTAACGTTAACTATTCGTCAAATTAATTGGTAAAACTGCTTTCCTTACCATTGGCTAACACTTAAATCTTATCATACCAAGGTGTTTACTCATTGTCCCATATATCCCAACATTAACCCACATGAACTTCTTTACTTTATCTCCTATAGCAAGGTACGGCTGGAGGTTATTCGTCATTTCCATAAGCTTATACCTGGTCAGTTGTCAATCGTCCATCGAGTCCTCTACCCCCATAAATGCAGCGCTGTATGAATCCATCACTCAGAAAAGGCTGCTGCTTCCCAATGGATGGCATATCACCGAAGTAGGTGCCACTCTTCCCTTAGCAGATCTCCCCCTCAACCTGATCTCTACCCCCGACAAGAAGCACTTATTTGCCTTGAATTGCGGACATGGAGCGCAAATGGTTCACACCATTGATATAACAAACCAACAAATTACGGATATGGATACGCTCGCCAAATCCTGGTTGGGAATCGCTGTTCATCCCGATAGAGAAGAAGTGTATACGTCCGGTGGTAATGATAATAGGATTTACATATTCGATATGTCGGAGCATCAACTCAGCTTGAAAGACTCTGTTGTATTGGGAGCCTCTTATCCAGAAGAAAAAATATTGGTAGCGGGAATGGAGGTAGATCGGAATGGCCAATGGTTATATGCCGTTAGCAGAGAAGATTCCGCCTTATATGTCATTGATATAGAAGCGCGATCCGTAGAAAAGAGAATTCCCCTTCCCCACGAACCTTACACCTGCCTTTTATCTCCTAATAAAGAGGAATTGTATGTTAGTTATTGGACAGGGGGCAGTGTAGGCACCATTGGCACAACAGATCATCAACTTCAACCTGAGATTCCAGTGGGAAGTAATCCGAATGATCTGAAAACCACAGAAGATGGAGCTTACTTATTTGTGGCTAATGCTAATGATAATTCTGTATCTGTCATATCTACAGAAACCCGAAAAGTCATAGAAACCATAGGAACGGCTTTATATCCCGATGCTCCTACCGGAAGTACGACGAATGGGCTAGCGCTCTCTGAAGATAACAACACACTTTTCATTGCCAATGCCGATAATAATTGTGTGGCTGTATTTGACATTTCTGAGAAAGGAGAAAGTCGTTCATTGGGTTTTATTCCTACGGGTTGGTATCCTACTGATGTGGAAGTAGTGGGAAATCAATTGTTTGTCTCTAATGGAAAAGGGAGTAAAGGAAAAATCGGCAATCCAGAAGGGCCTCAGGCAGGAATTCCTACCAAAAATCGGGAGCAATATATAGGAAGGCTATACAAGGGATCATTGTCCATGATAGATATTCCCGATGAAGAGACCTTAGCTACTTATTCAAGAATAGTTTACGAAAATACTCCCTATACGAAAGAGCGAGAAATGCTCACAGAAGGAGAAGCAGATCATCCGATTCCCGCTAAAGTAGGTGATCCTTCTCCGATTAAGTATGTGTTTTATTTTGTCAAAGAGAATCGTACGTATGATCAGATGTTTGGAGATATGCCTGAAGGAAATGGAGATAGCAGTTTGTGTTTGTTTCCAGAACAGATTTCTCCCAATCACCATCAGTTGGCCAGGGAATTTGTGCTACTTGACAATTTCTATGTAGATGCGGAAGTGAGTCAGGATGGGCACAATTGGTCTTCGGGGGCTTATGCGACAGATTATGTGGAGAAGCAATGGCCTACCACTTATAGTGGAAGAGGAGGATCTTTTAATTATTATAGTGAAGGAAGTCATCCCAAAGAAGGGTATATCTGGGATTATTGTGATAGAGCAGGGGTAAGTTGGCGAAATTATGGAATGTTTGTCCGCTCTTATGGGGATATGGCCTTTCAGGAAGGGATCAGAGGAGAAGTAGGGATTCCCTCTGTAGAAAAGCATAGCTATTTGGGATATCCGGGATACAATTTAGACTTTCTGGACATAGATCGTATGGCATTATGGGCCACAGATTTTGATTCATTGGTGGCGGCTGATGCCCTTCCCCAATTTCACAGCATTCGCATTGGTAATGACCACACTTATGGGGCTCGTGTGGGAAAGCGAACCCCTAGAGCGATGGTCGCGGACAACGATTTGGCTTTGGGCAGATTCGTGGAGCATATTTCGAAGAGTCCCATTTGGAAAGAGTCTGCGATTTTTGTCTTGGAAGATGATGCGCAGAATGGACCAGATCATGTAGATGCGCATAGATCTATTGCATTGGTGATTAGTCCCTATACCAAACGAAAAGAAGTTATCAGTGAGATGTATACCACTTCTTCTATGCTGAGAACAATGGAACTGATTTTAGGGCTACCGCCGATGAGTCAGTACGATGCTGGAGCTACTCCTATGTGGGCCTGTTTTACTTCTACGGCAGACATGACGCCTTATACTGCTTTACCTGCTCAGATAGATTTGGATGAGCGCAATCAGGAAGATAATGAGATTGCTAAAATTTCGGAATCTTTTGATTGGTCCGAAGTGGATCGCGCGCCAGATCATGCATTTAGTCAGGTGATATGGAAAGCAGTAAAAGGAATAGATAGTGAAATGCCGGCGCCGAGAAGGAGCGCCTTCATTAAAGTGTTGGAAGAGGAAGAGGAAACGGAGGAGTAACGATCCGAAAAGAAGCTATGAACGACCATGTTTCTTTTAAAAAACATTTCGTTATTCCTTCCTTATTGAAGTATTGAGGGGGATAATGAGGTAAAATGATGGAGAGATAGATGAATCCTTTGCACAAAAAAATTTTCTGCCGTCTGAAATTGGTATATAGAGCATGGTGATTGTTTTGGAAGAAAGAGATTGTTGTAAGGTCCTAGAAGGAGAGGTGTATCATATTGGACCTTTTCCATTAGCCATAAAAAGTCTACCAGTAATCACCCTAAAGGTTTTACAAACGATTAAGAGCTTCCATGAGATTTCATCATATACTCCTGCTCTTTTTCCCTCAATACGGAAAATGCGACATTCCAGGTGAAAGAGAAAAAGTTAAAGCCTTCAGGACTGATTTTATCTTTGTCCAATGCATCAACTACTGTGGCTAAAATATCCAGTAGTTCATTTTTCAATTGTTGAATTTTGTGTGGATCATCAGCTTCTTTAGCCGATGCTGTCAGTGCAATCAACACTTTGGTATAATTGTCCGCTTTATTTTTTTGTTTGTTTAATAACATGGATCTTAGCCCTAAAGCGGCCGAGAATAGCATTAATCCCAAAGAAAGGATGAGGGCAAAGAAATCAGCATTCTCTACAAAATATGAAGGTTCATCCCGATCATAATAAGAATTAGCGCCTTCATGGACGGGAATAAACGTCCCGACATCTCTATTAGGTGGGAGGGTAAATCCGGCTAAGCGAGTCTCCTGTAATAATTCTCTCCTACGCTCAAATAAAATTTCCGTGATCACCTTTACCACATATGGATCAGTTTCCTGATTGGCCACAAGCAGTCGATCTACCGAAACCGTGGAAATATCCTCTTCAGGAATAGGGGGATTTCCTCTGTAAGCACCTAAAGGAATAAAGGAAGTATTAATGGCGGGTTGTTTGAGTCTCATGGCTGCTCCCTGATGAATGGGAACGATTTTCGCCTGACAGCCTGAGATGATGTCGCTGATCGCATCATGAGGAGCAGCTCTCACTTTAAAAAGCCCATCTAATCTGCCCGAAATCACTGCCTTCACAGCTGAATCCGTAGGAAGGGTTTCAAAATAAAAGTCGGCCTCTTTAATCCCGTAATGCTCTGCTACGAACCAAAATGAAATCCATTGACCGCCCCCTTTCTTAGGTAGTGCCAAGCGCTTCCCCATAATATCCTTAAATGAATTGATATCAGCATCTTCTCGTACCACCAATTGGAACAAATCAGCATATAGAGTAGCCACCAACCGAGCTGAAGCGTTCGCCTCTACATCTGCCTGAGTCATCGCCAGATCCGCTTGTCCCAGAGCTAAACGATCCATATTTTCCTCCGACCCTCTGGTTTCCATGACCTCTACATGAATTTGATCGTGATGGCGAGCCACAATGTTCGCTATCGCTTCCGCAAATTCAAAAGCCTCACCAGTAGCACTCCCCGAAGCGATAATGACTTTTTGCACCTGCTTCTCCTGAAACATCAAGTAGATACAGGCCATAGTTAACAGAAGGAATCCCGCCACCAATGAGCTAAAAACAATTTGATTCCATCTCTTAAGTCCGACCATTTCCTTATGTGATATATCTAAGCTCAAAGTTAATCCTATTTTTTGTCATTTATAAATAGTCCCACTTTCCCTTAACTTATGTGCCTTAGGTGAGTTAATAAATTGTAAAATATCCAAATTGATAACGTATGAAATCCCATTCTAATTTTTTGATTCCCATTTTTTTGTTATTGGTGGTTGTTTCGTGCCAATGGGAAAAGGCTCCTGACCAATCTTCCTCTTCTCAGGAAACTCAAGCCACCTTCGCCTCCTACACAGAACCAGAAATGAGTAGTGATTTTAAAAATTATTGGTATCAGGGCAATGCGGAAATTACCAGCTATCAATTGAGTCAGGCGAGATATGGGGAACTTAGAGAAGGAAATGCAGTACTGATTTTTGTAACGGAGGATTTTTCTAAGGAAAAACAGGTCAAGTTAGATGGAGCTCCACAAGCAGGAGATGAGCGAGTACCTATCCTTAAGCTAAATTATGTCAAGAAATTCAATACAGGGATCTATCCTTATTCCTTAATGCAGTCCATTTTTAGCCCAGTGGATCTTTATCAATATCCACATGCCATCAAAACGACTACGACCGTTCAGGAATGGTGTGGGCATGTCTTTACTCAAATCAATTGGAAAAAGGATAAGTATCTCGTTAATGGTTATTCCTATTTTGAATCGGAAGGAGATGAGTCTTATTCCTTAAATGTCCAGTGGATGGAGGATGAGCTTTGGACCAGGATCAGAATAGCTCCTGAAGATCTTCCTACAGGTAGTTTCAAGATGATCCCTTCCCTGTTTTACACCAGATTGAAACATAAAGAGATAAAAGCGTATGAGGCCCAGGCGAAAGTGATGCAAAGTGAATCGGATGAGCAGGCGATGACCTATATTATCGAATATCCGACCTTATCTCGAAGCCTGAGTATTCATTATGAAAAAGCTTTTCCTCATAAAATTTTGGGTTGGGAAGAAAACTATTCCGATGGATATGGTCCTGGTGCTTCTGTGCTGACAACCTCGGCCACCTTACAAGAATCCAAACAGATTGCTTATTGGAGCAAGAACAGTAATGCAGATGAATATCTTCGGACGGAACTTGGACTACCTTGATGATAATTTAACGCTTATCAGAATTGTATCATCAAGGGATACAATAGCTTGTGGAAAAGAAGATAAGTAGGTTGGCTACAGGGCCCTTGATTGATACGGGCCAGGCAATGGTAGTATAAGATTATAAAAATTGAGGCTGTCTCGGTTTGAATATTGGAATAATTTGTTTGCCTTCTCATAAATAATTAAACGAAAATTCAAAAAACTTATATTTTTATCTGAAATTCCTGAGGCACCATTGTGCTTTCAAACGTCTGAGAAAGTGATAATAGTTACTTTCACCCATTGATCTGCATAGTATCTTTCGAAAAAATTAGGTGGAAGCCGAAAAACCTTCAAAAGAGTAGGCAATACTTAACAGTCCAAAAACTCCTATGCCAATTAAACTTGGAGAAATCGTTCCAGATTTTGAAGCGACAACCACACAAGGTACTATTCGTTTTCACGAGTATATCAACGGTAAGTGGGCAGTACTCTTCTCTCATCCTGCTAACTATACCCCGGTTTGTACTACTGAGCTAGGAACCGTTGCCAGAATCAAAGAGGAATTTGACAAGCGTAATACGGTTGTTATGGGATTGAGCGTAGATCCTATAGAAGATTTTGATGGTTGGTTGAATGACATTGCAGAAACTCAAGGTACCGTGGTAAATTTTCCGATCGTAGCTGATAGCGACCGCAAAGTAGCTATCATGTATGATATGCTTCATCCTGAAGCGGACGCAAAGTTTACTGTTCGTTCAGTATTCGTCATCGGCCCAGATAAAAAAGTCAAGCTGACGTTAACTTATCCCCCTTCCACGGGCAGAAATTTTGTAGAAATACTACGGGTAATTGATTCTCTTCAACTTACAGCTGACTATCAGGTAGCCACACCAGCTGATTGGAAAGAAGGAGAAGACGTGATCATTTCTCCCTCGGTATCTAATGAAGAAATTCCCGGGAAATTTCCGAAAGGTCATAAAGTAGTAAAACCTTATTTGAGAACGACCCCACAACCTAATCGATAAGAGGGATTATCAATAGGAAACATTGAAATACACCCGGACTCCATTAAGAGATCCGGGTGCAATGTATAAAAACCTTTACTGATGATACTTATTTATACGTTCTATCCCCTATTCACCCTACTCTTTCACTATCTTCTTCACAAACACATCTTGTAGATATTTGAACCGAATGTAATACACCCCAGGATGGTATCCACTCAAATCCATTTCCATGGACGTTGCTCCACTCATCTTAAAAGTGGTAATAGGAGACTGAATAATGTTAAAGACGGTTACTTCTACTTCAGGATAATCTACAGTACTTAAATCTATGGTAAGCTTATCAATTGCAGGATTGGGATAAACATTTACGTGTTCCAGTAAATGGGTGGGAATATGATGTTGTAGTTCACTTCCACTATTATCCGCTGCGTTCAGGAACATTGTCATTCCCAATAAGCTGAATCCTAAGAATAATGTGTATCGTATCAACATAATACAGTATGTTTATTTACTACAATACTAACACTCGAAGAACCCGGTTAATAACGATCCACCATGAACCTGGATATTATGGTAATGAACGCTCCAATGTTTAGATTAAAAATATCATTATCATAAGGAAGACCTCTGGATAAGGTTAATCGTTGCACGTAAAACGAACACTCGCTTAAATGAAATCATTTAAGCGAGTGATATCCGAATAAAAACCTAAGCTTATTTGTTAATCTTTATCGTATTTCAAGACACTTTTATTTCCTGTTGGTGTATTAACTTTTTGACTAAAATCTAGCTCATCACTGGCTGCAATCGCAAGAATTCCAGCCACATGTGGTGCTGCCATAGAAGTACCTGAAAGGATCGCCAGCGTATTATCTTTATACAAAGAGACTATATTAGTTCCTGGGGAAAGTACATATCTGTTACCAGCATGCCTTCCATAATTTGAAAAAGAGGCGAATCTGTGAGAACGGAATCTAGGGCTCCTACCACATATACTCCATCTCTGTTAACCTTAGCAGGCGAAAATTCATCTGCATCTATTCCGTAGTTTCCCGCTGCCACCACGACAATAGCACCATAGTCATCAAAATCTTTGACAATAGCATTGATAGTCCTATGAGCTTCAGTTCCAAGACTAATGTTGATAATATCGCCCGATCTGACATTGTCCCTTACATATCTTAATGCATCAATTAGTTGCCATTCATCCCCTTCTCCGGAAGCACCTATTACTTTGATAGCTATTACTTCTATTCCAGCCGCAATTCCGGTAATGCCAATACTATTATCTTTTGCTCCAATGATACCCGCTACATGTGTTCCGTGGCCCAATTCATCATCAGGCGAATTTGAATATTGATCAAAGTTTCTACTTAATTCAGTATTGATATTTAGATCTGGATGATCCATATCAATTCCTGTATCTACCACCCACACTCGCTTAGAACTTTTGCTCATATCCTTATATCCTCCCACACTGCTGACTGTGTACCAATTGTGAGTTTGGGCAATAGCCTGAGTTGCCGGAACTAAAATAGATCTGAAGTAAGGATCCAGGATATCGGGAACACTCATAGCAATTACTTTATTTGGTCTTACTTCCTCTACCATTCCATTCATTTCTAAGGTCGATATGTCTTCCTCACTTACATTCTGGAGTAAAATTGAAGGGAAATCCCGATTCACAGAAAATGATTTAATATTTTTTTCATTCAATCGTATATCTGTTAGCATGTCAAGGGATATCTTCTCCAATTCACTTTTATATGCTGTTTCGCTTCTACTACTCAATGCTTGTTGTAGTTCTGCTGCTTCCTTATTAAATGACACAATGTATTCACCGTTCCTTGCATCTTTTATTTCCTGAGAAACGATGTAGGCAGGCGTTTCTTGTATGTCAGCGACTTCTTCATTCTCTATTATGATGTCTTCTTCTTTTTGGCACGCGCTTGTTAGAATAAGAATAGATAGGGTAAATGTATACCAGGGGATGTATTTTGAGAAATACGTTAGCATAATAAAGATTTATTAATTAATTATTGATTGATTCTAAATTATCTTAAATGAACCATTATATAAAGTTATATTCATGAAATATATAATTATAAACATTTACGATTTTTTGTAATATACATCAATTCATGTCAGGGATACTCATCTTGATAACATGCATGAACGGAGCGTATTTAACGCTGAACAGTCAAAAATATGGAATGAATAAAAATATCTTTAACATGGGAAATTGAGATACATTATTCTTCGTTCATATCTTCCAAAAAATCTTACAGCTGTAATTCCGAGAAACCTTATATTACCCCATTTAAGTGATGGGCTTTTCTCTATCGGTGTGTACAAAAAGAATATTCCCCACATCATTATATCCTTCGAATACAGCTTCCTGGTAATGGCGTAAAGCTTCATGACGGAATCCGATAAGAGTTAGATCTGCATCAGCCGAGTGCTTACAAATAATAGACTTGGTACTAATTTCATCTTTGCGAGCGATGACCTCGACATTCTTTCTTGAAATAGCCAATCTCCCTGCCTCTATCATGGATAATAATTTTTCTCTTTGTTTCTCCACTTCAGCTTCAGGATACATGGCAAAGATCTTTATTTCTCCTTTTCTCCATTCGGGATGTCCCAGAATAATATAAGCCAACAAAATCATCATATTTCCATTTTCATAATCGTCTGAGGTGATCCAAATATGAATCTGTTGTTTATATCCGTAGCCTTTAGGAGAACTGGCTAAAATGCAGATATCAAAATCTGCTGCCTTAATCAGATTGTAATTCTTTAACACATCCTGTAATTGGGCGGTATCATCTCTGCTGAATTCGAACAATATCATATTGTTATCCTGTCCTGAAATACCAGGAATTTGTAATACCTGAGCTACTGCAGAGGTGTACGAAGGACTGATAATCGTGTCTACAAATACATTACTTTTACTTACTTTTGCCCGGTTCAACAAGCGTTTAAGCACTTGTTTTGATTTGATCACCGTTTCTCTGCTATAGTAATCTTCTATCAGATGTATATAAGTTCCAAACCCATATCTGTAGGAAATAAATCGAACCATATCGAAACCGGAAGTCCGCAAAAAGGAATAGCGAGAAATACACACCATAGAAGGTACCCAGTATTCTTCTGCACTTTCTTCCTGTGTTGCCGTTTGCAATAATACCCTTAAGGAACGGCTAATCTGAAAAATCACTCCCTGAAAGATCCTTACCATCCCGCCTGTATTGGGATTGTATTTGCTCACCCAAAAGTAGATAGCTACCATCAAGACGATAGATCCAATGGCATAGGCAGTTTTCATCTGAAACATCAACCAAATACACAAAATAGCTCCAGGTAAGGACAACCACCAGCGCGAATTAAATGAAGGTCTGTATGCAGGATTAGCAGAAAAATGTTCCAAAAAGGAAATTAAACAAATGGCTCCATACGTCACCATAAAAAACATGGATATAATTTCTGCCACAAAATCTACATCGCCAAACAGCACAAAAATAAAAGCAATAACGATCGTAATCAATGATCCATTGATCGGCTCATCATCTCTTTTTCGAATTTCGGCTAACCATTCATTGGCCGCCTGAAAAGGGATGACTTTATCCACACCCAACGCTTGTAACGTCCTGGGTGCCACCAGAATTGATCCAAGGGCGGAAGAAATGGCCGCCGCCGCTAATCCTATGGGAATAATCGGGGGCCAAATCGCAATTTTCCCCATCACCAGGATTTCTTTATTTGCCAACATTTCAGGAGACACGGAAAATGCTAATTTAAAAGCCACGGCCATATATATAACCATTCCTACTACCGTCGCTGTCAATGTCCCTAAGGGAATGGATTTTCCTGGCTCCTTTAAATCTCCCGAAAGCCCCAATCCAGCAATAATTCCAGTGAAGGCAGGGAAAATGATGGTAAATACCGTAAAAAAGGGAACAGGAACACTATCCTCTGGAGCTACATCGGGAAACATCTCTTTAAACTTCGCCGGATCAAAAGTAGAGGTAAATACTTCCTGAAAAGTCGCTGGTTCATAGTCCGTTGATCCTATAAAAAATAAGAATAGCGAAAAGAATAAAATGGCAGCAACCGCATATAATAAATTCATGCCCGAATTTGCTCCCCTGGACATGACTAATAAGCCTAAAAAGATCATCGTCGGAATACTGACCAATCGATAGCCCAAATGATATACCTGATATCCCCACTCAGCTTCTATCCAATCAAATACAGGTCCAAAGGATTGGGCAAAAGCGATAACATAAAAAGCAACACTGATGGCCTGAGATAAATAAAGTGCTATCCCGATGGCTCCCCCAATATTCAATCCAAAAGACCTTGATATAATATAATAAGCCCCTCCTCCTTCTACTCTTTGGTTCGTAGCGATTTCTGCAATTGCCATCGCTGTGGGAATAGTCACCAGATGACCCAATAATACGATCAATAAGGTTCCCAATAAACTTACCTGGCCTACTGCCCACCCGAATCGCAAAAAGAGGATCGCTCCAAGAATCGTACAGATAGAAGTGAGAAATACTGGTAAGGTCCCAAATTTTTTGGAGGGTATCTGAGTTGAAACTTTGCTACCTGGTGTAGAAGGTTTTTTAGGTTCCTGCTTAGAACCTGCAAGGTCATTCTTTTTTTCCGCAACGACTTTTCCTATCATGCTCATTCCGTCAAAGTATACAAATTTTCCCTTTGCTTGATGTATACGGCGCTTCCAATTATTCGGCTAAAAAAAGTAAATATCAATCTTTTTCCTCTCTCTCTCTTTCATACAACCACACATCGTAACGCATCTACACTATAACGCATCTACTATCAAAATTATGCTACCATGATCAGATATACCTATAACTCTCTTTCCATATCACGGCCGATTCTCAACTACCTCACTTTCTTTATACCCATATCTAATGGCTTTGGTACGAATCCCCACCTCTTCCTTCATCTCAACAGGTCCTGAATACAATAACCAATGGGAAGTGTTTTCCTCTCCCTCAATAAATTGATAGCCTATAGATGCTCCTGCTGCTGTTGTTATGTGCCAATGATGATCTTTCATGCTAATAGTTGGAGAAGGAGTTACTGGTTGTTGCCCATCAGGATACATCTGTTGTCGAATCTCTGCTTCTGGGCGTTCTCCCATATCTCCCGACTCCCCTCTCCAGGCCGCCAATGCATGTCTTAATTCACTCACTTTATCCTTTAGTGCTGGATCATCTATTAGATTGTTGACCTCATGCGGATCTTTAGTTAAATCATACAATTCTTCCACCGGTTTGGACTCAAACCATCGTTGAGGCGGTCCCGATAATTCTCCATTTCTGTGTAATTCTCTCCATACTGGATTAGAAGCAATTAATTCAGCATAGGATAATGGATAACTATAAGGAATATCAGGAGACAGATTGTGAATAAACTTATATCGCTTATCTCTTATGGCTCGTATTTGATCCAACAACTCATCCGTCCTATCTCTAGCCGCATATATGTACTCCCTCTCTTCCCCATCTTGCGCTCCTAAAAACGGAACTCCCTGCATATGGTCAGGCAGCTTTATTCCAGCCAGTGATATCACCGTTGGCCCAAAATCTACAAAACTCACCATCCGCTCTGTTTCACTTCCTGCTGCCAAGGTTCCCGGCCAACGAATTATCAACGGCACCTTAATTCCCGAATCGTATAACCACCGCTTTCCTCTCGGTAGACAAGAACCGTGGTCAGAAAAGAAAAATACGATCGTGTTTTCCAATAGCCCGGCCTTTTCTAATTCTGACACTCGTTCTCCTACCCATTGGTCCATGAGATGAATATTGTCGTACATCCTCGCTACATCTTTCCGAAAGACGTCATTTTCAGGATAATAAGGAGGCAAAAACACTTCCTCAGGATCTGTCACTTTTTCAGGATTCCATTTGGCCAGTGCTCGGTAGTGTCCCGCATTTTTACCTTCTTGTTCCAATGAATCTGCGACCTCATTAGCTGTATGTGCAGGGAATAATTTACTTTCGTGCGTAGTAGTTGAATTGAATACAGCAAAGAAGGGTTGGTCGGGATCGGGCCTGTTCACCCAATGTGCCTCACTTCCACTTTCATCCCATATGGTAAAAGGCAGCCCAAACTGATAATCTGTCTTGGAATTATTGGTACAGTAATATCCCGCCGCTCTCAAATACTCTGTAAACCCTTTCACTTCAGGAGGAGGTACTCCCACATAAGGCTCACAATAAGGATTGTTTTTCGTGGTCGTACGATGATGCATGGTGCCAATGCTCGTCGGATAACAGCCTGTAATCAGCGCGGACCGACTGGGAGAACATACGCCTGAAATGGAAAATGCATTCGTATACAGGAGCCCTTCTGCAGCTAATTGGTCGATATGGGGCGTTTGAGCCATCGAATCTCCATAACATCCCAGACGTGGACTCATATCTTCCGTAGTGATCCAAACAATATTAGGCGGTTTGGTTTGGGATTGGCTATTGGCATTCATATTAAACCATAGCAAGCAAACGAATATTCCCAGCACCTTTTTTTGTGCCAATGGTGCAAGCATAATATGTAAATAATTCGTATTCATTCAGTTAAGGGGTTATATGTATTGGAAAGGGGAGCCAGCAGGAATATGGGTGGTAGGAATATCAGGTACTTCCTCATTGAGCCAATCAGCTAACCACTTCATACCCATTTCTTCTGTTTCTACATGGCCTGCAATAATTAAGGCTTTCTTTTTTCCGGCATGAATCGCATCTCTCACATATTCGCTCACTTCCCATTGATTAATTTCTCCGACAATTAATGCCTCTACATCAGTCTCTTCCATAAATTGAATCTGTCTGGCCCCTCCAGGAGCCCCAACCATATGCCCCAAGGTAGATATCTTCATGTCCAGATCACCTATAAATTTAATCTTCGCTGTTCCCAATTGCTCTTTTATTGTTTGGATGAGGGTTTCTAACGTTTGTGGGGGAAGTTCAAATTGGTTCCAGCGCTCCCCTACTCTATACTTCTCCCACCCCAATGCTTCTGTGGTGGCTTTCACTATCGGATCTGGCGAAATGGTATGCATATAATCGTGATAGCGCCAAACGACGATCCCGTTATCCTCCAGCATCTTTCGCTTATATTGGTAGATCGAGTTATTCGTTAACGCATCCGTTTCATCCAAATGGTTGTAAAAGGTAGGTTCATGTGTAACAATAAAGTTGTACCCTTTGTCAATGGTTTGTTGGATCACCTCGCAATTAGCCATAAAGGTTGTGGTAATTCCTTTGAGGGTTTGTTGGGCGTCTCCCACTTTTACGATATCCACCGTCTGTTCGAAAGCTTGGGAGGTTGCTGCCTGGATCAGTATGTCTATCACATCCTGTATGGTTTCTATGTTTTTATTTGAAGATAAGTTAGCCCAGGCAGAAGGTAATATCATGCTGGTAGCTGCGGTAGCCACGGTTTTGGAAAAATGTCTTCGCGACATAGGATGGTTTGAAAGAGCAAGCGGGTTCTTCATAGGTTCATCGTAGTGTAGTTGAATATACATTTATGTGGGAAGATTTAAAAATATAGTAGTTGAAGGCGAGGGATAGACAGATGTTAGAAATTAATTTAGCAAAACTAATTTTGGCATAATTTTGGCCTTCAAAATACCAAAAAATACATCAAATGGATACTCAACCCGATCTAACCCAAGACGAATTATGGAAAAGTATTATAGAAGATTTCTTTTCAGATCTGATGCATTATTTCTTTCCGGAGTCTATGAAAAATCGCGTGATCAGACAGGTAGAATTCCTGGACACAGAATTACATAGAATTATCTCCCATACCGTTCAAATGGATAGACGGGCAGATAAACTTGTGCGTATGGTTTTTGAAAATGGCGAAGAGAAGCATTTATTAATACATATTGAGGTACAGGGATATTTTGATCCCAAGTTTAATTTTCGGATGTTCTCTTATTACTACAAAATTTTTGATTCAGTAGAGGGAGACATCGAATCTCTTGTTATCTTCACTTTTCCCAAAGCAGTTCCTAAAAACCTTTTTTTTGAACGTAAAACCCTAAATACCTTATTACATTTTAAATACGATGCTCGTAAAGTGTGGGAAGAAGCTGATGAAATATTGATTAACAATAGTAATCCTTTTGCATTAGTATTACTCACTGCGAAAGAAGCTGTAGCTATCAGCGACAAAAGCGATGAGCAGAAAATGGAATTTTCGATCAGATTGCTCAAACGCCTGGATCAAAAAGGGTACAGTCCCAGTATCAGGAATAAGTTGTATCATTTTATCATTAATTATCTTAAATTTTCTGGGAAAGACTCGTATAACCTATTTGAAGAGAAATTAACAGCATTAAAACAAGAGAGAACCACTATGGGAATTTTAGAATTGGTAAGACAGAAAAAGATAGAGGCTTTAAAGAGAGAGTTTAGACAACAAGCAGAAGCATCTATACGTGAAGCTGAGCAGAAAGCGGTAGAATTTGCTGAACATCAAGCTGAACAATTGGCGGAGGAAGCTAACATAAAAACAGCCCGCAATTTCTTACGTTCAGATGCCTTTAACCTAGGCTCATTAACGATTGAGGTAATAGCTGAAGCAACAAGCCTTCCGCTAGAGACAGTAAAACAGCTAAAGAAAGAGATTGATAGCCAATAATTTTCCACCTTTCTTTTTTGCTGTTAACTCTATTCCGTTTCGAATGAGTGATGCTATTCGCCAAACGGATGCATAATTTTCTGCCTATTTACTCTCCGAATGGAAGATTTGTGGTGCATTTCAGCTCTTCTACGTCTTCTTCCACTAGTAGTGCTCTCTAAATTCTGTTGTGGATGATGGGTATCCGAATGAGCGAAAAATGGGGATCGTTGGGGAGGCCATAAAGGTGATGAATGATAGGATTTATAAGTTTTCAGAAATAATGTCAAGGACTTTAATCGGTCGAACATATAAATGGTATCGTATTAAGTGATTATTCAATATAGTACCAATCGGAACTGGAAAGCTGTACATTGGCTCTCCTTCCTATATCTTTCGGCGCATAATAAGTGGCCAAATAATTCAATACAGCATCCTCATCTTCTCCTAAATCCCACAACTTCTGCGTACGCTGCATCCATCGGATCAATTGTTCCCATCCTTCACGGCTAGCTCGATTCTGAACGACCAACTCAGCTGCATGGCAGGAAGTACAGTGCTTAATAGCCAGTAAATAATCTCCTTCAGCAATAAAGCCTCCTACTACATGCAGACTATCCGCCGAAGAAGAATTATTATCAGAACTCTTAACGCCGTTATAATTTATTTCATTAGTTTTTCCTAGAGGTTCATTTCTCCAGAGGGTGGAGAACAATATTAATCCTATTCCTAAGCACAAAAAAATTATCAAACGGGAGTTGATCATGTACCAATGAATATAATAGTATGTATTTAAGTTAAGAAATTCTTATCGCAATTCTATGGCATGCATTATTTAAATATCCTTTAGGGTTCCATCCAGGAACGACCATAGGTTGGCTGATTCCGTCACTATCAGTAGCTTTGGCCCAAATTTCATAATATCCTTCCTCAGGAAATTCAAGAGAAACGGTCCAATTTTGCCATGCTAAACGATTTACAGGTTCATTTAATTCCACTATTTTCCAGCTTGCACCGAAATCTATGGATACTTCTACCTTAGCGACCGACCGATCTCCCGCCCAAGCCTTGCCTCTCACTTCCAATTGCCTCCTATGCGCTAATATTCCTCCCGTTTTTGGATAGGTGATTAGTGATTTTACAGGCATGGATTCTATGATACACATATCTACCTCCTCCACTTTGGCTCCTGGAGGAACGGGCTTACAAGGAATTCGATAAGAATTACCTCCCATTTTAGGCCCATCATGTATTTTATTTCTTACCACAATGCGATCTAACCACTTTCCCGATGTAGAAGCAGGCCAACCTCCAAATACCAGCCTAAGCGGATATCCATTCATCATCGGTAAGGGTTCCCCATTCATTCCCCAGGCAATCAACGATTCCTCCTCCAGCGCCTTGCTCATTGGTACCCCCCTTGAAATCACCACCTTTTCCTCATCTCCACTCAAATGACGATCCTTTCCATAATATCCAATATACACTGCATCCTCTTTTAGGCCCACAGCTTCTAATACATCCTTTAATCTAACACCAGTCCATTCAGGACAACCTACCGCCCCTAACGTCCATTGATTTCCCGAAGCTGGAGGATTAAATTCCGATCGCCCATTTCCTCCACATTCTAAGGTGAGCTGAAAAGTATGGATAGGAAACTCGCTTTTTAATTGTGCCAATGAGAAAGTTCTAGGCTTTACAACTGACTCTCCATCAATAGTCAATGTCCAATCATCCACATTCACTTCTTCGGGAGGGATGCCATTATTACGCACAAATAGAACATCGGCAGGTGTTATGTCATCATCCAGCAAATGTGCGGGCGTCTCAGCATTCACTGGTCGAAGATTTAGAACACGTAATTCGCTACTTTTTCCCGGAATAGGATCCTGGGGTGAAGGTAACAGGTCTATCGGGAACCAACCTTCAGGAATATTGGCACTGAAAGCTATTCGACTTCCCAATAGTGAGCTGAATGCTAAAACGGAACTTTGTTTTAAAAATCGCCTTCTTGATGATTTCTGATAAGAATATGGTGGATTCAATAGATGACTTTTTTAGGAGTTATTAATAAAGGATTTACAACTTACAAGTTAACATACAGCTTATCCAGGCTAATTTCAACCTTTAGAATACCAGACATTTCACCAATTTTCCGAGTGTAAAAGCCTAAATAAAGATTGATCTATCTCATTTGACCTATTCAATCAATATGACTACTGAACCCTCTTCAATACCAAGGCCTTTAAATGCCCCACTTCCATTCCCGGAATTTCCTCAGCAGTAAGAAATAAGCGATCAGTACCTTTATCTATAGAAATCGGTCCTAATTCTACCGTAGCCCATTCTTTCTCATAGGTCTCAATCCTGGGAATTCTATCATTTCCTATAATCTCTTCAGGATCAAACGCCTTAATGATCTCCCCTTCCTTATGATTCTTTCCCGCATGCAGGCGTACCCGAGTTCCTACATCATTAGCTGAAGTGGTATATTTAATAGAGGCTATCCATTCCCCTGCACTATGAGTATCCACCTTCCAGAAAATAGTGTCCTCCATTCCCGTCCAATTTACAATCCAATCATGTGCCCATCCATGTCCTTCCCTAAATTCAATATTCCCCACAAAGCTACTTTCATGTGCTGGCAAAGTGATCTCTTCTTGGCCCTCTAATCCAATGGGCACCAGCGTCTGATCCTCGAGGGCAGCTTCCATTTCTCTAAACCAATCCATGTATTGCTCCTTCAATTGATTAGCCATCTCTACTTTTTCTTTACTTAGATCTTTCTGTTGGCTTGGATCTTTCTTCATATCAAACAAACCTTCCTTATCCCCCTCTAACACCCAACGATAATGCGCAGTTCGAATGGCTCCTTTATAGGGCATAAATTCATGAGCGGAATTTTGGCTAAAAATAGGTCGATTTGCTAACTGTTGGCGAAGAGATGGATCTGGATGTTCAGTAAACATCCCTGCCAGACTCATTCCATCTAAGCTTAATGTTTCCGGAAGGGATATGCCGCATAAATCTGAAAGGGTAGGTAAGAGATCAATATGTGCCATCCTCTCCAAATGTAATTGCCCCCCTGCTAATCTTCCGGGCCATTGAATAAAACAGGGAACGCGAACCCCTCCTTCATGCACTGACCCTTTAATCCCTCTCATCTCTCCATTAAATCTATGACCATTTGGTCCATTGTCCGTCAAAAAAACAACTATCGTCTCTTCTCGCAAAGATAATTCCTCCAATTTATCCAATATTCGCCCTACATTATCATCTATATTTTCACACATTCCATATACCGCTGCCGTTTTTCTCCTGTCCAAACTATCCGTGAGATGCGATAATCTGGCAAGATTTCGGTCATAATAGTTGTCGGGTACCTGAAACGGACCATGAGGCGCGTTGTAGGGAATATAACAAAAGAAAGGTTCTTCCCGATGTGCTTCTATAAAAGAAAGGGCTTCATCCGTAAGGACATCGGAAATATATCCTTCTGTGGGATAAGGCTTGCTGTTTTTTTGTAAGGTAGTATTGAAATAGGTATACCAATGTCCTGAGCAAAAACCGACAAATTCATCAAATCCTTGTTGGTTAGGATGAAAGGGATAATGTGCCCCATTATGCCATTTTCCAAAACAAGCGGTCGAGTATCCATCTTTCTTAAATACTTCTGCAATAGTGATTTCCGACCCATGCATATTTTCCAATCCACCACTCACCCAGCGTGTACCTGTCCTGGGATGGTATCTGCCCGTCAACAAACTCGCTCGGGTAGGGGCACATAAAGGACTGACATAAAAACGATCTAATCGAATTCCTTCTTTGGCAAATTGATCCAACACTGGCGTTTGTAGGTAGGGATTGCCATGTATACTCAAGTCTCCATATCCCTGATCATCAGTCAGAATCAGCACTACATTAGGTTTTCTTTCCGATTGGGCAACTACTGAAGAGGTCTCCCATAAACCCGGGAATATCACCCACCAACATAGCGACAAATAATAATAAGTAATAGTAGTCTTATTCATAAGGGTTAACAGCTTATGCAATTCTCAGTAAATAAATTAGATTAGAAAATAGGATAAACCAACAAATTATTCGTAATGTGGTTTCCTGTATTAATCAAGTTAATGATACTAATTCCGGGTATGGCTATTCTAGGCAACATTATTAAAGGAGCGATTAAAGTAGCGGAAACCGTGAGTAGCATTCATCGTTCTCCTGAGCATCAACAAATCGCACAATTACGTCATCTTCTAAAAGAAGCTAAATATTCGGAATTTGGCATTGAACACGAATTTTCGGACATCCTGCATTCTAAGGATATTCGCAAAGCATATGCTGAAAGAGTCGCTTATGTTGATTATGACGATATGTTTACGGCTTATTGGCACAAAGTCCTCGAAGGCGAATCTGATATCACCTGGCCTGGAACCGTCTCTTATTTTGCCAAAAGTTCCGGAACTACGGGTAAAGAGCCCAAACATATCCCTGTTACAAATGCCATGATAGATAGTATTCGCAAAACGGGCATCCAACAATTACTGAGCTTAAGTCATTTTGATATTCCTGCAGAAGTATTTGAAAAAGAGGTCCTCATGCTGGGAAGTAGCACTGATCTAGCTTTTAGGCAAGGACATTATGAAGGAGAAATTAGTGGGATAAGTGCCAGTAATATTCCCTCCTGGTTCGAACATGTGTACAAACCGGGAAAAGAGATTGCGAAAATTGACGACTTTGATCAGCGCATTCATGAAATTGCAAAGGCTGCACCAGATTGGGATATAGGCGCATTATCAGGAATTCCCTCCTGGATACATTTAATGTTAAAATATATCGTCGAGTACCATCAACTAGACAATATTCACGAGATATGGCCCAACCTTACTTTATATACTTCTGGAGGAGTAGCTTTCGAGCCATATAGAAAAAATATTGAAGCTCTACTCGCCCACCCCCTAATTTACCTAGATACATATCTAGCTTCAGAAGGGTTTTTTGCTTTCAATAGCAGACCAGAAACACCGGCTATGCAGCTTGTCCTTGATCAAGGAGTATATTTTGAATTTGTTCCATTTGATCAGGAACACGTAGGAGAAGATGGCAAGCCATTTCCGAACACCAAACCTATCTTGATAGAAGAGGTAGAACAAGACAAAGATTATGTGATGGTGATTTCTACTTGTTCAGGTGCATGGCGATATTTGATAGGTGATACTATCCGATTTACTGACACAATAAGAAAGGAAATCCTTATTACAGGAAGAACTAAATTTTTTCTTAACGTAGTGGGATCACAATTGTCCGTAGATAAAATGATTGACGGAATCACTCGTCTTGAAGATTTTTTTGATATCAAGATAGAAGAGTTTACAGTTGCAGCAGTAGAAATAAATGAGGGGTGGGCTCATAAATGGTTCATAGGAACCGAGGATCACGTAGAAGTAGAGGAAGTCTCCCGGAAATTAGATGAATTTATCCTTGACAACAACAAAGGATACAGGGAAGCACGTAAAAAAGCACTAAAAAAAGTAATCGTTGTTCCAGTCTCGCCAGATTTATTTTATCAGTATCAGGATCAGGAAAAACACAAAGGAGGACAAGTAAAGTTCGCTCGAGTTCTAACAGAGGATCAGTTGAGTAAATGGGAAGAATTTCTAACCCGACAAAATGGATGAAATTATCCTATTCAGGCATTAGCGGTACTTCTACTTCTCTACCAATTAGCTTAAGTACTTCTTCAGGAGAAAGATAATATCTCAATATTCTCGCTTTGTACGCAGAGGACAAATTTCTATTACTTAATATAAATTGCTTTGTACAAACCAGCTCATCTGCGTATCCATGTTGTAAAGCATAAAGATCTGCCGTTCTCTCAGCTCCTTCTTTGAATTCAGGTGATAATAAATATCCCAGGACAAAATTGATCAATTGCCAATTAGACCTTCTGTCATAGTCCATGATGTGTCCTAGTTCATGGGCAATCCATCCCTTGAGGACTTCTTCGGAAAGTTCTGATATTCTAATTCCTTTGTCCAATGCTTCATTATTGCTGATTCGAATTTCATACCATCTGGATGCTTTGGAAATAAATGGAAAATACCAGGGAGGTCTTGCCTGCATCGTAGGCCCTACAGTCTTAGTGAAAAATATATGAATCTTGGTATTAGACAGTTCTGGATAGGCATGTAATACCTCGACACAGATATCCTTAATCGAATTGGGTAATATTTTATCCTTTATGTTAACAGCAACCTCCCCAAATTCCACATCATCATCACCTTGAAAATGATCTGGATATGATAGATCGTAATCCTGCATGGTTAATAATTTCCAGGATATCCCTATAATTAAAATGAAAGCAAAAAATCCCCACATATAGATATTGTAAATACTTTTCTTCATAAACGGTTGTGATGCTTCATTTGTATAGACGAAAATTAAGGCAGAAGTTTCAAAATTGCCCGATTTAATTACACAACTTCTTACAATGAAATTTTCGACAAAACGATCGAACTATCAATTTTAAGTCATCAATAAATTGATAGTCAGTATATTATTTTTATTAATTGAATATTTAGTTAACTAATTTATTACATCGTTCTCGAAATGAAGAGGTAAGAAAAATCTCTTTCTAACTTCATAATTATATATTCTGCTGTACCCTTTACCCTAATTATAACACAAGAACGCCAAGAGTTGTCTACTTTCTACCTATATTTGATCATGTTAGTATTTATACAAGTAAACAGATCATGACCAAATGACATTATTTTAACGGATTATAATTAGTATTTTTTTTCTATCTTTTTTATTTCCCGTGCCAATATGTAAATACCCGGCTATTAATTAACCACAATAACCACAAACATGAACTCTCATCAATCCCCCCAACTATTCGCTTTACTTATCGGAATCAATGACTATTTGCATAATAACGTGCCAGATCTGAGAGGTTGCGTAAAAGATATTGACAATATAGATGAGTTCCTCGACTTGCCTTTCATGGCGGCCAAGTTTCCTTCAGGAATCCATAAAAAGCGACTCACAGACTCAGATGCTACTAAAGTAAATATCATAAAAGGATTTAAGGAATTTCTCCATCAGGCGACTCCAGGAGATACCGCACTTATTTACTTTTCAGGGCATGGTGTACGGGAGCGTACGAACATTGACGTATTTAAAGCTGATGAATTCGATGGAAATATTTCATCCTTAGTATGTCACGATAGTAATCCTCAACAGCATCAGATTCCAGAATTAGCCTGTTTAGCAGATAAGGAACTTAGATACCTGATCCATGAATTAGCGATGGATGAACAGCGAAAGAGAAAAGTAAATGTAGTTATGATTGCAGATTGCTGTCATTCAGGAGAAAATACCAGAGCAGCCATAGAAGAACCCTTTGTCAGGCAAGTAGAAAGGAGAGCATTCAATCCGAGAAGTGAGGCCGGCTTTTTCTTTTGGGAAGAATTAAAGGATCAAATAGCCCAAAACATGCCCTTGAGCACTATTTTACCTGAAGGGGAACATATCCAAATGGCAGCATGTAAGGATGTAGAATTGGCTCAAGAACTTCCACCTGAGGCTCAAATTCGTACAGGAGCATTTTCAAGCGCCTTATTGAAAGTGCTAACACAATTTGAGGGAGCTATTAGCTATGACGACTTATACAGCAGGGTCCTAAACCAAATGCCTACCTATACGCAGTCGAACACTGCACAAACTCCTCAAATATATCTTCGCTTAAACCAACCCAATCAACAGTATCTTTCTTTTCTTACCAATCAAACCGGACATAAATCCATGACTTGTGGAGTGGTTTATGATGAAAGAGCGGAGAATTGGCGGATCACTGCTGGTGCACTAAGGGCCATCCCCATTGACCAGAAAAAAAATCCGACAGAAGTAGAAGTATTCAAAGCCGATCAACCAGAGAAGTCTCTTAACGCTCATATAGAACAAGTCTTTCCAGGTTATTCTATCATTACTTTCGCAGATGAATCACCGGATCAAAGCGATTTAACCTACTATGCCAGAGTAAAAGGTAGTGGAATAGATCCTCTTCGCATTTTTGTAACAGGGGCTGATGAAAAGGGGGTTGAACTGACCACACGGTTTTTAAAAGATTCTTCAGATAAAGAAGAATTATTTCAATATGAAGAACAGGAAGAAAACGCTGATTACGTATTTAATATAAATGATGGTATTTTATTTACGACTCGTCCTTTTGATCATGAACGGCCGCTGATACAGGGAATTGCCATTAAGGTAGATGAGGCATATCAAGAGGATAAACTCCAGATTGCAGAACAGGACCTTCGCCAAATAGCTAATTGGACCTTCCTTAAAAAACTGGACTATTCTGAGGGACATGACATAAGTCATTTTACCAGCCAGGAAGTAACGATGTTTCCCGTAGAATTCAGGATGTATGTGTTATCTCCTGACGGGGAAGAAAGAAGGGTGCTTCCCAAGAAGAATGCGTTTATTTTCGATTATCCAATGGACACCACTGAGGATGGAGAAGGAAAAGTGCTAGAGACCTTTTTCCGTCTCGAATTAATCAATCACTCAGATACTGATTATTTCTGTAGCATCCTTTACTTATCCAACTTGTTCGGGGTTAGTGCAGAGATGATGGTTTCTCCTCAGTTATTATTAGGCAAAGATCAACAAATTCTTAGTTCAAAAGGACATTCTCTTCCTAATGGAAAAAAGTACATAAAAATGAGCCTCGAACATGAGGAATATGTGAAGTATTTTAACTATCAGGATATCACCTACTACTTTAAGATGATTGTGAGCAAAACTGCTTTTGATGTAAAAAAGTTGGAGATGAAGAGCTTACCAAAGCCAGTGGCTCCTAATCGCGAACAGGAAAAAAGTAGTAAGACCTCAGGAACGAGGGATATATTCTCATTTGAACCTGTAGCACCTGAAGTGCAATGGGAAGTTCATACGTTCTCTTTAACTATCATGAATCCCTTTTTTAAGCCATCGCCGCATATTCTTTGAACGTGATCATACGCTTTTGCTTATGATCCCATAACTTATAATTCATACACTTCAAGCTCTGTTTAAAGGTCAGTACATTGACGAATTTATTCAGAACAGGATTTTCCTTAGCACAGGCTTCGAGGTGGTAATTTGGGATTCGAGGATTGAGGTGATGAATGTGGTGAAATCCTATGTTACCTGATAACCATTGGAACAATTTGGGAAGTTTGTAATAAGTTGCTCCTTTTATAGAGGCCAACAAATGATTCCATTGCTCCTTCCTCTCTTTATAATTGTCTTCATGCTGGTGTTGAACATAAAAGAACCAGAAAGCGATAATACCAAAGAAGAAGATGATAGGTACTTGAACCAATAAGAAGTTTTGCCAGCCCACGATGAAAGCGATGGCTATATAAGCAAGAACTAAAAGAATATTATTCATAAAGTATGAAACGCGAATTCTTTTCCATCCTTTGAGCCTGATAAAAGGATAGCGTAAACTGAAAAGTATGTATATTATGGGAGCAACTATAAATTGGACAATGGGATTTCTATAAATTCTATATCCCAATTTTCCCCAAAAAGAACTATGGCGATATTCTTCAGTAGTCAAATAATAAATATCTCCTAATCCTCTATATTCTAATTGACCACTATGGGTGTGATGTGCATTGTGTGTACGACTCCAGTATTTATAAGGAATAGTACTAAATAGGCTGGAAACGAAGCCTATAACATTATTCCATTTCTTGGAATTTAGAAAGGATTGGTGGCCGCAATCATGTTGTATGATAAAAATACGAACCAGAAAAAAAGCATTAACTAAAGCCAAGAATAAAGTAATAAAGTAAGACCAGCCCAGGCTAAAATACATTAGAATACAAATTCCCAGAAATGGTAAAAAAGAATTTAACAGTTGAATAATAGCTTTTTTGGTATTGGGTTGTTGGTATTTTTTAATCATCACCCTCCAATCTCTAAGCGCTTCTTCTATTTGAGCTTGTTGCATTTCGTATAATTTGCAGTTAATGTGCGGAAAAATAATACCCGGGAAGAAAAAACTCAACCCGGGAAGCATATTTTTTTTCTAATATGAGTTATAGCACCTTGCTAACATCAGCAGAATGTATGAATACCAATAAGATGATATACACTTGCGAGTAAGACTATGTGGAAAAATAAGAGCAAAAATTAATAGAAAACGTTTGACTTAGTATCTATTTCTTCTTCCGCCTCCTCCACCTTGACGGTAATTATTACCACCATTATTCTCTCTGCGAGGCTCAGCTTTCTTCACTACGATAGTTCTTCCGTCAAGTTCAGAACCGTTGAGTTCATTGATAGCATTCATAGCCTCTTCCTCATTATCCATTTCGACAAAACCGAATCCTCTAGACCTACCTGTGTATTTGTCCATGATAACGTTAGCCGAATTTACTTCTCCGAAATCTTCAAATGCTTCGCGAAGTCCTTCACTATCAGTATTAAAGCTCAGTTTCGCTACAAAAATGTTCATAACAATAAAATTAAATATTAGATAACTACCTGATCATAAGTTATATCCAAAAAGGTTTTTAAAATTAAGTGGAGGATAACTTACTCAGTTTAATCAACAATAGGCAAACTTAAGCAAAAGGAACTTCTGTAATCTGGTATGATAGCAAAGTAAATCCATGCGTTAAATTCTACACTTTGTTAAGTTCAAATATATGAATTTTTTTGTTAAATATTCCTATCTATCAGTCCAGGTCTTCAATATAAATTTACAACTTTTCCCTCACTAGCAGCTTAAGTAGTTGAATCCGTATAATTTCATCCTTCCTCACATGGTCGATGTTCCATAATTTCTCCTTACAAAGTAAAGAATCCTACATCTGTAGAAAATCCCGATTTACATGTTTGCCCTACCATTTGTTATAATTTGTTTAACACAAATGTGGTCAAGCCTACTTTTCCACCATCAATAAACTTACCAGAAGAAATTGAGTATGAAAACTCATCAAATATCAGGTGTATATTTACTGAAGAACAGCATTTATGGTCACTTTGATGGACAGAAAATAATAATATAGATTCTTGACATAGGCGATACCAATTACCTGTATCCTATCAAAAAGGCCCTGGACTTCCACCCAAGGCCTATTATTTTATCTATTTGCACAAACTTTCAATTAATCTATAGCTTACAGAAAGTAATGCACTTACATGTTATTTAATGTATTTTTTAGTTACATCAGAAACATCATAATACCAGGATTTATTCTCCGTTCCGCTACTTTGCGCCCATTGGCCAAATTTATTATACACATTTAGCAGAGAAGATCTTTCAGAGGGGTAGCCTACAGACGTTCCAAAGTGAAGTCCCCACGGTAGATTATTTTTAGATTTATAGTAATTACCACTATTAAGGCTGGTATTATCATCTTCCGTTCCAAATAGGGTTGGATCTGCCAAGTCCGTAGGAGGATTATCTGCCATATGAACCTCAATACTTCTATCACCATCCACAAATATAAATGGATTAAATGGAGCTGATCCAAGATTATTTTTTGGAATGGGTTCAGTAAAAGTAATCGCTATGTCTATATTCACGGGTTCCACATAAGGTTCATCAGGATTAGTATTTACAAATCCTCCATTTGGATTTCGCATAATGCCAAAGGCATTATCAAATACGATGAAGGTCGCCTTACCTTGATTAGCTTCGGTCCCATTACTATTTAGGGTAATAATATTATTGGTCATCCTGAAACCTGTAGCATTGAGGATGAAGGAAGGATCTATATTTAACTGAAAACCAAATCCATTGCTAAATCCTGCCCCAATAGCTTTCAAACTAAAACTAGCAAACATTTCGACTACATGATTCGCACTATTCGTATTAATCTCGTAATGATACCCTACCACCATATCATTAAAATCATAGTCACCTTTTCTGGGCCAGAAATCTTCAAAGAAAAATGTTCCTTCTTTATTTTCTCCTGGTAAATCAATACTAAAAGCCCTCAAAGGATCGTCAGGAAATTCATCATTTACATTTGCAATTCCGTCAT
The DNA here is from genome assembly GCA_965262565.1 of Bacteroidia bacterium. Classification (GTDB taxonomy): domain Bacteria; phylum Bacteroidota; class Bacteroidia; order J057; family J057; genus CBDHFQ01. Next base: position 503,661 of record CBDHFQ010000007.1, read on the forward strand.
TGTCATCATCTGGCCGATGGTCTAACTTGGTAGCAGCCAGATTTTCTACTTCCAGGGCATCAAATGAACTTAAAGTGATGTAAAAAATAGCATCATTAAAATCTTTATCTCCTCCTGGACGAGAAATATCCTCCATTCCCATCAATAATAATTCTCTTTTATCATCTTTCAACAAAGCTACGTGACTACGATTAATTTCGTTAGTAAATGTGTTGAGATTTCTATTCGAATATTTAATATGACCTCTAATCCCTGCATTTACTTTCCCATTCTTCCATCCATTGGGAACCAAAAAGAAACCAATACCGGTTTGAGCAGGAAATCTTCCTAAATGAACTTTATCTCCAGCTCTTAATCCACCTCCACTGTACCTTAAAGATGCATTCGGAAAGACGATATACAGGCTATCGATATCATCTATGGATTGAGGAGGAGCGTTCAAGTCATATTGATAATATCCTAAGGCATTTCTATATCCAGCTCCTTCGTGTACAAACGTAATCCAAACATCCGCATCCTCTTTAAGTAACACATCACCATTTACATCATCTGAAATATATTCAGGATTAAAAGAAGGTACAGGCCTGCGTTCAGGTAAGGAAACATTTACTAAATCCAATAAATCCTGTGAAATATGATCCCGCTCCGGAACCAGATAGGCAGGAACTCCACTATTATCATACAATCCCATATAACTGTATTTTGAGGTGGGATCAGCTTTCTTTCTAAATTGAATTTCTGAAGACATATTCACCTCGGCTTCTTCCAATTTCTGTCTATCTACTATTCCGGTAGAAGGAGTTGATCCGCCCATAACATAGGTAATCTCATTTTCGTCCGTCGCCACTCTATGCCAATCGGGCAGACCTAAATAATCTGTATAAAAGTAAATAGAGTCAAATGCAGTAGGAACCTCTATGGTCGTTTCAAATATGCCCTTTTCTGTCGTAGCTCCCTTGGCTATGATAGTCTCAGCAGAATCCGACAAAAAACTATGTATAGTAATAGGGATATAAGTTAACGGTTGGTCTTCATTATCATACGTGTAAAGACTAATTTTAACTGTTTTAGTCGTAGCAAAATCGAAGTCTTCAGATATATTTAATTGGTTAATATCATCTGTTTCCGAAATGTTATCAATCAAATCTTCATCCGGTAAGTCTACACATCCCATTTGAGCGGATAAGAAAATGATGGCCAGAAGCTTGAGGAGAAATAATGATGATTTGTATATTAGATCCATTATCAAAACGCATTTATTTTAACATTGGCAAAATACATTAAATAAATATTTCATTAAAAATAATGCAATCCCTCTTCTCATTAATAACAAATGCCTTGTACCTACTCTTTTGAAGCAAATATTGCCTAAAAATTTTCTTATATTCTGGAGGTAAGACGAAGACCTACCATTACATATTTTTCGCTATCTGTCAATGATCATTTTTTAATTCTATGCAAAAATGGGTAAATCTACTCTAAATCGTAAGCTTAGGCCCTTGTAAGACAATTTAGGGGGTGGTTAATTTGGACCAATGTGCAAATGCCAGAAATTGAGTTTTTGCTGAAACTTTTCCTTTCAACTGACACTATTTTTATCGCTCATTTACATCCTTCCTATTATTTTCTGAGCGCACATCCTCCTATATATGGTACTGCTTTTCTTTTTAGCTTGTGTCGATCACCCATTGGCCCCCATAAAAGTACTTCAATACCCTTACCACTTGCGCCTAAATTCTACTACATCAAGATAAGGAAAATGGAATGGGTCATTATCAAAGCCTAATAAATGTAATTTTTCCCTCTGTGAGAGATCCACTATATACTTATTAAAATGACCGAGGATATCTGAAACGATGAGCGTATCCTCAATGAGTGAATATGTGTAAGAGATGGACTCTACTTCTCCTTTCCCATCACAAGTCAGATGAAGATAGCCATCGAAGAACATCAACTCAAGCGTATAAGCTTCAAATTCCCCCTCCCACATGCCGCTAAGTATTTCTCTTCGGGATTGGGAAAAGCTTGATACACTAATGATGAGATATAGCGTAAAGAAGATAATGTTGTTCATATAGCTAATGAGATAATACCTAAAATTACTTCCACTTCTTAGCAAGATAATCTGCAACTGCCTCAGCCGCCAATGCCTGTCCCTTATCATTCCAATGATCATCCAACAAAAAATAGAGTTTTTCCGGTGTATTTTTTTTAAATAGCTCCCATAAGTTCAAGTAGTTTATTTGATTCCTTAGACACATATCCTCAATCAGACTGCTTAATCGACTGGGATCATAGGAAGGAAATTGTTTCAGTTCTTTGACTCCTATCACCTGATTTTGGGTTAGATCCTGTACAGAAGGTTGAATGAGTACTAATAACCCAATCTGTTGCTCTTCTGTAAATCGCTGAACCTCTTTTAAGATCTCTTCCATAAGCAACACTTTTAATTTGGAAGCCTCCGAATGAGGATCAATAGCAAGATCTATATCATAATGATCCTTAAACACACTAAAGGTGTTCCATTGTTCATTGACATAAGCTTCATATTCATTGGCACAGAGAGAAGTTAACATGTTTATTTCAGCTCTTTTTCTATGTTCAGGAAGATCTGCTCCTGAAATTTTTCTTCCTATCGCTCTACTCATTCTCGCTACCATCCAATAATCCCAGAAGGATACAGGGGTACCATTGAGATAGGGATCTGGGGTTCTTTGATGATCAATGAGTCGTAACTTCCCTTTCTGATCTATGCGAAAAAGGCCATTTCTAATGATATCTCCATAATCATTATCAGCAAATATATTAAGGATGACATAGTCGGGCCGTTCTTCGCTAAACTTTTCCTTCATTTTTAATAAACATTGGTCCGGCCCAAATCCAATTACCCCTGCATTTACTACGTTCACCTCCAGATTCAATGTCTGGGAAAGACGAACGCCCAGTTGGCCTGGAAGTGTATGTTTATAAGACGAAAACCTTCCCTGAATATTAGAATCTCCAAACACATATAGGGTATATTCAGAATCAACAGTTTCCATAGATTCTCTATACCCGCCGGAATTAGTTTTCCAATAAATCGTATCGCCTCCATTTACCTGAGTTCTAGTAAATTGCTTCGATTGATTCGGCTTTAAATCTACCAGATAAGTAGGGTGGAACATATAAGCTACTTCCTCCTGATTTCCTCTATCGATTAATTTTTCGAAGAATAAAACCCTGAGTGCCACTTCTATTCCTCCAATTAAAAGGATCGTTAGCCCGATAATCCAAACCCACTCCTTTATGTGCTTATTTAATCTCATCTGCTGCCTTTATCTATACATAGTGAGCTTTTTTCCACATTCATTCAATCCCACAAACTTCATTCTCGGATAACAGCCGGAATATGACAGTCATCCTTTCCAACATGCCGTTGATCGAAAATGTCCGAATTCAAAGAATGATGTTTGAACATTTTTATTTCATTTCTTTTAATTATAGCATATTAGAACATACAATTTAATGATTAAGTCGCTAACGCATGTCTACATTTATACGCATTTTATTCGTTTTTTCTTCTCTCTACTTTATTTATTATCCGCTTATCAGTCAACAAAATGGGGGACCGTCTGAAGAGACATTTACTCCAGGAATGTTCAAGATTGTGGGAAAGGTGATTAATGGAGAAGATCAGTCGCCGTTAGAATATGCTACTGTGATCCTCCTACGGGCATCGGATTCCTCTGGAGTTAGTGGAGCTACTACTAATGCTAAGGGAGCCTTTGTCTTGGATGCTAAAGCAGGTTCCTTTATTCTAAAGGTCCAGTATCTTGGATTTCAATCGCTTTTCATTCCCGATATCGTTCTAACTGAGAAAAAGCCATATCTTAAATTAGGAGATATTTCCCTTGTCAGCGAGAATACCAGTCTGGATGAAGTAGAGATCACGGCAGAACGAAGCAGAATGGAATTTGACCTGGATAAAAGAGTGTTTAATGTAGGTAGAGATCTGTCGAATATAGGTGGTACTGCTTCTGATTTGTTGGACAATATTCCATCTATTACGGTAGATGTAGAAGGAAATGTAAATCTTCGCGGAAGTTCCGGTGTTCGAATCCTAATCAATGGAAAGCCTTCGGGATTTACTGACTTCAATAGTGCAGAAGCTTTACAACAATTATCTGCTGATATGATTGAGAAGGTGGAAATCGTAACCAACCCCTCTGCCAGATATGATGCTGAAGGTACTGCAGGGATTATCAACATAGTACTGAAGAAGGATAGGAGAAAAGGTTGGAACGGATCCTTTAATGTTTCAGGTGGTTATCCTTACCGTCAAAACACTTCTGTTAATATAAATCACCGAAGACAAAAAGTTAATCTCTTCGCTAATGCAGGTTTCAGATATAGAGACCGACCCAGGAGAGCCGCGGAATTCAGAAGAACGATAGACAGCACGGGTGTGGTTTCTATCGTAGAACAGGAACAACAACAGAACAGAGTGGGCTTATCTGGTAGTTTCAGGATGGGAGCAGATTACCAAATTGATGACAATACTACTTTAACAGGATCAGTCCTATTTAGAATGGGAGATGATCGCACGGAAGAAGATATTGATTATTTCTATATGAATGGAAATAGAGAATTATCCAGGATAGACAGACGATTTAATGTAGAAACAGAAGATGAATACAGCCTAGACTACGCCATCAACTTTGAGCGTAAATTTAAACAGGAGGGGAGAAAATTGACGACTGATTTTATTTACACCAGTGGCGGAGAGACGGAAGCCTCTAGCGGTAGACAAGAAACATTCAGCCCGGACAATGTTAGAACCGAAGCACCCGCCCTTCTACAGCAGGTGAATAATTCAGAAAACCAGCGAATGATTACCTTTCAGTCCGATTATGTACACCCATTTACAAAGGATAGAGTGTTTGAGGCAGGCTATAGAGGCACCATCAGAGATATAGATACAGACTATATGGTAGAGCAGTTTGACAATGAAACCAACAGATTTGAGTCGATTGCTAACCTAACAAATGATTTTGCCTATGATGAGAATGTGTTGGCAGCTTATGCTATTTACGGCGATAAGATTGGAGATTTTGGTTATCAGCTGGGAGTCAGGGCTGAATATACAGACATAAAAACCTTACTAGAGGTGACAGATGAAAGAAATGACAGGTCTTTCCTCAATTTTTTCCCTAGTGCATTTGTAAGCTATGAAATCAGTACGGGAAATTCGATTCAAGCCAGTTACAGTCGAAGAATTAATCGTCCCAGGTTTTGGGATTTGAATCCCTTCTTCAGCTTTGATAATCCGTTGAGATTTAGAAGCGGAAACCCCAACTTAAATCCAGAATTTACAGACGCTTTCGAATTAAATTACATTAAATATTTTGAGAAAGGAAGCCTCAGTTCCAGTTTATATTATCGGAATACAGAAGATGTAATCGTAAGGATCAGTACCATTGTAGAGGATAGTATTAATAGAAGTAGGCCTGAAAATGCGGCCACCAGAAATGATTTTGGAGCGGAATTCAGCCTTAACCTCTCTCCAGTAGATATGTTGGACTTGACGTTGAGTGCCAATGTCTACAGAGGAGATATAGATGGACAAAATCTGGGATTCAGGCAGACAGAATTTTTTAGTTTCACCAGTCGGTTAAATTCGAGACTTTCCCTTCCAAACGATTGGGATATTCAAATTATGATCAATTACAGGGGAGCTGAAAATACCCCTCAGGGGAGAAGAGAAGATTTATTATTCACGGATTTAGGAATTAGTAAAGATATTCTTAAGGGTAAGGCCACGGTTAATTTAAGGGTTACAGATTTATTCAACTCCATGTATTATAGATATACAGTAGAAGGAGATGACTTTTTTATACAGAGGGAAGGTCAGTGGCGAACTATCAGACAAGGCCAGATAGGATTTACCTATCGACTTAATCAGAAGAAGCGTCCTGAAAGGGGAGAAAGAGGAGGAGGTATGGGTGGAGGAAATGATATGTAAGTATATTACTTTCCTCTTAAAAATATAGGCATCATTTAATTTATTGGCGGAAACTTTGTACTTTTTAGGTACAATTGTTTCCGCTTTATAAATTATATTCGCACATAACCTGACACCATATGAAGTTTCGAATTATTTTTCCCATCTCTCTTCTTCTTTTATGTATTGCTTGCCAGAAAAAAGAAGGTACCATTGAACTAGTAGACACTAATTTTGTGGAGGAAGTTCCTACCCAGGGTCAGCTCGTCTTCACCTTCAGCCGCTCACTGGTATCCGACGATATGCTTGCTAAAGTAGATTCTCAGACCTATATCAACTTCACTCCTGACATTCCAGGTAGATTCAGCTGGAAATCCACGGATGAATTAGTATTTACTCCATTAAGAGAGCTTCCACCAGCTACTGCTTATCAAGGGAAGTTCACAGATGTATTGATCAACTTAACCAAAGAATTTAATTGGGAAGGCGACAGAAGCTTTTCTGTTCATACTCCTACCCTTTCGCTCATGAATGCTCATGCTTATTGGGCTACACAAAGCGTGTCTAAAAATACTTATGATCTACATATAGACCTTTCCTTTAATTATGCGGTTAATACTTCAGAGCTGCAGGATCACCTGACAGTAACTCTTAACCAGCGTTCTGCTGACTGGGAATTGATCTCCCAAGAATCCATGAAGAATGTTTCTATATTGGTTAAAGATCAGCGCATATCTAAGGAAGATGTAGAGATCATTCTGGATTTATCTGAAGGAATTATCCCAGCAAATGGATCCATGGGAACCAGAAAATCTCTGACAGATAATTTAGTTATTTCTTCCCCTTTTGTGTTGAATATTGGAACAGCCGCAGCAGAACACGACGGATTTCAAGGAAACATCAATTTTCCTTCATCTCAAAAATTGAAAGAAGAAAACATCCGCCAATTTATTTCTATTACTCCTAAGGTTAATTATCAGATACAGATTAAAGATCAGAGTTTTTCTATCGTAAGTGAAGAATTCCAGGTAGGCACTACGTATGAAGTGAAGCTCAAAGAACATTTGAGAGGCGTATTGGGAGGGGAACTGAATAACGAAGTAGAGCAAGACATTGCTTTTGGAGAACTTCAACCCAGGCTGGCATTCCCCGATCGTAAAGCGGTGTATTTAAGTACAGCCGGAAATCAACATATCGCCCTGGATGTGATTAATGTTCCTGAATTTACGGCTAAGCTCATTAAAATTTACCCCAATAATATCATGAGCTTTATTACTCAGAGTGATTATTATTACGATTACTACGAAGATGATCATAGTGGCTCTTACAGATATTACGAGCCCTCTTATGCCTACTACCAAAGCACTCAATTGGGGGATATCGTATGGGAAGCCACCTACGCTACTAATTCCCTCACCAGAAAAGATCAACATCGATTGCTGGATTTAAATGTTGAGCAAAAGCTTTCTAATTATGGAGGTATTTATGTATTGGAAATCAGCTCTCAAAAACCCTACAAAAGATCCCATAAAGTCATTTGCTTTTCAGATATAGGATTAATATCCAAACTGGGAAGAAAGAGTATTACCATATTTGCCAATTCTATTAGAAAAGCGGAAGCTATGTCGGGCATTAATATTTCATTAATCGGAAAGAATAATCAGGAATTGGCGACAGTGACGACTAATCAGGAAGGAGTAGCTACGTATCAATGGGAAGAATTACCTGCTTCCGGCTTTAATATTCAAATGATTACTGCTTCTAGTGGGTCTGATTTCACTTATTTACCCTTTGATCGAACGAGTGTCAGTAGTTATAGATTTGATGTAGGGGGGTTACGTTCCAATGCTACGGGCTATCAAGCCTATTTATATGGAGAACGAGATATTTACCGCCCTGGGGAAACGATTCACTTAGCTGCTATTATTAGGGGAAAGAATTGGTCCGTTCCCGCTTCCCAACCATTATTACTCACTGTAGATACACCTGATGGGCAAGATTTTGTCCGAATCAAGAAGACTCTTTCTGCTCAGGGGGATTTGGAAGCCAGTGTTGAACTTCCTCCAGAAGCTCCCACGGGAAACTATTATATTCGATTGACAAATGCAGAAGGAATCACTCTCAGCGATATGGATGTGTTGGTAGAAGAATTTATGCCAGACAGAATCAAAGTGGATCTATCCGCTGATAAAGAAGAATTAAGTGCGGGAGAAAATGTAACGATTAAGGCATTTGCCCAAAACTTCTTTGGCCCTCCTGCCGCTAATCGCAATTATGAAATAGATTTTTCCACGAGGGGATTGAGCTTCTATGCTGAAGATTATCCCGCCTATCAGTTTTCTCTTCAAAACTTACCTGATAGATATAGCGAAGTTCAGCGAGATGGTAAAACAGATGCTAATGGGCAGATCGAAGAAGCATTTACTATTCCCGCTGAATATGCTAATACAGGGAAAATTCAGGCAGATTTTCTCATTACTGTATTTGACGAAACCGGACGCCCTGTCAGTAGAAGGAAATCTATTCCCGTTTACACCCAGGAAATTTTCTATGGGCTTCAATCTCCTGGATATTATCATCGTAGCAATCGTCCTATTCAAATTCCTGTCATTGCAGTAGATAAAGAAGGTACGCTTCAGCGAAATGTTAAAGCGAAGGTGAAATTGATCAAATACGAATATAAAACGAATTTGAATCGATCAGGAAGATATTACAGATACACTTCGGAAAAGGTCACAAAAGTTATTCAGGAAAAAGAAGTGACATTGGATGGAGAGAATTTCGTCTTCCAATATACTCCTTCCCTCAATGGAGAATATGAATTTCGTGTATCAGCAGCGGAAAGTAACTACTATGTAAATACTAAGTTTTATGTATACGGATATGGAGGAACATCCAGAAATGCCTTCAAAGTCAATAATGAAGGACAAATTGATATTACCTTAGACAAGGACATATATGACATAGGCGATAAGGCTCAGGTATTAATGAAAGCGCCTTTCGATGGAAAGATATTGGTAACTATCGAAAGTGATGAGGTTCAGGATCACTTTTATGTTAATACCGATGGGCGAAGTGCTAGTTTTAGTCTGAAAGTAACCAGGGATATGGTTCCCAATGTCTATGTATCCGCTGTGCTGTTTCGTCCAAATGCACCTTCTGATATCCCACTGACTGTTGCTCATGGATTTGCCCCCATGCTGGTGAAAGATGCTGCTACGGTCTTACCTATTGACATCCAGGTAGCCAGTGAATCCAGATCTAAGACTTCTCAAGAAATTGTAGTTAATACTCAACCCAATGCTTCAGTGGCCATTGCTGTCGTCGATGAAGGGATTTTACAGTTGACCAATTATCAAACTCCTCAGCCTCATGATTTCTTTTATGCTAAAAGAGCCTTAGAAGTAAACAGCTATGATATGTATCCCTATTTATTTCCTGAAATAGCCCTTCCTTTAAGTAAGCCTGGAGGGGGCGGTATGGGACTGGGAGCGAGAATCAATCCCTTGGTCAATAAACGAGTAAAATTGGCGAGTTTTTGGAGTGGAATCCAGCGGGCAAACGCTCAGGGAAAAGTTAATTTTGCCATAGACATTCCATCTTTTTCAGGCTCTCTTCGCGTAATGGCTATTGCTTATCGGGCCAATGCATTTTCATCCACGGAGAAAAACATTGTCGTAGCTGATCCAATTGTCATCAGCAGTGGTATACCGAGGTTTCTCAGCCCTGGCGATACCTTGAACATGCCGGTAGTAGTAACGAATACTACCCAAAAAGCGGCGAACGGATCTGCTACTGTATCCCTGGAAGGTCCTCTACAGATTTTGGGGAATGCGAAATCATCTGTAGAAGTTGCGGCCTCTACAGAATCCAGGGTAACTTATGACATAGCTACTGAATGCTGTATAGGGCAAGCTAAAATAGCTACCTCGGTCAGTGCACTGGGGGAAACTTTTACTCAAACGACAGATATCACTGTTCGTCCGGCGTCTCCTTTACAGAAGCGGACAGGTTCTGGAACCATTAGTGGAGGGACAAAGGAAACCATTCCTTTGGACACCAGAAATTTCATGTCTCAGCACATCGTTCAATCCTTTAAGTTAAGCAAGTCTCCGTTAGTAGAATTTTCAGAGGATTTTTCCTATCTGATTCGTGCGAATTATGGATGTGTGGAACAAACTGTTTCCGCAGCCTTTCCTCAATTGTACTTCCCTGCTTTTACACAAGTGGCCCTACAACAAACACAAGAAGATCCCAATCCCAGAAACAATGTTATCCTTGCTATCAACAGATTAAAGTTAATGCAATTGTATAATGGTGGATTTACTTACTGGCCAGGCGAAGGTCAGGAAAGTTGGTGGGGTTCTGTATACGCTACACATTTTCTGGCAGAAGCAAAAAAGGCGGGATATGATGTTCCCGATAGGATGTTGACATTAGCATATCAACGGTTAATCGAACGGTTGAAAGAGGTAGAAATGGTGTCATTCTCTTATTACAAGGGGGATCAGGTACTTAGGAGAAATATTATTCCTAAATCAGTACCCTATTCCCTATTTGTCTTATCTGCTGTAGGAAAGCCTCAGTTAGCTACGATGAATTATTACCAGAGCAGATCATCTGATATGACAGAAGACGGTAAATATCTACTAGCGGCAGCCTATGCATTAGCGGGTGATCAACGCACCTACAAAGCTATCGCTCCTGAACAATTCGACATGCCTCGTTCAGTTAAGGAATTTGGAGGAAGCTTTTCCAGCCCCTTAAGAGATGAGGCGCTCGCTCTTTACACCTTACTGGAAGTAGATCCTAATAACGATCAAATAGGTATCATGGCCAGACATATTTCCAAAGCATTGGAGGAAAGCAGGTATTTAAATACTCAGGAGCGGGTCTTTAGCCTATTGACCTTAGGAAAAATGGCTCAAAAATCATTAGCCGGTAATCTTAGTGCAGAAGTATTGATCAATGGAAAGCTATGGAAAGAATTTAGGGAAGCCCCCCTATCCTATCAGACAAATAGAGGAGAAGAGGTTACGATTGAGGTCCAGACAGAAGGCGAAGGAGATGTGTATTATTTTTGGGAAACAGAAGGTGTGAGTGTAGATGGGAGTTACATAGAAGAAGATCAATATATCAAGGTCAGAAAGTACTTCTATGATCGCTCTGGAAACCGTCTGACTACGAATCGTTTCAAACAAAATGATTTGATCGTTGTCAAAATGGAACTGGAAAATCTGACCAATCGATATATAGAAAATATCATTTTGACCGATTTACTTCCTGCCGGATTCGAAGTGGAAAATCCCAGAATAAGTGCTGTTCCGGGATTGGATTGGATCAAAGATGCTGCACGCCCCAGGACGCTGGATATTCGGGATGATCGCGTCCTGATGGTCGTTGATGCTCCTACCTTTAACAATAAGCCTAATATCGTCAATGTGTATTATATCGTGAGGGCCGTAAGCAAAGGATCTTTTGTTATGGGCCCAGTATCAGCAGAGGCGATGTACGATGCTGAGTATCATTCCTATCATGGGGCGGGAACGATCAAAGTAGAAGAGTAATATAATTTTTCTATTTTTGTTTCATCATTACATTATCTTAATCTTGCTCTCAGAAGGCAGGATGGTGGAATATATCTATTTATGGGAACATTTAAAGCAGATCCGGCCTTTGAACGCCGTAGGGATGAGATACTTTTAGACATACAGTCTATACAGGGTCACTTGACGGACAGGGAAGCCAGGTGCCTCATTACGTTGGGATATTATCCGACGTGTAGCGGGAAAATACTGGAAATCGGTAGCTTTAAAGGGAGATCTACTGTGTTATTAGCCAAAGCGAGTGCTTTTTCTAATTCCTCTCGTGAAGTGGTAGTTCATGCAGTAGATCCACTTACCTCCCCCTCAGTAACAGATCCCGATTTAGGAGACAAAAGGGATGGATCAGAAGACTTCTTTCACAATCTGGCCACTCATCAGATAGAAGAGCAGGTAACATTTTTCAGAGGCTTTTCTCAGGATTTGGCCCCACACTGGACTCATCCTATCAGATTGCTGTGGATAGATGGAGATCATACCTATGAAGGGGCTAAAAGCGATTTTGACTTGTTTGCTCCATATCTCAATGATGCCGGGATCATTGCTTTTCACGATGTGCTTCATGGGTATGATGGTCCTTTAAGGGTATATATGGAAGAGGTATTAATGAATGATCATTTTTCCGCTTGCGCGTTGTGTGGAAGTATTGCCTACGCTCAATTTAATAAAGATACTTCCTACGGAAAGCAACAAATCAAAGAAAAGCTTCGACTTTTTCGAAAAATGAGTCGATTATTACCTTATGTGATTAAGGGCAATCACTCAAGTAAAGAGGACAAAAGGAACTGGAAATTTTGGAAATTATTTGTACCCCATCAGGAATTAGGCTTTAACCATATGATGAAAGCTTTTCGTTTTGTAGAAGGAGAGAAAACGCCTGAAAAAACTCGATGACATCGAAAAATGTCTAACACATATAAATTATCTCCGCCTCTGATTCAACTCCTCGATCATAGGTTTGACAAATTTTACCTTTTCATTACCTGAATGATATTTATTCAGTAAATCTGGCTAATCCTTTAATATAACCAGTAGGCCCCTGTATCGCATTGAACATATTAAGTACTGCTCTCTAGAAATATCGTTTCTTATCTTTTTTTGAGAAGTCGACAACATAAAAGCTATTATACTACCATGGAATACAAATTTTGATATTATCAAGACAAATAATCGAGAATAATTCAATATATTCTTAAAGAAGCTTCGTAGATTCATTAATTAATGTTGCTATTAAAAAAATGACATCAGAGGAAATTTTAACGAGTTTAAGAAAAATCTTCCGAGCGCTAAATCTTGAATCCAAAAGGGTTCAGAAAGAATTCGGTGTTTCTATTCCTCAGATTTTATTTCTTAACTATTTGTATCGCTCTCCAAACTTTCAGGCAAACACCAAAGAGCTATCCCAAGGCTTATCTCTTAACCCAAGTACAGTAACAGGGATTGCTTATCGACTTTCTCATAAGGGGTATGTATCGCGTTTGCCCAAAAGCGGCGATAAAAGAGTTAGCAACATTATTCTGACAGCTACAGGCATGAAGTTATTAGAAAGTACTCCCAAACTCTTTCATGAAAAGCTGGACGAAAGGTTACAGCTGCTATCCAAAGCTCAAATAAATCAACTTGAAGAAGGTCTATACCTTATTACGAGTCTGTTAGAAATTAACGAATTAGATGCATCACCTATGCTGACCATTGAAGAGCCTACTAAACAAGAAATTACACCCAAGGAAAAAGCGGGATAATCATTTGTGTATAAACGTAAAGACATGGACCGCCATGGTCGGAAAATGTTACATTACAGGCTGTCCATATTTAATAAATTAAAAAAGAGAATGGTTTCATTTGAACCATCCTCTTATGCTAATATTAATTTATACAGTACTTAGTACTTGATATTATCCCTTTTTGAGATATTGTTACTGTACCAGCCACATCTGCGCATTTTGATCATTTCCCCCTAGTTCATTCACAGCAGCATTATAATTCACAGAATTTAAACTCTGCTCCTGCCCTGGGTAAAGAAATCGCATAGGTAACTGATCATTGTTTACATTTTGGCAAGATGGATTTAAAAAAGGAATGCCTTCCCAGCTAAAGCCACTTTCAGCATACCATCTTCTTAATTCAAAATAGGGCTCTAGTCCATGAAAGAATAAAGCGATCCATTTTTGCTCCCAGATATCTGTAGCTTCCTGAAAGGCAATACCAGAATTGCTATAAAAATCTGCAAAATCAGTCCAGCCAAAAGGTGCTAAATCTACCTTATAGTATTCCATCGATGCTTCAATTCCGCTTTGGTAATGGATTTCAATTTCATCATTGATCCATCCCTTTTGAGCGGCTTCAGCTAGTAAAAATTCAACCTCTGCATAGGTCATCACTATTCCTTCTGCAGAAGTCAAACCAAGATCTGTTGCCTGGGTGAGGTTAGGATTATTCCAATATTGAATTCCTAACCTGGAACCAGTTTTAGGGCACTCTCCTGTATTTGCTCCATTGACAGCGCCCGTAAAAGCAGAGATATCCGAATAATCATCATTATTAGGACGGGCATACCTCATTAATCTGGGATCACTATAGGCTTGAAACACGTCCAAAGCACTTTGACTAATGGCTACCGCATCGAAATCCCCAGTTTTTAAAGGGATTAATGGATATTGATTAGGAAATCCATTCAAATAAGTAAGAACTGCATTATCATCATTGCTTTCCATAATGTTCTCAGCACCGACAATGGCAGAGAATTGAGCCCCTGCATCAGATATCTGATTACCAGCTAACATCAACATTCTCAATCGCAAAGAATTACCTAATTTTTGCCATTTAGCGCCGTCTCCATTATATAAAATATCCCCGGGAATAGTTCCTGTACCACTTAGCAGCGAATTCGCTCTTTCTAATCTTTCCAACAGATCCAAATAAATTAATGATTGAGCATCATAAACGGGTGTAAAATTATTGTTATTTCCATCTATCGCTTCGAGGTATGGAATATCTCCATAAGCATTAGTTAAGGTAGCAAAGATCCACGATTTCCAAACAATAGCAGCTCCTTCCAATAAGTCATTCCCTTGATCATTGGCAATATTCTCAACCGCTATCACATCAGTAAGACTACCATATAGCCCTTCCCACACAGTAGGAAAGGCATTCCAATTGTAAACATCTATTTCCGTACGAAGGGTTTTTGAGGTCAACTGGGCTGCATTGTTACCTAACAAAAAAGACTCCGTAACCATCGTCTCCATTGCAGAACGGATGGTAGAAGTAAGCAAAACATCAGGTGAAACCTCTGTAGGTTCATTGGGATTTTTATTTATTTCTTCAAATTCCTCGCACCCTATGAACATCAAAGCCATAATAAATGCGGGAATAATAACATATTTCATATTCATTATTATCTAAATCTTATTATTAATCAGGAAAAGCTTAAGAATCATTAAAGCGTCAGATTAATCGAAAATCCGAAATTACGTGTTGATGGCAATTGTGTACTTTCGAATCCATTAACAAATAATCCATTTCTAATAGAATAAGTCTCAGGATCTATCGTTGGAACATCCGTAAACAACAATAAATTTCTTCCAACAAAAGATAATCGCAGTGATCCTATGCCTAGGTTATTCAGAAATGCATTTGAGAAGGTATATCCTACCGTAACCTCTCTTAGTTTCACATAAGTAGCATCATAGGTGGCCGATTCTATATTGTCTCTGTTAAATCCATTACCATAGTAATTATAGAAATAGCCTGTGTAACCTGCTCCTCCTGGTTCCACCAATACATCATTTTCCGATAATTCACTTGTTTCAATAACTCCATCCTCGTTGATATCATCCCACTTCCAGCCAGGCCCAACTACCCCTCCCTGTTGTTCAAGCGTATACACAGGATCTCCATTTGCGTCATAGGAAACAGCGTAGGTAGTTCTTCCTTCAGTTGTAGGGAGATCCAAATTGGGATCATCATCATTAGTAATAGCCCCACCAGTGTTATATAATGCATGGGATCTGGAGTAAAT
>CBDHFQ010000008.1:0-414153 GCA_965262565.1 Bacteroidia bacterium
AACATCTTCTTGTTCTATAGAAGAAAAGGAAACCGATATATTTCCATTAGTACTTGGATTAGGATAAATAGCTATCCCTAAAAGAAATTTATCATCTTCTCGGTCCGGAGTTGCCCCACTGCATACTATAAAGCTTAGCGTAATCAAAAAAAATGAAGTAAAAAATATTCTCATAGAGTAAAAAAATAATTATGCTAACCAACCATTTTCTAATTTTTTTCGTTACCAAGTGTTAACCTTAATATAACTTATTTTTCCAGAGAAAGCAATCGCTTGTAAGGATCTGGAAAAATTTTACAATTTCATAAAACAGGTGTGGATGTAGCTTCATCGCTCATAGGTTTATGAGAGGAAAGTCCGGACAGCATAGGGCATCCTGCTTCCTAACGGGAAGGTTCCGAACATTCGGAAACAGCAAGTGCAACAGAGAGTAGACCGCCAGTTTTCTAAAGGAATGACTGGTAAGGGTGAAAGGGTGGGGTAAGAGCCCACCGGTAATTTTGGTGACAAGATTAGCCAGGTAAACCTCAGGAGCTGAAAGACCAAATATACCGATGTTTGAGGGCGGCCCGCCCGATGTCGGAGGGTAGGTCGTAAGATCCACATGGTGACATGTGGGCCAGATAAATGATGGAGATCCACTTTGGTGGATACAGAATCCGGCTTATATGCATTCACATCTTCACACGGGGAGCTTCTGGCTCCCCGTCCCTATTAAGAAAAAGGAACCTCTCTATTGGAAAGGTTCCTTATAAATATATAACACCACAAAGAGACAAATTCTTAATTCAATTATTTCTATTTCAAACAGTTTCTAAATTGTTCGTTAAGGTCTTCTAGAAGAAGATCTACTGGATGAACTCCTGCTTCCGCTAGATCTACTGCCAGATCTGCTGGAAGGTCTTGAATACGACCTGGAGCTGGACGAGGAATTACTTCTTTTTACATTAGAACTACTGCCAGATCTGCTGGAAGGCCTTGAATACGACCTGGAGCTGGACGAGGAATTACTTCTTTTTACATTAGAGCTACTGCCAGATCTGCTGGAAGGTCTTGAATACGACCTGGAGCTGGAAGAAGAATTATTCCTTCTAATGTTAGAACTACTGCTAGACCCATTAGAAGGGCTAGAATATGACCTTGAACTGGAAGAAGAGTTATTTCTTCTAATGTTAGAACTACTGCTAGACCTATTAGAAGGGCTAGAATATGACCTTGAACTGGAAGAAGAGTTATTCCTTCTAATGTTAGAACTACTGCTAGACCTATTAGAAGGGCTAGAATATGACCTTGAACTGGAAGAAGAGTTATTTCTTCTAATGTTAGAACTACTGTTAGACCTATTAGAAGGGCTAGAATATGACCTTGAACTGGAAGAAGAGTTATTTCCTTCTAATGTTAGAACTACTGCTAGACCTATTAGAAGGGCTAGAATATGACCTTGAACTGGAAGAAGAGTTATTCCTTCTAATGTTAGAATTGCTATTTGATCTATTAGAAGAGTTCGAGTAAGTTCTGGAACTGGAATTTCTGCTAGAACTAGAATTTCTATTACTTCTCACGCTCGATGAATTAGCCTCATTATTAGAAGGGCTTGAATATCTCCTCGAACTAGAAGTACTACTTCTACGAACACTACTATTACCATTGGAATTTCTGGCAGAATTTACAGTAGATCTTGAACTCGTTGCTGAACGAACACTATTAGATCGGTTGGAAGAATTGTTTCTACTATTTGCTGAAGCTCTTCTGGATGGAGCCTCATATTGAGGAACTACGTATCTCGGTTGATTGCCAGAACCATTCACTCTCCTTGAGGAAGTTTGTCCATTTACTCTCCTGGAAGAGGAATTGTTATTATATCTTACTGGTCTTTGTGAAGTTGAGTATCTATAAGCTACACTCCTGCTATCTACTCTTTGCTGGCGGTACCATCTGTTAGATGACCTTGTATTATTATAATATCCTCCAGCATAATACCCGTCCACAAATCCATCATTATATCCGTTAGCATATCCATAGTTATACCCTCTACTAAAACCACGATTAAAACCGCGTCTAATTCCGAAGGGAGAAAAGAATCCCGGGGAAGAGACAAATACTCTGGCAGGAAATGGGTTATAAAAGAAGGGATCATAAAATCTATATGGGAAAAACCTCCTTCTTCCAAATCCAACATTGAAGAAGACGTTACCGATATTAAATCCCGCATTAAAAAATACATTACCCACTCCATAACCTACGAAATAGGAAGATGTACAGCCGTAGAATCCATCATCAAAGAATACTCTTCTGGGAGCATAAAATCTATTCCAGATAGGCGTATTTATCATGTAGTATATATCATTTGTAAAGAATGGATCGTAATATCCAAATCCTACAGGAACGGTTCTTACTGGATAAAACCTTCTTAACCTTCTGGAAAAACGAAAATCGTCAAATCCATTATAAAAAGGATCGTGTTCCAATCGTTGGGGAGCAAAGGAAGATCTCAGCCTATCAGGTGTATGAGTGAACAAATGAGTTCTTGAACTTACACCTTCCCTCCAATCATTACCAGGGTCTTTCAGCTTAGTGTATGCTTCTAGTGGTATCCAAAGGATTCCCAGAAGAAGAACACTTACCAGGTTAACTTTTTTCATATAATCAATCATTTTGTGTACTCATGGGTTCTTCTATTATTATCATAAGAAATTTGAATATTTTTGTTAACTCTTAAAAGAGATAATTATCAAGCGTGTGGTTGAAATAGTCTTTCGTGTGAGGGATTTTCTAATTTTGGTATATGGAAAAAAGGAAAAGGAAGTTAATAGATCGCATTTTACTCATTGCTACCCCATTGTTAGCACTGTTGTTGTTTACTTATTGGGCCATATTAAAACGCCCCGATAGAAATTTTTATTTACACGATCATACCTCCGGCTGGGTAAAAATTTCTTATGAAGTTCCCGGAGCACCACCTTTAAAGCAAGAAGAGGGGGTTTACAAAATTGACATTCCTCCTAATAAAGAAATTGTTACTTCTTCTGCCTTTAAAGATGGGTGGGGTAGAGATAGATTTTTTCATCAACAGGATGGACAATGGATAGAAATTCCCAAGATTTCTGATACTACTGCCACAACCAAGCTTCATATTCACGAGCAAACCTATGCTTTTAGATCTCATATGAATGTGTTGACAAGCTTGAGTCAAGGAACTGATACTACCTTAGCAGACGGAACGAGAATTAAAAAACAGTCAGGTAACAGGGTAAGTTATCAACCAGGAAGAGAAGCATTTGAGTATTTTTATTTTAGTTCAAGGCCTCAACCAATTGAATTTCAGCCGCCTGAGAGACCGAAAGATCCGGATGAATTAGTGTCTACAGAAGATGGATTTATTACAGTACCTTAATGATTTTGAATATGTTAACTCAACAATCTCCCTCTCCATCCGCCTCACTGGATTTTGAGGACACAGAATTAGCATTCAGAGCGAAATCAGATGCTCAATTATTAAAAACTTATCGATTATTTAGGTTGATCGATTCTCCTATACTAACGAAAGTAGGGCCTCCTTTACTGACCAAAGCACTAAGCTGGAATATTCCGATTACTACATTTATTAAGCATACGTTATTTGATTTATTTTGTGGAGGGGAGTCAATAAAAGATACCTTACCGACGACAACTTCTCTTGCACAATTTGGTGTAAAAACAATATTGGATTATTCTGTGGAAGGGGAAGCTACTGAAGATGGATATAATGAAACTAGACAAGAAATCCTGGATACCTTAATTCATGGAGGAAAGTATGAAGAAGTTTCTTTTAGTGCTTGTAAACTGACAGGTCTTGCCAGTAAAGGGCTATTGGCAAAAGTTCAACAAGGAGATGAACTTACTTCGAAAGAGAAAAGATCTTGGAATAGGGTTGAAGAAAGAGTGGATGATATTTGTAGCGAAGCTGTTCGTCAAAAAACCCCTATTCTTATAGATGCCGAAGAGAGTTGGATCCAACAACCGATAGATGAGTTAGTGGAGAGAATGATGAGAGCATATAATAGGGAAGATGCTTATGTGTATACCACTATTCAATTTTATCGTTGGGATCGGCTGAATTACCTTCAAAACATTATTGAATTAAGCGAAAAGGAAGGATTTTATTTAGGTGTAAAATTAGTAAGGGGAGCATATTTAGAGAAGGAAACAAGGCGTGCAAAAGAAATGGGGTACAAAAATCCCATGCAAAAGGATTTAGCTTCTACGCATGAAGATTACAATAAAGCCTTGACAATATGTATGGATCATATAGATCACACCTTTATTTTTGCAGGTACTCACAATGAATATAGTACTAAGTATCTAACTGAGTTGATGAATCAACACCATTTAGAACCTGGGGATTCAAGAGTTTGGTTTGCCCAACTCTTGGGCATGTCTGATAACCTTTCATTCAACCTGTCGCATTTGGGGTATCAGGTAGCTAAATATGTTCCCTATGGACCTGTAAAAGCTGTCATGCCCTACTTAATGCGTAGAGCTGAAGAAAATACGGCCATCGCTGGGCAATCTAGTCGGGAAGTTGAACTATTGAGGAAGGAAGTTAGAAGAAGAGGGTTGTAAGCAATTTCCTTGCTTTTCATAGCCACATAGAATATTTTGTTTATATCCCCTGTTGCATTACCACTTCGCTGGATGATAGCTCAATAAACAAGACACTTGCACCTTCATAGGGTCCTGTAACAATAGATATCTGATTTCCCTTTCTAATAAATTCGGCAGGAATAAATTTCTTAATTCCATAACTATCTATTTGATAGGCGATGGGCTTAGCTTGGGTGGTCGTTTTTTCTTTGGTATAAACCATTAATTCCCCTCTATCCATAATTTCAATATGAGATGATTGCCCCCAATTAAAAATAACATCAGCTGGATCACCTCCTGGAAATACTTCAATTCTGGAAGATTTACTAATCTTTACTGCCTGCCCATCTCTTGAATATGAATATTGTTCTGGAAAACTAACTAATTGTATATTAAATGATATATCTTCTCTTGCTGTGAACGTTTGACCTTGTCCCATTAATTGTACCTGAGCCCAAAAAATTAATACCAACAGAACGCCTCCAACCCTTTTTCTATGTAACATATATAAATGATTAGTTTACTCTTACATACTATTTAGAGGAGTAAATCCCTAAACATTCATAATTACGGAAGAAAATGTTTTACGAGATGAACTTTTGGGCAAGTGGTTCAATATCGTGTTTCATCTGGAAATTAGAAAGTTCGAATAGTAGAAATGGTGTTATATCACATTGAATGTGAGCCCTAAACTATGTAATTCTTCTATCAATTTATCATTTGGATGCACCGTAATATTACTTGATAGTAAAGGAATATCCGCACAAAGGGATGCATCCTTAATTCGAAAGAGCAATTCTTTACTTCCAGGATGAGCTGAAAATAATTCCAGCAATTCCTGAACAAGCTCTTCGGTTAATGAATCTACATCTAATGAAATAGAAATCTTTTTGATTAATTTATCGAAGAAATCCTCTGACAATAGGTTTATATCTTTGATTCTTAATTCAAATTCCGAGGGATCGTACTTTCTTGGGATATACTGACCGGAAATAAACAGCATATCATCCAGTTGAATTAAATTTCGAAATTTTTCATATTGATCTCCAAAAAGCATAAAATCAAATGAGTCAGAAAAATCCTCTATAGTGCAAACCATAAATCTTGTCCCTCTTCGAGATACCCGATCATTTACAGAGGTAACTATTCCCGCCAGTGAAACTTCTTTATGTTCCATTTTTCTTAGAGTAGATAAATTGCAATTAGTAAAGTTAAGTATCTGCCATTTATATCTGTCAAGAGGGTGGCCTGATAGATAGAATCCTATAATCTCTTTTTCGAAATTTAATTTTTGCAATTCGGTCCATTCTTCTTCGATGACTCCATTATGAGTATTACCTATTGGAATTCTCGGTTCTTCCTGAATGACGCTAACTCCTCCAAAATTTCCAAACAGACTGGTCTGAGGTGAATTTCTTTCCATTTGAATTTTGGAACCATAAGAAATAGCTTTTTCCAAGATATTGATGTCTTCCTTTTCAGATACTGACAAAAAGAATCTATAGCGTTTTATATTGAAGCAATCCAAAGCGCCAGCGTACGCCAATGACTCTAAAATCCTTCGGTTTAATGTTCTGAGTGGCATTCTTATCGTCAAGTCAAATAAAGAAGTGAATGGACCGTCAGCATTTCTTTCCTTTATCAAACTTGCCACAACTGATTTTCCCACTCCTTTAATGGCTTCCAAGCCAAATCGGATCTGTCCTTCAGGATTTACAGAAAATAATGGCTTACTTTCGTTTATATCTGGAGGTAATACTTCAATTCCCATACGGCGACATTCTTCAATGAAAAAGGTAATTTTCTTTATATCATTCACATTATGGGTAAGTACTGCTGCCATGTATTCCGCAGGAAAATGGGCTTTCATGTAAGCTGTCTTAAAAGCAAGGACAGAATATGCCGCAGCATGGGATTTATTGAAGCCATAAGAAGCAAATTTTTGCATCAATCCATAAACTTCTTCGGCTGTCTTTTTATCTACTCCTTGGTCTCCAGCACCTTTGACAAAATTTACCTTTTCCCGCTCCATGATCTCCATTTTCTTCTTACCCATGGCCCGGCGAAGTAAATCTGCTCCTCCCAGAGAATATCTTCCCATTGTTCTGGCTACCTGCATGATTTGCTCCTGATAAACCATAATTCCATAGGTATTTTTCAGGATAGGCTCTAACATAGGATGGGGATACTCGAGAGGTTCTTTGCCATGTTTCCTATTAACGAAGCTGGGAATATTATCCATGGGGCCTGGACGATACAAAGCATTCATCGCTATCAAATCCTCTATATTAGTAGGTTTAAGCTGGCGCAAATATTTACGCATTCCATCAGACTCAAACTGGAACGTTGCTACAGTATCTCCTCGTTGGTACAATTCATAGGTAGCAGTATCAGTTAAATCGATATTATCTGGATCAACGACTACTTCTCTGTTTTCTTTAACCAACCTGATCGCTGTTTTAAGAATAGAAAGAGTCTTTAATCCGAGGAAGTCCATTTTCAATAGTCCGCACAATTCTGCCATCGGACCATCGTACTGCGTTACAAGTGTTTCATCCTTTGCTACTGAGACGGGGGCATAGTTAGTAACATCACCTGGAGCGATAATCACCGCACATGCATGAACTCCCGTATGTCTGGCCGTTCCCTCCAATGTTTTTGCAAACCTCATCATTCGCTTAACCATAGGATCAGGACTATCGAAAAGTTTGGTTAATTCCTCGGAAAAGTCGGGATTAATTTCAGGATTTAAGGCTTTCTTAAAGCTCATTCCTGGCTTATCCGGAACCATTTTGGCTATTCTATTCACTTCTGCCAGTGGAATGCCCAGGGTTCTTCCCACATCCCTGAGTGCGGTTTTTGCTCCCATCGTACCATAGGTGATTACCTGAGAAACAGATTTTCGACCATACTCTTCAACCACATAGTCGATTACTTCTTGCCTTCCTTCATCATCAAAATCTATATCAATATCGGGAGGAGAAACCCTTTCAGGATTTAAAAATCGCTCGAATAGTAATCCATAGGCTAAAGGGTCAATATCTATGATTCCCAAAATATAAGCGACTACACTTCCCGCAGCAGAACCTCTACCAGGACCTACATATACCCCTCTTTTTCTTGCTTCTGTAGTAAATGATTGAACAATGAGGAAATACCCGGCATATCCCATTTTTTTGATAATCCTTAACTCCAACTCAATCCGATCCAGCACTTCTGTCGTAATTTCACCATACCTTCCAGGAGCTCTTTCCATGACCATCGCTGCCAGATAGTCATCCATGTTCATATACTCTTTTGGTACGTTATATTGAGGAAGAATCATATCTCCACTCAGACTCATTTCGAATTCACATCGCTCAGCCAGATGAAGTGTATTATCCAATGCCTCAGGAATATCCTGAAAAAGTTCCAGCATTTCATCCTGGGTTTTGAAGTAAAATCTGGGATTTAATCTATTTTGATCATCTACAAATCGGAATCTGTTTGGATCATTATAGTCAGATTGCGTTTGAAGGGCTAATAATAGATCATGCGCTTCACTATCTTCCTCATTTACATAATGAACATCATTCGTAGCAATGATTTTAAGCTGATGTTTTTTGGCAATTTTAATCAACCAATCATTGCAGGTATTCATATCTTGAAGCGTATGTCGCTGGATTTCTACATAGTAATTTTCATCGCCGAATATGGCCAGATATTCCTTGAGTACTCTTTCTGCTTCTTGTTCTCCCTTAGTTAATAAAGTTTGATTAACTTCTCCCGCTAAACAACAGGTGGAAGCGATCAATCCATTTGCGTGCTTACTTAGAATTTCTTTATCAATTCTCGGCTTGTAATAGTACCCATCTGTATATCCGAAGGAACATAACTTAACCAGGTTTCTGTAGCCCGTGGCATTTTTGGCCCAAAGAATTTGATGGTATCGCTTATCCTTCTTATTTTTTTCCGTTGCAACACCCGATGTAATATAGAACTCACAGCCTACAATAGGTTTGACTCCCCTTTTTTTTGCGCCTAAGACGAATTTAGGAACGCCATACATGTTTCCATGATCTGTGATAGCAATATGAGACATTCCACAATCGCATGCTTTTTGCGTCATGTCATTTATCTTCGCTGCACCATCTAATAAACTAAACTCCGTATGATTATGTAAATGAACAAACTCAGGCATATCTGTAATCTTGAAGAATGACTTCCTAATAAACTAATCACAAAATAAGTATTGTGCTAAATTAGTGAGAATTTGAATAGGAATACTAATAATATGGCAAATATTAAATGCTATAATTAAACTAAGTTAACAAGCAGGTCTTGGATGTTCGTTTCTTTTTTTCCACAGTTTTGTGGAAAATATGGTTCTTTTTAGGAAGGTAAATGTGTATCTAGTCTTATCATTACTATAGGTGCTTTAGCATAGAACTAATACTTTTACACTGTTTTTTTCCTGAATTTTGTTTGACTTATTACATCTCTGTAATAAGAATATTTATTTTAACGATATATCTATATGGATATAGTAATATTTTTATAATTTAAAAGTGTAATAAGTGCTACATTACCATAGCTAATTCCAAATGTATCTGCCCTGTTTAGAATCACCATATAGTGATCTCCAAAATTACTTTGCTCTTTTCATATTATGTATTTTTCTACTTTTTTATAGCCCAAATACTCAGGCTCAGAACTGCGGTAATTTAGATTTTGAATCCTGCGACTTTTCAGGATGGGAGCTATTTGTAGCAAAAAACAGGACACTGGCCAGTGATCCCGCTCAAGAAATTTTTTCCTACGCGAATGAAGTTCCCAATACTGATTGGGAGATGGTGAGCGTAAATCCATTGGATCAAGGAGGAAATGGTAACCAGCCCCAACGCTTTATTGCCAATGGAGGGGAAATAACTGTAGGCTTTGGTAATCAGTTGGATACAATTCCTATGGTATTTCCAAGAGGTGGAAGTTGTAGTGCTATATTGGGTGATTTTTACGAATCTGGTGCCAATGTATCTGTGATGAGGCGAACGTTTACCGTAACTAATCAAACAGATATTTTACAATTGAGATATGCGGTTGTTCTTGAAGACCCGGGACACGATCCGGAACATCAGCCTTTCTTTGTGTTGAATGCGTTTACGGAGACAGGAGACCCTCTCGAATGTATTCAATATTCAGCTGTAGCCGGGGACGGTCAGGATGGATGGGTAGATATTCAGTCAGGTTCTGGGAGAAATACGATCACCTACAAGCCATGGGATGAAATTTTCGTTCCGCTTAAAGATCTTATAGGTCAAAATATAGTCGTCGAAGTGGTGGTAGCTGATTGTGCCGAGGGAGGACACGCAGGTTTTGCATTTGTGGATTTAGAGTGTGGTAATTCTGGATTAGATGTACGGCCAATCAATGGATGTGAATTTCCTTACACAATTGTAGGGCCTGTAGGGGCAGAATCGTATGTGTGGAGTACTGGACAAACATCCAAAGATATAGAAGTTAATGCACCTGGTATCTATTCTGTAGACGTGGTCCCACTAACAGGAGCAAATTGTGCTGTAACACTGGAAACAGAAGTGACAAAATTAGATTCTTTACCTTTAATTATAGAAGGAAAACCGACCATATGTCAAGGGGATTCCACAGAATTGACAGTTAGTGGAGCGGCTACCTATCAATGGAACCCTGCTACAGGCATATCGGACCCGACCAGTCCTACTCCTACATTTAGTCCAACAGTTACCACTACGTATACGGTTGAGGGAATAGGAGTTGATGGTTGTGTAGGTAGAGCACAAGTTACTATTGAGGTAAACCCTTCGCCAATAGTAGATGCTGGTGAAAATTTTGGAGTGTGTGAAGGAGAATCAGCCCAGTTAAACGCTACCGGAGCTGCTACGTACCAATGGAGGCCAGCTCTGGATATTAATAATCCCAACATAGCTAATCCCACGGCTCAGCCAACCATAAGAACTACTTATTCAGTCGTCGGAACCAGTGATAAAGGTTGTTCAGCTACAGATACAGTTACCGTAGATGTAAGTGAGCCTCTACTATTGTTAGTAAGTGCTGATATTACGATTTGCGAAGGAGAAGAAACTCAATTAGCGGTAGGAGGAGCGCAGGATTATGCGTGGACGCCAGCTATCGGTTTATCTGATCCCACGATTGCTGATCCTATAGCCAGTCCTACGGAGACCACTGTTTATACAGTCACTGGAACGGTGAATGGAGCTTGCCCTTCTACTAGACAAATCACGGTCAATGTGTCAGAAACTAATCTAAGTGCCGGGCCAGATGTTACCATTTGTGACGGGAGTAACGCCAGGCTAAATGCTACAGGAGCATCCACTTACACATGGTCTCCTGCCATTGGCTTATCTGATCCAAATTCTCCTAATCCGGTCGTCCAACCCACCAGAGAATTAAACTATACGCTAGTGGGTATAAACGAATTTGGTTGCGCTGATACAGATGAAATAACTGTGTTTATCAGTGGAATTTTTGATGTAGATGCCGGAGAAGATATTACTATTTGTGAAGGAGATACCGTTCCTTTAAATGCAATAGGTGGTTCTAATTATACCTGGGTACCTGGAGTTTCGTTGTCTAACGCTTCTTTGTCTAATCCTGTTGCATTCCCTGTTTCTACTACTACTTATACCGTAACTGCAGAAGATGGATCGGGCTGTTTTGATAGTGCTCAGGTTACTATTACGGTAAATGAAGGGGTAAATTTAAATGCAGGGGAAGATGTGGAAATATGTGAAGGAGAGACCACTACATTCAATGCCTCTGGTGCTACTATTTATCAATGGCAGCCAGAAATCGGATTATCAAATCCTAATATTGCAAATCCAGTAGTCAGTGTAGGTGAAAATACTATTTATACCGTCACAGGAACAAATAACAATGGATGCGAAGGAAAAGACGAGATAGTAGTAAGTGTACTACCTGTTCCTGATATTGATGCCGGCGCAGATGAGGCTATTTGTGCAGGGAGTTCAGTAGATTTACAGGCTTCAGGTGGAAATGCTTATACATGGTCTCCTGCCAATTTATTTACAGACCCGAATGAGGCAGCACCTACCTTAAAACTGAATGAAACTACTTCTTTATTGTTAACCGGTACCAACGGTTTTGGCTGCAGTAATACAGATTCCGTAACCATTACTGTTGGTACAGAATTAAATCCCGATGCAGGACAGGACATTATTTTGTGTGCTGGGGAAAGTGCAGTAGTAGAGGCTACTGGAGGAGAAAGGTTTAACTGGGAGCCCGCTGTAGGCCTTTCAGACCCCAATATAGCTAATCCAGTTGCTTCCCCCTCTGAAACAACGGTTTACTTACTTACCGTGGAAGATGAACTTGGCTGTACTGGGACGGATAGATTAACAGTACAGGTAAATCCTAAACCCAATATTTCTGCAGGACCCGATTTATTGGTATGTCCTGGAAGTAGAGCCAGATTGAACGCTACCGGAGGAGCCAATTACTCTTGGTTTCCGGCTGTAGATCTTTCTGAAACTACGATAGCTGATCCGTTTGTATTCCCTACCACCTCTAGAACCTATGTGGTCAAAGGAATAGATAACAATGGTTGTACATTGTCAGATACTGTAGAGGTTCAATTAGCCAATGCTTTTAATCTCGATGCTGGAGAAGATATCGCTATTTGTACAGGTGATACTACCCAATTAATCGTAGAGGGGGGATCGAGTTACACATGGTCTCCTTTTCTGAGTTTATCGAATTCCACTGTGGCTAATCCTTTTGCCAATCCAAGTGTTACCACGACATATACGGTCGTAGCTAACGATGATAATGGATGTCGGGATACCGACAGCGTTACTGTGATCGTCTATCCTCCGGTAAACCTGGAACTAGAGAGAGAAATGACTATATGTGAAGAAGAAAGCGTTCAGTTGTCAGTAAGTGGAGCATCATTTTATGAATGGACGCCTGCTGACGATTTATCCGCCACTGAAATAGCCGATCCTATAGCTAGTCCATTGGAAGATCGGATTTATCGTGTAAGAGGAACAGATGATAATGGCTGTTCAGCTACAGCAAAAGTTAACGTTTATGTAACGCCATTACCTGAGGTATTTGCAGGATTGGACACAGCAGTATGTTTTGGTGATACCTTGGCTCTGGATGCCAGTGGCGCTGATACATATCTTTGGACCACTTTTCAAGAACTCAGCGATTCTACACAGAGAGATCCCCTGGCACAGATTGACTCTGAAGGATTAATGATCGTCGCCGGAACAAGGGATGGATGCAGTAGTAATGATTCATTTTTTGTTAGCATAACCCCTGGGCCAGAAGTATTCGCTAACGACCGTGAAGTGTGTCAAGGAGATACAGTGCAATTAAGTGCTGTAGGAGGTGAAGCATTTTTATGGAGCCAGGGAGATACTACTTCTATCGTTGCTGTGTCACCATTGGTAGATACCAGTTACTTCGTGACCGCTTTTTCGGAAAATGGTTGTGCAGGTTTACCTGATAGTGTGAGTGTAAGGGTTGTTCCTTATCCGGAAGCTTCTTTTAGTGTAAGCGATTCTTTTGGGGTGGTTCCTTTAGAGGTGGGATTTATTAATACTACAGAAGGGGGAGTGAACTTTGTTTGGGATTTTGGAGATGGAACCTTTAGCGAAGTTCCTGATCCGGTTCATACTTATGACACACAAGAATCATTTGAAATCATAATGACGGCATTTAATGAGTTAGGGTGTACTGATACTGCTTTTTTTAAGGTGGAAGTAGATAATTTTGCCATATATGTTCCAAATGCTTTTACCCCTAATGGCGATGGCAAAAACGATTTTTTCCAAATAGGGGCCTATAATTTTGAAAGTGCGGTGGTTCAAATTTTTTCCCGAGATGGCCGACTGATGTTTGAATCCTTCAATAAGGATTTTAGATGGGATGGAACGTTCAATGGAGTATCAGTACCTGAAGGAAATTATGTTTGTAAAATCACTGGTCGGAATATCTCTGGAGGGGAAATGACAGTATCAAAAGTAGTCACCCTAATTCGATAAATTCCTTACCATCGAAAAATACTCAGGTAAGAGTAATCCATAGCCTAGATATATTTGTCCGGTAGCAGTTTTCTGATTACCTGGGTGTAGGTGAATGAATCTCAGGTCTTTCAATGTGGAAATATGCAGTTTAGCTATCTTAGTATAAAGCACATTTTTGCAGTTTCTGGGTATTAATGGACAGGGAGATGCGTTTTTATTGAGTGAAAAGAATCCTAATAAGTAAAAATTCGTTTAAATCAATTGTATTACAGAAAAATACTGCTAATTTTTCATCGTAAAATTTCAAATTCACTAATATTCTTGTCATATTAGCATTATATTAGCAAATAAAAATAAATTTGATTTAATACGATCATTTAAAACAACCAGGACCAGTATGAAGCGGGAATGGAATTTTTTGATTACTCTACCAATAGTGCTAACACTTTCACTGAGTCAGGTCGGTGTTTTAATAGTGAAGGCACAAAATAACTACTCTGACGGTATTTATAACTCTGCTATAAGTACTCCTGGAACAGGGAATTTGTCGAGATATGAGCAATTTAAGGCTCATAAACAATTTATGGAGGGCTACAAGGCTTATCAAAACAGACAATTCCGCAATGCTATTGCCTATTTTAATGAATGCATATCCATTGACCCCAGGCATCCTGAAGTTTACAGATTTAGAGGAGAATCCTTCATCGGTCTGGAAGATTATCGAAGTGCGTTATCCGATTTTAATTATGCAGTGATAAACAATCCCAGAGACCCTCAAATACTTAATTTTAGAGGAATTTGTTACTATATGTCAGGTCAGTATAATGAAGCCCTTCGCGATTTTGAAATGGCATTGAGCATTGACCCTTCATTTATCGATGCTTCTGAGAATAGATTGTTGGTATTAAATGAGTCTGGAAATAATATGGTAACTAGTTCAACTCCTGGTGGGAATATTAGGCCGCAATATTCTTACATGGCTGATCAACAATCAACCATTCCAGGAGCAAATATACCATCCTCTCCCATAACCATACCTTCCAACTCCCTTGGACCAGCAAGTTCATTGGGACCAGTTACTAGTTCCAATGCAAGTTC
This sequence comes from Bacteroidia bacterium, assembly GCA_965262565.1. Taxonomy (GTDB): domain Bacteria; phylum Bacteroidota; class Bacteroidia; order J057; family J057; genus CBDHFQ01. Next base: position 14,748 of record CBDHFQ010000008.1, read on the forward strand.
AGATAGAATTGAAGCCTTGAAGCGGGAAGCAGAGGCTATGGATGCTGAGGATCCATTTGATAACGATCCTTTTCCCGTGTCCATTGATGAGGAAACTAATGAAGAGGTTGAGGATGGAGAAGTGTATACCTACCCCGATGTGTTAAAGCAAACATCCAGAGATGTTTTTATTAGTGAGGTTAAATTATCTGCTTCGGGAACTTATGTGACACTGACTATAAAGCCTAGAAGGAGATTATCCTTTTCCTTTGATAGACCAGACGATAGCTTTGATGCTAAGAATGCCATAGTTGCTGCTGATCAAAATTTTTTAAGAACTTATCGGTTAGTAAGGCTTCAAGACATTAAGTGGAATGAGAAGGTGATTTTAGCAGCAGGTGAATCACGAGATGTAGTTTTACAGTTTGAACCTCTTCCTGAAGAGACTAAGATTTTCCATATTAGGCAAGGAAATAATCCTTTGGAAGGGGCATGGAACTTTTATGAGATCAAATTAGAAGAAGATGATGATGAGGCTACTGAAGGAAACATTAGATAGCTGAGAAGATATTTATTTTTTTTTGTGGATATTCCTTTTTAGTCTGTAAAATACTTTGTGTTTATTCCTTTTTTTCTAGGCAAGGAAATATTAATTCCGTATAAGTTTTAGAAGAGATTCACAACCCATAACATATGAAAAACATCGTTTTGAACGCTCTGCTCTTGATGGGAATTGCTTTTCAGGTACAAGCACAAGATGGTAGATATAACCAGTCTTCATCTACTTTCGATAAGTACCAGGAATATTTGTTCCTCGATCAGGGAAAAGATAAGATGCGTGCTAACAGATATGGAGAAGCGTTGCAGGATTTTAATAGAGCGATAAGTATAAATCCTTATAATGCCGAGGCCTACCACTTACGTGGAAATGCTTTTTTTCTCGTTAAAAGATTCCAGGATGCCCTTTCAGACTATAATAACGCGATTCAGCTTTATGAACAGCAGAATGTCCAGGCTTCCAGATCCACTTACAATAACCAATATTATACAGCCAGAGATGGAGTCTCTATTATTCCCAGCAGTGATGTCAATGCCTCAAAGAATACGTTGGCAACCCTTTACTACAATAGGGGAGCCGTATTATATCAACTCAATCGAATTCAGGAAGCAAATATAGAATTTGATCGAGCTAATAGGTTGAACCCCAACCTAAATGCGAATCAAGGGAATATGGTTAATACATCAAATAATGATGGTTATTCATGGGAAAATAATTCAAATAATCAGAACCACTCCCTTCGGAATAATGCTTCCTTGGCCAGAGTAGACAGGACTACAACTGCTTACAATACCCCTGCTAATAACTATAATAATTATCGGTCTAATGACCCTAACAGACAACAGTTCTCCTATTCTGATCCGATAAGAGGACAAGCGCCACCCCAAACCAGATTAAATACTGCTTCAAGATATTCCTACGCTGATCCCATTGCGCCCACTAGTCAACCTTTGACTACTCCAAGCAATCCAGTTAGTTCATCTTTTTCTTCTGGTGCTAATAATTTTTCTTCCTCAAATGTGTATTCAGATCAATCTTATAATATTCAAGGGGGGGATAATATGACAGAATTAGCCCCCTCAAGAGAGCGGAATATTTCCCCCAGGAGGAAAAGCGTTCTGGACTTTTTTAGTAGTAGAATCTATCGTAATCCTACTGTAGTTAGCCAAACTTCAAAAATGGCTAAGATTTCAAGAATTTCAGTTGAGAAAAATGGAACTTTTATTCTGGTGGAAGTTGTTAATGACAGTACTGAAGCAATAGGAGTGAAAGTGATTGCTCCAGGACAGCCGGGAGCGCATTTTATGATTGATCCGGGAACAAATTTGACATATGAATTAAGGGCTGTGAACGGTCCCGTTTCAGCTTATGCTGCCACCTGGGTAGATCCGGGAGATAAGTTAAGTTTTGAATTAGTATTTGATAAAATTCCAAATGAAACTGACTTCATCCATATTGTTGAAGATACTACAGATGATGGGGATGAGGATATTAGTTTCTATGACGTATACCTAGACTAGGTCTTAGTTTTAGCTACCTATTTAATTATGGGCAGAAATTAATCCTTGGATTAATTTCTGCTTTTTTATGGAATTGAAGAAGATAATTATCTATTATATGAAAAATAGCGTATAACACTTATTTATTTAATTTTTTTATCTATTTGTTTTATAAACAGCACCATATATGAGTATTTATTTGCGCTCCATACTTCTGTACAGTGTGTTTTTCGTATGGTCAGCGAATGTATTAACAACCCAGGCACAATCAGATATGAATTATTCCTATGATCAGGCGTGGAAAGAATTTGATTCCTTATCCACAAAGGGATTGAGCCGTTCAGCAAGAGAAGTGGCAGAAAAGATTTATGCTGAAGCGGCCGAAAAAGAAAATTATCCTCAATATATTAAAGCACTCATCTATATTTCAGGTATCCAGAACACTGTAGAGGAGTATAGCGACTCTCTTAATTTAAAAAGATTTAAAGAAGCATATTACTGGTCAAAAACTCCTGCTAAACAACTCATTGCTTCCTATCTGGCAGAGTTTTACTGGAACTATTACAGACAAAACAGATGGAGAATTATCGATAGGACTCCATTATATGATGTTGAAGGTGCTATCGAACAGGATCAAATGGAGATATGGGATGCTAAGACTTTTCATACAGTTATCCATCATTGGTTTGAATCTTCATTATCTAAAGAAGATACTACTCAACACATCCTAGTTACAGATATAAAACCATTGTTATCAACTCCTTCAGCAGATTCTTTGTATAGGCCTACCCTCTATGATTTATTAATTCATCGTGCTTTGGAATATTATTCCAATACAGAATCGGGATTGACTTCACCTAAAAATGCTTTCCGTATTTCCGCAAATAAGAGTATCGTCCCCTCTTCAGAATTTATTACATGGAATCCTCAAACTACAGATACTCTGTCGAAAGATTATTGCTGGATAAAGAGTTTTCAGAAGCTGTTGCTTTTTCACCAAGAACGAATAAAAAGAAAGCAATCGGACGGCCTGTATGCGTTAATTGATGCAGATATAGCTCGTCTTACATATTTGAAAAATCATTCTGTTGGAAGTAATAAAGATACGCTCTATTTAAGCGCATTAGAAGCTTTAGCCAATGAGCACTCCGATCATCCTGCTATAGCTTCAGTTTATCATTTAATTGCTGAATTATATAATGAGAGGGGAAATCTATATGATCCTTTTGAACCAGGAAAAGTCCAGTTCAAATGGGATAAAAAAAGAGCTAAAGAAATTTGTGAACAAACGGAAGAGCAATTTCCAGGTTCCAGAGGCGCCGAACAATGTAGAGTTCTGGTTCAATCCATCGAGGAAAATAATCTATCGCTTAGTATTGAAGATGCCAACCTGCCTGATACTGACATGAGATTTCTGCTGACCTACAAGAATGTTAGCAAAGCCTTTTTCCGTATCATTCCTTATGATGAAAAGATAATAACATTAAGGAATCAGAAGTCTCTCGCTGAGTGGCTTAGCAATCAGACCCCAGTATTATCTTGGGATGTAGCACTAAAAGGGATAGAGGATTTTCAGCAGCATAGAACCGAAATTCCTATGGATGGGATGAATCCAGGGAGATATTTGATGCTAGTTTCAGATGATGAAGACTTTTCTACTGAAAATAAAGCAGTTGTCTATGCTGAATTCCAGGTAACAGATTTAGCCATGATTTGGGAAAATCGAGATCTGTTAGATCTGGAATTTTATGTGTTAGATAGAAAAAATGGCCAACCACTCCCAAACGTTACAGCAGAGTTGTTTGAGTGGAATTATAAAAATCAATCTTATTCCCGAAGAGGAAAAAAAGTCTTGACGGATGAAGAAGGATTTGCTGCGTTAAAAGGTACTTCAGATGCCTACCAATATAAGGTGGTCCTGACAAATGGTGATGATCAATTCGTTTCTTCAACCATAAATTTATATGACAATAACTATCAACCAGATCAGCGACTGAGAAAACATCTTCACTTTTTTACAGATAGAAAAATATACAGACCAGGTCAGACTATTTATTTTAAAGCCATAGCTCTTCAAGGAGAAAATGAAAACACAACTATTTTACCAAATTCTTCCTTTACTTTTGATCTGCTGGATGTAAATTATCAAAAGATTGCTTCTCAGACGTTAACTACAAATGAGTTTGGTACCGTCCATGGAAATTTTATAGCTCCTTCTACCGGATTGTTAGGTAATATGACTATCAGGAATGAACATGGTAGTACTTACATAAGTGTAGAGGAATATAAACGACCCACCTTTGAAGTTGTATTAAATAAAGTGGAAGGTGCATATGCTCTTGGGGATAATATATCTATGACTGGAAACGCAGTTACCTTTTCAGGAGTACCTCTTTCTGAGGTGGAAGTGAGATATAATGTTATCAGAAAAGTAAAATATCCCTACTGGTATGGATACTTCAGGTTTCCCTATTATCCTCAGGAAGAGCAAGTGATAGAGCAAGGAATTACTCAAACGGATAATAGCGGCAGTTTCTCTATTCCCTTTGAGTTGACGCCTGATCCGAATATTGATCCGGCCACTAAACCTACTTTTATATATCAGGTGTATGCAGAAGTGGTTGACCTTACTGGAGAGACGCATCAAACTACTAACTTAGTGGAGGCGGCTTATGATCCATTGATTGTGAGTGTTGAAGTGCCTGAGTACACTCTTCAAAACACAGCCCCCGAACTGATTATAAAAGCAATAAACTTCAGTGGAAAGAAAGAAAGAATCCAGGGAACTATTTCTGTGTCCGCCCTTAAAAAGCCATCCAGATTTTTGAGAGAGAGGAAATGGGAAAGGCCAGATGAGCATATCTTGACGAAAGAAGAATATGTAGATTTGTTTCCCAACGATATTTATGGAGCAGAAGATCAATATATAAATTGGGATGTATCAGATCCGCTTGGAAATTTTTCCTTTGATACTGAAGAAGATAGTACTTTTCTTATAAATGAGTTGGTAGGAAAGGAAGCAGGATGGTACAAAATTAGCGTACAGGCAAACGATCCTCAATTGGAATTGATTAAGTATATTGAATTAAGGGCTTCTTCAGATACTAAGATCGATGATACCTTTATCTTTCATTCCACTGTCAACAAAACCACAGCTCAGCCCGGAGATATGATAACGTATCAAGTGGCAGGAGGAATGAAGGAGGTCTGGGTGTTATATACTTTGTCTCATAGAGGAGGAGAGATTGAAAGGAGATGGTACAAAATCAAAAAGAAGCCTGTTACTATCAATATTCCCGTAAAGGAGGAATATAGAGGAAATATTTTTGCAAGCTTTCAAGCCGTACATCATAATACGATTCAGCAATCCTCAGACTTGCTTTCCATTCCCTGGACCAACAAGCAATTACAACTTAGCTGGGAGACATTTAGATCTAACCTTAAACCAGGTCAGGAAGAACATTGGACATTAACGATTAAAGGACCAGCATCTGAGACTGTTGCTGCTGAATTAGTGGCTACGTTATATGATGCTTCACTGGACGAATTCCGAGCAAATCAATTCAATCTTTCCATATTTGATTACAATACTTATTATTCTCCCTGGAATTCTACTTTTGAAGTAAATAGATCAAGATTAATCAATAATAATTGGAGTAGAAATTACAGATATCCTGCGTCCATTGTTTATCCTCAACTTATCAGGTATTCCAGCAGTGTCTACCTGGCAGGGTTAAGAACTAAAGCATCACGCGAAGGGGTTATTTATCAAGATAGAACATATTCCAGACAAGATGCTATCCCGGGAGTAGCAATGAATATGCTTGAAGCTTCTCCTAAAGAAGAGCTTTCATATGCGGCTGAAGAAGGTTCCAATATAAATGTAGAAGACAATGAAATTCTCCGAAGAAAAGAAAGAGATGATGATGCGCCTCCTCCTCCGGCTGAAGAGAATAAAGCAGATCTTTCCCAGATAGATATTCGAAAGAATTTCAACGAAACGGCTTTTTTCTTACCTGATTTGAAGACAAATGAATCGGGAGAGGTGCTGATATCTTTCCAAATGCCAGAAGCTTTAACCAGATGGAAGTTTCTGGGATTAGCACATACGAAAGATTTACAAATTGGACAAATAGAATCATCAGCGATCACTCAGAAGGAACTAATGATTAGACCAGTATTACCGCGTTTTGTGAGAGAGAATGATACGATGGTACTTAGTGCCAAAGTAAGCAACCTCACAGATAAGTCAATGAAGGGTAATGCTGACATTCGAATTCTGAATGCCTTTAATATGCAACCTATTGATGATGCATTTGGGGTGAAGCCTGTTCAACAGGCTTTTGAATTAGAAGGAAAAGAAAATAAGGCTCTTCAGTGGAACATTTACATTCCGGAATCCTATCAGGCCATCGTTATTCAGTTTGCGGCTAAAGCCGGGGATTTTTCAGACGGAGAAGAACATGTGTTACCAGTGCTTAAAAACAGAATGTTAGTTACGGAAGCATTTCCTTTATCTGTCAAAGGTTCGGAGGAAAAAGAGTTGACGTTTAATCGGCTGGTCAATGCCAATTCTTCCACTTTACAACATCATCGTTTTACCTTAGAATTTACCCCTAATCCTGCTTGGTATGCAGTCCAGGCACTACCTTATTTAATGGAATTCCCTCATGAATGTACAGAACAAATATTCAGCAGATTTTACGCAAATAGTCTTGCTTCCCATATAGCTAACCAGCATCCTTCAGTTAAACATGTTTTTGAACAGTGGACCAGATCTGCTGGAGAGGGAAATGAAACTGGACTTATCTCTCAACTTGAGAAAAATCAGGAATTAAAGGAAGTCTTTCTATCAGAAACTCCTTGGGTATTGCAAGCTCAGGATGAAAATAAGAGGAAGGAGAGGATAGGCGTATTATTTGATTTACACAGGATGGCTAAGGAGCAATCCAGGGCCTTAAGTCAGTTGAGTGAAAGACAGCTAAATAGTGGTGCCTTTTCGTGGTTTCCAGGAATGCGCGAAAACAGATACATTACTCAGCTGATCGTTGAAGGTTTGGGTTCCTTACAAAAGCTGGGAATCAATTCTACAGGGAATCCTGAGGTATCACGGATTACAGAAAGAGCTATTCCCTATCTCGATGATCAAATAAGACAGAAATATCAACGCTTGCTTGACTCAGAGGTTAATATGTCTGATAAACATATTACCTATCTGGATATTCAGTATTTATTTATGAGATCTTTTTTTAGGGATATGAAGGTAGGTGAAGATGTGGAGGAAGCTTACAGATATTTTTACCAACAGGCCCAGCAATTTTGGGTAGAACAACCATATTATTTGCAGTCCTTGTTAGCAATGACGTTCCATCGATCAGAAGATGCTGAGGTGGCTGAGGACATATTAGCTTCTTTAAGAGAAAATGCGATTTATAGTGATGAGATGGGGATGTATTGGAAAAACGCAGGAGATGGTTTTTACTGGTATGATGCATCCATAGAAATGCAAGCTAAAATGATAGAAGCATTTGATGAGATTTCAGGAGATCGTAAAGAAGTGGATGAAATGAAAATTTGGCTGCTCAAACAAAAGCAAACCCAGGATTGGAAAACCACCAGAGCTACCGTAGCAGCGTGTAATGCTATTATGACAAGTGGAACTGATTGGCTTAACACTACCCAAAATGTTCAAATTAAGCTAGGAGAAGAAGTCATTAATATCACTTCTACGAATGGGAATGATGTGGAAGCAGGGACTGGATATGTTAAAAAGTCATGGATGGGTACTTCTGTTGTACCTGAATTAGGAAATATTTCTATTGCTAAGCAAGGAGAAGGTATCGCTTGGGGAGCGGCTTACTGGCAATATTTTGAACAACTAGATAAGATTGAACAAGGAGGAAATGAATTAGGTGTGAGTAAAAAGATCTATCTGGTATCTACAGGAGATGGGGGCGAAGAACTCGTAGAACTAGATTCTACTACTCAATTAAAAGTAGGCGATAAGATCAAGATAAGACTATCTATCCAGTCAGAAAGAAATCTGGAATATGTACATATCAAAGATCAGAGAGCAGCTTCAATGGAACCTATTTCTGTCTTATCAACCTACAAATATCAAGGAGGATTAGGATATTACGAGAGCAATAAAGATGCAGCGACACATTTCTTTTTAGATTATTTACCTGCAGGTAAACATGTATTCGAATATCCTTTAAGAGTAGTCCATTCTGGCACATTTTCAGGAGGAATTTCTACTATCCAGTGTATGTATGCGCCAGAATTTACCAGTCATTCCAAAGGAGAAAGAATGAATATCAGTAAATAATAATGTAGCTCCTGCAAATCATACATTATTGAATGTAATTGAAGCGTAATATTTAGCCGTTCAAACATTAATGTGAGGGTATAGTTCTTTGATTAATTAATATTAAGTTCGATGGATGGACTAATCCTGAGATCAGGTAATGGTCGCGCATGAAGAATAGTATATCAGGTACGGGTATAATGATTAAGCTGGGGCTATTACTGGTGATAATAGCTTCCTGTGCCTGCGAGCCATTACATACTGACAGGGAAACAGAGAGTGATATAATGATCATTCCCGAATCAGTTCAACCTGCGGCTTTTCAAAATTTTGCCCCTCCCGAAAGTACATCCAAACAAGCTGATTACGAGAATTATGCCTCTATGAAACAGCTCGGATCCTTACTCAAGGATTCTATGTGGATGAATCTCGATAATATGATACTTGTTGCCGGAGGTGATTACATTATGGGCAGTAATGAACCCCAGAGTAATTATTTTCCTCCTCACAGAGTAAGAGTGAATACTTTTTATATTGATCAATACGAAGTTACTAATTACGAATACTGTCAATTTTTGAATTCGGGAATATCTCTTCCCGATGATATGGATCTCTGGATTTATCTAAACAATAAAAACTGTAAAATAAAAAAGATTGATAATAAATTCATTGTCAGTACTCATGACGCATTCAAACCCGTCGTATGTATATCATGGCATGGTGCTCAGGCGTATGCTACCTGGAAAGGTAAGCGATTACCTACAGAAGCTGAATGGGAATTTGCCGCTAAAGGGGGGATTTTTGGTAGAAAATCCCCAGAGTATGCCGGAAGTCCATTGCCTGATGAAATCGCTTGGTATAGAAATAATTCAAATCAAACCCTTCAGCGTGTAGGACTCAAATTGCCTAATAAATTAGGGGTTTATGATATGAGTGGAAATGTGTGGGAATGGTGCTATGATTACTACCAATCTGATTATTATACAGAGCGCCTCTCGAAAAAGAGAATACCACAAATTAATCCCAAAGGACCTTCTAGTGGAAATTCAAGGACTATCCGGGGAGGTTCTTGGATGGGGGGGAGGAATACCGTAAAATTGACCTATCGATCTCACTTGAATCCCGACCTGGGACTTGAGGATGTAGGATTCAGGTGTGTAAAGGATTTTACTCAGGTCGATTAACCGATTGATAGGATCAACATAATCTATGAATAGCTTTTTAGCTCAATTAGCTGATCGGGTTCACTCCTCTTATCAGCTTAATACACATCGTATCAGTGTTATATTTCCTACAAGGAGAGCAGGAGTATTTTTCAGAGATACACTAGCCAAAAAAGTAAATAAAACATTTTGGGCTCCTTCTATTTATTCTATACAGGATTTTGTCAGATCCCAATCTGACCTTCAATTTCCAGAACCATTACCCCTGGTATATAAGCTGTATGAGATCTACCTCAAGCACATGAAGAAAAGTGACCCTTCATGGGAGGAATCCTTTGAAAGATTTTACAGTTGGGGGGTATTGCTCATGAAAGACTTTGATGAAATTGACAAATATCTCGTCAATGCTAAACAACTTTTTCAAAATGTCCTGGAGTTAAAAGAAATAGATGCCTTTTTTTCACTTTCAGAAGAGGAAAGGCATCACCTGGACTTGTTTTGGAACAGTATCAGAGGAGAGACTCAGGAGAAACCATCCCAAATTCAGGAACGTTTCCTGAAAATCTGGAGTTCATTGTATGGAGTTTATACAGAATTAAGAGAACAGTTAATAGCAGAACATTTAGCCTATGATGGGATAGCTTATAGGCAGCTGGCAGAAGAGGTTCAACAAAATACGGATATAATACCTTTTGATAAAGTGATTTTCGCAGGATTCAATGCCCTATCTACTTCTGAAATTACTATGATTGAGACGCTCCTCAAAGCTGATAAAGCAGAGGTTTTTTGGGATGTCGATCAGAGTTATTTTCCGCTGGATGATGCCAAGTCTGATCATTCACTTCCCTTGGGCTGGAAAGCTGGAAAATTTATTCAATCCTGTTATCGAAGGTGGAAGGAATACGAAGTCCATTTGATTAGGAGCAATATGCTTGAAGAGGAGAAACACGTCTATTTTTGTGGCATCCCTTCTCAGGCTGGTCAAAGCAGTTACATTGCTCAACAATTTCAGTCCCTGACCATTGAACCTGAAAAATACCAACAGTATTCGATCGTATTAGCTGATGAAAAATTGTTATTTCCTGTCCTTTATGCATTGCCGGCTAACCTACCTGCAATTAATATCACCATGGGATTTCCTCTCAAACAAACCCATATTTATCACCTGTTTTCCAGTGTAGCCAAATTGATCAGAAGCTTGAACATTGAAGGAGATCAATGCCAAATGTCGTATAAGTATGTGCTGGAAATCCTTCAAAATGCCTTTGTAAGAACCAGTGAACCAACTATTATCCAAAATATTCAGTCTACGATTCATAAAGATAATTTACTGGTTCTATCTCCTGCTTATCTGGATGCGCATTTTGAGTTACCCCCTTTAATCAAACATATTTTCTCTCCTCCCATTTCAAACGAAGAGATTGTTCCCTATTATGAAAAATTGTTCCAACTAATGATGGACATTGCCCATGAGAATAAAGCCTATCCGGAAGCAGAATATACCTTTAGATTTTATCTCCTCTTCAATCAACTCAAAGACGTACTGATTCAATTAAACTATTCTATAGAGTTACAGAGTTTTGGGCAATTATTTAAGGAAGTAATGCAACATACTTCCATCCCATTCGAGGGAGAACCTTTGCGGGGATTACAAATTATGGGATTTTTGGAAACCAGAGTATTAGATTTTGAAAAGGTGTTTGTGTTAGCTGCCAATGAAGGTTCTCTACCTGATACGAGAAAAGACAATAGCTTTATTCCCTATAATTTGAGAAGAGCTTTTGGATTACCTACTTATGAAGATCGAGACGCTATTTTTGCTTACCATTTTTTCCGGTTGATCCAAAGAGCAAAGGAAGTTCATTTAATTTACAATTCTCAGATAAAGGATTATTCAGGTGGCGGGGAAAAAAGTAGATTTTTGCTTCAACTACAATTTTTTCTGAAGGATTATCCATCTTTTCATATTCATCAACGGCACCTACATACTAAAGCTCCTTATGTGAGTCCCCGAGAAATAACTATCAAGCAACATCCAGATATTCAACAGATTCTTCACCGGAAATACGTTTTTCTCCAAGATCGTCAACCTTATTTATCGGCCAGTGCCATTAATACGTATCTTTCCTGTTCCTTAAAATTCTATTTTCGGTATATAGCTGGCTTGAGGGAGTCTGATCAGATTGAAGAAACGATGGAAGCAAACACTTTCGGTAGTATTCTTCATCAAACTCTTGAGGATTTTTATAAACCTTATCTCCATTCAAAAGCTGTAGTTGATGAACATGCATTAGGTAATGTAAGCAAAGCATTGAAGCAATACCTCATCAAAGCATTTGAAGATCATCGCCTTTCCTGGAGTCAGGAATTAAAAGGGAAAAATTATTTGATGAAGGATGCCATATATTTGTTATGTGAAAAGGTGCTTAAGGCGGATCAAAAATTGGTTCCATTTAATATTAAATATCTGGAAAATCCCGATACATTTTTTCATCTGCTCCCAGTGGAGGAAATGCAAATAAAACTAAATGGAATGCTGGATAGAGTAGACTATGTAATAGATGAAAAGCTAGTGAGAATTGTGGATTATAAAACGGGCGATATGGAACCAAAGTTAGACGTACCTATCTCTACATGTTTTAAAGACGATCGATATAAAGAAGTACTTCAAGGATATCTTTATGCCTATTTATTTTATCAACAGGAACCACAATATAATGTTCAGGTAGGATTTTACCCATTGAGAAGAATGGGAGATGGTCTGAAATTACTAAATCATGGTAATCCAATATCAAGTCATGAGTTAGCGGAATTTGAGGACCATCTGAAAGAATTGATTAGAAGGATGTTTAGTGATGCTTATTTTCAGACAAAAGATGAAAAAAAATGTATCTATTGTTCATACCGAGAAATATGTCAAAGAAATTGATGTCATGATAGTACGGTATACATTGACCATGTTGGAATGGTTATTTCTAACATTAAGTGATCCACCCAATCTGAGAATGTAATTATTGTGATATGGGCTAGCTAATTGCCTTGAAAGCGATTCATGGATTATTGGAAATAGCGGTGAATGGAGGGAGGGGCTCAAAAGCGTTTACCTTAACCATTGGCACAAAACTTTCTATCATTCCCGTATAATTGTCAATAAATGAGATATCGGAGATGAACAGTGTAAGGTAAAAACCAGCACATTTAAAGTTCCCTGAACAAAAGAGGATTAAATAATATCCAGAATACTGAGAATGCGATTAAGGTCATCTGTGGAATTAAAAGAGATATTAATTTGGCCTTTGCCCTTTTTGTTTTGCTTTAGTTTCACATCACTTGCGAGCTTATCTGATATTTTCTTGGATACGTCTTCAAGGTGAAGCTGATTAACCGAAGTTTCTTTGATTTCCTCTTTCGCTTTTTTCTTATCATTCAATTTTCTCACTAAGTCTTCAGTCTGTCTCACTGAGAGAGATTTTTCAATGATAGTTTGGAAAGCATTGATTTGGATAAATTTGTCTTCTATCCCCTTTAAACATTTAGCATGACCCATGAAAATTTCCTCATTTCTCAATGCATCTATAATCTCCTCGGGAAGATTCAATAGTCCCAGATAATGGGTAACAGTAGGTCGCTTGACACCAAGTTTTCCACTTAATTCATCTTGATTTAGGTGGAGTTCGTCTAATAATCGCTTATAAGAAATAGCAATCTCTACCGGATTTAAATCTTGTCGCTGGATATTTTCGATCAATGCCATTTCCAGCATTTTCTCATCATCAGCCGTTCGGAGAAACACGGGAACCTCTTTCAGGCCAATCATTTTTGCTGCTCTCAGCCTTCTCTCTCCCGCAATTAACTGGTAGGTATTAGGTGCTAATCTCCTTACTGTTAATGGCTGAATAATGCCGTGTACGCGAATAGAGGCAGCTAGTTGTTCCAATGCATCTTGATTAAAGTCTATACGAGGCTGAAAAGTATTCATCATTTGAATCTGATCTACCTGTACATTTCCTACTTCTGTGGGAGCTACTTTGCCTCCGGATTGTAGGGTTTCTTCTATATTCGTATCTCCCAGCAAGGCATTTAGCCCTCTGCCAAGTCCACCCTTATTGCGTCGCTTCTTCGGTTCCATATCAGTCTCAGTAAATCTTATGCTGCTTTGATCTATGTTTAATCCAATGATGAAATTACATAGAAAGTGCCTAGATCACAACTTCCTGTAGTCTATCAGACACATTGATACGCATAGAATTTTTCATATTAGCTTCTGGATTATTTGAACTTCTGTTGCATCTTATTAGATTATTCATCAATTCGCTGGGAATAAGCAGAGGAGAATATAATTCCTTTCTACTGCTAAAATGAAATAACGATATGTTGAAGCGTTTTCAGGTTGAAATTCTCTTATTGATCGTTCTCTTAGGGATAACGGGGTACATCATCTATGGATTGCCTACAGAAGTAAGTGAGAAAAAAATGGCTGAAATTGAGGTAGGGAGTCAAACGCCCGAGGAGCTTAAAGAAATTATCCCCGAAGAACTATTTCAGTTGGTGCTATCCAATGAGGATATGAATATATTGGCGGAAGGAAAAGAATATTTTTTGCACATCAATGGAATTAAAATAAGAGGACCTGAAAATAGCACGATCGCTGAGGGAATAAGGCCAGATAATATTTCTATCGTTGGAAAGCAAATTAAACTAACCTATCAGCTATCTAAATCTGAGATGGCCTCTTATTTCTGGCGTCCATTTATCAGAACTAAAGAAGTCAGAGTGAGTGTGGGAAATGAATTAGGAGCGCTGTTACCTCAGGTCAATGCAAATGCGCGATTGCAATTTTTCCCAGAAGGTAGCTTGATATTCATCTTTGTGGCGATTTCCATCCTGTTAATGACCGTAATTGTATTAGTGAGACATACGAATATCATCAGGGACATGAGTAAAATGTCAGATACTGCCTCCAAAAGTTATAGTCTTTCTCGATCTCAGTTAGCCTTTTGGACTTTTATCGTATTAATTTCAGCTATATTCGTTTTTGGGACCACCCGAAAGTTAATCGAAGTAACTAACACTACCTTATTATTACTGGGGATTAGTGCAGCAACCACAGCCGCAGGAAGGATTATAGATCAGACAGATATCGATAATCCTAAGGTAATGGAAAGAATGCAGGATCATCAATCAAGAGGCTTTTTGATGGATATACTCGCAGATAAAGGAGGGATTAGCATTCATCGACTCCAAACCCTGGTATTCAATGTGTTAGTTGGACTTGCCTATATATATGAAGTAGTACTTCGGTTACAGCTTCCTGAATTTGATAATGGAATACTGTTTCTCCTTGGCTTGAGTTCTGCTACTTACAGTGGAATCAAAGCAACAGAAAATGTAGAGAGGCAAACGAATGTAGCCTCCTAAAAATCAGTGAATAATGCCCTCTTGGAATGGAGGTATCACCATGATGACTACAAACCTCCTGGTAATACTTTTATTAATTAGGTTTTTAGTTGTCCATTCGGCTGAACCAGGTCTACTCCATCTGAGATATTTACCTGGTAAATAGGTAGCTCCAGGCCATATGCTTCCTGAAATCCCTTTCGCATATCGAGTTTAAATTTCTCCACTCCAGAGGATTTAACCAGGTTAAGGGTACATCCTCCAAATCCGCCTCCCATCATGCGGGATCCCAATACATCAAAGTTATTATGGGTTAAATCTACCAGTGTATCCAATTCAGGTACACTTACTTCGTATAAAAATCTCAATCCTACATGGGTAGTATACATTAACTTTCCAAAGGCGAGAAGATTATTTTTCTGGAGTGCTTCGCAAGCAGCTATAACCCGCGCATTCTCTTCTATAACATACTTACATCTGTTGTAATTAACGGGATTCAGTTCACTTTTATACTTCTCAAGCATATCCGAGGAAACATCCCTTAAACTTATGATCTCAGGATCGTATTTTTTCAATTTCGCTACTGCTGTTTCACATTGTTCTCTCCTAACATTATACTCCGTTTCAGCTAATGAATGCTGTACCTGAGAATCACATAATAAAAGAGTGTATTCTCCTAATCTTAAAGGAAAATAATGATATTCCAGTGAACGGCAATCAAGCAGTATGACATTTCCATCCTTGCCAAAAGTACTCGCAAACATGTCCATAATGCCACATCGCATCTGAGGAAATTCATGTTCTGCTTGTTGAGCTAATTGGACCAACGAAAGGGGGTCGACATTAAATTCTTCCAGAAAAGCTAATCCAAAGGCGAGACCACACTCAAGGGCTGCAGAGGAGGATAATCCTGCTCCTACAGGTATGTTTCCGCCAAATACGCAGTCAAAAGCGGAAGTGGGATATTCTCTTTTAATGAATTGGCTTACCACTCCCATCAGATAATTGGGCCATCCATCCTTTAGCCGACTAAATTGTCTGATGTCAAATTCAAACCACTCTTCCAAATCAGCTGCGTAAATTCTGCAAATAGTTTCATGTTCAGGCCTTTTTCGAAGGCCAAATACCATTTCCTTATCTATGGCAGCAGGTAACACAAGTCCATCATTATAGTCAGTATGCTCTCCTAATAAGTTGATTCTTCCGGGTGCACGAACTAGTACTGGTTCAGTTGAAAATTGGTCAAGGAAAATGTCTTTGATTCTTTGATATGCTTCCTTCATGAATGTATATATCCAAAAAAATTATTGTGGTAATTCTGCTTCTAACACTTCGTAAACCGATTGATCTACTACATTAAATGGCTTTAGCCTATATTTGTAAGCGTAGGATTTCTCGGATAATTGAAACTCTGGATGAGTTCTGGGATTCCAACTATCATCTCCCCCCAAACCCGCCTGCTGATAATCTAAATTAAGGGTGAGATGATCTGCTGGAACTAATTCATATGGATGTGTGGCCTCAGTCAAATTAGCAAGTGTATAAGGACTTGCACTTATATTTAAGAAATGCTCTCCTTCATGTACGACTAAAAGCCCCATTTTTTCTTCTCCGGTAAATTTTACCCATCGAATATCACTTTTGTTTCCATGCTCTTGCGGACGACTGTAATCGACATATTGATCTTCAACACTTCCAGCATACACCCCTATTCTTGCTCCATCTTTTCTATCCCAGTATGATTCATGAGGCCCTCTTCCATACCATTGCATTTCGTTCAGTTTATTGGAAATGCTTAGTGCTGTTCCCACTCTGGCTAGTGGAGGGGCATCGCTGGGAACATTGAGCATTACACTAACGACCACATCTCCAGAACTATATATATCAAAAGTCTGCTCAAAGGAAAAATCTCCTCCCTTTACTTTAAGTGTTCCCATGTGAGTTACCTTAATATGATGGGGATGAATTTGTTTCCATGCCAATGAATCTTGTAATATCTCGGGATTATCTAAACCATATGCCAACCATCTGGAAGCAAAGCTTTTATCACCTCCTCCAACATCATTATCTGTAGGAGCTCGCCAAAGATTGATGGTCGGACCAGAAGTAATTAATGCTTGCTTATTCGCCTCAAAAGAGGTGAGTTTACCCGATATGCTGTCAATTACTAGAGCAAAATCATTTCCACCACTAATTTTCCACGAAGACCCTTCACTTGACAGCGTAATTGGATCATAAGCGGCAAGATCAATCTTCTTCTTTGGAGAGCCAGCAGTTTTTCCTTGTGGAAGCTTAAATTGTTCCCAGGCAATTTCATGACCTTTCTCTGCCCAGGGTAGTTCTTTGTTAAGAATAAAACTGATAGTTACGTAATATTCTTCTTCTGTTGTGATGTTGGGCAATGAATAAGGTATTTCTAATTGGGCTTGGCCTTGGGCAAACACATAGGGCATTTCCACCTTCCCTTTTTTTACGACCAAACCTTCACGCAATAGTTCCCAATAGACTTCTACAAAATCCAATGGGATAAAATCATACATATTTTTAACAATAAATAATCCTTTGGAAAAATCATTGGGGGAAACTTTAATAAATTGCTGAACTTTTTTTACTTCTTCTAGTGCTGGTTGTGGGGCTCTGTCAGAAAAAACCAGCCCATTCATACAAAAATTACCGTCGTTGGGGTTATCTCCAAAATCTCCTCCATAAGCCCAAAAAGGAGTTCCATCTTCTGTTTCTTTATATAATCCCTGATCTACCCAATCCCAAATAAATCCTCCCTGCATTCGAGGATACTTTTCAAAGGTATCCCAATATTGTTTGAAATTTCCGGTACTGTTTCCCATGGCATGAGCGTATTCGCACAGAATAATAGGTCTGGAATCATCTTCTTCATTGAATTTGACAATCTCTTCGATAGAAGCGTACATATTTGAAATGACATCATATCTCGGAAGGGTTCTGGCATAAGAAGGATTGCGTGGTTCATAATGGATGGGACGGGAGGTATCAATACTTTTAATCGCTTCAGCCATAGCATCAAAATTGGCACCCCATCCGGTTTCATTTCCCAATGACCACATAATAATGGAAGGAAAATTTTTATCCCTTTCCGCCATCGCAATTCCTCTCGCTACTAAGGCATCTTTCCAGCTTTCCATTTCACCCAGGTACACCTGTTGTTCCCAAAGCTCATGACTTTCTACATTGGCTTCATCTACTACATATAACCCGTATTCGTCACATAACTCATACCATCTAGGCACATTCGGATAATGGGAGGTTCGCACTGCATTAATATTATTTTGTTTCATCAGCTTTATATCCTGAATCATACGTTCTTCGGAAATAACTCTTCCTGTATACGGATCTATCTCATGTCTATTAACCCCTTTAATATAAATCGCTTGATTATTCACCTTTAACTGACCCCCTGCGATTTCTATTTTTCTAAATCCTATCTTCGTGGCCACAGCTTCCTGGGTATCAAATTTCTTATCTAGTAATTGTATGCTTAGTCTGTATAGGTCGGGAGTTTCTGCGGACCACTTTTTAGGATTCCTGACAGCTTCTGCAAAATTGATCATTACTTCTTCTCCGGGAGGAATGGATGTAGGTCCGTCTGCGATTCCTTTTACTACACTATTACCTTCATCATCAAAAAGCTCTACCTGAATTTTGTACTTCTTTGCCGCCTTGTTACTATAGTTTTTAACTTTGACATCTACATCGATACCGCTATTCACCAGCTCATTGTCAAAGCTGGTTTTGATGAAAAAATCGCGAATATGAACCTTTGGAACTGCATATACTGCTACTTCTCTGAAAATACCACTTAGCCGCCAAAAATCCTGATCTTCCAAGTAGCTTGCATCCGACCATCTAATGACTTCTACTGCAATTAGATTTTCTCCAGGATTTACATAATCAGTTATATCAAATTCTGCAGGGGTCATACTATCCTCACTATAACCTACTTTTTGTCCGTTGACCCAAACATAAAACGCTGACTGCACTCCACCGAAGTAAAGAAAGATTTGCTGTTCGTTCCAAGTGTCAGGGAGATTAATGGTTTTTCGGTAGAGTCCCGTTTCATTATTGTCTTCAGGAACTTTGGGAGGATCAGCTGGAAAGGGATGCTTAATGTTTGTGTATATGGGTTGACCATATCCTTGTAATTGCCAGTTAGAGGGAACGGAAATCTCTTTCCAATTATTTGCATCAAATTCTTTTTGATAAAAATTATCAGGGATGTTTAAAGGGCTTTCATAAAAAGCGAAGGACCAGTTTCCATTTAAAGATTGATACCAGGGGGAATTACTTCTGTCGAAGCTCATGGCAGCACTGATATCGGGATAGGTAATAAAGGAAGCTCTGGCGGGTTCACGATTCAGCTGGAAAACTGTTTCGTCCTGCCATTCAGGTATTTGAGACATCATCGGATTAATTCGGCAACATAAATAAAAGAAAAAAAGTACCAAAGAAGAGGTCTTGATGATTTGATGGCGATTGAATATAGGCATCATAGTAGTGGTCATTTGAAAACTATTTGCAAAAAATTGCAGCAGTAAATCTAATCATTAGTCGATAATTTGGTAAATTAAAGAAACTCTCATAATGCACAAAAAATTATGTTTCGATTAAAATTTGTGGTATCAATGCTTTTTCGGGTAATCAGTTGCATATTATTACTTCAGGGGCAATTAATTGCTCAGGAATTTTTTCAAAGAGATCTCATGGATTATTCCTTGAGTGGTTTTTTTATGGATCAGATAGATAGTAAGGTACTAACAAATGATCATGTATCTTGCTATTACCCTTACTTTAAGGGTGATAATGAGGGATTAGCATATTTTAACGAAGACATTCAAGGAGTAGATGAATTAGTAAGGAAGATAGAAGTGCTCATGAGACAACAGCATATTCCTGGTATGATGTTAAGTATTGTGGGAAAAGATGGGGTAATATGGTCCGGTGGATTGGGGAAAGCAGATATAGAAAAAGGGAAAGAAGTGAATGAAAAGACCCTGTTTAGAATGGGATCAATTACCAAGACGATTGCCTCATTAGCAATCCAAAAATTGATTTCTGAAGGAAAGTTTAACTTGAATGATAAACTCGGGAAGATTGCGCCAGAAGTTCCCTTTTATAATCCCTTCGAACTAACACATCCTGTGAGGGTAGTTCATTTATTGGAGCATAGTGCTGGATTTGACGATATGCATTATCATGCCACCTACAATTTAGGTCGATCGGAATTGAGTTCAAGAGAAATGCTGGACATACATCAGACAGCTTTGACATCGCGTTGGAAACCAGGAAGCAGGTTTGCTTATTCAAATCCGGGATATGTAGTATTGACTTATTTGATAGAGAAATTTAGCGGTACTACCTATGCAGATTATGTTCAAAAGAACATTCTCGCTCCTTTGGACATGCATTCCTCTGATGTTGCTGCTTTTCCCCTTCCGGCCAAGGATTATGCTAAAGGATACGCATATAATAGGCAGGAAAAGACGTTTCACCCTATTAAGAGATACGCTATTCACGGAGGGATGGCGGGAAATCTACATTCAAATGCTGAGGATATGGCTAAGCTCATTCAATTTTTTCTATCAGAGGGAGAAATTAATGGTCAAAAATTAATTCCTGGTTTTCAGCTAACTCGCATGGAACGACCAAGATCTACGCTGGCCGCTAAATCAGGATTATCACTCGTATACGGATTGGGATTGTATGAGCAACTTGGCTGGGGGCATAATTATGCTACTTTTCACGGACATGGTGGAGGAATTAATGGCTTCACCTCTTCTTTTGCTTATAATCGCGAGTTAGGAGTCGGGTTTGCTTTGTCGAATAATGGTCAAGCTATGTATGAATCTGTGGCTCGACTCATTGGCACATATCTAACACGTAAAGCTTATCCCCCTCGTTTAAAAAGTGTGCCTTTAACTCATTCCCAGATTGCTCCTTTTTTAGGCTATTATCGAATGAACCATTCCAGACATCAGCTATTATCATTTATGGAACCTCTTATAGGAGGAGTATGGATTTCGTTTGAAAGAGGTAAGTTATATTATCAATTTATCGATGGTTTAAAGAGACCACTCAGACATATAGGAGAGAGAAAGTTTTGTGAAGGTAAATGGAAGAGTCCTACTGTTGCATTATCGAAGGATGATAGGGGGAAACCAGTAGTAATGTTAGCAGGAGGAGGGATCTATGCTGAAAGAGCTTCCGAAAAATTGGATAAATATCTGAGAATTGGGTTTATTTCTGCATTATTGATCCCTGCTTTACTTATATTTTTGGGTTTATTGTGGGTTCTCCTATGTGCATTCCGAAAGTTTTCCTATGCCACCTGGAGGGTTCGGTTAATTCCTGTATTTGCTGGCCTTGCTGAGTGGGGAATGTTTTTTTTATTTCTCATGGCAATGTTTAACCCCATGAGGAGTGGTCAATTTAATTCCCTAAGTTTAAGTTATTTTTTCGTTTCGGCCTTATTTGCTTTGCTAGCTTTATGGTCTCCCATTCAATTAATCAGAAATTGGAAATCCATTCAAAGTCATTTAGTTGGATTGGTTCTGTTAATCCTTTCCTTAAACTTGAGTTTAATGGCCATGTATTGTTGGCAATATGGATTAATCGCACTTAGGTTTTGGAGCTATTAGTAAATTTGGGAATCATTTTCTCATATTTTTGTATAATTTCTTTTAAATCCTTCATTTTGAAAGGCTTACTTAGATAATCATCCATTCCTGCTGCTATACAATTCTCTCTATCGCTTGTTAATGCATTTGCCGTAAGGGCAATGATAAACGGTTGTTGGGCAGCTGGAAATTCTTCTCTGATTCTTTTGGTAGAGAGTAAGCCATCAAGTACGGGCATTTGCATATCCATCAGGACGATATTATATGGATATTTTTTTAATCTTTCAATGGCCTCCAGACCATTATTCGCCACATCCACCTGATAGCCAATTTTTTCAACCATTTTGATGGCTAATTTTTGATTAACCTTGTTATCCTCTGCTAATAAAATTCTAATTTGAAATTGATTTTGTTCCAAGGTAGATGAAGTTTCAGTTGGGTTAACAATCTTATTAACCAGTTCAATTTTTTCTTTTTTGTTCGCTAATATCTCTTCAATGCTTTGTAACAAGGCTTTATCCCTAATAGGTTTGGGAACCACAGCAGCAAACATCCTGCTTTCCTTCATCTTTTTAACATCATTAAGCTTACAAAGTAAAATGACGGGTTCTTTGATATTTTCTTTTTTCAAGGTGGTAAGTAAACTTGAATCGATTGCTTGAGAACTTGAAAGATCAGTAATATGAAAGTCATAAATTCGTCCTGTCTCAAACAATTTACAGGCGAGCTTGTAGCTTACGGCTTCATCTACTTTAAGTCCCCAAGTTTGAAGCTTATACTTAAGATTTGCTCTTAGTACATCGTTTTGCTCTACAATTAGAACAGTTTTGCCGATCAGTAACGGGGAAGGATGGTAAATGGAATCTGATAGTTTTGCAGCATTCAGTACTTTACCTTTAATATTGAAATAAAATTCTGCTCCTTTTCCTACTTCGCTATTGACCCCTATTTCACCCCCTAATAATTGTATTAATTGGGTGGATATAGCTAGACCTAAGCCTGTTCCTCCATATTTACGGGTGATAGAGGAATCCACTTGTGAAAAAGGTTGAAATAAGGTGGACTGTTTTTTTCGGGGGATGCCAATGCCCGAGTCTTTGATAAAAAAGGTGAGGTCACATAATTCTCCTTTAGAATAAGTATCAATTAAGTGATTAGTTAGCTTCAATCTGATAGAGATTTGTCCTTTATCTGTAAATTTAATGGAATTTCCTATCAGGTTGATGAGTATTTGCCTTAAACGCACATCATCAGTTTCAATGATGAGGGGTATATCTGGAGCAATTTCGTGAAATAATTCAATAGGTTTTTCACTAATCTTTCCTGTAAATAAAGCAATTACCTCTTCTATCAGTTCTATTAAATTTACCTCCACTCTATTGATTTCCAGCTTTCCCGATTCAATTTTTGAAAAATCTAGAATATTGTTAATAATGGAGAGGAGGTTCTCCCCTGATTTCTGAATGGTCTGTAGATAATCTTTTTGTTCAATTCTTAAATTATCGTCATCCAACAATTCTGCCATACCCAATACACCATTCATAGGAGTGCGAATTTCATGAGACATATTAGCCAGGAACTCGCTTTTAGCTTTATTCGCTTCTTCGGCAGATTTCCTTGCTTTCATTTCCCTCTCAGTAGCAAGCGCTAATTCATGGGTTCTCTCACTCACTTTATGTGTCAATATTTTGTTTTGATTTCGGATTCTCCTTAACCTATACCAGTAAACGAGATAAATAAATACACCAACTGAGAAAGCCATAATAATTCTAAAGGACCATGTTTGCCAATAAGGAGGTAATACAGTTATTTTTAGAATTTTGAGATTCGTCCATTTACCTTCATGATTTGCTGCTTTCAACTCAAAAGCGTAATCTCCAGGGATTAGATTAGTATAAGTTGCTGATCTTTGAAAGTTGCTTGTGTTCCAATATTCTTCCAGGCCTCGAAGCCTATATGCTGCTTTACAATTTTTAGGTTGAAAGTGAGTAATAATAGAAAAATCAATACTCAGAATATTATAGTTATATGGGATAGCAATGGAGTCTGTATGATTAAGTGTTTTAGATAGAATAGGTTCGCCTAAAAATGGATCATCATGATTAATTAATATTGTTTTATTCTCCAGTTTGAGATCATTTAATGTTAGTTTAGGTAGCGCATAAGTCGATTTAAATTTATTAGGGTGAAATCGAACATAGCCATTATCTCCTCCATAATATATTGTGCCATCAGCATGTTGAAATTTTCCTCCATCAAAATGATTATTTCCCTTGATTCCATCAGATTCACTAAAAACAGTAAAATGTTTAATACTTGGATTATATCTTGCTATTCCTGGATTGGTACTTACCCAAATATTATGTAAATGGTCTATTATTAATCCAGAAACATTTAAATTAGGTAAGCCTGCATTTAGACCTATGGGGTGGAATATCCCCGTCTTTCTATCCATATACTGCAATCCCTGGATAGATCCCACCCAAATTTTATCTTTATCGATTGCAACGGACCTAAAATGCTTATTTTTAAGAGATAAAGGGTCCTCTGGAACGGAGAGATGTGAGGTACAATAAATACTATCCCAGGAATATATATCTATTTCCAATAAACCTGCTTCTCTTGTTCCAATCCACAACTTACCCTTCTCATCAAATCCTAAATCATCGATTGATAAGATAGGCAGAGCCCCGGGTTTATCAGGATTAGGACGATAAAATTTATAATCAAATGTTTGAGGGTTGATTCTGATCAGTCCTTCATCTGAGCTAATGAATACATCTCCTTCCTTGCTTCGTTCAAAGTCGTAAATAGCAGTAAAGTTATTGTTGTCTGGATTTTGTAATAGATAATTTTTTATAGAAAGATCATAAATATTTATGATGCTTAATCCTCTAAGTGTCCCTACCCAGATTTGGTCGTCCTGAGTATATAGAGAAAGAACTTTATTTCCTCTAATTGACTGATTTAATGAAGGATTATGTCGGAATATTCGTTGTTCAGAAGTTTGCTCATTCACTCTTATGAGACCATTATCCTGGGTACCTAACCATAGAAATCCTAATGAATCTTTAGTAATAGCATTTATTCCTGTAGGGGCAGCTCCACATTCAGCATATAAAGCGGGAGAAAAAAGTGCCCTGTCAATGTCGTATTTAGCTAATCCCCCTTCGCAGGCTATCCATATGATATTTTCGGAAGAAGTGAAAAAATATCGAATTTGGTTGGTGGGAAGAGAGGTATTCGAGCCAGAAACTTTTCTGACATAAGTAATCTCTGATTGTTCCAGTTGCTCAGTAAGGCCAAGAGATGAGTCTTCAGGTAACTGAATGATACTCAATCCATCTTCTGAAGCAACCCAAATCCTTTGATAGCTATCTTCAGTTATATTAAAAATTTTGGATCCTATTTTTCTTTTTTGAATGTCTGAGAAATGATGCCATTTATTATCAGGATCGTCCAAGTCTTTTACGATCAATCCATTACCGAAAGTTCCTGCCCAAATTCGGCCTTTGCTATCATGGTGCATTCCCCAAATCCCCTCATCAAAAGGATCATTCGCTTCGAGATCTTTATGGAGATATTTTATAAATGTGAGATTATTTAATTCCCCTGAATAATGATTTCTGTTCACTTTATGAGTCGGCCCCCCCCAGGTGCCGAACCAAATATCTCCATTAGCATCTTTGGAAAGTTGTAAAACTGATGAAGAATATAATTGATCAGGTTTAGCGTCATCTGAAGAATAATTATAAAATTTACCTGAGTGGATTTCTAACACACTAAGGCCTTTTTCTGTCCCAATCCAGATATTTCCTTCTGGTCCCTCGACCAGTGTCAGAATTTCATCGTGGATAATGGAGTGATTATCGTTGGGGTCATGTTTGAAGTAAGAAATTTCATGAGTTTGGTAATCAATTCGATTCAATCCTCCTCCCTGAGTTCCTACCCAAATGTTACCACTTCTATCTGTCAATAATGCTTTTATTATATTGTTGTTTAGATAGGATCCTTTGACTTTGGTGGTATCAAATTGATACATGCTTTGAAAAATTGATCCGTCAAACCTGCTTAACCCATTTGCAGATCCTATCCAGATAAATCCCTCAGCATCTTCTGTGATAGCGTATATCATGTTAGACCCTAACCCTTGCTCCACAAAATAAGATTCAAATTGAAAACTTAAGTTCTGGCAGTATCCTGATGATACGAAACACAAAAAGAAGCTTAGCCCAATTAAAATGCTTTTCATAAGAAAACGATAAACTCTTAAAAAAAATACAGGATTAAGCTCAATCCTTAAGGAGGGCTTTGGACAGTTTCTTGCTTGTGTAAAATTTTCCTGAAAGTTTGTGGTTTTATTAATTACCCAGCTAGGATGATTAATAGAAAAATGTATTATGGTAATTCCTGTTTTTTATTTTATTTAAGCAAAACGAAGATATTTATTCCTTATAAGTACCACTCAGGGAATGGCTTGTCTTTGGTTTTTATCTAAGTAGCAAACCAAATTCACGGTATTTTAGAGATGTCTCGAATTTAAGTTAATTGCCTTTTGAGCTGACTAAACTTGATTGTTGTACTTTTCAAGCATTATTTGAAGATCCAACATTTTAAATGGTTTACTCAAATAATCATCCATACCAGCCTCCAAACATCTATCTTTATCACTTTTTAATGCATTAGCAGTTAGTGCAATGATATAAGGTTGTTTATCACCAGGGAACTCTCTACGAATTTTTTTAGTAGTGAGTATACCATCTAATTCAGGCATCTGAACATCCATTAGGATGAGATCATAAGGATATTGATATAATTTTTCTATAGCTTCAAG
Source organism: Bacteroidia bacterium (assembly GCA_965262565.1). Classification (GTDB taxonomy): domain Bacteria; phylum Bacteroidota; class Bacteroidia; order J057; family J057; genus CBDHFQ01. The sequence goes on from CBDHFQ010000008.1 coordinate 41,136, forward strand.
TCCATTGTTGGCTATATCTGCCTTATAACCAATTTTTTGGAGCATGATTAATGCTAATTTTTGATTGACTTTATTATCTTCTGCCAGGAGAATACTTAATGCTTGCTGTTTTGAATGTGAAGAAAGGGAGGAGGTGGAAGTATCATTCAACTTTGAGATCTCATTCTCCCTGGGAAAGATAATTTTTTCGATTTCCCGATGGAGAACTTTATTGCGGATCGGTTTTGATACTACAGCCTGAAATATGTTGGTGTTTTTCATCTCTTTCACTATATCTAATTTACATAGCAAAATAACTGGGATTCCTGTATCATTCCCATCTAGTTTCTTTACAGACAATGATTGTTCCGATTCCCAGGAAGCTAAGTCTATAAGGATAACATCTGGATGTAATTCCTTAATTAGATGCGAAATTTGATTGGTTGAATTAGTTGAAGTAAATGTATCGATTACCTGCAGGTCCCAGGATCTAAGCTTCTGGGCTAAATTTTTTCTTAGGGAAGCATTTTGTTCAACCAGCAAGACTTTCTTTCCGCCAAATAGGATGGGTTTAAGGTATAAAGATGGTGTTTCTTTCTCGGGATAGATTACTTTCGCCTTAATATTAAAGTAAAATTCAGTGCCTTTTTTCAGTTCACTTTTTACACCGATCTGACCTCCCATCAATGTTACGAGCTGTTTTGAAATGGCTAATCCAAGGCCTGTTCCTCCATATTTACGTGTAATAGATGAATCTACCTGGGAAAAAGGTTTAAACAGTGTTGCTTGTTTTTCTTTAGATATTCCTATGCCTGTATCTTTTACTACAAAGGTGAGATTAACTGTATCTATTAGAGCATCTTGTTCTGATGTGTGTTCAGTCAGATGCAATTTGACAATAATTTCTCCAAAGCTAGTGAATTTAACGGCATTTCCCAGTAAATTGATTAATACCTGTCTTAGCCTTAAATCATCTGCTTCTATACAAATAGGTACATCAGAATGAATTTCATGGAATATTTCAATAGGTTTACTGCTTATGTTTCCACTAAATAAAGAAATTACTTCTTCTACAAGTTCTAATAGGTGTACAGGAGTTGGGTCCAGTACTAATTTTCCTGATTCAATTTTAGAAAAATCAAGAATATGGTTAATAATAGCTAATAAATTTTCACCCGATTTTCTAATGGTTCGAACATAGTCTTTTTGTTCCAGATTTAACCGCTCGTCATCGAGTAATTCTGCCATCCCTAAAACACCATTCATAGGAGTTCGAATTTCGTGGGACATATTAGCAAGAAATTCACTTTTGGCCTGGTTGGCATCTTCTGCTAGTTTCCGAGCATTCATTTCTCTTTCCGTAGCCAGATTAAGTTCATGGGTTCTCTCTTTCACTTTTTGGGACAAAGCTTTATTCTGAGCTCGTATTTGACTTATTCGATACCAATAAATAAGATATATGAAAGCACAAACTGAAAGAAAGGAAATAATACGAAAGGGCCAGGTTTTCCAATACGGAGGTAATACCGTAATATGCAATGTTTTAGTTTCGGTCCAAACTCCTTCATGATTGGCTGCCCTCATTTCAAAGATGTAATGTCCCGGAAGAAGATTCGTATAAGTTGCAGACCTTTGATGAGAAGAGGTGTTCCATTTTCGCTCTAATCCATTTAAACGATAGGATAATTTACAGTCTTTTGGAAAAAAAAAGTTCAATAATGAAAAGTCAATACTAAAAAGACCATGTTTATAGGATATTGTGATCGAATCGGTTGTGTTTAATGATTGGTTGAGTACTGGCTTACCTAAATATTGATCATTCCGATGCACCACTACTGGTTCGCCTTCTAATTTCAATTGATTGAAGACCACCTTGGGAAGTGGAAAATCAAAATCATAATCTTTTGGGTGGAAGCGTACAAATCCATTATTTCCACCATAATATATGGTTCCATCTTTATCTTGCATCATTCCCCCAGAAAAGTGATTAGTGCTTTTTAAGCCATTCTCCTTACTAAAAATTGTAAAATGCCTTAGTCTAGGATTGAATCTTGCCAGTCCAGTATTTATCCCTACCCAAAGATTTTCTTTTTGATCAATGTTTATATTATTGATGATTAAGGTAGGTAGTCCTTCCGCAATGCCGATAGATGTAAACTTACCAGTAACTCTACTCATTGATTGTAGTCCCTGATAAGTACCTACCCATATATGATGACCATCTACTGCGACAGAATGATAGCTTTTGTTTTTCAAAGATAAAGGATCCTCAGGGAAACTGAGGTGGGGAATACAATGAATACTGTCTTTTGAAATCCATCTAATCTCTACCAGCCCTCTATTTTGCGTACAGGCCCATAGGGTAAATTTAGATTCTGACAGAATTTCATTGAGTTCATTATCAGGCAAACTTCCAATATTTTCTGGAACGTGTCTAAAAAACTGATATTTCATAGATGCTGGATCCACTCGAATCAATCCTTCATAAGAGGCAATATATACTGTTCCCTCGTCATCGGTTTCAATATCATGAATCGAAGTAACATTGTTATTATCTGGATTAGGCAAATAATAATTTTTTATGCTGAAACTTCTTGCATTTAACGTGCTTAGGCCATTCTCTGTACCTATCCAAATATGATCTCCTACAGCTAGCAGTGCCCGTATTTCTCCTTGTAGAATGGACTGGGTATTACCTGCTTCATATTTGAAAACTGTTTTTTCTTGTGTCTTCTCATTAAATCTAATCAAGCCTTCTTTCCATGTTCCTACCCACAAATAGCCTAATGGACCTCTACAAAAGGAACTAACTGAAATGGGATCTTTTCCACCTTCAGCGGATAATAATGGAGTAAAAAGGGAGCTATTTTCATCATATTTTGCAAATCCCCCTTCAAAAGCAGCCCAGATAATTCCGTTTTTGGATTGACATAAATATCGCGCCTGATCTACCAAGAGACCATGATCGGAACCCGGTAAAGACTGTAAATTGGTGATATTTGCTTTCTCAATTTTTTGGGACAAGCTGGTATTAGGCTGATCATCTATTTCAATTATACTGATTCCTCCACTCGAAGCTAGCCATATTCGTCCCTTATGATCTTCAATAATTGAAAATATGATAATTCCTGTTTTATTATATTGCGGATTACTGACCCGAATCCAGCCATTTGCTGGTTTATTTAAATCTTTCACAATCAGACCTCTCCCGTAAGTTCCGGCCCAAATTCGATTCTTGCTGTCAACACAGAGCCCCCATGTGGCTTTGTTTTTTGGATTAATTGATTCAAAATCTTTATCTGGATGTCTTTCGAAGGATAACTCATCCAACTTATCGGGATTTCTGTCCCAAATAATCTTGTGAACAGGGCCACCCCAAGTGCTAAACCAAATATCTCCTTTAACATCTTTTACAAGAGAAATTACTGCTGAAGCATATATTTTAAAAGGGTTTTGCTTATCAGCATAATGATTGTAAAATTTGCCTGAAGACAATTCCAGAACGCTAATCCCTCTTTCTGTTCCTACCCATATATTTCCTTTTGGTCCTTCTATAATAGATAATATTTCATCATGGCTAATACTATGAGGATCAACTGGGTCATGTCTGAAATGTGTGATAAGATTTGTTTTTCTATCGATTCGATTTAATCCTCCTCCCTGAGTTCCAACCCATATATTTCCTGCTTTGTCTGTAAAGAGTGTTTTTATGGTATTATGACTCAGATAAGTACCTTCGATTTTTGTTGTATCATATTTATACATGGTTTGAAAAACAGATCCGTCGAATCTACTCAAGCCGTAAGCTGTACCTACCCAAATAAATCCCTCTTTATCTTCCGTAATGGTATAAATCATATCAGAGGACAGGCCATCTCTTATATTAAAGGATTCAAATTTAACATGAGGGTTTTGATTAAAACCCTTTAGCGAGAAAATTAGAATAAGACTTAAAACCCAATAAATCCTTATCATACCGCAGATCTGATTCTATCTTATACTAGTAAATTTTATTGATTTAAAACTATTAAGACGTTATGATTTATTTCATACGTAGTATTTATGAATAAAAAAGACATAAAATAAATATTAAATTAATGCGGATGATAATATGGCCTATTTAGTTATAGTACTAAATTGATGGCCTTTTAAGGTTAAATATGATTTATATATGGCTATCTTTTCCAAAACTTCTTCATGTAAGATCGGGTAGGTATTACTACTGGATATTTTTTATGGAATATTAAATGATTAAATCCCTTTCCTACTGTGACTGGCGCTAACTATTATTATGATGTAATATCATGATAATGTATTTTAATGATTTTTTAAAAAAGATAATGGTTGATTTTTACTATATTTTTGAAGCATCAATTTAAGGTCTTCCATTTTAAAAGGCTTACTCAAATAATCATCCATACCAGCCTCCAAACATCTATCTTTATCACTTTTTAATGCGTTGGCAGTAATCGCAATGATATAAGGTTGCTTATCGCCAGGGAACTCTCTACGAATTTTTTTAGTAGTGAGTATACCATCTAATTCAGGCATCTGAACATCCATTAGAATAATATCATACGGATGTTGGTTCAATTTTTCAATCACTTCGAGTCCATTGTTGGCTATATCTGCCTTATAACCAATTTTTTGAAGCATGATTAATGCCAGCTTTTGATTGATCTTATTATCTTCAGCGAGTAAGATGCTTAAATGCTTCCGACCAGATGAGACTTTTTGAAGAGTAGAATTCCCCTCTAAACCTTCTTCAGGAGATTTTCCATCAGAGAAAAAGACTTTTTCAATTTCTCTATACAGTATTTTATTGCGAATAGGTTTTGGCACCACAGCATGAAATAAATTGGTGTTTTTCATTTCTTTTACTGCATCCAACTTACTAAGTAATATAATTGGAGTAGAGGATCCCACTTTCTTGATGTTGTTTGCCACAGTTAGATCATTAAGATCGCAGGTATGTAAATCTGAAATGATAACATCGGGAGAATATTTCTTTATTAATACTTCACACTCAATAGTTGGATTTTGAGCTTCAATTACCTTTAGTCCCCAATTTTGAAGTTTGACTTTTAAGTTAAATCTCAGAGCCTCATTCCTTTCTAAAAGTAATACATTTTTCCCTGTAAATAAGGTTGATTTGGGAAATAGACTGTAAATTTTTGGTTGTAAATCAACTATTCTAGCTGTTATATTAAAATAAAATTCAGTTCCCTTTCCGAGTTCGCTACTTACCCTGATACGTCCACCCAAAAGATTCACGAGTTGTTTTGAGATAGCCAATCCCAATCCTGTTCCTCCGTATTTTCGTGTGATAGAAGAGTCAATTTGAGAAAATGGTTTAAATAATAGCTTCTGCTTTTCTTTTGAGATGCCTATTCCTGAGTCAATAATCGAAAAAGTGATATTATAGATGTTTCCTGCATTTAGACGTTCATTAGAGGATGTGGATAAATCAACTTTTACGATAATCTCTCCACTATCTGTGAATTTAATGGCATTGCCAATCAAATTAATCAATACCTGTCTAAGCCGTAGATCATCTATTTCAACATATAAAGGTACATCTGAAGAAATATCGTGAAATAATTCAATAGGTTTTTGACTAATTTGTCCACTAAATAGAGAAATGACCTCTTCCACTAAGCTGAATAAACAAACGGAAGTTGGGTCCAGTTCTAATTTCCCTGATTCAATTTTAGAAAAATCAAGGATATGATTGATAATTACAAGTAAATTTTCTCCCGATGACCTTATGGTTTGGACATAATCTTTTTGATCGGGCCTTAATGTTTCATCGTCCAGTAGCTCTGCCATTCCCAGAACGCCATTCATAGGAGTACGAATTTCATGAGACATATTGGCTAGGAATTCACTCTTAGCCTTGTTAGCCTCTTCCGCAGTCTTTCGGGCTTTCATTTCCCTTTTTGTGGACAGTTCAAGCTCGCGAGTCCTTTCATTTACTTTTAGGGATAGGGACTTATTCTGAGCCCGTATTTGACGGATTCGATACCATACAGCTAAATAAATGAGGGCAGAAATGGATAAAAAAAGTAGGATTCTAAAGATCCAAGTTTGCCAAAAAGGAGGTAAAATTTTGATATAAAGAGTTTTATGTTCTGTCCAGATACCTTCATGATTGGCAGCTTTTATTTGAAAGGTATAATTACCCGGAGCAAGATTCGTATAATTTGCCGATCTTTCATAGTTAGATGTGTTCCATGTACTTTCTAGACCGTTTAAGCGATAAGCTATTTGATAATTTTTGGGAAAGTAATAACCAATTAAAGAAAAGCTAATGTTTATGATATTATGTTTATAAGATAAGGTGATTGAGTCCATCATATTTAATGACCTGTGAAGTATGGGTTTGTCCAGGTAGCGATCTTTATGATTTACAATCACTGGCCCATCACTTACTACCACTTCATCAAAAACAATTCTGGGAATCGGGTAACTGGATTGAAATTTTTCAGGATGAAATCGAACAAATCCATTGTTCCCTCCATAATAAATCGTTCCATCAGTATCCTTCATCATTCCCCCACCAAAATGGTTAGTGCTTTTTATTCCATTTTTCTTCTTGAATACGGTAAAATACTTTAATTTTTGGTTGTATCTGGCAATTCCTGAATTGAGACTTAGCCAAACATTTTTAGTCTCATCAATAAAAATATGATTGACATTCAAGGTAGGTAAGCCTTCGTCTAAACCTACAGAAAAGAATTTGTTGGTTAATGGTTCCATCCATCGCAATCCCTGATTAGTACCAAGCCAGATGCGCTGACTATCCACTAAAACAGCATTATAGTTTTTATTTTTTAATGATAATTTGTCATTAGGATTGCTAAGATGGGCAATACAATAAATACTATCTTTTGAAATCAGTTGAATCTCCACCAGGCCGGAATTTTGAGTACAGGCCCATAGCTTATTATGGGACTCTGAAAAAATATCATTAATTTCATTATCAGGTAGACTTCCAATCTTTCCAGGGATATGACGAAAATATCGGTAGTTCATGTTTTTGGGGTCAATTCGAATCAGTCCTTCATAAGTAGCGGCGTAAACTATTTTATTTTCAGCTACTTCCAAGTCTTGGATGGGTGAATATTTTCCATTTTTTGGGTGAGAGAAATTAAAATTCTCCACAGAAAAGTCATTTGTATTCAGAATGCTCAGACCCATATCAGTACTTATCCAAAGATGCGAATCAAGTATGAGTAATGAAAAAATGTGTCCTCCCAAAATGGTTGAAGGATTATTAGGGTCATGAATAAAAACTCGTTTTTCTTTAGTCTCTTCACTAAATCTAATCAAGCCTTCCTCCCTTGTTCCTAACCATAAATATCCTAATGAGTCTCTACTAATGCTACTAATAGAAATGGGGTCAACACCATTTTCAGAATATAATAAAGGGGTAAATAGGGAGTTTTGTCCATCATATTTAGCAAAACCTCCTTCAAATGCCGCCCATATTATATCATTACTAGATCGGTATAGATATCTGGATTGATTAACCGGAAGACCGTTTTCTGCTCCTGGTAAATATTGTAAATAGGTAATATTTGCCGTATGTAATTGCTGGGATAGATTTCCTTCATGTCCATCGGGTAGTTCTATGACACTTATCCCTTGTCCCGAGGCTACCCAAATATTCCCTTTTTTATCTTCAAGAAGAGAAAAGATTTGGGTTCCAATTTTCCTTTGTTGTTGTTTATTAAATCGCAGCCATTTTTCATTCGGATGATTTAAATCTTTCACAATTAATCCCTGGCCAAAGGTTCCACCCCAAATCCGGTTGTTACTATCTATTAGAAGTCCCCATGTAGCTTTATCATTGAAATCAATTAATCCAAAATTCCTATGCGGATGTCTTTCAAACATCAGGTTTTCGAGTTTATCAGATTCGCTATCCCAAATTGCTTTGTGGATAGGGCCTCCCCAGTTGGTAAACCAAATGTTGCCTTGAATGTCTTTTGTAAGATGTAATATAGCTGGGGCATATATTTTAAGATTGTTTGATTTATCGGGGTAATGATTATAAAATCTACCTGTAGAAATTTCAAATATGCTTAACCCTCTTTCTGTTCCAATCCATATATTGCCTTTAGGTCCCTGTATAATGGATAATATCTCGTCGTGAATAAGGCTGTGAGTGTTCGTAGAATCATGAGAATAGTGCGTGATAAGATTTGTTTTCTGATCAATGAAATTTAATCCCCCACCTTGAGTACCTACCCATATATTCCCGGCTTTATCTGTTAGAAGTGCTTTTATAATATCATGACTCAGATAAGTACCTTCGATTTTTGTTGTATCATATTTATACATGGTCTTAAAGACGGACCCATCGAACCTACACAATCCATTAGCTGTACCTATCCAGATAAATCCGTAGCTATCCTCTGTAATGGCATAAGCCATATCAGAAGATAAGCCGTTTTCCATATTATAGGATTCAAATTGAATGTTAGCATCCTGGCATAAAACATCCGGTAGACAATATAGAAGCAGGCATAAAACTGGAATAAACCTTATCATACCAATTGAAAACAATTACCTTCAATATAAGTAATTATTGATAAATGAAATGATAAGATTTGAAAAAATTCTTTCTAATGTAACAAATTTTAAGCCTAATGTATATATTATGATGAACGCTATCGATTGAATCATCACACACTTGTTCCCACTTATCAAAGCGATTATATGCTCATTATTCCTTTGGACGAAGCTTATTTTAGCTGGCTTTTCCAGAATAATGAATAATATATGGGCTATATCAAAGGGATATAGGGTTTTTATTTATCTGCTGTGCACATCTATTGAATTTAAGTCTTCGAATGCTTGTGTCAATCTTTTTACCAAAGATTTTTCCCCCTCTCTTAACCATTTACGGGGATCATATATTTTCTTATTAGGCTTATCCTCACCTTCAGGGTTTCCAATTTGTGCCTGAAGATAATCGTGATGTTTCTTTTCATATTCGCGAACTCCATTCCAAAATGCCCACTGGGTATCTGTATCTATATTCATTTTTACAGCTCCATAGGAAATTGCTTCGCGAATTTCTTCTCTGGCAGAACCCGAGCCACCGTGGAACACAAAATTGATCGGATTAGCTTCAGTTTGGAATTTCTTTTGAACAAATTCCTGAGAGTTCTTTAAAATGATAGGTTGTAGTTTTACATTTCCAGGCTTATATACTCCATGTACATTACCAAAAGCAGCCGCTACTGTAAATCGATCTCCTACTTTTTTCAACTGCTCATACGCAAAGGAAACCTCTTCTGGTTGGGTATATAATTTTGAGCTATCAATATCTGTGTTGTCTACCCCATCTTCTTCTCCTCCGGTTACGCCTAGTTCTATTTCTATGGTCATGCCAATGGCATTCATGCGATTGAAAAACGCAGTAGAAATTTCCAGGTTCTCTTCTATAGGTTCTTCCGAAAGGTCCAGCATATGAGAACTATACAAAGGATGACCATTCTTTTCATAAAATTTTTCTCCAGCTTCCAGCATTCCTTCAACCCAGGGAAGTAATTTCTTAGCAGCATGATCTGTATGTAGAATTACAGTAACTCCATAAGCTTCAGCCATGTGATGAACATGATGAGCTCCAGAAACTGCGCCAGCGATAGCCGCTTTTTGACCGTCATTTGATAATCCTTTACCTGCAAAAAAGTTAGCACCTCCATTAGAGAACTGAATAATGACAGGAGAGTTGACCTCTTTAGCCGTTTCCATCACAGCATTTACAGTATTAGTTCCTACCACATTCACCGCAGGAAGAGCAAAGTCTTTTTCATTTGCGTAGTTCAATAATTCCTGTACTTCGTCTCCATGAAGTACACCAGGTCTGAATTTTCTTTTTGTTCCTATCATAGTTTGCTGTTTTTGTAAGGGTTAGTTAGAAGGAAAATGTAATGTACATATTTCTAAATTGTAAAATATATTCGCACTTACATTGTGAAATTATAAAAAATATCCATCAATACTTTAATTTTAATATATCTGTAGGTTCTTTTCTTTGTACATGTATATACAAGATTTCAGTATCAATATCCCAGTACATACTCTCACTTGCTTGAACAACTTCTCGCTTGGAAGAAGCCAAAGAAAGCTTTGTTTTTCCGTATTTACCTGTATTTGGGCATTGATGAAAAGTCCGCCATTCGAAGATCATATTAGAAGGGGTTAAAGAAGAATCTCCATGCTCTTCTATGGACAAGGCCAATTTCTTAGCTGTTCTCTGAATATTCACTTTCCATGTAGCCTGGGTTTTTCCAGAAGATCTGGCAGAATACACGCCATCGTCAAAATAGATGTTCATTGAAGCATCTGATTCCATCTCGGATGGACTAGAGAAATATCTCAATAACAAAGTGTCTCCATATGTCTTTCCATTAATTGGATATCCTTGCTGGCTAACATTAGGAATGACAGGAATGATACTCTCAGCTCTGACTAATACTGGGAGATGATCATCCTGAAGCGCTAATGTGACATTCTTCCCGCCATTGTAAATGGTTCCATCATACCAATCTATCCATGTCTCCCCAGGGAGATAAGTAGTAATCTCGGATAAGTTCGGGGATGTTATTGGGATAATCAGGAAATCATTTCCCCATAAATAAGAATCATCTGAATCATACACCATGGAATCGTTTGGATAAGTATACCAAAGAGGTTTTGCTAAAGGACTTCCATTTCGGTGATTTTCGTAGGACATCGAATAGTTGTAAGGAAGTAATTGATATCTAAGAGAAATGGCCTTTTTGATAATTTCATGGGTGTAAGAATCGTAAGAATAAGGCAAAGTAGAGGTTTGCTCACTGAAAGTCCGCATAATAGGAGAGAAAGTTCCGAATTGAAACCATCTTCTAAAAAGCTCAGGATCAGAAGTTGTTCCCTTAAATCCCCCAATGACCGAATGAGCATACCCCAACCCCTGAAGTCCCATACTTAAGATCATCGAAGGTTGGGTTCTCAATCCAGACCAGTTACAAGCCACATTTCCAGTCCAGGGATAAGCTTGATATCGTTGTATCCCTGTATATCCAGACCTGACCAGGTTAAACAATCGTTGCTCGGGATAATGGAGTTGATATTCACTGGATAATAATTCTGCCCATTTTTTTCCGTACAGATTATGAACGATTTCGCCTTGCTTATCAGCGTGAAAAATATTGATGGGATGATTTGCCGGTTCTCCCAGATTAGAGGCCCAACCAGATATTCCCATTTCCACCAAGGGGCGGTATTTATTCCAAAGCCATTGTTGAGTGTTTTTGTTAAAAAGGTCCAGTAACCCACTAGGACCGGCCCAAAAATCTGGGATCACATAAGCCGAACCACCATTATTCTGAGCAAGTAAATTGTTCTTAGATAAGGCATCGAATTGAACTGTCCGATGATGAATGTAGGGTTCTGTATTAAGGATTAGCTGAATTCCCTTTCGCTGTAGAGATGCGATCATTCCTGCTGGATCGGGAAAACGCTTCAGATTCCAATCCCATTTGCCCATAGATGTTGGTCCTCCATACCAGGAATGGTTCAGGGATAGGGCACTTAATGGGATTTCTCGCCTGGTCATGATATTTACTCCATTCATTACTTCTTGCTGGGATTGAAAAGAGTTACCCGATTGAATATATCCCAATGCCCATAATGGAGGTATTTCTTGTCTACCGGTAAATCGATAAAATTCCCGGCTAATTTGGGCCAATGTATCAGAGAGAAAAAGTACATAGGATAGCCCTTTTTGCCGCTTAAACCCAATTTCTGCCATATCAGCCTGAACGTGACCGATATTGAACCAACCTTTTTCCCATCCATCCACATATAGTCCATAGCCTTGGGAAGAAATAAAAAATGGAATGGAAAAATGGGTAGCAATCTCTCCTTCTTCATACATTTCCATGGCTTCATTAAAAGAACTAAATTGATACCCTCTTCTATTCATGGGTATAGCTCTTGCTCCCCCTCCATATATGTACTCGTCCTCGACCAATTGGAACTTTAGACCTGTATAATGTGCCTTAGGATCAACATAACAACCACCCGTTTCTGAAAAAATGACCTTACCTTCTTTATATATAGTTAATCGAAGTGGGGAATAGCGAATATTGAGAATATAATTATTCCCCCAACTTACGTTCATCTCTTCTGTGCCTTCGATTATATTCAAAGGTACTTTATGAAGGCTATCTGTGGAAATCACTTCAGAGATATGTTTGGATGGATGCCCATCGGGAAAAAAAGATACCTGCACCCAACCGGGATTATACACCTGCACGCCCAAAGCTGCTTGATTCGTATATAAAATAAGTTGATCATCTAATATTGTATAGGCTTCATAATCGCCTACTTGCACTACGTGATTTTGCCTGGATCTTGATACTCCCTGTGCATATACGTTTCCAGCATCCAACCATTCACTTAAGTCAGGATAGTAAATCTCTTCTGCATTTTTAGGAGTACCAACACGGGAACCATCCTCATTTCTAAACACAAATCCCATCTGAAGGAAAGGTTCATTCAATTTAATCTGGTAAAATGAGCGGATGTGAAAAGTGATTTGGTACATATTATTCCTCACCCTTTTCATTGCTACTGTAGGATCTGCCTTTCCCCATTCTCCTCTAATATGTTTCCACTCACTAGGATTCTCAGGACTTCCTGAAATGATTCCTGTGTGCAAATATACTCTTCCTGTATAATCTTTTAATGCCTGATTACCTCTATCAGCAAAAAATGTAACGGTCACAGAATCATCTGCATTGGGATAAGGAGGAGATACATCAATAATTTGTGCCTGAGAAGATAGGAAAGTACAAAGAATACATAGAAAGCCAATGACTTGGAGGAATGCATTACGATTAACTATGAACATAGGAAGGTTTGTTTGCTTTCTTTACTTGGGCATGCCTAAAATAAGAAAAATCTCAAATTAAAAAATATACATTTCTTGAAGAGGTATTTTGAGAAGTAGAATTATTTGGGTGGTTTGTCTATAAAAAGCAGAAGGTTGCAGATCGATGACGTGAAATAACTTTACGATCAGGGTGCACGTATAGTCAAAAATAATTGTACCTTTGCGGAAAAAGGTATAAATTTGCACTTATAAAATATATCAAGCTGAATTCATATGATTATAGTAAAGGTAAAAGAAGGAGAATCTATTGATCGTGCTTTAAGAAGATACAAGAAGAAGTTTGAAAAGACGGGAATTTTAAAGCAGGTTCGTCAGCGTATGTTTTACAAGAAACCTTCTGAGGAGCGTAAAGAAATGTTGAAGAAAGCTGTGAATCGTCAGCGCCATTTTGCTAATGAAAATTATTAGACTCTTTTTGGGATAAATCAAGACGGAGAAGATTTTATGCTTCTTCGTCTTTTTTTTTGAAACTTACAGGATGATGGGGCTAACTGAATTTTTGACTTACTTAGCGCAAGAAAGGCAATATTCCTCACACACGCTTATTGCTTATGAAACAGACCTTAAACAATTAGACGCCTATTTGGTCTCAGAGTTTCAGATATCCTTATTTGAAGGGGCTACTATTCATAATATCAACCACAAACTGCTTCGCCGTTGGATAGGTAGGTTATTAGAATTAAAGCAATCAGAAAAATCCATTTCCCGAAAAGTTTCCGCAGCAAAATCCTATTTTAATTTTCTACAACGCTCCGAGCTACTTACTTCCAATCCAGCCAAGATGGTTAGTGTCCCAAAATCGGAGAAAAAACTTCCTTCCTATTTGAGAGAGGCCGAAGCCAGCGCGTTATTTGAAACGCTGGAATTTCCGGCTACTTTTGAAGGAAAAAGAGATCAGTGTATATTAGAGATTTTATACGGTTGTGGACTGAGAAGAAGTGAGTTAATTAAGCTTAAAAGATCCGATGTGGATTTGTATAATATGCAATTGACTATTCTGGGAAAAGGTAGAAAAATGCGTATTGTTCCCTTTGGGAAGCATGTAAATACTGCTCTAAGAACATATATATCTATTGCTCAAGAGAAAGAAATATCTGTAGATGAACATTTTTTTGTCCGATCAAATGGAGAAAGTCTATATCCTAAATGGGTATATCGAAAGGTTCATCGATATTTAACACAAATATGTACGTTGCATAAATGCAGCCCGCATGTATTGCGCCACAGCTTTGCTACCCATTTACTAGATCGTGGGGCAGATCTTAATGCGATAAAAGAAATGCTTGGGCACTCCAGTTTAGCCGCAACAGAAGTTTACACCCATAACACCATCCAGAAACTAAAAAATATTCATAGTCAGGCTCATCCAAAGGGGGGAGAGTGAACATCCATAGGAGCCTGCTATTGACTTTGTTTTTGATAAAAACCAATTCTTCGTCGAAGGATAGGTTCCGTTTATCGAAATTCTCCACATCTGAGCAACTAAAATTGTTACTTTATCTCTTTTAGCTGATAGCATTCGAGTACCCTCATAAAACTGTGCTTATCATGTGGCAAAATTATTTGAAAATTGCACTTAGAAACATATCCAAGCAAAAAGTTATCTCCTCCATTAACGTATTTGGCCTTTCATTAGGCATGGCGTGCTTTTTTGTCATCTGGCTATATGTTCGCTACGAAATGAACTATGATCGTTTTCATTCCAATGGTAACAGGCTTTACAGGGTAACTTATCACGCTAATTTTGTCAATGAAGCAGAATTTGCGGCTATTCCTGCTCCTATAGCACCATTAATGAAAGATTACTTTCCCGAAATAGAAGCTGTTACCAGAATGTATAGAAGAGGGGTGAGTATACGTAAATTTGAAGATCGTCAGGCGATAGAGGTGGAAGATGCCTTTTTTGCAGATACTACCCTGCTGGATGTATTTGATTTTGAAGGAATAGAAGGACTGAATGCAAACTCACTTCATGAGCCAGGAGCGATTATTCTTTCCGAAAAACTCGCAAAGAGTCTTTTTGGTCATGTAGATATCATAGGAGAACGTCTACAATTAGGAGAAGAGGCTGATTTTTTTGTGAGTGCTGTAGTGAAGGATTGGCCAAATCAATCACATATAAACTTTCAGTTATTTGCCAGATATGAGGACATGTACTTATTGGAACCGCAATCCTCCAGAGAGAAGGTAAAGAAAGTAGTAACAAATAATTGGGTTGCCTCGCACTCTTATACCTATGTATTACTAAGGGAAAATGGAAAGGCAGATAAGGTCAATGATAAATTCCCTGCTTTTTTGAATGAGTTTGGGAA
The DNA here is from genome assembly GCA_965262565.1 of Bacteroidia bacterium. Classification (GTDB taxonomy): domain Bacteria; phylum Bacteroidota; class Bacteroidia; order J057; family J057; genus CBDHFQ01. Next base: position 56,382 of record CBDHFQ010000008.1, read on the forward strand.
TGAACGACTCAGTAAACAACAAGCATTTACTCTCTTTCCTGTAAAGGATATCCACTTGCGGTCTGAAGCGAATATGGAAATAAAATCCGTAGCAAATATTACTTACTTATACTTATTCTTAGCGATCGGACTTATCACCTTGCTCATTGCTTGCATGAATTTCATCAATTTATCTACTGCAAGCTCAATAAGTAGAGCAAGAGAAGTAGGCGTGAGGAAGGTATTAGGGGCGGACAAAAAGAAAGTAATCCAACAGTTTTTAGGAGAAAGTATAATACTTAGTTTTTTTGCCTGGCTTCTGGCCTGCCTTCTTGCAGTAATACTTATTCCTTTTATTAATGAACTCATAGATATAACGTTATCATTGAATCCTCTTCTGCATTTTAATTCCTGGATGGTTTTTCTGGCAGTAAGTCTTGTAGCAGGTATTTTAGCTGGGAGTTATCCGGCCTTTATTGTCAGCCGGTTTCAGCCAGTAACGATATTTAAGAGTAGTTTGGGCCTTTCACCTCATCCGGGAGGAACCAATATGCGGAATGTGCTTATCACTGTCCAATTTCTGCTATCGGTAGTGTTAATCAGCGGTGCCGCCATCGTATATCTTCAGTTTAATTTTCTTCGAAACAGGCCTATGGGATTTTTGCAAGAACAAATATTAAGCGTTTCTGTTCAAAGCAATAATATGAATTCTGCTTTCAGGCCGGGCGATTCCAAATTGAGAAAAAAAATGAATCTATTCGATGAAATTATATTAGAACATCCTAGAATTCAGGCTGTTACTCAATGTTCAAATCTCCCGGGCATGGGTGGTATCCATAGGCAGATATGGAGTGATCACGTATCCAGAGAAGAAAACTTATTTTTACCTATCATGGCTGTGGATTACGATTTTGTTGAAACTTTTAAATTGCGTCTAATTGAGGGAAGAGATTTTGACTTATCATTTGGAATGGATCACACCCAAAGTTTCGTCATCAATGAGCATGCTGTAAAGGAATTGGGCTTTCAATATCCTAAACAAGCTATCGGCGGAATGGTCAACTTAGAAGGGAAAAAAGGAAAAATTGTCGGAGTGGTTGAAAATTTTCATTTTGAAACCCTTAGACATGATATGCAGGGATTAATATTAGAAGTAAATCCAGGAGTATTCTCCTATTTTGCTATTAGTTTAGACGCTAAAGAAATTCCAACGACCATTAAATATATTAAAAGTAAATGGCAAAAATTATTTCCTGAGAAAACCTTTGAATATAAATTTTTGGATGATTCATTAGATGAAATGTATGCTTCGGAAAGACGATTATCCAGAGTGATAGGCATTTTTGCTGCTGTAGCCATAATTTTGTCTTGTATCGGATTATTAGGATTGGCTGCTATTGTCACCCAAAGACGGCTAAGAGAAATCAGCATAAGAAAAGTGTTAGGAGCCTCTTCCGAAAGCCTACTTTTTCTATTATCCTCTCAATTTATTAAAATTATAGTGATCGCGATTTGTCTCGCTCTTCCATTTACCTTGTGGGGAATGCACAGATGGCTGACAGATTTTCCCTACAGAGTTCCATTTCCTTGGTGGGTACCTTTGGTAGTGGGCTTATTTATTATTTTATTGGCATTTCTTACTGTTAGTATTCACACATTCAAGGCTGCTACGATCAATCCGGTAAAAGCTCTGAGAGAAGAATAAGATTTTTTTATAAGTAAATCCAATCATTTTTGATCAAAAAAGGTTGGATAAAGTTGAACAATCTAAGCAATAACTGATGAAAAACTACGCCTTACTATTGTTAGTGTGGTGCGGATGTACATTAACCATGTTTGGGCAGGAAACGTTTCCTGTGAATGGTGTTCAAGATCAACGTCCCCATGCTTACGCTTTTTCCCATGCCACGATTCATGTAGATGATCAAACAGTCCTTAATGATGCTACTTTATTAATTAAGGAAGGTAAGATTATTGAATCCGGAAACAATATAATTGTACCGGAAGGATTTGTGGAAGTGGATCTAAAGGGGAATCATATTTACCCATCATTAATTGATATTCACACTCATTATGGCATTCCAGAAGTAAAGGCTGCCGAAAGAAATTACTATGCCAGGGAGCAAATTCAATCCAATACAGAAGGGCCATACAATGCAAATGAAGCAATAAAATCTGAGTTCCAAACCTTCAGCGAGTTTAAAGTGGATGAGAAAGCTGCCGAGAAAATGAGAGAAATGGGATTCGGCGCAGTACTTACGTTTCGTCCTGATGGAATATCCAGAGGAACTTCCGCATTAGTAACGCTGAGGGCTGATAATGAAAATTCCGTCATGATAGACGATGAGGTGGCTGCTCACTATTCCTTCAACAAAGGAAGTTCTAAACAAGCTTATCCCAGCTCATACATGGGGTATATTTCTTTGCTTCGCCAGACGTTTATGGACGCCAAATGGTACCAATCGCTGAATAATAAGCCTTTTACTGATAAATCGCTGGATGCCTGGAATTCCACTCAATCTTTACCTCAAATCTTTGAAGTCAGAAATTGGCATGACGTATTAAGAGCAGATAAATTGGGAGATGAGTTTGGAGTCCAATACATTATTAAATGTGGAACCGATACTTACCAACGATTAAACGAAATAAAGGCAACGAATGCTGCTCTGATCGTGCCTCTTACCTTTCCTGATGCTTATGAAGTAGAAAACCCTTTGGATGCATATCATGTCTCGTTAGCGAATATGAAACACTGGGAACTGGCTCCTGCTAATTTATCCAGAATAGCTGATGCAGGAATTACCTTCGCACTTACTTCTGATGGATTAAAAAATGCCGAGAAGTTTTGGCCTAATGTGAGGAAATCCATTCAGTATGGGCTTAGCGAATCTGATGCTTTAAAAGCACTTACTTCTACCCCCGCGAAGATGCTCAACAAGGAGGAATCCTTAGGAATGATTAAGGATGGGTATCTGGCAAATTTTATCATTACTTCTGGACCATTGTTTGACAAAGATACCCGTATTTATGAGAATTGGATACAAGGAATAGGACATGTGATTCAAGATATGGATGTTCCCGATATCGCTGGAAATTACTTGCTGACTGTTGCTGGAGATGAATATGCCTTGAAAATTGATGGTAAGACAGGAAAACAAAAAGGAACACTTTCAATCAATGATTCTACTGAAGCGAAGGTAAGTATTGACATAGAAGATCAAATGGTGAATCTGAGTTTTACTCCAGAAGATGGGAAAGAAACAGAAGAAAAGGCTGACTTTTATCGATTGGCTGGTTGGATCAATGGTAAAGACCTGAAAGGTAGAGGACAGGCTGGGGATGGGAGTTGGGTAGATTGGGTCGCTGCTTATCAGGAGGATATAGAGGAAAAGGAGAAAGAGGACAGTTCTACTGATCTTGCCATGGATCTGGGAGAAGTTATATATCCATTTACTGCTTATGGAGCACCAGAATTACCTGCACAAGAGAATTTATTAATTAAAGGAGCGACTGTTTGGACAATGGAAGGGGAGGAGCCGATGGAAGAAACAGATGTATACATTGAAAATGGTAAGATTAACAAAATAGGAAAGGATCTTTCCTTTTCAGGTGCGACAGAAATTGATGGCTCGGGAAAACATCTCACACCAGGTATTGTAGATGAGCACTCTCATATAGGAGCTTCTTCGATCAATGATGTAGCTACAAATTCTTCCATGGTAAGAATAGGAGACGTGGTCCAATCAGATGATCAGGAAATTTACCGAGCGCTCTCAGGAGGAGTAACAGCTATTCAAATACTACACGGATCAGCCAATCCCATTGGTGGTCAGTCTGCTTTGATAAAGCTGAGATGGGGAAAAGATCCAGAGGCGCTTAAAATCGAAGCAGCAGATAAATATATCAAATTTGCTCTGGGAGAAAATGTAAAACGCTCTCGAAGTCAGTCTTCTATCCGATATCCTCAAACCCGGATGGGCGTAGAACAAGTGTATGTAGATGCCTTTACCGCCGCATTAGACTACCGAAAAAAATGGGATGCTTTTGAAGCTTTATCTGCTGACGAAAAGGCTGAAGCGATGAGGCCCAGAAAAGATTTAGCGATGGAGGCGATGCTGGAAATTATAGATGGGGAAATGTTTATCTCCTGCCATTCATATGTACAATCAGAAATTAATATGTTGATGAAAGTTGCTGAAAAGTTCAACTTCAAGGTGAATACGTTTACGCATATTTTGGAAGGATATAAAGTAGCTGATAAAATGGCAGCTCATGGTGCAGGCGGCTCAACCTTTGCAGACTGGTGGGCATATAAATGGGAAGTGAGATATGCTATACCATATAATCCAGCGATTATGGTTAGGGAGGGAGTAGTAACTGCAGTAAATTCCGACAATTCAGAAATGATGCGTCGACTAAATCAGGAAGCGGCAAAATCTATTAAATATGGAGATTTAGAGGAAATGGAAGCCTTAAAAATGGTCACCTTAAATCCTGCGAAGCTGCTACATTTAGATGATAGAATGGGAAGCATTGCTCCTGGAAAAGATGCAGATGTGGTGTTATGGTCCGATCACCCTCTTTCCATCTACGCTAAAGCAGAGAAAACCATTGTAGATGGAATTGTCTATTACGATATCGAGCGTGATCAACAATTAAAGCGTGATATTCAGCTAGAACGTGCTCGTTTGATTCAAAAAATGCAGGATGCCAAGTCGAATGGAGAATCTGCCAGGGAAGTGGCAAGAACGTATAAGCATCATTGGCATTGTGATGATGTGGTTATTTCTCAGCAATAATTTACCTTTTCAATTTAGAAAACATGTTTAAAAATAAATTATATACTTTTTTGACCTTGAGTCTTTTGTGTGTGACATGTATAGATTTATCCGCACAAACCCGAGTGATTCCCGCACCTGTCCAGTCCAGTCCTATTCTGTTACAGGGAGCCATCGCTCATCTTGGAAATGGGGAAAGAATCGACAATGCTATTATCGCGTTCGAAGATAGTAAAATTACCCTAGTAGGTGATGCCGCTGGTACTACCTTTAATGCGGAAGATTATACCGTAGTAGATGTATCAGGCAAGCATATATATCCTGGATTTATCTCCCCAAATTCCGATATAGGATTAGTAGAGGTCTCTTCTGTTTCTGCTACCATTGATAATGAAGAACAAGGCGATTTTACGCCCAATGTAAGATCAATTATAGCCTATAATACAGATTCTGAATTAATTCCTACGATGAGGTTTAATGGAATTTTAATGGCCCAACCTACACCGGACGGTGGCATTGTTTCTGGTACTTCCTCTATTGTCCAACTTGATGCATGGAATTGGGAAGATGCTGCCTATAAAGTGGATGAAGGAGTACATCTTTATTGGCCAAGGAAAAGCTTTCCTCCCAGATGGTGGAGAGGAGAAACGGAAACGAGAAAAAATGAATCTTATGACTCTCATGTAGCTGAATGGAAAGTGATGTTGAAAGATGCAAAGGCTTATAGTGAGTTAGTAAAACCAGAAATTAGTAATTTGAAACTGGCTTCCTTGAAAGGGCTATTTGATGGATCTCTCATACTTTACATCCATGCAGAGCAAGCTAAAAGTATAATGACAGCGGTACAATTGGCAGAAGATCATGGGATAAAGAAAATAGCGATAGTCGGAGGAAATGAAGCCATGCTGATTAAAGAATTCTTAATTGAAAAAGAGATTCCCATTATTCTGGCAGATATTCACAGATTACCAGATGAAGATCATGAGGATACCGTCTATCCTTTTAAACTGGCCAAAGAATTGTCAGATGCAGGGATATTGTATTGCCTAGCTTATGACAACTTACACTCATCCAGAAATTTACCCTTTACGGCTGGAACGACAGTAGCTTATGGAGTAGATTACGAACAAGCAGTACAAAGCATTTCGTTAAATGCAGCCAAAATCTTTGGAATAGACGATCAAACCGGATCATTAGAGGTAGGGAAAGACGCTACTTTATTTGTAAGTGAAGGAGATGCGTTGGATATGCGTACCAATAAGCTGACACATGCCTTTATTCAGGGGCGGGAAATACAGTTGGAAGCGAGACAGCAATTCTTATACAAAAAGTATGCTGACAAATATGGGCATGACATAGAATAGAGATATTGCATGTGGATCTATCAGCTGAAGAGCAGCGCCACGACAATTCCTGTTTTACGAACCATCGTGCGAATTAGAATCGAAAAGCGAGCCATTTAGCTCGCTTTTCTGCCTATAATTGTGCTATTATTCCTACATTTGCGTAATTATACAGGCAACTCAAACAAATGTTATCATGAAAAAAGCAGGATATCTCTTGATATTATTAGCGGGTTGGATGTTGGTAAGTTGTGATCAGAATAATATTGAAATTGATAATCCTTCCACCCAGGCGATATCACTTACCCTTGCTGGAACAAGCTATACCATTCCTCCTGGAAATACGACTTCCATCTCGTTGGAGCCAGGTACACATAACTTACAAATTCCAGAAACAGACAGCATTATCGGCATTGACACTACCATTAGAGTAGAAGTTGGAGGAATTATTAATCCTGCCAGAGCCCAATATTATATTTGGACAGATCTATACGGAGATCAGGAGGGTAGAGAGGTAAAACTCAAAGAAGAATGGACGAAAGTGGGGAAAAAGGAGTTATTTGGCGATTTTTTTATCGTTCCTCCTAACCAGGTGTATGTCGAGAAAAAATGGGATTATGGATTGTCTAAATCATTCCCAACCGATTTAATAGGTTGGCAGTTGAATATATTTGGAGATAAAGTGATATTGAAAAGTAAGCTTTTTCGTGAGCGTCAATTAATTGCATCATACCAACAGCAAGTAAGTGAGCCTTGATCATCTTGCGTAATACCAATTATAATTACAAATGGAGTAAGCATGAAACCAAGAGCAAAATCTTTTCCCATGATGGAAGGATACTGTCATATTTTTTCGGATAGAATTGAGATTGCCGAAGAAGGCTGGTTGGGAAAGTTACATCAGTGGATGTTTAATAAAGGGATGGGACGAAAATCCGCTGCCTATATTCTGCTGGCTTTAGGGGCTTTATTAGCTGTTGGAATTTCCTTATGGATCGATAATATCTTTTTGAGTTCCTTTTTCAGTATTACTTTTTTATTACTTTTGTGGCGAGCATGGGCAGATCGTTCGGTCTCTTACAATCCGATTATTCCTCGAAAGGAACTCATTAAAGTGGAGTATATTCCTGCTTTACAGGGTGAGCGGAGAGCGATGGTAAAATTCCAATGGAAGAAAGAAGGGAAAATCAGGAAGCGAGTAGTAAAATTGCCCATTGATAAAGATAGAGCTACCATGATTGCGCAGTCTACCTACAGAATGCTGAAAGATGAAGGCTTAGTAGAATAGTGAGTCTTTCCGTCTTTGAACATCGTCATATACTAAACTTTATGAATAGACTAATTACACTTTTCCTGCTGTCAACCCTTGTGTGTTTTTTCAGTTGTCAAAAGAACAACAAAGCTCTCAGCGATGCTACTACTAATCAATTACATAGCGACACAGTAGCTTCCCCTTCTCCTTCTTCGGCATCTGAGCCCGGATCATCCACCAAAGGAGCAGGCCTGGAACTCAACTCTACTTCTGTAGCAGATGTAGCTAATAGTAGTATTCCCTTTCAACGATACGCGAGTTTATTACTAGGAAAATGGAAACTCATTCATATATATGATCCATTGACTAACACCTATCGTCAGGTAGGGCCAGAAGAATCTGTGTCCATTCACTTTACTTCTGATAGTACGTTTGTGAGAAGCTCATCGAAAGACCCCGAAGCTGAATTGACCTTTACAATGTCAGTAGATACTACAATGAAAGCAGCCTTATTAAGGGTGGATGAAAATTATGCCGAGTTTGTAAGATTGTCCCAGGCTGATACTATGAGAATGATGCTGGGAATGGATGCACCCACTAAAACTTTTGCTAGAGCAGAGTAAAGAGAACGTCTGACTTCGATATTTAATACGTATAAATACCTAAATGCCATTGTGGATGTTTAACGAGTTATGATGGTATTATGTATCATATAGCCCTGCACCATTGAGTAGGGCTATCTCTTCTTTTTGATATTTTGGCAATTCAGGAAAGCTATTCTATATATAGACCAATAAATACAGGATAAAGAAGATAATTCTGTATTTTATGTTGAAAGTAGATTCAATGATTTTCTGTAGATGTCGAATACCTATATGCCTCTTATTGCCAACTCACAACAAATTCGAAAAGCTGACCAAATTCAAATTGAAGAATGGGCCTATCCAGGCATTGTATTAATGGAGCATGCAGGAAGAAAAGCAGCAGTGAGTATAGTAGATCAATTTCCCAAAGCCAGCATGTTTATCATCTTGGCAGGGCCTGGAAATAATGGAGGTGATGGATTTGTCATTGCCAGATATTTGCATAATTGGGGAAAAGCAGTCACCGTATTTCATTCGCATCCCCTAGACAAATATTCCGGTGATGCTCTTATCAACCTCAAGATACTACAACATCTTGATCTTCCCCTAGAACCATTTGATTTGGCAAAGGTCCATGTATTGGAACAGCAACATTCATCTTCTCTTGTCCTTATAGATGCATTATTGGGAACGGGAATACAATCAGCACTACGGGGAACCATCAAGGAAATAATAGATTATTTTATCCCCAAAAAATATGCTACGGTAGCCATTGATCTACCAAGCGGAATGAATGCAGATACTGGAGCGATGATCAATCAGGTGATCCCTGCTAACATTACAATTAGCTTCCAATTGTTAAAAATATGTCATTGTGTTTATCCGGCTGCAGGCTTTTGTGGTCATATTCAAGTGCTGGATATCGGCTTGTATCCTAAGGTGATTGCTTCATTGGGGATTCGGAGATACGCCACAGATGCTACATTGTTAACAGATAAGCAGCAAAACCGACCAAAGAATACACACAAAGGACATTTTGGACATGCTCTGATCATTGGAGGAAGCAAACAAATGGCCGGAGCTATCTCACTTACCGCTCATGCGTGTATGCGTTCAGGAGCAGGTCTATGTACAGTTATTACTGCAGAGCAAGTGAGAGGTGCCGTAAATAATTTAGTACCCGAAGCCATGTGCATATCAGTAGAAGGAGAAAATTCAGGCCAACTAACACATGGAACACTAGCGAAAATTTTACCACATTTAGAGAACAAAAATGTCGTATGTATAGGTCCTGGTATGGGGACTCATGAGGAAACAAAAGAGTGGTTAGTAAACTTGTTACCGCAGTTAACGGCAATTACTGTATTGGATGCCGATGCTTTAAATTTATTGGCTCAGCTGGAAGAAAATGATCCTTTATGGAACCAATTGCCCGAATGCACTATTATAACTCCACATCCGGGAGAAATGAAAAGATTATTTCCTGAAGCTGATGTGGTTAATCAAAGATTAGAAACTGCGGAATTATATGCCAGAAAGAAGAATATCATAGTCGTATTAAAAGGAGCAGGAACTATTATCGCTTTTCCTGATGGAAACACTTTTGTAAATCGTTCCGGGAATCCGGGTATGTCGACGGCAGGTTCAGGGGATGTCTTGGCGGGCATGATTACAGGAATATTGGCTCAGGGATACGCACCAGAGATAGGAATCCCTTTAGCCGTCTATTTACATGGAGCAGCGGGAGATCAAGTGGCGATAGAACAAACAGAAGAAGGAGTTACCGCTTTGAGAATGAGCGAAGCTATAGGAAAGACCTGGAGAAATCTTAGGATGAGTTAGTAGAGATTGTGCCAATAGGAAAATGTCTATAATCATTGGTGCATTGACACTATAATATCATCATTGGCATTTACAATAAGAATGCTCAATAATTCCTTATATTGACTTCTAGTTAAAAACTAATTAATGAGAGGGTATTTATTTTATCTTACAGGATTATTATTGATTGCTTTTTGTTCGTTTGCTTTTTTTATGCCAATGCGTATGACACCTCAATCTCAGAATGGTAAAGAAGTACATAATGTATTAGGTACGCCGTTGCAGACCTGTTGTACAGATCCTTTAACAGGCTTTTATAGAAATGGTCGCTGTGATACGGGCCCAAATGACTATGGTACGCATGTTGTGTGCGCTGAAATGACAGATGCCTTTTTAAGCTTTACTTTATCAAAAGGGAATGATTTAAGTACGCCACGGCCTGAATACCAGTTCCCAGGATTGAAAGCAGGAGATAAGTGGTGTTTGTGTGCGCTTCGTTGGAAGGAGGCCTATGAAGCAGGTGTGGCTCCTCCCGTTGTTTTGGAAAGAACGCATGAAAAGGCATTGGAATTTATTCTTTTAGAACAGCTGGAAGAAAAGGCTTTGAATGAATAGCTATCAACTTGAAAAAAAAGAGTACATAAGAATTATTGATGTAAATGATAAACTATTTTTTTGTTACTATTTTTGTGTTGAATTGCATGATTAATAGCTCATTTGAGATAAGGAGCTACGATGATCCATGCTTTTCCAGATTTATAAACTATAACGATAGTTGTTCCATAGAGGTATTGACAAGGATCAATAATGAATTAGATCACTTAAGTCCTACGGATATAAAGCATTTTTTACGTACATATCACAATTCATGTAAATATAATGTGGAATATTCAGAATGGTTTAATGAACTGCTTTTTGAGATATTAGATAACTACCCCGATGAATTATTGAGCCAAATGTATTCAGATACCTTGATTGATGGTGAATCAATAATCGTAGAGTTTGGACAACCAACTCATGATAACATTAACTTGTCTAAATCGATACTTAAGGTTCAAGAAGTTGATATAGATGAGGGCTTTAAAAAAAGGATAATTACATCATTACATAAACATAGGTAGTATCCTACATATGTTACCCCCTAAGATTGCCGCTTCAAATATCTTCCGAAAGCTTTCATTACGAATAGATGAATCACCGCCTGTGTGGGGATATAAATAAACCAAGGTAAAGAAGGAACAAACTCGTGAATAGCGCAGATAAAATATCGGCCGTTCAGTACTCTTCTAAATTCCAGCCATCCATAATCTTTGCGTTTAACTAACAGGCCGTCAACGATATAAAAAAGGCGTCGATTATCATCACTGCGATCTCTTACAAAATACATTTTCAGCAAATGAAATGAAAAGATTCTGAATGTAACTGTATTTTCCTCCTGATTCACATCAACTTTCACAATATACCGTAGGTAGCTTGGGAGCCAGCGCATATATTCCTGGGCAACCCAGCTAGCAGATTTATTTCCAGGATTAGGGAGTCTTTGAACACTTCGAACAGTATTTTTTTCATTTTTAGATGAAGCGTGGGTTCTTTTAGGAAGTTTGGGGATGGTATCTTTTTCAAATAATGCTCTTTTCGCTGCCTCTCTAAAAGATTTTCGTTGGTCGAACTTCTCCATTAAGGCATTAGGCTCCACGATTAATTCATGCCTCAAACTTTCCACTAGGGGAGAAACCAGCGTTGTACTGGAATCCGTAAACACAGCTACCCAAAGCTTGGAAAAACCGGGAGAGAAAAAAGGGACAGAAGCAATGATTCTTTTTTTATCCATTAACTCTGCTGTCTGTTCTATCATATGCAGATAAGTAGTGATTTCTTTTCCCCCTATATCATATGCTTTATGATAGGTATTTTCATTACTTAAACAGTAATCCAAACATTTGAGCGTATCTTCCAATGCAATAGGTTGAGTTCGAGAGAGGGTCCATTTAGGGCATAGCATAATAGGTAATCGGTGCACTAATTTTTCTATCATACGGAAGGAAGATCCTCCGGGACCTACGATGATTCCTGCTCTAAGGGCTGTAAGTGGTACGCTTCTCGAACTGAGGGTTTGTTCCACTTCATATCGACTTCGTAGATGTGTAGAAAATTGATGACCATCTTTAGGTAAGATTCCTCCTAAAAAGATAATCTGCTTCAATCCATTAATTTCCGCTGCACGAGAAAAATTATCTGCTAATAATATATCTGTATTCTCAAAAGATCCTTGATTCAACCGAGTTGAAGGAACCATAGAATGAACGAAATATAGGGCATAATCTGCTCCCTGGAGCGCTTCTACCGTAGAAGTAATAGAATAAAGTTCTACCTTCCGCCATTCAATATGTGCATCAGATAGGTTTTCTACGACTTCCTTTCGACTGAGGGCAATAAACTTGTATTTGTGTTTATACTGATCCATAAACCAGCGTCCTACGAACCCGGAAGCGCCAGCGATGGCTATAGTTGGTTTCATATCAGACAAACTGCTTATGCCACTAATGGTTTATACTGTTGGCACAACAACAACTTAGATATGCTTTTTCTTACGTATGAATAATATCATTTACGTATGGACTCAGACTAACATATGGAAACAAGTCATTCTTTTTGGTCGGTATGAGTACCCTTTGCAGAAATTATTATTGCGATTTATCGAAATTTTATATTGCCTTGTTACTTTTTAAGTATAATTACGTCCTAAAGCTGAAATTAGAAATTACAATTAGTATCGTTTTACAAACCCAACTTTATTCATTAAACAATTTTACCATGTCTCAAATTTTAAACGACTTAAAACAGTACATTAATCCAGACTTAATTTCACAAGTTTCTGCCTCACTGGGAGAAAGTGATGCTTCAGTTTCCAAAGGGATATCGGGTATTCTACCCTCTTTATTAGGTGGCTTAGCTTCAAATAGCGGGAATTACAGCGCTATGTCTGATATTTTTGGTTTTATTACTAAAAATGGAAATCCTGGATTATTGGAGAATCTTTCAGGCTTAGTTGGAGGGAGTGGTCAGAGTGATGTAGGGAGTAGTTTTTTGTCAATGATTATGGGAAATAAAGGCGGTGAATTTATAGAAGGCATTGCCTCATTCGCGGGATTAAATGGTCAATCAGTAACATCTATGTTAGGTTGGATTAGTCCTTTAGTAATGGGGTATTTGACAAAATTGATCAGGACAAGAAACATGAATATAGCGGATTTTGCCTCTTTATTGGGAGATGAAAAAGATGCACTCATGAATGCCATTCCTGGATCTCTGAGCAATTCTTTTGGCTTGGCTAATTTGGAAGGAAGTGATGGAGCAGTAAAGGAAATGGCAGCTAGTGCGGCACCTTCCAGAAATAAGTGGATTGTTCCAGCTATCCTTGCCGCTATAGCTATTGGCGCATTAATTTTCTTTAGTGGATCAGGAGATAAAGTAGAAGAATCCGTATCTGGCGTAACTGATAAAGTGGCTGAAGTAGCTAATGATGCGAAAGATGCTACTGGAGAATTAGTTAGTAGAGGAGTAGATGCTGTAGAAGGCGCAGTAGGAGAATTGGGAGACTTCTTCAAAAGAACATTGACTAATGGAGTAGAATTGAATATTCCTGAAAATGGGATTGAAAATCAACTGATTGATTTCATTGAAGATGCAGATAGAGCAATTGACAAGACTACCTGGTTTAATTTTGACCGTCTGACCTTTGATACGGGAAAGTCTACACTGGATATGGAGCATTCAAGAGAACAATTGGAAAACATTACTGCAATTTTGAAGGCATATCCTGCTACGAAAATAAAAATTGGAGGATACACGGATAATACAGGTAGCAAGGAAGGTAATATGAATCTATCACAAGCCAGAGCAGAAGCTGTTCAATCAGTTCTGTCAGATATGGGAATAGCTGCAGATAGGATGGAAGCAGAAGGATATGGAGATGCACATCCCGTAGCTTCAAATGAGACAGAAGAAGGTAGAGCGCAAAACAGAAGAATAGCACTTCGCTTTACTGATAAATAAATAAGAGAAGAATTACTAGTAAATGGTTATAGGTGTTTAAATTGATGGAGTCTCAATGTGATAAAACATTGGGACTTTTTTTGATGTACTCTATTTTACCATTCCAACACCATACCATCATATCCTAAAAATATACCTTCTGGTAAGGATTGTTCAATCTCTTCATGTTTCCCCATTAAATGGCTGATATGTGTAAAATACGCTCTTCTTACCCCAAGTTGTTGGGCCATTTGAATAGCAGCTTCCAGATGAAAGTGAGAATGATGTGGCTTTTTCCTTAAGGCATTCAGTACCAAGATCTCGATTCCTTCTAATAATGTTAAAGAAGATTCGGGAATGTGGCTCGCATCTGTGATGTAGGCAAACTTACCACATCTATACCCCAGGATGGGAAGTTGACCATGTATAATAGGAATGGGAATTAAGGTCAAAGTTCCAATGCAAAAAGCTGCCTGCTTTACTTCACATATATTGAGAAGGGGTATGCCTGGATAATCTTTGTTTTCAAATATATAGTAGTATTCCCGGTGTAAGTGTTCAATGGTATCAGCATTGGCATAAATATCCATCGCTTTTCCTTGTTGGTAATTAAAAGCACGAATATCATCCAGTCCTCCAGTGTGATCTTTGTGTTGATGAGTGAATACAACCGCATCCAAGCTTGTTACTCTCCTTTTCAGCATTTGTTGACGAAAATCTGGACCTGTATCGAAGGTTATTCTCGTATGTTGGTCCTCCAGTAAACCCGACGTTCTCAAGCGTTTATCTCTATCGTCAGAGGATATACACACTTCACAATCACATCCTATTACTGGAATTCCCTGGGAAGTACCAGTCCCGCTGAAAATGAATCTCAAGTTGTTAATTCGTTAAGTTTATTCATTAATTTTTTTTGTGGGTCCGTTAATTTCTCCAGATCAATATCCAATTGATCGATCACAGCGGCCAGGGCCTGGATTCTTCCTTCAATGGGATGGAACTTATTTACAATTACCATATGGCGTTGCAAAACAAGACAATATCCACCTTTAAAATGTCCCCTTTCATATCTTACCTCAAATCCGTGAGAAGTAAGTATTTGCTGTAAGTGCTCTAAAGTTTGTTTGGTCATTCGCATATTGGACCTAAAATTAATGAAGCTTTGTCGAATTTTACATTAAATTAGTCACTTCTGTACGGAAAGCTTATTTTTATAGTTACTAGAGATTATATCCGCTTAGTATATGCGCTTATTTATCGAATTACTCGTGCTCGGAACTGGATTGGCTATATTTGCTATTTTGGGCATTTTTTTAGGATTTGGCGCAAGTGTGGAATTAGTAAGTGAACCGGATTATTACTTATTTTTTTTCAATGAAGGAATGCCTCTCACTATATTATTCTCTCCAGGTATTTTATGCGTATTAGGGATCATTTCGGATCAAATATCTCATGCATTATTCTGGCCATGGGAAAACAGTTTTAGAAAATCAGTGTCTCCGGTTACTTCGGATGAATCTGCATCAGGAGCGAGACGTTCAAGTACTTATTATTTCCAATTAAGAAATTATATTTATTCTCACACCAATTATAGTGCACTAGCTTATACTCTTACCGAAAACCGATCTAAAATTAGAATAGCCAGAGGCTGGACCTTAAATGCCTTACTTATTACCATACAATTGATCATCTACGAAGTAAATTCTCTGGAATTTGATCCTTTTCTCTTTCCGTTAATTTGTATTATGACGATCATTTGCCTGGGTTGTATCTGGGCTTGGCAAAATTACATGCACCAAGAGTTAAGGTTATATGAAACCTTTAACGAAAATTTACTTAGTTGAAGATAATTGTTTTGCTTGTTGCCAGTGCTGTTCCATTTCTTCCAGGGTCAATTCACCGATCTTTTTATCCGATTGAATCGCTGCAGCCTCTATATGCATAAATCTTTCTTTAAATTTTTTATTCGTTTGGGATAGCGCCTCATCTGCATTTATTCCTTTGAAGCGGCAATAATTGACAAGACTGAATAAAAGATCTCCCATTTCCGACGTTTTTTCCTCGTGAGAATCAGCCATCTCAAATTCATTTATTTCCTCTTTTACCTTTTCCCAAACTTCTTGTTCATTGTTCCAGTCAAAACCTACACTTGCCGCTTTTTCCTGCATTCGTTGAGCCTTGATGAGAGAGGGTAATTGGGAGGGAACGCCATCTAAGGTAGATGCTACCGCTTTATGTTCCCTTTTTGCGGCCTCAGCTTTTTCTTTCGCTTTTATTTCTTCCCATGTTACTGTTACTTCTTCAGCTGTGTCAGCCTTCACCTCTCCATAAATATGGGGATGTCTCCGTATGAGTTTATTAGTAAGGGATGTCATTACCTCTTCCAGGGTGAAAGCACCTTTCTCTGACCCTATTCTCGCATAGAAGAGTACATGAAGCAACAAATCTCCCAGTTCCTTTTGAATCTCTTCCATATCTTTATTAAGTATAGCTTCTGATAGTTCATAGGTTTCTTCTATGGTCAGATGCCTTAAACTCTCTAATGTCTGCTTTCTATCCCATGGACATTTTTGTCTCAGCTCTGCTACAATGTCATTTAACTTTGAAAATGACTTCGATAATTGATATATATTCATGATATAAAGCTATATAATTCCCCAATAAATCTCATCTTTTCCTATTTTTGAATTATGTTGACATTATCACCATCGAGCCTATGAATGTGAAGGAATTTACCTATTGGAACATCATTTCTTTCCTCTTTTTTTCAGTGGTAATCATCGTCGGAATTTCCTGTGGTGGAGGTGAACCAGAGAGACCTACATTATTGACTCCTCCCACTGCATCCGGGCCGGGAGTATTTGAAATTAATCTATTGCCTAGAGTAAGAGGACAGGAATTTGAATCAGGGCTTTCCTATGAAAATTTGGATACAAATACCATAGTAATAGATGAATGGCGTTTGTATATGAGTGATATACGAATAGTTTCTGCGGCATTGGATACCCTTCGATTAGCGGATGTTCTGTTATGGGATTTCGCAGACGAAAATGTGAGAGAGGTACAGCATGGAGAAGGAGTATTTAAACAATTTGAGGTACCGGCGGGAAATTACATTGCACTGTTATTTTCTATTGGGATTCCGGAACGTATGAATCATGAGAATCCTGATAATTTCGATCCTTCGAATCCGCTCCATCCTTCCCAACAGATGTACTGGAATAGATCGGCAGGCTATCAATTTATTAGGTTAGCAGGAGAAATAGATACCACCCGAAATCATTCGGGTGGATCTGACATGGCGTTATTTGAATATGTATTAGGGCTTGATGATCTATTTTCTACAGTAATATTATCTGAAGAAAATCATGCTTTTGAAGTTCAGTCGGAAATAGAAACTCAATTTTCCCTGGAAGTCGATCTGTTAGCACATTTTTATTCTTCTACAGATACCATAAAGATGAAGGATCACTTGACTATTTCTTCTATTCCACCAGGTTCCTCCTCATTTTTGCTTTCAAAACAGATGATGGACAACTTTTCCTTAAAAGGATTTTTTAAACTACCGTTTTAGATTGTACTAATTTTTAGCCCTTATCGTCTCTATCGGAAGATCTATCATGTTATTATAAATGTCGTCGTTCGAGTAACTGTTTGGAAGAAAAATGCAATTCAATGTCAATTCATAATTCTTCTTTCCTCGCTTGATATACATTAATCTATATAATTTTTGATCGGAACTAAAAACATAGAAGAACATATCTTGCTTTTGATTTTGTCCCATATACAATAACTCGCAATTAAAATAGGTGAAGTAGTCTATAGCTCCTATGCCAGCCTTTCTTGCATGATTTCTTTTTTTGTAGGTATTTGTTAGATGGATATTAATCAACTTACCCTCAGTGAATTTATAATTAGCCACACTTTCATGATATGCTAACTTTAGTATTTTATCTGGATCAGACTTGAGAACGTTCACTTTTGGATAATGACTATATTTTTCCAAAACTTCTTCAAAGCTGGATTCAAATGGGGGAATAAGAAAATGTTGAGATTGAAGAAAAGAGAAGCTGGAGATTAAAATTGAGAAGCAAAAAAATCTTAACATAATCATAATTGATAAAAAGATGTTTTAGAGACAATTACACTTGATTTGTAAACTTATGTTTAATTATTGTATTATTTTCATTTGTAAATTTACGATTTATTGAAATAGGTATTTCCTTTTTCGCTGTAAATGCGTTTATCGATGTGTAGGTGGCAGGATTAGGGGCTTAAACAGGAATTCACTAACTTCCAAAGGTGTCGATGAGGTTGTATATAATTGTCCACATTTGCTTATTTCTTCTACTAATCAGTTGTTTAGAGGCTTTTTCTCAACAACCTCATCTGCGTTTATCATTCAGAAGGCAAAATAATTTTACTTATACGACTGGATTTGATACCCAGTATAAGTACATAGGAGAGAAATATCAGCTTTCATTGAATCTGCATCATGATCACCTAATAAATACCTCAAGGCGTAATCAACCTTTCGTTCAGGTCTATTTTCACACGGATATTTGGCAATATTTCAAGCTGAGAAAAAATCTTGAATTGGTAAGTTGGTACTTATCAGATCAGTTTTTTAATACTGAAAATCAACGATATAATTTGTATGGTGGACTAAAGTATAATTGGAAGGAATATTTGGAGTTTACTCCTTTTGTAGGTTATAGCTGGGATTTTAGAATGGGATTTTGGGACAATGGGGTTTCCCCCGGACTTATTATTTCCTCCAGATATGCCTGGCCGGATGGGGCCAAAATGCAAACAAAACTCTTTGCCCGATTAAAATATATTTCTCCCCGCCACCAGCGAAATATCATTTTACAATCCCAATGGACCAAAAGACTCAGTGGAATTATGGATGTAGCTGTTAACCTCAAAGCAGGTACCCATGAAATTAATTCTTATCGATCTATATCTGTTGAGAAAATTAAGTCTGATACCATCGCTCCGGAAATCCGCTTTAGGTATCAATTAATGCCAGGGCTTTTTTGGGATTCTAATAACGGTTTTGCATTTTCCAGAAGAGCTTTTGACTACGAACTAGTCGAAAGAGATACTACTCCTGAATTTAATAATCTGTCGTTCAATCATCTGGATATTTATACTCAACAAAAGATATCCTTTGGATCATTAAAGTGGAACGCTTATCTACAATTTGTTTTTGAGGATTTGAGTAGGAGATATCAATTGGAAAATTCTCAAAATTTATCCGATGCTCGTTTTCAGGGATTATTAACCCGAGAAAAACAGAAAGATTTTGCCAGAAGGATGAATCTTTGGGAATTATTAGTGCAATACCAGCTATCACTTCGACATCAACTATCTTTTTCCGCTTCTAACAGATATGTACAATACGATACTCAGGCAGAGGATAATTTTGATGATCACGATGAATTGAACCACATTATCTCTTTAGAATGGAAGGCTAGATGGGCACAAAATTTTTCTACTGAATATAAAATGTTAGGTAACTACAGGCAATACGCTTTTCTATTTCAAGAAAGGAGTCAGGATAATTATACACAAAGAGCGCTTAGAATGGACTTTTCTTATAGATGGGATATTCTGAATAGATTAAACATGAAGGGAAGCCAGTTTATATATGTTACTTACAACGTAAAAGATTTTGATGATCCCAATTTAACGGATAGATCGACTAGAAATTTGGAAAGCCTGGTAGAATTCAATTATAGAGCGTCTTCGAGATGGCAAATGGAATTATCGGCCTACAGAAAAGAGGTACATCAATCATATCTGGACTGGGAGAATTTTACTGAGACCACGTTAGATACAAATGTCATTTATATTTTCAAACACAATCAAAGTATTAGATTAAAGCGTCCATGGAAAAACCATTTGTTTTTCGCTGACGTAGGATATAAACATACCGGCCAACTAAGGCGGTTAAATACTACCTTATCAGACACCCGTAATGCACTTCGCGCTGTAAATTTAAGGATCAACAACCTGCAAACTGGTCCTGTAACTGGAATAAGGGTAAAGAAAAGAAGTCCGGCTTCGCTGGAACTATCCGTTTGGTGGCAATGGCAACGACAAACTTTTAACGTTCGCGATACACAAGCGCCCATTACCTCAAGCACTAGTTTTAGGCAGGATCAGATAGATTCAGGAACTTCTCAGTTTCGTCCTTTTTTCGAATTACAGGTGAGTATTTGGATAGGTAAAATTTGAATAAAAGTAAACATTTCATTAATTGTATAGTTTATGAAAGCTGGTTTTACCTTAAATAGTTTTGTGAGTGAGTGCTAGTTTTATTATATTCAGAAATTGAAAAAACTGTTTTCATGAAGTTAGAATCGAAATTGGTTCAAGAGGGAGATTTGTATCTGAAGTCTGAGGAAATTATTGCTGACTACCGCTTGTGTTATAAAAGTCGTCAAGCCAGTTTAATTGGAAGACGGGAAGTACTAACAGGTAAAGCTAAATTTGGGATTTTCGGAGATGGGAAAGAGTTAGCACAGGTAGCTATGGCAAAGGTATTTCAGCCTGGAGACATTAGAAGTGGCTACTACAGGGATCAAACTTTTGCTTTTGCCTCAGGGATAAGTACGATTAAACAATTCTTTGCACAATTATATGCTAATATCAATTTAGAGGCAGAGCCTAGTTCTGGTGGCCGGCAAATGAATGCTCATTTAGGAACAAGAATGTTGCATCCGGATGGTAGCTGGAAAAATTTGACAGAAATTCCTATCAGTAGTTCAGATATATCATGTACAGGATCTCAAATGCCTAGATTAGTAGGTTTAGGTCAGGCCTCTACCTTATATAGAAACTTACCGGAATTATCTCACTTAACTTCTTTTTCCAATCATGGTAAGGAAATAGCTTTTGGTACCATAGGAAATGGTAGCTGTGCTGAAGGATTATTTTGGGAATCAGTAAATGCAATTGGTGTAATTCAAGCACCTGTGATTCTCTCGATATGGGATGATGGTTATGGCATTTCCGTACCCAATAAATATCAAATTACTAAGTCAGATTTATCTACTTTATTAAGTGGATTCCAGAAGGAGGAAGATACTAATGGATTTGAGATTTTTACTGTTCAAGGCTGGGATTATGTGACCCTTCGTCAGGTTTATAGAGAGGCGGCTCGTATTGCAAGAAACTACCATACTCCTTCTATTATTCATGTAACAGAATTAACTCAACCCCAGGGGCACTCTACTTCTGGCAGTCATGAGAGATATAAATCCCGGGATCGACTCGAGTGGGAAAGCTCAATGGATTGTCTGCAAAAAATGAGAGATTGGATACTCACAGAGGGAATGGCAACAGAAGAAGAACTGGAAGCCTGGGAGAAGGAGGATAGGAAGCTGGTCAGAAAAATAAAGAATGACGCCTGGAATGAAGTTCAGGCACCGATTAAAGAAGAATTGAATACTTTTGTAGGCTTAGCGCTTAAAGTAGCTTCACAATCAGCTTATAAAGTAGAAATTCGCAAAGTGATAGAGTCCGTTAAAAGAAATACAGAGCCTTCAAGAAGAGATTACATGGAAGCTGCTCATAAAATTCTTTTGTTGACCTTTGGAGAAGCACATACGAAGCCTATACAGGAACTAAAAACATGGAGAGATAACAAAAATTCGGTATACGATAAAAAGTATGATAGTTTCCTTTTGAGGGAAACAGAAGATTCTGTATTAAATGTACCTGTTATATCTCCCATTTACAGCGACGATTCTCCGAAAAAAAATGGATTTGAAATAATCAATTTATTCTTTGATGAGGTTTTTCAAGAAGATCCCAGAATCATCGCTTTTGGAGAGGATGTCGGATTTTTAGGAGATGTTAATCAAGGGTTTGCAGGCTTACAACAGAAGTATGGTGATCTTCGAATTAGCGATACGGGTATTCGGGAGGCAACCATATTAGGTCAGGCCATTGGGTTAGCTATGAGGGGATTGCGTCCTATTGCAGAAATTCAATATCTGGACTATTTGCTATATGCATTACAGATTATGTCCGATGATTTAGCGACCTTAAGCTATCGTACAGTTGGAGGTCAAAAAGCTCCTGCTATTATACGGACAAGAGGGCATAGATTAGAAGGAATTTGGCATTCGGGATCTCCTTTGGGTATGATTATTCATGCTTTGAGAGGTATGTGTGTATGTGTTCCCCGAAACATGGTTCAAGCTGCAGGAATGTATAAAACCTTACTAGGTGGATCAGATCCTGGACTAGTGATAGAAGTACTAAATGGTTACCGTTTAAAAGAAAGGTTACCAGAGAATATAGGACAATACACGGTTCCATTAGGGGTTCCTGAGATTATTAGGAAAGGTTCAGATATTACTTTGATTACTTATGGTGCCTGTTGTAGAATTGCTTTAGAAGCAGCAGAACAATTGGAACAAGTAGGAATAGATGTAGAAATTATTGACGTGCAAACGCTTTTGCCATTTGATCTTCACAGAGTGATTTTAAGCTCTTTGAAAAAGACAAACAGAATCATTTTTATGGATGAAGATGTACCAGGAGGAGCCACTAGCTATATGATGCAGCAAGTGCTGGAAGAGCAAGGAGGGTACGCTTATTTGGACTCTTCTCCTATCACCATTACTTCTAAGGCTCACAGAACACCCTATGGAAATGATGGCGACTATTGGACCAAACCTCAGGCAGAAAATGTGTTTAATGTTGCTTACGAGATCATGAATGAGGCAGAACCAACTAATTTTCCTGCCTTCTTTTAGAAAATGATCTGCTCATACCACTGGAACTCAGTTTCGGAAAAGTTTCTATCTGAGCCTATAGAACAATGTATATCTTAGTATTTATTCACGTAATTTGCATAAAGGATCGAATCAATATTAGGAATTTTTTTGAGTCGCTTTTGAGGTGGAGACACTGTGATTTGATTAAAGCAAACTTCATGTATGTTGTTGTATCTCCCAGTAGCTGCTGTAACACCCCAATATACCTTCGCATTTCCCCTAAAAATATTGTTAATCAGATCGACCTGGGTAAAGATCACTTCTTTTTGATCAATCTCGACGGATAGCTTTTGGCTTGATGCCCTCCAAATAATGTAGAAACTGTGTCTGGTACAATCTTCAATATTAGAAATAGGTTGTGGGCCAGCTAAATCACTTCTATGTCCTACTCTTCCATTAGCCATAATCGCCAGATGATCCTCAGCAGGATCATTTAGGTGGTAATTTCGCCAGGTATCTATTTCTATCCCTATGGAAGGCACTAAACCAGCAAAACCTATACCTTCTCCTACGTATCCTAGTTGATTAGCTACAGGAGTAAAAACGAAAACCATTCCATCTGCTCCGTCTTCATCCTGGCAACCTACCCTAACAGACAATTCGATGGAAAAGTCCTTTGAGAGGTCTACGGCATTTTTGTACCAAATGGATCCGGATCTGTAATCTACTGCTTCGGTAAGTCTGTAACATCCTTCATCCGTTAAATAGGAGTCCCCTATAAGGTTAAAATCCGAGATAACAGGATGTTGAGAAAAACCAAGTTGAATAAAAGCAATTAGGGAATTGATTAACCAAAATGTGCGTGATAACATCTGTGTCGGCTGTAAGGTTTATCTTCTAAATCAAGATAAGCATATTCAGCCAGTGATGTAAATTCCCTTAAGCTTTTTCTTTATTTTTATCAATTATTTCGTTGAACTCACTGATACTTATAGCTTTTTCCTCTGGCTTGAATTTTTCGACAAAGAAAGCACTCAATCGATCTTCACGGAGTTGGCTTTCGTATCTATTCATCATCTGTTGATCCTGAAGTGAATATTCTACCAGGGAATCCAGGTCAGCCATATCTGGAAACATTGTTGCTAGTTTATCCCTAACTTCATTTTGAACATCTTCCTTTGTTACTCTCAGGTTAGATTGTTGATCCTCCAATTCTCTCAGGATAATGCTCCAGGAAAGTGATTCTCTAAATTGATCATATTCATTTTCTATCTGCTCTTCTGTAACTTTATTTTCATTAGAGGCTAATAACCATTTTTTAAGAAACTCATCAGGCAATGTTAAAGGATGTTTTTCGATCAATTTATCCTTCACTTCCTTCGTAAAAAACCAGGATCCTGCATTTTGATATTCTTCCGTGATTTTTTCGGCTAATTTTTCTTTAAACGCGTTCAGATCTTCTATGATCTCTTTTTCAGATTCTTCCCCCTGGTTTTCCGTTCCATCATTCAATTGTTCCTTTGATGTTGATTCCTCACTTTCTGTAGACTCAGGAGTTTCCTCATTGGCCTCCACCTTATCCTCATCCTCTATTATTTCTTCCACTGAGGTTCCTTCTTCTTCCTGTGGTTGAATACTACCAGATGATTCTACCTGGCCATTTGTAGGGTCAGGTAAGCCTAGTGCTTTGTGGAAGAAGGTAGTATCCAGGAATGCGGGAGTGGTTCTGTTGATTTTTTTGATGGTAAATCCTAAAGATTTACCTGCTAGTTGAGCTAATTCATCTTCTTCCAGGAAGAGTAAGCCTTTTAATTCTGAAGACTCTTCTACGAGAGAATAGATGTCTACAGGAATAGTTTCATCTACTGATTTCCCATTGAATGGGGTTAATGCTCCTTCTTTTTTCACTCTCATGGGATTTAGAGGAATCATTTTTTCAAATCCCAGATCCACTACTTCCCCTTTTTCATCCAGTTCTATCAATTTTCCATAAATAATATCTCCTTCTTGAACCGTTTCCTGTTCTTCTACCTCAGCAAATCTGTCCCTTAGCTGTTCAATCTGTTGCTCAAGAAAATCGTCATCAACCTGTAATTGGTATACAGGAGGTAGCTCTGCTAGGTCGTAAGAAATATCCACTTTAGGAGCTAATCCTATTTCAAAGGTGAAATCTAGGGGGATATTACAATTGACATCAAAATCATTTTCTCCCTTCTGGTTGGTAGGAAGAGGTTCTCCTAAGATGGCGATATTTTCCTCCTGGATAAAATTATTTAGGGATTCGCTTACTTTCTGAGATACTTCTTCCAGCAGTACGTTCATTCCCACCATTTTTTTTACTAAACTCAGAGGAACCTTACCTGGACGGAATCCTGGAATATTAGCTTGCTTTGCCTGTTCTTTCAACCTTTTTGTTACTTGCGGCTTATAATCTTCAGGCTCCAAATGAATGGTGATTTCAGCTTTTTGGTGTTCTTTAAGTTCTTTTGTGATTTCCAATGTAGTAAAGGTTGAGTTAATCAATAGAATATGAAGGGTAAAAAAAACTGCTCCTTATGAGAGCAGTTCTGTGAAGTGCGGGCGGAGGGACTCGAACCCCCACGCCGTGAAGCACTAGATCCTAAATCTAGCGTGTCTACCAATTTCACCACGCCCGCAATATGTTTTTATGCAGAAGAACGACCCATTTTTTTGGATTCACAAAAGTAGAGTTATTTTCTGAAGAATCGAAATTATTTTTTAATTTAATAAATTATTTTAGGTAGTAGTGGTGAAGGTAGATATGGAAACAATTATCGATATCAAGCAAAGGAATCAACCCGATTACAAACGAATCATCCAGGCTCAGTATCGCAAATTAATGCGCGGTTTGAAGGATATTTCCTCAAATCAGAAAGAACAGGTGCGCCAGGCTTTTCAACTTGCCAGGGGCGCTCATGAGGGAGTTAAGCGAAAATCGGGTGAACCTTACATTCTCCATCCATTGGCTGTAGCTCACATCGTAGTGTTTGAAATGGGTATAGAGGATGGACTTTCAGTTACCTGTGCTCTTTTACACGATACAGTAGAAGATACGCATATTGATCTGCAAACTATTGAACGCAAATTTGGCAAACAATCCAAATACATTATTGACGGATTGACTAAAATTTCGAGTTCGGATATCATGGGAGAAATGAACTCTCAACAAGCGGAAAATTTTAGGAAAGTGTTGCTGACGATCTCTGATGATATTCGCGTCATTTTAATCAAATTAGCAGATAGACTACATAATATGCGCACTTTAGGAGCGATGAGGCAGGAAAAGGTACTTAAGATTGCTTCAGAGACTTCCTATATATATGCTCCGTTAGCCCATAGACTTGGTCTGTATGAAATCAAAACCGAATTGGAAGACCTCGCTTTTAAGTATAGTGAGCCCCAAATTTATGATTTACTATCAACCAAGCTAGAAGCTTATAAACTTGATGCTCATAACTATATTAAAAGATTTACCCAAAAAATCAGGGAGCTACTTAAGAACGCGCACATTAAAGTTAAGATTAAGAGTAGGTTTAAGTCAATCGCTTCCATTGATGCCAAGATGAAGCGACAGGGAATTCCCTTTGAAGAAGTATTTGATCTGTATGCTCTTAGAATTATTATAGAAGGTGTTGCGTCCGAACAGGAGCGGGAGAGTTGTTGGAGGGTATATTCAGCTATTACGGATAAATTTACCCCAAATTTAAAGCGGATTCGGGATTGGATTACTGTGCCCAAACAAAATGGATATGAAGCCTTGCACATTACTGTGATGGGGCCAGGAGCAAGATGGGTAGAAATCCAGATTCGGACTGAGCGAATGGATGAAATTGCAGAAAAAGGAGTAGCAGCTCATTGGATATATAAAGAAAATGGAGTGGTACAAGAAGATTTTTTATCAGGTTGGATAGATCAGGTAAGAAATATACTTGCTAACCCGGATTTGAATGCGTTAGAAGCCTTAAGGCATTTTAAAGAGAATCTTCAGCCCAATGACGTGTTTGTGTTCACTCCCAAAGGTGAAATGGTCCGTTTACCCAATCAGTCAGTCGTATTGGATTTTGCCTATAAGATTCACACAAATATAGGAGATACCGCCATTGGAGCTAAAATTAACCATGTGGTTGAATCTCTAAATTACATGTTGAGGCCGGGAGATGTAGTGGAAATTTTGACCTCCAGAAAACAACATCCCAAAGATGAGTGGTTGCGCATTGTCAAAACCCAAAAAGCAAAGGATAGTATTAAAAGAGCCTTACAAAAACAAAGAAAGGAAATTGTCGAACAAGGAAGGAGATTATTTAAGTGGAGAGCCAGCCAATATCAGGTAGATGAAGATCATCCTTATATGAAGGAACTGCTTACTTTTTTTTACCAACCTTCCAAGGAAGAATTTTTCTATAATCTGGGAGCTCATAAGCTGGATACTTCCATGATCTCCAAATTCATAGACCTAAAGAAGAGCGGTAAGATGGTGGAAGATGAATTGCCTGGCATGTGGTCTATGGATCAAGCCCAAATTAAGGCTAAATTTGAGGAAATAGGGGTAGATGCCGACATGTTAGTGGTTGGGAGGGGAGCTGAAATTGATAAATATATCCTGGCCAAATGCTGTAATCCATTGCCTGGGGATGATATACTGGCATATGATGAAGATCATAGAATTGTTATCCATAGAACGAGTTGTCCAGGAGCTGTCAGATTGATGTCCAGCTTTGGATCCCGGATTATTAGTGCTAAGTGGGGAGAACAGGATACCAGCATTACCTTTTTAGCAGCAATAAAAGTAATGGGGCTGGATAAACTTGGAATGTTGAACGATTTAATTAAAATTATTTCTCTCCGATTAAAATTGAATATTCGCAAAGTAACTATAGAGTCTGAAGATGGAATGTTCGAAGGATTATTTAAAATTTTCGTTCATAATACTAAAGAATTAGAACAGCTCATTGAGGAACTGGAGCATTTACCTCATGTACACAAAGCAGTAAGGGCAGATCATGAAGATGAACCCTTCCCTCAAGAATTAAAAATGGTATCTAAAAATCAGGTAGAATAACTAATAGAGATAATTTATTGGAATTGATAACCTTTTGAATAAAATTGAGTTTTGTTGAACGTAATATATAAATTAACATCAGTTGTAACCCTTTCAATTTATGGGAACACCAGAATCTTTAAGAATTGTTTTAGGTACTCTCGCTACAATTTTTATTCTTTTTGCTGGATATATAGGATATAATTACTTAGGTAGTAGAGAAACGCCGGTTCGACAAATGTCATTTAGAGAACAACAAAAGACAGTTGAGGCGGTTCCTGTGGAATACAAAAGTCGAGAAATCGCCATTAGTCAAATCGGAAAAGTATTAGCTGAAAATGCGGTGGACTTGATTGCAGAAGTTCAGGGAGAAGTGTTAAGAGGAAGTATACCCCTGAAACAAGGTCAATCCTTCAACAGCGGGCAGATTTTATTTAAAGTAGATGATGAGGAAGCTAAGTTATCTCTATATGCTCAAAAAAGTGATTTTTTAACTGCTATAGCGGAAGTATTACCTGATTTAAAGTTCGACTATCCCGAAAGTTATGAAAGGTGGAAAACTTACTTTGACGAATTTGAGGTGGAAGAGGCGATTCCCACGCTTCCTGAAATAAAAAGTTCACAAGAAAAACTTTTCTTTACAACAAAAAATATAATTAATCTCTATTACAACATAAAATCTGCCGAAGAAAGATTATCAAAATATGTGGTAAGGGCTCCTTTCAGTGGTAGTTTTATTGAGGTATTACAGGAAAGAAATAGTATTGTGAACCCAGGGGCCAGAATCGCGCGAATTGCAAAATCCAGCAGTTTAGAACTGGAAGTACCTGTTCGTACAGATGTACTATCTTATGTACAGCAAGGCACCAAAGTTACAGTATATTCGGAGGATAAAAGACACACCTGGAATGGGGCTGTTCGTCGGGTAGGTGCAGTAGTAGATGAAACTACGCAGTCCGTAAATATCTATGTAGCTTTCAATCCTAATGGCAAACAGGTATTTGATGGACAATATTTACAAATAGAGATTCCGGGAACTCAATTAAAGGATGTAATGGAAATCCCTCGCAAAGCCCTTATGAATCGCAATCAGGTCTATGTATTATCCGATAGCAGTAGATTAGATATCAAGGAAGTTAACATTGAAAAGCTGAATGACGAAACGGTACTATTTTCTGGTCTTGATGAAGGCGAATTGGTCGTTACTGAAGCTTTGGTCAATGTGTATAAAAATATGCCTGTAACAGTGAAAAATATGAATGGGCGGGAAAGTGTTAATTCTTCTGGTTCTGCCAGTAAAGTCTCTAATGGAAACCTGGCACAATAATTCTCATCAATAGCAAAACTTTAGAGGGACATGCGTCAACTTATCTCTTTTATTACAAAGTATACTATATGGTCCAATGCGATCATTATTAGTGTGCTAATCTTTGGTCTTATCAGTGCGTTTACCATAAAAAAATCTTTCTTTCCAGAAGTAGAGCCAAATCTAGTACTGGTGCAGGTTACTTATCCTGGTGCATCGCCTGAAGAAATGGAGGAAGGCGTTTCGCTGAAAGTGGAACAGGCGATAAAAAGTATTCAGGGGATAGAAGAAGTGAATTCTACAGCTTCTGAAAACCTGGCAAGTATAAGTATAGAAGTAGTCTCTGGATATGATCCCGAGACGGTGTTAACCGATGTTAAAAATGCGGTCGATCAAATTAATTCTTTTCCGGTAAGTATTGAAAAGCCCAAAGTTTTTAGACAAAAACCCCGGGGGCCGGTGATTGATATGATTTTAGTGGGGGATGTAAGTCTTGAAACGCTTAAAAGGTATGCAGATGGTGTCAGGGACGATCTGTTGGCATCCAATATCATTTCCCAGATAACAATTACCGGTTTTCCCGATCAAGAGATTTCCATAGAAATTCCTGAGGAGACCTTGCTTCGATACGGTTTGACATTTGATCAATTAGCAAATGCGATAAGGTTAAATAATAGGGATATCTCTTCCGGATCAATTAAAGCAAAGGATGAGGAAATACTCATAAGAAGTAGGGCGAAAAAATACGATCCCGAAGGAATTGGAAATATTATTATCAGGACAAATGCCGATGGAAGTATCTTAAGGCTGGTAGATTTAGCTATGCCCAAATTTCAGTTTGCGGATGTTCCTAATAGAACACTTTATAACGGTAAGCCTGCTGTTACTTTAGCTATTTCTAAATTCCCAGAAGATGATATTTTAGAGATCAGGGATTATGTGATGGCTTACAGAGACCAATTCAATGAGGCCAACCAATCGTTGCAAATTATATTAGATAATGACAGGTCAGCTTATTTATTAGCGAGATTAAATATTCTGTTGGACAATGGAATTATAGGTTTGGTCTTGGTCTTGGTATTTTTAGGGATTTTTCTAAATACCAGGCTTTCATTCTGGGTAGCATTTGGAATTCCTTTTTCCTTTTTAGGGATGCTCATTATTGCTCAGTTAATGGGGGTTACAATCAATATTATTTCACTTTTTGGGATGATATTAGTAGTTGGAATTTTGGTAGATGATGGGATTGTTGTAGCAGAAAATATCTATGCTGAATATGAAAAAGGAAAAACTCCTTTCAAGGCTTCTTTAGATGGGACACTAGATGTGATGCCTGCTGTTTTTACTGGGGTAACCACCACCATCTTAGCGTTTTGTTCCTTCTTCTTTTTTGAGGGACGCTTTGGACAGTTTATTTTTGATATGGCGATAGTCGTTATTCTTTGTTTATTTCTCTCTCTTATTGAATGTACCTTTATTTTACCTCCTCATATCGCCCATTCAGGAGCATTGTCCCAAAAAGAGCCTAATAAATTCAGGAAGTGGTTCGATAAAGGGTTTAAGTATGTAAGAGATAATATTTATGGCAGATCCCTGGCATTTTTAATGCGATATCGATATGCAACGATTGCTTTAGCTATTTCATTACTAATGATTATGGCAGGAATGATAAAGGGGAATTACTTAAAATTAACTTATTTCCCTTCTTTTTCCAGGTCTGATAATGTAGATATAGGTCTGGTTTTGAAACCGGGAACAAGAGAAAACGTTACACTTGGAAATTTGGAAGAGATAGAAGCTAAAGTATGGGAATTAAATAGCGAATTATCATCAAATAGAAGTGATGGAAAGGAATTAGTAGTTAGCACAAGGATTGACTTAGGGAGTAATTCAGCTGCTGGGGAAGGTGGAAGCCACGTGGGTACCCTTAGAGTTGAATTGTTACCTGAAGAGATAAGAAATGTGAATAAATTTGCAGTTATTCAGCAATTTAGAAAAAAAGTAGCGAATGTTCCTGAAGCAGAGCAACTGACAGTAGGTGAAGGGAGAAATTGGTTTGGAAGTCCTGTATCGATTAGTTTGAAGAGTAGAAATCTGAAAGAATTAGAAGAAGCAAAAAATGCAGTTAAATTAGCTCTTAGCCAGAGAGCTGATTTAAAGGATATTACGGATAATAATATTCCAGGAAAGCGAGAAATAAATATCCAATTGAAACCAAAAGCTTATGTGTTAGGATTAACACATAATGATATCACGAACCAAATCAGACAAGGCTTTTTCGGGGAAGAAGTTCAAAGACTTCAGATAGGGCAGGATGAGGTTAGAGTATGGCTTAGGTATCCAGAGTCTGATCGACAGAGCATAGGAGAATTGGAGAAAATGAAAATTAAATTGGAGAATGGAAATGAATATCCGTTAACAGATTTGATAGAATATGAAACTTCAAGGGGAATTGTTAATGTAACGCATTTCAATGGATCTAGGGAAAACAGGGTAGAGGCAGAATTATCTGATCCAAAAACCCCTGTAGCTCCTATATTAGCAGACTTATCACAAAATTTAATCCCTCCTATCAGAAATCAATATCCTGGGGTTTCCATATCATTTGAGGGACAGGCCAGACAAGGGGATCGTTTTGGCTCATCATTTTTTTCATCAGCTTTACTTTTATTATTTGGGATATACATCTTGATCACCCTTGCATTTAGGTCCATAACTCAGCCATTATTAGTTCTGGCTATGATTCCTTTAGGAATACTCGGAGCTGCTATAGGGCACTGGATAGAAGGAAAACCAATATCTATTTTGAGTATGTACGGTATTGTGGCATTGAGTGGAGTGATCGTGAATGATGCTATTGTTTTTGGCGATAAATTCAATCGCTTGCTGAAAGAAGGGCATAAAGTTGCTTCAGCTGTATTTTATGCAGGGAAATCTCGTTTCAGGCCTATTATACTAACCTCGTTGACCACGGTAGTGGGTTTATTTCCATTGATCAGAGATACAAGCTCTACTGCTCAGTTTTTAGTGCCCATGGCTATTTCCGTAGCATATGGAATTCTGTTTGGAACTTTTTTCATTTTAACCGTCTTCCCTCCTCTGCTAGTGATCTACAGTGATATAAGATACTTGTTAGCTAAAGCGGAGGGCTTACCTTTTTACGGTCGTTTTTATAAGCCTGCCAGGGAGAAATTAGAGCCTGCAGTACAGGAAGATTTAAAACTGGATAAAATTCTATAATCAATTTGCATTTATGGTTCGGCATAACTTAAATAAGGTTCAATTATTTTTTGTCATATTATGTTTAGGCATTGGATGGTGGCCAGCCACGACTTCCGCTCAAGAGGATTTGTCCCTTTCAGAAGCTATTGAATTAGGTCTCCAAAATAATTTTGGAATACAGATTGCTGATTATGAAAAGAATATAGCTACCCAAAATAATACTTGGGGAAATGCGGGATTATTACCTTCTGTAAACTTTAGTGGTACTGGAACATTTTTTAGCACGGGAAATGATGCCTCCTTTTTAACTCGAAACGTTACTGCCCGTGCAAATTTGAGCATGAGTTGGGTACTATTTGATGGTTTTAGGGTATATGCTGAGAAGGATCGATTGGAACAATTGGAATTTCAGAGTGCTGGTAATGCTGCGGTAATTGTTGAAAATAGTATTCAAGCGATTATTTTAGCGTATAACAATGCCTTATTACAGAAAGCTCAGGTAGATGTATTAGAAGAAACCTTAGTTACCTCCAAGGAGCGTTTGGAATATGAAGAGTTCCGTCGAGACCTGGGTGCTTCTGGAACCTTCGAATTACTCCAATTTAAAGATGCTGCTTTGGTAGATAGTACCAATCTCATCAACCAAATACTTAGCTTTCGCAATGCTAAAAGAAATCTGAATCTAGTGATGGGCATCCCTATAGATTCAGAGTTCTCGCTTACTGATAGTTTAACGGAAGAATTTGAACCATATGATTTTAGAGAACTCAATGAAAAAATGAATTCGAGTAATTTTGTATTAAAAAATCAATTAATTACTCGTGAATTAAGAGCTTTGGAAACTAAAATCGCTAAAGCAGCTCTATATCCTCAACTCAGTTTCAATGCGGGAGAAACATTTATTACTGGAAGGTCAACTCTCAGAAATAACGAAGTAAGGGATATTTCTGGGGCACTAGAATTTTCCTCCAATCTCACCCTTACATTTAATTTATTTAATGGTGGCAATACGAGGAGGCAGATTCAAAATGCTCGCATAAATGAAAGAATCAGTGAATTAGAAATAAAAGATATTTCTAATTCACTGATAAATGATCTATTGGTTACATATGACAGCTATGAAATTCAACGAAATGTTTTAAAGCTGCGTAATGAAACGGTGGAGAATGCAAGGCTAAATTTGGAATTAGCGCAGGAAAGATTTGAAAGCGGATTAATTAACTCACTAGATTTTCGAACTATTCAGGTTCAATATCTTAATTCCCAGCTGACTAAATTACAGGCATTAGCTATTTTAATTGAAACAGAAACAGAGCTTACCAGGTTGACTGGGGGGTTAGTACGAGATACATATATGTAAAATTTGCTCAACTCTATTTGGTAATCCAAGGTAGAGTATCTAACTTGCAACCCGATTAATGAGGAGGTAACTATTATTGGGGTTGTCTCGTGATTATATTGACATATGCCCGAGTGGTGGAATTGGTAGACACGCAAGACTTAAAATCTTGTATCCTGCAACGGATGTATCGGTTCGAGTCCGATCTCGGGTACTCAAGTTAATATCCTTTTTTTTAGGGAAGTTTTAGCGTAGAATATTAAGCTTTTCATATAATTTTTTTTTCTATAAATTAGAATTATTAGAAAAGTCTTATATTTGGGTACCATTGGATATAATGCTACGGAATAGGATCTAATTAGAAATACGCTCTATTCATGAATTATCCGATAACAGCTGTAATTTGTTTAGGAGTTTCATTAGTTCTACACTATCGCGTCATTCCTTTCTTTCAATCTAAAGATTACAAGAGAGGTCCTTTTCCTGTATTCAGAAAGATTACCTACCTGAGAATTATTGGCTTCTACAAGATGATTTTCATTATATCAGGTTTTGGATATTTATTTTTCTTTCTATTTTTTGAAATAATAGCTTCCCGAATAGATTTCTCTCTGTTTTATTCTTTTGACATCAATCTAATTACCCAGTATTTGGCATTTTTTGGCTCTACCTATACATATATTGGATTATTATTGATGTATCTTATTTTTACCTTTCTTATTTATGGATACAGCCATGTAGGATTAATGAGAAGGTTTCAATACTTAAGGACAAAATTTAATAGAAAAAGGTTGGCTTCTCCCCGAGAGTATTGTGATAGCAATATCATTAAGCTTGAAGATGATTTGGCTAAGGTAGAACAAGCCTTCGTTAAATTGGCAGAAGTTCCGGGAATACATCCTCAGTTAGTTCAAAGAGAAGATAAGTTGTTAGAAGGGATTGATTATTTAGTAGGGGAAATAAAAATTAAAAAGTGGTTAAAGGAAGAGGAGGAGATTAGTGTGGTTATTCAGAGAGATATGTATAAAGAAATAGAGAAACAAATCCACTCTTTTCTATTTTATGGTAATCAAGCATGGAAAGCATTTTTTTCTGGCAAATATCTCAGACCTGCGGGGAGTAGAAAGAAAAATCGAAAGTATATTGTGGCAATATGTTTGCTTGTATTTTCTATATGGATAATCCAGGCAGGACAGTGCGTACATTCTCTTGCGTCTAATTATATGGATGTAGTTTCAACGCAATTAGCCAGCCAAGGTCATCCCTGATTTAAAACAACCATTTCTTTCAATTAAGTTAACAAATGAGCATTACGTTACAGTAAATGTTCTTTTACATAATTAATCATTTCCACATGGCTAAATTTCTGGCAACAAATGGGGTTTCTTACTTGCTCGAAGGAATACTTATTGACGCAAAAACTACCTTAACCATTGTTTCTCCTTCTATCAATATCACTGATGAATTATGGGAGCGATTAGCGAAAAGCAACGAAAAGCAGGTTAAAATCCGCCTTGTATTTTCTGACCTGAGCATTAGTCAAAAGCAAAAGAAAGAAATGGCTGAATGGGATCATATTGAACTGTATGAGATGCCAAATATAGGTTCTAAGTGTTACTTTAACGAAAATCTCTTGGTGGTAACATCTATGAATATATTCGAATATGCTAACACTGAAAAAAGAGATATGGGAATTTTAGTGGATGCTGAAGAAGATAAAACGTTGTATAGACAAGCCCAATTGGAGGTTGCATCTATTATAAATGCAGCTAAGCCTTACCAATTAGGGGATGAGAATGATAAACTTGTTATGGCGAGTTAGTTTTAGCAAATAAAATTAAAAATTATTTTGTTGGCATCTGTAACATAGGGAGCATAGGAGCTTTTTTTCTCTGATACTCCTGCATATGCCTCAGAATTTTATCCAGCATTTTAATGGTTTCATGGATGAATGGTCCTTTGTTAAGCATCACACATTCAGCACGTTGGGACATTGCAGCATCTGTAATTTCTGCACGGGAAGGCAGACCCATCTTTGCCAAACTTTCCAGGACTTGGGTAGCCCATATATTTGGAACATGAGCAGCTTCGCAGATCCTTAAAATTTCTTCTTGTATTTCTGCTAAACGATCCCATCCACATTCTACCGCCAGATCTCCTCTTGCTATCATCACTCCTAAAGGTGAATGTTGCATGGCTCCAAGTAAAATTGAAGGGAGGTGCTGTACCCCGTTTTTGGTTTCAATTTTCAGTACTATCCCAAGATCTTCACGAGCATTTAATTCTTTTAAACTATCCATCAAATCATATACATCTTGTTCTGTATTGACAAATGACAAATTTACTACATCTGCGTATTGAACTACAAAGGGTAAATCACTCTTATCCTTTTCTGTAAGCCCGCTGATATTTAAATGAGTATCTGGTAAATTAATTCCTTTGTCTGCTTTGAGCTTGCTTCCCATTAATCCCGCATAATCGATTCTCAAATGGATTTCATTATTCTCTACCTGTTGGATAGTTCCCGAAATTTTACCATCATCTAAAAGAATACGTTCTCCTATTCTTGCATCCTTATATAATTCAGGAATAGAACAAGAAATGTGAGCCGTTATATCATTATCAGGATCAGCTGCTTGTCCTTCTCTGGGATCTAAATGAATAATTAAAGTGTCTCCAGCTGACAGTGGAATAGATTGCTCCAGCGCAGGTAAGGAGAGAACATAACTTTCCGAAATATGCTTTTTCCCTCTTTTATGAGATAATAAGGTGCCTGAAGTAAAATAAGTGGTTTGATCTGATTCCGCCACAACTCCTTCTTTTAGTACTTCAATGATCGTATATCTTCTTTTTTTATCTCTCGCATCCCTAAGTGTTATTTCATCACCAACTTCCAATTGATAGAGCCAGGATAATAATACCGGAATATGATTGTAGTCAGCTTTAGGGAAAGGTTGCTGGGAATGTTGAGGAGCAAACCATATTTTTGCAGTTTCTATGACTCTTCCCAGGGTATCTCGTTTCGGTTTCACTCTAATAACTTCAGGACCTGGTTCTATGCTTCCTGTTCTTAACTTAGGACCTCCCAGGTCCATACAAATTTTAACAGATCGACCCAACTCTATCTCCGCTTGCTTAATATTATTTATCATCCCCAACCAGACTTGCTCATCATCATGAGCACAGTTTATTCTTACACAATTAGCTCCCGCCTTGATGGATTTCTTCACCCATTCATAGTCCTCTGCGGCCGTACTTGGAAAGGTAACCATCACCCGTACGCGTCTTTGAGATGGCCTGGAACCCAGCAACAAGCTAGCATGCCGCTCTAATTTTTCAGATGCTTCGTTGATAGAGATGTAGGGTAACCCATTCTGAGGGCGAGTAGATCCTTCAATCTTATGCAATTGATCCTTAATAGCTAGTAAACTTGCCATGACATGGCCTTCGGCCTTTCCGAGTCGAGATATGCCCATTTGTCCCAATTGCTGCTGTAAGTTTCGAATATCAAATTTTCTAATGGCGAGATAATGAACAAGATTTAGCGCACTTTCATAATATTCATGGTGTACCTTTTCTAATCTATTTGCATAGGTTTGCTGCATTTTAATAGCTTCATCCTGAAGCTTCGCTAACTCTTCAATCATAGATGATATGTTAGCTAGATTATGGGATATCATAGGGAGAAGATTTGTTGAGAGATGACTTAAGTTAATCTATATTGTTAGTTTTTCTGCAATTGTTCAATGTTTTCCTGTATGATTAATGAGAAATCGTCCAAATTGAGGCACAATAAATTACCTTGACCGGGCCTTTCACCATGATATACACAACCATTATCCAGAGGAATTACTTGATTTCTTTGAGAAATAGCAGATAGAATAACATCTATAGATTTGGGATTGTGGCCATGAACAATGAATTTATTCCCCAAATAGTTAGCATCTATATTAAAATCCCGAATATTCAACATTGCATCCAAATCTTTAAAAGGATCTTTCTTCTTAAAATTTAATCCTGCATGGACAATGATAACATCGCCCAGATCGAAATAATAAGGAAGCATATGAAGAAAATGTAAAAAGCGCTTTTTAATCTTCCCGGATTTATTGATGAGATTTTGGGAATGTTGGAGTTGTACAAATTGGTTTAGTCTTTTTTTATGTCCCTCTAGTTCTAATAAATTCTCTTCATGATTGCCTCGGATAGCAAAAATTTTGAATCCATCTTTCTTTAGAGATATAATATAGTCAATGACGGCAGCACTATCAGGACCCTTATTTATATAGTCGCCCAAGAGAAATAAGTGATCTCTCTTATTTAATTCTATCTTATTAATGAGTCCTTTAAAACTCCTAATACATCCGTGGATATCTGAAATAACCCATCTTCTGCCTCCAGGTGATGTTGGTGGAATCCGATAGGTTAATCTAAATAAGGCAGTTTCTGCAAAACCAGGAGAAAATGGATCTAGTTCTATATTCATTTAAAAAGCCTCATAAAATTCAAATTTAATAAGATTTTATCAGCTAATAAATGTTTGTTTTGAGGAACTAGCGTATATTCTTCGAATGTAGTCACCAATAGCTTTGTACTTATGTATAAATTATCATGGCAAGGTATTATGAATAAAGAAGGTCTAATATTGAGTTATTTATTGGGTAGTATTTGTTTTGTATTTGCTCAATTTTCACCTGAAGCGCCTCCTCTAAATGAAAGAGATGCCGAAAAGAACATTTTGTTTGAGGATTATACGCCGATTTCTACCTTAAAAGTTCCTGAACATCCAACTGCCAAAGCAAAATATCCATTCATAGATGTACATAATCACCAATGGCGAATGCCAACTCAGGATTTAACTCAATTGATAGCGGATATGGATAAATTAAATATGGCTGTTATGGTTAATCTCAGTGGTAGAGGAAGTGGAAGTATTCAGCATTTAAAAGGGGCATTATCAAATGTAGAAAGTAACTACCCTAATCGTTTCATTATTTTTACTAATATCAATTTTGCAGGTATTGATGATCCTGAATGGACCAAAAATACGGTAAAATATTTAGAAGAAGACGTAAAGCTGGGCGCTAATGGATTAAAGATTTATAAAAATTTAGGACTAAGAGTAAAGGATGCGAAAGGTAACAGAGTTGCCATTAATGACATACGATTGGATCCTATTTGGGAAAAATGTGGTGAGCTAGGAATACCGGTATTAATCCACTCTGGGGAACCTGCCTCTTTCTGGGATCCTAAGGACAGATATAATGAACGTTGGCTGGAATTGAAACAACGGCCTAACAGATACAGAGATCCAAATGAAAATCCTTCCTGGGAAGAAATTATTGGTGAACAGCACCATATCTTCAAAAAACATCCCAATACTATTTTTATCAATGCGCATCTTGGTTGGATGGGGAATGATTTAGCTCGATTGGGAAAGCTATTAGATGAATGCCCCAATGTTTATACAGAAATTGGCGCTGTATTGGCAGAATTGGGAAGACAGCCTCGTTATGCAAGAGAGTGGTTTATTAAATATCAGGATAGAGTATTATTTGGAAAGGATTCCTGGAATCCAGAAGAATATTCAATTTATTTCAGAGTATTAGAAACCAAAGATGAATATTTTGATTATTACAGGAAACGTCATGCATTTTGGAAAATGTATGGTCTTGATTTGCCAGATGAGGTACTTCAAAAATTGTATTTTAAAAATGCGTTAACAATTATTCCTGGCATAGATAACTCATTATTTAAGAATATTCCGAAACCATAAATGCTATCTTATTTTCGGGCATTCATAATATCCGTCCCACACCAGGCTCTTGACTTTTCGAGTAATTTGTTGCCGTTTAAAAACAATGTCTACATACTGCTGCTTATGGAAAAATGTATCCTTTGCAATAGATTCTAAGGGCATCCAAAGACCTCTTGCATCTTTCATTAGCAAATCCATATTTTGTTGTTTAACAATAAAAAAGTCTTCATTGTCTATAAGGTATTTACCTTCATATTCCATTAATTCTTCAGGTAGTAAAGGAGAAATAATTCTGCTTGTGGGAAAATCATAGGGCACATTAAATAACATCGCAGATAAATCATGAGCTATTTTTTCCACTACCTTAGATTGAATATTACTAAGAACAATGATGGAAATTTGTTCTGTAGGGTAGAATGAATGGTGGGCAGCATAACCTGGAGCCAATCCCGATTGATAATACCATTTACGGTTAAAACGAATAGAATTTGTCCATCCATGGGGGTAAACAGATGGGTTAAAAAGCTGGAAATGAATCATTGCCTTATGCCAGATAAATAAATCTGAAATGCTAGAATATAGGGATGTACTTCCAGGTAAGAGAAATCTATTATAATAGGAAAGAGGAGATAAATTCAACGGACCAGTGGCAGGATTGTAACCTAGTATATGATTCCCAGCAGGTGGCTTATTAATAAGATCTCCACTTTGTTGCATGTTCAAAGGGCCAAATAAGGTTTTTTGGATATAGGCAGAATAGGTAGACCCGGTTAATTGTTGAATAATTGCTGCCAATACTACATAATTAGAATGGCTGTAAACTTTATCAGTTCCAGGAATAAATTCCAAAGGTTCATTTTGTATCCAATGAATAACTTCGGAGATGGTCTTGGGAGGTTGATTTATAAATTCACGATTAGTACTATACCAATAATCAGGAATTCCACTTTTGTGATTCAATAAATCTTTGATTTTTATTCGATGACCTAAAGGATGTAGATGTGGAATGATTTTGCTGAGTGGTAAATCTACATTTAACATTCCTTCTTTTTCAAGGACAAAAATGGCGGAAGCTATAAAGTGATGGCTGAGATGATGAATGGGGAAGATAGTATATGGGTCGTGTTTTTTTCCCTTCTCAATATTCGAATATCCGAAAGAGCCTAAATAAAGTACAGCATTATTTCTTGCGATTAATACCGAACCACTAAAGTCTTTCATTTCAACATATGTTAATAAATAACTGTCAATTTGTTCTTCCAAATTAAAATCGGAAGAACGTATAAGCTGCGCCTGAGAAGTAGTCAAAACTAACCCAGTACTTAACAGCCATATGACAGCTTTTACATCATTCAACATATCTGAAAAAGACATTTCAAAGATAAATCCCACGTCTTACTCTTCATTCATAACGAAAAAACTCCCTCTCAAGTTTATTGAAAAGGAGAATCTAGGAGATAATCTTACCTTAAATTTTATCACTATACAGCTGCAGGAGAATTTCTGTATCTGGGAACTGTTCCTTCTGGCTTACTTAAAATCTTCAACATGCTGATATGTTTTCTTAATGCCTGAAGAAAAGTCCTATTTTCCTGATAAACGATACCATGTTTATTGGCCACCCTGATCAGAATAGCTGTTAACTGAGGATAGTGAACATGACAAATACCTGGCATAATATGATGGATGACGTGAATATTAATTCCACCTAACATCCAGGTAAGAACTCTATTTTTTCTGGAAAAATCGGCTGTAGTCTCAAGTACGTGAATGGCGTAATTGTTCTCTATATTTCCTTCGTGATCTGGCTCAGGATAATGTGTCCCTTCATAAACATGAGTTACTTGAAAGATTAAAGCGAAGGTTAAGCCCGAAAGAAGATGAAGAAAGAAATAACCCAATAAAATTACCCACCATGAAGCACTCAAAAATATAAGAGGTAAAAATAAGTGAAGTGTAA
Organism: Bacteroidia bacterium; assembly: GCA_965262565.1. Classification (GTDB taxonomy): domain Bacteria; phylum Bacteroidota; class Bacteroidia; order J057; family J057; genus CBDHFQ01. The sequence continues at coordinate 97,553 of CBDHFQ010000008.1, forward strand.
AATGAACAAATTTAGAAATGAATAATACCATCCACTCAAATCTACTATGTTGAATGTTCTTCCTATTTCCTATGTGTAGTTCGCCGAAAAACCATTTAAAATCTTTAACAATGGCCCAGTGCAAAGCAGCTAGTGAATAGAGAATAGGAGTATAGAAATGTTGCCACCTATGGATAGGTTTATATGGTTCATCAGGAGTGAATCTAAATAAACCATGAGTCTCTAGGGTAACATCAGTTCCATGAATATTTACGTACTGATGATGGGCGTTATGCATCATTCGAAATAAATAGGAATTAGCCCCTATAAAATTCATCGAATATGACATTATTTTGTTAATTTTCATACTCGAAGAATATGCATTATGGCAGGCATCATGCCCAATGTTAAATGCAATAAAAATATTTACATAACCTAACAGAGTAAAAGTAAGCCACAACAGGACAGGATAAGGACTTAGAACGTCTGACATGATAATTGCATAAACTAATATCCATGCAAAAATGGCGAAGGCTGATTTAACATACATTTCCTTATTTCCATATTTAGAAATGTTATTGTTTTGGAAGTATTTAGCAACTTCTACCCTTAGTTCTTTGGCGAATAAGTCTTTATCTGGAGTGCTTTTAAATTTTACAACTTTGTCACGCGTCGTTTTTTCAAACATAGTCGAAAATTTTTTTCAGTTCACAATGAAAAGATCTTTGATAGATTTTTTATTGTTATGATAAAATGATTAAGAACTTTTAAATAGTTGTTAATTAAAGAATTTGCTATCCCCCTTTATGCGACAAAAATAGAAGAAAAGTCTAGTAAAAAACTAACATTTCATTAGCTAAAATTATTAATTTTTGCGGTTTTTACTCCAAATAATACAATTATTGGAAAAAATAGCACTTATTTTTAGCACTGCATGTATAAATTTTTATCAATAGGGTTTCGACATAGTATTTGAAACTTTTTTCAATGAGTGCGTAGAACCAATGTTTTAGCCATTGTATCTTATAACTGTTGAAGAATGTTAACCGAAATCAGCTCAAGACTAAGAAGATGGGTTATTGGTATATATGCTAAAATATTACCATGGTTGGGCAAGATATATCTATTGCTACAAAAAAAATCTATTCTGGTTTGGGTAGCTTACTCCCTCGGTATTTTTTTCAGCTTGTTTATCCTTACCTTTGGGATCTTGTACATTGCAGTTTGGCTGGGAGTAGGGGGCCAACTTCCTTCTTATGATAGCCTTAATCACATAAGACACGATGTAGCTTCTGAGGTATTTTCTTCAGACGGCTTGTTATTGGGAACTTATTATCGCGAAAACAGAATTCCGGCTGAATACAGTGAACTGCCGGACCATCTGATTTATGCTCTTATTGCTACGGAAGATGCGAGATACTATCAACATTCAGGAGTAGATAAATGGAGTATGGTGAGGGTAATGACTAAATCCATTATTCTCAGAGATCAAAGTTCAGGAGGAGGTAGTACTATCACCCAGCAGTTGGCTAAAAATTTATTTCCAAGAAAGGGAAATGGATTGTTTTACTTGCCATTCCATAAAATTCGGGAAATGATGGTTGCTGGTAGATTGGAAAAAATATACAGCAAGCAGGAAATTTTAGCCTTGTATCTTAATACGATACCCTTCGGGGAAAACCTATATGGAATACAATCAGCTTCAAGAAGGTTTTTTGATACTTCTGTAGATTCACTCACAATCGATCAATCTGCCGTTCTTGTGGGGATGTTAAAAGCTAATACTTATTACAATCCGAGATTATATCCCGATAGAGCACTAACGAGAAGAAATGTGGTCCTCTCACAAATGGAGAAATATGGATACCTTTCCCAACCGGCATTGGATTCATTACATGATCTTCCTCTGGACCTAACGTACACTTATATCAATCAGCATGAAGGCTTAGCTACGCATTTCAGAGAATTTTTAAGAGTCAAACTGGAGAAATGGCTTGAAGAACATCCTAAAGAAGATGGAACGACCTATAATTTATATACGGATGGACTAAAAATCATTACCACGCTGGATTCCAGACTGCAACATTACGCTGAGCGCTCTGTTGAAACCCACCTTGAAGAGTTACAGGAGTTGTTTGATCGTCATTGGAAGGGAAGAAAAGCCTGGTCAGTACATAAAGAAGTTACCATGCGGGGGGTTAAGCGTTCGAAGAGATACAATCAGTTGAAAGCTAAACATATGTCTGATGATGATATATATAAAGCGTTTAAAGAAAAAGTTCCTATGCAGATTTTTAGCTGGGAACATGGAGGGGGAGTTGATACGCTGTTGACTCCTCTCGATTCCATTGTTTATTACCAGTATGTACTTCACTCAGGGTTATTAGCCATGCACCCTCGGACTGGTAACATAAAAGCCTATGTAGGTGGGTTCAATCATAGATTTTTTCCTTACGACCATGCCAGAGCACAGCGGCAGGTGGGTTCCACTTTTAAACCCATTGTGTATGCCCAAGCTTTAGAGGCAGGTATTGACCCTTGTAACTTTATTGAGAATGAAAAGAAAACCTACAAAGAGTATAAGAATTGGACCCCGGGAAATGCGGATGGAAAATATGGAGGATATTATTCTATGAAAGGGGGGTTGACTCATTCAGTAAATACCATTTCGGTTCAATTAGTGATGAAATGTGGCGTTCCCAGTGTTGTTCAACTAGCTAAAAATATGGGAATTAAAGGGAACTTACCTCAAAATGATCCTTCTATTTGTTTAGGTACTGCCGATTTATCTCTCATGGATATGGTGCCTGCATACTGTACGTTTGTAAATAATGGCTTGCGAGTGGAACCAAATTATGTGTTGAGAATAGAGGATAATAAAGGAAATGTCATATTTGATGGGACCACAGGCAACCAGGCTAAGCGTGTACTCTCACAGAAAACGGCACGCCTTACGTTAGATATGCTGGAGAGTGTGGTAGATAGCGGAACAGCTAGAAGCCTGCCTTACAGATATGGGAGAACTGAAGAGATTGCAGGTAAGACTGGAACTACTCAAGAGCAAGCTGATGGATGGTTTATGGGAGTTACGCCTGAATTAGTTGTGGGCGTATGGGTTGGAGCAGATGATCGGAGAATGCATTTCAGGAATCTTCAACTAGGTCAAGGTGCAAGAACCGCCCTTCCCATTTTTGCTTTATTTATGGATCAAGTCTACAAAGATGCGAACTTTTCGAATCTCCAACATGCGCGATTTAGTCCTATGCCTGAACCTTGGAAACAAGAAATAGATTGCCCCCTATATAAAAAACATAAAGATAACAGGTTATTTCGCATTCCTTTGAAAGAGCTATTTCAAAAAAGGAGGCAAAAAATACTTCAGGAAAAACAAAAGAAGAGGAAGAAGAAAAAAATTAGAATTCGATTTTAAGAAATTTATTATTTGAAACTTCTGAGTTTAACAATTCCTTTCTATTGGAAGTTTCACCTTCATGCCAAACGCAAAAGATCTAAAATCAGGGCTTGTATTTCCTCATCAGTTATTCTGGCCCCAGCCGTTGTTGAATGAGGTACAAAGAATAGTATTAATAGAAGACAGTTTATTTTTCTATGACAATCAATATCCTGCCAAGTTTCACAAGCAAAGATTAATATTGCACAGAGCTTCGATGAAGCAATATGAATCAAAGCTAATAGACGAAGGAATAGATGTTGACTATTATGATATAGAAAATTATCCGACCCTCGAAGTCGTTATGTCTCATTTGAGTGAGCAAAAAGAAATACAACAGATTTGGGTGATTAATCCTGTAGATTTTATCCTCGAAAAGCGATTGAGAACAAATTGCCGCAAATTCCAGTTGGGATTGACTTTCCTGTATTCCCCCCATTTTTTAAATACAAAAGAAGAAAATGAGGCTTTTTTTAAAGATAGGAAGAGATACTTTATGGCTGATTTTTATCAATATCAACGGAAGAAGCTAAATATTTTAATGACAGAGGATGGGGAACAGCCTATAGGAGAAAAATGGAGTTTTGATGCGGAGAATAGAAAAAAACTACCTAAAAAACTGGTTACTGAATTACCAGGTCTTCTCAGGATAGATGAAAGTGAATATGTAATTGAAGCCAGGACATATGTAGAACTACATTTTGGTGATCACTATGGGCAGACTGGAGAATTTAACTATCCGATAACCCATGAAAAGGCTGAAGAGTGGTTACATCATTTTTTAGAGCAACGATTTGAGAATTTCGGGCCATATGAAGATGCCATCGTTCCGCAGCATTCCCATTTATATCATAGTGTACTTACTCCCATGATGAATATTGGGCTGTTAACTCCTGAAAAAGTCATTGAGCAAGCGATCGATTATGCAGAATCAAATGACATTTCTCTTCCATCTGTAGAAGGATTTATCCGTCAGATTATTGGCTGGAGAGAATTTATGCGAAGTAGTTATGAAGAATATGGGGTAAAAATGAGAACGAATAATTATTGGGGGCATGAATTTCCTATGCCTTCAGCCTTTTACGATGGGACCACTGGTATAGAACCTATAGATGATGTTATTAAGCGATTATTAACACACGCCTACACGCATCATATAGAGCGATTGATGGTGTTAGGTGGTTTTATGTTTATTTGTAGAATTCATCCTAATGAGATTTACAAATGGTTTATGGAAATGTTTATAGATGCGTATGATTGGGTCATGGTTCCCAATGTTTATGCGATGAGTCAGAATTCTGCAGGAGGTCTTATCACTACAAAGCCCTATTTTAGTGGATCCAACTATATTCGAAAGATGAGTCATTATGGTAAAGGTTCATGGTGTGATATATGGGATGGATTATATTGGAAATTTATTTTTGATCACAGTGATTCTTTAGCCAAAAATCCCCGATGGGCGATGATGGTAAGTACAGCTAATAGAATGAAAGAACAGAAAAAGCAAGCTCATATGGAAAATGCCCATACTTTTCTTAAGAAATTGCACCAGGTTGCGGAGGTAACATAATGGCATTTAGATTATGTTGTACTAGTTTTCTTTATCCTATCATTTTTTCTTGTATTTTCCCACACGTCAAAACCTTAATTAATTCCTTTAATCAAAGCTGGAAAACATGGAAGAAAAATTATATGATTTGAGTGTTGCAGGTTTGGGAGTCATGGGGAAAAATCTACTGCTCAATCTCGCCGATAGTGGATTTTCAATGATAGGGTATAATAGGAGTGAGCGTACTTTTGAAGATTTGGAACCGGGTGCGGAACAAAAGGAGATTATGCTTACTTCTTCACTAGAGACCTTAATCCATAGATTAAAAAGACCTAGAAAAATTTTGTTAATGGTTCCAGCGGGTAAACCTGTAGATCAAATGATCAATCAGCTGTTACCTCATCTCGAATCCGGGGATGTATTGATGGATGGAGGTAATAGTCATTATGATGATACTATCAGAAGAAATGAAAAGTTGAGATCTCATGGAATACATTACCTTGGAGTAGGAGTATCAGGAGGTGAAGAAGGGGCAAGAAGAGGGCCTAGTATTATGCCTGGGGGAAGTAGAGAGGCTTATCAAATGGTAAGTCATTTTCTTGAGGCAGCGGCTGCCAAGGTTAATGGGGAGCCTTGTGTTACCTATTTAGGTACTGGAGCTGCGGGCCATTTTGTAAAAATGGTCCACAATGGAATTGAATACGGCATGATGCAGCTATTAGCAGAAACTTATGATATCATGAAGAGAGGGATGAGATTATCTAATGATCGCATTCAACAGGTTTTTGCCAAATGGAATGAAAGAAAGCTTGATTCCTTTCTGGTAGAAATTACGGCTAAGATTTTTCTTCAAAAAGATGAGTTTATTGATGGCGCTGATTTGATAGATTATATATTGGATCAGGCGAAACAAAAAGGAACGGGAAAATGGACTTCCCAAAGTGCTCTTGATCTGGGTATCGCTATTCCATTGATTGATACAGCTGTAATGATGCGGTATATGTCGGCACAGAAAAAAGAGCGAGGCATTATGGGACAAGCACTTACAGGTCCTGAGAAAAAGTTTTTTTCCGTAAATGATGAGGCTTTTATCGATATGCTGGAAGAGGCATTATATATTGCTTTTATGACAGCTTATGCTCAGGGGATGAAAATGTTAGAAGCTGCTTCAGAAGAATTAGAACTAGGGTTAAACCTCAGGGAAGTCGCAAAAATCTGGCGCGGAGGATGCATTATACGGGCTGACTTGTTAAAGGATATTATGGCTGCCTATGAGCGCAATGAGAACTTGACACATTTGTTCCTGGATGATAAATTTAATAAATACATTAATATTCATCAGGCATATATACGTTCTATTGCTGGTGTAGCTATGCAACATGGCATTCCGGTACCTGCATATTTATCAGTGATCAGTTATTTAGATGCTTATAGGAGTGAATGGTTACCTGCTAATCTGGTGCAGGCACAAAGAGATTTTTTTGGAGCACATACCTATCAGCGGATCGATAGGGAAGGAGTATTTCATACTCATTGGGGGAGCTAACATATAAAGGTGGAGATGCATTATTAGGATATGCGTCTCCGCCAAAATTTCCACCAGGCATTACTGTTACGTCTTTGTTCCTTCTGGAAATTTTCCATTCTTAGCAGATATATATTGGATAGCTCATTCATGGCAAGTTGATTTCCAGGATCGAGTTCCAGTGATTTCTTAAGCATATTCGCTGCCGTGTCCAGCTTATTTTTTTCTATTAGAATGATTCCAGCTCCTCTTAGCGATTTTGCTTTAATAGAATCAGGCATCCAGGGACGCGCATAAATAGCTTTAACATATAACTCATATGCTTCTTCCAGATGGCCATTATGATGAAGGATCAGGGCCTTTTCGCATAATAGACTTGGATGATCGGGTTCTAAGAAAATGCCTTTATCAATGAAGCTTAATGCCTGCTTACAATCGTCTTTCTCAAAGGCAAGAAAGGCTAAATGATAAAAAACTTTTGAATAGGAAGGATGAGACGATTGTAGGTGTGCATCCCCGTAATTCTTCTCAAAATAAGGTGTAAAGGCTTCCCTTTCTTCTTTATCCCAAAAGGCGTATTCCCAAATATCCAAAGATATTTCTCTAAATGGCTGCCAATTCTCGGGAAGATCATTAGCTATTTGCTTTAGGATAAGCTCTGCTTTTTCATATTCGCCCCGACCAATAAAGTCTTCTGCCTTCAATAACATATCTTCTTCCTGAGAGACTAAGGGAATGTTCATAATAATTAGTAACGCTTGAAAACTTACCTCTGACTAAGGATTTTTGTCCAATAATTATACAGCAAATTTAATGCCATCCAAGGCATAAAAATTACCATTTACGCAATAAATTTAACCGTTCGGGAACAAATACGGAAGTTCGTTGAATAATTATTAAAGCAACTCACTAGCTAAATTAGCAAGTTCTGAGCGCTCACCTTTCTTCAGGGTGATATGGGCAAACAAATGATGTCCTCTCAGTTTGTCAATCAAATAAGACAATCCATTACTCTGTTCATCTAGATATGGCGTATCAATTTGATTAATATCCCCTGTAAAAATCAGCTTTGTGTCATCACCTGCCCGTGTGATAATGGTCTTTGTCTCATGTGGAGTGAGATTCTGGGCCTCATCAATAATAAATATAACTCTTGAAAGGCTTCTTCCTCTGATATATGCTAGTGGAGTGATAAGGATTTTTTCATTTTCCACCATGCTTTCTATCCGTTTATAGTTTTTCTCAGTTTCCTTAAACTGATTTTTTACAAACTTTAGATTATCCCATAATGGCTCCATATATGGATTCAGCTTCGACTTGATATCTCCTGGCAAGTATCCTATATCTTTATTTCCCAAGGGAATTACGGGCCTGGCTACCATAATAATCCTAAAATCACTTCTTTGTTCGATAGCTCCAGCCAGTGCTAAAAGCGTTTTTCCTGTTCCTGCTCCCCCTGTAAGCGTCACCAGTTTTATTTGAGGATTAAGTATGGCATGCATCGCAAAAGCTTGTTCAGCATTCCGTGGAGTAATTCCGTAGGCAGATTTTTTCTCCACTCTTTCCAGGGTACTGTTCAATGGGTTCATATAAGCCAAGGTCGACTTAATTCCATTTTTTAGTACAAAATAATGGTTGCTAACAGGCGTGCTTTCTAAAATACCTTTGGATTGAACAAATCCATTTTGGAAAATTTTATCAATAACACTAGAGTCCATATTTTCCCTGATAGTAACGCCACTATATAGGTTGGAAACGTCTTTTACCTTTCCAGTTTCGTAATCCTCAGCAGGGAGATTCAGTGCTTTAGCTTTTAGGCGGAGATTGATATCTTTTGTCACAAGTACTACACGAGCATCTTTTTCTTCTTCATTTAATGCAATGGCAGCATTTAAAATGCGATGATCAGGTTTTTTTTCATCAAAGATTTCTTCAGCATTGATCCTATTCTTATGGTGAGACATAATTACCTTGAATCTCCCTCCACTTGACTCCTGAATAGGTATCCAATCCTGCAGCGTAAATTTACCCGAAATTCTGTCTATGAAGCGAATGAATTCACGGGCTTCATAGTTAATCGTGGCATTTCCTTCTTTGAAGTTGTCTAACTCTTCTAGTACAGTGATGGGAATAGCGACATCATTGTCTTCAAAATGATTAACAGCATTGCTGTCATGAAGTATAACCGAGGTATCGAGAACGTATATTTTTCTTTTCACAGCAGTAAGACCCTTAAAACTCCGACAGAATTCGATCATCGAATTTCTTTTCCATATAGGACATTGAGCTGATCAATAGACCACTACTACCCTAATTATAGGCATTTCTCTATAGTCGACCAACTTTGAAAGGACAATTTCTTCCATTTGTTTAAAGATTTTTAAAAAAGTTTGAGAACGAGAATGAGCTTTTTTTACCAATATTAGCCTGCCAAATTGAAAATAACATAAGAACGATCTAATAAAAGGTAAGAATTAACTCACTAATCCTTTGGTGATGGCAATTTCCTTTGCCTTAGATGAAGGGTATAAAGAAGCAAGAATGGATAACAGCATAATAGTACTGAAAATGAGAATGAAATCATTCAAATGCATTTCTATGGGAAAGGCTGTTACCCTAAGAGAAGCTCCACCATATAGTTTGATAATTCCATATTTATCCTGAAGAATTCCAAATAAAAAGGCTAATAGCATTCCCGTACCTCCACCTAATAATCCAATTAATGTACCTTCCAATAAAAATATTTGTCGGATGGTTTTATTTGGCGTTCCCATAGATTTGAGAATGGAAATGTCTTTTGTTTTTTCAAGAACGATCATAGATAAACTTCCAACAATATTTACAGCAGCAATAGCAACCATTAAGGTCAATAAAAGATATACGATATACTTCTCATTTTTCATTACTCTATAAAGAGTCATATGCTGTTCTACATGAGTGAGTACTTTATAATTGGAGGGGAGAATTTGCTGAAGCTCTCGTTTGATTCTGTTAGCCTGGTTTCGATTAATTATCTTTAATTCATAAGAAGAAATTTTATCCTCCCATTCCAGGTATGTTCTGACAAAGTTTAAATCTGCAATCATGTAGGCGTCATCATATTCTTTTTGAACACTGAAATAGCCTGACGGAAAAACCCGGGTGTATCGTATAGAAGACATTAATCTGAGGGGAGAATTTGGCGCATCTTGAGGGATATGTGATATCTGGATAGGCTGTTGATCATCATACCTGTCTGTATGAAGCCTTCCAGCTAATAGTGTTCCTAGTACAACCTTTCCATATCGTTCATTGGATGCGAGTTGGTAGCTTCCGTCATACACAAAGTTCTCTAATAGATTCACTTTGGTAAAAGAAGAATCTACCCCTTTTAAAGTGCCAAATGCTTGTTGATTTTTATATTCCATCGCCACTTGAGCTTCCACTGTACGTGAAGCATATAGAACACCAGTTACCTCGGTGATTTGACGATAAATGTCAGGATCATCAGGCAAACTCAACCCCTTCTCTGCAACGATCTTAATATCTGGATCCAATGCGCTATATAATCCTTCTATAAATGAGGAAAGGCCATTAAAAACCGATAAGGTAATCACCATGGCTGCACCTCCTACCATGATCCCAACCATGGCAATAAGCGTAATGATATGAATAGGACCTCGAGTGTGTCGAGTGAACAAATATCTTCTGGCAATAAATAAAGAAAGCTTCATATGATTTCCGTTTTCCATTCACGAGCTTATCCTTCCTCTAGTTAAGCCGTATGGCTCATTGACCTAACAATTCATCTTCTCCATCTTTACGCTTTTCTACATCCACAGCATCATCTTGTTTAATCTTATCCAGCAATTTATTAATTCTTTCAGCTTCCTTAAAAGAATCATCTTCATAAAACCGTAGCTCCGGTATTTTTCTAACCTTATTCTTTATTTTAGCGGCCAATTGATACCTTACTTCCCATGACTTTTCATTTAACAAATCAACAGTCTCCCTCAATTTGCTATCCGGAAATACTGATACATAAATTTTAGCCAGACTTAGATCCCTTGTAACTCTCACTACACTCGCCGTTATTAACCCATTTGAAATATATTTTTCCCTGATGGAAAGAATATTTCCCACTTCATTCAGAATCAACTTACTCAGTTTTTTTTGAACAATGGTTTCTGACATATACTTTTACACTTTTTGATAGATTCATCGTAGGAAGAATAGATTGTAGAAACTCAATGTACACATATCTAAGGATAATTGGATACGGAAGGCCTTATTTTAAGTTGGGAGTGATTGCATTCGTTGCTATCATGCTATATACCCTGTTTAATGTAGCATCCCTTATAAGCCTCATTCCCTTTCTGGAAATTTTATTTAATAGAGAAGTTGTATCAGTTCCCGAAGAACCCTGGGATTGGAGTGCCCCATCTACCTGGAAACAACATCTGTATTATCTACTATATCATCGATTGTCAGAAGGAATAGAACAATATGGAGATGTAAACATGCTGTATATACTAGTGCTAGTGCTCTTCATATTAATCACCTTTAAAAATGTGTTTCGATACATTGGTTCATATACCATCAGCCCTTTAGAACAAGGAATTATTCAGCGACTTCGGACAAGGCTATTTGATCACCTCACTTCACTTCATTTAGGTTTTTATACCAACCAACGAAAAGGGAATATTATAGGATTGGTGGTGAGTGATGTTCAAGTGGTTCAGGAGGCGGTCATAAATACAGTATACAAAATCATTCGGGAACCCTTAAATATGATTCTTTCGTTGATATTACTTTTTGTGATGTCTGCGAAATTAACCCTGTTTATTTTGATTATCTTCCCTCTTACTGCGCTCTTTATCAATTTTATCAGAAAATCTTTGAAGAGGAAGGCGAGGGAAGGTCAGGCGGCTTTAGGAGCTTTGGTGACCAAATTGGATGAATTTATCGGGGGAATCAGGATTGTTAAAGCTTTTCAAAAAGAAAAGTATGAGCGGAAGAAATATCAGGAGCAAAATGAGAGGTTTACTCAACTCCAGGTCTCTTTAAGGAGAAGACATGAACTGGCTTCTCCAGTGACCGAAATCCTGAGCATTGCTGTAGTATCTTTGTTAATGCTTTATGGAGGGGTGTTAATTTTATCGGAAAATAGCGAATTAACAGGAGCGCAGTTTATCGTTTACATCATGGTATTTGCACAATTTATGGAACCAGTAAAAGCGTTTTCAAATGCTATCGCCAGGATTCAGAAAGGAATAGCTGCTTTTGAAAGGATCGAACAGCTATTGAATGTAGCATCTGAAATAAAGGAGGTGGAGCATCCTCTTACTTTAAGTGGGTTTCATGACAATATTAGTTTTGATGGGATATACTTCCGGTACGAGGAAGTAGATGTATTAAAGGACATACAGTTTACTATTCAAAAGGGAGAAACGGTTGCAATTGTAGGGCCTTCAGGAAGCGGAAAATCTACACTGGTAGATTTGATTCCCAGATTCTATGATCCTTATCAGGGAAAAGTAACGATAGATGGTTTTAATTTGAAAGAAGTTTCTCTCAAGGATTTGAGGAGTTTTATTGGAATAGTAGCCCAGGAAGGGATTCTTTTTCACGATACGGTATTGAACAATATCGCCTATGGAATAGAACAAATAGACAGAAAAGCTGTCATTGAAGCTGCTAAGGTGGCCAATGCACATGAGTTTATTATGGAGCTACCTCATCAATATGATACTTTAATAGGAGAGAGGGGAACCAGATTATCAGGAGGACAACGCCAGCGAATTTCCATTGCAAGAGCAGTATTGAGGAATCCACCTATCCTCATTCTGGATGAAGCTACTTCTAATTTGGATAGTGCCAGTGAACGCTTAGTACAGGATGCACTGGATAAATTAATGACAAATAGGACATCGATTGTCATTGCGCATAGATTGTCCACTATTCAGCAAGCTCATCAGATTGTCGTTCTGGAACAGGGAGAAATAGTGTCCAAAGGAACTCATGTAGATCTATTGCGTTCTGGTGGATTATACAAAGAATTATATGATCTTCAACACCAATCTGCTTTCAGTTGATTTATAATTTTCTCACAAGTAAGAAATTAAACGTCGTAAATAAGACCGAATCATAGTCATAATTTCAGTAAATAAAAGGATGCTTTACCAGCTTAACTTATTTATTAACAGGAATATTCATGATTCTATGCGGCAGTAACATTAAACGAGGACTTACATTTTTTTACTTAGTCCTTAGCTTATCTATTGTGAAAAGCCAACAGCCAAGTAAGCAGAAAAATAAAAACGTACAATTTCTACCGAGCGTTCATATTCGATCTCTTTATCCTGTTTCAATTCATCCGGACAACTATAATGTCAGGCTATCCAGGACCGGAAATAAATGGAGGAATATGATAGGAGTGCAAGCACCAATACTAGCGGTCAATCAGAAGCAAATTAGCGCTTCTTTTGCAGTAGAAGGCTTCATAGAATTGCACGATTTTCAGGAGGATCAGTTACTTAGTTGGCAGATGTGGAGAGGAAACATAGGGTTGAATTCTTTCTGGGAATGGGCACCATTAAATGCTGCAACGCCCAATCGCTGGCAAAGATCATTTTTGTTAGAATTTGGTTGGGATCACGAAAGCCAACATGTTACTGACACTGAGAACTTCTTTAGAGAATTTCAGAATGAGGAAGTGAGCGAATTAATGAATCCCACCTTGCGTTCCTTTGAATACATTAAATGGAAATTACACACATGCTTCCAATCACCGAATTCTAACTGGTCTTTTTATGGCGTGATAGGAACAAGAATATTTTTCAACCCCATCCATGACGATATTTTAAGGGAAAATAAAGTTAGTACTTCTTTAGAAATAGGAATTCACCGACACTTAACCAGTATGATAAATATTTATTCTCATTATTTTTACGAATATATTTCTCATGACCAAAATACGTTATCTAATTTATTAACTCGCTTTCCTCTCCAATATCGAATTTGGGAAGGTGGTATAGGGATTAGAAATGATCAACACAGGTTATTATCGATCTTTTTTACTTATTCCGATTCAAATGGGAGAGGTATTGATTATGTGAGAACATACCAAGAGTTTGGTTGGGGATTGCGAATACGGATTTAGCGATTCATCAATAAGGGTTGCAGGGTAGATACGAGAATCTGTTCATATTCTGCTCGATTAGGATGTTTGTCTATTCTGGTAAAATAAAGAGGTACCGTTCTACTTAAGGAAATGGAATAATCCTGAGCCATCATTCTTATCATAAGGTCAGTCCTTTCCTTATCTGGCATAAATTGTAGCCACCTTTCTATTTCACTATTTAATGGCTTCAGAAAAAACTGATTATTTTCTGAAAAGGTTTTTACATGAGCTACCATATCCTCAGTTCTCGAATGTGCCACCGCTTCTTCCATCATTTCAGCACAAATTGAAGCCACATTATTAAATTTTTCCTCCGTTTTCACACGAATATTAATTAATTCGTCTAATTCTGATCTGTATTTGGAGCTTAGACTTCCTACTGGCTTATTTTCACATTGGACCAGAAAAAGGCTGCTAAATATAAACACAAAGGAAAAAAAAATACGTGATTGCCTATTTACAGACGTGCAAGGAGAGGCAAGCCAACTACTAATATTACAATATTTTTGATTTCTCAATTCAGCCTTCTTTCTTCGTAAAAATTTTTTGTCGTAAATTTATGATCTGTTCATATAATTACAACATTTCAGACAGCATGTCAACATTCATAATTCGAATTCTGTTACTATTCATTTTTTCTCCTTTTCTTTTTCCTCTTATTTCCTTTTGCGCCCCAAAAAGTACATCCCTCAAAAAAGGCAAAAAAGAACCTATTGTAAAATTGTCCACTTCCTTTGGAGACATCTATTTAATGCTATTTGATGAGACGCCCATTCATAAAGATAATTTTGTAAAGCTGGTGAAAGAAGGATTTTATAATGGAACTTCCTTTCATAGAGTGATCAATGGATTTATGATACAGGCAGGAGATCCGAACTCAAAAGAAGGAGGAGATGAGAATCAAATCGGGAAAGGAGGACCAGGTTATACCTTACCTTCTGAAATTGTAGAAAATTTTAAACATTCTAAAGGATATTTAGCCGCTGCAAGACAGGCAGATATAGTTAATCCAGAAAAAAGATCCAGTGGAAGTCAGTTTTACATTGTGCAAGGTGAAAATGGTGCTCATCATTTGGATGGGGAATATACTATCTTTGGAAAGGTAATTGAAGGGATGGATGTCATAGATAAAATTGCCGGGGTAGAGGTAAATAATAAAAAGCGACCGAAGGAAGCTATATTTATTTCCGCAGAAGTAATAGAATTTAAGTCAAAAAAACTAGCTAAAAAATTCGATCTATAAATTGGATATTTACCTTCCTTTTATTGTAAGATAAAGTCGGAAAGGAAATTGTGTGTTAATATAATTTTTCATTTTTTAAAATTTATAAAAAATGAAAAATGTATTGAGCTTGCATGGGAACATTTCCGCTTTTTCGCGTGTATTTAATGCTGGGGATCTTTGTATACCACTGCTGCTTATTGAAGTCCCAACATATAGAACCATTAGCCTATTGGACCTTTGATCTTCCTTCCAGTAACAAGTCGGGACTGATTGATTCCACTAATCTCCTGTATGAATATCCAGATTTAACAAGTGAAATTCATCGAATTACCTCAAATGGGTTAGTGGGGAATTATGTAAAGAGAATTCAGGATGACCCCATTTTATTGTCTTCTAAAAAATTCGGAATAGGAAGTAAAGCAGTTAGTCTCGAATTTTTAGCAAGACCTGAAAACTTCATGAATGTATATGAAATTCAGGGAGCGGGCGTACATTTTATGTTTTTAAATAATAGGATTAAAATCAGAGTCTATTATCAGGGAGAACAAGGAACCGGTGAAGAGGATTTGGACATATTCTTTGATGGGGTAGATCGGTCAAGTCAATTGTACTATTTGGATGGTCAGTGGCATCATATTGCCGTAACAGTTGATTTTTCAGATGGGCACACTCAGGTATGGGTAGACGGGGCATCACCTGAAGGCTTTTCCGCTAATTTACCTCTTCCTGAAAATGCTTCTGCCATTCATGGAAATGCCTTAAATAATTTTATGATTTCTTCTCGATTTCATACAAGGAATATGTTAGGAGGAATTGACGAAATAGCGTTCTACAATGACATTCTATCCCCCAATATTATTTATCAACATTTTTTAGAAGTGAATGAAGGAAGACACTATACCTTTGAAACTTTTATCAGGAGCGTAGATGTACCTTCTTTAGGGAATGAGGTGAGAGAAATAGATCTCAAAGAATATGCGCCAGGTCATCCTGAACCTAATTTATCAGCCTTTGAACAGCTTAAACAATTTCCACTTCCAAGATATCGCAAAGAGCATACAATGCTACCTAATTTTGATTGGCTAGTATATAAGCACAATTTATTTCTCCCTCGTCCTCAGTCTACCTCAAATTACTTAAATCTTACCCTGGAATTAGCTCAACGATGGAATTATTATCTTCTCTTACCTAAAGCCCAAACAAATAATCCCGATTCCTTTGCTGATACTACCAGTTTAAATAGTAAAGCGATGGCCCTGGCGAACAATCATCCTGAACTTCCGACAAGTCTTATCATTAATTGGGCGCAAGTTAACCCATCGGATGCAGGTTATGCCAGAGAGACTCCTTATGCATTCAGCCAGGATTTACCAGATGCATATTATGTTCAGGACTCTTCTGGACAAATACTTTACGACGGAAGAAATAATAAACGAATAAGTCCATTCTCTCCAACGGATTCTTTGAAATTTGATGGCTTAACTATGCGACATTATCTCAGCCATTTTTTATCCTATTTACACAGACCACTAGACATGATTAATGAAAATGGAGAAGTACTATATCCTTTTTCCTCCAAGGCTGATCCAGGTATTTTGGCACAAGATCCGGATATAGCAGCACATCAAAAGAAATTGGGATTAGATTGGTATAGATATGATGGAAGATTTAATAAATATCGGAGAGACACATTATACGCCAACTCATTCCTATCACTCCCCCAATTATCTAATACACATTTTACTTATTACTATGTAGATGGTAGCGAATTTCAGGCAAAACCTGAAAATGGTGGATTTTCATATGAGGAAAACAGACGAATTATGACCCCTATTCGAGGGAATACTTATCCTACTCCCTCATTTTACCCACGAGTGCCTGATAATTGGAGAATCTGGCGAGGACCATACAATGGATTAAAATGGATATCATTAGGTCGAAAAGTAGAAATTGGGTTAGGGGATTATCTTTTTTCTCCTTTTGTGTCTCCAGGTTGGCAAAGTGATCCAGAAAAATCCATGAGATCTGGACAATGGCTAGGCCTTCTTAAATTATTGGGAATGATGGGGGCTGAATTCTATTATGCAGGTCATTTTAGTGTAGAAGCTGATCCCGATAATTATATTTGGCAAGCAGTAGTTCCTTCTTATGCTCAGGCAATTTATTCCAGGTTCGAACCTCTATGGAGAAATAGTAAGTTGCTTTATGGTGATGACATACCCAACAGGCCTGACCTTGAATTTCCGTATGTCTTTGTAACGGATAACATTTATTATAAAGCAGTAGTCGTAAGAAAACAAAAGGACAAAGATATTTATTTCATTGCCTCAAGTATTCAACCTAATAGTAACTGGAAAGGGAGCACACCCATTGAAAGTTACGTTAAGTTTAATTTAGCTGACCAGTTAATTACTATTCCCACTCGTCGCCAGGGAAGTATTTTTATATTGGATTTACAGAATGAAAGGGAGCCAATATTTCTTCAACTGGATAGTTGGCACGAATATATGCATCCTTTTTACTGGTCGGAATCTTATCATTTCGAAGCAGAAGCGATAGCACCATATGGCGAACAGGAGGTAGGTACTGACTTTTCTTCTTCTGTGGCCAATGGGGATATGACCCAATACCAATCCTATGTTATCCTGGGGCCTCAGGCAAAAAAGGATGAGATGAAAGTGGATTGGGCAAGTAGGGAAACTTCTGATAACAGATATGTCTTATCCCTCAGAGCAAGAATTTCTGAACATGCTATCAGTGATGAGTCGCTAATTTCTTTGACCCTTGATGATACTCCTTTCTCAAAGATCAGCATAGATAAAAGGCATTGGGCTTGGTATAGGCTGAATTGTCCACAAAAGGCGATAACCTTAGATGAAGGGAAGCATCTGTTGACTTTAAAAGTGCTTAGCGGATTAGTAGATGTAGATCAATTAACTTGGGAGGTGGTAGTTGCTGATACATTGTCCTCTCCTCCTTTGCCAATATATGCAGGATCTGGCGAATTTGATACTGTAGGAGTCTGGATGGGAGATTGTGTTTCTTTTATTAAGACCCATGATTTACAAGCGCCCTATATGAAGCCTGATAATGGCTTGCATATAAATGGCGAAGATTTCCTGGAGGCGCCGGGAGATGCATTTTTAGTAGCTTATAATGAGGATAGAGATTCTGCTAACATTGTTCATCACTGGGTGGATGATCAATGGATAGAACAATGGAACAGGCATTGGCTTCCCATAGTTTATGATAAAAATGTACAGGAGGGATCTATTCAATTATCCTTCCACTTTCCAGCGTATGGATCTACTGTAATACCCCAGGGAAATGATTATGTTTTAATGGGAAAAGATGCTACATGGCAGATCCTTCCAGCAGAATACAGAATCGTAGATTCATCCGTCGTTTTTTCTGTAGATATATCAACATGTGTACCATTAGAAGCATTTACTATTGGAACCTTAAATCCCGTGTTGAGTCCCCTATTTACTAGGGAGGAAGAACTGCAATTGGATCTTTTGGGCGTAGATGATATACTACTTTCGGGAAAAGTCTTGTATGGGAATGTACTGTTAGAGTGGGAAACATCTGGAAAATTTGTGCCTTTCAGGTTTTCCATAGAAAGATCCATTAACGGAATTATATTTAAAGAGATAGGCCAGGTGGATTCAGAAAAATCGGATATTTCTCCGTTTTGGATCTATAAAGATAATACATTTGATCAGGTTCCCCTTAAGGTTGTCTTCTACAGAATATCGGCTCAATTTAGAGAAGGCACATCTGATTCAGTTATAAGTAATATTATCACCATACAAAAAGAATCTTCCTTAACACCCGCAAACATATCCTCTAGCATAGGAAACAAAGACGGAGAGAATACACGCAAAGCTGTCATCCTTTCTACCTTCCCTAATCCTGC
Organism: Bacteroidia bacterium; assembly: GCA_965262565.1. Taxonomy (GTDB): domain Bacteria; phylum Bacteroidota; class Bacteroidia; order J057; family J057; genus CBDHFQ01. The sequence goes on from CBDHFQ010000008.1 coordinate 116,363, forward strand.
CAAAGGAGAAATAAATATAAAGTATTTGGCTCCATTCGGGAAAATGAAGTTGGAAATCATCAATGGCTTGGGAAGAGTTTTGTATTCCACTGAGGTAGAGCAAAGCCTGCAAATGCTTTCTCTAAAAGTTAGGATAAATGATTGGAGGCCAGGAGTATATTATGTGAAATTGTACGATCTTAACAACAGTTCAGTGTACAAGATAATTGTAGAATAGAAGGGGTTGGTAGGCGGAATTATTTTATTTTCCAACAAAACTGTATATTGAGGCAATTAGTTAAGAGCCCACTCATATACCATTAACAAATGTATGGAGCCTGAAAAGAATCCAAATGTTAATAAAAATGCTGAGCAAGCTTCCCCTCCTTCTCCTATAAAGGAACAAAAGAAAGTGAATTTTTCTCTGGAAAAATTTTGGCTGAGGATAGAACCGACTATTCGGGTGATCGCATTTTCAGGAGCTTTGATCGTATTTTTTTTCGGAGTATTCCAGTTTTATAACTGGCGTACTGAAATGACAAATAGACGTTTCATGGAACCCTATTTGGAAACTGAGCAGATGATGTCGACCAGGATCAATCAAATTAGAACAGATCGGCGGAGGACTGAACAAGAGAAATTAGCGACCCTTAAAACACAGTATAAAATTTTATCCGAACGTAAGAAGCACCATAGAGATGTAGCTAATTATTTTGTCTCCAATTATTACGCCTCTATGTTGATCGTACTTTTCTCTTCTATCAGTGCGGGAATTATCGTTTTTATCATAGCTGGTAAAGGCTGGAATCAAACTCATCTTTATGTAAAGGCCGTTTTTCTCGTCCTGGTCTTTATCTCAGTATTCTTTTCTGTTTTTCCAGGTGTATTTGGCCAAAGAGGTAATTTTGAACATAATCTTGACGCCTTTCTCAGGTACGATAATTTACAAGTAGAAATTTTTAATTATTTAACCACAAGTAATTATGGAGATGTTCAAGGGAATTATATGTCTACAGATAGCATGATATATTATATCAACAGGAAGATTAATGAATCCAACCGAATATATATATCGAATTCTCCTGGTAGAATTAGGTATTCATTAGATATGAATAGAAGAGTTCAAACCATCACTCCAAGGCCTGCTATGACAAGACGAATGGACACTGCAGTTAATAAACAGAACCAAGCTGAATAATATAAACATTAGTACCTTTACTTAGGTATTTTTCACTAGTGCATTATTTAGGGTTTGTAAATAGATAAATCTATAAAATATTGATTATTTTTAATTCATCACCTTGATCGTTGGAGATAGAACTCTGTTAAAGGTGTCAAGAGTGTAATCCATCATATCAGGGCGTATGTCTAAATGTGTAACGATCCTGATATAATGTGGGCCGAATGGAGCTACAAGAATGTCAGCATCCTTTAGTTGTTGGATTAACGTTGTTTGGTCAATAATTTCAGCATTTGGTTTGAAGATGACAATGTTAGTCTCCACTGGTAGGACTTCCTCTATCGTCTCCGATGTAAGCAGAACACGTTCGATTGTTTTGGCTTTTTGATGATCTTCTACCAATCGCTCTACATGATGATCTAATGCAAATATTCCTGCTGCGGCCAGATACCCTACTTGTCTCATGCTTCCTCCAAACATTTTTCTGGCAAATTGGGCTTTTCTATGAAACTTCTCACGCATGAGTAATACTGAACCTACAGGTGCTCCCAGCCCTTTTGATAAGCAAATAGAAATGGTATCGAAATACTTTCCAATATCTGATGGAGAGTATTTTTTTTCAATCAGAGCATTAAATAATCGCGCTCCATCCAGGTGCAAATGTAAACCATGTTTCTGACAAACTTCACTAACAGCTGCAATGTCGGATAGCTCATAACAACATCCTCCTCCTTTATTCACCGTATTTTCCAATGCTACCATAGAAGTCCGTGCAAAATGTACATCATCCGGGTTTATGTTCCCTGCTACTTCTATGGCATTGATCCTTCCCCTATCTCCTTTAATTAATCTTACTGAAGAAGAAGAATTCGCTGCAATTCCTCCTGCTTCATATAAGTAAATATGGGATAGAGATGCACAAATAACTTCAGATTGCGGTTGTGTGCCGAGCTTGATAGCAATTTGATTACACATAGTTCCGGAAGGACAAAATAACGCCTTGTCCATTTGAAATAGTGCAGCTATCTTTTCCTGTAATTGATTTACTGTCGGATCTTCTCCATATACATCGTCTCCTACCTGAGCAGAAAACATCGCCTCTAGCATTTCCGGAGTAGGTTTTGTAAGGGTATCGCTTCGAAAATCTACTTTCATATTCCGTATTTATTCATTTTTCGATAAAGTGTGGTTCTTCCAAGGCCGAGAGCTTTGGCAGCTTTACTCACATTACCATCGTGATTCTGTAAAGCCTTTAAAATAGTAGCTTTTTCTACTTCTTCCATATTTACTGGATTATTTATTGGAGAAACAGAGGTATGCTGAGGCTTTACCGTTGGTAATAACATATCCATCTCTCCCATGATAACTGAGCGCTCAACCTGATGTTGCAATTCTCTTACATTTCCTGGCCAATGATACTGTTGTAGTTGCTTCATGAGATGGGGAGTAATGTTCAAATGCTCTCGTTGATATTTTGCTGAATATTTAGTCATAAAGTGCTGGATCAATAAAGGAATATCCTCAGTTCTTTCTCTAAGGGGAGGTAATTGAATTTCGACGGTATTTATCCTGTAAAGTAAATCCTGCCTAAATTTTTGCTCTACAATCATTTGATTTAGAGGCATATTCGTGGCGCAGATGAGCCTGATGTCTACAGGAATGATTCTAGTACTTCCCACGGGCCTGATTTGTCGCTGTTGAAGTACAGTGAGCAGTTTAATTTGTGCTGATAAGCTGATGTTACCAATTTCATCTAAAAAAAGAGAGCCTCCAGAAGCGGTTTCAAAATATCCCTTCCTGTCATCTTTAGCATCGGTAAATGCCCCTTTTACATGGCCAAATAACTCAGACTCCAACAAACTTTCGGGTATCGTCGCTACATCTACCTGGACAAATGAGGCTTTTGCTCTGTTTGAGCGCTTGTGAATGGCTTTGGCGATTAATTCCTTGCCCGTACCATTCTCTCCTAAAATTAATACATTGGCATCTGTGGGGCCTACTTTGTCAATCAACTGAAAGATGCGTTTCATCGAATCTGATTTACCTATAATTCCCGATCTATATTCATCTTTATGTACCTCAGCCAACATAGCTTCTTCTCTGTAAAATGAAGAGGGCGATGAATGATGTGTGGAGGATTCCTGCAGAGCATGAAGAATCGTAGATAAAAGGGCACGATTTTCCCAAGGCTTAAGGACAAAATCTGATGCTCCTTCTTTCATCGCTTGTACAGCCAGACCGACATCTCCATAAGCAGTCATGAGTACTATTTTAACCGAAGGATAATTGTTTTTAATAATCCTAAGCCAACGAAGACCTTCCTTACCGCTGGTAAAGCCCATAGTAAAATTCATGTCCAGTAATACCAGATCTATTAGTTGGTCTGCCAGCATAGCTTTGATTCGATGTGGTTCATTTTCGGTGAATACTTTTTTGAACTTTTGTTTCAACACCATTTTTGCACTCAATAACACATCTTTATCATCATCAACTATCAATATTCCCTTGCTAGAATCTATATCGTTAGTCATAACATTTCCTCTTTGAACCACAAGCTTAGCCTGAATTCCAATATACTTATTTATTCTCATGCTCACTAAATCGCTGGAAAACCTTAAATGCATATGCTTTACATTAAATCATCCAGTTAAATGGGTAAGAAAACAACTAAATTAGAACGCATGTTCTTTTTTTTGCCAAAATATTAGGTCAGGTGTTCTAGATTTTGTAGGTTACCCCTTATTAAGATGATGCTATGTCCCTATCTGAAACCAAACAGCGCATTATAGCTGAAGCAATTATCTACTTTAATGAAGTCGGTTTTATGCAAGCCAGCATGCGTGGATTAGGGGAAAAAATGCAGATAAGTCCTGGGAATCTAGCTTATCATTTCAAAAATAAAGAGGTTCTCCTACATTTCATTTATGATCAGATGTATGAAGAAATGAAGGAAGCATTACGTCCCAATTCAATGGCTTCTATGGAAACCTTTCAACAAATGCTTTCCTTTTTATATCACTTTCAACAACGATATCTTTTCTTTTTTCTGGATTTAGCTCAGATCGTAAAAACATATCCCGAGATTGAAAAGCGGCATAGCAGAGTCATTAAGAATGCTATAGATCAAGGAAGAATGTTACTCGATTTTTACGTAGGACGTGGATTAATCATTCCTGAACCTGAAGAAGGTATTTTTGATAGAATTGTACATACAGCCTGGCTGATCAATACGTTCTGGACCTCTCAGAAGCGATTACTACATAATTGTGGAGTAGTGATAGATAAGCAATTTACTTTTAATATGATATGGAATCTCGTATTGCCCTACCTCACAGACAAAGGTAGAGCTCAATACGAAATCCTGATACATAAGATCGATGTTCCTCAACCTAAAAAGCATACATCATGAGTGAAAATTTTCACATTCACTTACAGGATCGTCCTGTTGCCATTATTGGTATGGCTGCTACATTTGCAGAATCTGATAGTCTTTCATCCTATTGGCAGAATATTCTTGAGGGAAAAAACTGTATCAAGGAAGTGCCAGATTCCAGATGGATTGTGGAAGACTATTACGATCCCGATCCGAAAACTCCAGACAAAACCTATGCTAAGATGGGAGGTTTTCTCCCTGATTTATCTTTTAATCCTATTGAATTTGGCTTGCCTCCCAACTTGTTGGAAGTGACTGATTCATCTCAATTAATTTCTCTGATTATTGCCAGAAATGCCCTTGAAGATGCTGGATATGGTTGGAAATCTCCAAAACTAACTTCTGCTATTCGGCAGAAGACAGCTGTCATTCTGGGTGTGGGGGGTGGTCAAAAATTAATTAAACCGCTTAATTGTCGGTTACAGGAACCTGTTTGGAGAAAGGTAATGGAGGCACAGGGGTTAGAGGAATCGCAGATTCAGAAGATTGTATCCAATATTAAAAAAGCTTACGTAGAGTGGAATGAAAATAGTTTCCCAGGACTGTTGGGAAATGTAATTGCTGGTCGAATTGCTAACAGATTTGATTTAGGCGGAATTAATTGTGTAGTCGATGCTGCTTGCGCAGCAGCTATGAGTGCGCTAAATATGGCTGCCACTGAACTTACTACTGGCAGAGCAGATATGGTGATAACAGGGGGAGTAGATACGGATAATTCCCCCTTCATGTATATGTGCTTTAGTAAAACGCCTGCATTTTCACCTTCAGGTAAAAGCAGCCCTTTTGATAAAGCATCTGATGGAATGTTGATAGGGGAAGGGGTCGGAATGATGGTGTTAAAGCGATTAGAAGATGCAAAAAGAGATGGAGACAGAGTATATGCTATTATTAAAGGAATTGGAACCTCTAGCGATGGGAAATTTAAAAGTATTTATGCGCCACGTTCTGAAGGACAACAACTTGCCATGAAAAGGGCGTATATTGAGGCTGGTATAACTCCAAATACAGTTGGCTTAATAGAGGCACATGGCACAGGAACACCCGCAGGAGATCCAACAGAATTTCATTCCCTTACTTCCTTATTTGCTGCAGATAGAAAAGGGACAGAACCACATAGCATTGCTCTGGGAAGTGTTAAATCTCAGATAGGCCACACTAAGGCAGCAGCTGGTGCTGCTGGAATGATTAAAGCAGCACTGGCCATATACCATAAAGTGCTTCCCCCCACTATCAATATTAATGATCCGCTTCCAGCTATAGTAGAAAAGAACTCTCTTTTTTATCTCAATACCAAGACCAGACCTTGGCTCAAAAATGGACATCCAAGAAGAGCTGGAGTAAGTGCTTTTGGATTTGGAGGAGTTAATGTACACGCTGTATTAGAAGAACAACAACAAGAATTACCCGGGAGTGATAGGATTCACGATAGATGGCACCAATATATTATCCAGGCAGCAGATGTCAATTCCTTAAAGGAAAAACTATTGACGCTAAGAGATAAAATGTCCGGTCAGGAATCGGATACTACTTTCCAACAACTGATTCACGCGGAAAATTTTCCTGATATTGAATCAAGCCAACTGAAAATAGGGTTACTATTTAAGGAGAAGGCGGAGTTATTAGCTCAGCTACATTATTTGGAAAAGAAAAATCAATTTGACCATTTCTGGATGGATCCCTTATATGGAATCTGCGTTGTTCCCTCTGGAAATGTCGGTGGGAAGGTGGCTATCCTGTTTTCCGGCCAAGGTTCTCAATACCTCAATATGGGGGTTGAGTTGGCAAATGGGTTTCAGGAAATGAGGCAAGCGATAGAATTGGCAGATAGTTGCCTACAAGAATTTGGTCTAGCTCCCTTGTCCAAAGTGTTATATCCAGTTCCTGCTTTACAATCTGAAGAGGTCGCTCGACAAGGACAAATTCTAAAACAAACGGTATTTGCCCAGCCAGCGATTGGAACTGTAAGTATGGGAATGTATAAACTACTTAAGAAAGCGGGGCTAAAGGCAGATATGTTCGGAGGACATAGCTTCGGTGAACTTAGTGCTTTATGGGCATCTGGAGCATTTAGTGATAAGGAATTTATCCGACTTGCGGTTCAAAGAGGAAAAGCTATGCAAGCTGCTTCCGAAAATTCTGGTGTTGCTAGTGGAATGTTAGCAGTCAAAGCAAGTGAGGCTCACATAGCTTCCATCTTAAAAGAATTTCCCCATCTACGCATAGCAAATATAAATTCTCCGGAACAACTCGTTCTGGGAGGAGCGAATACCGACCTTTTAGCATTCCAGCAAAGGTGTAAACAAGCAAAAATACATACCATCCAATTAGCTGTTTCAGCCGCCTTCCACACACATTATGTAGCTAACGCACAAGAGACTTTTGCCAATGCATTAAGAAATATTCAGATTTCATCGCTCAACCAAACTGTTTACGCTAATACTACAGCAAAGCCCTATCAAGGAACCCCTTCGTTTATTTCAGAAATGCTTACTCGCCAATTGCTTGAAAGTGTCCACTTTCATCAAATGGTAGAGCACATGTATCAGGATGGTGCCAGGATTTTCCTGGAAGTAGGACCTAAAGGAGTATTAAGTAAACTCATCAGTACCATCCTTTCTGATAAATTTCATATTTCTATTCCCGTCAACGGAAATCCTAAAGTAAGTAGTTCAAAACAAATACTTCTTAGTGGCTTGAGTCTCCAGCTATTAGGGAGATCTATGCAAATGGCCGATTTCCTTCATCCACCTTCAAAAAAGGTGAAAAATCTAACCTCAACCTACGAATGGAAAATTAGCGGCAATAATTATGTGAGTCCTGAAAGAGTAACCTCCTTTAAAGAAGCTATAACTTCCAGCGATTCCCAGACTAATGAAGAGAAAGTAAATAAAACAATCACTACCAGGAAGGATGAGCTTAACATTGTCCATCAGAAAAATAATGAAGTAGAAATAGCATCTGGAGCCAATGATGAAAATAACTATCTGACAAAATCAGCATTGAAGCAGCTTATAAAAGAGGTGCAGGAGTCATTTCAACTACAAAGCCATGAGCAAATCCAGGAACTCAAATTAGAAGTCAATCGTCAGCTGAAAGTTCTTGGAGATCAGCTTTCTTTACTTCAATCAAATACGTCAGAAAAAGATCAAACACCTGAGCATGGAAATGGAATGCCTGCTTCTCATCAGGAAGAACCTCTCCGGAAAGCAGACTTACCATCTACCAATGGCAATGGACATAACATTGTAAAGCCCGTTCAGGTGCTGTCCGCTACGGAAACACTCACCCAAGAGAAACCTTCTGATAAGGTCATCACCCAATTACTATTTGTGATAAGTGAAAAGACAGGATATCCTTCTGAGATGTTAGAGCTTGAAATGGACCTTGAAGCAGACCTGGGAATTGATTCCATCAAAAGAGTGGAGATTTTAGGAGCTATGCAGGAGTACTATCCTTCATTAAAGGAACTAGATCCACAAAGCTTGGCTGAATTAAGCACACTTCAAGAAATTGTTGAGTGTGTACCTTCTTCAGCTCAAACCAATATCCAGCTTCCTACCCCGGAAATTACCAAAGACGATATTTTTCAGGATCTTACAACAGTGATCAGCAAAGTTACAGGCTACCCACCGGAAATGCTTGAACCCGAAATGCATATGGCCATTGATTTGGGAATAGATACGGTAAAGCGAAAAGAGCTTTTTGAGGAAATGGAGAGGAATTATTCTGCTTTTGTTCATATCGATGATGCGACTAAAGATGAATTATTAAGTTTGGAACAATTGGTGGAAGCGATATTTCAATCAAACGCTTCAGCTTCTTCTTCCCAACCCATCGATACTATTTCTGCAAGCCAAGTTAAGGCTTCGAATGTTACCCCCGCTTTTGTACCAAACGATCTATCAACTGAAAATCCTGTAGCAAAAGAAACTTCAACCCTACCAGCTTCCTCAGATGGGGTACATGAAATTATTCAGCAATTATTAGAAGTCATAAGTGCAAAAACTGGCTATCCGGTAGAAATGCTGGAACTCAACATGGATTTAGCGTCAGATCTGGGAATAGACTCTATCAAACGAGTAGAAATTTTGGGAGCTATGCAGGAACAATATCCCTCTCTGCGTCAGACGGATCCTCAAAAGTTGGCAGAAATAAGGACCTTACAGGGAATTGTCGATCAGGTGGCTGAAACACATCATCCTGAGGTTCCTCCCAATATAACTGACAATTTGTCTACTGGTCCCAATACACTAGATGAGGAACTAAGATTAACTGAGCCACATCTTATTTCTGAGATTGTCCAGCAATTATTTGAAGTCATCAGTATCAAAACGGGTTATCCAGTAGAGATGTTGGAACTTACGATGGACCTGGAATCGGACTTAGGGATTGATTCTATTAAGAGGGTAGAAATCCTGGGGGCTATGCAGGAACAATATCCTTCATTACGGCAAACAGATCCTCAGATGTTGGCGGAGTTAAGGACCTTACAGGAAATCGTCGATCAGGTGGCAGAGACACTTTCTGTCAAAACCGGAACCATAAAAAAAAAACTTGATCATCAACCCAAGATCATAAAATTACATAGACTAGCTGAAGGAGATATTCCCATTTGGTATGAAAGGCAGCAGTGGGTGGGGTTGGCAGATGAGTTGGTCGATCACTTTCCCGATAACCAATGCTGTTTGTTGATCGGAAAAAATGATCCATTGCTCTCAGCGCTTCAAGAGGCATTAGGACAAAGAGGAATAAGAGTAGTAATGGTATGGATGGGGGAAGAGAATAAGGCAGAAGTGAAGGGATCTCATCACTTGAAGTCTTTCTCATTGATACAGCCTACAGAAAAACACATTCACCAGCTTATTCAGGAAATCTCCGGACAAGGGGAAAAGATGGGTGGAATTATTTTGGTCTATCCTGAGACTGAGTTACTTTCTGGAGATTTTTCGGATCAATGGGGAAGTTCCCAGGCTAGTATGATGCAGGTATATTGGTGGGCGAAACATTTATCAGAAAAGGTATCCAAAAACCAGCCAAAAGGAAGAGGTTCTTTTCTAATGATCTCTCAGGATGGATCAACAAACGATGGTTCAAGGGAAGAAAAAGCGCCATTGGTTGAGTTGGTTCCGGGAATGTTGTCTGCCTTTGCTAAATCATTACAAAGAGAATGGCCCCAACCTTTGATAAAACATCTTCATTTACCTGCTCACAGTTCTACTAAAGATAAAGTTCATCATATTCTTAAAGAATGGAAAGCACCTCATCATCTTCATCCTTCAATTACTATCAGAGATAACCTTGATCGAACCGTTGCTAACTTACAAGCACCCAAACATAGGCCAAAAGAATTGAGCTTCAATATTGACAAAAAAGCAGTATTTCTAGTAAGTGGTGGAGCTAAAGGAGTAACATATGTGTGTCTGAAGAAGTGGGTACAACAATTTCCATGTACAGTGATATTGGTAGGAAGTTCAGATGCCGAAGTGAACATTCCACATTGGATGGGCGAAGATATGAGTGAGTCTTCTACCAAACGAAACATCATGGAAAGCCTGAAGGCAGAAGGAGCACCTGTCTCTATACCTATAGTCAATCAACAATATTATGCTATTAAAGCAGCATGGGAAATACGGAAACATATTTCAGCCTTGCGAACCTTAGGATGCCAGGTAGAATATGTAAGAGGTGATATAAGTAAAGCAGGAAAATGGCAAAAGGATATTCAACAATTGCAAGATCGGTATGGCCCTGTTACAGGATTAATTCACGGTGCAGGAAGATTATCGGATAAATTGATTGAAAAAAAGACCGCGACAGATATAGATAATGTTTGGGGGGTGAAAATAGGTGGGTTATACCATATACTCGATGTGTTAGATATAGCTAAACTGACTCATTTGGGATTGTTTTCTTCTGTAGCAGCATGGTTTGGAAATGCTGGGCAAACAGATTATGCTGGTGCCAACGGAATGTTAAATAGCTTTGCCAAGGCCTTCAAGGCAGCTTATCCTAACTGCCATGTAAAAGCTTTTAATTGGGGTCCCTGGGATTCAGGTATGGTCACACCCGCATTGAAACAATATTTTGCACAGCATCATATCAGGATGATTAATTCAGAAGATGGGCCTAACATTTTTGTGAATGAGTTTGCTAAGGAACACAAGGATGAGGTCATAGTCATCATTGGTGATCCACTACCTAAACCATCTTCTGATATTAGTTCAACGCTAAAAACCCACAAGGTAAAGCGGTTCATCTCCTTGTCTGATAATCCCTTTTTATACGATCATGTGATTTTGGGAAATCCTGTGCTTCCTATGGTACACGCAGTCAGTTGGTTAGGAGAATTAGCTGCCCATTTTTATCCATCATATCGATTGGTTTCCATTAAACATCCCAAATTGTTTAATGGAGTAGTCTTCGAAGGCAAGGATCAAATTGAATGTGAATGTGAAGTTAAAGAGCTTTTGAAAAATGAACAGGAAATTCAGATGGAAATCAAAGTGTGGAGTCATCAGCCATCGACGCTTCCACGATATCACTATCAGGCGGAAGTACATCTTTCAAAAGAAATACCTACGATACCGTATTATGACCACCAAGTAGATGAAGAGGGATCTTTAGAAGGAGAGGAAATTTATAGAAAACGGATTATGTTCCACGGGCCTGTGTTCCAGGGAATAGATAAAGTGTTAAGCATGACAAAAGAAAAAATCGTCATGCGCTGTATTGGGAAAATGCCAGGGCAAGAGGTGATGGGTAGCTTTCCCGTTCACATACTGAATCCCATTTTGACAGATGTACAGTATCAAGGCATGGGAGTTTGGGTACGAGCATATTACGAATCTTCGGGCTTGCCTGTAAAAGGAGAGAGCGTAGATATGTTCAGGCCTATTCCCTTCGACACCATGTTTTACGCTACCGCTGAAATAAAGAGCCATTCGCCCTTTAAAGTGGTGGCTGATGTGTTTGTATACGATGAGAAAGGAAAATTATATATGCGTACCCTTGGAGCTGAAGTGGCGATTAGTAAACAACTTGATTGGACAAAAGCCTAAGTTATGGATCAACCAGCTATTGCTATTATCGGAATGGGGTGCGTTTTCCCCTATGCTTTTCAACCTGAATCGCTTTGGCAACGCTTGCTTAGCAGGAAGAAAGTGTTTCGAGCATATGCACCAGCTGAGCCTCAAGTAGTTCATGCTTCTAATGAGGCATTAGAGAAGCTCAATCCATCTGAATATTGGGAAGGAGGCTTTATTGATGATTTTGACCCATATTTTCGGGCGCATTATGATCTACTAACTGCAAATGAAGTTGGTTCCACCTTATCCAAAGAAGGGGATAAGTGGTTATATCATGCCACTAAAACTGCCTTAGATGAGGGAAGAAACATATCGTCTGCTAAGGAAGAGTTAGGAATGGTATTAGGAGTCATGCCAATGGAAAGACGTTCTCATATCTGGAAAGAAAGCCTGGGCATTTCATATATACAAAAAATTGATGCAGCTTCTGCCTCTTCTCTTTATGCGATCCGTTTAGCGTGCGAACGTATTTGGAACAAAGATGTCAAGCAAATGCTGGCCGGAGCTATCAACGATATACCTATTGAACAGGCTTATCGGTTCTTTTCAACTGCCAGGGTTTATGCTAAGAATAACAGACCTTTCATTCCTTTGGACAAGCAATCTAAAGGAATAAAAGTGAGTCACGGTGCAGCAGTCGTTTTGTTAAAATTATGGGAAGACGCTGTAAACGATGGTGATGTTATTCATGCGGTCATTCAAGGTCAAGGCTGGTCAAATGACGGGAAAGGGAAACACTTTTTCAGCCCAAATTCTAAAGGGCAATTACTGGCATTGGATAAAGCTTATGAAGCGTCCGGGATATCTCCCACTGAGGTATCTTATCTGGAATGCCATGCCAGTGGGACGCCTAAAGGAGATAAAATTGAACTAGAAAGTATAGACACATTTTTTTCTTCACATGATCATTTACCTTTATTGGGAAGTGTAAAGGGGCAACTTGGGCATACACTGTCTACCGCGGGAATGGCATCTTTAGTTAAAATCATATTAAATTTTAAACATCATAGCTGGACAGCTTCCCATGTAATAACAGACTTACATGAAACTGTAAATACTTCCAAAGACCTCATATTATCCGAGCCTGAACCTTGGAAAGGAGCGCATAAAATAGTTGCAGGAATTAATGCTTTCGGTTTTGGTGGAGTAAATGCACATCTGATTGTAAGTACGCCAGAATTTCAACAAGCAAGAGTGCATCTCCCATTGGCACCTGTAACATTAACTCAGCTATCTTCAAAAAAAGCTACTTCCTCCATCGTATTTAGCGGATTATCCAGCTTCTGCGATAAAAAATTGCCCAAAGACGATCCTTCCTGGGATCAAATCCCACCAGTGGATAAATCTGCAGTAAGTCCATTACAAAAATTAATGTTAAAAGTCGCTTCTGAAGCGCTTTTTGATGCAGGTTGGGATAAGGACAGCAAAGAAAAGCAAAATGTAGGGGTGATGATCATTGGAGAAATACAGGGAGCAGCTCATTTGGAAGTAGATATTTCCATGGCTGCTTTAAGTTCGTTTCTACCCAATTTATTGGCCTCACGTATTTCGGCTAGGTATAATTTTTCGGGACCAGCACTCGTTTTGGATCTTCATACCACTTACATATCAGATGTATTAAGGACAGCTGAAAGTTGGCTTAGATCTGGAGAAGTATCTGCTGTGGTATTAGGGTTGGTAACCAAGGAGATAAATATTGATGAACCACGATGGAAGGCTAAAGCGATGGTGCTGGAAGAGGTAGGAGAAGATGATATACAGAGAAAGAATGGGTATGCCTTATTGGAACATCTAACTCATTCAAAGGAACCTAATCCCCCTTTTTTGACGGATCCACATAATACATCGATCAATAATTCATCTATATCAAGTTTATTTGATCAATTATTTGTATCCCTCAAAGCATTAACGTATAACTATTTACCTCCGAGGGAATTTGTAAGGAATATCATCTCACCTGCCTTGCCTGATCAACAGCTTCCCTGGATTACAAGAGATAAGGAACACAGAAAGCTTAACTTGACGTGGAAGGAATCCCATTCCACTACCATTCAATTGGTTCTGAGAGAATATTCGGAAGTACCCAGGAAGGTGAAATGTGGACCTAAAGCAGGTGATCCTGTTCTTATTCCTGTGAGTGGAAATGGGGTGGATCAACTGTTAGAGCATATCGAACAATTATCGGATGAGTTGAGTCAATCTGACGATCTGGCATTAGTTTCATTTCGCTATTTGAAAAATTACAGGCCCGATGCTTATACGATATCCTTTGTTGGAAAGCAGGGGCATCAGCTTCAAAGAGATATCACCTCTGCTAAGGAGGGAATCAGGAAATCTATAGTATCAGCTAAGCCCTGGATAACACCTTCGGGAAGCTATTTTACTCCAAGCCCTCTTTATCCCGAAGGGAAGATCGTTTTTGTTTATCCCGGTTCTGCAAGTGGGTATCCATATATGGCTAAGGGATTATTCGAACGTTATCCAGATATATGGGCTTATTTACGATATAGGGTTTCCGATATATCTGCTGTACTTCCTTCCTCTTATCTCTATCCAATGGAGAAAGGTCAAGCGGAAAAATTATTCGAAGCTTTTAAAAAGGAAGCGATTCCCATGATTAGTGCGGGAGTAGTGTTATCCAGTATGTATACCTATTTGATGAAAGAGCACTTTCATCTGGAACCGGATATGGTGTTAGGATATAGTATGGGAGAGACTACGACTATGTGGTATGCCCTGGAAGTATGGGATTCGTATCATTCGGAACATACCTTTATCAGAAGTCCTCTGTTTAGGAAAAGAATTGCTGGTAACATGGAACTTCTGTCAGAAGTATGGAATTTGCCGGCACCTCAGGCAAAAGCATATTGGAAAAGTTATCTCATATTTTCTCCTGTGGCCCCACTTCAGGAGAAACTCCGAACATTTTCTGATAAGCCCATATATTTGTCTTTTATCAATACTCCTGAGGAATGTGTTATCTCCGGGGATCAACGAGTATGTGAAAGCTTTCTTGCTACCTTAAACATGACATTTATCCCTTTGGATATACATAATCTAGCCCATCACGATTTTGTAAGGAAAGAATGGGATCTTATAGTGAGAATGCATACCAACGAACTGTTGGAAACACCAGATATTCCATTCTATTCTAGTATTTCTGGAGAACCTTTACCATTAATTCCCGAACTCATTGCAAAAAATTCAGCAGAGGTATGTTGTCAGGAGGTCAACTTTCCTAAGGTGATTCAATCAGCGTATGGAGATGGAGGACGTATATTTATAGAATTAGGGACAGATGCTCATTGTACCCGTTGGATACAAGATATATTAAGAGATTCATCCTTTATTTCCTTAAGTCTGAATAAAAAAGGAGTAGATGATCAGTGGGGATTGATGAAAGCGATGGCTATTTTATTAAGTCATAAGGTACCAATGCGTCTTGACAGCCTCTTTCCATCCCACTATGCAACTCCTTTCTCTATTCCTTTACGCTTGATGAATAGCCAAAGAAAAAAATATGTGTTAAACGAAGAAGATATCAAGGAATTTGCAGAAGGGGATATTGTGAAAAGTTTGGGGAAAGAATTTCTCCCATTTAGAGGGCGAAGATATGCTCGTCAACCCAATGGTTCATTGGCTTTGATGTCAAGAGTAAGACACATACGCGGAGCAAGATTTACTTTCGATCAAACAGAGAAGGAAATTTTTTCGGAATACGATGTACCATCAGATGCTTGGTATATCTCAGATAATGCACACCCCCATGTTCCGTATGCGATACTTATGGAAATTGCCCTGCAACCTTGTGGAATGATTGCCGCTTATATGGGGTGTATTCTACAATATCCTGAGAAAGACCTGTTTTTTCGGAATCTTGATGGCGCTGCTTCCCTTTCTCAATTACCCGATCTAAGAGGAACGACTATATATGCTCATGCTATTTTGACTTCCTGTATTTTTATGGGGGGGACCATTATCCTTCATTTCAGTTTTCGATTAATGAGCGGGTCGGAGGAGTTCTTCGAAGGAACTGCCAGTTTTGGTTTTTTTCCTGAGATGGCGCTGAAACATCAGGCAGGGCTTGATAAGGAAGGATCATCTAGTATCTGGTATCAGGAGCATGCTCCTAGACTTTTACCTATTCCCTTATCTCACGAAGCCGCTTTATCCTTATTTTATACGACTCCTTCGGATGAATCACATTTAAGGATGAAGAAAGGGAAATTGAATCTACTACATGAAGTAAGAATTTTACCCGAAGGAGGAATATATGGAAAAGGGTATGTTCACGGCATTAAACATATTGATCCGATGGATTGGTACTTTAAAAATCATTTTAAAGATGATCCGGTCATGCCTGGTTCATTAGGGATAGAAGCAATGATCCAAGGATTGAAATTGTTTGTTCTCAGGCAAAGAATAGGGGATTTTTTATTAGATCCAGTGATTATACCCATGACTCCACATCATACGTCCTGGAAATATAGGGGCCAGATACTGCCAGATCACGAATTGATGCAAGTGGAAATGCATATTCAGGATATTCAGATCTGCGATGACAAGGTAGATATTACTGCTGAAGGCCATTTATTTAATGATCAACAAAGAATTTATGAAGTAAAGCAACTGGGCATTTCTGTGTTATCGAATCCTTTTTCTTCTCATACCGGAATCAACTAAATCGCCAAGTATATGAATCTAACAACTATTTCATCCAGTCCATCTCAGTTGTTCCCTTTTTCTTTCTCTGCCAATAGGGAAACATTTATCTATGCTCCTGAAGAGATAAAAGAGGCTTTGCTGAAGTTGGGATATTCTTATGTGGTTGGAACTTTTAATGAAGAGTGGGGGCTCGTCAATAGTTTGCATGTTCAGCCAGGGAATCAATTACACCTGATGTCCATCTTACCTAAGATCGATATATCCCAATTAGGTGGAGGCGATTTTTGTAAGAAATATGGAGTGAAATATCCTTATATGTCAGGAGCAATGGCTAATGGTATAGCTTCGGCAGCGTTGGTCATAGCTATGAGTAAAGCGGGATTTTTAGGTAGTTTTGGAGCTGCCGGATTTTCCAGGGACAGGCTGGCAGTTGAAATCCATCAAATTAAAAAAGCTATTGGGGAGCTACCCTTTTGTATAAATTTGATTCACAGCCCTTCAGAAGAAAAATTAGAAAAGGAGGCAGTAGAACTGTATATAGAGGAGGACATTTCAGTCGTAGAAGCTTCTGCTTTTTTAGATCTTACTCCACATATTGTCCGATTTAAGGCTTCGGGTTTAAGGTTAATGCCAGATGGAAATATCCAAAAGCGCCGTAGAGTTATCGCTAAAATCTCTCGAAAAGAAGTGGCAGAAAAATTTATGAAGGCTCCTCCCATAGAAATATTGACTTCACTGGTAGAACAAGGGCATATTACCCCATTTCAGGCAAAATTAGCAACAAAGGTATCTGTGGCAGATGATATTACTGTAGAGGCAGACTCTGGAGGACATACGGACAACAGACCCTTAGTAGGTCTCCTTCCGTCTATTATTTCTCTCAAAAACCAATTAGCCATGCAATATCCTTATATCGCGGATATTAGCGTAGGTGCTGCCGGAGGAATTGGAACACCTGCTGCTGCTGCTGCTGCATTTTCCATGGGGGCCGCCTATGTGGTTACGGGTTCTATTAATCAAGCATCTGTGGAAGCCGGTACCAGTCCTCAGGTGAAGGAGTTACTCGCACAAGCTACTATCCCGGATGTGATGATGGCTCCAGCAGCTGATATGTTTGAAATGGGGGTGGAAGTGCAGGTCTTAAAAAGAGGTTCTATGTTTGGGATGAGAGCCCAAAAATTGTATGAATATTACAAACATTACGAGTCTCTAGCAGCTATTCCCCCCGATGAAATCCGACAATTAGAGCAACAGCTTTTTAAGAAGCCGTTAGAGGATATTTGGGAAGAAACTAAAAACTTCTTTGAGAAACGCGATCCTGATCAAATTTCAAGAGCGGAACAACAACCCAAGCGTAAAATGGCACTCATGTTTAGATGGTACCTGGGGTTATCTTCATATTGGGCCACAAAAGGACAATCCGAAAGGAAAGTAGATTATCAAATCTGGTGTGGACCCTCTATGGGCAGCTTCAATCAGTGGGTAAAGTCTACTTATTTACAAGAAGTATCTCAAAGAAAAGTGGCTGATATAGCGAGGCATATTATGCTGGGAACGATCTATCAATTACGCCTTCAGCAACTTACATTAGCAGGATTTCCAGCTTTGGAACAGTTGAAAACCTATAAACCAGAGAAGAAATATCTGGAATATTTGAGTTAGTAGTTTCCTTTTTAAGAGAGGCATGAATACGTACAATGTGTATATTACCTATAAACTGATAATTCCCACATGAACGAGGCGATTCGAATTACACTTCCCGATTTATTTAATTTTGAACAATGTCTGGCATTTTTAGATAGATCTCCATTAGAATCAGCTCATTATGTAGATCACAATACAGTGTACCGCTACATAACATTAGGGGATATCAATTGGGAGATTCAAGTAAGCCAAGAGGAAAATGAACTAGCAATACAGGTGTTGAATAACCCATCAACAGAAATTCCTAAAGAGGCCATTCGTTTATATGTAACAAGTTGGTTGGATTTGGAGAGAGATATCACTCCTTTTTATAAACTAGCCATCAAGGATAACCTCTTGTATTCTATTATTGAGAGATTTAGAGGACTACGGCTGATTGGAATACCTAATTTATTTGAAGCGTTTTGTTGGGCTATTTTAGGTCAACAGATAAATCTTGCCTTCGCCTACAAATTAAAGCGGAATCTTATCCTTGCAGCAAAGAGAGAGGTCAATGGGCATTCAATAGAATCATTGGCACAACAATCCTATTTACCTTTTCCCGAACCAGAGGAAGTTCTCTCTTTATCTCTGGATCAAATGAGAAGTATGCAAATTTCCAGGCGTAAAGGAGAATATTTACACACTATCGCCAGCTTAATTGCTGAAGGCCAACTTTCTCAGCAAATGTTGTTGCATATGGAAGATCCCGAGGAAATCCATCGATTTCTGATAAAAATTAAGGGAGTAGGTCCCTGGACTGCTGAATATGTAAAATTAAAAGCACTTCAAATTCCTTCCTCTTTCCCTATCCAGGATGCGGGCTTAATCAATGCAATCAAAAAGTTGCTGGGAAGTTCTCTGAAGCCTTCAACAGAGGAAATTCGGCAATTAGCAGAAGGATGGAAAGGATGGGAAGGGTATGTCACTATTTATTTATGGCATTACTTGAGTATAAATGACTAAGTAATACTTCGTAATTTCATAAGGCATAGCGGCAGTGCTTAGTGAAAAAATCACTGCTAAATAAAAAAAATATAAAAATTACCTTTTTTCTATTCTGAAAATTATTCATTTTTCGTTGTAAGTTTGACTGCAGCATAATAATTAAAACGATTTCGTTGCTTAAAATTTACTTAAAAGTAATACTCTGTTTTGTGAGAGTATGACTACATTTATTATATTTGTATTCGTTGCTGATCTCTCCACATTAATTTTTCACTGATGTAAGGTGATTTTAATTTCTTATCCAGATAATTAATGAAATCTTCCGAAGTCTTTTCAGACTTTTCATCCCTTTCAAGATATTTTTATAAATTTTTAGTAATAGGATTACTATTAATTGCACTACCTTTAGTATTCATTATTATACTTGCGGTTTGGTATCCCGGGATTGTAACGAATAAGTGGCTCGTATTAGCTTTGGCTATAGGATTTGTTGTCAAAGCTTTAGCTATGTCTTATTATTTAATGAAGAAACATTTATTTCCTTTGGAGGAGGTGATTTCTACGGTAAAATCCTTAAGCAATGAACAACAACTAGTTCTCGGAAATGGAGAATCACTTACATTGGGAGAAGAAATATTGACTCCATTAAAAAGCAGTCTAAATAAACTTGACTATTTATTAAAGGAAAAGCACGATATCATAGAAATACTTTCTCAGCAAACGATAGCCTCTTTGAAGGGAGGGTATGAAATGGCAGAAGAATTAGTAGGCAAAGCAACAAATAATGAAATCAATCATCTGGCAGCTAACCTCAAAAGATTAGTGGAAAGTAATATAGCTACCCTATCCTTTGTATTAGAGGTTCTTAAATCAGATAGTGTGATAGGAATTCAGTTAACCCCCAAAAAAGTGGTGGTATCTGCTGAGATTAATACTATATTATCTCAATATCGCGTCATTTTGAAGCAGAAAAATCTGAATGTATGTCTTAGAGTTAAAGATGATTTTTTTGTGGTAGCTGATCCTTCTCATTTTCATCAAGTACTTCAAAGCTTAATTTATCATGTAATTGATTTTGCAGCCCCTAAGGACGTAATAGTCATAAACACTGTTCCCGGACACGAATACAAGCTTATTTATATAGGCGTACAGGATCTATCCATCCATCAAAAGCATACTAGCTTTCCTCCTTCATTAGAAGAAATTGATCCATTAGTAGGATTCAATGATTTAGGATTGTATCTGGCACTGAAAATCATGGAAAAACACCATGGAAAAATAAAACTGTTTAGTGATGAACATGGAGAGAGTAAAATATTTTCTATTGAAGTAAAGCATGACTTGAAAGCTGTTTCTCAGAAGTAGAGATCATCTTAGGTAAATGTTATGTGAAAACTTCTTAGTTAGAGAGAACGATTTAGCTAGGCCTCAACATGCATCTGGGGAATGTACGATCAAGTGACTCTATATTTATATGATTTTTTATTTATAAAAATTATATAGTTGAAATATACGCTATGGGGTAATTTTTGCTTAGGTAATGATCGATATCTCCTTTAGTTACTACTCCATCTTTATTGAGATCCAGACCTTTATTCATTTGGTATTTTGTTGAAGGTTGGTAATAAAGAGCGTAACAGTCATTTTGGTTTAAGGCTTTAGGGAAGAGCACAGCCAAATAAACATCAGTAATACTCTGGAACCTTCCGTATCTATGTTGGACCTGATTTAAGTATAGATACACATAATCTAATTGTTCTACAGGGCTCATTTGTTGGAGCTGTTCTGTAGATGTACCTAATTCTTCTGCTGTTGCAGGCATAAATTGAATTAAGCCTATCGCACCACTTCCTCTATAGTTTTTTACTTTATATTGAAATCTGGATTCGGAATACATAATCGCCATTAACCACTCGGGTGCTACTTTTAGTTTTTGACTGATTTCATCTACCTTTTTGATGAATAGCTCTATCTCGTCTATGAATCTCGATGCTTCACCAAAAAGATACAGTGAATGTTGTTGCGCTCCTCTTTCGCTAACGAAACTACCAGCTGAATGGCGTATATATTCTTTACTGCCCTCCTTTTTTAGCTTGTTTTCCCTTATGTGTATGATGATGTTTAATAAAAAGATGAGGATGATAAAGCTTCCTATAACTGTTTGAGTTGAGGGAATTTTTATGGTGATGAATTCTGTTTTGGGAAAGATGCGAACAGCGTTCCGTCCCCTAATTGGTATTTTAGCCATTGGATGAAAGGTTAATGGGTGTTAGTTTAATATTGCGCGTAAGTACTTATGCTATATGATCAAGATACGCAGCTTTTAAGCTTTTTTTACATCAGAAAATAGTCAACTTATGCCATGGGCTGAGATCCAGACTAATATAATCTCCACAACTTATCCGGTGGAAAAGTAGTTATTGTGGATAAGTAAACCATTAATAGGGCATTTATTTTGCATGTTACTTGAAAACAATTCATTATGAGCACAATCCCTTATGCAGATGGAGAAGCTTTTGGAAATACGACAGGATTTCCTTCTCCTGCCAGTGATCATATGGAGCCGGCCATAGATTTACACAAACACCTGATTAAACATCCATTTGCTACGTTTTTTCTTCGAATGAAAGGAGATGCCATGCAGGAATTTGGCATATGTCATGAAGCTATATTGATCGTGGATAGAGCCAGGAAAGCAGTTTCAGGAAATGTGGTTGTAGCTGTGGTAGAGCAAGAGTTTATAGTGAGGAAATGGTTTATCGATGACTTAGGCATGAAATTGATTGCAGGAAATAACGAAATTCCCTCCATTAAGTTAACAAAAGAAGTGAACTGGGAAATTTGGGGAGTAGTGAATTACGCCATTAATCCTTACTAGTCGTTTGGTATGTTTGCTTTAGTTGATTGCAATAACTTTTACGCTTCTTGTGAACGCGTATTTAATCCTTCCTTGCAACATAAACCGATTATAGTCTTGTCCAATAACGATGGTTGTGTCATTGCACGTAGCCAGGAAGCGAAAGTACTTGGGATCAAGATGGCTCAACCTGTATTTCAGTTAAGACATCTTATTCAAGAACATCAGATTGCTGTATTCTCCTCAAACTATGCGCTTTACGGAGATATGTCCCGAAGAGTTATGGGCGTTTTGTACAGCTTGGTTCCCCAGGTAGAAGTATATAGTATAGATGAAGCGTTTCTTCAACTTTCTACTTCAGTGGAAGAAGAACTTATCGAAATGGCACATCACATTTGGTTCGAGGTCAAGCGGCAAACGGGAATTCCTGTCTCAGTGGGTATTGGACCGACGAAGACCATTGCAAAAATTGCCAACAGATTAGCGAAAACATCTTCCAAGGCTGACGGAAAATGTGTATTGGTACGACAACATCATATTAAAGAAGCATTAAAACGGACAGATATTAAAGATGTCTGGGGGCTGGGCAGAGGATTGTCCAGACGATTGAAGCAGCATCAAATGAATACTGCCTATGATTTTAGTCTCGCGGATGATGGTTGGGTACAAAGGCAGATGACCATCGTGGGATTGAAGATATTAAAGGAATTACAGGGAGAAAGTTGTCTTCCATTAGAATCTACTCCTGCCAAACGCAGGCATGTAATTACTTCCAGAAGTTTCAGCCGAATGATCGATGAATTAGAACCGTTGAAGGAGGTGATTGCCAACTTCGCCAGTAGATGTAGTGAAAAGCTAAGATTGCAAGGTATGTGTGCCAGTAGCTTAATCATATCCCTCAAAACGAACAAATACAGAACTGATCAACCCCAGCATTCAGAGCAAGTTGAGATCAGATTACCTGTACCGACGCATTTATCCAGTGAAATTGTACATTATGCAATTGAAGGATTGAGAAGTATTTATAAAGAGGGATACGCATATAAAAAAGCTGGGATTATTCTTTCCGACTTGACCCCGGAGCACATACATCAGCAGCACTTATTTGACACATTGGATAGGGAAAAACACCATAGGCTTGCCTCATTGGTCGACCAACTCAACCAAAAATTAGGGAAAAATACTATCAGATTAGCTGCACAGGGATTTGAAGAGAGAGGAAAAACCAAGCAGGAAAAATTATCTCCGTCTTACACGACAAGATGGGATGATTTGCTTGAGGTGAGTTAACAAATACCCATGCCTATAATGAGACATGGGTATGTTGATGAAATAAGTAAGTCTGTCGCTGTAAAAAATCTGACAATCATTAGTTCTTATAAGAACCAAAAATATTGTAAACTGGTATTAAAGGAAGTCCCATTAATGGTGAGAACGATATCTGCATCACAGCTACCATCTCCATAGTCTACGGAAAAGGATTGATCTATACTAGTACTTCCCAATTCGCTATAATTAATGGTTAACCCTCCATCTGAAAAATAGGGAGACCCTTGTTGAGCACAGGCTGTCTTATAGGTGATAGGACTATTTGACTCAAAAGTAAAAGCAAATTCAGCTCCTTCCAGGGTAGATACATATTCTCCTATTCCTGTAATTTCAAAAATATCATCCGAGGTATTTCTAGGCGTGTTGCTTCCTACTTTCCAATCAAATCTTCTTTCATAGCTCATAGAAATAGAATTCTGGTCATCTATTTTAAACAATCCATCAATCAGTTTTCCTGTTAAAAAGGAGGTACCATCATCATCCACTTCTATCGTTCCTTGAAGGGTTCCATTTAACAAAGTATCATTGTAGATAAAATTGTCGAAAATGAGAGACATAGCGCCGAATCTCCCCTCTTCTCCCTCAAAAGTGGCCAGGATTTTCCCGCTAAAGATATTTCCTAGTTGATCCTCACAATTTTCTCCATAATCAAATCCGAGACTTAGTGTTCCTTCTTCACCTTCAAAAATCCAACTGGGACAATTAGCGGACCTAACACCATTAGCATCAGTTTCGGGGTTTAATCCTAATTGGCTCATAGCAATAAAGGTTTGGCTAAAGGCATGGTCAGCGGCAAGGAACTGAGAAACAATTTCCTGTTCATTATTATCTAATTCTGTAGGAGTTACATTATTTTCGCCTTCTTCATCACAGGCAGTAAAGAGCAAGCCTATTAGAGCAAAAATCCACGTCAATCGGAAGTTTTTCATATCGAAAATAGTTTAAGTTTGATTAATAGTTTAATCGAAAATAATTTAAGGTGTTAGTGAAATAATTTCTATGATCGAATTTCCATTTATTAAAGGAGGAAGGGAAATTTTTTTAACCAACGGCATGATTTTGCGAATGAACTACCTACAATGTTCAACAAAATAGAGGGAAGGCTTACTTATTAATGAAATTGGATGATGAATGTCTATGTGAATCTTTACAGGTTACTGGTTCATGCAGGGATATGGGCACTGTATTATTTTTTATCCTACAATTATTATGTAAACTGGTTATCAGACAGATCTCTTTATGCACTTCCTTTACTGATACATCTGTATACTTTTCTACACATTTTTTTAATGGTTATTCCCATATATCTGAACTACTTCTATTTATTTTCGACTTACTTTCTTTACAAAAAATATCTTAGCTATATCATTGGCCTCATTGGAGCTATCGGATTGACTGATATGTTAATGGTAGAGCTGGATGTTTTAGCTATTCCGAAAGGGCAAATTCCTCAGTTGAGAACGTTGGGACATTATTTTGTGTATATCCCTTACACGATGGTCTTCCTGATCATGTTTAGTTGGGGCAAGTTGATCGAAGGTTGGTACGAAAAAAACAGGGAGATAGAAATGATGAATAAAGCTAAACTAGATGCGGAATTGAGATGGTTAAAAGCGCAAATTCATCCTCACTTCTTTTTTAATGCATTGAACAATATTCGAGCATTAGTTCGCTTTCGGTCGGATGATGCAGAGGAAATGCTGTTGAGATTATCTGATCTGATGCGATATGTGATGGCCCATCATGGTAATAGCCAAATAGGATTACAACAGGAAGTGGAACATATTCAAAACTATATAGATCTGGCGTGTATGAAATCCCGATGGAAGGGAAAAATTAGATTTGATAAACCCGATCCTATACCGAACATCGACATTGAACCTTTAATACTGACTAATTTCGTTGAGAATGCGTTAAAACATGGGAATTTAGATGATTCGGAAGGATTTGTGCAAATAAGTCTGGTTGCTAATGAGGAAAGCATACGATTTACAGTAGAAAATTCCAAGGATGAGGCTCGCTCTTCAAGTCCTGTATCTGGAATTGGTATGGAAAATGTACAGAGAAGATTGGATCTCGTATATCCCTCACGCTATCACTTGAACATACTGCCAGCAAATAACCGCTACATAGTGGATTTACTTATTCAGTTGTAACAAAAATAGAATAAGCTTATGGAACCATTGCAATGTGTGGCAGTAGATGATGATGATTTAGCCTTAAACCTATTGGAAGATTTTGTCGAGTCAATAGATCATCTGGAATGGGCAGGTGGATTCGATCATGCCTTGGAAGCACTAACTTTTCTGGAGCAACACCCCATTGATTTATTAGTTGTAGATGTTCATATGCCCAGGATGAATGGCTTGGACTTATTGCGATCACTTCAACGGAAACCAGCTACCATCATAAGTTCTTCCCATGCTGAATATGCCATTGAAGGCTTTCGACTTGACGTGGTAGATTACCTTCTCAAGCCCTATTCTTTCGAGCGATTTGAGCATGCC
Source organism: Bacteroidia bacterium (assembly GCA_965262565.1). Classification (GTDB taxonomy): domain Bacteria; phylum Bacteroidota; class Bacteroidia; order J057; family J057; genus CBDHFQ01. The sequence continues at coordinate 142,029 of CBDHFQ010000008.1, forward strand.
ATTCAGAAAGCTTCCGATTATTTGCAGTTTCAACGGAAGAAACAAATGGCAGGTCATTTTTGGGTTAAGGTCGACTATCAAATGGCTAAAATTTCTTTTGAAGAGGTAAGGTATATAGAGGCTTGCAAACAGTATGTGAATATTGCTACGGAATCGGAAGTGATTTTGACCCAGAATTCCCTGAAAAATTTGGAGATTATCCTTCCCCAGGATATGTTTATGCGGGTTCATAAATCGTATATTATCTCGACCAATTGGTTGATTAAAAAAGCAGCGGATCATGTGGTGGTGGGAAATAAAAAGATTCCCGTAGGAAGATCGTATAGGAAGAATATTGGTTAGTTGGGTCAATGATGAGGGCTCAAGGGGGGGGTATCATGAAAACCCTATCACTCTTCCTGAGAAATTGGTCCAATGATCCTTAAGATGTCTGGTGAGCATCAGGTTTATAAAATAGCGCATCAACTTATCCTATATACCGGCACCTCGGAAATGTGTAAAGATGAGCCGAGTATTTCTTTGGTAGAACTTAAGAAAGAACTCAAAGCAGAAGAGGTGCCACTGAAGGCACCCTTCCCCTAAATTATTAGATAACGACTGTCGAATATATCTTAACAGTTACTACTACATAGAATGAAGAGATTGCACTTACAGACGCTGAGTTTAATATGGATTGAGAATTAAGTGAAACATATTAAACCCCCTCAATTTGCTGCCATTTCCTTCCCAAAGGGAAATACTTCAGAAGCCACATGCGCATTGATCATTTTTTCTTTCATTTCCTGTACAAGGTCGGGATACTGATCCGCTAAATTAGTCTCTTCTCCCAGATCTTCGGATAAATCGTATAGTTCAGGAGTCGCATCAGGAGTCGCATTAACATCGTATTGAACTGCTTTCCACTTACCTTGACGCATCGCTATCCTTCCCCCTTTTTCGTGAAATTCCCAATATAGATAATCGTGCTGTTCCTGATTTCCTGCTCCCCTCAACGTAGCTGCATAAGAAATTCCATCTATCTCTGTAGGAACTTCCGCCCCCATTAATTCCGCAGCAGTAGGATAAAAATCCCAAAAAGCGGATATATGATCTGAAGTACTTCCCGCAGCGATCACTCCCGGCCAATTTGCAATCATGGGCACTCTAATTCCTCCCTCATACAAATCTCTTTTATATCCTTTGAGTGGACCATTACTATCAAAGTAGTCGGGATCTGCCCCCGCTTCCAGATGCGGCCCATTGTCCGAAGTAAAAATAATAAGCGTATTCTGATCCAGGTTCAACTCTGTTAGTTTAGCCACGATTTCCCCTACATGCTGATCCAACAAACTGACCATAGCAGCAAAGGCAGCATGAGGTTCTTCCTGGGATTCATACGGGCCATTGCGATAATTCTCTCCCTCGTCGTAACCTTCATAAGGGGTTTCTGGATCAAATTTTCCTCTGAACCTGGCCATTTCCTCTTCTGGCGCCACTAATTCAGCATGTGGAATCACATGAGGTACGTACAAAAAGAAGGGTTCGTCCTGATGATCTTCAATGAAGGCTAGTGTTTGTTCCTGAATCCATGCTGGAGCATAATCACCTTTGTTTTTTCCCTCATTTCCTTCCAGTTTAATGGAATCTTGATTGTGCCATAAATAATAAGGATAATAATTATGAGCCTTCCTTTGGCAGTTATATCCATAAAATTCATCAATTCCCTGATTGTTAGGATCACCTTCTGAACCTGGAAACCCTAATCCCCATTTACCGAACATTCCCGTCGCATATCCATGATCTTTAAATAATTCAGCTAAAGTGTAAGTAGCAGCAGGAAGAGGCGTTTGTCCTTCGGGTTGTACCTCCTTATTGCCACGAACAGGAGTATGTCCTGTATGTAAACCTGTCATAAGCGCAGATCTAGAGGGAGCACAGACGGTACTTCCCGAATAATGCTGAGTAAATCTCATTCCTCCTTCAGCCAGGGCATCAATGTTAGGCGTTTGAAATTTCTGCTGTCCATAACAACTCAAATCTCCATACCCCAGATCATCGGCTAAAATGTAAATGATGTTGGGACGAGTAGTGATCGTTTCCTGATCATGAGATTGAGCCTCTGGAGCCTGGCAGGAATAAAGTGAAGTAATAGTGGGAAGACAACAAAAAACTAATATGAGAATACGTACTTTCATTGTTATAGGGTTTGATATGAGTAAAGGTGGATGATTTGGGCCAATGAAGCATAGCTAAGTTTCCAATATCTGAGTTAACAACCAGAATATCAAACTTCTATTTAAGAGATTTCATAGCAGCGTACAGATCACTGATGATGTATTGATCCTCTTTGTCCAATGCCTCTTTCTTAAGTGGTCGAAGGTGTTCAGGATCATTAACCATATCGTAAATTTCACCATTTTCAAATAGCTTCCATGTTTGATTGTGAATGTACCTTCGTTTGGGCCTGTTTCCCCAATTCGGATCGTAATGGCAAAAAACCCATCTTCTCATCGCTGCATCTGGTTTTCTCAACAACTGATCGTAAAAACTGAGCCCATCTAATACTTCATTTGGGGGAGCCTCTTCCAAGGACCTCTCTGTAATTATTGATGTTGTTTTTCCTTGATCATCAGCCGCTTGTCTAAGGGTAGGAAAGAAATCAGTAAAATCAATCAACTGATCATTTACCTGACCTGCTTTAATGGTCCCTGGCCAATAGGCAATCATGGGTACATGTGTTCCGTAGACTGTCGGACTTCCTTTATCTCCCCGGATGCGTTTTTCTGAAACACTTGAAATAACATGTGTGTCCGTACCATTATCTCCCACAAATAAGATCAATGTTTGTTCGCCCAACCCCAATTCGTCCAATTTATCCACCATCTTACCTATCAATTTGTCCATATACCCAACATTAGCGGCAAAATAAGCAGTATCTTTTTCTGTGGTATGCTTGTAATCGGGATGATCTGGTGTAGGTTGAAATGGTTCATGGGTCAATGCCATCGGGAAGTACAAAAAGAACGGTCTATCCTTATGTTGTTGAATAAAATTTAGCCCATAATCTACATACATATCCGGGCCATATGCTCCTTTGAATGATTTACCTTTTTGACCAGGAAGTTCCAGGAATGGATGTTTGTACCTGGGGCCAGCCTTTTCCAGTATTTGCCATAAACAATAATCATCGAAACCCGCTTGCTCAGGGAAACTTCCGGTTCTTCCTGATAATTCCCTTTGCCTTTTATTGCCATATAACTGCCATTTTCCCACTACACAGGTGCTGTATCCTCGTTCCTTCAGCATGTGAGCAAAGGTTTTTTCTTTTGGGTCCAATATGCCGAAGCCTACATAATTTCGGAAGTTGTATTTTCCTGTCATGATCTGAACCCGGGAAGGAGTGCAAAGGGGGGTAGCATAGCATTGGGTAAATCTCATCCCTTCTTGTGCCAATTGATCGAGATTGGGCGTTTGGTAAGAGGTACTTCCATTGCAACTCAACGTCTCATAGCCTAAATCATCGGCCATAATGAGAATGATGTTGGGGGGTTGTTGCGCGAAATATGTGTTAACCGTCAGTATGGATAACGCTACAATGAACAGAACAGATCTAGGTGTCATTAAATGAGTGTTGTAGATAGTAAAAGTAATCCGCTGAAAAGGCAATAATCTAATATAATTGTTGTCTGACGGATCTCCAAGTAGCTCTTATAAAGTACTATCTCCCCATTCCTCACGATGTTAGTCCATAACTTTATGATAAGAAATACGATCTCGATACACCTTATGCTTTTTTAGGACCTCCTCTTTAATACAAGGAACTTCATATCATGTATAAATGATTATTAAGTTAACCTTTCAGCTGCCGCTTGATCCAGATACCATACAGTGCGACCTTCGATAGATTGAATATGGGCGGCAGGATAGGGACTTTCTGACGGTTCTTGATGCCATATATCATATAAGCGGTCTGCTTTTCCAGCTCCTGTAACTAAAAAGGCAATTTCCTGAGCATGATTGATGACATTACCAGTTAAGCTAACACGTTGTTGGCCGGAATCGGGATGAGTCGCTACTTCACAAATGTTATCTGAATGCAGTAACTCCATTTGGTTGGGAAAGATACTTGCTGTATGGCCATCTCCCCCCATTCCCAGCATGATCATATCAAAACGGGGAATAGAAGTACCCATTGGAACACGTTCATGAATTAACTGCCCATACCTCACTGCTTCTTTGACGGGATCGGCTTCTCCTTGAATTCTATGTATTTGTTGGAGAGGGATATGTACGTGCTTCAGTAATAATTCATGGGTCATTTTGTAATTGCTCTCCTCGTGATCAGGAGGAACGCATCGCTCATCTCCCCAATACAAATGCAATTTTCCCCATTCGATCCTGGCCTTATAATGCGCTGCCAAAAGCTTGAACAGTAATTTAGGCGTACTTCCGCCAGAAAGCGCCAGGTGAAAATGTTCCGTTGAAGATATGCGCTCAGCTAATACATCAGCAAACGCCTCAGCAACTTGCTGAGGCGTTTCATATACATACTTAATTCTAGAATTTGTCATGATAATAACTCGTCTTGTCTGCAAACATACGGAATACTGAATGGATGGTACTCTTTTTCGTTGTATTTTCTACAACTCACAATATATTCCATCATCTGCTAAGTTTCTGCAAGGATACCGCCATGTTAATCCTTTACCTTCTATCATTTGGTCAGCATGTTCAGGTCCCCAAGTACCCGCTGGATACCCATGTACAGGAATAGTTGAATTATTGGCCCACATGTCTAAAATAGGATCTACAAATTTCCAGGCCGCTTCTACGGCATCTCCTCTGGCATACAAAGTCGCATCTCCTAGCATAGCATCTAACAACAATCTTTCATAAGCACTAGGAACATATTGGTCTGTGAGATCTTTATATTTAAAGTCCATGTTCACAGTCTTTACATTAAAGCCTGCCCCAGGTACTTTCATGCCGAACTTCATCAAAATCCCTTCATCAGGCTGGATACGAATCACTAATTGATTGTTTTGACTTCCCTGTTGCGAGTCAAGTGCGAATAAGCGATGAGGGGTTTCTTTGAAATGGATCACCACCTCCGTTACTCTTGTGGGTAAACGTTTTCCAGTGCGAATGTAGAAGGGAACTCCACCCCAGCGCCAATTATCGATATAAAACTTAATAGCTGTATATGTTTCTGTACGTGAATCTGGATCTACACCTTCTTCCTCTCTGTATCCTTCCATTGCTTCTCCTCTGACATGTGAAGCTACATATTGACCCCTAATCACAAAATCCTCAAAATGATCTAAATCTATAGGCCTGAGTGATTGGAATACCTTCATCGTTTCATTTCGGATTGAGGTCGCATCTATAACGGTAGGGGGTTCCATCGCTACCATTCCCACTAATTGGAGCAAGTGATTTTGGACCATATCCCTTAAAGCCCCCGAAGTATCATAATAGCCTCCACGACTACCTACACCTATACTTTCTGCTGCGGTGACTTCTACATGATGAATATAGTTTCGGTTCCAGAGGGGTTCGAAAATACCATTGGAAAAGCGGGTAACCAATAAATTTTGGACCGTCTCTTTCCCTAAATAGTGATCTATCCGATATAACTGATGTTCTCTATAGTTGGCCCCTAATTTTTTATTGAGATCAAGAGCAGTTTCGAGATTATATCCAAAAGGTTTTTCGATGATCAATCTTCTCCAGCTATCCTCTTCTTTATTTAACTTATGTACTGCCAGATTTCCTGCGATAACATCATACAGAAAAGGTGGCGTCGACAAGTAGAATATATAGTTTCCAGCGGTCCCGCATTGCTCATCTAATTCCTGAAGTTTCACTTTTAATTTCCCAAAATCATCTGGCTCCTTGGAATTCATGGGAAGATAGTATAGTATTTTTGCAAATTGCTGAACTTTTTGGTCGTCATCCGAACCTTTTTGCGCATACTTTTTTATGCCTTCGATTACTTTGTCTCGAAAGGAATCGTCTGTTAATTTGGATCTTCCCGTCCCTAAGACAGCAAAACAAGGAGGAAGCAATTGTTGGCAAAAGAGATCGTATAAGGAAGGAATGAGCTTTCTTTCGGCTAAGTCACCTGAAGCACCAAAAATGACAAGCACCTGAGGATCTGAAGGTTTAGATGAGGAGCTTGCCTGTTGGCTTAAAACGGCATTAGATGCTATATCCATGGGAAAAAATTTGTCGTGATAGAATGATTGAATGGTTTGATGAACAAAGGTGAAAATTATTCACCACTTTTAACTACGGCATGTCCTCCAAATTGATTTCTCATAGCTGCTACTAATTTCATAGCGAAAGACTCATCTTGTCTTGACTGGAAGCGCGTAAATAAAGAAGCTGCAATCACATGTACAGGTACATCAAAGTCTATAGCAGTTTGTATGGTCCATCTTCCTTCTCCGCTGTCTGGAACGTACCCTTTAATTGAGCTTAAGTCAGGATCTCCTTCTAATGCATCACCAATTAATTCCAATAACCAGGATCGAACCACACTTCCATGCATCCAGGATTTAGCAATAGCGGTTAGATCCATCTCCTGTGGAGCTCTTTCCAGGATCTCAAATCCCTCTGCATAAGCTTGCATCATACCATATTCGATTCCATTATGTACCATTTTAACCATATGGCCTGTACCACTTTCACCACAATATACATATCCATGTTCTGGAGCTAATGCTTTAAAAACAGGTTCTACTTTGTCTACCGCTTCTTTAGCTCCTCCATACATTAACGCATATCCATTAGCCAATCCCCAAACACCTCCACTCACTCCACAATCTATAAAGTGAATATGCTTTTCTGCCAGTTTTTTACCTCTCTCGACAGATTCCCTCCAAAAGGAATTTCCCCCGTCTATGATTATATCTCCGGCCTTCATATGAGGAGCTAATTGCTCAATACTTGAATCAACCGGCTTTCCTGCAGGAACCATGAGCCATACAATTTTAGGAGAAGGAAGTTTGGCCAATACATCTTCCAAAGAGCTAGCCCCTTCTGCTCCTTTTTTTACTACTGTTTGGATGGATTCTTCAGAAAGGTCGAAAGCTACAACCTCATGATCGTGTAAAAGAAGGCGCTCAGTCATATTTGCACCCATTTTGCCTAGTCCAATAAGTCCGATTTTCATGTCAGGATAGAATATTTAGAGGTAAATTAGGAGTGGGAAAAAAAGGTATTTTTATGCAATTTTCTGTAGGGCGTATGACAAATCATAGATATGAGTCACGTAAAAAGAATGAATGTTCCAGAAAAAAGTTGGATACAGGGAAATTGGAAACTCATACCACTGATTCCTGGAGACATTCATTTGTGGATTGCTCATTTTATAGAGCCTGCTGAAGCTACTATAGAAGAAAAACAAGAAGTATATGAATCCTACCTGGAAGTGTTAGATCAACATGAATTTACCAGATACCTGAGGTATATACCTAAGAAAAAGAAGCGAGAATTTGTAGGTAGTCGATATTTCTTAAAAAAGGTGATGGGTAGATATATTTCCAAAGCTCCGACGGAAATTCACATAGCTTATGATGCCTCGGGAAAACCCTATTTAGCCCATCATCCCATTGAATTTAGTTTGGCCCATCATTCCGAGGCTTGTGTCTGCTCATTGGCACAAAATCATATAGGCGTAGATATAGAGGTACGAAGAGAAATAGCCTACCAACAATTTGTTCATTGGTTTAACCCTTCTGAATTCGAGCAGCTGATGTCAATTAAGGAAGACAATAGGTGGAGACATTTTCTGGAATGTTGGTCCCTTAAGGAGGCTTTATATAAATTGGATGGTTTAGGGAAGGTGCTATCTGTCAGTATATTAAAAAAGGAAGGAAGAGAATGGAAGATATTGGGAATGGAAGATAGGTTCGACTTGAGGGTTTATTGGGTCACAGAAGATGTGTTGGTCGGATTAGCAGTTCCCATAGATGAAGGAGAAAGGCAAATTTATCTTTGGGAGGTAGATGTGCCTTTGTGAGTCAGTGGTAAATGGGAGATACTGAGGACCGTATTATATTAACATTGAAGAATTATGAAGTAATCCTGAAGATTTAACTTGAAAGATTGTTTCTGAATGTATTTATTAGGCAAAAAAGGACACTAAGGTGGTGATTGGTAATCATCAATCATTATCGAATACTACTAAATACTACGCTACATGGAATTATCTACATTTAAAGCTTTTCGAGTAAAAGAAGAAGAAACAGGAACGTTTGTACGAAACATCATTGAAAGAAAAATAACTGATTTACCAGATGGGGATGTGCTTATTAAAGTGCATTATGCTGCACTCAATTATAAAGATGCATTATCCTGTACAGGTAACAAAGGCGTTACCAGGAAGTATCCTCATACTCCAGGAATTGATGGGGCTGGAGTGGTTATGGAAAGTAACGTTCAAAACTTTAACATCGGAGAAGAAGTATTGGTCACGAGTTATGATTTAGGGATGAATACAGATGGGGCATTTGCAGAATATATTCGTGTACCAGCAGAATGGGTAGTTCGTTTGCCAGATAGCCTTAGTTTAAAAGAAGGGATGATTATAGGAACGGCAGGCTTAACGGCGGGAATAGGATTGTATAAAATGGAAATGATGGGCCAGTCTCCAGAAAAAGGCCCTATTATAGTGAGTGGTGCCTCCGGTGGAGTAGGGAGTATGGCTGTTGGAATATTAGCAAAGGCAGGATATGAAGTCATTGCATCAACGGGCAAAGAAGATCTTACTGATTTTTTGACTAACCTGGGAGCCTCTGAAGTGGTAGATAGGGAGTTTGTAAATGATGATTCCAGTCGGCCTCTCATGAGACCTAAGTGGGCCGGAGGGATTGATACTGTTGGAGGAAATACGCTGGCGACAATGATCAAAGGATGCACATCTGAAGGAAGTATCGCCTCTTGTGGATTAGTGAGTTCCCCCATTCTTTCTACTACCGTATTTCCATTTATCCTCAATGGAATCAATTTGCTAGGCCTTGACTCTGCTACCTTTCCTATGAATGCAAGATTACAGGTATGGGACAAGCTAGCTACCGACTGGCGAATTCCAGATATGGATAAGCTCGCAACAATGTGTAAACTTCATGAATTAGATCCTTATATCGATGCTATGCTAGGTGGCGGATCGAAGGGAAGGGTTTTGGTTGAAATGGACGCTTAAATCAGGATATCATGCAAGATTATTTATCCCACTACAAAGAAAGTCTTGAACATTCGGACATATTTTGGTTGGAACAAGCCAAGGCTGTTGATTGGTTCTTGCCTCCTAAACAAGGCGTTACTAAAGATCATAAAGGTTTTGACAGATGGTTTGAAGGAGGTAAACTGAATACCTCTTACCTGGCGATTGATTATCATGTAAAGCACGGAAGAGCAGAACAACCAGCATTGATATATGAATCTCCTGTAACTTACACCAGGAGAATATATACTTACAGGGAATTGCTGGAAGAAACAGAATTACTGGCAGGAGTGTTAAAAGCGCAAGGAGTAGAAAAGGGAGATACGGTGGTTATTTATATGCCAATGATCCCTCAGGTAGTATTTGCTATGCTGGCTTGTGCACGTATAGGAGCCATTCATTCCGTAGTTTTTGGAGGATTCGCTGCCAGAGAGTTAGCCATTCGGATTGATGATGCCAAGCCCAAATTATTACTTACTGCAAGTGGTGGAGTGGAAATTAAGCGCGTGATCCAATACAAGCCTTTAGTGGATGAAGCAATAACCCTCGCTGAGCATAAGGTGGAGAAAGTGATTGTTTGGCAAAGGCCTTTTGTCAAGGCGGGATTGAAAAAAGGAAGAGATGTTGACTGGGCATCATTGTTAAAAAAAGCATCTCCTTGTACATATGTGGAACTGGACGCTACTGATCCTTTATACATATTGTATACTTCTGGAACGACAGGAAAACCTAAGGGAATTATTCGGGATAATGGAGGACACGCTGTTGCACTAACCTACAGCATGAAATATATCTACAATGTTGAGCCTGGAGAAGTGTACTGGGCTGCTTCAGATGTAGGTTGGGTGGTGGGTCACTCTTATATTGTTTATGCGCCATTGCTTTATGGTTGTACTACCGTGTTGTTTGAAGGGAAACCTATCAGAACCCCAGATGCGGGAACATTTTGGCGTGTCATTCAAGATGATCAAGTTAACATCCTGTTTACTGCCCCAACTGCGATCAGAGCCATCAAAAAAGAAGATCCTAAAGGCCTAAAGCACCAACGATATGATACTTCTAGTTTACGCAATGTGTTTCTGGCTGGAGAACGATGCGATGTATCCACATATACTTGGTTAAAAAACCTTCTTCAGAAAGAAGTGATTGATCATTGGTGGCAAAGTGAATCTGGTTGGCCTATGATTGCCAATTCTTTAGGATATGGTTTGTTGCCAGTTAAACCAGGATCCGCCAGTTTACCCGTATGTGGGTACGATATTAGAATTCTAGATAAACAAGGAAATGAGCAAGCGAGGAATGAAGAAGGATCCGTGGCTATCAAATTACCTTTACCTCCTGGTTGCTTACCTACTTTATGGAACAATGATGAACGATTCAAAGCTTCGTATTTATCTCGGTATAAAGGCTACTATCTTTCTGGGGATGGGGGATACAAGGATGATGAGGGATATATTTTTATTACGGGAAGAATAGATGATGTGATCAATGTGGCGGGCCATCGACTTTCTACTTCTGATATTGAGGAAGTTGTATCTTCTCATGATACTGTGGCAGAATGCGCTGTTATTGGGATAGCGGACGAATTTAAAGGCCAGGTTCCTGTGGGTTTTGTCATCCTAAAAGGAGGAACAAATATTGGGGAAGAGGAACTCGAATATGAGCTGATCAGGATGGTTCGTAAGCAAGTTGGTCCGGTAGCTAGTTTTAAACGGGTAGTTGTTGCCGACCGATTACCCAAAACCCGATCGGGAAAAATCCTTAGAGCTACAATGCGACATATAGCTGATGGTAAGCCTTACAGCATCCCTTCCACCATCGAAGATCCCAACGTATTAGATGAGCTAAAAGTACTTATGATTCAAAAAGAGATCGGTCATATAACAAAATAAGGCAAGTTGGTTAGGTAACATAGATTTCTAATTGGTCACACCTAAATAAGGGAAATTATCCAAAAGAACGGCTTTTTTCAAGCCTTAAGAGCGTAGGAGATGTCATGATTACATATGGCCCTCCTATTTTGGGGGATGATATCAGCAAAAAAAGAGAGGGTGAATGACGCCGCTTGCAATGTTTTTTTGAGGAAATGGCGCCTGGAATTTATAAGTCCTTTATTTTTACTAATAATGTTATACTTAATTCAAGGCAGTATTTAATGTTCCCATTTGAACCATCTCTATAAGAATTAATGTTTCATTACGGAACAATACATAGTGTCGTAAATCATGAAATTGATTTTAAATATGTGATAATAAATGTGTTACCTCCATGGCATGTTTGTTGGGTTAAGAAGAATAGCATATAATACAGTGTTTGAATACAAAATCAAAGACTTAGTTTACACCTACTAGATAGTCTATTTAATCATGAGTATGGACCGTCCCATAAAAAAGAATAACTGGCCACCTCAAAAAATTGCCATGTATGTTGGCATACCGTTGATTGCTATTACATTTATTGCGATGCTAGCCAGAACATTTGGCGCTTCGAGATTTAGAGTGGATAAAGACAGGTTGACGATCGCTACCATTTCGCATGGACCTTTTCAGGAGTTCATTCCCATCAATGGAGAAGTACTTCCCATCAGAACGGTATATGTAGATGCCATTATGGGAGGTCAGGTGGAGGAATTGTATCTGGAAGGGGGGGAAATGGTGAGTAAAGGGGCTTTGATTTTAAAACTGAGGAATGCAGATCAGGAGTTGAGTTTTATGAATCTCGAAACGAACCTTCTGGAGCAAGCTGATCAATTGAGAAATACAAGAATTACCCTGGAAGAACGTGGATTAAATTTAAGAGAACAACTTTTATTGGTAGAGGCGGATATTATTGCCCAAAAGATCTTGTTTGAGAGGAACGAAAAGCTATATAAAGATAGTGTGATTTCTGAGCAAGAATATTTAGATGCCAAAAATCCCTATGAATATAGCGTAAAGAGAATCGCATTAATTAAAGAACGGATCTTAAGAGACTCTTTACTAAGAGACCAACAATTAGCGCAGGTGGAATCTTCATTAAGTTTAGTAGAGCGAAATCTAAATGCTATTCAGCGGAATATGCAGAACTTGATCATTAAAGCACCCATAGAAGGGCAATTGTCCTCTATAAGAGTAGAGATTGGGGAAACGGTAGGGCAAGGACAGAATTTAGGCCAAATTGATGTGTTAGATGGATATAAGGTACGTGCTCAGATTGATGAACATTACATCGCCAGAATTGAACCTGGACTTAAAGGGGAGTTTATTTTTTCAGGTGATCGACATCCATTAGTGATTAGAAAAGTATATCCTGAAGTTTTAGCGAATGGTGCTTTTGAAGTAGATATGGAGTTTGAAAATGATCCTCCCGATGAGATAAAACGTGGTCAAAATCTTCAGATTAGATTAGCGCTAAGTGACGAAACGATGGCAACCCTTATTCCAAGAGGAGGATTTTATCAATCAACCGGGGGTAACTATGTATTTAAGTTAGACAATGCTGAAGCATCGGCTTACAAACAACCTATCAGAATAGGCAGACAAAGTGATAGATTTTATGAAGTGCTCGAAGGATTACAGGAAGGAGATAAAGTGGTTACTTCAAGTTATGAAACTTATAAAGATATCGATGAATTGATTTTGCAATAATAAATGTCATGATACGAACTGAAAACTTAATTAAACAATATCGCACAGAAGAAATTGAGACTACTGCATTAAATGAAGTCTCTCTGGAAGTAACCGAAGGAGATTTTGTCTCTATCATGGGGCCTTCTGGATGTGGAAAATCTACATTGATGAATATTCTGGGGTTAATTGATAGCCCTAGTTCAGGAGAATACTATTTTCTTAATGAGGAGGTATCAAAGTATTCTGAGAAACAGCGAGCGAATTTGAGAAAAGATCACATAGGGTTTGTATTTCAGAGTTTTAACCTCATTGACGAGTTGACAGTGTTTGAAAATGTAGAATTGCCATTGATCTACACTCGAATGAAATCGTCAGACAGAAAAAAGAAGGTGGAAGCTATATTGGAAAGTATGAATATGATGCACAGAAGAAATCACTTTCCACAACAACTTTCAGGAGGACAGCAGCAGCGTGTGGCTGTTGCCAGAGCTATCGTCAACGAACCAAAATTAATTTTAGCAGATGAACCTACAGGTAATCTGGATTCTTCTAATGGAGATGATGTCATGAAGATTTTAACTAATCTGAATGAAAAAGGTACTACAGTTATTATGGTAACTCACTCTCCCAGGAATGCCGAGTTTGGTCATAGGATTGTTCACCTATTGGACGGGAAAGTAGTTTCTGAGAATAAATTGAAAGATTTTCATCTGTAAAGAAAGGGCCGGTTAATTCTTTTATATTATCGGCCTGAATTTTTTTTTAGCTTTATGAGTAATTACCATCTAGCCATCTCCTTTCTGGCTCTTCTATGATTTTGATAGGTTGGGAAATTCATATATCTTACCTTATTCAATTACTCGTTCTACTAAGAAATTATCATTATACTTTACTTAACAGAAGCGGCTCCTGATTTTTGATACAATTCCTAACACTTCCTATGGTATATCTATTTTTGTAACCTGGAACGCTACGTATAAGATTCGTATATACGTTAGTAAGTAGGGTTTAATGAAAATAATTGTGTGTTATGCCTAGATCAAAGTCTTTTAAAGAAGATGAAGTATTGGAAAAGGCGATGAAGTTATTCTGGAAGAAAGGCTATTATGCTACCTCAATTCAAGATTTAGTAGATGCTCTTGGGATCAATAGAGCGAGCCTTTACGATACTTTTGGAGGGAAGCGGTGTTTGTTTGATAAAGCTATTACAAAATACCAACACCACCATAGAGAAATACTTAAGCAATTTTTGGATCAACAAACTTCTGTCAAGGAGGGCCTATTAGCCTTATTTGCAATTAACATTGATCAGAGTGTACACGATTCAGAAAATAAAGGCTGTTTTGTGGTGAATACAACTACTGAATTGATACCCGGAGATGAGTGTATAGCAAATACTTTAATAGAAAACCACAGAGATATAGAAAACATTTACAGATCATTTCTCGAATGGGGAATTCGAACAGGGGAGATATCAAAGGATACAGACCTTGATGCTATTGCTGCCCTACTATATACATTAAATAGTGGAATAAAAGTGATCGCTAAAGTTCGACCTCAAAAAGAATATCTACTTTCTATTGTGAAAGAGGCACTTACAATTTTGGATTAGATTTAAGCGTACCAATAAATGAATTTGTGTTCCCCTTATTTACTTCTATTGGCATTAAAATTAATCAATGACAATTATGAAAGATGTTATTTTGTTCATTAGAGAAGATGTAAAAAGAATGGAGTAACTATTTGAAGTAAAGTTTCACAGAGCAAATAAAGCACTATGCTAAGTAGATATATTATCTTTTTGTAATGGTTGTAAAAAATTACTGTTTTACTCTTAGTATATGAGTACATTTTCTCACATTAATACACTATATAGTCGACTGTAATGCTTTTCCATTGTTGTAATTCCATTTCTTTTCTGCTACTTTCAACTGAAGATCTGGAAAAACGTTTTACTGTTAACTAATTAGTAATGCGATTAACCCACACGAACATTCTAACTTTTAGTATTAGAAGACTATTAATGATTGTCCTTTTTATTCCTATCTATTTTTATGGACAATCTCCTCAAGGAGTAAACTATCAAGCTATCCTCAAAGTAGATGGCAATGTCGTTGCTAATGAGGAAGTAGGAGTGAGAATAACGATTTCTCTAGGAGGGGTTGATGTGTATTCAGAGAGGCATGAAACGCAGGCGAATCAGGAAGGTCTTATTAATGTAGTCATTGGTCAAGGGATTCGAGAATCTGGCGATTTCTCAACGATAGATTGGGGAACTGGATTGCCGGCCATGCTGACAGTACAAGCCAATGTCTCCCAGGGAGGATTTGTAAGTCTGGGATCTCAAGAATTAGTTAGTGTTCCCTATAGTTTATATGCCACTACTGCTAAAACAGTGGAAGAAGATGCTACTGAGGATGCCGATGCCGACCCTGCAAATGAAATTCAGACGCTGAGTTTAAATGGTTCAAGGTTGAGTCTTTCATTGGGAGGGGGTGAAATCGATCTCCCTGGGTCGGGTATAGATGCAGATGCCGATCCCGAAAACGAGATACAAACCTTGAGTTTAGATGGAACACGATTGAGTTTGTCCTTAGGAGGAGGGGAAATTACCTTACCAACTGGTGGATCAGATGCTGATGCCGATCCTGAAAACGAGATACAAACGTTGAGTTTAGATGGAACACGATTGAGTTTGTCCTTAGGAGGAGGGGAAATTACCTTACCAACTGGTGGATCAGATGCGGATGCTGATCCTGAAAACGAGATACAAACGTTGAGTTTAGATGGAACACGATTGAGTTTGTCCTTAGGAGGAGGGGAAATTACTTTACCAACTGGTGGATCAGATGCGGATGCTGATCCTGCAAACGAGATACAAACCTTGAGTTTAGATGGAACACGATTGAGTTTGTCCTTAGGAGGAGGGGAAATTACTTTACCAACTGGTGGATCAGATGCGGATGCCGATCCTGCAAATGAAATCCAGACGATCAGCTTAAACGGGAATCGTCTAAGTTTATCTCTGGGAGGAGGAGAAATTGATCTTCCTACGGGGGGTGATGATGCGGATGCCGATCCTGCAAACGAAATCCAGACGATCAGCTTAAACGGGAATCGTCTAAGTTTATCTCTGGGAGGAGGCGAAATTGATCTTCCTACGGGGGGTGATGATGCGGATGCCGATCCTGCAAATGAAATCCAGACGATCAGCTTAAACGGGAATCGTCTAAGTTTATCTCTGGGAGGAGGTGAAATTGATCTTCCTACGGGGGGTGATGATGCGGATGCCGATCCTGCAAATGAAATCCAGACGATCAGCTTAAACGGGAATCGTCTAAGTTTATCTCTGGGAGGAGGCGAAATTGATCTTCCTACGGGGGGGGATGATGCGGATGCCGATCCTGCAAACGAAATCCAGACGATCAGCGGGAATCGTCTAAGTTTATCCCTGGGAGGAGGCGAAATTGATCTTCCTACGGGGGGTGATGATGCGGATGCCGATCCTGAAAAAATCCAGACGATCAGCTTAAACGGGAATCGTCTAAGTTTATCTCTGGGAGGAGGCGAAATTGATCTTCCTACGGGGGGTGATGATGCGGATGCCGATCCTGCAAACGAAATCCAGACGATCAGCTTAAACGGGAATCGTCTAAGTTTATCCCTGGGAGGAGGCGAAATTGATCTTCCTACGGGGGGTGATGATGCGGATGCCGATCCTGAAAATGAGATACAAACATTGAGATTAAACGGAACACAATTAAGTCTTTCTTCTGGAGGAGGTGAGGTTGATTTAAGTGGCCTTGGTTCTTTATGGACGTTAAATGGTGCTAATGTTTACAGGTTTGGATTAGTAGGAATAGGGACCACTAACCCTCAAAGCGAGTTAGATGTAAGAGGCTCCATTCAAATTCTAGCTGAAGTACCAGAATTGAGAGGATTGAATTCTTTTGGAGAAAAATTTTATCTCACAGAGACTACAGGAGGAGGAGGGTTTGCAAGCTTTACTGGGTCAAATGGAAGTGAGAACATACGACTTACTGATGTAGATGGGACCAATAATGGTTATATAGGTATATATAATGGAAATGGCGATTTGAGGGCAGAACAACTCATATTGAATTCTGGCCAAGGGTACCATGAATTATTTGGCCCAAATGGAAATTCTAATGTTCGCTTAACAACTTTAGCCGATAATAGCAATAATGGGTATATAGGTGTGGCGGATGCTGCTGGGGAACTAAGGGCAGGAATTTATGTTGACGAACAAGGAAGAGGGGTTGTATTTAAAGATATTGATAACTTTAAAATGGATCATCCCAACGAACCTGGCAAAGAAATTTGGTATGCTGCCATAGAAGGACCTGAGGCAGCTGCTTACGAACGCGGTACTTCTAATTTAGTCAACGGAGAAGCGATCATCTCATTTTCAGAGCACTTTAAGGTAGTAGCCAATCCATCATCTATGACTGTCATGTTAACTCCATTAAGCGCTTCCTCTCTAGGTATGGCGGTGATTGAGAAAACTGAGAATGGATTCATTGTAAAAGAATTGATGAATGGAAAAGGGAACTATCAATTTGACTGGGAAGTGAAATGTATCAGAAAAGGTTTTGAAGACTATAAAGTATTTAGAGATAAAAGTGAAACTCAAAGTACATATGCCAGAGGGAAAGCCTCCACAGCTAAACAGATGTCGAAACACTAATTTTTATTGTCATCTTACGTTTCGCTCATCTTGTTCCCAGATCTTTTATATATCCTTATTTATAATAGGGTTGCTTATAATACCATTGCAAAACTATAGCCAGGTTCAAATAGTTCGATCAGTTCTAGGGAGTGCCGGTGGGAGCGCTACGAACGGAAATATTTCAATTACCCAACACATAGGTGAAACAGCTACCATTACGACTCTTCAAAGACAATCTATCTTAAGACAGGGGTTTTTACAACCTGAGAACATTCAAATAGTCCCAGAACCTCCTGAAGATTGTCAGCTTACTATTTACAATGTTATTACCCCAAATGGTGATGGGACCAACGATTTTCTCACCATAGAAGGAATCTCCCTTTATCCTGATCATAAGGTGGTAGTGGTTGATAGATGGGGAAATATAGTGTTTGAACAAAGAAATTATAGGCAAAATTGGGCTGGCACAAATAATGGAATTCCTTTGTCAGGAGGAACCTATTATGTGATTGTTAGGACAGGCACTAATCAGCTTGTTTGTAGAGGGAGTATTACTATTTTAAGGAAATAGAGAGAATGTTATATTCACAGAAATACATTTGTCAAATTTCCAATGGTTGTTTAAGCATACGTAGGTTCAAGATCGATGGCTTCTCTTAGAGGATAGGTAAAAACTATATATATAAATACAGGCAATAATGGGTCATACAGCCTAAATAAGCATTAATTCTTTATTGAGGGTGATAAAGGTAAAATGCTTGTAAATCTGATTTTTAGCTTGATTTCTATTACATTTTTAGTCCGTACTTACCTTAAAAAAACAATCGCCCATCTGGGCGATTAATTCTTTAAATGATCCAATAATAAAATGATATTTGACTCAACAAATAGACGGTAAATAATCTCTTTAATATCAGCTTATCCAAAGATGTAATAAGCCACAACTGAACGATAATCAATAAAATGGGCAGCAATTTACAATAGCAAGAACTAGGATAATATGAGACTACTATGTAGCCTAAAAAGTAAATATTAGCAATTCCTGGACTTTTACAAGTGTCCTAAATATAAGGAATAATATTTAATGATGATTTAATTCTAATGTAAAGAGAATTCCCCATTTCATCTGGAAATAGGTAGGGTGAGCTGAAAAAGAACTCTATATGACTTCATAAAAAGAGGAAGGCATTAGTTTTTTATGATTTAGTTTTTGATACCTTCCACTTTCAATAATTAAAGAGATAAAAAAAGATGTAAGAAAATAATCTCTATTCCTGTAAACTAGGAGGATTTTTTTTCACACCTCTGATGCAATGAAGTATTTTCCTCGAAGTCGATTGATTATTTAGGAATTTATCAACTCGAAGATCTCCAGGTATTTCGATGATAGGTATTTGTAGATTTCAATATTTTATAATACAGTTATAATTTAGAACAGTGTTAGGGTGTCTTTTACGAATATTGCCCGTATTTTATACATTGAACAATTTAGAGGTTTACAATTAAGAAAAGATGTAATGCGATTATGGGGATTGTCTCATTTTTACAATAGAGATTCGTTTATTTTAAAGAGTTGTTTATGTTGATTATAATTCAAATTTATTGAAGATAGAGGTTTCAATGAAACAGTCATTCTATCATTATTAATTTTTTTGCTACGTCTTTTCCGGCTATTTCAGACTAGATACCAGAAGTGTGATAATCATTATTAGAATGATGCTTAGATAAAAGTAGGAACATTTGTTGCTGCGTATAACAATAATCCCTAATTCGAGTCAATTATGGTCAGGAAGTGTATCTGGTTTTTGGATACCATACATACGCCCTTAGTCTCTTTCCTTTTTTGTTGTTACCTAATATCCAATGCTTCCATATATGCTATTGATCTACCTGAGCAATTTGAAGATGTAACCATTCTTAGTGAGCTTAGAGATCCTGCCAGTATGGCTTTTTCTCCAGATGGGAGATTATTTTGGGGAGAACGGCTAACTGGAAATCTAAGGGTAGCCACATTCGATGGAGATCAGGATATATGGATCCCAAATCCACAGCCTTTCTACACCTTTAATGTTCCAACCCAGCGTCATCGTTCTTCTGGCTTAAGGGGATTTACGTTTGATCCTGATTTTCAGGAAAATGGATTTATTTATGCATTCTACATGAGTGATAATCCAAGACACAATAAAGTCGTAAGAATTCAGGCTGATCCTTCTAATCCTGACCAGGCGATTCTGGGAAGTGAAACGGTATTAATAGACTTACCTTTTAATAAAAGTACCTCCAGCGGAAGCCATAATGGAGGAGATATGGCTTTCGGTCAGGATGGAAAATTGTATTTTACTACCGGTGATGGATGGGATGGTGGAGACCCCGTTCAAAGCCTTAACACCTTTACCGGAAAGCTGTTTAGAATTAACAAGGATGGTACTATCCCTAACGATAATCCATTTTACGAGCAAACAAATGGAGCATATCGAGCAATATATTGTTTAGGATTGAGGAATCCCTATACAATGTCTGTTCATCCTGAATCTGGAAATATCTATATAAACGATGCTGTAGGAGATCATAAAGCAACCGTTTTTCAGGTGAAAGTTGGGGATTCAGATGAAGGTTTAAATTTTGCTCATGATGGTTATAATGGCATTGGTTTAAGAGCACCTACATGGACTAATGTGTCTGTTAATAATATAAAGCTGGTAACTGGTGGTGCATGGTATCCTCAAAATGGATATTGGCCTGAGGAATATAAAGGAAATTATTTTGCAGCTTTGTGGGGGAGAAACGCATCCAGCTCCGGCGCATTGGTACGAATCACCTCAGAAGGAAATCTAAGTAAAGAGCTATTCGCAAGCAATGTAGTAGCTCCTCAGAGAAATAAGCCGGTAATGACAAAAATTGGCCCCGACTATAATCTTTATTTTATGCTTACAGATTATGAGACGGGACAAGCGGAAATTCATATGGTTCGCTATACAGGAGTTCCCAGAGTGGCCACCCCTCAATTTGATCCACCTTCTGGTCATTATCAAGATCCCATACAGGTTCGAATTACCTCTATCACCCCAAATGCAACCATCTACTATACGTTGGATGGAAGCACACCTTCAAATTCTTCTCAACTTTATTCACAACCGATTTTAGTAGATGGTTCGGTTACTATTCAGACCAGGGCATACGCTGAAGGGCTTGAAAAAAGTAATACAGGTATAGCAAGTTATACGATAGGTGAACGCCCCAATGTTCCTCCTGTAGCAGATGCTGGCCCGGATATTACTGCTACCGTTTTTCAAAGAGTAACACTCAATGGTACCAATTCTTATGATCCGGATGGAAATCCGCTGGATGCGAGTGAGTCGTGGGAACAAATAAGTGGACCAGAGGTAAGGCTGCTAGATGCAGATGAAACCGTAGCGAATTTCACTCCTTCTCAACAAGGCCAATACGTGTTTCGCATTACTATTACAGATCTACAAGGAGCTACAGATACAGATGATGTGATTGTGAACGTGGTAGAAGATATTCCCGACGTATTGGATAATTTGATTGCAAGATGGACCATGGAAGAAGGCGAGGGGAATTTGTTAAAGGATTATTCTGTTTATTCTCATGTGGGTCAATTAAATGGAGCTAATTGGTCGGAAGAAACCAAGGATGGAAGTAGTTTTTCTCTGGCTTTTGATGGAGTGGATGATAGAGTAGATATTGGTAATTTGGATGTGACGGGAAATGAAATGACGATTACTTTCTGGTATAAAGCAGATGATTTTGGAGTTAGTGATGCCCGATTTATCTCTAAAGCTTCTGGGCAATTTGATGATGAGCATTTGTGGATGGTAAGTAGTTTAAATAGTGATAAGCTTAGGTTTAGGTTAAGGTCCAATGGGCAAACTACCACCTTGATTTCTCCTTCAGGTGTCTTACCGGTGGGGGAATGGACACATGTATCAGCTGTATATGATGGGACTCAAATGAGATTATATACCAATGGAAATGAAGTAGCAAGAGCTAATAAAACAGGAAATATAGATTCCGATCCATTAGTGAAAGTTGCTATTGGAAATCAACCCGGCGATGTTACTGGAGGAGTACGGCCGTTTGATGGTCTCATAGATGAAATGCGGATATATGGACGAGCACTTTCCGAAGTTGAAATTGCCAGTGTGAGGGATGCTTCCCCAGTAGCTATACAGGAACCCGTTCCCTCTAATGACGCTCCCCAAATTAATTGGCTTAGCCCGGAACCATATACAGTATTAAAGAAAGGAGACAGTACTTTGTTATCAGTGAATGCTCAAGATACGGATGGGACGATTGATAGGGTTGCATTTACCCTTAACGGGATTGTGGTAGAAGAAGACTTCGATGCTCCTTATGAATATGTATGGACAGCAGTAGATTCAGGTACGTACGAATGGAAGGCATTTGCCTATGATGATAAGGAGGGAGTAGATAGTACAAGCACATTAACGCTGGAAGTAGAAAGTATCCAGGAAGTGCCTGCACCAGATACCGTTCCGACTCCTACAGATAAGGTAAAGCCTGTAGTATGGTATACTTTCGAGGAAAACGAAGGTAATATTGTCCGAGATGTATCTGGTATAGGATCTCCAATAGATTTGGATGTTCCAATAGATGGGAATACAGAATGGGTAAAAGGCGGTCTTAAATTAGTTCGTCCTACTCTTTTAGCTGCTACTACAAGTTCAGAAAAAATAGTAAATGCTATTCAGGCAAGCCAAGAAATTACTTTGGAAGCCTGGATTACTTCTTCCAGTTTGACCCAGGGAGGTCCCGCCAGAATATTGACCCTTTCCCATAATCCTTATCTGAGAAACGTAACCCTGGGTCAGAGTGGTACATCATTTAATGCCCGATTGAGAACTACGCGTTCAGATCTTAACGGAAGGCCAGATATAAATACTTCTAATGGATTGGTAACTCAATCGTTAACTCATGTTGTCTTTACTAAAGATCAAGAAGGAAATGCATCTTTTTACGTCAACGGAAAACTGTCTCGTACCTTTCAGCGGCGAGGAGATTTTTCGAATTGGGACTCCTCATATCGTTTAGGAGTCGGAAATGAATGGAGTGAAGACAGGCCCTGGTTAGGAACGCTATATGAATTAGCCATTTATGATCAGGCATTAGATGGTACAAGAATAGATGAACTTTATCAAGCACAGCGCTATCAATTACCTGAAGAAACGGATAATCCTTTTAACGTTAATGAGGTAGCTCCTAAGAAGCGCATTATCGTTTATCCTAATCCAGCTTCAGAGGCCATAACGGTAGAGAGAGAATCGAGTGAGCGTAGAGCTGAATTAAGACTAACAGATCTTCATGGAAAAATGGTGATGCCTTTAACCGTTATGAATGATAAAAAGATGTCCTTTGATATCCGTCATTTAAGTAAGGGGGTGTATTTTCTACAACTCAGAATAGACGCAGAAGTGATCAACAAAAAAATCTTGATTGAACGCCAATAGAGGTTATTTCTGAATTTCGTATTATATTTACGATTCAACTTTTGAGATTGAGTCTATGCCCAAGTTTATACTTGTTACTATTTGGTTTTACGGGTTCATTTTTGCCCTTTCATCTATTCATGCACAAGAAAACACCATCACTATTATGACCTATAATATTCATTATGGAATAGGGATGGATGGACAAAAGGATTTGAAGAGAATTGCCGAAGTGATTAAAAGGGAAAATCCAGATATTGTGGGCTTACAAGAAGTGGCTGACTTTAGCATGACGGCAGAGTTGGCGGGATTGGTTGGGATGGAAGGTGTGTTTGGTGCTTCCACTGAGAAAGAAATTCCCAATCTATATAACTTGTTGGGGCTTCCGGTTCCTCAATCACAACTATTCTATGGAGATGCTATTCTGAGTAAACACCCATTTACATTTATTAAAAACCTATCTATTCCCAGTGCTAGTAGTAGCAGATATGAAGCTATGTGTATAGAAGTGGATTTATCGGAGAAAATGGAGCAGAAGGCCACCATCAAATTTATTACTACGCACTTTGATTACTTACAAACCATCGGATCGGATATGGCTCGAAATGCTTCCGTAGAAGTGATTGAAAAGGCATTCTTTGAAGACTCGACAATGAGGGACTTTCCCGCTATACTGACAGGAGATCTCAATGCAACTCCCGACTCAGAACCTCTTCGATTATTACAGGATAAAGGATGGATATTGGAGGACTTGGGACAAGCTCTACCTACCGTACCCGTCGATCAACCTTCAAAACAAATTGATTATATATTGGTACGGCCCCAATATAGATGGAATATTCTGAAAGTTAAGGTATTAGATGAAACCATGGCCTCTGATCATTTACCAGTAGTAATGAGGTTGGAGTGCTTAGGATTGGAGTGAGATGACACAAAAAACCCAACTGCGGAGAAAAGAATCCACTAGTAGGTTCTGGGAAAGTTGCTCAATATTGCTGATTACAGGTGCTGTATGTATTTCATCATTTATTGAAAGGCTAATTATCCTGCAAAATACATCCAGATAGTTGGAAAAGGTTAGCCAGGATCGGACGAACATCAGGCAAACTGAATTCCAAAGGTCCAAATGAAGTAGATCGATTTTGATAATTTTGTCATTTTTTGCTTTTTCTGGTTATTATAGCTTTAACTGTTGAGGAAAGCTAAACGGTCGGGATTTTTTTTAAAAAAAAAGCCTACAGCAAAGATTCCATCTGATGGACAATTTCCAATTCTTCATTGGTCGGAATGATTAACAACTTTATCTGACTTTCAGTGGTTTGTATGTCTCTTAAAGCAGGTTCTTTTGCCCTGTTTTTATGAGCGTCCAACACTATCCCGAATGGCTCTAAGGCTTCACAGATTAAGGCTCGAATCTCGGAACTATGTTCTCCTACCCCTGCTGTGAAAATAATGGCATCTGTTCTTTTGAGGACCAATAAGTAGGCACCCAGATATTTTCGTATACGATATACATACATTCGAATGGCGAGAATAGCTTGTGGATCATTTTGCTCATATTGCTTCATAATAATTCGCATATCATTCTCGCCAGTAATTCCTTTTAACCCACTTTGTTTATTAAGCAATTGATAAATATCTGTTAACGACATCTGCAATTGATCCGAAAGAAACTGAATCAACGAAGGATCTATATCTCCCGAACGTGTCCCCATCATTAATCCACCAAGAGGCGTCAACCCCATGCTGGTATCTACACTTTTCCCTCCTTTTATCGCTGTGATGCTGCATCCGTTTCCCAAATGTATACTAATGGCATTCAATTGATCGATATGTATGTCTAAAAATTGGGCTGCTTTTTTAGCTACATACTGGTGAGAAGTTCCGTGAAAACCATATACTCTAAGGGCATGTTGTTCATAAAGTTCATTGGGAACGGCATATCTATATACATGCGCTGGAATGCTTTGATGAAAAGCCGTATCAAAGACAGCTATTTGGGTAGCATGAGGGAAGGATTGTTGGGCCATTTCAATTCCCAACAGATTGGCAGGATTGTGAAGAGGTGCAAGGAAAGATAGCGCTCGAATGGACTGAAGGAGAGTTGGGTCAATGCGCATGGGTTGCTGAAATTGTTCTCCGCCATGCACGACTCTATGGCCTATAGCGATAATGTCCGTTACTTGTTGAATAATGTTAGTTTCCGGATTCAATAATAATTCTGCCAGCTGTATAAAGGCTTCCTGATGATCAGCTAAATGGGTGGTTGATGTGTGAGAAAAGGGCCTCTCCAATCGTTGGTACAATGAATAGATGATTTTACTTTCCTTTTCTCCTATCTTTTCTATGGCGCCTTTTAATCGCACTTCTTTTGCAGGCATGTGGAACAATTGAAATTTGATAGAAGAGCTACCCACATTTAATACTAATATGTTCATTTAGGAAGTAGATTAGAGGGATTGAGCCTGAATAGCGGTCATAATTACGGTGTTTACTATATCAGCTACGGTACATCCACGGCTAAGATCATTTACGGGTTTGGTTAATCCCTGAAGTAATGGCCCTATTGCAATAGCACCCGTTTCTCGCTGAATAGCTTTATAAGTATTGTTGCCTGTGTTGAGATCTGGAAAGATAAATACGGTGGCATGTCCTGCTACTTCTGAGCCTGGAAGTTTAATTCGACCCACGTTAGGGTCTACGGCGGCATCATACTGGATAGGCCCTTCAATTTTCAGAGAGGGATGTAGAGATCTGACTATCTTAGTGGCATTTCTTACCGTTTCTACGTCTTCCCCTTTTCCGGAAGTACCGGAGGAATAAGAAAGCATGGCTACTTTAGGTTCTATACCAAAAGCCGAAGCAGTTTCCGCAGAGGCTATAGCTATTTCAGCCAGTTGTTGTGCATTAGGATTGGGATTTATGGCACAATCTCCGTAGACAAGGACTCTATCAGGAAGGCACATGAAAAATACTGAGGAAACGATAGAATGGCCCACTTTGGTTTTGAGAATCTGAAGCGCTGGTCGAATCGTTTGTTGGGTAGTATGAGTAGCTCCAGAAATCATCCCGTCCACTTCAGATTGGTATACCATCATTGTCCCGAAATAAGAAACATCATTCAACAAATCTGCTGCTTGATCCAGGGTAATTCCCTTATGTTTCCTAAGATCATACAGACAATGCACATATTCCTGAAATTTGGGGTGTTGCTTCGGTTCAATAATATGTAGTCGATTAACATCTATGTCTGTACCTAGTTTGGAAAATTCTTGCTCAATGTAGTTTTTATCTCCTAATAAGCTAAGACGTACCACATCCATCTTCATCAGCCTGGCGGTAGCCTTTATGATCCTTTCGTCTTCTCCTTCAGCGAGTAGAATGTGTTTTTGGTTAGATTTGGCTTGTTGGGTGAGATTGTATTGAAACATGCGAGGTGTTATTCCTCTTACGGCTATGTTACTGATCTTCTCTTCAAATGCAGCTCCATCTACATAGTCTCGAAACAATTGTTTACTCAATTGAATTTTCTCTTGATGATCAGCAGTTATATTAGGATAGATCTCATTAAGTTGTTGAATCGTTTCATAAGTATTTGTAGGTACCGATAATATAGGAACCTGATAGGATAATCCATCTAATAATTTGGTTAATGTAGGGGCTGGTTGTAATCCTCCTGATAATACGATACCTGAAATGCTGGGATAATTTTTTGAGTGGTGCGCTTCCAGTGTTCCGAGAATGATCTCAGCTCTATCTCCAGGTGTAACGATTAAACTTTGATTGGTAACATGATTTAAATAATTCTCCAGATTCATGGCAGCTACGATATTTTTTAGTGCCAATTGATGAAGCTGGTCTGCGCCATAGAGAACTTCGGCGGATAAATGGGTTACTATTTCCTGGATGGTAGGACTTTTTAAGGCTGGATGTTCAGGGATGGCGGCTAAAAAGAACTGTTTAAAATCTTGTCGTAGGGCTTGGATAAGTCTCTCTCTTTGAGGTAGAGGTACCCGATTGACGATAATACCTACGATCTCGCAGTCTTTTTCTAAAAACTGGTTGACGGCCAATTGAACCGAAAAAATCACTTCATTAATGCTTCTATGTTGATCTCCTCTTGCAACAATGATCACCGGACTGCCTAAATTCAATGCCAGTTCTACATTGATCCTGAACTCAAAATTACTTCCTTCTGAGATAAAATCTGTTCCTTCACAAATAATGAGATCGCTATGATCTTCCAGTTGTTTATACCTTTCGATAATAGTATCCAGGATGTTATCCAGTTGACCATTTACCAGTAAGTTTTGTGCTTCCTCATTTTTAAAGGCATATACTTCCTCGTAAGATTGGTTCAAATGAAAATGCCTTAGCAACAGATCTACGTTATTATCCTTTTTGTGATGATTATTTAGGGTAATGATGGGTTTGTATATGGAAACCCGACTGGTTTTTCTTAAGGCATTTTCTATCAGGCCCAGACTGACTAATGATTTTCCACAACCAGCCTCTGTAGAAGTAATAAAAATAGAATGGGGCATGTAGTTATTAAGATATGGTGATAGCGTAAAAGTATAGATTTTATCCTGAAGTGAAAATGATAAATATCCTTGCGCAGATAGAAGTAGGGATTATACAAGGAAATACTTATTTGTATATTGCGTACATTTAAAATTTACATCAATCCTTACACTATGAGAAAACTAACTATTACGTGTTTATTAGCGTGCTTTATTTCTTTAGGTATAGCTCAGAAAGAGGTGCAATTTGAGAATAATAAAAAAGAAGTGATTGCCTCTATTGAAGCTAAATATAGTGAACTAACGGAGTTAAGCGACAAGATTTGGTCATTTGAGGAAATTGCTTTCCAGGAGAAAGAATCTTCACAAGCCTTAGCTGAATATGCTCGTGCACAAGGATTTGAAGTGAAGACGGGGGTAGCAGAAATTCCAACTGCGTTGGTTGCTGAATATGGTTCAGGAAAACCCATTATTGGAATCTTGGGAGAATTCGACGCACTTCCTGGC
This sequence comes from Bacteroidia bacterium, assembly GCA_965262565.1. Taxonomy (GTDB): domain Bacteria; phylum Bacteroidota; class Bacteroidia; order J057; family J057; genus CBDHFQ01. Next base: position 170,033 of record CBDHFQ010000008.1, read on the forward strand.
TTATCTCAAAAAACGGTGCCTACAAAAGATCCTCTGAATGAAGGTGCCCCTGGGCATGGTTGTGGGCATAATTTGTTTGGGGTAGCTTCTTTAGGAGCCGCTACTGCCATCAAGGAATTAATCGAAGCTGGAGAATTACAAGGAACGGTGCGATTTTATGGAACCCCAGCGGAAGAAAAATTCTTTGGAAAGTTATGGATGATTCGTGCGGGATTATTTGATGATGTGGATGTGGTGATGGATTGGCATCCAAGTGCAGAGACAAAAGCAGCCGTTCAGAGTAGTTTGGCATTAGTGGATTTTATGGTAGAATTTTACGGACAGGCGGCACATGCTTCTGCTGATCCCTGGAATGGACGAAGTGCATCCGATGCTTTGGAACTGTATACTACAGGTATTAATTACTATAGAGAGCATGTGAAACCTACTGTTCGTATTCATTATCATATACAGGATGGAGGAAAGGTGGTCAATGTAGTACCTGATTATGCTCGAATTTGGACAAGAGTGAGGGATACTAAAAGAGAAGGGATGGAAAAGGTATGGAAGCAGGTAGAGCGAATTGCTGAGGGAGCAGCTATTATGGCCAATGTAGATTATGAAATCAACCTTATCTCAGGAATTCATGAGATACTGGTTAATCGTACGGGAGGGGCTCGTATGCAGGCCAATTTAGAGTATCTGGGAGAAATTGAATATACAGAAGAGGAGCAGGATTTTGCTAAAAAAATTCAGGCTGCTACGGGATCAGAAGAGGTGGGAATAGATTCAAAATTGACACCTTTAGAAGAAACATTGGAACATCCCATGGGGGGGTCTACAGATGTGGGGGATGTGAGTTTTGTCGTTCCAACGATCAGGCTAAGTGCTACTACTGCGCCTAAGGGTACGCCTTGGCATTCTTGGGCTGTAGTCGCATGCGGGGGAATGTCTATTGGACATAAAGGGATGATTTATGCGTCTAAAGCGTTGGCGATGACGATGGTAGATTTATATGAGGATGAAGAGTTAAGAGGAAAAGTTAAAGAGGAATTTTTAGAGAGAAAAGGGGATTATGAGTATAAAGGGATTGTTCCCGATGGCCCACCACCTATAGAAGGAGCAAATTAATATTTAAGTATATTTCTTTCAGTAAAGACACGCTCATTTGTGTCTTTACTGAAAGAATTTTTTGAATGTTACGACCTAACATTATTCCTTAATTACATTGATCAGATTATCTTCCGGAACCCGATCAATTAATTTGGTGTAAGGATCTATCCCGGCTTTATTTGGTAATTCATTTACAATAAAAGTCAAGCGATGTTCACCGGGACCTAACCAATGCTTTTGTAAATACAGTGGGTTCTTTTGGGTCATTCCCAACTCATTTTCGGTGTCCTCTCCTAGTACTCCAATGTCAATGAAATGCTTATCCGTAGATTCATTGAGAATTTCCCCTAATCCATCATAGAAGATCTTTTTAGATTCCACTGTGATGGTAATTTCATATTGGTCATCTGCCAATTTCTTATAAGTTGCTTCCTTGGCTTTATTCTCGTATAAAATAATATTTTTAAGCTCTCTTCGATGAAATAGGCTAACGAATCTGGAGTAGCTGCCTCTATATAAGTATACCATTCATTAGCTGTGGTAAAAGGTGCTTTTTCTCTGAAAGCAGCATCATTTAAGAATCTATGAAATGCCAGATTCAGGGAATCTTCTCCAACATAATCCTGTAAGGCGTACAAGATGAACGCTCCTTTTCTATACCAAATATAAGCTTGGGTATCATTGTCTAACTACCCTAACATTTACTGATCATGAGACGTGTCGCTAAACGAATTATTACATCTTACATATAAAGATTCACTGATTTATTAAAACCAGTGAATACAATCTAAGAGAGGGATGTTGTTATTTAAAGGTTGCCGGCTATGCATACAGTTTTTGGCTGATTTAGTGAAAAATGATTAAGATACGGCTCATTGGTACTCTACCTTTTTCTTTAGTGCTTCATTCATGGCTTTAAATCCTTTTATGGTATTTTCTTTGATCAACTTTAGTATTAAATAAACCAATACACCAGAAAAGTGCTCTCCATGAATGAATTTAGTCGAATTCGCATTGATAGGGGAAAGGTGGAAATAGTGTTCTCCATCAAATAAACCCTTGACAAATAGGTGTCCAATCCATCGAAATTCTTTTTCCTTTTCATTTACTAACACTAACGGCTGGAACTTCATCGGCTGTTGATCTTTCGGTTGTATGAATGCTGTTAGTCTCGCTCCTACCTTTTGAGAGCCACCAATTTCTTTAATGAATGGATTCCAGTTTGGATAATCGTCAAAGTCCATTAAGGTATTCCACACTTGGCTTACTGGAGCCTGGATAATTATTTCTGTTTGAATCTTTGTCATAACATTAATATTTTTTGCAAATATATTCTGAGTAATTATCAAAGTTGTTGACAGTTAGCGCAACTTGATATACATTTCACGTCAATATCTTTTGCAATCATGTACAACCTGAAGTAAGTGGCCTATGCATTTTAACGGAAGATTCGTCCTTAACCTGGCTAAGTTTGCAGAAATGCAAGGTGCGAATATGCATCGTCTCCTTCGGCACACTGGAAAAAGTATAGAAGAATTAAGTTCTGAACATTGTCGTCTGGGATATGAAGCGTATAATCGATTCTTGGAAGATGTTGTAGCTTCTACGAAAGACGAGCTATTTGGGCTTCACGCGGGAGAAAACCTAAGCCTCCAGGCTGCTGGATTGATTGTTCAAATTGCTAACTCCTGCGATACCGTTAAGAAAGCCCTGGAATATTGTTGTGAATTCGCTAACCTCGGATGTTCTGCCCTACCTACCCGCTTAACAGAAGAAGCAACCCATTATAAATTGACCCTAAATCCAGATACCAAATGGCGCCAGCAATCAGAAAAAAGCGTCCTGCATACTGTTTTTGGATATATGGCTTTTATGATCAAGGAATTTCAGTCCCTTACATTCCATAAACATTATCCCAAGGAAGTTTGGCTGGACACTCCACCTGTGACTAATACTGAGGAGTTCCAACGTGTGGTGGGATGTCCTGCACTTTTCCTCCAACCGAAAAATGCCATTCTTTTTCATAAAGTACATGTGGAAGAAAAGGTAGTTACCAGTGATTATGCTCTTTTCAAAGTGTTAATAGCTCATGCCCAGGAAAAATCTGCTCAGTTGCATAATGCTTCTTCTCATTCTTTCTATCATAAAGTAAAGCAGTCCATCCTACATTTAGTCAAACCTTCCTTTCCTACCATAGAACAAATAGCAGCCCATTTAAATATGAGTGTTAGAACTTTTCAAAGGAGGTTAAAAGAGGAAGGGTTTTCCTATAAAATATTGATTGACGACCTTAGAAAAGACTTCGCCATAGATTATCTAAAGAATCAGGAGTTGAGTATTGGGGAGATTTCTTATCTATTGGACTATTCAGACCCCAGTACTTTTATCCGGTCTTTTAAACGTTGGACGGGAATGACTCCCAACACCTATCGTAAAGAATTGATGATTCGATAAGCAGTAGAATTTTTTTAATGTCTCTCCCTAAGCCTCCTTCACCCTTCCCTATGAGATAGTTAGCTTTACACTCACTCTTATACATGGAAGGTGAATACCTCATTGGCACAAAAAAATTATCAACTGTATCTTTTAAGGTTTCACAAGAGATAAATTAGCTACAAGTAGAAGATGGAATATATTCATGGAACAAGAGATAAAAAACAAGAATTTTCCTCATTGAGAAAAATTATCTAACTTCTCCTAGATATCAGATTGTATGTGCCATGAAAAATTATCCTATTTTAAGTTTATTAATGATCGTTACACTTTCGGGATACTGTCAGGAAGAAGGGGAGTTGGATAAGGTAAGAGTGTTTTATTTGGGCGGACAGTCAAATATGGATGGATACGGATTTGTAAGTGAGCTCCCTGATGAATTGAATCAGACCTTCGAAGATGTATGGATTTTTCATGGAAATCCTGTGGGGGATGATCAGGAAGGAGGTGGCTTAGGAATTTGGGAACCATTGAAACCCGGACATGGGAAAGATTTTGCTTCAGATGGCCAATCGAATCAGTACTCAGATCGATTTGGTGTAGAACTTTCTTTAGCCAGACGACTGAGAGAACTTTATCCTAATGATCGCATAGCCTTTATTAAATATTCGCGTGGAGGTACTTCCATAGACAGTATAGCTGCAAGAAACTTTGGCTCTTGGGAACCAGATTATCAAGGTACTCTGGGGTTGAATCAATATGACTATTTTTTAACTACCATTGATTTGGCGATGAACTATTCAGATATAGATGGTGACGGTAAGGACGAACGATTGATGCCTAGCGGGATTTTTTGGATGCAGGGAGAAAGTGATGCTACTGTGAATGAAGAAGTAGCTCAAAATTATTACAAAAATCTACAGCGGTTGATGGATTTGATGAGAGCCAGTTTAAGAGTAGACGATTTACCAGTCATCATAGGGAAAATTTCTGATTCCGGAAATGATGAAGATGGTAAAGTATGGGATTATGGGGAATTAATTCAATATGCACAGGAAAAATACGCTAAGACAGATGCTCGTGCGGTAATTGTCAGAAGCACGAAATCATACGATTATTCTGATAAATGGCATTACGATAGTTCAGGATATATCGATTTAGGAAATCAATTTGCCAAGGCTTATTATGAATTGGTAACCAATACAGAACATTAGCCTTTTTTTCTTATTCATCCTATTTAAACACCCACATACATGTATTCCTTTTTACATTATTTTTACCTTTCAGGGAAAGGTATATTTTCAAGTTTCTTCATGCTGTTCATATTAGGATCAGGCTGTACTCCATCTGGAGGTGCAGGAGGAGTTCAGGACCTTCAGGTCAAACAGCCTAATATTCTATTTTTATTTGCAGATGACTATACTTTTGAAGCTATTCATGCCTTGGGGAATGACATTGTTCAAACTCCCCATTTGGATCAATTAGTAGAAAGAGGAACGCATTTTACCCATGCCTATAATATGGGGGGCTGGAATGGGGCTATTTGTACAGCTTCACGATCTATGCTCATTTCAGGTAAATCATTATGGAATGCGTATGATCAGGCGATGCTGTGGAAGGAGAATGATAGCAGCTATGTAGATCAAAGTTGGGGCCAACTTATGAAACGGGCAGGATACCAAACCTATATGAGTGGTAAATGGCATGTGAATATTCCTGCAGATAAGGTATTTGACGAAGCGAAACACGTTAGACCTGGAATGCCAAATGACTACTGGCTGCACACCGATGTTGGGAAAAGAATTCAGGAGGCAGTAGATGAAGGGAGAGAAGTGGCATCCCTTATGCCCTTAGGATATGGTAGACCTTCTAGTGAAAAAGATCATTCCTGGTTACCTACGGATTCAACTCATGGGGGATTTTGGGAAGGAGGTAAACATTGGAGTGAAGTTATAGTAGATGATGCATTGGCATTTATAGAAGATGCCTCTCAGCATGAAGCGCCTTTTTTTATGTACCTGGCGTTTAATGCTGCCCATGATCCAAGGCAATCCCCTCAGGAATTTTTAGATAAATATCCATTAGAAGATATTCCCCTCCCAGAAAATTTTCTGGAGGAATACCCATACAAAGATGACATTGGAAATGGACCAGCCTTGAGGGATGAAGCTTTAGCTCCCTTTCCCAGAACCCCTTATGCCATTAAAACTCATATTAAGGAATATTATGCCATCATCTCCCATTTGGATGAACAGATTGGGAACATATTGAATGCACTGGAGGAGTCAGGTGAGGCAGAAAACACTTATATCTTTTTCACAGGTGATCATGGTCTTTCGGTGGGGCATCATGGATTATTAGGAAAGCAGAGTATGTTTGATCACAGTATGCGTGTTCCTTTAATTGTCACTGGGCCTGAGGTACCCGCTAATCAATCCATAAATGAAGATGTTTACTTGCAAGATATTATGGCTACTTCTTTAGAACTGGCGGGGATTAACAAGCCTGATGATGTGTTTTTTAATAGCTTCATGCCCTTAGTACAGAATATACGCAGTGAAGGATATTATCAGGAGGACGGAATTTATGGAGCTTATATTGATCTTCAACGAATGATCAGGAAAGATGGATTTAAGCTTATTGTATATCCTGACATTGAAAAACTACTGCTTTTCAATGTAGACGCTGATCCTTTAGAAATAAACAATCTTTCTGAAAAGCCCGAATACAAAGAAAAAGTGAAGCAAATGCTAGAAGAATTAGTGGAGTTACAAGCTAATATGAAGGATAAGCTGAATTTGAAGCCAATATTTTCTAGTCTGTTATAAATAAAAAAATGGTTAATAAAGAGTAGAGATTAGTTGGTCTATAGCTATTAGAAATCATTCAATTCTTTCTATTTATAATTGGGAGAAAGGGTATATACTTGAACTTTGTGTGTTGATGATTGAAAAAAATAATTAATTGATAAACATTTTACTTCTTTCGTTTAATCTAAAGGTAAGTGAAAATGTGGAAGATTAATTACAGTTTTTTTGTGCAATTAAGATATCAAGTTCTAACTTTGGGCGAATTTTGAAATTTCCAAATATAGAAAGATGGAATTACAGATTCGCCAGGAACGACCTAAAGACTATCAAGAAGTTGCTCAAGTAATTCAAGAAGCATTTGTCCAGTCGCCTTTCAGTAATCAGAAAGAACACGATCTGGTGGAGAGATTAAGAAAATCACCATTTTTTATTCCAGAATTATCCCTTGTGGCAGAAATACAGGATGAAGTTGTTGGATATGTACTTCTTACAAGAATTTTCATTAAACGAGGAGATACTAAGATCGAGAGTTTATCTCTTGCACCTATTGCTGTAAAACCTTCTCATCAAAGAAAAGGAATAGGAAGTCGTTTGATAAGGGCTGCCCACAGACAGGCCAGAATACATGGATTTACTTCCATTATATTGGTCGGACATGAAGACTTTTATCCGCAATTCGGATATAAAAAAACCAGCCAATTTGGAATTGAATTTCCGTTTAAATTACCAGAAGAAAATGGAATGGTTATCGATTTAGCTTCTAAAGGATTAGATGATGTAAAGGGGAAGGTGGAATATCCGATAGAATTTTTTCTTTAAATTTCTCCATATTCTGACATTATCTATTAAACTATGTGGGCATGGCAAATTCATGAATACGGTTCTGTGAATGTATTTCAGTTAAATGAAGTCTCTGATCCACAACCAAGAGCGGGATGGATTCTTATTAAGGTTAAAGCATTTGGTATAAATAGAAGTGAGCTGTATACAAGGCAGGGACACTCCGGAGGTGCTGTGACTATTCCAAGAGTGTTAGGAATAGAATGCGTAGGTGAAGTGTTAGATGGAGGTGGAACAGATTTGAAAATTGGGCAGAGGGTAGCTGCTGCTATGGGTAATATGGGCCGATTATTTGATGGAGGTTATGCAGAAAAAACCTTGATTCCCAGGAGTAATGTATTTTCCGTTCAAACAGATCTGGATTGGGCCGTATTTGGTGCTATTCCAGAAACCTATCTCACTGCATGGGGCGCTATTAAAGAAGCTCTGAATATCCAGCAAGGTCATTCTTTACTTATCAGGGGAGGTTCATCTTCTGTAGGGCTTGCTTGCATTTCTATTGCAAAACAAATGGGATGCCCCATTCTAGCTACTACCCGAAAAAGTGCAAAAGTCTCTTTTCTAAAAGATGCGGGAGCAGATCACGTCTTAATCGATACAGGCTGGGTAGAAGATCAGGTAAAAGCAATATTTCCTGAAGGAGTCAATGGTGTAGTTGGCTTAGTAGGATTAGAGAATACCATAAGGGATAATTTACAGTGTACGGCCCCGAAAGGAACAGTAGGAATGGTAGGTTTTCTAGGTAATAACTGGGATTATCAATTTTTTCCGTGGATGCCTTCTACTGTAAAACTCACGGTTTACAGCTCTGAAACACTCCATTATGAGTATGCTACCCCTGTTTTACAAAAAATAGTAAATTTTATTGAAGAAGGAGACTACAAAGATAATATTTTCCGCGTTTTCACTTTTGAGGAAGTGCCTTTGGCACATAAGATGATGGAAAAAAATTTAGCAGCGGGAAAATTGGTGGTAAAAGTCTAATATTCAAGGTATATGTACGTAATTTTATGCTTAATGATTTAATTATAGGTTATTTATTTTTAATTCTTATTCAATTTTAAATATCTTTCTTTTTTAAACAAAAGTACAATAAAACTTACATTCTACTACTTTTAACTATATTCATAATTCAAATTAACAAGTTTATTTATGAGACAAAGTTCTATCCTCTTATTGTGTTTCATCTTATTTACTGGTTTTACGGCTTGGGGGCAACATCAAGTGACGGGAACAGTAACAGATGAATCAAGCACACCTTTAATTGGTGTCACAGTATTTGAAGAAGGAACCACTAATGGTGCTTTAACAGATACTGAAGGGAAATTTATATTAGAAACGGCCTCATCCACGGCCAATCTCATCGTCGCTTATTCTGGATATCAACAACAAACAGTAGCTCTGGATGGGAGAAATACGATAGATGTTGTTATGGTAGAAGGGATTGCATTGGATGAGGTGGTCATTACTGCATTAGGAATCACTCGGGAAGCGAAATCTTTGACCTATGCAGCACAGAATGTATCCACTGAAGAGCTTTCTCAGGCACGTGAACTCAATGTGGTTAATTCTTTATCGGGAAAGGTGGCTGGTATTTCCATTAGCCCGAATGGAAGTGGAGTAGGAGCTGATTCGCGTGTAATTCTCAGGGGAAATCGTTCTATCTTTGGTAGTAGCCGGCCTTTATTTATCGTGGATGGAGTCCCCATTTTAGGAGATATCACAGATATTAATCCTGATGATATCGCATCTATTTCAGTACTTAAAGGACCTAATGCAGCGGCATTATATGGAAACCGTGCTAATAATGGGGCCATTATCATTTCTACTAAAACAGGAGGAGCAGGAGGCTTTAAAATTGGTTTGAACACTACCGTTACTGCAAGTACTCCGATTATTTTAACCAATTATCAAGATCAGTTTGGCCAGGGAAATGCAGGGCAATATAACGGTGCTTCTGAAGACTCCTGGGGACCAGCTATTTCCGGACAAGTAGTTGATCATTGGTCGCCTGATCCTAATTTTCCAGAGTCTACATATGCTTTACAGGCACAATCCGATAATGTGAATGATTTCTTTCAAACCGGATTAAATGTCGCGACTAACCTCACTATTAGTGGAGGGACAGATAAAGCACAAACGTATTTCTCATATACATTTACTGATGCTGAAGGAATTGTGCCTAACAATGAATTACAGCGTCATAATGTCAATGTAAGGGTTACGAACAAATTAATGAAGAAGTTAACCCTTGATGCAAAATTAACTTATATTCGAGAAGATGTTGATAATCAGTTGCCTACAGGTGAAAGCTTCGCTAATCCCGTTCGTCATGCACTGAGACTTCCACGTACTATCAGAACCAGTGATGTAGAAATATTCGAGTATTTAACTGATGAAGGGGCGGTACGTCAGCATTATTGGAATCCTGGATCGAATGGGGGAGCTAATCCTTACTGGACCATTAATAGAAATACAAATCAAAGAGATTTAGATAGGGTTATCGCTTTTGTCTCTTTGCGTTATGAAATTTTAGAAGGCCTATCCATTATGGCCAGATCTGCCCTTGACAGAATTAATCGCCAGGGAGAAGATAGGTTGGCAAATGATAGTTATGTTATAGCAGACAATGGTAGATTTAGTGTCACCTTAAGTGAGCAGTATGAGTGGAATAATGATGTGTTAGTTAGTTATGACAAGCAACTCACTGATGATTGGTTTATTAGCGTAAACGGGGGGGCTAATTCCAGGATGGAAAGAGGAACATCATTGAATGGCAATGTTCCAGGTGGGATTGGTCTTATTGTTCCCAACTTCTTTTCTCTTAATAATACAAATGATAATATTGCTTCCTACAACTTTGGTGCACCAAGAGATGTGAATTCCGTGTATGGATTCGCTCAGGTAGCTTTCAAAGATGCGGTATTTTTAGATATTACTGCCAGAAATGACTGGAGTTCTACCCTCCCTGAAGCTAATAGATCTTTCTTCTATCCTTCTTTTGGCTTGAATGTGGTGCTTTCTGATTTAATCACTGTACCGTCCTGGATAACATTCGCAAAATTCAGAGGTTCCTGGGCCGAAGTGGGGAATGACACAGATCCTTTCCAGACCTTGCGTACAGCTGCTGTATCTGCGGGTGGAAACAATGGATTCTTAAATATTTCTACTACTATTCCTAATGAAGATTTGATGCCGGAGGAAACTGAATCTATAGAAGTAGGATTTGATGTAAGATTTTTGGATAGCAGAGTTGGTCTTGATTTTACTTATTACAACACTAATTCAAGAAATCAATTATTTTCTATTGCTTTACCTCCAGGATCTGGTGCTTCTCAATTCTTTACTAATGGTGGAGACGTGGAAAATAGAGGAATAGAAGCTATTTTTTCTCTGACCCCTGTTCAATTACCCAATTTTAGATGGGATCTGACTTTTAATTATACCAGAAACAGAAACGAAGTACTTCAAATTAATGATCAGCGTCCACGAATTCAGGTTGCTTCTGACTTCTTAAGAGCCTTCTTTATTGAGGAAGGGGAACCTTTTGGTAATGTATTTTCCAGAGGATTTGAAAGAGATGATCAAGGTAGGATTATTGTAGATGCTGATGGAATTCCTCAGGTAACGGCTGGTCGTACTGTGTTGGTGGCTAACTATAATCCTGATTGGTTAGGAGGCATTAGAAATGCGATTAACTGGAAGAATCTAAATGCTAGCTTTCTTGTTGATATTCGTCAGGGAGGTAGCACCACTTCTATTACTAATGCAATTATTTATGGTGGCGGTCATACTGAGGAAACTTTATTTGGTAGAGAAGGGGCTGTATTTGGTCAGGGAGAATGGGCTCAGTGGGGAGAAGCCGTTAAAGAAGATGGAACACCTAATGACATACCCATCACTTCCGAGGAGTTCTGGAATCGCGTAGGTGGTAGAAATGCCCCAGCTGGAGAAGCTTTTGCTGTAGATGCCTCTAATATACGCTTGAGAGAAGTTGTCTTAGGCTATAGATTCCCATTTACCAATAGCAATATCATTTCATCTTTGAATTTATCTTTTGTAGCTAGAAATCTGTTTTTCTTTTCTAATGCAGCAGGGGATTTTGATCCAGAGGTGTTAACAACTACAGAGAAACAAGGAGAAGGATTTCAGTCATTTGCACCTCCTACTATGAGAAACTTCGGTTTGAATGTACAGTTAAGTTTCTAATGTAGTTTTTTTGAAAAATTGTTTTCCTTAAAAAAGAAGGATATATCAAAACAACAAAGGCTTAAAACTGTTGGAATTTTATATATGGTTTTTCTAATTTGTAAATAATAAGCTTTCAATAAAGTTTAACTCACATGAAACCTTTTAGACAATTACTTATACTATTACTCATCTCTACTTGTGCTTTTTTGGGCTCTTGTACGGATGATTTCGATGAATTGAACACGAATCCAGGAGCATTGAATACGGCGGATGTAGACGTAACTCTTCTCGGTCAAGCTTTTGCAAAAGCTCAGTACTTTTCAATGTATGGTCAAAACTGGCGTTTCCAGATAGGTGAAAATCTATTTGCTGATTTATTTAGCCAGTATTTTGCTACTACCGCATCCAACTTTGACTCGGATCGATATGTTGAGGTTGGTCGTTGGATTGACCTTGGATGGCTGTCATTTTATGAGCAAGCTGCTCCTAATATTAAGTTCGTGGAAGATTTTGCAGCGTCAAACAATTTGGCTGCAGAGGGTGCTATTGCTAAAATATGGAAAGTTCAGGGATATCACAGAGTTACTGATTACTGGGGCCCAGTGATCTTTTCTCAATTTGGAAATGGAGAAACTTCTGTGGCTTATGATTCTCAGGAAGATATTTATCGTGCATTCTTTCCTTTACTAGATGAAGCAGTAGCTACGCTTCAAGGATTTAGTGGAGGGAACGCTTTTGGATCAAATGACCAGCTTTACGGTGGAGATATTGATAGTTGGATCGTTTTTGCTAACTCGTTGCGTTTGCGTTTAGCTATGCGTGTTAGATTTGCAGATCCCGCCTTAGCACAAACAGAGGCTGAAAAGGCTGTAGCAGCAGGAGTTATGTTGGACAATTCGGACAATGCTGATGTATTAACGACCATTAACTCACAAAATCCTTTTACAACGATCACCAACTGGGGCGAATTCAGAATGAGTGCCTTGATGGAAAGTATATTAAAAGGATATGAAGATCCAAGAATGGAAGCTTTCTTTAATCCGGCTGAAAGTGGAGACACGGATGGAGATGGAATTCCTTTCGAAGGATTGAGAAATGGTCAAGCTAAGGTAGATAAGGTTCCTGCGTTAAATTCAGATAATTCTGATATGAATACCAAGTGGCTACCTCTTGGAAGAGGGGGAGCTAACCCTCCGATTAAAGTAATGCACGCTTCTGAAATATATTTCTTACGTGCTGAAGGAGCTTTACTTGGATGGAACATGGGAGGAAGTGCTAAAGAATTATATGATTTGGGGATTGAAATGTCTATGTTAAATGAGACTTCTGCCGCTTCTGGAGATATTACCGCATATCTTGGAAGTACAAATGTTCCTGCAGCAGCTGATCCTGCTTCTCCGCCTACTACGGATATTCCTGTAGCTTTTGAAGAGGGAGCAGATCCTGAAAGACAATTAGAGCAAATCATTACTCAAAAGTGGATTGCATTATATCCTGATGGCTGGGAAGCTTTCTCCGAGTTGCGTAGAACAGGATATCCTCAAATTTATGAATTGTTGAACGTAGAAAATGTGGATTTGAGCGCCAGTGATATTTTCAGAAGAATGACTTTTGTGGAAAGTGAAGTGTCTAACAATGGTGATGCAGTAATTGCTGCACAAGCTTTGGCTGAACTTTCGACAGGAGACAATAATGCTACAAGGGTATGGTGGGATAAAAAATAATGATCATTCTGTCACATAAATAATTTATTTTAACATGTACTGACTTTTTATAGTTAGTACATGTTTTTTTATGTATTTAGCTGTATGAGAAACTTCATCTACCCGATGGTTATTTTTTTCCTTCTTACCAGTTGCAAAGAGAAAAAAGATACCTTATTTCAGGCGCTATCTTCTGGTGAAACCGGAATCAACTTCAAAAATACGCTTAAAGAAACACAGGACGTTAATGTCCTTACCTATTCTTATTTTTATAATGGGGGAGGAGTGGCTATCGGAGATGTCAATAATGATGACTTTCCCGATATTTATTTTACTGGTAACTTGGTAGCCAGCCATTTATATATCAATCAGGGAAATTGGAATTTCAAAAATATTGCTACATCAGCTGGTGTAGAGGCAGCAGGTTTATGGAATACAGGCGTCACCATGGCAGACGTGAATAATGATGGCTGGTTGGATATTTATGTTTGTAGGTCCGCAGCCCAAGATCCTAATGCCCGGAAAAATCTTTTATTTATCAATAATCAGGACCTCACTTTCTCAGAAGCCGCAGCTGAATACGGACTAGATGATCCGGCTTATTCTACTCAGGCTTCCTTTTTTGATTATGACCGCGATGGAGATGTAGATCTGTTTTTATTGAATCACTCAGTTCCGGAATACTCGAATTTTCAAACTTCTATCGGATTATACAAAAATAGGAAAAATCCGGCATACGGAGATAAACTCTACAGAAATGATAACGGAATATTCACTGATGTTACCAAGGAGGCTGGAATCATTACTAATGTACTGGGATTTGGATTAGGAGTAACTATAGCAGACGTGAATAATGATCATTGGTTAGACATATATGTCTCCAATGATTTCAATGAGGAAGATTATCTTTATTTGAATCAACAAGATGGTACTTTTAAGGAATCCCTAAAAACATATATGGATCATACTTCCCTCTTTTCTATGGGGTCGGATGCTGCAGATGTCAATAATGATGGGAATACCGATATCCTATCTCTGGATATGTTACCTGAAGATCATTATAGAATAAAGATGACTTCGGGTGCTGATAATTTTGAAAAATACCACTCTCTCCTTCAACAAGGGTTTTATAAGCAGACCATGCGGAACATGCTCCAGTTAAATGAAGGTAGTGGCCAATTTAGAGAAGTAGGACAATTAGCAGGTATTTCTAATACGGATTGGTCGTGGTCCGCTTTATTTGCTGATTATGATTTGGACGGATGGCAAGACTTGTTTATTACAAATGGGTATCTCAGAGATTATACAAATATGGATTTCCTGGCATACACGGTTGATCTAAAGGTAAACGCTGGTAATAACACGAATGTCAACGACTTATTGACCGAAATGCCCAAAATTGAAGTACCTAATAAAATGTTTAAGAATGAATTAGGGATTCATTTCAAAGATGTAGGAAAGGAATGGGGATTTGACAAACCTCTTTTATCTAATGGAGCAGCCTATGGAGACCTGGATAATGATGGTGACATAGATCTAGTGGTCAATAATGTAAATGCTTTAGCTTCTGTTTATAAAAATCAAGCAGTAGAAAAAGGATTAGGACAATTTCTAAAGATAAAGTTGGAGAGCGAGAAAGGGATTATTGGTACAACCATAAAATTACATTCAAATGACCAAACATTAAGTAGGGTAATGATTCCAACAAGGGGATATCAATCTTCAGTAGAGCCTCTATTGCACTTTGGCCTGGGAGACATAACGAGCATTGACTCCGTTCAAGTGCATTGGCCTGATGGAGAAGTAGAATTATTTTCCAAGTTAGTTATCAACCGAACTAATGTACTTGTAAGGGGAGAGGGACAATTTACAAAGCCTATACATAAACTAGATACGTCATTTTTCAAGCCTAAATCATCCTTGGACTTTGAACATCAAGAGGATCCATTTAACGATTTTAAGGTTCAGTCTTTATTGCCTCAATTCTTATCCAGGGAAGGGCCTCCCATAGCTGTGGGAGATGTAAATGAAGATGGAATAGAAGATGTAGTGTTAGGAGGTGCCAATGGGCAGGCCGCCTCGATAATGATAGGAATAAAAGGAGGCGAATGGAAGCAATGGGAAATGCCTGATTTTGAGGAAGATAAGTCGTTTGAAGATGTAGGGATAGAAATGGTAGATGTGGATAATGATGGAGATCAGGATGTCGTTGTAGCTTCGGGGGGAAATATGGTTCCTGAAAAAGATTCATTGTACCAAGCCAGATTATATGTAAATGAGGGGGGAGGAATGTTAAAAAGAGATCTAACCTTCCCAAAAATTTCTATCCATGCTTCTACTATTTGTTCTGCGGATATAGATGAAGATGGCGACATAGATATATTTATTGGCGGGGCATATGAGGCATGGAATTACCCCTATCCGGCTCAGCATGCTGTGTTACTTAACGATGGCACAGGTCAGTTTGAATTGGGATATCAACTTCCGATTTCTTCGATTCATATTTCAGATGCCATATGTAAAGATATTGATGCTGATGGGAACATAGAATTAGTTACGGTTGGGCCTTGGGAACCAATGAGGATTTGGTCATTTGAGAAGAATCATTGGAGCTTGGATTGGGAAAGTAAAGAAAAAGGGTGGTGGAGTAGTTTGTATATTGATAATTTTGATGAAGATCTCGACATGGAGATCATTGTGGGAAATATTGGACTTAATCATCAGTTGACAGCTAGTGATACCTTTCCTATAGTCAATTATTTTGAAGATGTAGATCAAAATGGTGCGGTAGATCCGATATTGACTTATTTTCATGATGGAGTCAGTTACCCTTTTTTACCTCGAGATGATATATTGAGCCAATTGCCAGGTCTGAAAAAGGAATTTCCTACCTATAGCGATTATGCACAGTTTACGACGAGTGATTTATTAAGGATTTTTCCTGATTACCAAGCTGATACGATTAATGAGTTGAGATCAATGATCTTTAATAAAAAAGGGGAAAGTTGGCAAGCTGTCTCTCTGCCTTTGGTCGCTCAAGTGGCTCCGGTGAATACCATTCAAGCAATGGATGTAGATGGAGATCAGGATTTGGATGTAATATTAGCTGGAAATGAATTATACACACGCGTAAAAATTGGGGAAATGGATGCTAATCACGGAGTGTTACTGGAAAATAAAGGACACTTGAAGTTTGAACCAGTACCTCAGCGAAGATCTGGTTTTAGGCTTAAGGGGGCGGTAAAAAGCAGTGAGATGATATTGAATACAGGAGAAACGTATATGTTATTCGGTGTTAATAATGATTCACTATCGGTATATCAATGGATAAAAAATAAAATTTATCCCTAGGGATTAATGTAAATGTTCAACCTCCTCCTCAGAAAGACCAGTAATTGTGGCTATTTCGTCAATACTGTATCCTTTTACTTTCATTTTTTTTGCTGTTTCTAAAGCATTCTTTCTTTCTCCTTCAATGATCCCTTTAGCTAACCCTTTAGCTTCTCCCTTAACTTTCCCTTCTTTAAACCCTTCTTCATAATAGGTCTCCATAGAACTTTTTAAGTCCCAGTAATCTTTTAAACTCTCCTGATACATCATCCGACTTTGATTATCCATGTTGGCAATTTCAGCTAATTCAAACAGTTTACGAAATACCCCTTCTTCTAGTTCTTTTGGCATTTCCTGTAAACGATGTAAATTTTTAAAAACAAACAACCATCTTTCATAATCATTTGACAGTTCCTTTAGTGTTTTCCAGAATTTAGGAATTTCCAGATATATGAAAGTGAGTTTATCATAAAATATTTTTTTGTCCAGGATATCCATCAATTTAACCCTGTGCTCAAGTTTCGCTAGATTTGAGTGCTCAAAGGAAAAATCAAGAATAGCTATTGTATACACCCCTTTCAATTCGTAGCGCCATTCCCTCCCTTTAATAGCTTGATCCTGAATTGCGAAAGACGAATAATAAATACTACGATCCTTAAAAAACTTTTGATTTACCCTTTGAATTTCTACTATAAATTTTTCTCCTTGATTATTGGTACAATATAAATCATAAATCGCTTTACGTTCTTCTTCATTCTTTCCAAGTCGTTCATTCTTTATATAGCTTAGGTCTTCAATACGTCCTTCCTCTTTCAACAATTCGTTTAAAAAGGCAATTAACAATTCTTTATTTGGTTCCTCTCCAAATATCTTTTTAAACCCATAATCTGTGAAGAGATTGATATATCTGTCAGAACTAGTCATTTCAACTGTTGATTTTCATATATTCCCGTAAAAATAATTATTTCCTCCATTTTTTAGGGAAGGTTGGAATTCACTCTTTACCATAGGTAACACCTCTTATATCATCTGTTCGGAAGGGAGAAGCAGGTAACCCCTCCTGATTGTACAAATTGCAGATAGGATTGTTGGCCCAGGCGTATCTCACAGTTTGTGGTTCTCGGATATCAGGATGTGAAACTGCTATTTGGTTGATACCTATAATCTCAGCATTAGCCCAGAGATATACTCCATCTTCCCCAGCTATTGCAAATCCTTTAAGGTCTTCTGCGCCTTTGGTGGTAAGGCCTGAACCTATATGATCAAAAGTTAATAGTATTCGACCTTCTTCTATATCTGCCTTGGTTAGAATAGGTCCTGAATGAACCACTTCTTTGTGATAAGCTATTTTCTGAGCGGCCAGGGCAAGTCTCTTGCCTACATCCTGTTTGTTTCGAGGATGAATATCATCTGCCTCACCAATATCTATGGTAACTGCCATTCCTGTATTGGGTAGAGATAGAGACATTAATTGTGCTTCTCTTAGCTCAGGCCATGGATCATTAGAGGGTTCTTCTTTGGGCTCCATAAAATTAGCCAATTGTACAAAGAGAAAGGGAAAATTACCTTGATGCCATTTTATGCGCCAGTCGTGGATCATCATGGGGAATATTTCTCTGTATTGATAGGCTCTTCCAGCATTGCTTTCGCCCTGGTACCAAATAGCTCCTTTGATAGCATAGGGAATTACCGGTGCTATCATACCATTAAATAAGGTTCCGGGGAGGTGTTGGTATACCTTGGTTGAAAAGGGAAAGTTGTGTTCCAACTGATGATTGTATTTCCATTCACCGGAAAGATCTCTGATGGGACGACCATATTGGAGAATTTCTAAGGGACCCTCATATATACCTCCTCCTCCATTACGCATATGTTTTATTCTGATAGCGATTACATTGTCGCCTGGTCTTAAGAGGTGTACGGGAACCATATATTGTCTCTCTTCATTGGGAGTAAATGTCTCCCCAACTGGTTCTCCGTTTACGTAGGTTTTATCTACTTGCTCGATTTTACCTAAAATTAATTCCAATTCCTTTCTGCTTTGGGCATCTGATAAGCTGAAGTGCTTTCTCATCCATATTATTCCTTTAAATCCTGCTAGGTCAGTTTGATCAAAATGTGAAGGGACATTCACGCTTGACCAACTATTATCATTTAGATCAGGTTGGGCATGGGTATTATCATTCTTTTGTTCAACATCCGCTACAATTTCGATTAGCTCAGCTGAATATTCTGCTTGTCTTGATTGTTCCTTAGCAAAATCTTTATTGGATTTATATATTTCCTGTATTTCTTCCTTAAAGGAAGGATGATTTTCCAGCATTTCTAAACTGGTCCACGCTTCAGAAGGCGTTCCCCCCCATGAGCTATGAATAAGTCCAATAGGAACATTTTCTGATTGGTATAATTCTCTTCCAAAATAATAGGCAACAGCAGAAAAGTCTCTCATGTATTCTGGAGTACATACCTGCCACTGAGCGTCTATCTCATCCAGTGGTACTCTACTTACGTTTCTGGGAACCTGAAATATTCTGATGTTGGGATAATTTGCATTTAATATTTCCGCTTCTCCATTAGCAGCATTTGCAACGGTCCAATGCATATTAGATTGGCCTGAAGCAAACCACACATCTCCTATTAACACATCTTGAAAGACAATTCGTTGTTTGTTAAAAATATCAGATTTATCTCTAGATTTTATCAACAATTCTTTAGGCTCCATACTGGCTTCCTGCGCTGGTAGATTTGCTCGCCACCTTCCGTCCTGATGAACCACTACCTCCACACTATCCTCTCCAAGAATAATTACCACAGGTACTCCCACATTTCCCTTTCCCCATATAGGTATTTCCCTACCTCGCTGAAGAACCATATGATCCGAAAACATACTAGACACAAACAATTGTGCAGGTAGAGAAAGGAAAATTAACAGATTTGCCACTAGAAGAATCAAAATTTTTTTCATCACTATGTTACTTCTTCAAAGTAAAGTTGAGACCGTTTCAAAAAATAAGTTAAACATTCATTTTAAATATTCTAAACATCAGTTAGTAGTTCCACAGACTTATATTACTGAGTATGACATAAATTCGTGTCTGGTATGGATTATTTTTTTAATGGATAAGCTGCGAGGGGAATCATTTATTAAGTTTGGACTTTATTATTTCCTTTCTAATAAGAAAGATATTAATCCTTTTTGACTTTAGCAATGATCAGATGAATCAATTAACCAGTAACTTACTAAATCTATGGTTTCTCGATCCCGAAGTTTTATCGTTTTAACACAATTAGGCCTAGACTTAAAAATACTATTCTGATGCTCTATAATTGTAAAACAAGCATAAAGCGTAGTTGATGCATTGAAATTGGTTATTCAATAATTTATCGCAATTTTTGATTATGGTAAGAGTATTGTATATAAATTTTATGAAATGGCAAAAAAAGCTTTATTATCTATATACTCCATCTCGATATTTATTTCTTTAGGCTTAGCTCAGGGAATGACACCTGCTCAGCTAGCTCAACAACAATTGGATGGCTACAATCAGCATAATTTGGACTTATTTTTAGCACCCTATGCAGATTCGGTTATTATTTATCAATTTCCTAATCAAGTCATTTATCAGGGGAAAGAGCAAATGCGCGAAACATATGGGAAGATGTTCGAGAGTAATAAAGATTTATTTTGCACATTGATGAATAGAATGATTATGGGTAATACTGTGATGGATCACGAATACGTTGTCTTTGATAAAAATGAGCCAGCAATCGAAGTAATTGCAATGTATAAAATTAGACAGCAGAAAATTGTGGAAGTGTATTTTATTCGAAACAATGAAGAATAATTGAGCATCCTGTTTCTCATTAGGTTGTCCTTGAGGATATTCTTTCATTGTCTCGTGTAAAAGATACATTATTCCGTTCTAAGTGATTGAATAGGATTTGCTAAAGCAGCCTTTAAAAAGTGAAAGCTCATCGTTAAAAAGGCTATTCCCAATGTAATCATCCCGGCAATGATAAAAATCCACCAACCTATATTTACTCGATAGGCAAAATTCTCCAACCAGTAGCTGATTAAATAGTGCGATATGGGAATTGCAATGAATATTGAAATAGTCGTCAATAGTAAAAAATGTCCTGATAGTAATCCTACAATTTGACTTAAGGAAGCTCCAAGTACTTTGCGAATGCCTATTTCCTTGGTGCGCTGTTCAGCCACAAAGCCTGTCAATCCAAATAACCCCAGACAGGCAATTAAAATGGATAGAACAGAAAAAAGATTAAATAACTGCCCTGATCTTTGTACATCCTCATGCATAAGAGCATATGATTCATCTAAAAAGGTATATCTAAACGGTTGATGTGGAGCAAATTCTTCCCACCTGTTATTAATTGATGAGATAAGTCCGGCAATTTCATTGGACTGAAATCTAACAGACATGACTGAAAGGTCTTGATGCCCCAAGACGAAACAAAGGGGCTGAATTTTTTCTTTAAGTGATTCAAAATGGAAGTCTTCTATCATTCCAATAATTTTCCAACTATTGTTTTTATTGGTAATTTGTTTATTCAAAGGATCTTCAAAGCCCAATGCTCTTGCCATAGCCTGATTGATGATGATTGATTGAGAATCAGAAGGCATATTGGTAGCAAAGGTTCTTCCGTCTAAGAGGGTTAATCCTAGTGTTTGAATATAATCTTCGTCTACATTCCAAATCTGGCCGTTAACCCCTTGAACGGTGGACTCTAGTCCTTTTTCCCAGAATGAATCACCATATCTGGATCTTCCTTCAATCGGTAGGAAGGTCCCCAAAGTGGTTTTTTCTACTTCCTTTAATTGTTGAATTTCTGCTTTGAAAGTGGAGATTTTATCGCCTAATACATTCGTATCTTCTATTAACAACACCTGATGTTTATCATACCCAATGTCCTTATTTACTATAAAGTTCATCTGTTGGTAAATCATCAATGTACAAATGATAAGTACTATAGATGCGACAAATTGAAATAATACCAAGCCACTACTTAAGTAGGACTTCTTTTTTCCCTGGCTTAATTGATTTTTGATAGTCCTTACAGGTTGGAAACTCGATAAGTAAAATGCAGGGTATAATCCTGTGAGGAAACCAATTATCAATGGAGCCAACACAATGGAAGTAATAAACCACCAATGATCGATGGGAAATACTAAGGATCTCGAGGTAATCTGATTAAAATAGGGCAGAGAAAGATAGGCGATGATTGTGCCAAGGATAAATGCAAAAAGACTAAAGAGAATGGATTCTGTTAAATATTGGCTGATAAGGTTTGCTTTATGGGCTCCTACCACTTTTCTAATGCCTACTTCTTTTGCGCGTTGCATAGATCTGGCTGTAGATAGATTGACAAAGTTAATAGAGGCTATAAGCAAGATGAGGAAAGCTGACGCCGCAAAAAGCCAGATAATCTGGATATCTCCATGAGGTAAGCGATCGCGAATCTCTGCTGTATTCAGATAAATATCCGGTACGGGCTGCATACCGTATTCCATATTTTCTGCAAGTACTTCAGGATCTGCGAATCCACGAGACTTGAAACTAGGTAACATATATTTAATGGAGATATTTGATAACTTTTCTTCGAGTACCTCTACCTTTGTCTCTGGACTTAATAAGGTATAAATGGTATACATACTGGCACCCCAGTATTGTTGTTCTCCTTCCCAAAAGGAAACCCCTTTAAGAGATATTAAAAAGTCGAATTGGAGATGAGAAGTGTTGGGGAAGTTTTCCATCACTCCTTTGATAGTATAAGGGTGAGTTGCCTCTTCATTAATGATGATTGTCTTTCCCAAAGGATCTTCATTAGGGAAATACTTGGCTGCTTTTCTTTTGGAAATGATAATGGTATGAGGCTGTTCAAGTGCATCAACAGGATTTCCACTGATCAAAGGAATCTCTAATATCTCTATTACTTCAGGATCGACGTATAAAAATCCGCTTTCATGTGCATTTCGTTGATCCCCTTCTTTTCGAATGATATTGAACCAGGTTGCAGGAATACTTCTTCCTGCCTTTTCAATTTCCGGATAATCATTTACCAGGGCTTTGGCGAGAGGAGCAGGAAAGGAAACACCTGTGATATTAACGTCTTTATATGCTACTGTAAGTCTGAATAAGCGATCCTTATTTTTATAATGAATATCGTAATTTAATTCATGAGTGAAGTATATGACCAGCAATATACAGGCTGCAATTCCAAGGGAAAATCCACCAATGTTAATGGTAGAAAATGTTTTTTGCTTGAGCATATTCCTAAGGGCAATTTTTATATGATGAGATAACATAGCTGTATAATAAATAGTGGGAAAAATAGACATAGATTTAATAAGGGAAAGGCGCAACAGTAAGAAGATTTCTGTTACATATATCCAATCGGCTTTCCATTTGGGAGAACTTAGCAATTGCTGTTGGTACAATTCTTCTAAATCGCCTTTTATATCAGGATAATATTCTTCCTTGCAATACCATTTGAAAAATCGATCTGCTAGTTTTTTGATCATTTTTTTTATAAGTCTAGCGCAATTTTGGGGATTCGCTTCCAAAGATCTGATCTAATGTCTCGATTGTATTCCAGGGCTTGTTTACCGTGGGCAGTGATATTGAAATAGCGTTTAGGTCTGCCTCCTCTCTTAGAATTCGCTTCTCCTTCACGGCTGGAGAGATATCCCTTCTTTTCCATTCGCCTCAGTGCAGACTGTAATGCTCCAACACTTACCTTTCGATCAAGCTGTTGTTCAATCTCTTTTTTAATGGCGACTCCGTAAGCTTCATCATATAAGACGCCTACAGTGAGCAAAACAATTTCTTCAAATTCCCCTAAAGGATACTTCTTCATAAGTAAATTCTTGTTTGTAGTATTGCTAAGTAAGGGAATAAAAATCAAAATTCCTAATAGTAGTATTGATGAATATAAATTTTTTTATCAAAAATCTTAAATGTAGACTTGGTGCATTGAATAATTTATTATCGTTAATTCCTGTATGTAGTATTGATCTAAATACGTAAGTCCTTTTATAAGAGGATCAAATTTAGAATTCCATCCTGCACTTTCTGGTGAAATTTATTTCTAATACTTTAACGATGAACTACTTAGATTAATTTATTAACTTCCATCTAAACATTGTTTACTACTATAGTTAATGATATGAATGCTAACCGAGAGATGAACCGCAGAAACTTTCTTGGAAAAATGACTGGAACTGCTGCTGCATTTACTATTGTGCCAAGGAGTGTCTTAGGAAAAGGGTATGTTCCACCTTCGGATAGAATAACTGTTGCTAATATTGGATGTGGAACTCAAGGGATAAGAGAAATGCCTGGTATGTTAGAAAACAGACATATACAGGTAGTGGCTTTATGCGATGTTAATACATATTCTACAGATTACCTGGATTGGTCTTCAAATGGTTTATTGAACAGTATTCGTAAAACCCTAAATGAGCCTCAATGGGGAGCTTTTATTAAAGGAATACCTGGCGGAAGAGATTTTGTGAAGCAATATGTAGAAGACTACTATAGCAAGCATGTGCCTGATAGTAGTTTTAAGGGAGTAAATGCTTATGAAGATTATAGGGAACTATTGGAAAAAGAGACGGATATAGATGCGGTAAAGATAATGACGCCGGATCACCATCATGCATGGATGGCACTTGCGGCGATGAAAAAAGGAATTCATGTGATCACTCACAAACCCATCGCCAACAGGTTATCTGAGGGAAGAATGGTGATCGAAGGAGCTAAAAAGTATGATGTAAGAACGCATTTGTTGGCCTGGAGTGATAAACCCGCCTACAGATTAATTAAACAATGGATAGATGATGGAGTGATCGGTAATTTAACAGAAATTCACAATTGGAGCTATAGGCCCGTATGGCCTCAATATATGGGTAAACCTACAGAGGGTCAGCGTATTCCAGAAGGCTTTAATTGGGATTTATGGCTGGGACCAGAGCAGGATAGACCCTATCATTCCAACTACACTTTTAATGTATTTAGAGGATGGTATGATTTCGGAGGTGGAAGTATTGCTGATATGGGCCACTACAGTTTATTTCCCTTATTTAGGACATTGGGTGTGAATACCTCTCCTATCAGTGCCAAAGCTTATGGAACGGTGTATAGAACAACGGTCAACAATGTTTGCAGGATGATCCGTAATGAAGAAGCTTTCCCATATTCATGTATGTATAAATTTCAGTTCCCTAAACAAGAATCCCTTCCTGCTTTTGATTTATATTGGTATGATGGAGGGATGAAACCTTTTGCCCCGGAAGAATTAGAAATGGATGGAAGAGATGTGGATAGAGAAGGACTGATGTTTGTGGGAGATCAAGGAAAAATCTTGGCAGGCTTTCAAGGCCAGCGCCCGGAAATTATTCCAGCTAAGAAAATGGCCGTCTATCAGGGAGAAAAAGAATACGACCAGTCTAAACCAGAAAGAAGATCTGATACCTGGACCCGAGCGATTACTACTGGAGAGGAATCTCCAGGTAGTTTTTTGTATGCGGGACCAATTACAGACATGATCAATCTTGGAGCAGTTGCATTGCGTGCTGGAAAGAAAGTTGAATTTGATGCAGATCAAATGAAGGTTACGAATGATGAGTCAGCGAATCAATTTTTGCACAGGAATTATCGTAAAGGTTGGGAATTAACATAGTGTCTACAGCAACAAATGGCAAAGATGTCTGTAGGGTTTAGTCTGGAAGGAAGCGAGGGTGGTGCTAAGACCGAACCGATAGGGGAGCCCGGAAGACATCGGTCAGCGTTCAGCTGACGCCCCAACAGATGAATCCTATAAAAATAAATATTTATTCGACTATACTATTACACATAATTCGCTTTATATATGTCAGATTTATCAAGAAGGAATTTTATTAAAAAAGCAGCTATTACGACTGCAGGAATTAGTTTAAGTATGAATACAAAAGCCACCCCTACTGAAAGTGTTAGTGAGCCCATTTTCAATATTTCGCTCGCTGAATGGTCATTGAACAAGCTGTTGTTCGGAGATAAGATGGATCATCTCGATTTTGCTCCCATGGCGAGGAAACATGGAATAGAAGCCATAGAATATGTAAATCAGTTTTTTATGGACAAAGCCACTGATGAGACATATTTAGCGGAAATGAAAAATCGAGCTGATAATGAGGGTGTTATATCTCTCTTGATTATGTGTGACAGAGAGGGGGCCTTAGGAGCTGTAGAAGAAAATGAAAGAATCCAGACAGTGGAAAATCACAAAAAATGGGTAGATGCAGCCGCTTTTTTAGGGTGTCATTCTATTAGAGTCAATGGGTATACGAGCGGAACTTTTGGGGACAAGCCTATTAACTTTTATGACTCCATGAAATTGGTTGCTGATGGATTACATCGGTTGTGTGAATATGCGGATGGTGCCGGAATTAATGTAATTATTGAAAATCATGGAGGACATTCCAGCTATGCCCCATGGTTAATGGGGGTGATGAAAATGGCTGATCATTCCAGAGTAGGAACACTACCGGATTTTGGGAATTTTAGAATTCAAAGAAATAGTGAGACGGAAGAGGTATTTTCTTATGATTCATATAAAGGAACGGCTGAGTTAATGCCGTTAGCGAAAGGAGTGAGCGTTAAGCCGATGGTATGGGATGATATGGGAAATCAATATGAGTTGGATTACGCAAAGATGATGCGTATAGTGCTGGATGCTGGTTATCGGGGATACTGTGGAATTGAGCATGGAGAGAAGGATCGGGAATGGGATAGCATTTTGGAAGTGAAGGAAAAATTGTTGGTGGCGAGGAACTGGTTGCAGTCGGAATATGGAGAATGATGATTGTTAAGCTCCTTTGTCATGAAAAAAATATATCCGTTCAGGACGTTAGCTGATGCTGTAAATGCATTGGATAATGGAGGTAGTTTATTTCATATTTTTGCCAAAGCCAGGGATGGAGAGATTACACGAGGGGAAGTAGGGAAAATGGCTGGTTTTTTTAGTAGTCAGCAAAATATGGTGCTCTTTTTATCTCTATCCATTTCTCGCCTAACCCTATCTGAGCAGGAGGTATTACTTTCTAAATTAGATTCAGATTTTAAGGCTGCTTGTGATGAGTTCAGACCATTGGTTCTACATCCATCTACCTTATTGGAGAAGGGAAAAAATCAGATGAGTGTCATTCTGAGGGGGGTTCCCCATTATATTGATGCATCTAATTATCTCACAGGCTCCATTTTTCAACCATTCACCTCATTGAGTATGTTAGGAGGAGTAGAGATTAATTTAATGGATATGTATGAGGTGTATGAATTGGAAGAAGAGGGGAGTAAAGAAAAAATACTCATTACCCACTCAAAAGGATTCAATATACTTCCGGAAGATAAGGTTCAAGTGGCTGGTGTGTTGAAGGAATTAGAGGAGGTGCCAGATAAAAAAATTCGATATTTTCTAGAGGTGCAGTATTATATGTGAAGTATAAGTAAGAGGGTTTATCCAGTCTCCACATTAAAAATAAACCTCTTGTGCTATCCTAAAGGTATTACAATGTGCCTCAATAATATCTCTTAACTGAGGAGAATAACCTCCTCCTAAACAAATAGTAACGGGAATTCGATGTTGCTTACAAAAACGCAACACATATTCATCTCTTAGTCTGCATCCACGCCTGCTCACAGATAACTTCCCCAATTTATCCGTATCTAATATATCTACTCCAGATAAGTAAAAAATAAAATCTGGTTCGTGTTGATCCACAATGGCTGGAAGGGTATTTCTCAAATAAGTCAGATAGGTCTTATCGTCAGTATGTGGTTTTAATCCTATATCACAATCAGAAACTTCCTTTTTTAGGGGGTAATTTGCTTCACAATGCATACTGAATGTATAAACTTCTGGAACATCTTGAAAAATAGCGGCTGTTCCATTTCCCTGGTGCACATCCAGATCTACAATTAATGGCCTTTGGATGATGCTTTTTCTCATACATTCGTTGGCTGCTATAGCGATATCGTTCAACAAACAAAACCCCTCTCCACGATCTTTAAAAGCGTGGTGGGTTCCCCCTGCTCCATTAATACTTATGCCGTATTCGATAGCATAAATTACATTTTGAATAGTACCCATAGGAATAGTGATGGCTCTCTGAACTAATCTGGGGCTAAGCGGGAATCCTGTTCTGCGTTCTTCTCTGGGGGTAAGTAGTTGTTGATCTAATTTGTTCCAATAATGAAGGTCATGAGTCAGCAGAATCGTCTCCAAACTTAAGGTTCCTGGTTCAAAGAGCTGATGCTCAGTAATGGTTCCCTCATAGATTAATTGTTCCGGGATCAAGTCATACTTTTCCATTGGAAAACGATGGCCTTCAGGAAGTGGATGTTTGTAGCGAGGTGACCAGGCAATGTTTAACACAGAAAACAGCAATTTAGAAGAAAAGCTCAAATTCAAGATTGGAGTATAACGATCTTCAGTAAGAGAATGTTTATATATGGAGAAGGTCAGGCAGAAATGTCGAACGTTCTTCCAACCTTTTCTATAAAGTGTGCGTCATTAAACCAACCATAACGTTAAATATCCATAATTGTCATGAAATTATTACGTTTTTTGTTTTCTCTTCTTCTAATTGGGATAGGGATTTCTGCTTTTGCATATTTCTTTTTGTTAAATAAAGGACAATCCTCTTTCGAGGATAAGGAAAATTTTATTTCTCAAGAGCTAGACGGATTTGAAAAGATAGTGATTAGTGGAGGATTTAATGTAGAACTGAAGAAGGGGAATTCTAATGAACTATTGGTAGAAAAGAGAGAAATATTAGACCAAATAGAAGTAAAGGTCAGAAATAGAACTCTCTATATAGAAAGCGACCAGAAGTTTTGGAACATGAAAAAATATGATATTGCGCTTATTTTTCGTGATTTGGAGGAGTTTCATATTCAAGGTGCCGCCCATGTAGAAACTCAGGGATCGTTAGCACTGGAGCATTTGGAGATGGAGCTATCGGGAGCAAGTGAAGTGTATCTTGAATTGGATGTAGAAGATTTACAAATACACTTGAATGGGATGAGCAGTGCTAATCTATGGGGAGAGGCGAAACGAGCAGAAATTAAACTTGCAGGTGCAGGAACAGTAAATGCCCTGGATATGGAAACGAAATCATTGAAAATTAACTTAGCTGGTGCCGGTTCTGCGGATGTTCATGCGAAGGATTATTTAAAAATTCAGGTAGCTGGAGCTGGTAGAGTCGCTTATAAAGGTTCCCCTGAGATTGATCAACAAATATCCGGTGCAGGGTCTATCAAAAGACTGGAATAAGAACACTCTATCTAACAACATAAGAGGATGACTCGCAGGAGCCTTCCTCTTTTATTAAATAATCTTTTGTCTAAATATTGTTACATTGTTCATGCCTGCTTAAAACACTATCCTTCGTCCGCTTCCTGTAAACTTCATCCAATCCCAACTGGCAATAGAAGAGCGAGTATTACCATTTCTCACAAATTCAATATATAGTCGCTGCTTTCCTACCATAGGAATAATTTTGGTCTCATAAATTCTCCAGTCAGCATTTGAACTACCAGGAGGTATTTTTATAGTTCCTAATAAGGTTCCTTCTGACTCTTCTACATAGATGTTGAGAGTTCCTCCGGCAATAGGTTTAATTTTGAATCGAATTTTATAGATATCTGTAAGATCCATCTCAGGGAATAAAGCATATCCCTTATTTCTGATTCCAGCTACAGCTATTTCGTCCTTAGCATCTCCGAACGTACGGGTAGACATTTTACCACTTTCGATGAAGTCCTCAGCCTCTATATGGGGTGATTTAAGTATTTTTATCGCTCTTCTGGAAATAGGTTCGATCCCATTAGCTCCCTGATCTGTATATGTAGCTGCTAATAAATATGCTCCTGTTAAATCACTGCTTTTATGCTGATTCGTTTTAATGGTACCTTGAGTAGGCAGCTTACCATTATATCGCTCATCTGTTAGGGACAAAATGTATTCAGCCATAGATTTAGTTTCCTGAAACGAATGTTGAGGATGACCCGGCATGATTTTTTCACCCCAAACACCATTTCCCCCTGAAATGATTTTTCTGGCAAGGTAATTTATAGCTTTAGGATCATTCTTGTACTTATTTGACACAGATATATAGCTAGGACCGATATTTTTTTCTCCTACATTATGGCAAGAGGTACAATCACTACTATTAATGAGATTTTTTCCTTTAGTAAATCGAATAGAACCTGATATTTTAGAGGATGGATCTCCTACAGTAACTTCTAAATCTTCTCCTTCAGACACGTAAACAAAATTGACTGATAAATTATCCTGGTTTATACCTCCTTCATGTACATCTTCAGCGTCCTCAATGCCTATTCTATAAGCTCTTTCGGCCCTGTCCAGATAAAATTCCTGATTTCCAGCTAAGGCTAAATCGATAACTGGGGGCTCATTACCTACTCTGATCTCAGTTTCAGTAATAGCACTTTCTCCGGCACTATCTGTAGCTTTTAACCTTATACGGTAAACTCCATTTTGCTCGAACGTAAATTCGCTAATTGCCCCCTTTCGTTGTACGTAAGTCGTATCTGTGAAATGCCAACTAAATGTCAAGCTGTCATTATAGTCGTAGTCATAAGAATCCAAAGCTGATACCTTTACTGTATGAGGAGCTGCTCCTTCTCTTTTGTCGAGGCTAATCATTGGGAATGGAAGTCGATTTTTAGCTGCATACTCAATTTTCACCAGTTTAGCCTCAGGATTATTCATGAAATAATTTTTTCCATATTCCAACATATACATAGCACCATCCGGACCAAACTCCATATCTATAGGTTTTACGAATCGTTCATGAGGAAGGAATGGTTCTATTCTCACCAGATCTCCTGTTTCATTCATGGTAACTACCTTGAGCCAGCTTCTTGCCCATTCATAAATGAACAATTTACCATCGTAGTAGGAAGGGAATTTTACTCTTGAATCCTCTGGGAACATATCTGAATAATATATCGGGCCCGCCATTGCACTATTGGATCCTTGTGCTAGCATAGGAAATTCATCCGATCTACGTTTCGGATACCAAATAAAGGCAGGTCTTGCCTCAGGTAATTTCTGATATCCTGTATTATTAGGAGAATTATTGATTGGTTGGGAAGGGTCGAAAGGACCGGCCAAGGTATCCTCCGCAAAATCCCTGTCCGGATAAGCATAATTATTTCCTATAAAATAGGGCCATCCATAATTTCCTGCAGTTCTGGCCTGATTCCATTCGTCAAAACTTTCTGGTCCATACTTGCCGGGTTCAGCTACATCGGGACCGACATCTCCCCAATATACATAACCCGTTTTATGATCAACGGAAATTCTAAAGGGATTTCTCGCTCCCATAACGTAAATTTCAGGCCTACTTAAACTATCTTCTTCTGGGAAAAGGTTTCCATCGGGAATGGAATAATCACCATATTCATTAGGAGTAATCCTAAGAATTTTTCCTCGTAAGTCATTGGTATTGCCAGAGGATTTCTGGGCATCAAAGGGGTATCTTCCTGGACGTTCGTCTATTGGAGTAAATCCATCGGATTCCTTAGAACTCGTGTTATCCCCTGTAGATAGATACAAATTACCTTCTGCATCAAAGGTAACGGAACCTCCTGAATGGCAGCAAGTCTCTCTTTGTACAGGAACTTCCAGGATCACTTTCTCCGATTCCAGATTAATAGAGTCAGTTCCGTACATCGTAAAGCGAGAAAGATATTGGGACCAGGTTTCACATGGGGGAGAATAGTATAAGTATAAGTAGTGATTTTCTTCAAACTTTGGGTCCAGAGCTAATCCTAATAATCCATCTTCATAATTTCCTTCCGTACATACATCAAATGTGGCTATGACTTTGGATGATTTCTGGGCTGGATCATACAATTTCATTTTCCCTCTTCGTTCAATAAAAATAACTTTTCCATCTGGCATGACTGCCAATTCCATGGGTTCATTAATATCGCGCTGATCTAAAACAATTTTAGTAAATCTATTGTCTTCAGGAGCTTCTGGTGAAGATATTAAAGCTGGATCATAAGAATTATCTCCTACTGCATAATGAATAGCCTCTTTAATAAACGGTTTTAACTCCCCATCAGATAAATTACTTACTCTTTTATCTGCTACCAAGACCCTGCCATTGGAAAGACTAGCTTGCAAAAAAGGGCTTTCAGAAGCAGTGTTGTTCGTTTTCATCACTGTATTTCCTGTACTTTCCCCTTTCCCTTGTTCCGCCTGTGCCAAAACTTGTTCGTACCATGGCCATGTATATGGCATGTTTAGCTTATTTTCAATGTTAATGACTCCTCCCCCTGCTTCCATATATCTTTCAATTCGTGAGTGAACAGCGGGATGAAGTTGATCCAGAGTCAATTCACATAGGATGACAGCACTAAATTGGAGAATACTATCTTGTGATATGCCTAATGGATGTGTGCAGGTATGGATGTGGATAGCTTCTTCTTCTCCTGCCGCTAAAATTGCCTGAATCACAGGATGAAAATCAGATTCATTTTCCTCACCTTGCTCTTTAATAATAAGCATGGAAACGGAATTTCTTTTCACCTTCGTCCTTTTTTGGCAGGAAATACAAAAGATACTGAGAATCAATAATCCCAAAAAATAACGCGAGCAGCAGATTGGTTTTAACATGTATGCTTCTTTGTTTTTTTATATAGAGAAAACTATATGTCTATGCGGTACTAACTCAATTCTGGTACAAAAGGTTAAGCTTTCCCTGGAACTTTCACTTTTTATATGACAATTTCACCAAGCTTGAGCAAATTTCTCTCCTGTTGTATCCCGAGCATGATCAAATTAACCCCCTACATTTTTTAAGTTTGTCGATCATTAGGTATGAAAAGCAGATTGATTAAAGGGGATATGAAAATGTTCCAATAATTCTTTTAAGCCTTCAGCATCATTAGCCAGGGTATAAGCTCCATGATGTAATAAAATTTCCCCATGGCCCTCTGTAATATGGCTGGCTCCTAAAAATCCTATGACTCTCAGACCCGCTGCTGAGGCTGCTGTTACTCCGGTTTTGCTATCTTCTATCACTAAGCAGTCCTTAGCTTCCAATCCTAATTTTTCCAACGCCAAAAGATAAACATCTGGTGCGGGTTTGGGGCGCTCTACCTGATCGAACGTAAAATAACGCTCTCCAAAAAAATCAGTCATCTCAGTAATTCGAAGAGATACTTTTACCTGATGTAAAGAACTGTTAGATACTACCGATTTAGGAAAGTCTATCGTCGATACTAACTCTCGCATGCCTGGTACGGCTGTCAAATGATTTTTTATCGCGTTGGCAACATCTTCCAGTAAACTTTCCGTAAAATGATCATCAAATTGTAGGCCAGACTCCTCACTAATTTTCGCCGTTAGTTCTTCTTCTCTCATTCCTGCAAATTTTCTGCTAAATTCATCTGCATCCACCTCATATCCCATGTTAGCCAGTTTATCGATCAATACTTTTTTTGCCAATATTTCACTATCTACCAATACGCCATCACAATCAAAAATAAGATGCTTCATGTATAGGTGGTTTGAAGTACATTCGTTTATTAGCGGTAAGTTTACAAAAAATAAAGCAAGGTAAATAAAAAGCCTTTATTACCTTTCAAGGCTATATGAGGAATATTGCCTCAAAAGGTAAAAAGCAAACGTATCATTTCTTCTTTTGACAGCCTGAGATTACTTTCTAATAGGAAGCATTTCAAAGGTTTTTTCAATATCCTCCATTAAATGGATGACCGACTCCACACCCCATTGCAAAAATTGTTCTCCTTTTTCGGCAGTAGCTTTTGTAGCATCTCCCCAGGTACCCGTTTGAGACATTTGATATACACTTGCAGGAGCAGAAAAAAAGTAAGCTGTATGTAAAGCAGGGGAACTTGTGCTAGTTTCTGGAAAATTGGGAAATTCCGTATTAAGATATGCTTCATCGATCAAATCTGGACGAATAGCCATAATCATAGAAACTTCTCCATCGCCAGCATGTAATCCTTTTCCATGCTCTGTCGTTTGAGCAATTCTCTCTGCCGGTAAACCATCCCAATAATTAAATGGAAATGCTTTTGCGCCTTCAGGTAATTGCTCCCCTGCTTGAGCACAAGCGTAAGCAATGGCATATGTGTTATCATAATGACCATTCAGAAATACAATACGCTTAAATCCTGCCCGAGCAAAAGAAATGGCTAACTCTTTGATTGTTGCCATAAACGTCTCAATGCTCAAACTGAATTCACATGCGAATCCTCTGTGAGGATATGATAGCGTATAGGGAAGGGCAGGAGCAACCAACGCATTCCCCTGTTGTTCCGCTACTCTCCTGGCTATTTCCTGTGGAATTAATACATCTGTACTTACAGGAGAATGAGGGCCATGTTGTTCGGTGGCTCCTACAGGGATGTATATAGTATGATATTGAGTGAGAAAGAGTTCTAATTCGCGATTTGTAATATCAGCCAAAAATACAGACTTTGGATTCATAGGATCAGTAAAATGTATGGTTGGATTTATTGCCAATGAGTAAACTACAAGCGCGAATATAGGGAAGAACGGAATATAGGTCAATGAAAAAGGACTCCTCCCATGATGAAGTTAAAAAAAAGGGGTAAGCTTCTACTTACCCCAAATGCAGTAAACTACATGGTTATGCATGAGAACTATTGTGTTTAATCAATTTTGATTAATTTTTTCGTGATGCGATTCTCTAATTGGTCCGAAAATAAATAAATGAGATATATCCCGTTGGGAAGGAAAGAAACATCAATGGTCCACTCATTGACTCCCTGAATTATCCTCTTGTTTTCGTACAAAATGCTCTGGCCCTGTAAAGTGAGAATTTCGTAGGTTAATAGGCCAAATTGTTCGCTTTCATAACGCATATAGAGCTGGTCCGAGACTGGATTAGGATACGTAGAAAATCCTTTCTCATTTAATTCCGGTAGGTGATTCGTCGCGATATCTCCCAGGGTGATAAAAGACCATATCTCAGAATAAGTAATCCCGCCACAAGCGATCGTTCCTATTCTGAATTCGTATTCCGTTCCAGGTCGAAGTTGTTCCAGGTAGAAATCATTATCCTCTGTTTCTTCTGCGATCCAGGAATCTGTATCTTTTTCTCTATATTCAAAAGTGAAGTAGACTCCTTCTTCAAATCCCTCATCCTCATCCTCATCCTCATCCTCATCCTCATCTTCATCCTCTTCCTCATCTTCCTCTTCCTCTTCCTCTTCCTGTTCATTTTCACCTTCTTCATTTTCGTCCTCTCCCTCTTCTCCCTCTTCCCTTTCGTCATCTTCTTCGCCTTCAAATTCTAACCAATTGTGTTCCCAGTAAAATTCTGCTTCAGTTTCCGTTAATTCGACCAATTCTATCCCAAATGCAGGGGTTACGTATGCACATCTATTAATTATGCTATCCGTGGGAGCTATTAGGTTGAATTTTATTTCGGAAATGCCTGCACAACTGGCATCTCCATGATTAGAGACCGCAGTTAGTAACACATATCTTGCTGTTAGATTAGCTAAATCAGGACCTGGAAATCCACCATAAACCGCTGAGCCACTTCCTTTAGGAAAGTTCATTTCGCCCCAGTATATCCATTCTTGACCATCCAAAGAATAGTCGATATTAACTTTGTTGAAACCCTGGCTGAGCCTGGAAGGATCATTAGTGTTCCATACCCATGTTCTGGATAAATTTCTCACGGTACCAAGGTCATACTGTATCCAATGGGTGGCGCCATATTCCGACTTAGGATTCTGGCTCAATTCACACGATCTCCAGGTATCTAGCCAAATGGAAGCATCCGGTTCAAAGCAGGTAGACTGAGCATTGATGGGCTGGATGAAGATGAAAAGTGCAATAATACTTAAAATATATCTCATAATGTTGTTCTGTAAACCAATGATGAAGAAATGTTAATCAAGGAAGTATCTACCGACACCATTTAGATATTCATGAAGCCAATAGGTGGAGTAGAAGACAAGGGGTTGTAAAAATTACCTATGTTGGGAAATAGTCTGACTAATTCACTTTTTGCTACTCCATACCAAAGAGCTAATTCTGAAAAGTACTCATCGGTAGATATCTGAGGAATTAGTACACCACCCCCAATTTCTAATTCACTATCGAGTGCCAAATTGGGGTACGAACCGTAAATCTCATTTCCTTTGACCTGATTTCCCATCACAAGGACATTCCCTCCCCAGGCGTGATCGGTACCATTTCCATTGGACGTAAGCGTTCTGGCAAAATCGGAAATAGTAAAGGTAGTGACACAATCCTCCAGATTTAATTCTGCCAGGGATGTTTGGAATTCACTCATAGCCTTACTTACTATACCAAGCATATTGTTTTGATTGTTAAGCAATTCGTCGTGATGATCCCAACCATCAAATCTCACGAAGAACGTCTGTCGTTTAACCCCAAGATCCTGTCGTACTTTCATCGTTCTGGCCACCATTTTTAAGCTTTGAGATAGTTCAGTATTTGAAAAGGTGGTTGTGATATTAGAATTGGAGACTGCAGAACTGAATAATTCATGCGTATTCTGACTTGCCTGGACGATTTCTGCATAGGTTTGCTTGAAAATATCCTGATATTGTTGTTCCATCAAACTTTTCACAGCAGATTGGCGAATCTGATCAAAAGTGGACTGTCCATGATATCCATCGATGCCAATACTTCCCGTTCCTGTAGGCAAAATGGCATACTCTGCTGTTTGTTGACCCAACTGGAAGATGTTTTTGCCAGAAAGGGAAATGTTCATGGAAATATTCTGATTCGTATTGGCTGACTGGACTAAATCAGCTAATCTTCCTCCCCAGCCCGTAGCAGCATTCGTTTGAGGTACTGAGGTCTGCCATTGTTGGTCCTGATCCGCATGTGAAAACAATCCAAAGGGTAAATTATTGGACGTCTCATAGGTACTTTTAGTAAGGGGCTCTACTAAGGTGCCTACATTGGAGATAATAGCGAGCTTTCCTTGTCCGAATAGAGTATGTAGTTCTGGCATGGATGGATGTAACCCCAACTCCTTTTCATTGTACTTATTGGGGATGAGTTTAAGAAGGCTATTTTGAGCTAATGCCTGATTCGAACGTGTAGTAGCATAAACTTGATAATGTTCGTTACTGATAGGAACTACCATATTGTAAGAGTCATTTCCCCCTCCCAACATGATGCAAACCAAGGCTCTATAATCTTCGGCTCCATTAGTTTTTTGATAAGGTTTATTATCAAAAGAAGCAGCACTCATGGATTGAAGATTGAATAGGGTAGAGAAAAAAGTAGTAGAACCTATGGCTGCACAACTGGCAGTTCCTAAAAAGGCTCTTCTGGAAAATTTTTTATAATATGACATATTATTATTATATTATTTAGGCTATCTTAATGCTATTGGAATGCGATGTTTCTAATCACCACCTCATTAATAGGCTTGCTTTATGTTATATATGAATGCTTATACTTACCTTTTTGAAAGAATTAGGAATCAATATCTTGATTATCTGATAATGGCATAATCAGGAGAAATTAAAATGAGATAGATGGCCATTTTTAGTTTTTCCTCAGGTGTATTCAGAAGATCTACTGCGTCGGCTATGGTGGTTTTTGTTTTTTGTCCCAATAAGCCGTTGGCAAGAATGATGTCCAGGCGGTTAATCAGTTCAGCAGCATTCGCAGTTAACGCCAGCTCAGCACTAAGATCCATGCTATGTCCATCATTTGCATACTCCTCATCTATCACTTCTTCTAATTCGTCATCCCCTACACATCTATCTGTGAGATGTCTTTCCTTTATTACTCTGTTATTGACATCATTGATTAATCCAATGGCATTCGTAGCATTGAAGATTTGAAATTCTGGGGCTACCAGGTAATTTTGATTAATTGGTCCCGGAGGAGCATAATCTGGAAGGAAGAAGTTAAATACGCTAGGAGCTTCCAGAGGAGATTGTCCCGTATTTGCTCCAAAACATGTCATTAGGTAAAAATAATTTCCTGGAGAAATAGTAGATATGTTGAATGCTTTGAGCAGGTTCAATAATCTTACGACAGGCTCCCTTAATTTTCCAAAAGTGTAGGCTTCAGGCATATTACAATTCCTTGCTTGTGGATGTAGAAGAATCGCTTTCAATACATCTTGAAAGTTGTTTTCCTTATCTGGGTCAAATACAGCTGCTACATCTGAGACATAGGAAGGACTGGGATTAGAAGTCGTGAACATTTTGATGAGCGCTTTACTAATAAATGGAGCTGTATTGGGATGATTAGCTAAGTGCTCCATGGTTTGTGCTATATCTATCATTCCTGCTTGATTAGCTGGAAGTACAACTCCATTCAATAATCTCTTTTCACTCGTATCATGAAAGTCATCATACATTTTCATCGGGACTTGTACGATACTCGTAATGTTATCTTCCAGTTCCCCAATACCGCCACCAAATTGCCCATTAGCCGTACCATCGCTTAATCCAGTGAAAACCTGAGCAAACTCTTTAATATTTGTATTTGTATAGGTAGGAATAAAATTTCCTGCTGAATCTCTTTTTCTTGTACCATCTGAATTGAGTTCCCACAAACCTATGCTGAATAATTGCATAATCTCCCTGGCATAGTTTTCATCTGGATGAATATTTCTGGAGGGATCAGCTTTAGGATTATTATAATGAGATAAGAAACTTCCCATGGCTGGACTTAGAGTAACATCTGTTAGAAGGGTTTGGTAATTCTTGAAAGCGTTAGTGCCTAACATATCATAGTAAGTACCTATTACCTGACCGATATCTTCGAAAAAGTCAGAATTATCGTTAATAACCATAAGCTGACTAAGGTTAAAGGCCATTCTTTGTCGTAGTACATCAGCAGTAGTGAGGTTTTGAGTCATCCAGCTAGACCTGAAATAAACGTGAAATATACCTGCACCTTCTTCAAATTCACTTCCTTCTAATATTCGGGCTTGCTCCTCCATTTCTTTCAAAATGGGTTGTTGAGGTAATAGGAACTGTTCATCCAACCACGCTTCATATCCCATCGCCGCTGTCATTTCTATGGTCGAGTAATCCGCTCCAAAGGTAGCTTGAGCTAAAAATCGTGAAGCATCTTTTAATTGGATGTCATTTTTTATAGGGAAACCATCTACTGTTTGAGCACCGCTTGCTACGGTAGCAGAAGAACTGCTAGTTACCACGACTTCATTGTTATGTCCGGCTCCAAGAAAATCGTAATGTCTAAATTGGGCAAAGGTGGCTTTAGATGCTCCTACACACACGAGGAAGATAAGAATTCTTGTCATAAAATAGAGATATCATAGTTGAACTTTGGAGTTTACTATGATGGAACGAGGCAGCTAGAAATGATCCTACCTTAAATGGAAAAATTATATAAGATCAGAGAGAATCGACCCCTTTTATTTAACCACTTAGTAAATAATAATTTAAGTCTTCATTGGCCTGCTCTACCTTTACCATCTAATTTTCTTAAGTCATTCCAATGATTTATAGCGAATGTATTGATGGGATAACAAAAGGTGAGGATGGCTTCTTTGGAGCCATCCTCACCTTTTTTGAGTCGAATGTTATTCTGGAAACCTTATAATCCCCCTTTTAACTCATCTTGCCATGCTTCTAACTCTTCCCATTTATTGTCAGCAGCTAATTTGGATTGTTGAGCCCAGGTTTTGGGATTGCTGATCCTATAACTAGGTCCTGCCGCATCTAATATTTCTCTTAATCGCTCTTCAGAAGTGTTAGCCAAGGCATCGAATGTAAAGATCCCACTATCATTCAGTAATCCTTCGATTTTAGGACCGATACCTTCTACTTTCTTTAGATCGTCTTTAGCTCCAGTTTGAGAAAGTTCTGTGAAATTGTTGTCTGTGATTTCCCTAGAATTAGTAATCTCCCTTCTCTCTACTATTCTGGCATCTTTCGTAGTTCTCGTTTCTCCTATTACATTTTTAGACACCTCTACTGTACCCATATTACTCATCATTTCTCTCAGCGTATCAAAATCAATCGTCTTAACTACTTCCACTTCTCTGATAATTTCTACAGGAACTTCTTTGATGATCTCTATTTCCTTGATTACTTCCTTAGGCTTCTTCGCTAATTCGGCATAAGTTTCTTCCAACCTCACTCTCAATTGATTTGCTTCTTCTTCTTTTTGGTCCAATTGATTCTCCAAAGACCCTTTTGTTTCGGTTAAGTTTTGGGCTATCTGTTCTTTTTCTTGAGTGATAGACTTTAACTGGCCCAATAAATTATTTTTCTCCTCTTCCAAGCCTGAGAATCTGACGTTCCACTCATTTAGCTGCGTCTTTAATTGATCCAACTCTTGCTCTTTCTCTTGTATCTGATTTTCAAACATCCCTTTTGTTTCGATCATGTTCTGGTTAATCTGTTCTTTTTCTTGAGTTGCCGACTTCAACTGACCTAACAGATTATTTTTCTCTTCTTCGATGCCTGAGAATCTAACATTCCACTCATTTAATTGAGCTTTTAATTCATGTAGCTCCTTTTCTTTACGCTCTAAATCTCCTTCCCATTCTGACATAATGATGGTCCATTTTTGAGCCAGATCGTTTTTCTCCCCTTGCACCGAAGTAAGCTGATTAGCTAAATTGTTTTTCTCTTCTTCCATGCCAGCGAATCTTCCTTGCCACTCTTCTAATTGTCCCTTTATTCCGTTCATTTCCTCCTCTTTCTGATGCAGTTGATGCTCAAGTCCTCCTTTGGTGTCATTAAGATTTTGGAAAAGCTGATCTTTCTCCTGGAT
The DNA here is from genome assembly GCA_965262565.1 of Bacteroidia bacterium. GTDB lineage: Bacteria > Bacteroidota > Bacteroidia > J057 > J057 > CBDHFQ01. The sequence continues at coordinate 210,276 of CBDHFQ010000008.1, forward strand.
GACAATGTTCAATTGACCTGCCAGATTGTTTTTCTCTTCTTCCATGCCCGCGAATCTTCCTTGCCACTCTTCTAATTGTCCCTTTATTCCGTTCATTTCCTCCTCTTTCTGCTGCAGTTGGTGTTCGAGTCCTCCTTTGGTGTCATTAAGATTTTGGAAAAGCTGATCTTTCTCCTGGATGACAATGTTCAATTGACCTGCCAGATTGTTTTTCTCTTCTTCCATGCCCGCGAATCTTCCTTGCCACTCTTCTAATTGTCCCTTTATTCCGTTCATTTCCTCCTCTTTCTGCTGCAGTTGGTGTTCGAGTCCTCCTTTGGTGTCATTAAGATTTTGGAAGAGCTGATCTTTCTCCTGGATGACAATGTTCAATTGACCTGCCAGATTGTTTTTCTCTTCTTCCATGCCCGCGAATCTTCCTTGCCACTCTTCTAATTGTCCCTTTATTCCGTTCATTTCCTCCTCTTTCTGATGCAATTGATGCTCAAGTCCTCCTTTGGTGTCATTGAGGTTTTGGAAGAGCTGATCTTTCTCCTGGATGACAATGTTCAATTGACCTGCCAGATTGTTTTTCTCTTCTTCCATGCCCGCGAATCTTCCTTGCCACTCTTCTAATTGTCCCTTTATTCCGTTCATTTCCTCCTCTTTCTGATGCAATTGATGCTCAAGTCCTCCTTTGGTGTCATTGAGGTTTTGGAAGAGCTGATCTTTCTCCTGGATGACAATGTTCAATTGACCTGCCAGATTGTTTTTCTCTTCTTCCATGCCCGCGAATCTTCCTTGCCACTCTTCTAATTGTCCCTTTATTCCGTTCAGTTCCTCCTCTTTCTGATGCAATTGATGCTCAAGTCCTCCTTTGGTGTCATTGAGGTTTTGGAATAGTTGGTTTTTCTCTTGATCAATGCTATGTAATTGTCCGATTAAATGATTTTTTTCAACTTCAAGGCCAGTGAATTTGTCTTGCCATTCATTCAATTGTCTTCTTAATCCATTTAATTCCTCCTCTTTCTGATGCAGTTGATGCTCAAGTCCTCCTTTGGTGTCATTGAGGTTTTGGAAGAGTTGATCTTTCTCCTGGATGACAATGTTCAACTGACCTGCCAGATTGTTTTTCTCTTCTTCCATGCCCGCGAATCTTCCTTGCCACTCTTCTAATTGCCCCTTTATTCCGTTCAGTTCCTCCTCTTTCTGATGCAATTGATGTTCTAATCCTCCTCTGGTATCGTTGAGGTTTTGGAAGAGTTGATCTTTTTCCTGGCCAATGGAATGTAGTTGTCCTGCCAAATTGTTTTTCTCTACTTCCAGACCGCTATACTTCCCTTGCCATTCTTCTAACTGTCCCCTCAAGCCATTTAATTCCTCTTCCTTCAAATGTAATTGATGTTCTAATCCTCCTCTGGTATCGTTGAGGTTTTGGAAGAGTTGATCTTTTTCCTGGCTAAGATTGTGTAGTTGTCCTGCCAGATTGTTTTTCTCTTCTTCCATGCCCGCGAATCTTCCTTGCCACTCTTCTAATTGCCCCTTTATTCCGTTCAGTTCCTCCTCTTTCTGATGCAATTGATGTTCTAATCCTCCTCTGGTATCGTTGAGGTTTTGGAAGAGTTGATCTTTTTCCTGGCCAATGGAATGTAGTTGTCCTGCTAAATTGTTTTTCTCTACTTCCAGACCGCTATACTTCCCTTGCCATTCTTCTAACTGTCCCCTCAGGCCATTTAATTCCTCTTCCTTCAAATGTAATTGATGTTCTAATCCTCCTCTGGTATCGTTGAGGTTTTGGAAGAGTTGATCTTTTTCCTGGCCAATGGAATGTAGTTGTCCTGCCAGATTGTTTTTCTCCACTTCCAGACCGCTATACTTTCCTTGCCATTCTTCTAACTGTCCCCTCAAGCCATTTAATTCCTCTTCCTTCAAATGTAATTGATGTTCTAATCCTCCTCTGGTATCGTTGAGGTTTTGGAAGAGTTGATCTTTTTCCTGGCCAATGGAATGTAGTTGTCCTGCTAAATTGTTTTTCTCTACTTCCAGACCGCTATACTTCCCTTGCCATTCTTCTAACTGTCCCCTCAGGCCATTTAATTCCTCTTCTTTCAAATGTAATTGATGTTCTAATCCTCCTCTGGTATCGTTGAGGTTTTGGAAGAGTTGATCTTTTTCTTGGCTAAGATTGTGTAGTTGTCCTGCCAGATTGTTTTTCTCCACTTCCAGACCGCTATACTTTCCTTGCCATTCTTCTAACTGTCCCCTCAGGCCATTTAATTCCTCTTCTTTCAAATGTAATTGATGTTCTAATCCTCCTCTGGTATCTTTTAGGTTTTGGAAGAGTTGATCTTTTTCCTGGCTAAGATTGTGTAGTTGTCCTGCCAGATTGTTTTTCTCCACTTCCAGACCGCTATACTTTCCTTGCCATTCTTCTAACTGTCCCTTCAAGCCATTTAATTCCTCTTCTTTCAAATGTAATTGATGTTCTAATCCTCCTCTGGTATCTTTTAGGTTTTGGAAGAGTTGATCTTTTTCCTGGCCAATGGAATGTAATTGTCCTGCCAAATTGTTTTTCTCTACTTCCAGACCGCTATACTTCCCTTCCCATTCACCTAACAGCCCTCTCAATCGGTTAAGTTCCTCCTCTTTTAGGCGAACTGTTTGTTCCCATTCCTTTTGTGCATTAATCCAATTCTGTTCCTTTTGTTCTTTCTCTTCTAGCGTATTTTGTAACTGACCTGCCAAATTCGACTTTTCATCATTCAGATTATGAAATCTGTTCCCCCATTGATTAAGTGCACCTTTCAGACTTAGTAATTCAGAAGCTTTATTATCTAGTTCAATTTTCAATTTGCCATTAGTAGTTGACAAATTTTGAGAGATTTGCTCTTTTTCTTGTGAGGTATTCTGTAGCTCATTAGTCAACGCCTTTTTCTCATTTTCCAAAGTCGAATTCTTATGTTCGAGATCCTCAAGTTGTTGCTTGAATTGTTCAATTTCTTTTGCGCGAAGTTCTTTTTCAGATGCCAGATTCGCCAGTTCATATTCTTTTTCTTCCTTTTCTATATTGAGATTCTCATAAGCAACTTTAAGTCTTTCAATCTCGGTCAACAATTGTGCTTCATTATCTTTAGCTAATACCTTATACTTATCAAAGTCAGCATTAAGGGTATTGTATTGGTCTAGTTGAAGGGAAAGATTACTATTAGCAGTCTTATATTTAGTGTTCCAATCATTTATTTCGGTTTGGAGTTGGGCACGTTCATTGTTAGCTGTCTGAAATTCTTTATCCAGCTTAGTCAGATGTTGATGATTTGTGTCATATTGAGATTTTAGGGACACGTATCTATTTCTTTCGGTGTCTATCTTAGATTGCAAATCCTGCAATCTGTTTTTTCTTAATAGCCACCCAATGAGTCCCCCTAATAATGCTGCACCAAGGAGGAACAGGAGGAATAACAAAATACAGTTTAGCATGGTGTAGTAGGTTTAATTTTTTGGTTAAAATTTAATCAATGTTAATTATATCAATTTAAGGTTATTTCAACTCGGCGGTTTTTGGATCTGCCTTCAGTAGTTCCATTACTTTCGATCGGTTTATCTGGTCCGAATCCATTAACATTCATTCTATTTTGGGGAATTCCTCCATTTTCTGAAAGGTACTTCATAACAAAATTCGCACGCTCTTCAGAAAGCTCTACATTGTAAGCGCGTCTCCCGGTATTATCTGTATGTCCATCCACATTAATACTTGCTTCATCCACATTATCGAGATAATAAATCATATCTGAGAACTTCTGCCTTTGTTGGGCGGTCAGATTAAGCGAATTTTGATCCGTACCAAAATAGAGGATAAGTGGTTTACCTACCAATCCAGTCCTTATTGTGTTTAGTCGCTCATCATTATTAGCCAGTTCACCAAAGCTAACTTCTATTCCTTTTGACAAAGTATCTTCTCTGAAAGTAGCATTGGTTAGCATTTGTCCTTCTGTTGTCAGTTGAAGAGGATCAACTCCTACCTTCATCAATAAGTGTTTGATATCATTAGCTCTTGCCAATCCTAAATTAGAGAAAATAGAATTATTTTCTTCTCCCTCTCCATACAAACCAATGATGTTAAGTGATCGATCCTTATGGCTATTTAAGTAGTTTGCTATACTGGAAATAGTCTCTGTGTATTCCTTTGTATCGGGATTTAACAGGCTAAATGAGCCTTTAGTGAATTCGAAATGCTCTCTTCCCTGATGTATGAAAGCCGTACCATCACTAATCGACCATGTATCATCATCTGACAATATTCCTGGCTTGGTTGCAGCAGAATTATCTCTTGTCATCCCTTGAGCAGCAGTAGCAGCAAAAAGACTTCCTTCCAGACATCTTCGGCAAAAGAAGATTCCCGCAATTATCCAAAGAATTAAGAGAACAGCGAGTAGGGGTAATGTAAGTTGTTTCATTTATCAATTCTTTTGAACGAAAACATGTTAATTATTTACAATAATATAGATGAGGTAATTTTTAACAAATTAATAAAAGTCCTAATATTCAAACAATTTTTTTTAATATTCTAAGTAATATTTCGTACCGATTATTGAGACTTGTATTTTCAAAACAGGTCACTAAATAATATATGAATTGTAAATCAATTGTACCTGCTGTACCGCTACTATTTCTGACATCAATGTGCTACTTAATCTTATAACTTTATTGTCTAGCTTAATACTCCTTTAACCACTTTTCCATGTACATCTGTTAATCTATATCTTCTTCCCTGATGTTTAAATGTGAGTTGTTCATGATCTATCCCTAATAGATGGAGAAGGGTTGCCTGAAAATCATGGACATGAACACCATCCTTGACTACATTATAACTTAATTCATCCGTCTCTCCATAAACGACTCCCTTTTTAACTCCTGCTCCCGCCATCCACATGGTAAAGCATCCCGGATGATGATCTCTTCCATAATTAGTAGCAGTTAATCTGCCCTGAGAAAAACTCGTTCTGCCAAATTCCCCTCCCCAGATTACCAACGTATCCTCTAACATGCCTCTTTGTTGCAAATCTTGAATGAGTGCAGCTGTAGCCCGATCTGTTCCTAAGGCCTGGCGGCGAATTCCTCCAGGTAAATTGCCATGTTGATCCCAACCCATGTGATACAATTGAACGAATTTTACCTCTTTTTCCAGTAATCTTCTGGCCAACAAACAATTCGCTGCATAGGTTCCGGGGATCTTAGCATCTTCTCCATAAAGGTCATATATATAATCGGGTTCTTCTGAGAGATCTACCGCTTCGGGAACAGACGTCTGCATCTTGAAAGCCATTTCATACTGATTGATTTTAGAGTCTATCTCAGGATCTCCCCAAAGGTTTTTCTGATATTCATTTAGTTTCTTGATATAATCTAAGGATCTTCTTCTATCATCTTGATGCACACCATAGGGATTATTGAGGTATAGAACAGGATCTTTGCCCGAACGAAATTGAACTCCCTGATGATGAGAAGGTAAAAATCCATTTCCCCAGGCTGCGGAAGATAAGGGTTGCGCTCCACCTCCTTTAGAAATCAGCACGACGAAGGTAGGCAAGTTGTCATTGTCAGAGCCTAATCCGTAGCTGATCCAGGAGCCGATAGATGGGCGACCATTTTGTTGTGATCCCGTTTGAAGAAACATAACGGCTGGTTCGTGATTGATCGCTTCGGTGTACATGGATTTGATAATGCATAACTCGTCAACGACCTGGGCGGTGTAGGGGAAAAGTTCACTTACCCAGGCGCCAGAATGACCATATTGTTGGAAATGAAAGATGGACTGAACGAGTGGAAAAGTAGATTGAGCAGAAACCATTCCCGAATTTCGTTGTGTTTGCTGGATGTAGGAAGGTATTTCTTTTCCGTGCCAATGAGCTAAAGCAGGTTTATAGTCGAAGGTTTCTATTTGAGAAGGGCCACCACTTTGGAACAAATAAATCACTCTCTTGGCTTTGGGAGGGAAATGTCCACCATTCAATACTCCTTCAATAGGCGAGGTAGAAATGTGTGTGTGTGCTGATAGTGAATGTGGGGTCAATAAGTTGCCTAATGCTATTGAGCCCAAACCCATAGCTGCTTGCTTGAGAAAGTTCCTGCGGGAATGCCGGAACAATAATTCAGAAATATTCGGATCAACAGCACGATGGTTCATAATCATTAATTTATTGAATAGTGTATCCTTCAGAAGTATTCATGATTCCATTGATGACAGTGGCCAACGCCGCGGTCTTAGCAGGATCGAGCGATTCATTCACCGCATATTCCCCGATATTGATATATGCCTGAGCTGCAGCCACATCTGCTTGAAATCGCCCTAACTCTTTTTGGTAGTATTGAAGTAGTAATGTTACTTCTGCAGGATGAGCGGTTCTTCCAGTGGCCAGCAAAAAGGCACTTTCCAGTTGATATGATAGTTGATTAGGATAAGCTTCCAACAAATGTTCTGCAGTAACTCTGGCTGCTTCCAGAAATTGAGGATCATTTAACAGTACCAATGCCTGAAGAGGTGTACTGGTAGGTCTTCGATCGACCGTACAGACACTTCTGTCTGGAGCGTCAAAAATGAGCATAGATGGGGGAGGAGAGGTCCTTTTCCAAATTGTATACAAACTCCTTCTGTACAATCCTTCTCCAGGCTCCTGTAAATATTTATATCGCCAGGATTTATTGGAGATCTCATCCCATAATCCTGCTGGCTGGTAAGGGTATACGCTTCTACCACCTAAGTTAGAAGAAAGAAGCTCACTGATCGCTAGCGCATTATCTCGAATCATTTCAGCGGACATCCGAATCCGGGGACCTCTTGCCAATAATACATTCTCAGGATCTTTTGTTAATATGGATTCATCGACTTTAGAGTGTTGTTGGTAAGTGGCTGACATGAGAATGAGCTTATGGAGATGCTTAATGTCCCAGCCAGATTCTATAAACGTAACTGCAAGCCAATCCAGTAAATAAGGATGGGAAGGTAAGTCCCCCTGATTACCAAAATCGTCGAGCGTATGGACCAATCCGCGACCAAAGTGCATTTTCCATATTCGATTGACAAATACTCTGGCCGTTAAAGGGTTTTGTGGATGAAATAGCCATTTACTTAAGCCAGTGCGATTTGGTGGAAGTGTAGAATCATAAGGCATTACTGATTCAGGCACGCCTGGAGATACTTCTTGGGCTGGAGCATCATAACTTCCTCTTTCTAAGATATAGGTAGGTCTGGGAGTTGGTACATCTTTCATCACCATAATTTCGGGAATGCTATCCCAATGGTGGTTCCACTGTTTTCTTTGTTCTCTGAGCGTTTTGTGGAAATGTTGAACAGAATCGTCTACCACATCATCGAAGAATTGTTTGAGAATGGGTTGATTTGAATCGGAAAGGGGAGAATCAAGAAGTGCCAGGGCCTCTTCCTTATTATAGTGATACCTTACTTCCAGCTCGGTCAACTTACGCTCAAAAATGGCTAATTCATCTATTCCTCCTTTGTCAAACAGGATCATTTTATCTCTTTTCCCTATCGTGAACCCTTGAAAGCCGTAAGTGTGAATATCTGGTTTAAATAAGATGTCTTTATATAAATGGTCAAGATCCTTCTTCATTGGCACAACGCTTCCATTTACATACAATTTGATTCCATCTGCTTGACTAGAACCATCATAAGTAATCGTAATATGAGACCACTGACGAATGGGAAGGGGAGTAGTGGTACTAACTTGCAATGCATTTTGGGGCCAGGAATGCGCTATGACAAATCGAAGCTTATGTTGATCGAGGAATAGAGAGTATCCTTTAAGCCCCAATCTCAGATTTTCGCAATGGGAAAAAATCATCGCTTCTTTATATAGGGTATCGGGATATAGGGCCAGCGAAATGGAGAATGGATGTGCCCGATCGAACCAACCCACTTTTTCTGGAAGGGTTAATTGAGTGTAATCGTCTATAAATAAGCCATTTCCTCGATAGCCTTCCTGAACATTGGGTTCTTTGATGTCGATATAGGAGGTTGTATGTCCCTTAATTTGAGTACGAAGATGTGTAGAACTGGATGATGGGTGGAATTGGTCGAAAGGGAGATATGCCTGGATAGCCTGAGAGTGTGCTTTAGCGAGTTGTGTAGCTATTTTTTGGGGTTGTTGAATCCATTGATTGAAGGAAGAAGCATTGTGTTGTATATGGGTATTGATTTGTTGTTGTTGTTGGTCAATGAGCTGTGCCAGGAATTCACTAATACGATCTTGTTCTGAAGAGGATAGGGGCATAGCTGGGCCTGGCGTTTGATCTGGGCCGTATACAGCCGTTCCCAACTCATCTGTACTGTTGAAGAAGGCAAATAATTGGTAAAAATCTTCCTGGCTAATTGGGTCGTATTTATGATCGTGGCAGCGTGCGCATTCCAGGGTTAGGCCCATAAATGTTTTCCCTAAGGTGATGGTTCTATCGGCCACATATTCGGCCCTGAATTCTTCGAATACGATGCCTGCTTCCGAATTTTTGCGATGCAGTCGATTAAAGGCTGTAGCCAATATACTCTGTTTATTTTTTTCAGGAATTTGATCGCCTGCCAACTGCCACGTGCCAAATTGGTCATAAGGCATATTTTGGTTGAAGGCATCGATTACCCAATCTCGCCAGGGTGAAAAGTCTCTGTGCTTATCATCTAGATATCCATCACTGTCAGCGTATCTGGCCACATCCATCCAATAAGTCGCCATTCGTTCTCCATAAGCCGGAGATGCCAGGAGTCGGTCAATCACTTTTTCAAAGGCATCCTCTGACGGATCATTGGCATAATCCTTCATATCAGCTATAGTTGGAGGGAGTCCCGTTAATCCAAAACTGGCTCTACGAATCAGCGTTTCTTTGGAAGCTTTAGGTTGAGGGGACCAGTCTTGCTGCTCCAGTTTATTCAATACGAAATAATCTATGGCATTTTGTGGCCAATCTTTCTGTGTGATGGTGGGAGCATCGTTTTTTGTAGGAGGAATAAAGGACCAATGGGGTTGATAATCTGCCCCTTCTTTTACCCATTTAATTAATACAGCTTTTTCATATGGGGTTAAAGAAAGGTGTGATTCAGGAGGAGGCATAATCTGATCGGATGCTGTTGTCAGGATTCTTTGCACCAATTCACTTTGCTGGGGTTTCCCATCTGTTATGACAGAATGAGCTTCAGGAAACTCCTTGATGATTTCTTCTTGTGGAAGGTCCAATCTAAGATCCGCTTTTCGATTGTTAGCATCGGGGCCATGGCAAGCAAAGCATTTGTCGGATAAAATAGGTTTTACCTGATAGTTAAAATCAATATGCTGTGGAAGATGGTTATATGCTATCGCTACTTCTTTAGGAAGGTCCATCCTACAGCTCCAGCAGAGGCAGAGCAGCCCAAGAAGAAAGATCTTATTCCATCGTTTTATCATAGCATCAGTAGGCGTAGGTAGTCTATATTAAGTAATTCAAAATTTAAGGAATTTCTTTATCGTGTAAAAGATTTCTTTGTCAATTTATTTGATGACGTGACTCAGGCCGATTAGTATACTTTAGGTTAATGTAAATTTAATTATTTATTAATATACCATATATGGTATAGCTATGAAACTGTAAACACTTTTATATAAATTTCCGACAGAAATTACCCTTTATCCTGGACCATATTGCAAAGTACATTCAATTTCTGTCTGAGAAGGTTCATCGCTTATTGGGGTATATTCTTTTTGTGCTTAAACGGTATCATCATATTTTCTTAATTTATTAAAGTTATTTATTCAATGAACAAGCATTTTTTATTATCTATCGCCATCTTATTATTTGCTTCATTCACCTCTTGTGAAGAGTTAGAGGATTTTCTGGACGATGTTATTGATGATGAAAACACTCCTGAGAACGTGACTATCAGTTCCTTGGAATTTATTGGAGAAAGTGTAATTCCTGCAGGAGAGCTTTTTGAAGGGGTAGAAGTTGGAGGACTTTCCAGCATTGATTATGTGTCGGGTACTTACTATGTTATTAGTGATGCTCCCAGTGCCCCGATCCGTTTTTACACGATGGATCTTACCTTTGATGAAAATAGTTTTTCAGATGTGAGCATTTTGGGACAGGTAGAATTACTAAATCCTTCTGGGAATTCCTTTGGAGATGGGGAAGCAGATCCTGAGGGAATCCGCTTTGATCCTGAAACGAATAGCATTGTATGGACGAGTGAGGGGTTTGTTAACAACTTAGTAGATCCATTTATTCGTGAAGCAAGCCTGGATGGTGCATATATTAGAGACTTCAATGTTCCTTCTTTATTTCTGGCTGATACGACTGTTGGAATTGGTCCACGGAATAATGGTTCTTTTGAAGGTATATGCTTAAGTGTAGATGGAAAAGGATATTGGGCTGCGATGGAATTGCCATTGGAACAAGATGGACCTGCTCCTGTGTTTGGAATGGATACTGAATCTCCTGTCAGAATAGCTTTTGTAGATCGTTCGGGGAATTTCGGTCGTCAATTTGCTTATGAGCTAGATCCTGTGGTTCGTGATGGAGGATTTACGCTAAATGGTGTGGTAGAAATACTCGAATATGCTCGAGATAAGTTTCTTGTGTTAGAAAGATCTTTTGCCACTGGGACCACTGATGGAGGAAATGATGTGAAGATTTATGATGTAGATGCTTCAGGTGCAACAGATATATCTTCTATTGACGCTTTAGCTGGAGTTTCTATTATTAAAGCTACTAAAACCTTACTGTTTGACTTTGAAAGTATTCGTTCTCAATTGTCTACGGTACCTAGCAGTCCTGATAATGTAGTAGATAATATTGAAGGAATCACTTTTGGGCCAGATTTACCGAATGGCCATACATCATTGGTGGTAGTTGCTGATAATAACTTCAATGCTTTTGGAGAGCAATTAAATCAGTTTATCGTTTTTGAAGTACAACCATAATTGTTCAGAAGACAATGTCCAAATAACATAAAAGTGCTTACTGCCGTGTAAATGGGATGTATTTGTTTTGTTGTTATTGGACCATATATACAAAAGCTCGATTCTTACATTAGGAATCGAGCTACTTAATTGATGACGAATATTAACCTTAATTTGCGCTTGACGAAAGCCTTCTCCCCGCGTGGAGTAGATTGTTTTTACTAAACTTCAATTGGCTCGAAGAATTAGCAGTAGCTAACAGCCCCTCAACATATGGTGCTGCTATAGAAGTCCCCGACATTTGCATTTAAGAACCATTCTTAAAAGTAGAATAAATGTTTTTTCCTTTGACCAAGACAAAAGCACTTTGGTTTCCATGTTCCCTAAATAGATTTAGTGAATGCTTATCACAAATATGATTAAATAAATGATTATTGTAATATTTAATCATTGAATATTATAACAATTAATTATTATCATTTAATAAGATCAAAGCTTGGATAGTTTAATTCTCTCTATTTGATTAAAAATACCTTCTATCGATATTTAGAGGTACTTATCAACATAGAACTCAACCTTAAAGTGGTAATGAAGGGGTACAGAAGTTATCGTAGAGAGTATAAATAAATGAAATATCTAACATAAAAAATATCTGACTACTGAATATAGTCAGATATAAGAATATAGATAAACGTTGGTTTCTTATACGAAAGGAGCCTTACTTCAAATCCGCCACCTTCAACTCCTTCTCATCCCAATATTCATCTTCGTGAAACGCATAGGGAGTAGGTTCATATGTGCCAATAAGATCGACATTGGCTTTTTCAGGTACTTCCAAATCCAAACACCAAAATACGCCGTTCACAACCATCCTTCTCGTTCCTTCTGACAGTAAATCCGTAGACGCTCCTGTAGTGGTAGCAAATACTTTTCCTTGCTCGCCCTCAGGAAGTTGATAGCTTTTGGTCCAGGCAACAGGCATCATAGGGTCATTGGGATTAATTTCTACTTCTTGCCCATCTTTCTCGATCATTTTCGTCGTAGCAGCTTCCGAATCCGTGGGTTCCATACCAAAAAACACATCCTCTTCATCATATTCTCCCACTCGATTAGTTACTTGTCCCAATACAATCGGTTCCGAATCTCCCGGCAATGGTAATCGAACGCCATATACATCTGTAGGACACCAAATATCTCCTGCAGCGATTCCATTCCAAATGGGATGCTCTTCTTTTCCTTTGGCCGGCAAGCCTACCGTACTTTGGTGCTTGTGATGTCCGTGATGGGAAATCCACCTTTCACCTAAAATAAAGCGACCGAATCCCCCCTTCCATTCATCTTCTCCCTCATAAAAATTACCATAATGGGCAAACTGGGTGGGACTTTCCTGATTATTGAACCTAAAGGCGTGAGTGGATGTTCGAAGCCCTAATACCGGTCTGCCACGCTTGAGATAGTCATTAATATAGCCCATCTGCTCATCTGGCAGCGCACGAAAACGGGTAAACATGATCATCATATCCGCGGTCTCCAGACTTTCAAGTCCGGGAATGTTGTGTAAATAATTGGGATCTACTGTTCCCGGTTCTTCAGGATCTTGAGCAAATAACACCGTGCAATCAAAGCCGTGATGAGTGGATAATATTTTGGCCAATTGTGGGAGCGCCTCTTCCGAACGGTACTCTTCATCGCCTGAAATTAGTACCACTCTGGGCATTTGGCCATTTCCTTCAAAAGTGAGCCACTGAGGAGCAGCTAATTCTGAAAGGGATATCCTATTTTCGTTGTCCTGTTGCTGATCGGGATTACCACAATGCCACGAAAGGAGGCATACACATACAAATAAAAAGGAGACTCGATTCTTCATGCTAGATAATATTGGGTGATAAGGTAGTTTGGTTATGTTGTGCCAATGATTAAAATAAATGGCCTGGATAAAAGTTAACTAATGAATGATGTCGGTCAACATATATCTTAGCTTATAAGCGGTTGAATATGCGCCTTAATATATTGCCCATCTTCTAAGGTCAATCCATCGGGATCTTCTATCGCTCTATCGCATTCATCTTCCATGACGATCCACCCTTCATAATTTGAATCCACTAAATACTGAGTAATTCCATTAAAATCAATGATTCCCTCTCCAGTCTTGGCCCAGCGACCGTCTTCGAACATATCTTTATAATGAACCAGATTTATACGATCTCTGTATTGTTGGATAATACTTAGTGGGTCCATGCCTCCCTTGGCCATGTGGCCCACATCCGGTGTATATCCAATTAAGTCTGGATTTAATCCGTCCATCATCACGCGATAATCCTCCTCTGTTCTAAATACGGACCCCATAGGAGAATTAGGATGATAGGAACAAGTAATTCCTTTGTCTACAGCTCTTTGAGCGATGGCATTGGCACATGAAATGAGGTTTTGCTGCCTTTCTTCCAAATCACTTCTATCGGTTCCCGGCATGGGCACAAGTAAATAAATGGTGTTAGGAAAATGTGCCAGAAAGTCCATCCACTGTGCTGCTCTGGCCATCTCGGCTTCTGTTTCTTCCGGATGTCGCCAATCTTCCACATGGCACAAGACCGCCAATTCTAGTTGATGCCTGTCCAGGGCGTCTTTCATTAGCACCGGATCAGCCAGCGAACCAAAAAAGCTGGTTTCTGGTTCTATGCCTTCAAATTCCGCTTCACTTATGATCCGCATAATATGATCCAACTTACCTTTATATATTTCTCCCGGCATCTGCCAGGTATAGGTTTCACAAGCAAGTCTAATGTTGCCCATAATTAATGAGATTGTAAGAATTGAGTGGTTAGCCGATTAAATCTATCCAAATCTTCCCAATGATGCACATGTCCTCCTTCGGGAAAGGATTCGTATGACGAACCTTTAATGCCATGATGTAGTATCTTGGAAAATGAGGGAGGAGTGAAAATATCCATATCTCCTACCGTAATCAAGGTCGGTACACTAATTTGGTCAAGGCGATCTACCGTATCATGATGAATGCAAGCATCTAATTGACCTTCAAAACCATCTTGGGTTTGGGGATGCTCGTTGTCGGCTGCACCTTTCTGGCCCTCTTTTAATGCGTCCAGACTATGTTCGTAGTATGGAGGCGCAAATATCCACAATTGGAGCAGTTCCATAAAGTCTTCGGGCTTACTCGTTACCCTTAATTTTTTAAGGTTTTCATATACTGTTTTGGCGTAGTGATTAAAACGGGGCCAAGTACTAATTAACACGAGGCAACTTACTTTATCTGGGTGCCTTAATGCCAGTTCTTGAGCAATAGCTCCTCCCATAGATATTCCTGCTACCCTGGCAGTTGGGATGCCCACATGTTCCATCACAGCCACTGTATCTTCAGCCATCATTGCAGTAGTGTATGGACCTTGGGGTTGGTCGGATTTACCTACTCCTCGATTATCGATAAGAATGCAGCGAAAGTGCTTTTCGTATACTGCTACATGTTGTTCCCAAACATTTCCATCTGCACCAAAGCCCATCAATAATACAAGAGGCTCGCCTTCACCTCTGATCTGATAGTAAATCTGGGTTCCGTTAGAATCTGCGTAATAACTCATGAAATTTGTGAAATAACTTGGTCTACAAAAGGGATCGCTTTCTTAGCATCAGTTTCTGTGGTCGGGCAAAAACAAAAATCGAAGCACCACCATTCCAATGGCTCTACTTCTTCTCTCATCGCAGTGATGACGGAATTAAAATCAATAAAGCCTTCTCCAAATGGGGCATGGGTACTGGTTTCTTCATCGTGTAAGGTTCCATCGCTATCAATTAAATGGAAATGACCTATATAGCCTTTTAAATGATGTGCCAATGAGACGACACCATCTTTTAATATCTCCTTTTCGCCTGTTTGACGTGCTCCAACAACGGCACACATATAGGCATGACTCGTATCGAAAAGTACTTTAAAATGATCGTGATTTACTACTTTGACGATTTCTATGATTTCGCTGGGTTTATTTAGCCAAAATCCAGGTTCAAATTCCCAAACGAGTATAATCCCAGCATCCTTACACCTCTCTGCAGCAGCTCTCCAGCTTAGCGCCAATTTTTCGAATCGGCGTTGATAAGTTTCCTTGTCAAATTCCTGCGGTGGACTAATCGTATCCACTCTAAGAATGTCTATTCCCATATGTTGACAGAAATCTAAAGACTTATCGATCGCCTGAAGGTAATCTTCCTGGGGTACCTCAGCCGCAGGAACATGTCGAAAATCTGGGGCATATCCAGAAATACCTAATCCGTGACCTTCTATTTCCTTTTTGAGTTCAAGACATTTTTCTTTGGTATTATATACATCTGGATGAGGGTGAGGGTGGAATCCATTGATCTCGATGCCATCATAACCTGCTTTAGCAGCATATGCCATAAAATCCTCAAAAGACCATGGATTGTCTTCAAAAGGACCGAAGGAGAAGGCCCAGCTACCAATGGAATATTTAGGTCGTTTCATTTAGGTTTATTTAGGGTTGAGCAAGAGTGCTTAGTTGGTGTCTTATAAATTTGATGCCCTCTTTAAATATATCATCGGAAGTTGAAAAATTCCGCCATACGTTGATGGCATAAGCAAATTCCGGGATGGTTGTACTAAATGCTTCAATGGTTAACCATCCTTGATAATTTATAGCTAATAGGGTGCTGAATACTTCATCCCAATGTACCTGTCCAGCTCCGGGCGTTCCTCTGTCATTTTCACTTATGTGAACATGAATCAAATGAGGAGCAATGCTTTCTATAGCCTTTTTTTGGCTTTTTTCTTCAATATGTGCGTGATGGCTATCGTAAATAGCGCCAAGGTGAGGATGATTTACTTCTTCTACTATCCACTTTAAATCTGCCATAGTATTACACAAATAGCATTCAAATCGATTGATAGCTTCTGGAGCAAGGCGAACATTTGCTTGTTCTGCATATTCTGCTGCTTTTCGAAGCATTTCCACACTCCATTTCCGTTCATCATTTGTAGCAGGTTTTCTCGTAAAATAGGCAAAAGCCGAATGAAAAGGTCCGCAAATTAACTCTGCCTGAGCTGCTTTAGCCATATCTATGGCCCATTTCAAGCGGTCAAGACCCGCTTGTCTTATCTTTGGATCAGGGCTTGCTACATTTGTATCCACATCTAAAGAAGTTACAGCCGTAGCTTTCAACCCCATATCTGTTAAATGCTTTCCTAAAGCAGTGTAATGATGTTCATTTCCTTGACCAAGGGGAATTTCGATTCCTTCATATCCCTGGGCTTTTATTTGATCAATAAGAGGGTAGTGCTGCTCTGTCAGATGGTTTGTCCAGAGCAGCATGTTCATTCCGATTTTCATCAATGAATAAATTTGGTTTAAAGTGAAAATGGACTAGACTGTCAGATGAGTATCATGCTCATCTTCCGTATGTTTTTGAGCTAATTCCACAGGTTTATATCCCCCTTGAGATCTAAAATATAAGATCAAGCCTACATAGCATATGAACATAAAAATGGGAAACATAGCTACTGTACTTAACGCATCTTTCTTAGCTCCTTCCTGTATGCTAGTAATAGTTGCTTGATCTTCAGCAGAAGCATCAGCCAGTCTTCCAGTGTTTAAGGCATTATATTCACCAAATATTCCTCGCCTTTCTTCTGTGACATAGGTTTGGTGTAATTCCGTTCCGTTAGCTACGTCATAAGCGGAAATATTCTGATCTATAGAGCGGTCCTGAATATTTCCAAGAAATACATTACCTATAATACCCACTCCGAGCATACCTACACCTGCAATACCATTTAAGGTTAACGCTCCACCTTTGGGGAAACGTTCTGCTACAATGCCCAAAGTAGTAGGCCAGAAGAAGGCTTTTCCAAATCCATAAATAGTGGCAGCAGCTAAAATGGCTATACCTGTAGCCTTTGATAAGAATATCAGACCCGCTGCCGCAACTAATGAACAAACAGCTAATAACCCAAGAGGAGATAACTTGTGAACGAGTGGTCCTGCATAAAATCTGAGAATAGCCATAATCGCCGAGGTATAGATCAATATCCAGACAGGTTCCAGATTAAATTTGGCCAATTCCGGTTCCATTAAAGGCGTAATCCAACTGTCAGTACCTAACTCAGTAGTAGCTAATGGAATCATAATCACCAGCATAATGATAAAGAGCGCATTTCCCAAAGATCTGGTGTAATAACCGTAAATAGCGGTGAGTCCCAAAATCGCCCCAGCTACGGCCCAGTTAGACATACCTAGAACCCTACCTAGTTCTGCTACAATCAGGGAAATAATAATTAGAGCTCCTACTATTCCCACCTCTTTCAGCATCTCTTTATAGGATACTCCAGCTGCGACTCGTTCATTTACAGGAAATTTCTTATTGATCAACATGATGAGATAAATAACCGTCGGAATAAGGAGGAGTCCCACTTTAACTTGCCAGGCTACATCTCCCAGCGCAATGGCAAATAAGCCTCCTAATACTAATCCTCCTGGCCATCCAGCATGAAGAATATTGAGCCATTTGGTTTTATCCTTACTAAACATCGTGGCTACTACAGGATTGATGTATGCTTCTACAGTACCATTACCTAAGGCAACAATGAAGGTGCCTATCCACAACATCCAATAGCCATCTGCAAATATCGTTATGATCACCGAGAGCACATGGCAGACAAACCCAAATAACATGGCATTTTTATAGCCGATTTTATCAATAATTAAAGAAAAGAGAACGATACTGATAGCAAACGGCCAGAGGCCTACTCCAAGAATTTCTCCTTTCTGTGTTTCTGTAAGGGCAAATTCTGCCGCCCATTCATTGATGAGCATGGTTCGAACGACGAACCCAAACGCAGTAGCAATCAGCGCAATAAAACAACCCCAAAACAAGAGCTTGTCTTGCCGATCATGCTGAGTAGTAGATGAATTTTGCATTTGTAGTAAGTTAAATACCTAATTAATATGTAATGTCCTGTAGTTCCGGGAGTGAATAATATAATTTCCCTCTGTTAACCGTTTAAATCAATTAATAAATTATCTATTATTTCTCATTTTAAGAAATATTATCAATCTACCGAATGTATTTTCTAAGTTCCAATAGTTAATTCCAACGCTCTCAAAAATTACAAAGGATGCTGTTCTAACAATTCTGTTGGCGAATAATACCCATCCACTTGCTTTGTTGCATCCCTCACTTCCTTGACCTTATCAGGTGAAATAGGGTCAGCCTCATTACCAAAGGCATTTCTGACATAGGTTAATACTGCTGCTATTTCCTTATCATTTAACAGCTTTTTAAAGCCAGTCATGGGTACCTGCCCCGGATAAGATTGGCCCTGAACTTCCATAGGCCCCAATAAACCATTTAACACTACTTTTATCAATCTTTCTTCATCTCCTAGTACCCATTTTGTACCTACCAGCGGAGGAAATCCCGCAGCAGCTAATCCCTTTCCATCTGATTGATGACACGTCAAACAATATCCTTCTCTTTCATAAATCTTTTTCCCACTGACGAATAATATACTATCTGTTCCCGTAAGTGTAGTTTCTACCAACGAATTATCCTGAGGTTCCTGAGAAATGCCATTTAATCTCGATAAGGCAAAAGCGTAGGTCTGCTGCATCCAATCATCTAAGGGATGTTTACCTGCTTCTTCCATGACAGTTAATCCCTCTTCTTGCGGTAACCAACTGGCAGCTACAATGGCTTCGAGGCGAACCCGTCCATGATCATCTCCTGCCATCTTGGTCAACAACTCTTTTTCATTGTCTAATTGGTGGCCCATGTAACGTATGACCCTTACTCCTGCTGCACGCACTTTAAAATCCTCGGCATTTAATACCATATTGAGCAACTTTTCATCCAGTTGATTCATTCCCCAGCTAACCCATAATCCCTCCATTAGATGTTTTTCGTAATTCGGATCGGAGGTATCCAGTGCATCTACCCATTGACCTAAAGCCGTCATTACTTCTTCTACCTCTCTTCCTCTTAACTCCCTTCGGGTACGATAGCGAGTTCTATATTCTGGTAATTTTAGATTATCCAATAAGATCTCAATAGAGGCACCTGCTACTTCTGCGGGTTCTACCAAAGGACGTGAAGGATACGTAATTCTGTAAATTCTACCGTGAGCGTGATCTCGGAGAGGATCTCTGGCATTGTGCTGCATATGTCCTATCAGGACATTGTGCCAATCCACTACATATAAAGAGCCATCTGGAGCAAACTCCATATCCACTGGCCTGAAATTAGGATCTGAACTTACCAATAAATCAAATCGATGCTTGCTCTCATATCCCGTTCCTTCATCATCGATAATATGCTGCTTGGTACCCAAAAAGCCTATATTGTTATTGATCAAAAAATCCCCTTGAACCTCTTCAGGAAAGTGCCTACTGTGTACGAATTCTAAACCAGAAGTAGGCCTCACCATATGATCTCTTTCAATTAAGTTGGGGGATTTAGGATTAGCTACACCATATTGAGATTTTACCGTACCCGGCATCATCCAGTGCATCCGAGGCCCTGAGGTTTCAGCAAAAAAAACTTGTCCCCATTCATCAAAAGCGATTCCCCATGGATTAGGGATAGATAATTGAGCAGTCCTTTCCAGATGGCGTCTTTGAGGAGCATATCGATAAAACCCTCCATTAGTACCTCTTACAGGACCATAGGGAGTTTCTACATTGGTATGAAGAAATACACCTTCTGCCATATAAATTGCACCAGAAGGATCTGCACAGAAAGCACTGATAACATGATGGGTATCATGATCATCAAATCCACTGTAAATGATTTCAGTCTCATCTACGTGATCATCTCCATCCAGATCTTTTAACAATTTAAAGTTGGTTCCCTGAGAAACGAATACTCCTTCGGGGGCAAATTCAAAACCTACGGGTAAATGCAATCCATCTGCAAAAATGGTTTGTTTATCTGCTTTATTATCTCCGTCTGTATCTTCCAAAATCAATAACTTATCATTAGGTCTTTTATCTCCTGGTTTATAGTGTGGATACGCAGGCATTACAGCTACCCATAATCTTCCTTTATTGTCAAAAGACAACTGGACGGGATTAGCCAAATCAGGAAACTCTAATTCGGAAGCAAAAATTTCTATCTGATATCCTGGGGCCAATGTAAAGTTTTTCAGTGTTTTCTCTGCGGGAATATAAGGAGGAACACTCCCTTTTTCTTTAGGACTATAATTTGTTTGGACTGCGGGAAGCGACTTGGTTTGTTTATCTGCTGTTGCGACATCCATTGTTTCACCTTTAGTCGCTTTCCAAATGGCTTGGTCTCTTATGCCCGTCATTTGACGGATCTTTTCTATTTCTGCAGGATAGTTGTCTGGGCCAAAAGGATCATATCTGCGACCAAAAACGTGAACGCCATTGGGAATCTTGAAATCGTTATGCCAAAACCAGTTTTTATCCATGACAGCCTCATGAATCAGTTCTTTATGTTCTTCTGCTTTGGTGGGGCTTTTTCCGAAAATACCATCTGCTAATAGCTGGGCAAAGGCAGTATATCCTTTATCATTCAATTGGGAGCCATCAGTAGTGAGTACTTTACCAGAATTAAACCACTGTTGGGTAGGAGTAAATGCGTCTAAAAAGAGGATGTTATTTTTTGTTGCTACTTCTTCTACAGCTTTAGCATAAAGGGTTAACTGTTCATTTTCTGTTGTCCCATCAGGTAAATCATAGGTATCTGATAAATCCTGAAACGCAATGGGAGAAACGAGTGCCAATTTAGGAGGAGAAATATCATTGTATGATTGACTTAGGGTATGATCTATAAAAGCTTGAAGCTCCGCTTTAAAATTGGGTAATCCTTCTTTGCCCTGAAAGGATTCATTATATCCGAAAAAAGCGATGATCATATCTGTTTTCAATCGACTGAGCCATTGATCCGGTGTTTCAAGATGGCCCTGACTATTCGAATTCGTTGCTAATTCCGTTTGAAATTTGTCTGCTCCCGGAAAGGCCCAGGGAGAAACTCTTCCTGAGTGAGGTCTAAAACCCGGCGTATTGCCTCCATCGCACATATTCCTGATAAAAAGCATACTATCTGGATATCGAAGGTGCAGTTCCGTTTCGAAATGGCCGAAATTTAACATGCGGGAACACAGATTATTACCTATTAATACAATATGACTATCCTTATTTGGAGTAAAGTAATTTTTAGAGGATTGAGTACAATGATTCAAACTGAAGAGGAGTAGGATAGAGATGAAGAGCGTAAAGCAGGAAATTCCTTTTTGCTTTCGACTTAAGCTCTTTTTAGCAAGGCTGTTCATATACATGAGGGATTAGTAGTAAGTATTCTTTTTAATCATATGATATTATATATATAAAGGGGAATTTGAAAAATAAATTTAAGATTATTTCCATTCCTCTTGGCAAATGAAAACTAATTAGATGCTTTTAGCGGGCTGTTCAAAATTTGTCTGGTTTTCTGCTAGTTGAAATAGTGGGTGATTCAGGATCCTATTTCAATGATAAATGTGAAGGAATTCAATCCTTTCGAAATTCTTAAGTCTGTTATTTACAGAACACTACTTTCATTATTTATTCAGTAATCACTAAATATCAAATGTTGGAATTACACACAGAATTTCCATTAGAAGAAGGAGAGGAAAAGCCCGAACATCCTAATGGAATGGGACAGGGAATTGGTGTAAGGGAATCTTCATTTGGGAAAGTATTTTTTCATGGAGGTAACAATGGGGATTTTACTTGTAAATTTGATATGTATGATGAGCTGGGGATGGGATTTGCTGTTTTTAACTAATGTAAATACCGGATATTGGCTTCACAAGGATTTAGCGGCATTGTTAATAGAGGGTAAGCAAAAGAAAGCAGAGAAATAAGAAAAAAAGCATAAAAAAGGAGAAGAGAGCATAACGCTCTCTTCTCCCACATAACATGAATTATACTGATTAAGAAATTTCAATGTTTCTGGGGGCTAATTTTTTAGCTTCTTCTTTTTTAGGAAGAGCGATGTTTAGCACTCCATCAACATATTTTGCCTCGATGTTGTTACTTTCAACAGACTCAGGTAAGGTAAAGCTGCGAGAGAAAGATTGATAACTGAACTCGCGACGAGTGTATTTATCTCCAGTTTCTTCTGTATGCTTTTCCGCTTTTTCAGAAGAAATAGTTAATAAGTTGTTATCAACATGTACCTTAAAATCAGATTTATCCATTCCAGGAGCAGCTACTTCTAATACAAATGCTTCATCATTTTCTTTAATGTTAACCGCAGGAATGGAAGTGCCAGTGTTCGAAAAGTTCTTATTGGCCCAGGTAAAAAAGTCTTTGTGAAAGTCGTCGTCAAAAAATCTTGCTAGAGTGGGAAATCCGTTGGATGTTCTTCTTACAATTGCCATAATTATTCTCTTTTTAAGTGTTTTAATATTAATTATTTACACTTAATCAGAGGCAACTCATATGCCAATTCATTTTTGGTGCCTTTTTGTCATGTGTTGATGGGGAATATATGACATTATGGCGCTTTTGGGTTGTGGATATTGTCAAATTGGATTATAATCGAATAAATTCGCTTCCTATTTTAGATTTATTGATGGCCCAAAGATTGATATCTAAATTATTGACCACTCCATTTCCATCAGCATCAACAGAAATATATTGTTTTAGGGCAGCACTATTCCTGCGCCATAGATTGTAGTCCAGGTTATTAATAATACCATTACCATCGAAATCTCCAGCATAGAGAATTGAGTTACCTGCTTTTTCTTTCACCTGATTCCTGCCTAAAGCCTCACTTCCTGCAAACGGATCAATGGTTTCACCTGCACGTGCTTCAAAGGCAATGGCTAAATGGCTTTTGTGATGGATAGATACGACACTTCTTAGCCCAATAGTGGAATTATTGCTTGATAATTCCTCAAAGATGATTACACGATTACTGTCAATGGTAGTAATTTGGCCATTTTGATAAAGAATACAGGCTTTTTTTTCAATAATTTCCCCACTTGCATTCCTTAGACAAAGGAGTACCCAATCAATCATTTCTTTAGGGATTTGGTTTAGGGTTTCATTGCCTTTATAATTCCAAGGTGCTTCATTAAAAGGCTGAGAGGTAGGAATCAATCCAGAGGAATTTAACTTATTCACCATTTTTTCCTGATCTACCTGAAAAAAGCTTTCCAGATAGATATGTTGGATAGAAATACCTTCTTCCTGAAATGGAAAAGTTGTTAGGGAGGTGCTGGAGATATCTATTGATAAGGCCGATGAACACTGAATCGATCGAGCTGATTGGCTGTGAATTTTTAGAGCAAGAAAGAGTGAAAGGAATAACAAGGAGTGCTGTCCCACAGTATTAATTAAATATTCTTTAAATATAATACTTAGTCCGTCCTTTTTTAGGCTTATATCCTGGGTAATACTTACATTACTGAATCCATTGACTACCTAATTTGGATCTATTTCTATACCAAATATTAGCATCTTGATTGTTGATGATCCCATTACCGTCTCCATCAATAGGAAGGTACTTTTTCAGGCTGGCTGCATTGTCTTTCCATAAATTGTAATCCTGATTGTTGAGAATTCCGTTTCCATCATAATCTCCACCATATAAGACAGGGACATTTTGGATCAATTTCATTTGTTCATTGCCTAAGGGAGTATTTCCATTTAGTGGGTCTATCCGTTCTCCAGCTGTAGCCCTGAATGCGACAGCTAGGTGACTCCTGTGATGGAAGGAAAATAAAAAGCTAGTATCTTTCACTCCTGTTGGGTCGCCTATAGCGGCAAAAGAATTTGGAAGAATCATCTCTTTAAATGTCAGCGTATCCTTACCATCAACGGTTTTTACTTTTCCTGATTGGGTGAGAATACAGGCTTTTTGTTCAAGAATATTTCCAGATGGATCCCTCAAAGATACCAAAACCCAATCCGCCATATCTTTGGGTACATAGGATAATGAGTCGTCTCCTTCATAATTCCATGGGAAAGCTGAAAAAGGAGGAGATAGAGGAATCAGTCCACCAGTATTCAGGAAGCTATCCATTTTTTGAGTTGCTGAATTGAAATACCCTTCCAAATACATATTTCGAAAGGAAATACCTTCCATTATCGGTGGAGTTAGGGGTTCCAAGTGTTTTAACTCAAAAACCAACGCCCAATCAGAGACCATGGGAAGTGATATATCTACCGTATCGTTTATTAAAGAAGGTAATTCTATTTCTTCGTAAGGGCCTTTCGTATTTACAGCGATCACCTTTATCGTATCGGAAAATAATGATAGGTCAATGGACAAGCTGTCTGTTTCTTCTTTGTAAATAATGATACGCTGCACACTACTATCTACTAATCCATATCCGTTTGAGATACGGTTATTGACTTTCATATCAAGTGTTAGCCTGTCTTGTCCTATCCAAAATTGATAATGGGTTTGAAGCTGATTAATATCAGGGTAAGGATATCCATTAAATGCCTTTAAAGAAGGATCATAGAACCCATGAAATCCTCCCACACCACCTGCCATCGATTGCCACCATAGTAACCTTCTGCTTCCATCCATATCTAAATTATATCCCTTTCGTTGGTAGGTATGCCGCTCTTCATAACATACAGCCTGGCGTTGTGATTGTTCACGATGTTCCACGACTTCGGCATAGGTTGAAGGTAGGCTGGTTTTGTAATCCTGATTATTTCCTCCCTGGCTTGCATAGGAAAGCATATTATTTGGATCTCCCTTTAATTCAAATCCTCTTGTGCTAAGTAAATGATCCCAACCTAAATAATCGTGTAAATAATTGGCCCATTCATTTCGCTGTTCATCATCGGTCCATTCATTTAAGTCAAATCCATAGCCCATGGACCATCCAGGTAAAGGGCCTAAACGTGCTGCTATATATCTTTGGAGACGTTTATCTACAGGGCCATTTATTCCTCCTGGAATTCCTTTAGGGGTCCATTTTCTTGACTCATCTCCCCATGCCCAGAAATGAACTCGCCCTCCACGTTGGTGTACAGTATATAAGATCGCTTCCAGTTGTTCAAATGTGCGGATATCGGGTTCTTCGCTTTGGTGCTTTGTGTGTTTCTGTACTCCGAGCTCAAAAAATTGGTTGAGAATATGAAAGAAAATAATTTCTGCTCCGTTATCCATCGCATCATCTAAATATGCATGTGTCAACTCATTGTTCCAATTCGTCAAATCTCCCCCAATTTCTGGAAAAGTATAAGCATTCATATACACCTGAAATCTGTAAGGCACTAATTCAGCCTCATTTCCTTTTTGAATGACAAAGCTATTTCCAATATGTGTCAAAAAACCTTTGATATTGGAATCTTCATTCTCTATCACTTCTACACTTCCCTTCAATTCATTTAATTCTGGATCATGACTTTGAGTAGTATAGGTCCATTTTCCCATCCTCGTTCCAGTAAACCTGAATTTCCATTCTTGGTTTTTATTGTAGAACATGTGGGTGCGATGTGTTTCTCCAGTGGTTTCATGGACAAATGTCACTGCTGCAATCAGGTCAAAGGGATTACCTACCCAGGATAGATTATCAATGGTCCATTCATAAGTTTCATACATCTTTACAATGGGCACTTCGATGTCAGAATGGCTATCAGTATGAGAAGGTAGGGCAACAATGAACGTATGAGCATAGGTCAGGAACAGTAGCGTAACAATACGCGGAACCATAGAACTTTAAGACTTTAAGTTTCATGAACCTAAACAGTCCATGATGGCTGAAATATTTCACAAAAAAAATAAATCAAATGATTGTATAACGAATTAACTCGGGTTTTAGTGAAGGGATGTTAGAATTCGACTTTATTTTTTGGTCGGATCCATTTGAGATCGAAAGTGGAAGGATTGTAAAAGAAATTTTCTATCTATTTGCCATTATATGTCAGATTATCGTATTTTTTTGAGGTAAATATTACTCGTATGCCCACATCTGATACTATACAAGCTTTTATCCAAAAATACCAACTGAAGGTAATTGAATCTCATGATCCATCCATACGATTTTTTCATCCTTTTAGAGGAACCAAG
Source organism: Bacteroidia bacterium (assembly GCA_965262565.1). Lineage (GTDB taxonomy): Bacteria > Bacteroidota > Bacteroidia > J057 > J057 > CBDHFQ01. The sequence goes on from CBDHFQ010000008.1 coordinate 236,252, forward strand.
ACAAGGCTTTCTCCTGACCAACCTCCTTTTTCTAATCCAGGATCGTTGGTGTTGGAAGATGGGTTTATCGTAAGTCTAAATGCTTGTGGAAAAAATTGGAAAGATGCTGATGTAGAAGCTCTGTGGCGTAATCAAGATTGTACAAAGTTAGAGGCGATTAATCTGGCTGAAAATGAAATAACGAAGGTACATTTCCCTGATCGACTCACTTCTCTCTCATATATTAATTTGTGTGAAAATTCTTCCCTTAATGAGTTAGTTTTTGATACCCCACTTCCGGAACTGGAAGTGCTGGATATAAGCAATTGCGCATTGGAACAACTGAATTTACCCCAAGGATTTGAACAACTACAAACCCTCGATTTACATAAAAATAATCTTTCCTCGCTTACCTTTGAAGCCGACTGTCCCTCATTGGAACATCTCTTTTTAAGCGAGAATGAGTTGATCCATCTGCATTTACCCGCCGGCTTTCACCAATTAAAGCATCTTTACCTGAATCAAAATAAGATCAAGGAAGTCATATTCGATTCGGATTTGCCCGAGTTACGGGTATTAGATCTGGAGAAGAACAAATTGAAACAATTACCGAAAGCCTTTCTTTTCCGCTTTCAGAAATTGGAGAGTTTGTACTTGTATGAAAATGCTATGACGGATATTCCTATAGAAGTGATTTCTGGAGGAGAACGAGATAATGCGTTGGAAAATATTAGAAATTACCTGGAGTCTTTACAGTCTTCTACCAAAAGTATATTTGATACGGCTCACTATTTACATCAGGCCAAAATGATTTTAGTAGGGAATGGAGAGGTGGGGAAGACTTCTATTCGCCGTAAATTATTGGACAAAAAAGCCCCTTTACCTAAGAAAAATGAGCGTACGGAGGGATTGGATATTGTTCCTTATATCGTTAAAGACATTCCAGCTTCCGTGACAGGTCTTGAAAAGGAAATAGATTTTCAACTAAATATTTGGGATTTTGGTGGTCAAGGAAGATATAGGGAAGTTCAGCAGTTGTTTTGTAGCAGGAAATCGCTCTATGTATTTGTTACAGCGTATGATGACCAACCTAAGAAGGAAGATTATGTGGGCTTCGAATATTGGTTGAATATGGTCAGTGCCTATAGTTTTAATGAAACTAGGGCAATGGCAAGTCCTGTAATTCACGTAGTTAATAAGTGTGATTTAGAGCAATTAGATATTCAGCAAAAAACGAGAAGATCCCTGTTTCCTAATATTCATAAATTTGTGGCTATTAGCTGTAAAGATCCGATGATAAGATTTGAGGAATTAGAGGAGGCGATCAGAACGGCCCTTCCCAATATTTCGAATAGTGTTTTTTCTTTCCAGGTAGCTTCGAATTGGCTGAACGTGAAAAAGGAATTAGAAGCACTGGTAAAGCAGCGACGTACTCAGCTTTCGTTAACAGAATATTATGACATTTGTAAGAAGGATGGATTGGATCAGAGTCATGCTGACACATGGTTAGAAATTCTTGATCGTATAGGGAGCCTTATTTATTTTGGGGATTATCCCGACCTAAAAGATTGGATCATCTTGGACCCTATTTGGGTGAAAGATTCTATTTACAAAGTGTTGAATTCTGAATTTGCTGAAGGGGGAATCCTGCAATCGCGATTTTTTAAGTATATCTGGCCCGATGTTTCTGAGGAGGAATATCAAAAGATCGTAGCGCTGATGCAAAAATATAAATTGTGTTATGCTCGAAAAGATCATGAGGATATGGTCGAGTATGTGGTTCCAGCTTTGTTGCCTATCGAGAAACCCAAAAGAATGAATTCGTATGCGCATTTAGCTACCCCTGATTATCAGTTTAGATTAGTCTATGCGCCTTTTATCCCTGCAGGAACGGTTAATAAGCTGATCGTATTGTTAGAAGAAAAATGGATGAGTGTAATGGAAAATGAGGAATTGGTTCAGGGGAATGAGAGGCGTTCATCATTTCACGGTACTTTTCAGGTAGTAGTCTATAATAATTTGAGATGGAGAAATAATGTTGTGATTCACGCACCTCAAGACGAAACATATGCTCACATGAAAGAGGTTTGGCATGATAAAGCGGTGTTTGTGGATATGTATGGTAAACATGGTAAAGCTTTGTATGAATTTGTATTAGAAGCGTTGAGAAGATTAAATCAGGAGCTGAAGGAAAAGAAGTATTTACAAAATTTGATCATTGAACCTGAGGCCTGGTTTAATGGAAAGTGGAGGAAGATGAGTGATCTGGAAGAATTTGGGGTCGAGCTTTTTCATGAGGAACAACAATTGGAAGCTGCTGAAAATCCCAAGCAATTGTTGGCGCAGGGGAGATTAAAAGAGGCGTTGGAGGTATTGGCATTATCGGTTTCATCAGAACATGAATCCACCATTATTAATTTACAATTTAGATTAAGCCAATTAACTCAGGAAATTGATAAGGATGTGATTAATGCAGGTGACGCACGGCAAGAAAGGAATAAGATAGTTGAAGCTATATGGAATTTACTCAATGGAGGTTAAGTCGATATTGATACGGAAGAGCGGTAAATATTGTAAGAATTGATCATATATCTGGAATGAGCTCGGCTAATTCTCGTTATTTTGGCAAATGGCACCAAATTATTATTCGATAAAGGATTATGTCTAATAATTTTAGTTTCTCATTCTTTTTCGATGGTCTTTCTTATTTGATTTTCAAGAGATTCCATATATCAAAGCGCTTACGTTAAGTTTGAGGTGTTTAAAAGTGTGTACGTTGGTATTATATAGAAAAATAAAATATGATAATGAAAGATGTTTATTCACACATTCGACAACTTATTGCTGAGGGTAAACTAGGTCAAGCCTTAACCTTGTTAGCTGCTAAGCTTACAGGTACAGAACAAACGGAGGTGATCATTTTACAAAGCCAACTTAGCCAGCTGGAGCGTAGTGAAAGAATTGGAAGCATTGGTTTTTCAGATGCTAATATCGTTCGATCGAGAATCAGTGATTCAACATTGAAATTGGCACATATATTAGCGAAACAACAGAAAAATAGGGAAGAAGATACAAATTCTGATCTAAGACAGAAAAAGAACCTGGAATACTATAAGGCTAAACGCCTATTTTTCTCCTATTCGAAATCCGACCGAACATATGTGGATCAATTTCTCCGACATTTGGCTGGATTGAGAAGAATGGGAAAAATTGAAGCCTGGGATGATTCTCAGATTCAACCTGGAGATAATTGGGATGGAACGATTCGGAATGAGTTGGCTATGGCAGATATTATTTTATTACTTATTAGTGCAGATTTTATAGCCACAGATTATGTATGGGGCGTAGAAATCAAGGAAGCAATGGCAAGACATGACCAGGGAAATGCTATTGTTATTCCTATTATTTTGAGGCCATGCAGATGGACGGGCTTACCTTTTGGTAGACTTCAGGGCCTTCCTTCAAAGGGAACACCTATTTCCACTTACCCCAATGTAGATCAAGCCTGGACAGAGGTTGTAGAAGGCTTGGAGCGAATTTTGTGAGCTATTTGTACCCTATAAATTATATTTATTCCTTACTCAAAGCTTATTCTATAACCACATATATTAACCCCTCCTGTAGTAATCAATTAAATTTGGTATGGCATTTGATTCCATACATACAGTCGCCTCCTGAATAATAGGATTATCCTTCGCAAGCGTTCCTATGCTTCCATATTAAATCCTATTATAATGAAATTCCATAACAACATTAAACACGATGAACTCTGGAAGAGTTTCCTGAATGATTTTATCCAAGAGATGATTCGTTTCTTTTATCCTCATTTAATAGAGGGGCGAAAGATTAGGTCCATTATCTTTCTGGAACAGGAGCTTGAGCGCATTATTCAGGAATCAGATCAAGAGAAAAAAAGAGTCGATATTAGAATCCTCGGATAAGCCCTTTGCATTAGTATTATTAGCAGCTAAAAAGGCTATTGGGGTAAGACGTGGAACAGAGGACCAAAAATTATCCTTTCGAATAGAAATGACGAAGAGATTATTTGAAAAGAAGTATGATACCTATACTACAAGAAAGTTGTATTATTTTATCCGAAATTATATTAAATTTTTCAGAGAAGAGACCGATCTACAATTTAAAGAAGAAATGAAATACTCAGGCCATCTACAGATACTATGGGGCTTCTAGAACTTGAAGAGTTCAAGAACTAAGAAGCTATCAAAAGGGAATTGGAAAACGCTAAAGCAGAAGCTATAGTTAAGGGGAGGCTAGCAGAACAAGAAAAGTCTCGCGAAATCGCTAAAAACTTTTTGGATTCTGAAGCATTTAAGAAAGGTGCATTAACATACCAAATGATTGCTGAAGCCACCGGATTAACGGAAGAGGAAGTCAGAAAATTGAAATAGAGCGGATCATTCATTTCCCCATGGCGCGAATTAAATTGACGGTACTGATCAACTGTTGACCGAGTAATTGGGCGGCTAATCGTTCAGCGTCCAATTCCAATCTCTCTGCATCAGCTACTTCAAGATATGTCACCAGCCCCTTCGTATAACGACTTTTAGATAAAGTAGCAGCCTGCTGTGCTGCCTCTAAAAATGCTTGCTGGGCCTCTAATTGTTCCCGAATTCTATTCAGGCCGTTTAATGCGTTCTCCACTTGTTGGAAAGCAACTAATTCTCTGCGGTTTAATTCATCCCTTGCCGCAGCTAATTGAAATTGGCTCACCTCTAATTGAGCTTTCCTTCTAAACCCTTCGAAAATTGGGATAGCTAACGTTCCTCCAATTAACCAGGTACGACTATCTCCTTCAAACCACTCATCAAAGGTTCCAGAAGTAAGTCCTATTTGTCCATTCATAAATAGAGAAGGAAGCAGATTTTTTCGGCTGCTCTGCATTCTTTCTTCAGCAGCTCTCATCTGTAAATTTGCTTCTATTACATCTGGGCGGTGTTCAAGAACATATGAAGGGCTTTCCGTTCGGATATCAGGGGCTAAATACTCAACTGGGGTAAAGGGAACAGAAAAATTACTGGGTATGAGACCGCACAAAATAGCTAAGGCCAGCTCTACCTCTGTTCTGGCTTGTAAAATATTTTTCAACTGAACTTCTACTGAGGCTAATTCTGTTTTGGCTCGCTGAAGATCAATTTCATTCACCAATCCCGCATTAAAACGCGTATCTACAATATCTAGATTATCTTTTCGGGTAGTAACAGTCCGTTCCAATATAGCATACTCCGTATCCAAAGAAACCAACAAGAAAAAATTGCTGGCTACCTCTGTAGTAATAGCGAGTTTCAAGTCCTCTCGGGAAGCTTTAACTGCTTCCATATCAAATTGAGATGCCTGAAGATTGTCCCGAATTCTACCAAATATATCTATCTCATAAGACACATCAAGCGGTAACGCATAAGTATTGATCGTTATACGAGTTGCCGGCACATCAAATGGAAGAGGGCGGTTAGCTGCAAACTGCTGGCGATTGACCACAGGATTTAGGCCAACATTCGGAAAAAGACCGGAACGCGCTACTCTCACCTGGGCTCTGGATTCGGCTACACGTTTTTCCAGGATTTGAAGGGAGTAGTTTTGTTTGATAGCTAGTTGTTCCAATGAATCCAAGAATGGATATGAAAAGTAGGTCCACCACAAATCGGGATTGATTTCTTCGATGGTACTAGCTGCATTCAGTGTATCCATGTTAATCGTGAGGTTCAAAGGCTCACGCTGTTCTTCCCATTTCCATTGTTGAGGGAGATTTACCCTATTGGCAGAAATAAGAGAATCTTGAGCGTGAATTTCTCCTCCACATATAGACAATAGTACAAATAAATAAAGCTTGCGAATACTGATAAATTCCATACGTTTATGCGTTAGAACCTGATAAATTGGTGTCTGAAACCGAAGACGACTTTCTCTTGGAAGGAGTTATGAGGGAGCCCAACTTTTGACACAGATAATAGAAAATAGGAGTGAATAACAAGCCAAATACCGTCACTCCAAGCATTCCACTGAAGACAGCAGTTCCTAATGCTCTACGCATTTCAGCTCCTGCACCTGAAGCTGTAACTAAAGGAAGTACACCGAGAATGAACGAAAAAGCTGTCATTAAAATAGGTCTCAAACGCAATCTTGCAGCTTCTATTGCTGCCTCACTCGTACTTTTTCCTTGATCTTCTAGTTGTTTGGCAAATTCTACGATCAAAATGGCATTTTTGCTAGCTAATCCCACTAATACGACCAGGCCTATCTGGGTAAGAATATTATTATCCAACCCTGCCACATCGATTCCTATCATGGCCGAAAGTAGGCACATCGGAACAATCAGTACGATAGCTAGTGGAAGGACAAAGCTCTCAAATTGACCAGCAAGCAGGAGAAACACAAATACGACCGCTAAGGCAAAAGCGACTCCAGCAGTATTACCCGCCTGCTTTTGTTGGTAGGCAATTTCCGTCCATTCATATCCGAAGCCAGGGGGAAGAATTTGCTCTACTAATTGCTCCATCTTATCCAGTACCTCCCCTGAGCTATATCCCGGAGCGACATCTCCTTGAATGGAGGCTGCAGGATATAAATTATATCTTGGAACACGAGAAGGTCCGGATACATCTTTGACCTTAGCAACAGTACCCAAAGGAATCATTTCCCCTCGCTGATTTCTTACTCTGATTCTAAGGACATCGTCTGGAGTTAGTCGGTAGGGAGCGTCTGCCTGTGCTGTCACTCGAAATGTTCTTCCCAGATAATTGAAATCATTGACGAAAGCGGAACCCAGAAATAATTCTAAAGCAGCATTGATTTCACGAACAGGAACTCCTAACTTTTCCGCTCTCACCCGATCTATGTCCAGATATATTTGAGGGGTACTGGTATTAAAGAAAGTGAATACTCGATTCATCGAAGGATCCTGATTAGCAGCTCCCATGATTTGATAGCAAACATCCCTTAGTTTTGTTAAGCCTTCATTTTCCCGATCCTGAATCATTACTCTAAAACCACCAGCATTTCCTATTCCTCTTACAGGAGGAGGTGGGATGACGACGATAAAAGCCTCATCAATCAAGTTCATTTTTTGATTCAGGTTACTTAGAATTCCTTCATAAGTAATTCCTTTGGACTCTCTTTCTTCAAAAGTTTCCAAGGGAGTAAAAACTACAGCAGTATTCGAGGAGATGGTAAATGTAGCTCCATCAAAGCCAGCGAAAGCCACTGTATTATCAATGCCTGGAATCGATAGGCAGGAGTCTATAACGCTTTGGGTCACCTGATCTGTTCGGGTGAGCGAAGAACCCGGAGGTAATTGAATAGCTACGATGAAATAACCTTGATCCTGAGCGGGAATAAATCCCGTGGGAACGCGATTGAACTGAACATAGGTAAGTGCCAATAATCCTACATATATGACAGCTATTATTCCGCTTCTTCTCACAAAATTTCCTATTAATCGACCGTATCTATCCGAAAAATGATTCATTCCATTGTTAAACGATCTAGAAAAAGTACCTATGGGATCTTTCCAGAAGGAGGTTCCGGCTTGATCTTGTTCTTTATGATGTGATTTAGGTTTAAGGATCAATGCGGCTAAGGCCGGGCTTAAGGTGAGCGAAACTAATACAGAAATCATAGTTGCCACAGCTATGGTCAATCCAAATTGAGCATAAAATTGTCCTGATATTCCTCCTAAGAAGGTGGTTGGTAAAAATACTGCGACTAGTACTAGCCCCATCGCAATTAAAGCCGTTCCTACTTCATCCATCGTAGCTCTCGCTGCTTCCCTGGGAGACAATCCTTTTTCAAGGTTTCGCTCCACATTTTCCACGACCACGATCGCGTCATCCACCACAATACCAATAGCGAGAACTAATCCAAATAAAGTCAAATTGTTTAGCGAAAAACCAAAAGCTTGCATGACGGCAAATGTCCCGATAAGCGAAACCGGTATGGCTAAAATGGGAATAAGAGAGGCACGCCAGGATTGAAGGAAAATTAAAATCACTAATACAACTAATATAATGGCCTCAAAGATGGTCTCGATGACCGCTTCTATAGATTGTTCTACAAATTTGGTGGGATTATATACAATTTCATATGCCAAGCCAGGCGGAAATTCTTTCTCCATTTCCTCCATGACAGCGATTACTTCTTCAGCGGTTTCCAGGGCATTAGTTCCTGGTCGTTGAAAGATAGGAATTGCAATGGCAGGTCTTTCCCCTAGATATCCTTTGGTGACATAGCTCGCAGCTCCCAATTCTACCCTTCCTATATCTTTAACCCGAACAATACCTCCATCTCCATCGGTTTTTACAATTACATTGGCAAACTCATCCGCCTCTATCAACCTTCCTTGCGTCCTTACATTGACCTCAAAAGGATTTTGATTTAGGATAGGAGGTTGATTTAATGTACCACTGGATATTTGTACATTTTGACCTCTCAAAGAAGAGAGAATCTCATCAGCAGTAATATTCAATGTTGCTATCCGTTCAGGGTCCAGCCAAATGCGCATAGAATACTCGCTCGCCCCAAAGATTCTTGTATCCCCCACTCCCCGGATACGCGCCAGCCGATCCCTGATTTGTAATACGGCGTAATTGGCTATGTACACCTGATCATAGGAATTGTCCGGGGAATACATATTTACCACCAACATCAGGTTGGGAGAGTTTTTCCTGGTTGTCACACCAATTCGTCGAACAGATTCAGGAAGTCGAGGCTCTGCAATCGCCACTCTATTTTGAACCAGTACCTGCGCTTTATCCAGATCAGTTCCCTGTTTAAAGGTAATCGTGAGCTGCACATTTCCATCCCCTGTAGATTGGGATAACATATACAACATATCTTCTACGCCATTTATTTCCTGTTCCAATGGTGTGGCCACACTTTCCGAGACCGTTTGAGCATTGGCACCGGGATAAGAAGCCACTACATTAATGGTGGGAGGAGCAATTTCAGGATATTGAGTTACTGGTAATGCTACATATGAGATGGCCCCTACAATAATGATCAGTACCGAGATAACGGTAGCTAGTATGGGGCGATCTATGAACAAGTGCGTAAATTTCATATGAGTTTATGACGGCTTGAGAATAAGTAGAGAGAAAATATGGACAGCTAAATCAATATATTCTTCTTAATCTGATGTCTGATCATTAGTGGGAGAGGTAAATGGATTCTCCAATGCTACTTCTTTAGGTTGAATCTTCATGCCTGGTCTGATTCTGGCGATATTGTTGGTGATGATCTTATCTTTGACAGTTAGGCCATTTCGAATAATGCGCATGTCATGATCCTGAAGAGGGCCTAATTCTATTGGTCGAATGCTAACTGTATTGGAGTCTGATAATGTATAGACAAATTTACGTGATTGATCAGTTCCAATGACTGCATCCGGAACTAGTATTACTTCATGTTTTTCTCTTGCCAGTAATCTTGCTCTGCCAAACATCCCTGGTTCTATTGTGTAACCCGGATTATCAAAAACTGCTCTCCCTTCTATTGTTCCGGTTTCGAGATCAATTTCATTATCCACAAAGTCCATTCTGCCTTCATGTTTGAACTCCTCCTCGTCTAATAAACTTACTAATACCGGATTAGCTTTATTACGTGAACTAGCTCGATTACCTTCTTGAGCCAGACGTGTATATTTTAAAAGATCTGTTTCACTTCCTTCAAAATAAAAGTGAATGGGGTCCAGAGATACCATTGTCGTTAATAAGGTAGCATTGGCACTTCCTCCAGATATGAGGTTGCCTATGTTTACAAAATCTCGACTGACCCTTCCGTTAATTGGAGCGCGAACATTAGTCCATGAAAGCTCTAACGCTGCGCTTGCCACCCTGGATTCGGCTGCCTTGACACTAGCTCCAGCAGCATTGAGTGCCTGAAGACGTTGATCGTACTCTTCTTCGGATATAGCACGTGAACCTTTAAGCGATTCTACCCTGTCAAAATTGCTCTGGGCTTGATCTCGTTCTGCCTGCGTTTGCCCTAATTCCGCCTTAGCTTGATCTAAGGCGATTTTAAACGGTTGAGGATCAATGACAAATAATACCCGGCCCTTGTTGACAAATTGGCCATCCTGAAAATTGACCTTTTCAATATATCCTCCTACCCGAGCCCTTATTTCTACCCTGTTTACAGCTTCAAATCGTCCTATGTATTCATCCCATTCCCTGATTTCAGCTCGTAAAGGATGAGCTATTTGAACGGGGAGAAGTGGAGGAGCCGTTGGTGGGGTAGTGTTTTGCTGACATGCTGTTAGGGCGAGCAAAATAATTGGAAAGAGCATCGTACAAAATGGCTTACAAAGAGACCCATTGAATCCGAGCATAGGGGTTAGTTAATAGATTAGGTTGACAATTATACAGGCAAATGATCATACTATATATGGCGTAAACCAGCTCAACGTCTGAGGGAATTATTTAATTTTTACATAATTTATTATTCCTCCAGATGGGAATGAATCATTTCAAGGCTTACTGCCATTTATATATGATACAAAACTATGCACATAAAATCTGTTCAATGTATGTATAACCATGAGAAACGTAAAATATATATACAATAATCGTCAGGAGGATGACCGTCAGAATATTTCTTAACTGTTCCTATATGTAAAGGAGCATTTCAGATGAATAAGGTTTTATCGCAAACATACCGATGGGGAAATAATGCGGTTTTTTTTCCATCTTTTTATAGTAGCAGGAAGTTATATTGTAATGGGAATTAAGTTGTAAGTCGCTCATCATGGACAGTATACGGATAAAACTTAAATTATTACGTCATTTACACCGCTACTTTAAGCGTTTATACCATCTAGCTCCCGGTAAATTCAGGTAGAAATAATGTTTGTACGCGGTTTTTATCCAAGAATCACGAAGACAGCAAGTGTAATTTGGGCTATAAATGTTTAGTTAACTTATATTTATCAAATCATGGTAGTTGGATTGATGTTTTCAGTCCTCCCAGAGAAGATTACTTATAATGACTGGGAAATAAATTATTGGTACAAAAACTCATACTATTCTATTATATATATGGAGAAGCACTCATTAGATCTGGAAAGAGAGGAATTTCAACAGCTATTAACAAAGGGAAATGAATTAGTTATAGATCAATTTTCTCATCTGGAAACCCGAAAAGCATATCACTTTTATCCTCAGAAAGTAGTGGAACAATGGTTCGATGAAGAACTTCCTGAACACGGAATGGAAGCGGATCAGTTATTAGGAGAAGTAAAACAGAAAATTCTCGATCCCGCTACCTATAATTTGGGCCCTAATATGTATGCTTATGTCATGGCGGGCGGAACCCAGGTATCAATCGTTGCAGAACAGTTAGCGGCTACCGTAAATCAAAATCCCACAAAATGGCATTTAGGACCCTCTATGGCGGAGTTGGAGAAGAGAGTAGTCCAATGGGCCGCAGACATGCTCGGATATGGTAAGGAGATTGGAGGAGTAATGGTAAGTGGAGGATCTGCAGCTAATCTGGCGGGTTTGACAGTAGCTCGTAATATTTATTTTGAGCGTTCCAATATTCGGCAGAAAGGATTATTCGGTTTATCTCCTCTGACTGTATATGCTTCCAAAGAAGTACACAGTTGTATCGCGAAAAGTCTTGAACTGCTGGGGATAGGTTCTGACCAGTTGAGACTCATTGACACAAATCCTGATTTTACTATTAATTTAGATGACTTAGAAAAAGCCATTCAAGAGGACCTTAAAGAAGGAAATAAACCGTTTTGTATCGTTGGAACTGCGGGAACTGTCAATACTGGTGCGATAGATGACATGAATGCGTTAGCCGATCTGGCACAAGCATATGCCATGTGGTTTCATGTAGATGGAGCTTACGGAGGCTTAGCAGCTACCCTGGATTCCATGAAGGGATTATACCGGGGAATGGAGAGAGCTAATTCGTTAGCGATTGATTTTCACAAATGGCTCTATCAACCCTTTGAAGCAGGGTGTGTGTTGGTTCAGAATTGGGATATATTGAAACGAACTTATTTTAAAAAAGCTGATTATCTCGATGCTGCATTAGAAGGGGAGCAGAGCAGGCTGAATTTTAATGAACATTATTTTCAGTTGTCCCGAAATGCTAAAGCTTTGAAAGTGTGGATGAGCCTCAAATTTTATGGGATGGCGAAAATGCGAGATATGATTCAAAAGGATATTGACTTAGCTCGATATTTAGCTGATGAAGTGGACCAATCTTCGGACTTTGAGTTGAAGGCCAGATCTCCTTTAGCTATCGCTTGTTTCAGGTATGTGGGAAAGATGACTGACGAAGAAGAAATATTGGGATTTAACCAACTGTTGATTCCTGCCCTGGAAAAAGATGGTCGCGTATTTATGGTGGGTACGAAGTTGAATGGCGCATTTGTTCTTCGCGCATGTTTAATCAATCATCGAATGCATAGAGGAACGGTTGACTATCTTTTAACGGTGATCAGGGAAGTAGCGGAAGGAGTTAGGATGCATAAGAACAAAGATGTTTCTCCTGCTATTTCTTAATTTCATTCAATAGGTATCCAAATAAACAGACGAAATAGTCAATAGAGGCAATTCGTGGAAAGGGATGACCTATTTGCTCTGAATAGATACAGGAAGCGATGAAAAAAATTAATGAAATATAAGATGTACAATGCCCAGGGAAACCAATAATCCCAGGGCAAATTTGCTGAGGGTAGGGGAAGCTGATTGGATGATGGTAGGTCCTGGACGCCAACCGTATCTGAACGCACTAATACTGGATATGCTAAATCCGATGAGAATGACCCACATGGCTCTAACGAAATAGTTCATATCGGGATAATAATGGAGAATGATAAGATGTAGGGGGATCGTTATTAAAAAGGAAATCAATGTAATTCTCGTATCAGGGGCCAGCATAAAACCTGCGGTACAAATCAGCACGACGATCCCGCAATTGATATAATATCGCAATTCATTTAAGGTATGAGTAAAGGCTGCTTCAGGATTTTCGAATTTGACATACAATAAGATCATCCCCATCACTACTCCTGTACATAAGCTTACCCATATTGCGCCTTTTCCAGCTCGCACGATTTGAGCATCTGTGGCATTCTGACGTAGATAGGTTTTATATATATCAATGGACCAAAGGGTAGCCAGTGAATTAAAGGTGGAATCTACGGTACTCATGAGAGATGCGAACAAGGCACATAAGATTAACCCTTTAGCTCCAACGGGTAAATACGTAGCGACGATATAGGGAAAAGCCATATCTGGATCGTTTAATCCTTGCTGTCCTAATATTCCTGCCAATGCAATTCCGGGAATAACGATCACAATGGCCATGAGATATTTGATCCCTCCACCTACCAATAATCCGATCTGCGCTTCCTTGAGGTTTTTAGCCGCCAAAGCACGCTGAACGACCGTTTGATTGGCACACCAATAATTAATATTTAATAAAAACAGGCCAAATACGTGAATCCAGGGTAGCTTGGGATGATCTGCCGGAAGGTGTAAATGCATGAGGTCGGGCGTTTTTTCATATAATGCCTGCCAACCTCCCAAATGATGAATAGTGACGAAAACTATGACGATACCTCCTGTTAGTAAAATGAAAAATTGAATGATGTCGGTTTTAACCACAGCACCTAATCCTCCAAAATAGGTATAGGTGGCAGAAAAGAGGCCCAGGCTTATGACCAGGATAGCGATTCGGACCATGCGATCTGGATGCAAAAAGCGTAGGTAATCGGAAAAAACGAGTTCTGCGGCATATGCTCCCCAGAAAAGAGCTGCTCCCAGTGTTATTGTGGAAAATAAGGCCAAGTTAGCCAGAGAATATACTAAGCCGACAGCTTTTCCTAAGTGGCGGTTGATAAATTGAGTAATGGTAATGATTTGTTCTTTCAGGTACAGAGGAACAAAAATGAAGGCTGCCATCAAAATGCCCTGAATGGCGTGAATTTCCAAGCTGGCCTGTGCCAAGCCATAGAGATAGGCGGAACCCATCATGCCCAGAAATTGATAACCATTGATATTAGTTGCGATAGTCGAGAGAGCGATGGAGGGCCACCTTAGGTTTCTGGAGCTAAGAAAATATTCCTCTTTACTCACATTTTTTCCCTGTCTTCCTGAAAAAGCTGTCAGGAAGATGATGATAAAGTAACTTATGACAATGATCAGATCCAGCATGGATAAAACAAGTGGTTATCTACGAATTCCTGCTGCTAGTGGTGTATTAGGCACTTCTGATGGAATTCTCTTTTGTATTTGTGGCATTGAAAAGGTTTTTAGTTCAGGAAGTACGTATTTTGCAAAAAGATCACATTCGGTTTTATGGGGATATCCTGAAAATATAAAGGCTCTCATGCCCATTGACATATATCTTCTAATTTTATCTCTTACTTGATCTGGATTTCCTACTAATGCAGCTCCACAACCTGATCTCCCTCTTCCTATACCGGTCCACATGTTCGCTTCCACGTAGCCTTCTGCATCTGATAAGTCTCGCATGGTCGCTTGTCTGGCTACTCCGTAGGATTTAGCGTCCAGTGCCCGCTCTCTGATTTCTTTTCCTTTTTCGGGAGCAAGATGCGAAACCAGCTTCTGCGCTGCCTCTTGCGCTTCCAGTTCTGTTTCCCTTACGATCACATGAATTCGAAGTCCATAATCTACTTTCCTCCCATAGGAAGCTGCTTGTTGGCTCATCGTACTCATCAGGTCGTGCAATTTATCTTCCGTTTCTGGCCACATTAGATATACATCGCAATGTTCAGCACACAGATCAACGCCTGGAGGAGAATACCCTCCGAAGTACAATAGAGGCCCCCCGTTCTGTTGATAAGGCTTTACCGGATCAGTGGGGAGCTGAATATCATAAAATTGGCCTTTGAACTGGATTTCCTCTTGTGTCCAGGCCTGTTTAAGGATGGTAATGACTTCTCTGGAACGCTGATATCGATCCGCTGAGCTGAGTTCCGTTCCCGGTAAATTGGAAGAGATAATGTTAAGGGTCAGCCTTCCTTGTAGAATATGATCTAGGGTAGCGATTGTTCTGGCCAACATAGGGGGATGGATTTCTCCACATCGAATCGCAGGTAGTAGATTGATTTGTTTGGTGAGTGGAGCTACAGCAGAAGCGAAAGTAAGCGTATCTTGACCTACCTGATAGGAAGAAGGACACAATATATTGTTAAATCCATTACGATCAGCAGTGAGCAACACTTCAGAAGTATTCTCCCAATTACTTTTGTATCTTATGTTATGAGCTCCCAAATATTCATCATCTCCGTTACACAATGGAGCAAACCAGGCAATCTCGGCCCCTGCAAATGGTTCTGATCTGGGCTTTATAACTGAATGGGATGATTGATGATCCATAAAGTGCGAGTAGTTCGTATAAGTATTTCAAAAATTCCTTTAAAATAGCACGAAATTTCCAACAACTCCTATTGCTTTGCTCTAGGGGACGGGTTCTCCTGTAGATGCTTCCCATAATGCGTACCAATCCTCATGAGAAATGTGTATATCACATGCTGTTTTCGCAGCTTTTACTCTTTCGATATTTGCCGTTCCTAATACCGGGATGACTCCAGAAGGATGTTTCATCACCCAGGCTAGCAGGAGTTGATCCAACCCACAGGAATAAGTTTCGCATAATTCATCTGTAACCTGAAGAATTCGCTGGATGCGTTTGTTTGGTTGTTGAGCAAAGAAGGCTCCACCTGCCAGTGGGGACCATGCAGTAGGGGTAATATGATGCTGAAGACATTGTAAAAGCATGTCATTATAGAAAGGTGCTAATTGCAGGAGAGAAACTTCTATCTGATGAGTGACAAGCGGAAAGAGATGTTGAAGGAATTCAAATTGTTTGTGGGTAAAATTGGAAACACCGAAAGCACGCACTTTACCTGATGTCTGTAATTGAGTGAAGGTTTCTGCGATCTCGTAAGGATTCATTAAAAAATCTGGCCTGTGTAGCAATAACACATCAATGTAATCCGTTTGAAGCGCCTGTAACGAATTTTCTACGGATTGAATAATGTGTTTAGGGGTGCTATCATAACTTTTGATTCGGTGAACTGGTCTAGTAGGTGCCATGAAACGGATGCCACACTTGGTGGTGAGTTGCATATGAGCTCTTAAACTTGAGCGCCCTTTAATCACTTCCCCAAATTCTGCTTCTGTAGTATAACCTCCATAAATATCTGCATGGTCGAAGTCTGTCAATCCCAACTCCAAACACTGGTGAATAAAGGTTTCATATTCTTTGGTCGACATATTCACTCCCCAGGCACCTAATCGCATAGTTCCTATAACGAGTGGTGAGAATGAGAGGGGATGTGTCTTAGGGGGAGTTTCGTTCATTTCTTGCGTATTATTAGACATAGGAGCAATAGTTCGTTAGATCGGAAAAGATATATAACCTAATAAGAAAAAACGATAGATTCATCCTTCTTAAATCGTATATTCAATAATTAACCAGCTTTTCAAGACTAAATACTATGAAATCGTTTACGCTATCATTGCTTATTGGGACTCTTTGCGGATGGATCATTATACATACTGCCTGGGCCCAGGATCAGGAACCTCCTAAGCCTGAGATCTTGGCGATAGGTTCGGCTGCTCCAGACTTTTCTCTGCCAGGAGTGGACGATCGAACCTACAGCCTGAGTGATTTTGGTGAATCTAAGGTACTGGCGATTGTGTTTAGTTGTAATCATTGTCCTACTGCACAGGCATATGAAGACCGTCTGGTCCAATTGCGTAAGGATTATAAGGAAGATGAGTTGGCGCTGGTAGTCATTTCTCCCAATAGTCCTAAATCTGTTTCACTTAGCGAGTTGGGGTATACTGATCTGGGGGATTCTTTTGAGGATATGAAGATTCGTGCCAATGACCGAGGGTTTTCTTTTCCCTATCTGTATGATGGAGATGATCAGGCTACTTCTCTGGCTTACGGACCTATTGCTACTCCTCATGCTTTTGTGTTTGATGAAGATCGCCTACTACAATATGTGGGAAGGCTAGATGGATCCGAAAAACCTGGTACGGCAAATGCTGAGGATATTCGGAATGCCATTGATGCTTTGTTAACAGGAGAAACTCCTGCTTTAGCTAAGACAAAGACCTTTGGTTGTTCTGTCAAATGGGCATGGAAAACGGAGTGGAAAGAGCGACAATTAGCTGAATGGGCTGAGCTACCTGTTACTATGGAAGAGGCAGATATGGATCAGCTCAAAGAAGTAGTAAAAAATGAACAAGGGGAGAAATTGAGATTGATTAATTTATGGGCAACATGGTGTGGACCTTGTGTGATGGAGTTTCCCGAGTTTGTGGCTATGGATCGCATGTACAGGGATCGCAATTTCGAATTCATTTCTATTAGCACGGATCGGCCAAATGCGCAAGCACAGGCGTTGAAACTATTGAAGAAATGGGAAGCTTCTAATACTAACTACCGAGCTACTTCCGAAGATAAATATGCGCTCATTGAAGCTATTGACCCTGAATGGCAGGGAGCCTTGCCTTACACGATATTAGTAGCACCAGGAGGAGAAGTCGTATATCGGCAGGAAGGTGCCATTGATGTATTAGCGATTAAAAAAGCAATTGTAGATCATGAGTTAATGGGAAGGGTATATTAAATCTGTCATCCCGCTTGCTTTTCCGATAGCTTTAGTGCCGTATTTGTATCTGATAGCATCCAGTGCCTGATAGAGATCTGCTTGTCGGAAGGTATCTGTGAAAAGATCTATTTGTGGGTGACCGTATACCAATCCGCTCAACCGAACGCCTATTAATCTAACGCGTAAGCGGCGTTGGTACAATTTCTCAAATAACTGGAGCGCTTTTTCTACTAATAATTGATCATCAGCAGAGTAGGTGAGATGTAGTTGGCGGGAAACAGTATCAAAATTAGCGTACCGAAGTTTGACAGTGATACAGCTGCATAATTTTTTCGATTCTCTTAATTGGAAAGTCAGTTTTTCTGTCATACGGGTAAGGATACTGCGCAAATGAAACACGTCTATCGTATCTTGTTCAAAGGTTCTTTCAGTGGAGAAGGACTTCCGTCGGCTTTGCATGATGACAGGACGATCATCTTCTCCTCTGGCACTTCGATATAGAAATTTACCTGTGGCTCCAAATGTATGCTCCAGGATAGGTCTTGGAATTTGCCGTAAAGTTTCGATCTTTCTGACTCCCATATAAGTCAGGTTTCTAGCGGTTTTTTCTCCTATGGATGGAATACGACTGACATGTTTAGGAGCCAGATACGTGTGAATAGAATGTGCGGGAACTTCTTTGGCACCATTGGGCTTAGCATCTCTTGTCGCCACTTTAGATATAAGTTTGTTAATGGAGAGCCCGAAAGAAATGGGTAAGCCCGTTTCTTTTTTAATGCGTTCCTGAATCATCAGCGCCCATTTGTAACATCCAAAAAAGCGATCCATTCCTGTCAGATCCAGATAGAATTCATCTATAGATGTTTTTTCGTATAGGGGAACATTCTCTTCAATTACTTCAGTTACGAGATGTGAATATTGTGAATAGGCTTCATAATCTCCGTGAATGAATACCGCATGAGGGCATAAATGTCTCGCCAGACGAATAGGCATTGCCGACCTAATGCCAAAAGTACGGGCTTCATAGCTGGCGGAAGCGACTACTCCCCGAGCTCCTTTTCCTCCGATAATAAGTGGAATCCCATGTAGCCTACGATCTTTTAATCTCTCTACAGAAACAAAAAAAGCGTCCAGATCCATATGTGCTATAGCCCTAGATGTATAGTCCATACTGCCGATATTTCTATTTTTAGTATTAATCTAGGTAAAACAACGGGTATTCACTAATTTTGTTGCCCATTTAGCTAAAAATATTAGTTATTATGATCAAAAAAAGAGGACTAAGGCCTCTTTTTTTGATATGTATGGAAAAGAATTAGTCGAACTTTCCTGCATCGATCGTTTTCTGACCGGGAAAAGCGAGGATACCTATACCGAGTACAGACACTACGCTCCCATAAAATATGCGCCAATTAAGGTTTTCTGCATCGCTATTTTTTAGAACAACTTCTTTTCCATTAATTTCTTTAGTGATTTCGGTAGAATCTCCTCTTGAACATCCGACAATAAGAACTACTAGTCCGATGAAAAGAAGAGATAATCCCAAGGTATTTTTAATGCTCATTATATTAGATAGTTAGCTGGTGTATATTTATCTGCAATTATACTAATAGATATAAATGAAGAAAAATAAACAAATTAGGTTTTTTATCTACCAGCTAAAAAAACATTAAATAATTTGCTCTTTATCAAAATATGGATGAGAAAAAATAATTTCAGGTAAAGAATGATCGATTAAGATGTCATCAATAAAATCATCCAGAAGTTCGAAGTGCCCTCCATATTCCGAACCAAGTTCAATCTGAATAGCTTGTATATAACAAGCTTTTTGTAATATATGCTGATCGTGATTACCGGAAAGTTGGAGATGTTGTGCTTTTCGGCGAACTATATCTAACACGTCAACAGAATCTTCGGAAAAGCTGCATTCGATAGCATCTCCCAGATATTCTAACACCAGGGGATCATTGGGATAGAGTTGAAGATACCTGCAAAGAATATACACAGCAGCATTAGGAAAGTCCGTCAGGCATAAAAATTTGGCTGATAGAAGAATTAATCCTCTGTGGAAAGGCATTTTCAGGAGCCAATACATAAGTTCTTTGTAGAGGTAAAGGAAATCTTGCAGCGAAACTCCTTCAGTACATTTGATGTACATCCATAGCAAAAGTGATTTAACATCCGAAAAATGGGCTGATTTCATAGTTTTGTGTGCATTAAAAGGTCAAGTGTGAAAGAAAATCGAAACGAAGAATAACAGTCTTCGGTAAATAAAAGAACGTCTTTTCTTATATATTCGAAATAAGTCCCCAACATCTTAACCAGAAGGGGAAGAAAAATTTTACTTATTTCGTAATGGCCTGAATGGCAGTAAGTTGTAGTAGGTCAAAAAAATGTAAAAAGAGAACATTCTACCTAAAAGACTCCAGGCCGAGACAAATGTTGACTATATAAGATGTTGTGCCACATAAAAAGAAAGTGCCTGAACAGAAAGCATCGGATTAACTCCACTACATTGCGGAAACAGGCTGGCATCGGCAACAAATAGATTTTTAATTTCCCGAGTTTCTCCGTTAGGCTTAATTGGATGCCTGATATTTCCTCCTCCCATTCTGCAACTACCCATCTGATGCGCACTGAATAGAAGAAAATGATTCGTTTGCCAGGGTTTTCGAGACAACTTCTGCAGATAATGAGTAAGATAATCCTTTCTGGGGAAAAAATTATGGGGTTGGTTATGCTGTACTCTAACTTCTTCAGCCCCTGCAGCATGGTGAATTTTAACTGCTTCCTGAATACCATGCAAAAGATGTTTTCTATCGTATAAACTTAGATTATATCTAACGAGTGGTTGTTTTTGTTTGCTAGGTATTACCTGTCCTCCAAATCGATCTCTGGTAAGCACCACAAAAGAAGCCAGATGAGGTGCATCTAACATAGACTGTTTATATTGACGACCAGATTCCCAACTGGCAGATAAGCCCATTAAGCCGGGATGCACGGGAGGAGTCTCTAATTTATAACCAAAATTTCCATCCAGGCGGGTGAATTGGTCTGATAGGGCGGACATCATAGGTCCATACCAAGGTAACACCGGGTCTATATATTTTCCTGTAACAGCTACTGTAGGGTGTAGATATAAATTTTTACCTATCTCAGCATGGCTTAAGCCGGATCTTAATAAAATGGTCGGAGTGTGTAGAGAACCAGCAGAACACACTATTCGCTTGGCTCTAATACGAATAGAAATCTTTTGGCCATTTGAATCAGTATGCGTAGCTAGTACAGCATGAGCTATCCCTCTACGCGTCACAATTCTATCTGCTTCAGTTTGTGTGAGAACCACGGCTCCCTCTTTGATAGCATCAAGCAAAAAGGAACGATGGGTTCCCATCTTTTGTGCTTGGCTATCGCCTAAACAACTGAAGCCATAATTCCTCCATGTAGATTCATCCATTCCTCCTTCAAAAGGAATCTGATTCCTGGGAATAATATCTGTGTGATAGCCCAAAGATTGAGCACCATTAATTAAGGATTGGTTTTGGTGATTGTGAGTGCAAGGTAGGCTATGAGTATGTGTTCTCGCTTCAATGATATCAAAACACTTTTTATAAGAAGGGTCGAGAAATTGGGGATTATTATGCTCTGTAGCCCATTCGTGTAGGATATAATCAGGTGTACGTAAACTCGCAGCCCAGTTTACCGCCGTACCCCCACCAAAGCAACTCCCCGCAAGAATAGTCGTCCCGCCGTCAAGCGAGGTGAAGGCCCCTTTTCTCTCGTAAAGTAGCCCCATCATTTCCACTTCTCTTTGAGACAAATTCTGGTCAGGAACATAATGCCCTTTTTCTAATACAATAACCTCATCGCCGGCAGCAGCTAATTCAGCCGCAACTACTCCGCCACCTGCACCACTTCCGATCACCACTGAATCACAATACAGAGTTTGCCCATCAGATAATAACAGCATATCTTCTTTATCATGCAGCACATGTGGATTTTCCTCGGAATAATTCGGATTAAGCGTTGAGCCGGAGATAGCATCAGTAGTAGTTTGCTGATGAAT
Organism: Bacteroidia bacterium; assembly: GCA_965262565.1. GTDB lineage: Bacteria > Bacteroidota > Bacteroidia > J057 > J057 > CBDHFQ01. The sequence goes on from CBDHFQ010000008.1 coordinate 257,917, forward strand.
AGGGCCAGGATATCCTAAACTACTCCAATTAGGATTAGGGGATTCCTGAGTGCTCCAACCGAAATAAAAAAAGCCACATAGCTTTTTTAGGGTGTTAAAAGCTTTTCTAAGAGATGGGATAGGACTACCTGCCCAAGATCTTAGTAGAGACTCCCTTTCTTCTAAGGATAAATAGGCAGCACTTTTCATAGGCCCCAACCAACTAAGCCCCAAAGTAGGGTAGGAAATGAGATTTAATAATTGTCTAAAAGCTTGCTGGTCCTCTTCTGGCAATTCATTGACAAGTTCAAGCATTCGATCTGAAACATATAGGTCGCTCGCTTTTCTTTTCCAATATCCCTGAGGATCATTAGGCCGGGAAATGGAAGGTATCAATGCATCGCACATAGCACTTAAGGCCTGTCTTTGTCTGGGAGTAATTTGCATAGAGTGAAAATATAAGAAAATTAATCTTTCCCGATAAATCTATCGTCGTTATGAAAAATATATTATATTCAAAATGAGGGAAAATTTACCTTAACTCAATATCAAATAGCCTAAAAAGATCTAATAATATGCCCCAACAAAGAAAAATTACCCTTACAGAAAGAGAGATTCCTACACATTGGTATAATATTCAGGCCGATATGCCCAACCCGACACTTCCTCCTTTACATCCGGGAACAAAGCAACCTATTGGCCCTGAAGACTTAGCACCATTATTTCCCATGGAATTAATCAAGCAGGAAGTTTCTCAGGAGAGGTGGATTGAAATACCAGAAGAAGTAAGGGATGTGTATGCAATGTGGCGACCAACCCCTCTTTTTAGGGCATATAATCTGGAAAAAGCCTTAGATACACCAGCAAAAATTTATTATAAATATGAAGGAGTAAGCCCTTCAGGATCTCACAAGCCTAATACAGCTGTACCTCAGGCATATTATAACCAAAAAGAAGGAGTCAAAAGGATAACAACTGAAACGGGAGCGGGACAATGGGGAAGTGCCCTGAGTTTTGCGTGCCAACATTTTGGTTTAGTTTGTGAAGTATATATGGTGAAAATAAGTTACGAACAAAAACCTTACAGAAAGTTGATGATGAATACTTGGGGGGCGGAAGTAATTGCTTCTCCGAGTGATAAAACTGAGGCAGGGAGAAAAATATTGGCACAATATCCGAATTCTCCCGGAAGTTTGGGAATTGCTATTTCAGAGGCGGTAGAGCGCGCAGCCATGAATGAGGATACAAAATATTCTTTGGGAAGTGTATTAAATCACGTATTAATGCACCAGTCTATTATTGGGTTGGAGGCGTTAAAACAATTAGAAAAAGCGGGGGATTTTCCCGATATTGTCGTAGCTCCGTTTGGAGGCGGATCTAATTTTGCAGGTATATCTTTTCCATTCTTACATCAAAAGCTTACTCAAAATAAGCCATTGAGATGTATTGCCAGTGAGCCTGCTTCTTGTCCTAAATTAACAAAAGGAGAATTTAGATACGATTTTGGTGATACCATAGGCATGACACCTTTACTTCCGATGTACACCTTAGGGCATAATTTTGTTCCAGCTCCGATACATGCAGGAGGTTTGAGATATCATGGGGCAGGAGTTATTGTGAGCCAATTACTCAAGGATGGGATCATTGAAGCTGAGGCCTTACAGCAATTGGAATGTTTTGAAGCAGGAGTATTATTCGCCAAGTGCGAAGGGATTATTCCAGCACCGGAAGCAACACATGCCGTAGGAACAGTCATTAGAGAGGCACGAAAAGCGAAAGAGGAAGGGATAAGCAAGACTATTCTATTTAATATGTGCGGGCATGGACATTTTGATATGGCGGCTTATGAGGCATTTTTCAATGGAAAACTTGTAAACCATCATTTTACCGATGATGAATTATATGCGAATTTAAGAGAACTTGATACACCTATACCGCAATAAATTTATTACAACAACCTAACCTTTCTATGATTAAAAATAATCCTCAAACGAAGTTGGCACTCATTCAGGACGATCCATGGTTAGAACCATATGAAAGAGAGATTTATGAAAGATATGATCGGTACCGCAAGCGACTAACAGAGATCATGGAATCTCATGGAAGCCTCTTAAATTTTGCACATGTTCATCAATATCTTGGTTTTAATTATGATGAGGAAAAAAAAGGATGGTGGTACAGGGAATGGGCACCAGCTGCATATGGGCTGTTTTTAGTAGGAGATTTTAATCAATGGGACAGGTCTGCTCATCCACTCCAAAAAAATGAAAGAGGGATTTGGGAAATTTTTCTACCAGATGCTGAGTATAGGGATTCATTTACCCATGGTTCTTTGGTAAAAGTGCACATAAAAGCAGCTAATGGAGAGCATGATCGGCTTCCTGCATTCTCCAAACGAGCCGTTCAGAATGATGAAACAAAAGATTTTACTACTCAGATATGGAACCCAGAAAAGCCCTTTGAATGGACTGATCAGGCTTTCAGATTATTCGAACATGAACACCCTGTGATTTATGAAGCTCATGTAGGCATGGCTACTGAAGCTGAAGGAATAGGCAGTTACAGGGATTTTGCTGATAAGGTACTTCCAAGGGTTCAGGATCTGGGATATAATTGTATACAGTTAATGGCTATTCAAGAGCATCCTTATTATGGGTCTTTTGGATATCACGTAAGTAATTTCTATGCACCATCATCCAGATTTGGAACGCCTGAAGATCTTAAATATCTGGTAAACAAAGCTCATGAAATGGGGATAGCGGTTGTGATGGATATTGTACATTCTCATGCAGTGAAAAATTTTGCTGAAGGCCTAAATGAGTTTGACGGTACGGATGGAATGTATTTTCACGAAGGTGGACGAGGATATCACAATTCCTGGGATTCGCGCCTGTTCAATTATGGAAAACCCGAGGTTCAGCAATTCCTACTTTCAAATATTACTTATTGGATAGAAGAGTTTCATTTCGATGGATTTAGATTTGACGGGGTAACTTCTATGTTGTATTTACATCACGGTGATTTTGAAGTATTTGATCATTACGACAAATATTTTAAAGATGGGGTAGAATGGGATGCACTGATCTATCTTCAATTGGCAAATGAAGTGGTACATCGATTGAAGCCCAAAGCCATAACAATTGCTGAGGATATGAGTGGAATGCCTGGTTTGTGTAGGAAAATGCCTGAAGGAGGATTGGGGTTTGACTATCGTTTGGCCATGGCGGTACCGGATTATTGGATAAAACTTTTAAAACATAAATCTGACGAGGAGTGGAATATATACGAATTGTGGCATGAAGTAACTAACAGGCGATATAAGGAAAAGACGGTGTCTTATGCAGAGTCTCACGATCAGGCATTAGTGGGAGATAAAACTATCGCCTTTTGGTTGATGGATAAAGAGATGTACTGGCATATGACTAAGGGGGATGAGAATATAATTATCGATAGGGGAATAGCACTACACAAAATGATTCGATTGATTAGTGGTACAGGAGCCGGAGAATCTTATATGAATTTTATCGGAAATGAATTTGGACATCCTGAGTGGGTTGACTTTCCAAGAGAAGGAAATAACTGGAGTTATAAGTACAGTAGGAGGCAGTGGTCCTTAGTAGATAATAAACAGCTAAAGTATGAGTATTTAAACAATTTTGACAGAGCAATGATACATCTCATAAAAGATGAAAAAATATTGCAAAGCTATCCTGCCAAACAGTTAAATATGGATCACGAAAATAATGTGATTATTTATGAGAGGAATAACTTAATATTTGTATTTAATTTTCATCCAAGTAATTCCATTTGGGATTACAGATTTTACGTTCCTCAGGCAGGTTCTTATAAAATTATTTTGAACTCTGATGGAGAACAATTTGGAGGACACAAAAGAATCGATGACCAGATAACGTATGATACGAATGACTCTCAGCAGTTGAGCATCTATTTAACCAGTAGGACCGCATTGATAATGCAAAAAGTAGAAAAATAAATATCCGATAAATATACAAGCCCCATAAAAGCTGACTACACGCTCGAGTTATGATAAATGATCAATATAACCAACAGAAGCTCATCCATGAGGAGGAGCTATTCAGCAATGGTCATCATGCTGAACAAGAAGACGACTCAAATGTACTTTTGCTGGAAGTAGCATTTGAAGTAGCTAATCAGGTAGGGGGAATATATACTGTTATTCGTTCGAAAGCCGGGAGTATGGTAGAGACCTGGGAAGATAATTACCTTTGCGTAGGTCCGTATGTGCACCCTAATGTATCAGCGGTTTTTGAACCTATTGAGGACGATGAACATCCTTTCGGACAAGCAGTAATAAACCTCAGAAAATTAGGGTTTGAGGTGCACTATGGCAGGTGGTTAATAGCTGGCAGACCCAAAACGGTTTTATTCAATCCATATTCTGTTTACGACCAATTAGGTGAGATCAAATATCTTCTTTGGGAACATCACGACATTAGTACCCCAGGAGAAGATGATTTGATTAACCAGGTAGTTGCTCTGGGGTATATGGTGAAAATGTTTGTAACCAAACTTACAGAGCTTCCAGATTTTAATAAAGAGGTGGTGGTACATGTTCATGAATGGATGGTTGGAACAGTTATTCCGGAAATTAGAAGAGATCAGTTGCCAGTTCGTACTATATTTACAACTCATGCTACCCTATTAGGAAGGTATTTGGCGATGAATGATCCAGATTTCTATGGGCATTTGCCGTTTTTTGACTGGGCGAGAGAGGCGAGATATTTCAATATAGAAACCCAAATTAAAATCGAACGTGCTGCAGCTCATGGCGCACATGTGTTCACTACGGTGAGTGATGTGACAGCTACTGAATGTGAACACCTTATAGGGAGGAAGCCAGAAGTGATTTTACCCAATGGATTGAACGTAAAGCGGTATGATGTGAGACATGAGGTCCAAAATGTGCACCAACGCCAAAAGGAAAAAATCCATACATTCACGATGGGGCATTTTTTTCATAGCTATTCGTTCGATTTGGATAAAACATTGTATTTTTTCACCTCCGGGAGATTTGAATATAAAAATAAAGGCTATGATTTGACATTGGAAGCATTGGCAAGGCTAAACTGGAGAATGAAACAAGCAAATATGGATAAAACCATCATTATGTTTTTCATTACCAAGCAACCGTATCAGTTCATTAATCCAGATGTATTAGAAAAGAGGGCGCTGATGGAAAAGATAAGGGAAATATCCGAGGGAATTGAGAAACAGATAGGGGATCGCTTATTTTTCGAAGCTGCCTTTAGCCCCGAGCAGAAATTTCCCGATTTGAATAAATTTGTCGATGATGAATGGAAAATCCGACTTAGAAGAAGTTTACAATCATGGAGATCTTCTCATCTTCCTACCATTGTTACACACAATTTGCACAATGATGCTAGTGATCCGATATTAAATTTTCTAAGATCTTCCAGCTTGGTAAACAGAGAAGAGGATTGTGTAAAGGTAGTTTACCATCCTGATTTTATTTCTCCTACGAATCCACTTTTTGGAATGGACTATCCTGAGTTTGTCCGCGGTTGCCACTTGGGAATATTTCCCAGTTATTACGAACCTTGGGGATATACGCCTTTGGAATGTATAGTAAGTGGAGTTCCGGCAGTTACAAGTGATCTTGCAGGATTTGGAGATTACGTAAAAGAGAATTTCAAGCATCCGGAAGACTTTGGGATATATGTTGTAGATCGCAAACAAAGCAGTTTTGATGAGTCAGCTAATCAACTGGCAGATATATTATTTAATTTTGTCCAGAAAAGCCGGTTAGATCGAATAACTCAAAGGTATGAGTCAGAAAGTGCATCTATTAATTTTGATTGGAAAATGCTTACTCGCTATTATAAGCAGGCTTATGATTTGGCGTTAAAAAGGTAATCAGTATAGGTATTGATAAGATTAACTAAGTCCGGGTATTCATTTGATTATTGTAAACTTTATTTATCTTTACCTCATCAAATATTAATTGATATGAAAAAATTCATCATGCCCTAAATTAAATCAAACAAGTGAAACTAAAGGTGCTTATGCTCGGATGGGAATTCCCCCCTTTTATTAATGGTGGACTAGGGGTTGCCAGCCTGGGATTAGGAAAAGCTATCGCAGAACATACAGATTTAACAATAATTATTCCCCGGACAGACCCGGAATATCTACTTGATAAGGCTCAATTAATCGGATTAAATGATATAACAGTAGAATCATGGACACACCTTGAGCGGGAAGCCTATGATAGTATTATAGAAAAGGCAGAATTAGAATATATTCGATCAAACCTATCTCCCTATGAAACTTCCCAAACAGTGTTCTTTTCGTGGGAAGAAAAGCCAGGAAGTGTTGAAAAAGAGTTCTCCCTCCCAGCCGCAGAAAGCTATGTGGATGTAGAATCGCAAGGAAAAAGTGAAATATATCATCAAGAGGATAACCATCATCACGAAAATACCTTCGAATCTCATCCTGGATATTCAGAACATTATCATGAGGAACATTCAGGAGACCATGTTCAAGAAGGAGCGTATATTCATACTCCATCGAATATACATCATCATTCCAGTGCTGAACCAGTCCCTACCCAAGATTCCCATCTTGATGACCTATCTGCATCCTTTTCTGAACATGCAGAGATTGTAAATTATCATATCCAACAACAAATTTCTGCTGATATTAGGAAGGAATCTTTAGATACAGACCCATTTGAATTAGTGCAAGGGAAGAGCAAAAACATGCTTGATATTAAGGAATTATATGGAGGCGATGTCATCCAGCATGTGATAGATTATGGAAAATTTGCCAGCGAGATAGCTTTAGAGAAACATTTCGATATTATCCATGCGCACGATTGGATGACTTTTCTTGCGGGATTAGAATTGAAAGGACTTACAGGAAAACCCCTGGCATTGCATATACACTCTTTAGAGTATGATAGAAGCGGTCCATATGTCAGGAATTGGGTATACTATCTGGAGAAATATGCAATGGAAAAAGCGGATTTAATCATTCCTGTAAGTGAATATAGTGCTGATATTATTGAGACGTACTATGAGATTAATCGCTCAAAAATTGCTCCAGTTCATAATGGATTGGATATTCCAGAGGTAAAACGCGTAAAGAAACCCTTTCCCGAACATTTAGTCATTTTTTTGGGAAGAATAACTGAACAGAAAGGACCTCAATTCTTTCTGCAAATGGCATTGCGCATACTTAAACAGAGGCAGGATGTACGCTTTGTGATGGCTGGTCAGGGGAATTTGTTGCCTCAACTCATCCAAAAGGTAGCAGAGCATCGTATCGGAGATAAATTTCACTTCACCGGTTTTCTTCAAACAAATAAAGTGAGGGAATTGCTGGGGATGGCCGATGTGTTTGTGATGCCTTCGGTATCTGAACCGTTTGGACTGGCTGCGGTAGAAGCTGCTCATTCAGGAGTACCTTGTGTAATTTCTAATCAGTCAGGAGCAGCAGAAGTACTTAAAGGTGCTCTTAAAGCAAATTATTGGGATTCAGATAAATTAGCGAGACATGTAAATATGTTATTAGATAGTCCAGATGTGAGGGAGGAAGTAGTAGAAGAAATGCAGGAACATTTAAAAGTTAGCTGGGATGATGCAGCACAGAAAGTCTTACATGCCTACGAGATGATTTTGAGTAATGAATAAACGATCGTTATCCATAACTAACCCTTATCCAAATAATTTATGCCAGCCATTAATTTATGCTTTCAGGTTCATTATCCCTTGCAGCTATCTCCTTTTACTTTTTTTGATTTGGGAAAAGGACAAAATTATGTGGATTGGGATACCAGCCTGAAGGAATTCTCCATATTGGCTACCAAATGTTACCTGCCTGCGAATCAATTACTACTGGAAATAATTAAAGAATTCCCCTCGGACGTTCATTTTTCATTTAGCATGAGTGGTTTGTGGCTGGATACTATCGTGGATCACTTCCCTAAAGTATTAGCATCGTTTCAGCAATTAGTGGATACAGGAAAGGTGGAATTACTCGCCCAGCCTTATGACCATTCGTTAAGTATGTTGATAGATCGGCAGTATTTTTTGGAACAACTTGACTTACATAGCCTTAGAATGTATCGCTACTTTGGACAGCGGCCTCAAGTGCTTTGTAATACCTCGCTCATCTATCACAATCATTTAGGATTTTTAGCACAAAAACACCGCCTCAAAGGAATAATTACTCAGATGGTTCCCCAAATCCTCAGAAATCGCCAACCGTATGAATTATTTTTCCCTCCAGATGTTCCCCAAATGCCCATATTTTTGAGAGATGCCTTTTTTTCTGATGTACTTGATAAGTATTTTTCTCTTCCAGATTGGGAACATTATCCACTATATGCTGATACTTACGCTTCATGGATACACCAGACCGAAAAATATGCGAAAGTGCTTACCCTTGTCCTGGATTATCATCTCTTTGGAATCCGCCATCCGGCTGAAGGAGGCATTTTTCAATTTTTCTACCATGTAGTTAAGGAAATATTAGTAAAGGATACCTTTACTTTCAAAACACCTTCTCAAATTCTTAAAGTGGAAAAACCAGATAAAGGATATGATGTCGGAAGATTTATTTCTGTAGAACATGGAATTGATTCGTGGTATGGTAATAATATGCAAAAAGAAATATTGACAAAGTTGTATGAGTTGAGGAAGGCATATGTTTCACATCAAGAGAAAATACATCCCCCTGTATGGGCACCTTTATATCAGGCCGATCATTACTACAGAATGGGTTCGAAAAAAGAGGAATTGTTATCAAAATACCATACTCGTCAGGATGACCCTTTTGAAAAGTATGTCGTTCTATGCAATATTCTGGCAGATATGAAGTTAACACTACAAGAAAAAATCGAGAACCAGGCATGATAGGATTATTAGCTGAAAGTGGAGCTACGAAAACGGAATGGAGATTATATAATAGTATCGGTATTTTAAAAAGCTTCACCACTCGAGGATTAAATCCTACCAGCACGGAGGAAGAGGTATTGCAGAAAGAAATTAAAGAGATTTATCAGCATATATTAACTGAGTATGCTGTAGAACCTACCGAAATCTTTTTTTATGGTGCAGGACTTGATCATCAAGATCAACGCCAAAAGTTAACATCTGTATTAAGCCGAAATTTCTCCACTGATCATATTAGCGTTTATACTGATTTACTGGCTGCTGTAAGATGTACCGGAAAACAAAGGGGAATAGTATGTATCTTAGGTACTGGATCTAACTCTTGCTACTACGATGGAGACCAAATACTTCAACACTATGGAGGATGGGGGTATTTATTAGGAGATGAAGGTTCTGGAGCGGATTTGGGTAAAGAGCTCCTGAAGATGTTGATGCATAAACAGTTACCTGAAGATATAGAAACAGCTATCCTCGGAAGATTAGACAGGCCTTTAAAAGCTTTTACTGTGTATGCTCAGCAATGTGAAAGACCTAGTTTGACTTTGGCATCGCTTACTCCTATCGTATATGATTATCTTTATGTTCGTGAAATACGTGATATGGTAGAGGATAGATTCAGACTAATGCTATTTACTACTATCATGAAATTCAATGTCATAGAAGATATAGAGGTTGATTTTGTCGGATCAGTTTCTCATTATTTTAGAGATGTATTACTGGATCAATGTAGGGATCTTGCTATCAACGTTGATAAAATTATTAAAGATCCAATTGAAAATTTGCTAAATTTTCATCAAATATCAAGAGTTTAAGCAAAAACTAAAAACTATTGGACATCTTCCTGTGGAAGAATTATTATAATTTTACATAATTTTTCAGATAACAGTGTATAATAGTTTCCAAAAAAAGAAAAATAAATAATTCGAATATTCGTAAATTGTTGTTATGCCTAGTAAAATTGGCATTGTATTATTTAGGGGGCTATTAAGAAAATATTCAATATATAAAGTAATAAAATCGAATTGCTATGAATTATATGCAATTGGGGCGGGAACAAATTAAACGAAAAATGTCACCGCAACTCGTTCGTAATTGGGAACAAAGGAACAGCAGATTCTATCTGTACTGTCCTGAAACTACACTAGAAATTTCTGTCATATCTGAATATATCATTAGATTCCGATTTTCTCCTGAGGGGAGGTTGGATGATGATTTCTCTTACGCTATAAGAGATGACTTACCTGAACCGAAGGGCTATTTTGAGTTGAGATCTGTAGGAGATCAATTTCACTTACTTACTGACCATTTACTGGTCAAAATCAGTAAGACCCTAAAGATTGGTATTTATAACCAGATGGGTCAACTTCTCAATGAAGATGAAGCTGGTTTTCATTGGGAATCCAACAAAGAACGGGGAGGTAATTTTGTCTATTGTAGTAAGAGAATCCAGGAACAAGAATATTTTTATGGGTTAGGAGATAAGCCAAGGGAATTAAATTTGAGGGGAATGCGATTAGAGAATTGGGGATCGGATACTTATGGTTTCGAGAAGCAGCGCGATCCCTTATATAAGAATATTCCATTTTACATAGGCCTTCATCATAATCTGGCCTACGGGATGTTTTTCGACAATACCTTCAAAACTACTTTCGATTTTGGGCATGAAAGGGGAGATGTTGCCAGCTTCTGGTCCAGAGGAGGAGAAATGGATTATTATTTCATTTATGGACCCGAAATGGTACAGGTAGCTGAAAGGTATACCTATTTAACCGGTTGTCCCGAAATGCCTCCTATGTGGTCTCTAGGATATCAGCAGTCCAAATGGAGCTACTATCCTGAGAAGCGAGTAAAGGAAATTGCTACAGAATTTAGAAAGCGCAAAATTCCATGCGATGTCATCCATATAGATATTGATTATATGGATGGCTTCAGATGTTTTACCTGGGATTATGAAAAATTTCCCAACCCGGGTAGAATGATTTCTGAACTAGAGGAAGATGGATTTAAAACAGTAGTGATTATTGATCCCGGAATTAAAATTGATAGGAATTATTTTGTATATCAGGAAGGAGTAGAGAATGGATATTTTTGCCGGAGAGCTGATGGACCATTAATGGAAGGTGATGTATGGCCTGGAGCTTGTCATTTTCCAGATTTTACTGATCCAGAAGTTCGTACATGGTGGTCAGGCCTGTATGAAGAATTTATGAAATCGGGGATAAGAGGAGTTTGGAATGATATGAACGAACCGGCTGTGTTTGGGATAGGCACTTTTCCTGACGATACCAGACACGACTTTGATGGTCATCCATGTAGTCATAGAAAAGCACATAATATATATGGGATGCAGATGGCCAGAGCTACCTATGAAGGAGTCAAACAATCGGTATTTCCATTTCGGCCATTGGTAGTTACTCGTTCAGGATATTCAGGAGTACAGCGCTATTCTGCCGTTTGGACTGGAGATAATATAGCCACCTGGGAACACTTATGGATAGCAAATCTTCAATGCCAAAGATTAAGTGTTTCAGGGATCTCGTTTTGTGGATCAGATGTAGGAGGTTTTATTGGTGATCCTAGTCCTGAATTATATATTCGATGGGTTCAAATGGCTGCCTTTCATCCTTTTTTCAGAACTCATTCTTCGGGAGATCATGGAGACCAAGAGCCATGGTCATTTGGAGATGAAGCGGAAAAAGCAGTGAGGGAAGCGATAGAATTAAGATATAAGCTCCTTCCCTATATGTATACCATATTTTGGAAACATGTAGATAAAGGTACACCTATGATCCTACCGCTTTCATTCCTGGATCAATCTAATTCGGAAACCTATCATAGAATGGAAGAATTTGGATTAGGGAAAGATATGTTGATTTGTCCGATCAATGCGGAGAATGCAAGAGGAAGAAATGTCTATTTACCTAAAGGTCAATGGTATCACCTATGGACAGATTCATTGCACGAAGGAAGAAATGAAATGTGGATAGATGCACCTATTAACCAAATTCCCATATTTATCAGAGCTGGATCAGTTATTCCCAATTATCCTGTGATGCAATATGTAGGAGAGGAAAGAATAGATAAATTGATTCTTCATACCTATTATATCGTGGGTGAGCATGAAAGTGTATTGTATGAAGATGCTGGGGATTACTACGATCATCAACAAGGGAACTATACCATTAGAAACTTTAACGTCATAGGAGAACCCAAAAAGTTAGTGATCCATCAACAATTTGAAGGAAGATACAATTCCGAATATAACAAGTACAACTTGGTAGTTCATGGATTACCTTTTGCTCCGGCAGGTATGGACGTTGATGGTAAAACGGTCATGTTTGATACGACATTGAATGAAGCTTCTCCTTATACACTGGTAGTAGATGTGAATAAAAATTTCAAACGTCTGGCTATTATGCCATTAGAAGGATTCGCTTCTAATGAGTAGACATTTTTTGCTTGTAAATCCTTCTAAATTTCTTCGATTGGTACCAAGGAGGTCAATATAAACAAGTTAAAGAGGTTATCAGGATGATCTGATAGCCTCTTTTTTAAATAATTCTTTCGCTAAAAATCTACCAGTATGCGATCCTTCATGCTTGGCAATATCTTCAGGAGTTCCTTCAGCTAAAATGAGTCCTCCCCTGACACCACCTTCGGGTCCTAAATCAATAATGTGGTCTGCTACCTTAATCACATCCATATTGTGTTCAATGACTAATACCGTATTCCCACGATCGACTAATTGATTAAGTACCTTTAGCAACATCTCAATATCCTGGAAATGGAGACCCGTAGTAGGTTCATCAAGGATGTATAAGGTATTTCCCGTATCTTTTCTCGAAAGCTCTGAAGCAATTTTTATCCGTTGCGCCTCACCTCCAGAAAGTGTAGTAGCTGGTTGGCCCAACGTAATATATCCTAATCCAACATCGTGTAAGGTTTTAAGTTTTCGTTTTATTCTGGGCAATGAGTCAAAAAATGACAAAGCTTCTTTCACGGGCATTTCCAACACATCACTAATCGATTTTCCTTTAAAGCGAATTTCCAAGGTCTCCCTATTATATCTTCTTCCCTGACAGGTAGGGCATTCTACATATACATCGGGCAGGAAATTCATTTCTATGGTTTGTACGCCTGCACCGCCACAAGTTTCGCACCTTCCTCCCTTCACATTAAATGAAAACCTCCCTATTTTATATCCTCTAATCTGAGATTCGGGCAACTGAGCATACAATTCTCGGATGTAGGTAAATAGTCCAGTGTAAGTGGCAGGGTTACTTCTGGGGGTTCTTCCTATAGGAGATTGATCTATTCTCACCACCTTATTCACATTATCCAATCCCTCTATCGAATCATAGGGCATAGGGGATTGTTTGGACCTGTATAAATGTTGGCTGATAATGGGATAAAGTGTTTCGTTAATGAGGGTTGATTTGCCACTTCCTGAGACGCCTGTTACACAAATGAAAAGTCCTAAGGGTAGATTTATATTGATATTTTTTAGGTTATTTCCTTTGGCACCCGATAATGAGAGAGATAGTTTGGAGGGAGTTCTTCTCTCAACAGGAACAATAATTTCCTTTTTTCCAGATAAATAATCCGCAGTAGCACTTTCGCTAAGAAGAACCTTCTCCGGAGAACCTGCACTGACAATTTCTCCACCAAATTCCCCTGCTCCCGGACCGAAATCAATAATATAATCTGAGGCCAACATCGTATCCTTATCGTGTTCCACCACGATGACAGAATTACCTAAATCCCTTAACTGTATAAGTGAATCAATTAACTTTTCATTATCTCGTTGATGTAAGCCTATACTGGGTTCATCTAGGATGTATAATACATTAACTAATTGGGAGCCTATTTGTGTGGCTAGCCTGATTCGTTGAGATTCACCACCAGAAAGGGTTTTAGCAGGACGATCCAAACTCAAATAATCCAGCCCCACTTGCATGAGAAATCCAATCCTTTTTCTGAGTTCCTTGATTACTTCGACCCCTATCTTTTTCTGCCTATCAGTTAGTAGAGAATCCATAGAATGAACCCATTCATGTAACTTTCCGATATCCATGGAAGCCAGGTCGTAAATGTTTTTATCTCCTACAAAAAAGGATAGACTTTCTTTTTTTAGTCTGGCGCCACCACAAGTAGGGCAGGTAGAGATTTTCATGAATTGTTCTGCCCAGGATTTAATCTTTTCAGAATTGGAATTGTGATATTGATTATAGACGAATGTTTTAATCCCTTCGAATTTGGATGCAGATTTTTTACTTCCTCTATCAGGGTTTCCTTCAAGAATAAACGCTTTCGCATCCTCAGGAATTTCTTCAAACGGAGTTGCAAGGGAAAAATCAAATACGTTAGCTATCTTCCTCAACTGTCTGAATATCCAAATATCTCTATATTCTCCTAAAGGTTCTATTGCTCCTCGATTGATGGATAAACTGGGATCAGGTACCAAAGAAGCTATGTCTACTTCATGTATTTTACCTAATCCATTGCAGGTAGGACAAGCACCGTAAGGGGAATTAAAGGAAAAGGTATTAGGGGAAGGAACATCATAGCTAAGTCCTGAACTGGCATCCATTAAGTTTCTTGAATACCAATGAGTAGTTCCTTCTTCATGATCCAGTAATAAGACCGTCCCTTCACCAATAGACATGGCATGTTGAATACTCTGAAAAAGCCGTTGATCGTCTTTTGTCTCTCCGGCAGAAGGAATTTTCACGCGATCCACGACCAGTTCTATATCGTGGATTTTGTATCTATCTACTTTCATTCCAGCCTTTAGGTCTTGAACCTCGCCATCTACACGAACTTTACTGTATCCCTGCTTTCGTAGATTTTCAAATAATTCTCTGTAGTGTCCCTTTCTTGAACGGATCAAAGGAGCAAGAATGAGCATTTTTTTTGAAGGAAATTGCTCTTTAATGGTATCCATGACTTGCTCATCCGTCATTTTTGTCATTTTTTTTCCACTGATATGACTCACCGCTTCACCCGCACGAGCAAATAATAATCGGAATAGATCGTAAATTTCCGTAACAGTTCCTACAGTAGACCTTGGATTTCTGGAAGTGGTTTTTTGTTCAATGGCAATTACAGGACTTAAACCACTAATTTTATCTACATCTGGACTCTTAAGATTTCCAAGGAATTGTCTGGCATAGGCAGAAAAACTTTCCAGATATCTTCTCTGTCCTTCAGCATAAAGTGTATCGAAGGCTAATGAACTTTTTCCAGAACCACTGACTCCTGTGATAACTACTAACTTATTACGAGGAATTTTGAGATCAATGTTCTTTAGATTATGTTCCCTCGCTCCGAGTACTTCTATGTATTCCTCCATTGTCTCAGGCATGGACAAAAATATATTTTTTTATCTCAAAAAACAGTCTGGGGAGGATTTAGTTTTCAGGAAACCTGGCTTTGTTCCAGGACAAAATTATTTGTCACTTACAAGGGTAACTACTGATGAATTACTTTTGTCAGGATAGGAATAGACAGGAACGGTTAATACATACTCCTTGTCAGGCGCTGGAACGAAATGGTCCGAAATGAGCCATGGGTTCCACTCTTTTAATGTCCTAAGATCTAGGCCCATACTATGTGCAAAACCTTCGAGATCATCTATTCCATTTTGGATGTTGAGTTCTTCCACAGCAGGCATTTCATCTTTGCGGGGAATAATAGAAACTCCATATAACTGAGGATTAGAAAACACAGCTTTTACTGCAAGGATTTTAAAGACGTATCTCGAAGTCTCCTTATTAAGTTGTAAATGATAGTAACTATTTTTTTCCTGGGCTTTTAATTGTCTGTTTAGCTTACTAAGGCCCATGTTGTAGGAAGCTGCTACTAAGGACCAATTTCCCAGTTGCTTGTGGAGATGTTTTAAATACTTGCAGGCAGCTCTGGTTGACTTCTCGAAGTGATATCTTTCATCGATTGTATGTGAAATTTCCAGGTCATAAGCGATGGCCGTGGAAGGCATAAATTGCCAAAAGCCACTTGCCCCTTTTGAGGAGGTTACATTCTGCATCCCACTTTCGATGATAGCGATATAAAATAGATCTTCAGGAAGATCATAATCCGATAGAATGCGATGAATCTTTTTTTGGTAAGCATATGCCCTTGAGAGTAAGATCCTCGCTCCATACTTATATTGAGTTAGTTTTTGTATCTCTTGTTCATAATTGGATCTTACATGGGGCAGATGAAGAGGGATATATTCATCACAAAAAGTCAATTCGGGGAGATCTTTTGGGAGAACTTGTAAGTGATCTTGCAGAGAAGCCAACTCATTAACCGTAGATTTAGAAAATGCTGTTTTTTTTATTGATTCCTCCACACCTAAATCAACCCGTTCTCCTACATGTGACCATCCTATGGACCATTGGAATGAAAAAACGAAAATGATGATAGTAAAAATAGCAATTGTACTTGTAACTGTTAAGCTAAGTTTCATAGAACTGGGCTAAATGTAGTTGAAATGGATAACTGCTCAGTTAATGGGGTGAAATGTTAAAAAGTACCTATTGGCTAACTTGTTTATGTATTTAAAAATTGTTTGCAAAGCTAAATGCTTTTATTGAACCATAACAAAGTATGTAAGATTATGGATGAAATTAGCCCTTAAGCCCAGGTAATTAGGCTCTAAATAGTTCATCTGAAGGCAGGGAATATGATGTTTCTACGAAATTAGAAATTGGGTCTGATCACGTGTTTATGATAAAATTGAGTGATGTGATCTACTACTTCTTCGGCTGTATCTACAATTTGAAAAAGCGAAAGATCTCGTGGAGAGATGTTGTGTTCCTGTTCCAGCAGTGTTTCTTTGATCCAATCGATTAACCCTTCCCAGAAGGTACTACCTACCAATATCACGGGAAAACGTTCTATTTTTAGGGTTTGGATGAGGGTAAGTGCTTCAAAAAGCTCATCTAAGGTTCCGAATCCTCCAGGCAATACCACAAATCCTTGAGCATACTTGATAAACATAACTTTCCGAACGAAAAAATAATTGAAATCAATACTTTTATCGCGGTCTACATATTGATTTGATCCCTGTTCAAAAGGTAAGCTAATATTAAGACCTACTGAAGCACCTCCCGCCTGGCTGGCACCTTTGTTTCCTGCTTCCATAATTCCCGGCCCTCCTCCTGTAATGATACCGAATCCTGCCTCTGTAAGTTTTTGGGCAATATTGCAGCCTAATTCATAATACTTTGTTCCTGGTTTTGTGCGTGCTGATCCAAAGATGGAAACGCAGGGACCTATTTCTGCCATTTTTTCATATCCTTCGACGAATTCTGCCATTATTTTAAAGACACTCCAGGCATCCCTTCCTGTTCTTTTCTTCCACTCGTCCATTTTACTGGCGAAGTAGGTACTGGAACTATTATTCATACAAATTTTTTAACAAATCTAGAAAAAAAATACGATGGAAAAACTTCAGCTTTACTCAGATTCTTTTGTTGACTGAAATATTTATGTCCCAAACATAAAATAATATGGGCAACTTATAATTTCAATCCTCCGATTAAGAAAGAGAGTGATTTTTATATATTTGTTTTCGTGAATTAGTTGTTTATTTGCCTTGTGAAACATAATTATTGGTATTTACCCCTCGTGTTTATCGTTCTATTTGCTCCTGGATTTCTTCTGGCTCAAATAGGAGGAAGGCATGTATATGATTTCCTCAATCTAAATCCTTCAGCTAGAATAGTGTCTTTGGGAGGAGTAAATGTATCTACAATAGATGAGGATATACATTTAGCAGCTCAAAATCCCGCTCTTGTCACAGATTCCATGCACAAAGTGGCGGGGATATCGTTTGTTAACTATCTAGCGGATATCGGGTATGGATATGCCGGATATAGTCAAACGTTTGAAGGATTAGGTAGCTTTCATACGGGAATACAGTATGTAAGTTATGGTCAATTACAAGGAGCAGATGAGTTTGGGAACATCACTTCAGAATTCTCCGCTGGAGATTTGGTATGGATGGTAGGATATGCTAATGATTTCCGTGCCTTTAGATACGGAGCAAATGTGAAATTTATTCAATCTAAATTAGCCCCTGGTTTCCAATCTTTGGGGGTAGCTTTAGATTTAGGTGCAGCCTACAATAGTCCGGGTAAATTATTTTCTGCTGGAGTAACTTTAAGAAACATAGGGGTTCAACTTACGACCTATTCAAGCGGTGCGCCTAGAGAACCTCTTCCTTTTGAAATTTTAGTAGGGATTTCGAATAAACTAAGATATATGCCTCTTCGGTTTTCGGTGACAATTACCAATCTGGATGTATTTGATCTGGTATTGGAAGATCCAAATGCAGTACCTGAAACCGACTTAAGTGGTAATGTAATTGATGATGGGAATGAGTTTGTAGATGAATTGTTCAGCCATTTCGTATTTAGTGGAGAATTTTTGCTGGGAAAAGCTGTACGACTCAGAGCTGGATATAACCATTTGAGAAGGCAGGAATTAAAATTAGAAGAAAGGCCGGGACTTACAGGCTTTTCGCTTGGAGCAGGTATCCGGGTCAAAAGATTTTCATTTGATTATGGATTTGCCAGTTATGGAGTAAACAGTATCTTTCAGACTCACCATTTTAGCCTTTTATATAGACTCAATCGGAATGAATAAGTATCCTTAAATTGGCACTTAATTTGGTCATGTAAGATTATTACTTAAGTTGAAATCATTGTTTAGGTGGATGGTATTGATAAATATATGAAGTAGGGTACTGTACATGATATTTGTATGTAAATTAGCAGAAACTACATACTATTAATATTTAAATTAGTTGAATATCTATTGTAAAGTGGACTCGCGGCTTTATTTACACAAATACTTCACCATGAACATAATAGAGAAAAAATTGGATAAATTTTTACCTATATATATCATATTATTTTTTGTCTGTTCTCAATCTATTATTGCACAACCAATCGCAGAGTTCACGGCAGATACAACGCAGGGATGTAGTACTTTTCCTTTACTTGTAAATTTTGAAAGCCTTTCTACGGGTAATATTGACAATTATTTATGGGATTTCGGAGATCCAGGAAGTAACGCTACTTCCAGTATCAGGAATCCGTCTTACACTTACAGAGCACCTGGATGTTATGATGTGACACTTATCGTGTCTGGACCTGGGGGAACGGATTCTATTACTAAAACTTGTTTTGTTGAATTATTTCTAGAACCCACTCCTGCATTCACCTTGCCAGTGGAGGTTGGATGTGCTCCATTTACTACCAGCTTTCAGGATAATTCAATTGCTAATTCTGCAGGAGGAATTACAGATTGGATATGGACCTTTTCAGACGGATCTTCTTCTCAGGAAGAAAATCCTGAGATTACTTTCCTTACTCCAGGAGAATTTAATCTGACCATGTCAGTAACGAACAGTAATGGATGTCGAGGTACCCAAGTGTTCAATAATGCAATTCAGGTATTAGAAGGGCCAACGATAGATTTTGAAGCTGATGTAAATACCTCTTGTACCTTTCCACTTACTGTTAATATAACTAATAATACAGCGGCTAATGAAGCTGGTAACCTTACTTATAGATGGTTTTTCCCCAATGGTGATCCTGCTGCTTCTACCGTAGAAAATCCTCCGCCGATTACTTACAACAGCCCAGGGCTTTTTGATGTTACGTTGATTACTTCTTCTGATAATGGGTGTGAAGATACGCTGGTGAGGTCTGGATTCGTAGGAGTAGGAGAAGTGGTTACAGACTTTGAGGCAAATATTACTCAGGGATGTGTTGGAGATTCGGTATCTTTTACAAATGCTAGTGCTGGGGGAGTAACCAGTTATTTATGGGATTTTGGAGATGGAATAACCTCTACAGAAGAAAGTCCTGTTCACATTTATCGGACTCCAGGTACATTTACGGTTCAATTACAAGCGGATAATCCTGATGGGTGTGGAGATGTAGAAATTAAAGAAAATTTAATTACGATTGTTGAAGGACCTACAGCAGCTTTTACAGTTGATAAAACCTCTGACTGTCTAATATCTTCCGTTTTTGCTTTTTCAGATTCTTCCCTAAACGCAAACTTCTGGCTGTGGGACTTTGGTGACGGAAATACATCTACTCAACAGAACCCTACCCACTCCTATAGTGATTTTGGTTCTTATACGGTTTGTTTAACAGTTACTAATGATGCAGGATGTACTGAAACTATTTGTCGGGATACATTAATCAGTTTGATTCCGCCTGACATAAATTTTGAAGCAGATGTAAGAACAGGTTGCTCTCCATTAACCGTAAATTTTACGGATTTAAGTACTGAGGATGATATCGTTAATCGTCTTTGGATTCTTCCTGGTTCAGATCTCGGGACATCTACAGAGGAAAATCCGGTTGCTGTGTATGATGTAGCAGGAGATTTTAATGTATCTTTAGTCGTAGAAACAGGAGAGGGATGTATAGATACGTTGGAGCGTACCGCTTTCATAGAAATGGGGGATAGCGTTTCTGCGGAGTTTGAAACTCTGGATACTTTGATTTGTATTCGGGACCCGGCTCAGTTTACGACAACGCTTCCCAATAATCCTGATACTACGAGATGGGAATTTTCCTGGGATTTTGAGTTTCAACCTGATTCTGGATTCAATGAAATGTCCACGGAACAGAATCCTTCTCATACCTATTCAGATACAGGTACATTTAATGTGGCTTTGGTTATAAAAGACTTTGGCTGTACAGATACGATCGTTATTGATGAATATGTTACTGTACAGGCTCCAAGAGCACAATTCGGTGTAAGTGATACGGCTGTTTGCGATTTGCCTACCACGGTAGAAGTTCAAGATCAGTCAATCAGAGGAGAGGATACTCAATACCAATGGTTCCTGGATGATTTTAATAATTTGATATCAACGGATACTACTGTAGCCCCCATCAATTTTACGACCCTTGATTCCCGAGAGATAATTCTGGTACTGAACGATAATATAACGGGTTGTGCAGATACTGTCGCATCACTGATTGCTGTAAGTGAAGCTGATGCGGCCATAGACATTGCAGATGGGTTTGTGGGTTGTCGGCCTTATGATGCTGAATTTAACCTGATTAGTAATTCTGTAGCAAGCGTTCAATGGGATTTTGGCAATGGTCTTACCTCCAGTGCATTCAATCCTATTGTGACTTACGAGGATACCGGAACGTTCGACGTAAATGTTACACTAACAAACAGTGTAGGTTGTGAAGCGACTGAACAGGCTACTGTTATTGTAACGGGACCTTCTATCGATTTTGAATTTGATACTACAGCAGGTTGTGCACCTTTTGATGTTCAGTTTACAGATCTTACAATACCATATCCAGGTACTACTATTACAGATTGGACCTGGAATTTTGGACCTGGAACTCCTGATTTATTTAGCAATGCACAAAATCCCCTAATTACTTTTGTGCAGCCTCAGGAATATACGGTAAGACTTACAGTTACTGATAGTGATGGTTGTACTGATTTTGATCAAAAAATAAGAATTATTAATGCATCATTTCCAGTTCCTGAATTTTTTGCAGAAAATGATACTACCTGTCTGGGCGTTCCAGTCCAATTTATTGATTCTTCTCAGGGCGTCGGATTGATATATGAATGGGATTTTGGAGATGGCTCTCCTATAAGTACGCTAGCTAATCCTTCCCACGATTATGCAGCTCCAGGAGAATATACAGTATCACTAAAACTTACAGATATAAATGGTTGTGTAGACAGTATTACTAAGGTAAACTTTGTGCTTGTGGAGGAGTTAGTGGTGGACTTTGATGGAGATCCGAGATCTCAATTTTGTCCTCCTATGTTTACGGAGTTTACTAACCTAACTCAAGGGACTGTTGCTGAATATCGGTGGGATTTCGGAGATAACAGCTTTAGCACTTTGGAAGAACCAGCTCATATATATTTACTGGCTGGAAATTATGATGTGAAATTGGTAGCTACCCATGTTGCGGGATGTCAAGATTCCCTGGTAGAGCCAGATTTTATTCAATTAGATGGACCTATAGGAGAATTTACTGTAGAGCCTACCAGGGCTTGTTTGGGTGATACAGTAACCTTGACTTTATTTTCGCAAAAAGCATGTACGATTAACGCAGATTACCGAGATGGGGTAGTGGAAACACAAAGTGCGGCTTGTATTTTGGGGGAAACGGATACTACTGTATTTAAACATGTGTATGAAGTACCTAATCAGTATTCTGTACTTTTTACTATTCAAGATGCCGTAGGATGTGCAGTCGACTTAACTGTTCCTGATAGTATCATTATTTTCCCTGCACCGACTGCTAACTTTTCTCCTCAGGATACCCTTGCCTGTATACCTGCAAATATCCCTTTTGTGGATTTATCTGTACCTAGTGATACGATTAATCCAATTAACTCCTGGTCTTGGGATTTTGGTAATGGAGAGACAGATTCGGTTCAAAATCCTTTGTTTTCCTATAATGTTCCTGGCCAGTATGATGTTCAGTTAGTAATTGCAGATTCAGCTGGATGTGTGGATAGTGTTACTCAGCCTATTCAAATTTCTTCTGGGATCATAGCTAATTTCACAGCTTCAGATAGTTTTGGGTGTTCTCCTTTTGATGTTGATTTTCAAGATATAAGTACCATAGAACCGGCGGTTTCCTGGTTTTGGGACTTTGGTGATGGCGATACTTCTAATTTGCGAAATCCTTCACATACCTATACTGTAGATGGAGTTTATTCAGTTTCATTGGCAGTATTTGATGAATTAGGTTGCTCAGATACCATCATTAAGCCAGAATTTATTCAACTATCATCTCCAACAGCTTCCATTTCCTCTGACAGAAATATCGGATGTAGCCCGGAGGAAATAACCTTTTTTGCAGAAGATGTGCTGTCAGATACCACAATTAGTACCTATGATTGGTGTATTACTGATTCAATTCAAGGGTTTTTGGGATGTTTTAGATCGAGGGTTGATAGTTTTACCTTCGATTTTAGGGAACCTGGTACATATACAGTAGCACTAGAGGTAGGAGATATTTTTGGGTGTACAGGCATTTCAGATTCCATAACTATTAGAATATCAGAGAGACTTATTCCTGATCCCGTGATTATGAATAATGTTACGGTGGAAGATGAAAGAACGATCTTTTTAAGTTTTAGTCCTTATGAAGCATCTGATTTTGTCTCCTATATCATATTGAGAAGCGAAGATAACGGACCTTATACTGTCGTAGACACCATTAGTGATCAGTTAGTCAGTTCTTTCTTGAATATTGATCAGGAAATCAATACTTCCGAACATGTGTACTGTTATAAAGTTTTGGTGCTTAACACTTGTGAAGAACTTTCTGATGAGTTATTAACTCAGGAACACTGTACCATTTTACTTGAGACCAGTGCGGGAGAAAAGGAGATAGAATTAAATTGGACACCTTATGTGGGATTTGATATTGAAGAATATGAGATATTTAGATTAGATCCGAATAATTCTGGCAGTCTGATTAGTTTAGGGGTAGTAGATGGAGGTACCACTACTTTTCTTGATACTACCGTTTTTTGTAGAGATTCGGTAACATATAAAATTCTTGCATTTGGAACTGGATTAGCAGATCAGACATCATTTAGTAACGAAAGTACAAATGCACCATCCCGCCCCATTTTAAGAGATGGAATTAATGTTGTAACTACTACTGTCGAGGAAGATAGCTTCATTAGAGTGGAATGGATTCCATTTGAAGGAGACGATCCATTTGCTTTTTACGTAGAAAAATCTCAGGATCGCCAAAATTGGGATTCACTAACTACTGTGCCTTTTACTACCCTCAGTTTGGATGATTTTGAGGTAAATACGGACGAGATATCCTACTTCTACAGGGTATTTGCTATTGATGAATGCGGAGACACTACCCCAGTGGGTAATTTTGGCAGAAGTATTTTACTTGAAGTTAACTTAACCGATCAGGGGAATATACCAAACCTTAGCTGGAATCCTTACCAAAGATGGCCCAATGGGGTCAGAAGTTATCAGATCGAAATATTTAATGAAACACTGGGAATTTGGGAATTAATCGGTGTCGTTCCAGGAAATGAAACCTCTTTCATAGATAACGAGACTGAACTTGAGCAGGCCTCATATTGCTATAGAATTACAGCCGTAGAAGCAGGAGGATTTAGATCTACTTCTCTCTCAAATGAAAGCTGTATCATATTTGGCCCCCAGGTTTATATTCCTAATGCGTTCAGTCCGAATGGAGATGGAGATAATGATATCTTCTTCCTCGCAGCCCCAAATGTCGAATCGGGAATATTGAGTATATATAATCGCTGGGGTAGATTATTGTATCGATCATTAAATATAGAAAATGGATGGGACGGTACTTTTGAGGGGCAATCACTTCCAGAAGGCGTATACGTGTACGTATTAGATGCGCTCGGAGAAGATGGCACACAATTTACACGAACAGGTTCTATTACATTAATTAGATAATTATTTCAATTTGTTAGCCCTTGAGGTAATATATAATAAATGGGCTTATAGAGCTGTTATAGCAAATAATTTTTAATAGTAGCGTTGAATTTGCAGGTATTATTTTTATATTTGCAACCCATTATACGGTGGTTGTAGCTCAGTTGGTTAGAGCACCAGATTGTGGTTCTGGGGGCCGTCGGTTCAAATCCGATCAGCCACCCTTTGTTGGAAGGCAGCGCCTTCCTTTTTTTGTCTGCATCGAAGATTAATACTGATTTTGGGTGAGTTATTTATTCCAATGATCTAACGCTCTTATAAGTTCACATACATTGAAATTTATTTTTCATTTGTATTCCATCCTATATTTCTGCACCGTATAACTTAATTCAATCATTTACACAATTATTCCTGAAGGCTACAATATGGATTATCCATAGTATAGAGAAAGTAGATTGTCCCTTTTTAAGAACTATTAAACATATCATATCATCTGATAGATTCACATCTAAATATCACTAGAAAAGAGAATTGAATTGGTTATGTTTAATTTAAGTAGAATAATATATCTTAAATTAAATTATTTACCTTTGTAATATAGTTTATATTTAGGGTAACTAATGATTTGATCATAAAATAAAAAGGAGATGGAAGGAAGTATAAAGTCTAGTAATGCATTTTATCTTAGATATCTAGATAAAGAAACTATAGAAGGGATGGAAGAATTGATGGATAATGATTCAGAAATCATTTTGGATCTATTGGAAACTTTTCTGGAAACGTCTATTCAATTAATAAATGATTTGGAAGTAGCTGTCAATAATAATAATGGAAAAAGTATCAGGGAATTTGCGCATTCTCTCAAATCATCTAATGCCCAAATAGGGGCCTTTCCATTTTCGACTTTATGCCAAAAAATGGAAGATATGGGGAAACATAATACGCTTGAAAATTCGATGGATATGTTGATATTGATAAAGCAGGAATTTATTAATGTAGAAAATGCGGTTAAAAGTTGGCAAAATCACCATTCTCCTTCTTAATATTCATTTCCATTCTGGATGGCACAAATAATATTTAGTAACTGGTTCTGAGAAAGCATAAATATTCTGCAAATCAGATGCACTTAGTAAATCCTTAATTTCTCCTGATTTGTAAGAAATCATAATCGGTTCTTGTGCGTGTTTTAGATAAGCTTGATTGACGAGACTTCCTGTGAAAACAAAATATTGAATGAGATCTTCTGGAATATTATATTTTTCAGCTATGTTGACTTGGTAGCTTTTAATCTCTGAGGAAGAGAAATTTCCATTTTGAACTATAATCTTTAACAACCGCCTGTTTAGTAATCCTTTACATAATTTTTTTAGGACCAAATCATCTACGAATTGCCATTGTTTTATAGCGAATTCAATGTCAGCATCGTCTAATAGGATAAAATGTCGGAGAACTTCAGTTGTTATATTTTCGGGTGATGCGGTGTGTTCAAAGAAGTATTTAAGTGGGGCGTTAAGTGGAATTTTATGACCGTTATTAAACAACCGACGTACTCTTTTCAATAGATTAACCATCATAAATTCTGCGGATACTGCCGCTTTATGGAGATAAACTTGCCAGTACATAAGCCTTCTGGCAATGAGGAATTTTTCGATGGAATAAATAGATTTAGATTCACAAACTAATCTCTCTTCATCCACATAGAGTGTTTTTATAATTCGGTCTATTCCTATGATTCCTTCCGCTACCCCAGTAAAAAAACTATCTCGAATGAGATAATCCATCCTATCCATATCCAGTTGCCCTGACACTAATTGATGAAAAAAGGTTCTGTGGTACTTCCCTTCAAATATTTCAATAGCTAAAGAGAGGTTACCATCAAATTCATCATTCAATTCATGCATAATGGCTAATGTCATTTTCTCATGATGAAGACCTGGAATAATTTCATGTTCCAAGGCGTGAGAAAATGGACCATGACCAATATCGTGAAGTAACGTAGCTACCAAGGCTGCTTCATATTCTTCGTCAGAGATAAATACCGACTTATTTCTTAACACTTCAAGAGCTTGACGCATAAGATGCATTGCTCCCAATGCATGGTGAAATCGGGTATGCACAGCACCAGGATAGACTAAAAAGCTCAATCCTAACTGTTTAATTCTCCTTAGACGCTGAAAAACAGGAGTATCTATAAGTCGTAGAATGGATCTGGGGACTTCGATAAACCCATGTACTGGATCGTTTATGATCTTTACCAGCTGAAGATCTCTACTTACATTGGTTATCATACTTCCCCTAGCTTGTCACTAATATTACATTTGTCAAACAAATACATTTGCAATATATAACACAGTTGTAATGTTTATGTTAATTTTCATATGAAAATTCAGCTATTTTTACAAAAATCTTTTTAATCTGCTTCCTATTTTTGATAATTATGGTCTGTGTGAAATGCGAAAGAAGGTAAGAAAGTAGTATGTGCTAATTGCCTTCTTTACTGTATCTTCCTTTTGGAAATGCCCGTAAAGTAATTCAGATGGGTAAAGTAGTATAAATAATTAAGAATCAATTTATGCAAAGTGCGAAAATTCTCTGGGTGGATGATGAAATAGATTTGTTAAAAGCACATAGGCTTTTTTTAGAAAAGAAAAATTTTGAAGTGGATTCTGCAAGTAATGGAATAGATGCTTTAGAATTAATAAAACAACATCCCTATGATATCATTTTTCTAGATGAGCAAATGCCGGGAATGGATGGATTGTCAGTGTTAGCTGAAATTCAAGTTATTTCTCCAAATACTCCTGTTATTATGATTACTAAATCAGAAGAGGAGCAAATTATGGAAGACGCCTTAGGGGCACAAATCACAGATTATTTGATAAAACCTGTTAAGCCAAGCCAAATATTATTGGCCTGTAAAAAAATTCTGGAAAACAAGAAACTGATTACACAGAAAATCAACTCTGCCTACCAACAGGACTTTAGAAATATTGCCATGCAATTTTTTGAAGATAACGATCATGAAGATTGGTTCGATATCTTTAAGAAATTAATGTTTTGGGAAGGGCGTATGGAGGAGAATGAAGATAAAAGTATGGAAGAGGTGCTCCATAATCAATTAGGGGAGGCCAATACAAATTTTGGTCGATTTGTAAGCAGGAATTATCTGGATTGGCTACACACTAATAATAGCTCGGAAAAACCTCTACTTTCTCCAGAGATTTTTAGTCAGGAAGTTTTTCCTAAGCTTGAAGGAGATCACGATAGTCTATTTTTTATTCTAGTGGATTGTTTGAGGTATGATCAGTGGAAAGCTTTTGAAGCGATCATTTCAGAATTTTTCTATGTTGAATATGAAGCTGCCTATTACAGCATTTTACCTACCGCTACCCAATATTCTCGAAATGCCATTTTCTCAGGTTTGTACCCATTAGATATTTCCAAACGCTTTCCAAAATACTGGTTAAATGATGATGAAGAGGGAGGGAAGAATTTATTTGAAGCAGAATTAATAAAAGAACAAATAAGCAGGGCCAAACTCAATATCAAATCCAGTTATCATAAAATTATTTCAAATGAGGAAGGTAAGGTCATGGCAGACAATGTGTTAAATTTGATGCACAATGATCTTAATGTTATTGTCTATAATTTTATAGACCTGCTTTCCCATTCTCGTACAGAAATGAACATTATCAGGGAGCTGGCGCCACATGAAGCTGCATACAGGTCCATTTCCAGATCCTGGTTGGAGTTTTCGCCCATGCTGGAGACGCTGCGTAAGTTAAGCAGGAAAAATGTAAGGATAGTGATGACTTCAGATCATGGAACTGTGAGAGTAAAGCGACCTTCAAGAATTATCGGTGATCGTACAACCACAACTAATTTGCGATATAAACAAGGTAAGAATTTGAACTATGACGAAAGCTCAAAATACCTTTTTACGGTTCGAAAACCCAGCGAAGCCAGACTGCCTAGATCCCATGTAAGTTCTACTTATGTCTTTGCTATGGAAGATTACTTTTTCGCTTATCCTAATAATTACAATTATTACGTAAATTATTATAAAGATACATTCCAGCATGGAGGGATAAGTTTAGAGGAAATGATTATCCCAATTGTTGAATTGAAGCCAAAGTTTAATTAATCTTTGTGAGGAACAATAAATAATAGAGGTATCTTGTTCATTATACCTCTATTTATAAATTAGAGACATGGGTAGCCAGTTGTTCCTGAGTAAATTAAAGGATGAAAATATTTCCATTTCGCGAAAAATTCTCGATACTTGTAAAGAGAAAAAAATTTTCTTGTTTTCGGGTAGAATTGGGGCTGGAAAAACGACCCTAATCAAGGATTTCTGTCAGATATTAGGGGTAAGAGAAGAAGTGGTAAGTCCTACGTTCTCTTTGGTACATGAGTATGAAGGAGCAAATGGTAGCATTTATCATTTTGATTTTTACAGAATTCAGCACGAGGAGGAAGCCTATGATATAGGCATAGAAGAATACTTTGATTCTGGTGCGTACTGTTTTGTAGAATGGCCCGAGAAGATAAAAAATATGGTTCCTGATGATTCAGTTCTCATTTCCATTGATGTATTAGATCATGAGGTTCGCCAATTTACTGTTGAACATTGATTTTGGATTGATATATGGGGAAATCGCAGGTATCGATAGAGAAGGAGCTTTTTAAAAGTACTTATCCAGGATCCTGGGCCATACCACAGGAATTAGCCGTCCGCAGTAGTACTGTCAAGAAACGACTAAAAATAGGCGTTCCAAAGGAAACTTTTTTCCAGGAAAATCGCGTTCCACTTACCCCTGAAATGGCTGGAGTGCTGGTAGCAAATGGGCATGAAGTATTTATTGAACATCTTGCCGGCCAGGGAGCCAGGTATACAGATAAAGATTATGCTGAAGCAGGAGCTACTGTCTCATTCAACGCTGTGGAAATTTTTAAAAATTCAGACTACATCATAAAAATATCCCCGCTATCTGGAGAAGAATTAAATCTCCTCCAGGATAATCAAAAGTTTATTTCAGCGGTGAATCTGGGAAGTTTATCCACAGAATACCTTAGAAAATTACTCCAAAAAAATATTACAGCGATAGGGTTTGAGTTTTATCGCTCAGCAGATGGATCCCTTCCATTGGTTCAAATGATGAGTGAGATAGCTGGAGTGGCTTCCATCCATATTGCTTCTGAATTATTGACGACTAATAAGCATGGACAAGGATTACTGTTAGGAGGTATAACGGGTATTCCTCCAGCAGAAGTTACTATTGTTGGAGCTGGAACAGTGGGATTTAATGCAGCTCAGACCGCCATGGGAATGGGGGCAAGAGTTAAAATCATAGATGAAGAGATTTATAAACTTAGAAGAATAGAGAAAGAACTAGGAATCAATGTTTACACTTCTGTTGCCCACAGAAACTATGTAAAAAGTGCTGTAGTAGATGCAGACGTGGTTATTGGGGCTGCTTATAGGTCAGGAGGATATGCTCCTATGGTGGTTACCGAAGATATGATCAGGCAAATGAAGGAAGGATCAGTAGTGATTGATGTTGCCATAGATCAGGGAGGATGTATTGAAACTAGCAGACTTACTACCCATGACGATCCCATTTTTGTAAAACATGGAGTGATTCATTATTGTGTTCCAAATATCGCTTCCAGAGTATCGAGGACTGCTTCTGTTGCTATAAGTAACGTACTCGGTCCTCTTATTATAAAAATTGGCGATAATGGAGGGATAGATAATCTCGTAAAATTTAATAATGGGATCAAAGATGGTATATATGTTTACAGAAGACATTTAACCAAAAAACAAATCGCCCATTATTTTGGTATGGGAATGAAATACAGAGATATAGAATTATTAATTGTTGCTATGTAAGCAGTGACCTTTCTCTCCACCCTTCGTCCTAATGTCAAATAATTCTCACAACTATGAAAAAACTATTTCTAACAATATTCATCGTAGTATTTACTTTGGGAATAGGAACTACTAATGCCCAAAGTCCTACCGCACAGGAAAGTACCTTAAATTTTGATAAAAAGACACAAGGGAATGCCGTAACAATTACCATACAGGGACAACCTAAA
The DNA here is from genome assembly GCA_965262565.1 of Bacteroidia bacterium. GTDB lineage: Bacteria > Bacteroidota > Bacteroidia > J057 > J057 > CBDHFQ01. The sequence goes on from CBDHFQ010000008.1 coordinate 288,427, forward strand.
AATGTTACTGCTGTTATGGCCGATCTCTTTAAAAGAGAAACAGGTAAAGGGAAAAAATTCAGTATAGGGAAAATGCAGAAGTATGAAGGAGTAGTATTTCCATCTATTTCTTCCTCTACACTGGATTATTATTTTAATGTATCGAAGGTGGGAAAAGATGATCATCGCTCGACAGTTCAATTTTTTATCTCTGAAGGGAACAATAATTTTTTATCATCTAACAAAAACCCAGATATAGTTTATTCTGCCATGGATATGTTAGAGGATTTAGAATGGGAAGTGAAGAAGTATGAATTGGACGAAGCTATAGAAACCCAACAAAAATTAATTGAAAAGGAAACGAAAACCCATCAAAACCTTGTCAGCGATTCCGTAAATTTGGAACAAAAGCTGGTAGAAACGATAGAGGCTATAGAGCAAAATAAAATTGATAGAGCAGGCCAATTGATAAAGATTGATGAAGAGAAATTGAGATTGGAAGATTTACAATATGAAATGGAATTGACGAAAAGAGGTCCTGATTATATTTATACGGCAGAATTTGAAAGATCCATAGAACTCAGAGACCAGAGGAGGAAAGAAGAAGCAGAACTTAACAACAAAATTAGAACCGATGCTGAGTATCAAGCTGCAGAGAGATCAAATGAGCTTTATCAAATGAGAAAAGAACTGGATCAGAAGGAGACTGGAAGAGTGAATGAGAAGAGAGAGGAAGAACCCGATTTAGAGCCTAAAGGAGTTAATCTTGAAAGTAACAGTAGAGGAGTTTTGAAGTATGAGGAACAATCTGAAAGAAGTTATTATGAAAATGCCCGTTTAAGAGGTGATAATAGGAGTGCGGATGATTACAGAGAGTCTAATATTGATACATACAAGGTAGACGATAGATATAGAGACGAAGATAGAAGATATAGTGAATCGTCTAGAGAAACTAGAGATCGTTACAGGGAAGATGATAGATATAGGGAAGATGACAGATATAGAGAAGACGACAGATATAGGGAAGATGACAGATATAGAAGTGATGATAGATACAGGGAAGATGACAGATATAGAAGTGATGATAGATACAGAGAAGATGACAGATATAGAAGTGATGATAGATACAGAGAAGATGACAGATATAGAAGATGATAGATACAGAGAAGATGACAGATATAGAGAGGATGATAGATACAGAGAAGATGACAGATATAGAGAAGATGATAGATATAGAAGTGATGAAAGATACAGAGAGGATGATAGATATAGAGAAGATGATAGATATAGAAGTGATGAAAGATACAGAGAAGATGATCGATATAGAGAGGACGATAGATACAGAGACGATGACAGATATAGGGAAGAAAATAAGAAAGAAGAGGGCCAATATTCCAGAGAAAGAAAGTATGAGGACCCCAAAAAAGACGAGAAAAAAGATCCTAATTACAAGTAAGTCCCTAGTTGACTTCCCTACATAACATAGAATGTAATACCCCACCAAGACTCAATCCTCCGGTGGGGTTAATTATTTAATCAGGTAGAGAGATTTTTTGCTGTAATGATTGAAGAAGAAGGCTAAAAAAAACATCGGCAGAAGCTTCTAGTACAACTTCTATGGTATAAGTATTAGTGAGTTGGTTATTGTGATCTACGACAGTTTGCCCTCTGGTAATTCCCTCTGACAACACCACCTCCACATAGGTTTTCTTAATTATGGTAGCGATGCGTTCATCTAATGCTATCGCCATAGCAATAGGATCAGGAAGGTCGAATCCTGCTAATTTTGTCGTTTGGAGGGCAAATTCCCGTACTTTTCGCTGTATGTCCATCGCAAAATGTGCCAATGGAGTATCAATCGCTCTGATTTGAGCTACTTTCTCCTCATCCACAATAGCAAACTGACGAGAAATGTCCCAACCAACCATTCTGATATTCATTCCCGAAGAAAATACAATATGTGCAGCCTCAGGATCAGCCCATATATTGTATTCTGACACTGGAGTTACATTTCCTACTCCCTGACCTATTCCCCCCATCACTACACACTTTTTTACTTTATGGACAATGCTTGGTTCTTTGAGAATAGCTATAGCTATATTTGTCAATGGACCCAGGGTAACCAATTCTATCTCATTTGGATACCGTTCAATCGTATCGATAATAATATCTATAGCATTGTCCGTATGAGGAACTCTGCCATGTAATTCAAGCCCCACATCTCCCATTCCATCCTCACCATGCACAAACTGCGCTGTTTGTAAGGGTCTTATCAACGGTTTATTGGCACCTCTATAAATCTTCCCTTCGTATCCACAAAGTTCTGTCGTGTATAATGCATTTTGAACCGCCTGATCAAGAGGTACATTTCCGGCTACCACGGTGATGGCCTCCACCTTGACATCCGGGTGATTTAGCGCCATAATTAAAGCCACTGCATCATCTGAAGCAGTATCTGTATCGATCAAAAAATGTCTCATATAAAATATATATGTGGTCTAGATAATAAATATAAGGCGCTTTATGTGTCGTCCGAAGAACAGCTTAACCCATGAAGCCAATATGTGAATTGTCTTATATAAATGACAATTGTTTTCCTGAGATACTTAATCAAAAACCGAACAATCAGAAAGGTCAACATATATCAGATCGATTAGTTTTTGTAAAACCTATTGATAACCTAAAATTTTAAATTCCGTCCTCCTGTTTAATTGCTTGTTTTCCGGACTGTTATTTGGGGCCAATGGGAGGGATTCTCCGTACCCTTTAGGCACTGTTCTTTGGTAATCAATTCCTCCAGTTGTCAGATAATCCACTACACTTTGAGCTCTTCGTTGGGACAAAGACATATTGTACTCATCGGATGCGTCGCTATCTGTATGACTGGATAATTCTACCTTTAGATTAGGATTGTCCAAAAGCAACTGGATTAATTTGTCCAACTCAAGCATGGACCTCTCTCTGAGGGTGGCTTTATCCACGTCGTAATAGATGTCTTCCAGCACAAATTGGGCTCCCGGTAACAGTGCCTTAAGGGTTATCGTAAGCGCTAGACAGTTATTCTTATCATGAACCTGATCCACATGAATCCTTTGTTCTTCATAGAAATATCCTTTTACTCGAACAGATACATCGTAAACCCCCTCTTCTAAATAATACTCAAAATGTCCATCTTCTTTGGCAAGAAACTTATGTATGACTTGACCAAAGGTATCTTTTATCACCATAGGAATTCGCTCAGGTATTTCCTGTTCCTGATCAAAGGTGATATTTCCCACCACGCATTTTTTATTGAATAATTCATCCTTATCTAATTTCAAGTCTTTCCTCAAGCCGTTTGGATAGTAAATAGGCAATAAATCAAAGCGTTCTGCCATCGGAAAATATCCCTCTGAGGTAGCGCTTACCTCATATTGCTCGCCAAAAGGTAACTCATATCTATATCTCCCTTTTTTGTCTACTAATAGAGTTGTGATGGTGGAACCCGATTTATCCTTGATCGTTACCAGGGCTTCATTTAATATTTCCTGGGTGTTGGCATCTCTAATTTGTCCATATACGAAGGTTTGTTGAGGAGATAGTAAATGAATATCCACGATGAGGTCATGTGGAGGAAAATAAATACTATCTCTATGCAATGGATAATCTGGCGTTCTCACTTGCAAAAAATAAGGTCGTTCTGCTTGGGGGCAAAACTTAAAGGTGCCTTCTTCAGTACTGGGGAGAGTAGCTACCGTCTTACCTTTGGCATCTTGCAAATTCACTACCGCCCCTGCATAAGGAACCTCAGTATCATCCTTAAATACAGTACCTTTGATACAAGGAGGTGCCACTTTTTGGGGAATGGAGTCCTGACTGATATTCAAGTGAACATGAATCTTATGATCTTTAATAGAAGCGACAGCTATATCTATATCTCCATCATGGTCAAAATCCCCTTCCGTAATTGCCGCATTCCAAATACCTGATTGTATTTTATTCGCATCTCCTATTATACCATCACCCTGGTTAAGATGAATGCTTATCGCATTATCCTCTGTGGAGCATGTAACAATATCTTTATCACCATCCATGTCAAAATCTCTGATGATTAAATCGAAGTTGTGATCTCCCGAACTAACGCATTGTTCTCTTTGAAATGACCGATTCCCTTCATTTAAATGAACGCAAAGTTGTTGTGTCAGATAAGCTCCCGCTATGATGTCGATAAGACCATCATCATTAAGGTCTTCTAATCCTAATGCCCAATTTGCATCACCGGATCTTATCAACACCGGATCATCAAATTGATCCTTTCCTTTGCCATAATGTATATAAAGCCTGTTTTCGTCACATCCTACTACTATGTCTGCGTGTCCATCCTGATCCAAATCGCCTACTCTGCTTACTCTGGGCATCCTTCCCGATGGAATACTTATTCCAGTATCAAATGTGCCATCTCCTTTTCCATAGTGAATATGGATCACATCCTTGGGCATGACGGAAATAATGAGGTCTTCTTGTTGATCGCCATTTACATCCGCTGCAGTGATGTGATGTGCTAATTTTCCGGAATAAAATGAATGTGCCTTTCGCAATGTTCCATAAGAGGTATTTAGGTGAATGACGACCTTACCAGACAAGGATAGGGCTGCAATATCTAAATGTTGATCATTATTAGCGTCTATAAGAGTAAGAGATCTAATTTGGCTTATTGAGGGCACTGATTGCTGGCGAGGAAATTTTCCCTTTCCGTCATTGTAATAAATCTCCAACATTTCCTTTTGACGGGGAGCAACAATCAAGTCTTTATCTCCATCTTTATCTATATCTAGGCTGGTAATGGCCCAGTTTTCTGCTGGAGTATAATAGCTTGATTTGGGTACAAATACAGTATTTGATACATAGATAGTACTGTCTGATCCTGAGCGATTGGAGAATTGGCCTTGAATAGTTAGAATAGAGATGAAAAAAAGGAAAGTTATCGAAGCCAGGTGCTTTCTAATTGAGCAAGTAAATATGTGCATAAAGTACCTTAATTCACCTAACTAACTTATAGATAAATGAAAAAGGGTAAGAAATAATTCTATGTGAAATATTACGTATGTAAGCTGGGAGTAAATTTATCTCAGCAATTCCTTTCCCATTCCCAGCAGTAGGGCTTCTTCAAAAGGCCTTCCCATCAATTGAATGCCAACGGGTAATCCTGAAGAATGTGTTCCGTATGGGATAGACATAGCAGGACATCCTGCCAGATTAGCATGTACGGTAAATATATCGCTCAGGTACATTTGGACAGGGTCATCCTTTTTTTCTCCTAGTTTGAATGCGATAGATGGGGAAGTTGGGGTGAGAATTGTATCACATTTCTCAAACATTTTGAGAGTAGCATTTTTAACCAGCCGTCGGACTTTGGTGGCTTGAGTGTAATAAGCATCAAAAAATCCTGCAGATAAGACAAAAGTTCCCAGAATAATCCTCCTTTTCACTTCCGTTCCAAACCCTTCTGTTCTGCTTTTGGTATAAATCTGAGTTAAATCTTCTCCTGTCTCTGTTCTATATCCATACCTTATTCCATCAAAGCGGGATAAGTTGGAAGAGGCTTCTGCTGTAGTGAGGATGTAATAACAGGGAACAAGATAGTCGAAATAGGAGAAATCTAAAGGTACTAATTGATGACCAGCATCTTCGAGTTGCGATAATGATTCTTTCGTATGTAGGCGAATTTCCTCATCCACTGCTTCATTTTCCATTATAGAAGGGAAATAGCCTACCTTTCTTGTGGGGAAAGCTGGATGATCTCGATCTTTAGCCGTAGAAGGAAGAGGAATATATTGCGAATAATTATCTGTAGCCTTGGTGGAAGCAGTATTATCTTTTCCATCTTCCCCTGCCATGATTTGAAGAAGTAGGGCAGCATCTTCAACTGACTGAGTAAGAGTTCCTATTTGATCAAAGGAAGAAGCATATGCAATAAGTCCCCATCTGGATATTCTTCCATAGGTAGGTTTAAATCCGACGACTCCACAAAAACTGGCAGGTTGTCTTACAGATCCTCCTGTATCTGAACCAAGTGCAGCATGACACATATGAGCAGCTACGGCTGCAGCCGAAGCACCTGAAGAACCTCCCGGAACTCTTGAATCATCTATAGGGTTTTTACTTGGGCCGAAGTAACTATTCTCATTGGAAGAACCCATAGCGAACTCATCACAATTCAACCTGCCTATAATGATAGCATCTTCTTCCAGCAATCGCTCTACGGCTGTTGCTGTAAATAAAGAGGAGAAATTTGACAGGATGTGAGAGGAAGCCGTAAGGGAATGATCTTTGTAACACAGCACATCCTTAATCCCTATAACCAAACCCGCTAACTTCCCGGCCCTTCTTTCCTTTATTTTTTGGTCAATGAGCTGTGCTTGGCTAATCACCTCTTCCTCAAAGACTTCTAGGAATAAGTTGAGATGGGAATGTGAATGTATGGCCGAGAGATATTTTTGAGTTAATTGGAGGCAAGTAAGATGTCCTGCCTCCAAATCTCTTCGAATATCACTGTAAATTCGATATTTCTTCACCAGAACTAATTCTGATCTGCTATTTTCTTAACTTCATTAGCTTCGTGTTCGATTTCTTTTTTGATCTCACGAGAAGCATCTTTAAACTCTCTAATCCCTTTACCTAATCCTCTGGCTAATTCAGGAATTTTTTTGGCTCCGAAAAGCAATAAAACTACTAAAAGTATGATGAATACCTCAGGCCCTCCGGGTAAAGAGAAAAGGAGCTGAGGTGCAAGTAATAAATTTGATATCATCATAATAAATAATATTTACAATCTGTTGTCAATAATCTTACTGGACTACTTCAAGAACACATCTTGATTATGTAATATAATTAATTTTGCTGTAAATCTAATTTAATTGGCCCAGAACATAGACTAATTATTAAATTTCTTATTACAACATTCATTTTACAAAGGTGTTCATTAAACTTTAGTTTTTAAAACAGAAAGTCGTTCTCTCAATAAATTAAGTTCTGTTTCAGCGTCCGCCAGCTTTTTCTTTTCCATCTCAACTACTTTCTCAGGGGCGTTATTAACAAATTTCTCATTGGATAATTTCGCTTTGGCCCCTTTCATAAGCTTTTCCTTTCTGATAATTTGTTTCTCAATTTTATCGAGTTCTACTTCTACATCTATTTCACCAGCGGGAATATAAATTTCATGTGCTTTTATGTTCATTCCTAACATCCCTTCTGGCTTATCATCTACAAATTCCATTTGTCCCATATGGACTAATTTCGAAATAACAGAAGCATATTTCTGAAATAATGCTGGGGAAGCTGTAAATAGATGAAGATCTAATGGCTCCTTGAACGGAATTTGCTGATCCAGCCTGAATTTTCTTATGGCTGAGATGACTTCTTTAATCAATTCCATTTCATTTAAAGAAGAACGGTCCATTTTCCCTAAAGATGGAATATGAGAAGTGGCAATAAATGCACCTGGTTCTCTTTGTTTGAGGGAGTGCCAAATTTCCTCTGTAATGAAAGGCATAAAAGCATGTAGAATTTGCATCAGCCGTTCAAACAGATGTATGGTTTGCTCATAGGTAGCCTGAGACAATGCCTTACCATAATCAGGCTTGACCATTTCCAGATACCAGGAACAAAAGTCATCCCAAATTAATCTATATACACTCATTAAGGCATCTGAAATCCGAAACTTGGAGAAATGATCTTCAATCTCTTGCGCTACTTCTTCATAGCGATTATTCATCCAGTCAACAGCAATTTTTTCTCTTTCCAGGGCTGGTTCATTCATCGTGTTCCACCCGGAAACCAGTCTGAAGGCATTCCAGATTTTATTGGCAAAATTTCGGCCTTGTTCTACCAGGCTTTCTTTATACAGTAAGTCATTTCCCGCAGGTGAAGCAAGAAGCATTCCCACTCTTACCCCATCAGCTCCATATTGAGCTATCAGATCTAGCGGATCAGGGGAATTCCCCAGGGATTTACTCATCTTTCTTCTGAGATCGTCTCTAACGATTCCCGTCAGATAAACATGTTTGAAAGGGATTTCCTGACGGAATTTAATTCCAGAAATAATCATCCGAGCTACCCAAAAGAATAAAATTTCAGGAGCCGTAACTAAATCATTCGTAGGATAATAGTACGATATATCAGGATTGTCAGGTCGGTTAATGCCATCGAATACAGCAATGGGCCATAACCAACTGGAAGCCCAGGTATCCAGCACATCGGGATCCTGTTGTAAATCTTGCATATGTAAATCAGCTCCAAACTTAGCTTGGGCTTTCTGGAGTGCTTCTTCCGAGCTAGCTGCAACGACATAATTTTTACTCCCTTTGATATAATAAGCCGGAATTTGATGTCCCCACCATAATTGGCGTGAAAGACACCAGTCCCGAACATTTTCCATCCAATGCCGATAAGTATTGATGAACTTATTGGGAATCAGTTGAACATCGCCTTTCTCTGCAGCATCCAGGGCAGGCTGGGAAATCTCTTTCATTTTCAGAAACCACTGCATCGAGAGCCTGGGTTCTATCGCAACATGAGTCCGTTCGGAATAACCTACTGAATGCATATAATCCTCTATTTCCAGTAGATGACCAGCTTCTTTCAAGTCCTTTGCTATCTGCTTGCGTAGTTCGAAACGATCCATGCCGATATACAATTCGCCTGCAGGGCTGATGGTGCCATCTTCTTCAAAAATATCGATGGAATCGAGATGATGCCTTATCCCAATCTCATAGTCATTTATATCATGTGCTGGAGTAATCTTTAAAGCGCCGGTACCAAATTCTCTATCAACATATGTATCAAGAATAATGGGAATGGGTCTGTTGACTAATGGAACTAAAGCCTGTTTGCCATGCAAGTGAATATAGCGTTCATCTTCCGGATGAATCGCTACGGCGGTATCTCCTAAAATAGTTTCAGGTCTGGTAGTTGCTATCGTAATGTAGGTTTCCGCTTCTCCAACTATCTTGTACTGAACTTTATATAGTTTCCCAGGAGTTTCTTTATAGTTAACTTCTTCATCAGAAACGGCTGTGCGTGCTTGAGGATCCCAATTGACCATTCTGATCCCTCTATATATATATCCTTCTTCATATAATTGGCAAAAAACCTTGATAACTGCCCGTGAATAGTCAGGATCCATCGTAAAGGCAGTTCTATCCCAGTCGCAACTTGCACCTAATTTTTTTAATTGCTTCAGAATGATTCCACCATATTTATCTTTCCATTCATAAGCATATTGAAGGAATTCTTCTCTGGTAAGGCTATCTTTGGCTATTCCCTGCTTAGCCAGCATCGTTACTACTTTTGCTTCTGTAGCGATAGAAGCATGGTCGGTTCCAGGAACCCAACAAGCGTTATAACCTTGCATTCTCTTCCTGCGAATAAGCACATCCTGAATGGTATTATTAAGAATATGCCCCATATGGAGGATACCCGTTACATTGGGGGGAGGGATAGTAATTGTATAAGGTTCCCTTTCATCAGGTTGAGAAGAAAAAACCTTTGCTTCAAGCCAGGCTTGATACCATTTATCTTCAATGTCTCCGGGTGTATATGTTTTTGATATTGCCATATAAAATCGTTCCAGGTATAAAAGGATATTTCCCCTGGGAACTAATTGTCCCTAGTTAGTATTGAAAAATATTCTCTAAAAAGAGAACGCAAACATACGGCAAATGTAGAAAAGAAATAAAAAATAATCCCACATAGTCAATATGTGGGACATTCATTCTGATAATAAAATGTGTATAGTACTATTTTGTTCTTTTTAGGTTTCTCTTTCTTACGTAAAGGTAAAAACTAACCACTAGATAAACGGCTAATCCAATAAGAGCAATACCAAAAATCGTCTTCATCATACTAATGAGTGCACTAGCTAAAAATAATAATCCTGCTGGCACTGCAATCTTTCCCCAAAGTGGAAGATGATAATAAGTTTTTAACAATGTATTTTTTCTCAGCTTATTCCACATGATTTATATGATTTTAGCATTCAATCTTTACAACTTATAATTTAGTAAAAATCTTCTGATTTATAAACTACTTTTTGATTTTACGGAAAGTATGAAGAAAAGATTAAAAGCAAAAAAAGCCAAGAAAATTCTTCCCGGCCTTTTTATGTCATTCAGTACGTTTAGCATTATTTGATGGATAACTTTTGAACTACTGACCCTTGTTCTGTTGTTACATTAATCAAATACATTCCCGGACTCAGGTGTTCTAAGTTTAGTACTTCCTTAAATTGTTTTCTTCTCAAAAGTGATGTATTGAATACATTGTTACCCGTAAGTGTATTAATACTAATTTGTGTAGTTTGAGCTTCTGATAACTGAAGATCCAGGTGTATATTTCCTTTGGCAGGATTAGGATAAACATTTAAACTTTCTACTCCCGCAGCCAATTGATCTTCTATACTGGTTACCAATGGAACTTCGATTGATTCGGTTAATCTACACCCTCTATTGTCCACGATGTTAATCTCGTAGGTTCCTGCTGGGAGATTTTCAGCAATAGAATCATTTTGCCCATTGCTATATAGAAAGAGGTATGGAGGGTTTCCTCCACTAATCCTAATCTCTGCGATACCAGAACCTGAACCATCATCCGGCAAGGAACCCAAGCTATCCACTACAATATCACAGAAACTGAATTCGGGGCGAATGGCATATACAAATTCACCATCTATAAATAATTGTTCGTTGCTTAGCCAATTATCAGGAAAGGCCGTACTTCCCACCCAGGTAGAATTAGGGGTATACAGACTATCTCTTGTACCAATCCCTAATTCATTGGTCCCTTGATTTATTCCCACATAAAATTCTCCTTCTGGTAAGGTGAACGGTCCGGCAGCTAATGGAAGCGTAACTACAGTGGCTTGACCAAGATTAGTTAAATCAATATCATCTTGGGAAATAATGTAAGGAACTGTACCCGATAAAAATGTTTGAGGGACATGGGTAACAGGATCTACAGAATACAAGGAAGCAGATATGATATCATTGAGATTTTCCTGAAAGGGGACGATCAAGAATGTTATTGACGTAATAGCATCTTGTGTATTTAAAGCGAAATTTTGTCCGAGAATTGTATTGGGAAAATCCGCAGGGGGAATTCCGGTAAATCCTAATAGTCCTATATCTCGTGCCAGCGTAGAATCTGAAGTACCAAAGAAAATGACCTGGAAATTATCTGTGGTATCCAATTCTACAATGGTACTATCAAATGCTAATACTTCACTCGATAAAATGTAGAATTGATCTGCTAAAGCTGCTGGAAGAAATAAATTGGGAGATTCGAATTGCACAGTATCATTGGGACCTACATTTAGAAAAGTATCTAAAGCGGCTCCAATCAGGTTAATATCTTCATCAAACGCAAAATGCAACACGCCTACAGAATCTACTGTCTCAAATCCAAGATTAATAAAACTTCCTTCTACTACCACGCTGTCCAATTGATCTATGGGAATGATAGATAAAGGGCCGGGGATAGATAATTGTTCCATTCTCAACTCAATAGAAGGGGGTACGAAGCTTAGCTCATATCCTAATAAAACATTTGTATTTCCCTGGCTGAGAACGGTAAGTACATCTACGGTATCTACAAAATTTTCTAAAATAACGATTCCACCTATGCTGATATTTGGGTCAGCTATGTCAAGGGAAATATCTCTTAATATACCTGTAGGACGGTTTTCAGCAAGAGAAAACTGCTTTAACGTTGTGCCAATAAGATCATTTCCTGCATCGGATACCCAGAGATAAGGTCCTCCTGCACTAATTCTATCTACTTCAAGATCGAGAATTCCATTGAATCCGTGAATGCTGATGGGGATTGTATCTAAAGAGTTACCTTCCCTATCAATAGCAAAGATATCTCCTATACCCAGATTAGGATTATTGATATTGCTAAGATAGAACCCTCCATTACCATTATCTAATTCACCATCAAAAGCCAGTGAAAGGATAGGTGGGAGTTCGGTAAAGATAGTATCTACTATTTCGAAGGTAGCAGGATCAATACCGAAAATACTTGTCCCATTGTCTGACGCATAAACCGTATTGCCATCATAAGTGAGAGAAAAAATGCTTCTTAAAGGTAGTTCAGTAATTCCCAAAAAATTACCCTGAGGAGAAATCCTAAATATAGTATCTGTGGAAAAGTTAGGTAACCAAAACTCCTCTCCGGTAAATGTTAATCCCAAGACTCCTCCATTAATATTTGCTGAATCAGAAACATTATATTCAAAAACTAAATCGAACAACGCATCTGTGGTAGCCAATTCCTCTACGGGTTTTTGTGACGGAGAGGTATCCAGTGTTCTTGCTTTATCATGAGCTAACAACGGATTATCAATGTTATTCGAAAACGTTTTTAAGGACTGTAGTAGTTGATTCGCCTTATTGGGCGAGATTGGTTCCTGGCCCAATACAGGAATAGTTAAATTTACTAAAAGGGCAATAGCTGTGTAGTAAATCAGTTTCATAGAGTCGGGATTAAATAATTGATTGGAAATGGGTTCTATCATCATCAAGTAGAACCTGAATAATGAATAAAAATGTAAAAAATTCTTACATCATATAGTCTATAATAATACACCTTAGCACGGTAATTACCTAACGTTTATTGGCTTTTCAGTAAGATTCACCAGTATTGGTCTCTCCACTATCCGTAATTTGTACCATTCGCCATAGAATTATGACTGTTGGCAATGATATCATCTTACATTAAATCTTTTTTTTAGAGATTTAAATAATATATTGAATAACAAAACGTAATAATTATGGTGTGATTTATTTTCCAAAGGTTGTAGATTATACCTGAAAATATTTTTATCATCAGATAAACTGTCATTATCTTTAAATTTTCTAAGGCATTTTATCTATTATTTTTAGCGCCGTATCTATGTATAAATTATCCACTAAAATCTGGTTGGCTGCCTGTGTTATTGGTCTGATAGGAATGACAGCATGCAGCGAAGAACTCCAGGTGCAGGAAGTTTCTCCTGAATCTACTGAGTTATTGTCCAGTATTGAGTTAGAAGCCCTGGCTCAGCATCCAAGTGTGGAAGCATTTCCTTCATTTACTTCCGCTCAACTAGAACAACTATCCCAAGCAGTTAGTGATCAGAGAAGAGAATTACAGCTTAATGATGCTTCTCGTAGTGTATCAGCATGGAGTTGTGTTCATACTGATGAACCTGCTTTCAAGCAAATGTTGTCTACCAGAAATAATGCCTTTATCGGTTTTGCTGATAGAGGAGAGAGAGGTCGGGTAGTATTAGAGAGGTTTACCAATTTAGGTCCTATTCCACAAGATTCAATCAGCAGTGTTCAAATTAGTGCTGATGGAATTACTCCTTTTACTGTCCAATCTGTTGATTCATCCGTTCACATATTTAAATATGAGCGTTTGGTTGGAACCAAATGGGAAGATCAGGGAAGATATTTTTTAGACACCCTATCTTATCCAACCTTTAATACAGATGGGTCATTAGGATTTAGTCTATTTCATGTTAATGCTGCCTCCTTAAACGATCCGAGATTAGTTAATCGAATTCCTCTACAATTAGATTTCTTGATCAAAGACAATGGTTGTCAGAGTATATTTGGTACTGACTACTTTACCATGGGAGGAATTTATTATGGCATACGAGGTAATATTATGTATCTGGAAAGTAACAGAGTGAATAGGAGAAGCTTTTTTCAAGAATATTAGTTAATAACTTACTATAAACAATTTATTTCCATTTAGGAATTTTGTACCATCTATAAGGTTTTTCTTATAGATGGTTTCTTTTATTACATCATAAGTTATCCTCCTTATGCATATCCGGGAGGCCCTCCAAAAGTAGGGGGAATTTGTAACTCTTTTTCTTTTATAGGAACTTCTCCATGTTGCCCCTCAAATTTATCAATGTTGTCCTTAAGTGCATATAAAAGTCTCTTGGCATGTTGAGGAGTTAAGATAATTCTGGACCTTACTTCGGCTTTCGTCGTACCGGGTAATACCTGTACAAAATCCAGAATAAATTCAGAGTTAGAGTGAGAAATAATGGCAAGGTTACTATAGATCCCTCTCGCAATTTCTTTTGATAATTCTATACTAATTTGAGATCCGGATGCTTTTTGTTGTTGTTCGTCCATAAACGATACTTGATTTAGGAATTCTTATAATGGTGAAAATCTTTTGCCTTATTGTTAATTCTGTCAACTTAATATTTTTCCGCTAAAAAAAAATTTAACTTTTGATTCCTTTTCGAGGAAGTGTGTAATAGATAAAAAGGCTAGCATAATCAGGAACTCACAGGGTGCCGTAACCAAAGGTGATGTATGATAGTAGGTAAGAATAGTTCACTAAAAAATAATGATTGGTCTGGTTAACAATTGGCTTAAAATTAAGTGTTAGCCAACGAAATAAGCGGTAATATAGTAAGGCAGGCAGTTGCTCATTGTTCCAATAAAAAAAGTATCAAATGGAAAATAGACACATATTAATTACCGGAGGGGCGGGTTTTATAGGTTCTCACCTGGTGAGGCACATGGTTAATAAATACCCCGATTATCAAATTTATAATCTTGATGTTTTAAGTTATGCGGGAAATTTAGAAAACCTTTCTGATTTGGAACATGCTCCGAATTATACCTTTATTAAAGGAGACATTTGTGAGGAGGATCAGCTAACGCATATCTTTGAGACTTATGGAATCAATGGAGTAATTCATCTTGCTGCTGAAAGTCATGTAGATAGAAGTATTTTGAATCCCTTAGCATTTGTCAAAACTAATGTATTAGGCACCGTAATTTTGTTAAATGTGGCTAAGCATTTTTGGAAAGGGAGAAATGATGTTCGCTTTTATCATGTTTCTACAGATGAAGTGTATGGTTCTCTACATGATGGGGAATATTTTGTCGAAGAAACTCCCTATGATCCACAGAGTCCATATTCCGCTTCCAAGGCTAGTTCCGATCACTTTGTTCGGGCGTACGGAAATACTTACCATTTGCCTTTTGTGATGTCGAATTGTTCCAATAATTATGGCCCTTATCAATTTCCTGAAAAGTTGATTCCGCTGTTTATTGCCAATATCATAGAAGAAAAACCACTTCCCGTGTATGGCGCTGGGGACAATGTGAGAGATTGGTTGTGGGTAGAAGATCATTGTCAGGCGATAGATGTTATTTTTCATCGAGGAAACAATGGAGAGACATATAATATAGGAGGAAGGAATGAGTGGAAAAATCTTGATCTCATCCATCTATTATGCGATACAGTAGATGCACAATTGGGGAGAACTAAGGGAAGTGCTCACAAGCTAATCCATTTTGTGAAGGATAGGCCCGGACATGACATGCGTTATGCCATTGATCCTTCCAAATTAGAAAAGGAGCTAGGTTGGACCCCATCGTTACAGTTTGAGGAGGGATTACAAAAAACCGTTCAATGGTATTTGGAACATCAGGATTGGGTAAATCGAGTGAAGTCTGGGGCTTATCGTAGTTATTATGAGATGCAGTATGGGTCGAGGATTAGTTAGGGGTTTCTATTATAAAACCGCTTCAGCTATAGAGGTGGTTTCTTCTTATTAATATCCAGGCTTCATTGGAACCCAATATTTATATAATAGTAATGGAAACTCTCCAATCACTCACGATTATGTAAGTGGGTTCTTTTACAAAAATGACAGTTTGCTCCATTTCCAGCATGAGGAAGGTAGAGTTCTGGTAACTGATGATAAGTTCAGATATGACTATTTTTTATATGTAAGTGGGTTCTTTTACAAAAATGACAGTTTGCTCCATTTCCAGCATGAGGAAGGTAGAGTTCTGGTAACTGATGATAAGTTCAGATATGACTATTTTTTAAAGGATCATTTAGGAAATGTTAGGGTAAGTTTTTCGGATATCAATGATACACACACGCTAGAACCCAATACGGAAGTCCTACAAATAGATCACTACTACCCTTTTGGTTTACAGATGGCTATTGGACAATCCGAAATGGCTAATCCAGAGATTAGGTATAGATATAATGGGAAGGAGTTACACTCCGAATTGGATTTGGGGTGGTACGATTATGGCTTTAGAATGTATGACCCCGCCTTCGCCAGGTGGAATGGAGGCGATCAAATATCTAGCTGGTCATTGCTATGTTTGTAGCACCAAACATAATGCCCTCTTTGTTTGGAGGGACTCAAAGAAGAGTTGGATAAATATCATCCCTAATGTAATCCCCCAAAAGAAATCGAATAACATAAAAATCCGTATCTTTATGAAAGTAAGAAATGACAAAGATGGAATAATTACCAGGGATTACATTTACTATAGATGAGCAGAACGACCGTGCAGTCGTAGTCATTGATATCATGCGTTATCGGGAGCTATGGGAGGATATTTACGATGGTATCCAAGCGGAAATAAGGCGACGAGATCCTGATTATATACCTATCAAAACCTTTGAACAGCAGCTAAAAGAAGAAGGCAAGCTCTGATATACGAAGTCTTCCTCTTTGCTTACAGAGGCAGGATGGCTCTCTAAAGACTTCGGGACTCCTGACACTTTCTTTCCTCACCCACATTACCTCGATGGCCATACCCACTTAAGATAGGTACTCCTCCTTCAGCAGAACCTGTTGTAATTGCTCCATTTACATACCATCCTTTCTGAGCTTCCCGGTTCCTATATAGCTGCCCCGTTCTATCTTTTGATGATCTTGATCAACAGCATGATACAGACAAACCCATTTACCCTTTACTTTGATATAAGTATCATCGAGGCACTATCTAAAGCCAACTTTTCGCTTTCTTTTTTCTACCATTTGCTTCCATGAGAAGCATAAATCTTAATACCCATCTCTGGAGAGTAGCTTGATCTACTTTTACCCTTCTTATCTGAAGTAGCTCTTCAGTTCCTTCATCACTTCATTCTTATCCCCCATCACTTCACCTCATATTCAAACAAATGTCCTTCAAACCAAATTCTGAGAATTCCTGGCTCTTCCTTTCGCCTGAAAAAATAATAGCGGTTATGATTGGGGATTTGGGCGAAATAAGATCCTGTTAAATAGCCATCTGGATGCTCTTTATGAAAATACAACACCCTTCCGTTGGGAAATAGCAGGCTATCCGTTCGCATATAAGTAGTATCAAAAGCAATGATGACGCTATCACCTTTGAAACCTACCTGAAAATGAGGTAGCGTGCTATCCGATTCGGATGAAGCAGCAGTAAGTTTGCTAAGATCGGGAATCCCTGATCCCAAATAGTAGTCATAATAAGGATAAAAATGGCCCAATTGCTCTATCATTTTTTTAAGTTCCTGGCCAGTAGCTTTAGGACGAGATTCTTGTAAACAAGCTGCCATTCCAGCTATTATTGGAGTAGAAAAAGAGGTTCCGGCTAATATATCGTACTTCCCTTTTTTCTGAGCGCCTACCAAATAAGCTGGTGCAGAGATGTTGGGTTTGCGCTCCTTCACATAATTCGGACCTACCGAAGCAAAAGGGATATGCATAGGCATCATTGGCATAGAACCCCCAACAGATAATACAGCAGGAACATCTGAAGGTGCTCCCATATATTTCCACTTACTATCTCCTTCATTTCCCATGGCCGAAATAATTAACACGCCTTTTTCAGAGGCAATCTGGGCAGCTTTACTAACCGGGGCCGTTTGTCCATCCATATCTTCATAGCTGTATCTGAAATCTGTAAAGGTGATAGAATTACTAACGATGTTAGATTCATTTTCCGTTGCCCATTCCAATGCAGCTATCCAGTGATCTTCCTCATAAGTAAATTCCTTGCGCTCATGTTCTGTCCGAGCCAATAAAAATTCCGCTCCTTGTGCAAATCCGATGGGTTGATCTTTATACATTCCTGCTAAACAACTCAACACTTGGGTACCGTGAAGAGAGTGGTGATATGGATCATCATCGCCATCATAAAAATCCTTCGCAGCTATAATCTGATTTCCTTCCACCAAGTGAGCTAAAGCCGGGTGTGTCAACGTTTCCTCAAATCCTGCATCAAATACCGCTATTCTCACTCCTTTTCCCGAAAGAGCTAATTTTTCCATCACTTCCGAATGCATGAGGTTTCTATATAAGTTGTATAAGGTATCCAGTTTACTATCAGTTATTTGGCTGGTTGAATGTAAAGGGATATGGTGAGTGGCTGGGGTAGGAGGAGAGCCTGAAAAACGAAAGGGATAGTCAGCGGTAGAAGGATAATATTGTCGTTGTGATGTATAGGATAAGGGGACAATGGATGCGACATAAGGAAGTTGGCGAATGTGTGCCAATTGTGTTTCATTAGCTTCTATACTCACGGCATTTAACCACTTTAATGAATGGCGTATGTAGACTCCTGTTTCTCTTAGGGTTACAATATAGGGTGGGTAAAGCGCCTGATCATAAAAGCTATTATGGTGATTGATAGGCTTGGATGGTTGTGGGCCTTTATCTACAAAATAAACGTAATAAGCGGGAAGGGATTGGGCATAAAGTGTGTTGAGCAATAAGAAACCCAAAAAGAAACAAGCGATAAACATCTTAGGTAATCGAATCAACTGAGGCTCATTTATTTTACACTTCTTCATAGCCACCATACGAAAAAGAGGTGGGATGAGGTTACTGTTTCCTACTTCAATATTCTTAAAAGTAGATAAAACCGGGTTGAATTAATTCCGTAACATGATTATATTGATGAAATACTATTTCCATTATTGCTAGGAATATCAATTTTATGAATTATAAGAAAATATTTTGGTTCATTGGCTTGTTGTTGGGACTATATGGATTGATTACCGCTGTTTTTTCCTTTATTAGTTTTGGAGAAGGCAATGAATTGTGGGAAGAAATTAGTCAGATGTTTGCCTATTTATGGGCTCCCGGTATTGCAGCGGCCATAGTTCAGATGGGGATTTATAAAGAATCCATGACAGACCTGGGATTGATTCGGAAGTATATGAACCAAAGATGGTACTGGATAGCGGCCATTCTTCCATATATAGCGATGGGAGGAACTTTACTCATTGTTTTCTTGTTCGGAAATCTGTTGGATCTTCCTGGTTTTGGAGAGATTATTTATACCTTTTCTGAAGTACTGCAATTGGAAGTGCCATTTACAGTACTAGAGTCCTATCCTTTATCTGATTATACACAAGAATTAGGCGTATTCGATACTCCTCCTGAGGTATTAATTTTATTTGTTGTATTGTTGGTGATGGGATTAATACTCGGTCCCAACTTATATATCCTTTTTACTTTGGGAGAAGAAATTGGTTGGCGTGGATTAATGACTGTGGAAACCAGAAAACTCGGCTACTGGGAAAGCAACATCATGGTAGGAGGATTATGGGGGTTGAGCTTTTTGCCATTAATCATGCTTTCTGGAGGAGGGCTTGCTGAAATACCCGTTGAGGAAATTCTTGTGTTAATAGGATTTTGTATAAGTACTTCCTTTTCCATGACGTATTTGAATTATAAAGCAAACTCTGTAGGTGCTTCTGCGGCATTTAGAGGGGTACTTAATTTTATCATTCCCGCTTCAAACTTTTGGGTAGTAGGAGGAAGTGAATTGATCGGTAGTATGACAGGACTGGCAGGTATTTCTTTCTTCTTACTCTTAGCGTATGGGATTTCTAAATATGATCCTGAATTTATAGAGAATTACACCACCTGTTCATTCGCTAAACCTACTGCAGAGCAGCCTACTTCTACCAGGGAGGCAGGAGATCTTAGTGAAGATGAAGAAGGGGAACAACAGTAATTGTTGCATTCTTCTTGTAATCATTATCTGAATCCAGAATATCTATATGGCTATTTCATGAATGATGATACATTCTCGGGCCATCTGCACATGTATCTTCCTTACATGCTATTATCTGGAAAGATACATATTCCGCTCATTATAAGCTTTCACAAAAAAGGAGTCCTTCAAGTCCTTAATAAAGTTAATTTTCTCTCCAGTAGATTTCATTTCAGGTCCTAAATTCTTATCTACATTCGGGAATTTGTGAAAAGAGAATACCGGAACCTTAATCGCATAGCCTTTGAGTTTAGGCTTAATGTTGAAATCCTTAATTTTATGGGTTCCTAACATCAGCTTAGTGGCGTAATTTACATAGGGAATTTGATGAGCTTTGGCAATAAAAGGCATCGTCCTGGAAGCTCGGGGATTTGCTTCGATGATGTAAATTTTATTATCCCTTACGGCAAATTGGATATTGATAAGGCCCACCACATTCATGGCCTTAGCAATCTTTTTACAGATTTGTCTTAGTTCCTCCAGGATCTCTTCTGAAAAATAGAAAGGGGGAAGAACAGCCATAGAATCACCTGAATGTATACCCGCAGGTTCTATATGTTCCATGATGCCCATAATGTGTACATCTTCGCCATCAGCCATTGCATCGGCTTCTCCTTCGATTCCTCCATCTAAAAAGTGATCTACCAATACCCGATTTCCAGGCATTTGGCTGAATATTTTGATCACATGCCGAGTCAATTCATCGTCATTAATGACAATTCGCATATTTTGACCTCCTAAAACGTAGGAAGGCCTGACGAGTACGGGATAACCTACACGATGGGCCACTTCTAGTGCTTCATCAGCATTTTCTGCTACTCCAAATTCGGGATAGGGAATATCGAGAGATCTTAATAACTCTGAGAATCTTCCTCTATCTTCAGCCATATCCATCATATCAAAGCTTGTTCCCAGTATGGGTATGCCGTATCGGTTTAGTTTTTCCGCCAGTTTCAGTGCCGTTTGCCCTCCCAATTGGACAATGACGCCTTCAGGTTGTTCGTGCTGAATGATTTCATAAATATGTTCCCAGAAAACAGGCTCGAAATACAGTTTATCAGCGATGTTAAAATCTGTAGAAACCGTTTCGGGATTACAGTTAATCATAATGGTTTCATAGCCCATTTCCTTGGCAGCCAACACTCCGTGAACGCAGCAATAATCAAACTCTATTCCCTGGCCGATTCGGTTAGGGCCTGATCCAAAAATGACGACCTTTTTCTTATCCGTTCTGACCGATTCATTCTGTTCATCAAAGGTGGAATAAAAATAGGGCGTATCCGCTTTAAATTCGGCTGCACAGGTATCTACTAATTTGTAAACTCTTTTCACATCCAGCTCAAGCCGTTTCTTGTATACTTCACTCTCTAAACATCTGAGAAGATGGGCTATTTGTCGATCAGCATATCCATTCTTTTTGGCTTCAAGGAGTAACATGCGAGGAATCGTTTCCAGTGTATATCTGGTGATTTCCTTTTCCAGCATGACTAAATACTCAATTTGCTTGAGGTACCAGGGATCTATTTGGGTACTTTCTTCTATATCCTTTAATGGAATTCCCAAATGCATCGCATCTTTAATGTGAAAAATGCGATCTGAAGAAGGTTCTTTCAGGCTATGCATAATGGTTTCCAGATCCTTCAGCTCCCTACCATCGGCTCCCATCCCATTTCTATTATTTTCAAGAGATTGACAGGCTTTTTGTAGGGCTTCATTGAAACTTCTCCCTATTCCCATGACTTCTCCCACCGCTTTCATCTGTAGGCCCAGCTTTACATCCGCTCCCTGAAATTTGTCAAAGTTCCAACGAGGTATCTTTACGATCACATAATCCAATGAAGGTTCAAAGAAGGCAGAAGTCGTTTTCGTAATTTGATTGGCCAATTCATCCAGACGATATCCTACCGCTAATTTTGCAGCTACTCTGGCAATCGGATAACCCGTAGCTTTGGAAGCAAGAGCAGAAGAACGAGAAACCCTGGGGTTAATCTCTATGACGATGAGCCTGTCAGAATTCGGATCTACTGAAAATTGGACATTACACCCACCGGCAAAATCTCCTAATTCATCCAAAATCCTGAATGCCTGATCCCTCATTTGTTGATAGATCGTGTCTGGTAGCGTCATAGCCGGAGCGACTGTAATAGAATCTCCGGTATGTATGCCCATTGGGTCCAGATTTTCTATCGTACAAATCACTATCTTATTTCCGGCCAAATCCCGCATGACTTCTAATTCATACTCCCGCCAACCTTTAATGCTTTCTTCTATCAATACCTCATGAACTGGAGAAGTTTTTAATCCGTGCGATAAGAGGTGTTCAAATTCCTGTGGTGAATTAACAAAGGCTCCCCCACTTCCTCCCAGCGTATAGGAGGCACGGATCACCAAAGGAAACCCTATTCGTTGCGCAATTTCTTTCCCTTTAAGAAAAGAGTTAGCGATCTCAGCCCGAGGGACATTCAATTTCATTTCGTGCATCAACAGCCTAAACGCCTCTCTGTCTTCTGCTTTTTGAATAGCATCCAGATCTGCTCCTATTACCCGCACATTATACTTGTCCCAAATACCTGCTTTAGCACAATTGGTACATAAATTCAATCCCGTTTGTCCCCCCATCGTAGGCAATACAGCATCTATCTTATGCTGTTTGAGAATTTGCTCAATGGATTCTGGAGTTAAGGGTAACAGAAAAATATGATCAGCGGTTACAGGATCAGTCATGATTGTCGCCGGATTTGAATTAATCAGATACACAGTGATCCCCTCTTCCTTTAAAGCAAGAGAGGCCTGAGAGCCAGAATAATCAAATTCACATGCTTGACCGATGATGATAGGACCACTACCAATGATAAGGACGGATTTAATGGAAGGATCTAATGGCATATGTTGGAGAAAATTTGTGCAAAATTAGTAGGATTGAAGAGAACTTAAAAGAAAAGTGAATATTTTTAGGACAATGTATACAGGATTAGGGCTGGGATACTTGCTTAAACAAAATCATGAATATATTTTTGCGCGTTGGCTTCCAATAGCTCAAGTTAATAAATTGACGTCAATCAATATTTAAGTTCTATTATATGGCAATGAAATTATCCTCCTTCAACATTGAGATTCCCTCCGATTTAGTAGCCCAATATATATTCGATCCACGTGATGAAGCCAGACTGATGGTCGCCCACAGAGAGACAGGGGAAATAGAGCACAAGAAAGTTTTTGATATTCTCTCTTATTTTGATGAAGGAGATATCATGGTGTTAAACGATACGAAAGTGTTTCCTGCGAGATTGATAGGGAAGAAAGAAAAGACTGGTGCCAAGATCGAGGTGTTTCTATTACGTGAATTGAATGCCAAGCAGAAATTGTGGGATGTATTGGTAGAGCCTGCAAGAAAAATTCGGGTGGGTAATAAATTGTTCTTCGGTGAGAATGATTTGATTGCGGAAGTGGTAGATAATACCACCTCTAGAGGAAGAACGATTCGATTTTTGTACGACGGAGAAAATGAAGAACTACATGGCTTAATAGATGTATTGGGAAAGACGCCTATTCCTCCTTTCATTACTCGGGAAGTTGAGCCAAGGGATAGAGATGATTATCAAACAGTATATGCTAAAAATGTAGGAGCTGTGGCTGCCCCAACTGCAGGCTTACATTTTACAAGGGAATTATTGAAGAGATTTGAGTTAAAAGGAGTAGAGCAAGCTTTTATCACTCTTCATATTGGAATAGGTTCTTTTAGTCCGGTAGAAGTTGAGGACCTTTCTAAACATAGGATGGATTCTGAATATTTTGTCATTCACGATGAAACCAGCGAAATGGTCAACAAGGCCAAGAATGAGAAAAAAAGAGTGTTAGTAGTAGGAACCTCTACTATGCGAGCCCTGGAATCATCCGTTTCAGCCAGTAGAATGCTTAATCCGGCAGAAGGATGGACAGATAAATTTATTTATCCTCCTTATGATTTTAGCATTGGCAATGCCTTTTTGACAAACTTCCATTGGCCAAAATCTACCCTAATGATGATGACCGCCGCTTTTATGGGGTATGATTTGATGATGAAGTGCTATGATGAAGCCATAAAGGAAAAGTACAATTTCTATAGCTATGGTGATGCCTTGTTGGTAATTTAATTAATGATATGACACATCATGTCCACAAAGCTGCTGTGATCGTGGCTGGTGGCTCAGGGAAAAGGATGAATGCGGCTATTCCAAAGCAATTTTTAATGCTTGAAAGAAAGCCCATTCTCGTTCATACTGTAGAGAGGTTTTTAGCTTTTGATCAACAATTAATCGTCGCATTGGTCCTTCCTGCCAGCTCGATGAATAGGTGGGAAGAAATATCTCGGGAATTTGTTTCTGACGATTACAAAGATAGAATTCGGCTATGTGAAGGAGGGGTAGCACGTAGTGATTCCGTTCTAAAGGGCCTGGAAAGACTGGCTCAGGATATAATCTCTCCAGAAGAATGTTATGTAGCGATTCACGATGGGGTTCGCCCGTTTGTCACAAAAGAAATGTTAGGCAAGGCCTTTGAGACTGCCATACAAAAAGGAGCTTCTGTTTCATGTGTTCCTGTGAAGTCCAGTGTGAGAGAAATAACAGAGAATGGAAACAGTAAAGCGGTGGATCGTTCTCGCTTTCTCCATGTACAAACCCCTCAAACCTTTAGGCTGGATAAGATTACCCACGCTCACCTACACAAACCAGAAGGGCATTTTACGGATGATGCCAGTTTATATGAGGAAATCATGGAAGCTGTGGCTATTTGTGAAGGGAGCTATGCCAATATAAAAATTACTACCCCGGAAGATATTCCCCTGGCAGAACAATTATTACGAAAAGAAAGACAACTGCTGAGTTCTGCTGATTCCCATCCTGGAAAAAGCATAAGAAACGATATTAAGTTACTGTTGGTGGATATAGATGGGACAATGACCGATGGTAGTATGTATTATTCAGAAAGCGGAGAGGTAATGAAGCGGTTTAATGTGAAAGACGGCATGGGGATTCATTATCTGGTAAAGAAATATGGTGTAGAGGTAGGATTTATCAGTTCTGGTGCCACTCCTCAATTAGTGAAGAAAAGGGCTCAAAAGTTGGGCGTTTTCTTATATTACACAGGAAGTAGACCCAAAGTAGAAGTCGTTGACGAATGGCTACAATCCAGGTCGTTGTCCTATGATCAGCTCGCATTTATAGGAGACGATCTCAATGATCTGGAGCTTATGCGAAAAGTAGGATTAGCTGCAGCTCCGGCGGATGCTGCCAGGGAGATCCAACAGCAAGCACACATCATCCTGAAAAACCAGGGAGGATCGGGATGCGTGAGAGAGTTTATAGAAGAGGTATTGGGATATTCCCTAGCTGACTGATGTATCTTTCATTCTCATGGCAGTGGTTAGCTTATACATAAAAATACCTGCTGCGACGGAGATATTTAAGCTGTGTTTAGTGCCATACTGAGGTATTTCGGCTGCTAAATCTGCTAATTCCAGCACTTCCTGATCTACGCCATATACTTCGTGACCAAGAACAATCGCATAGGGGATTTCTGGAAGAATATCTATCTCCTCTAACGTAATTCCACCATCTGTTTGTTCTGCGACAATAATTAAGTACCCTTCTTCCTTTAATGTTCTGATGACCTCTATCGTTTTATCAGCATATTCCCAGTCTACACTATCCTGAGCACCAATAGCTGTCTTTTGAATTTCCCTATGAGGAGGCTGAGGAGTGATGCCACATAAATAGAGCTTTTCTATCCTGAAAGCGTCCGCTGTCCTAAATATTGACCCTACATTATGCATACTTCTAATATTATCCAACACTACGATGAAGGGCAATTTTGGCGCTTTTTTAAATTCTTCGACGGTGAGTCTGTTTAGTTCTTCCAGCGTTAATTTTTTCATCTGACAAGCTAAGCAAAGATCAAAGTTAATTCTTTGTTTGTATTAAATCCTACTTTCCACTTTACTCTTAATAAAAACCCTCATTTTGTAAGTGGGGCTCCATGGTTATTCGGCATTAATTCTACCTTTATAGTGAAGTAAGCGAACTTGTATTAACACTTAATATAAAATGTTAAGGTTTTCTAAATTTCGGGATCTATGCACGTGCTCACTGTGAAAGGCTAGGAACTTTTTTATATTTGCCCTTCCAATATCATGAAACGGAAGGGAATATATGGCAACAGATAGAACCCAGGAACTGCTCAAAAAAGTGCGTAAAATCGAGATAAAAACGAGAGGATTGTCTAATCAGTTGTTCTCAGGCGAATATCATAGTGCTTTTAAGGGAAGAGGAATGTCATTTAGTGAAGTGAGGAGCTATCAATATGGGGATGATGTGCGAAATATTGATTGGAACGTTACGGCCAGATTGGAAGCCCCATATGTAAAGGTATTTGAGGAGGAAAGAGAAATCACGGTCATGCTGTTAGTAGATGTAAGTGGATCTACCTTATTCGGTACGCAGGCAAATAAAAGTGGGGAAGCTCAAATGAAACAGGATATCATGGCAGAAATTTGTGCCGTGTTATCTTTTACTGCCATCAGTAATAATGATAAAGTAGGAGTGATGTTGTTTTCGGACCAAATTGAGACATTTATCAGTCCGAAAAAGGGGCGCAATCACATATTACGCATTATTAGGGAGATCATTAATGTGGAACCAAAGGGGAAAGGAACAGATCTGGCAGAAGTTTTGCGACATCTCACAAATATGCTTAAAAAAAGAAGCATTGTGTTTATTCTTTCTGACTTTATGAATACTGGTTCCAATTATAAAGATGCCCTGAGTATCGCTAAAAGAAGGCATGATGTAGTAGGTCTTCATTTGTTTGATGATAGAGAGAAGGAATTACCTAATATCGGATTAGCAAGAGTGGTGGATGCAGAAAATGGAGAGACCGTTTGGATTGATACTTCTCAAAAAGCCACAAGAGAAAGCTATACTGCCTGGTATAAAGAAAATTTAAACCACACGAAAAATATTTTTCTCAAAAGTGGTGCTGATTTTGTCAGTATCAATATCAAGGATTCATATATCAAGGCCTTGATGAATCTGTTTATGATGAGGGAGAAAAGACGTTAACATTTTTTTAAGAAACGGAATTATACACGGGACGTTATTTTTAAGGAAATTAGTGATCAATGAACAGGATAGAAGCCTTTAAGTACATTTGTAGCCTGGGAATCTGTCTACTATTTATAACATCCACTTTCGCTCAACAAACAGAAGTTAATTTAGCTTCTGACTCTACTCGTTTGCGAATAGGAGAGCAGAGTATGGTAAGATTAAGAGTGTCTCATCCACCCTCTCAGGCTGTCAGCATGCCTGTACTGGTGGATACGATTAATGGATTAGAAATCGTACAACACTTTGGGATAGATACTACTCAGTCAGCTTCGAATTTAATCAATGAAACCCTTAGAGTAAGAGTTACTTCCTTTGATTCAGGTTTATTTACTTTGGGGCCGTTAGCTGTGGCTACAGCGGCAGGAGATACAGTATATTCTAATGAGTTACTCTTCTATTTTAATTCAGTACCTGTTAATCCTGAAGCAGATATTAAACCGATCAAAGATATAAGGGGAGCGCCAATTACTTTTATGGATACGCTTCCCTGGTTGATTCTTGCGTTAATCGTAGGTGGAATCATTGCAGGAATTATCAATTACTTTACAAGGCGTAAACCAGCTGAAGTTAAAGTGCCTAAGGTAGTGAAAGCAGATGTGCCTCCGCATGTCATAGCACTTAGGAAGCTGGACGAATTACAAGAAGAGAAATTGTGGCAACAAGGAGAAGTGAAGGCTTATTATGTGGCCTTAACTGATATTGTCAGAGAGTATATAGAGCGGAGGTTTAAGGTGTTAGCCATGGAATCAACCACCGACGAAATACTTGCGGAACTTTCTGCGAAAGACATAGATTTCAAACAAAAAGGCATATTACAAAACTTATTAGAGCGGGCCGATCTTGCCAAGTTTGCTAAATCTAAACCAGGAGCAGGACAAAATATGGAATCAATAGAAATTGCTCGTCAATTTGTTCAGGAAACTAAAGTAGAGAAGCAACCGGAAGAAGAGACTGATACCTCAGCTAATGGACGAGAAACTATTGAGCAGCATCATAACGGATCAAATGGGACATTGACCCAATAAATGGATAAGGTAATGATAGGGTATTTACAAGAATTAACATTTGCGAGTCCGTGGGTTTTATCATTTCTGATAATTCCGCTTCTCTTTATCCTATGGCAGATATTCAAGCGAGATCAACTATATCCTACGCTGAGAATGCCTATTCTGGAAGGAGTGGCGAAGCACAAAAGTCCTATCAGGGGTTGGCTCAAGCGATACCTGTTTATGTTGAGAACGCTGGCGATGATTCTTTTTATTGTGGCATTGGCAAGGCCACAACGATCGTTTACGGATGAAGAGGTAAATACAGAAGGGATAGATATCGTACTGGCATTAGATGTGTCGGGGAGTATGCTGGCCAGAGACTTTAAACCAGATCGATTGCAGGCGGCGAAAAAAACTGCCTCTGATTTCATTGAAGCTCGACCTGATGATAGGGTAGGGCTGGTGGTATTTGCGGGAGAAAGCTTTACCCAGTGTCCACTCACGATAGACCATAACGTAGTGCTCGATTTTTTAGGAGAGATCGATAATGGATTGATAGAAGATGGAACGGCAATAGGAATGGGATTAGCTACATCGGTCAACAGACTAAAAGAAAGCGAAGCTAAAAGTAAAGTAGTTGTATTATTGACTGATGGGGTCAATAATTCTGGTTTTATAGATCCGCTTACTGCTACCGAAGCTGCTACTCAATACGATATAAGGGTATATACTATAGGCGTAGGAAAGCGGGGGATGGCCCCTTATCCGATACAGACCCAATTTGGGATTTCTTATCAAAATATTGAGGTTGAAATAGATGAAGAATTGTTGCAGGAAATAGCAGATCAAACTGGAGGGAAGTATTTCCGTGCTACCAATAATGAAGCATTGGAAAATATATATCAGCAAATTGATGATTTAGAAAAGTCAAAAATACAGGTAACTGTGCTTACAAGAGAAACAGAAGAGTTTTACCTGTTTTTGATCATTGGCTTGGGATTATTTGGCTTGGAATTATTACTGAGATATTTCGTAGTCAGAAGTGTTCCATAATTGAGTGACAACTATGATAAAACTAGCACGTCCGGAAGCATTATATGCCCTGTTTGGATTGATCCCTATCGTATTGGGGTTTGTGCTATTTATGTATGGAAGGAAACGGGCCATTCAGCGAATAGGCGTTCAGTCATTAGTTAAACAATTAATGCCACATAAGCCCAAATACAAACATCAGGTGAAATTTGTATTGGTATGTTTGGCTTATATCTGTTTGGTGATGGCTTGGGCGAATCCCCAGTTGGGACAGAAACTGGAAAAGGTAAAGAGAAGTGGAGTAGATCTCATTGTGGCGATAGATATTTCAAAAAGTATGTTAGCTGAAGATGAAGCTCCTAATCGACTGGCTAAAGCTAAGCAGTTTGTTTCGAGATTGATCGATCAATTGAGAGGGGATAGGTTGGGTATTATTTTGTTTGCGGGAAATGCGTACTTACAAGTACCTTTAACGTCTGATTATGTTGCGGGTAAATCCTTTCTTAAGACTATTAGTACTGAATTAGCGCCTACACAAGGTACGGCCATAGCTGAAGCGATCCAATTGGCAGAAAAAGCATATGAGGACAGCAAGCCTCAATTTAAGGCGATGGTCATCATATCGGATGGGGAAAATCACGAGCCGGATGCTATAGAGGCTGCTGAGAAAGCTGGAAATGAAGGAGTCAGGATTCATACCGTAGGAGTGGGCAGTACCAAAGGTTCTCCTATTCCTGTATATACTAATGGTAAGCAGGACTTTAAGCGCACCAGGGAAGGGAGTATCGTTTTTAGCAAATTAAACGATGTGATGATGAAACAGGTAGCTGCCTCTGCTAATGGGAAATATTTTCCCCTATCTCAGATGGATAGAACGGTAAGGGCTATTATGGATGAAATCGCTTCAATGGAACAGAAGGAGTATGAGGAAAGAGTGTTTACAGATTATGAAGATCAATTTCAATGGTTCCTGGCATTGGCTATATTTTTTCTTGCCATTGAATACTTTATTACTGAAAGAAGAAATGTCTTTTTCTCCGATTGGTCTATTTTTCAGCCGAGTAATTTGTCTCAAAATTAACAGTGATTATGAATAGAAAGTGGGCATATACAAGTAAATGGATTTTCGCAGGATTATTGATGTGCTGTATAATGTTGAGTATGGGGGTAGCTCAAGCATTGATCAGAAAAGACAGAGCACATGTACGTGAAGGTAATGAGGCCTATCAAAGTGGAGATTATGTAAATTCTGGAAGTGCTTATCAGAAAGCATTATCTGAGAATGCCTTAAGTCCGGAAGCTAATTATAATTTAGGGAATGCCCTCTATCAACAGCAAAAATTGGACGAAGCAGCTCTTCAATTTCAACGGGCTGCCAGTATGGTAAAAGATGATCCCAAAGCGGCGGCGGCGGCCTATCACAATTTAGGGAATACTATGCTCAAAAAGCAGGATGTGAAGACCGCTGTAGAGGCATATAAGCAAGCCTTACGGTTAAACCCCAATGATGAGGATACCCGATATAATTTGTCTTATGCATTAAAGATGATGCAACAGCCACCTCAGCAAAATCAGAATCAGGATCAAAACCAGGATCAGGAACAAGAACAACAGGATCAAGACCAGCAGCAGCAACAAGATCAACAGGAAAATCAGGAAGAGCAGGCGAATGAGCAGCAAAGTCAGCAAAGTGATCCTCAAGAACAAAAATCTGATCAGGCTGAACGCGGGCAGCAATTATCTGAAGAAGAAATTAAGCGTATGTTAGAAGCGCTTATGTATCAAGAAGATAAATTACAAGAAAAGTTACAGCGCCAGAAAGTTAAAGCTAAAAAAGTCGACTTAGAAAAAGATTGGTAACCTATGCAAGATTTGGAAAATCATACGCTCATGTTTGCACAAGCCGTTCGAACATTTGTCAGGGCTCTTCCCATGACTGTAGCTAATGTAGAAGATATCAAGGAATTGGTGAGAATGTCAGGTGCAGTAGGTGCTACTTACATTAGTGCAAACAGTTCCGCTCATAAGCGTGATTTTCTCGGAGGATTGCGTAAATGTAGTAATGATGCCAAAGTAGCTCAATATTATTTGCGTTTGCTGGATACTCAAGGAGTAGCCGATTTAGATGACCAGCGGCAAAAGCTGATTGCAGCAGCAGAAGAATTATCAAAAGTGTTTTCTACTTTAATGCAAAAGGTGCATTGATTATGAACTCATGTATTATGAAATATTCGTTCTTACTATTCATATTTCTGTGGGTAAGTATGCCCTTGGCCTTCTCTCAGAAATTCGTTGCTTTAGTAGACAAAAAAGAGGTGGGATTAAATGACGTTTTTCAAGTATCCTTTCGACTTGAAAATGCACAAGCTACTAAAATTACTCCTCCTTCTTTTGAGTCCTTCCAAATCGTAGGCGGTCCCAACCAATCTACGAGCATGCAAATTATCAATGGTCAGGTAAGCCAGTCCGTTACGTATTCCTTTTACCTTAGACCTACCACTGAAGGGACTTTCAGCATAGGAAGTGCACAAGTCATCGTTGAGGGAAAAACGCTTAAGACCAACGAAATTTCTATAAAGGTGGTGAAGGGAACTCCTGCCAGTACGCCACAACGCAACAATAATGTGGTGGGCGGTGGAACGGGAAACAGCCAACAAGCTACCCCTTCTGAAGGGACGAATCAGAAGGCCTTAATGGACCAGCTAAAACAAAATATATTCGTACGTACCCTGGTAGATAAAACAAATGTTTATCAAGGGGAACAGATCGTTCTTACGTATAAATTGTACACGCGAGCTCAGTTTTCCAATGTCAACCTTTCCGAAAGTCCCACCTATAAAAGTTTTTGGGTAGAAGAGATTGATACTGGAGAAGCTCAATATAAGATGGAGGTTTATAAAGGACAGGAATATCGGACCGCTGTCATCCAGAAAGTTATTTTATTTCCTCAAAGACCTGGAAAACTCCGCATTGACCCCATAAAATTAGAATCACTGGTAAAGGTAAGATCTACTCGTGGCAGAAGACCTCAATCCATTTTCGATGCCTTTTTTGAAACTTATCAGGATGTTCCTTTTGAATTTTCCTCCAAGCCAGTAACGATAAATGTAAAGGCTTTGCCTTCCGAGGGGCAACCAGCTAATTTTAATGGAGCTGTGGGAACTTATACCCTCAAGGCGACATTGGACAAAAATGAGACACAAACAGATGAAGCAGTTACCATGAGTATAAAAATCAGTGGTAAAGGAAATATTAAGACCTTAGAGAATCCCAAATTAGATTTCCCCCCTGATTTTGATGTATTCGATCCTAAAATTTCTGATCAAGTGTCAAAGAAAGGAAGTGTGGTGCGGGGAAATAAGGCATTTGATTATTTGATTATCCCCAGAAATCCGGGAGAATTCAGGTTGCCTTCTGTTAGCTTCTCTTATTTTGATTTGAGCAAGAAGAGATATGTAACCCTTAATTCGGAGGAGTTTTTGTTAGCGGTCGAGGGAGAGCCTAGAGACATGGGTGCAAGCGCCCCATTGGTAACAAATAAAGAAGATATAAAGCTGATAGGAGAGGATATAAGACATATAAAGGCTGATGAGACGACTATACGGGAAAAAGGATATTCCTTTCTCAATTCTATTCCTTTTCTGGCGCTGTATATTCTTCCGTTTCTCATGTTTGGATTTTTGTTTTTCATGCGCAAGAAACAGGAAGTGGCTGCTTCAGATGTAGCAGGTACGAGAAGTAAAAAAGCTACAAGGGTGGCCATTAAGCGACTTTCCCAAGCCCAGAAAGACCTATCTCAAGGAAACGAAAAAGCCTTTTATAAGGAAGTTTCCCAGGCAGTTTGGGGATATTTGGGAGATAAACTTGCGTTGGGTACTTCAGGTCTTTCCAGGGATCAGGTGAGAGAGGCATTGAATGAAAGGGGAGTAACAGATGAGTTGATTCAGCGATTGGTAAAATGGTTGAACAATGCTGAAATGGCGCTTTTTGCTCCTTCTGCTGCCCAGGGAGGTATGGAAGGTACTTATCAGGAGGCCAAAGAACTTATTACAACGATTGAAAGCGAATTGCGACACACTGCTTAACCGTCATATTATGAGACAATTACAGATCAACACGCTCTTTTTGTTAGGTTATGTGTTTTTATGGGGATTTCCGTTACAAGCCTCGGAACTGGAGATGGAATTGTTGTTCGAGCAGGCCAATAAAGCATATAACGGCTCAGATTATGAGGGAGCTATTACCCTTTATGATTCTATTCTTAATCAAGGATATGAGTCTGCTGATATTTATTACAATTTAGGGAATGCTCATTTTCGGTTGGGGAATGTGGGGCAGTCTATTTTATCTTATGAGCGTTCGTTGGAGCTTGATCCCGAACAACCTGATGCTGCATTTAATTTGCGACTGGCTAATTTGAGGGTGGTAGACAATATAGAGCCTATGCCAGAGTTTTTGATTGTTACTTACGCTAAAGACTTCTTACACAGTCGTTCTTCTGGCAGTTGGGGATTATGGTCGATTGGCTTTTTATGGGCAGCGCTAGGGTTTGGAGCGGTGTTTTTATTTATGTCTTCCTATTCGGCTAAGCGATTAGGGTTCTTTGTAGGATTGCTGTGTTTGTTGATTTCGTTTGGCAGTTTGAGTTTGAGCTTGATCAAGCGTAATCACGAGATTAATAATCGATATGCTATTGTCTTAAATCAGAATGCGTATGTGAAGGCAAGTCCTTTCGGTCAGGCGAAAGATTTAGTGATTTTACATGAAGGGGTTAAAGTTCGTTTATTGAGAACGTCGGAGGAGTGGACAGAGATCCGAATTTCTGACAGTAATGTCGGGGAGATTGTGGGATGGGTAGAAAGTGGGGTTTTGGAGCAAATTTAATGTATAGACGCATAATGATAGTGATGCGTCTTTACAAGGGACCCTATGGGATGTTGGCCTAAAATAAATTCGGTAATAAGGTAGCTAGAAAGGCTGTGAGGAAATGGTTTATTACAGCAACAACCACAGCGAATACGGCTGCCATAATAAAGCCGCTCACTCTGAAACTGGTCATTACAGCATCGACAATGAGGATGGCTACGACATAGATGAAGAAGTTGATCAGCGATTTTCCTAATTGTTCAGCTCCCCCGAAAGAGATGCCCAGGTTGCCGAGCAGCCACCATAAGCCATAATTCACCAGGGAGATAAGGATTCCCACCAAAATGGCTGTTCCAAAATTTTTTACTTTTACAAAGGGTAGAAGGAAAGCTGTGAGAGAGATGGCGAGTCCATTAAGTAACACTTCAATGACCCATTCTGCGGTGATGTTGATTGTCATGGTGTATGTGTTTGGTGTTGGATATATAAATTATACTAAAAATTGTTCAATTAGATGGGGCTGAGGTACATTTTTTATCAACAGCTTGGAATGTGGTGGGATAGAAATAGGGCTGCTTGGCGAAATTTGACGAAGGGGATATTCTTTTTACAAAAAGTTGGTGCTTGTCCAAAAAGCTTCTATATTTGCAACACCTTTGGAAAAAGGGTATATGTATGGTCCGGTAGTTCAGTTGGTTAGAATACATGCCTGTCACGCATGGGGTCGCGGGTTCGAGTCCCGTCCGGACCGCTGAAAATTAGAGAGTTACGAAGATGAATTTGTAACTCTTTTTTATTTGCACGCAAATTTGATTTTTTCTTTTTCCCCTTATTTTTTATTCAATGTTTTGATTGACTTTCATGTCCTAGGCTAAAAATCTTCGGGCTAGTAGTGGAAAATCGGCCTTCTGCTTTGGGAGCAGGGAGTCGCAGGTTCGAATTCTGCCGCCTAGACATTAGAAATGAGACACGTACATCAAAAATTGTTATAAGTTTTTTTATTTGCGCACGGTCAAGGATTTTTTGATTTTTTCGCGAAAAAGAAAGAATAGAGTCTAAAGAATGATCGCAGGGTTCATAACCCTGAGGTCGGGAGTTCGGTTTCTCCATGCGCCACGATGAAAATTAAAGACTTATGACAATATGTTGTAAATCTTTTTTCTTTTGTTACAACATTGTTACAACAGATCCATAGGTTACATGGGCTTAAATGGTCTTATTTGAGATGGGAAAATTTTTTTGCAGATCGTTAAAAACCCTATGAATATCTCTTTCTCTAGAATTTCGTAGATTAAAGAGTTAAAATTAGAACATGTCTATTTCAGAAATAAAAATACGGCTTCATCAACGGATTGAGCATCTCTCTGAAGCTCAGTTAAAGAAACTGTATAACATGCTGAATAAGTCTTTCCCTGAAGAAAGCAGTGAAAAAAAGCGGCAATTGGGTACCCTGCCTGGGCTGGTAAAATATATGTCTCCTGATTTTAATGAGCCGTTAGAGGACTTCAAAGAGTATATGCCTGAATGATTTGCCTGATTGATACCCATGTTCTTTTGTGGGCGATTGAAAATAATCCCAAGCTATCGAATGAAGCCAGATCAATTTAGTCGATACCCAAAACGAAATTCTAATCAGTATTGCTTCTCTTTGGGAAATCTCGATCAAACTCAGTATTGATAAGCTTGAATTGGACTACCCGTTTGAACGGTTACTTTCTGAAATAGACAAACTGGGATTTACTGTCATCCCCATTAGTTTTGAAGCCTTAAAAATACTTAGAAACCTCCCCTTTCATCATAAAGATCCTTTTGACCGCCTTATTATCTCTGAGGGAATTGCTGCTGGCATATCTATTATTTCAGATGACCCTAAGTTCCATGGGTATGAAATGGAATTGATCTGGTAATAGATATTTTGTATATTATAAGGTATAATTCAATACCTGTTATGTCCGATTTTGGAACCAGCCTAAATGTGATTTGCCTGGAATCTGAAGCTTTCTACGCTTTAGTTGAAAAAGTTGTAGACCGGCTCAAGGACCAGCAAAGTGCTCCGCCGGATAGAATGATTTAAATCCCATTTTTAAAAATTTTTACCAAGATGAACAGGAAAATCAAGAATAAAAATTCTATCATTAAGCTAATGGCGAATTTTATTAAGAATAATCGAGCAATATCTGTAAAGATATTGCTCGATTATACTATAATTTGTTTTATCGTCACAGCTGCGATAGAACCCACTGATATCCGATTTCCTTATTTGCTGTATTTTTTCGTGAAATCTGTAAGTAGGTCTGCTGCCTCTTTTATTTTACCTTCAATACATAGCTGTATTCCTGCAATTTGTGCCTCCTCCTGATCTACCACGAATGCAAAAAATTCTTTTTCTCCTTCTGGGGCAATCTTTCTCAATTCTTTAAGTTTTTCATTGTAATTAACAGTTTGATCTAGCATCATTTTGAACGCAATAGAGTCTGGTAAGATATCTAAAGCCAAGCCACTTAAACCAACCTGTATGTTCGCTTTCATTCGTGGTTCTTGAGATAGATTATATTTGTTGGCATAAGGTGCATATTTTATCTGAAGAAATTCTTCAAATGCAACCCATGCGTCACAAAAGTATTTATCCTCATCGCTTGTTACTTTGGCTGCCATTCTTTGTGCACTCTTTAAAGCAAAGGCTCTGTTCTGTACTTCCATGTCGAATAATTCTAACACCTTTTCTTCCACTGCCTTGAGAGGTGCTATCTCATACTCAGAATTATCGTCTCTTTCCAAAACGAAGAAAAAAGGATCTGAGAGACGATTGGGTTCGCCTTTTAAATCCATAACACCCAAGACTCGGTTGTGGTCTATTTTTACAAAAATATCAATGATAGAAACTTCGTCGTATATCATACTGGCTGATACTCTGCCCTTAAATTCAAGGTTCCTAAGTCTAGCTTTGCTTTCTTTTGTTTCAAGAGTAAATCTTCCCAATCTTACTACAGTACCTACAAATTCATCTGTAGGAAGAGTCATTCTAAATGGCATCATCTTCGGATTGACGGACCATAATTCTTTTTTTTCATCCCCAAAAAATACAAGCGGATGTACTTCTTCGTCATTTAGATACATCTTGCCATACCAACCTGATGCTTCAAAAAGACCATTAAAACGGTGTCCTGTATCAATATCATAGCCTTTCCACCTTCCATGCATAAATTCAGTAGAAATAGTTTCTAAGCTTTGGAAAACTTCATAAGCCTCTTCGGGAGTGGCTTTGCCATCTTCTAGTATTTTGTTAAGTAACTCTGACATTGTGAAATTAATTTTGATTGATTAATTGTAAAAAGATCTAATGATTGTTGTTGATAAAGTTGGCAAACAAGTCTGCTGCTTCTTGATTTTTATTTTCGATCCTATACTCTATAGCTTTTATCTGTAATTTCTCTTGCTCAACCACAAAGTGAGCAAATTCAAGATCCTCATCATTGGCATGATCTGGCAGCTTTCTGAGTTCCTCAAGGTAGTTTTTTGTTTGATTAAGCATTGATTTATAGAATTTCTTCTTAGGAAGAATGTCTGAAGCTAATTTGCCAAAGAAAGCTTGAGCCTTGGCTGTTCCCCTAGGCTCCTGTGAAAGCCCATATTTCACGGCATAGGGTTTGTACTTACTTTGAAGAAATTCTTCGAAATCAACCCATGCATTGTAGAAGATCTTATCTCCATCTTTATTTACATTTTTGGAAATACGTCCCATGCTCAATAGGGCAAAAGCCCTATTCTGCACTTCTCTATCAAAGAGTTGAATGAATGCTTTTTGGCGTTCTAAATCTCCACCTTCCTGACAGAATGCTGGAAGTAGCATTATAGATAATCCTAGTGTTAGAGCACCTTTCAAGTATGTGCGTTTTAAACGCTGAATTTTTAAATTCATTTTCAGGTTCATTTTAGTGTTAAATGTTTAACTACTAGCTAGAACCCAGATGACTAATGAGTGTTAAAGGTCATTAGCATTTTGTGATATATATCACAAAGAATATTTTTTTCTCAGCCGACTAAAATTTCGCGCGACATGCTGAGATAGGAGGCAAGGTAGGTGATCGGTATCCTATGGATGTATTCTGGATTGTTTTCCATGATATGAATGTATCTTTCAAGTCCTTCCCGGTCAGCCAAATTTCGAGCATGTGTATCAATAAAATTTATGTATTCTTCCAACAGCTTAATTGAAAGATTGGCCACCATAATTTCAGTTTTCTCGAGACGCTTCTATTGTTCCAAATTAAATCGCAGACAGTGACCATTACCAAACTTCATTGTTTTGAGGGTTAGCTTCGATCATAGTCTGCAAATGATCACAGCGCTTTTTATCAATTGGTCTTAGGGGTATTTTGCTTCAATCCTTTCTTCTACTGATGAATGATGCCGTAACGTAA
The DNA here is from genome assembly GCA_965262565.1 of Bacteroidia bacterium. GTDB lineage: Bacteria > Bacteroidota > Bacteroidia > J057 > J057 > CBDHFQ01. Next base: position 326,688 of record CBDHFQ010000008.1, read on the forward strand.
AACTCAACGGGTGAAAAGAAAAAGATTGCCTGATCACCTGATTAGTCATAGACTTAGCAACAAATAATCATTGCCTACTCACCAATTGATCATGTCAAAACTCACGATAAAACAAGCAGTTCAGTACACTGGAAAGTCTGAGGCTTCCGTCCGGCGACTAGTCAGAAAATGGTCAGTGCCTACTCATGCCTATGCAAAGTATGTTCAGAAGGAAAAGGGCAAATATTACATTAGGGACCAGGCACTGAAAGACCATCCTGGTCAGAAGATTTATTGGTACTTTTTGATTTTCATATCCTTCAATATCAAGTAAAGTGACTTGCAAGGTGGGAAAATGTCGAAACCACCAAACTAACATTTCCGTAGAAATGCCGCATATTAAAGAGTGCCCTAAAACTACGCAAAGCTGTCCGCTCTTGTTTTTTACTTGTCTCCAAGCTACGGAAGATACGGGCTTCAATTTCCAGTCGAATTTTCTTTCTTTTGGGACGATTAGCGTTTCTATATTTATTTTAAATTACGTTGTTGGTAATTTGTTTAATGCATTCCTATTCGTAAAAACTACCACTCCAACCATTTTTTAAAAGCTGAACTTTTTTCTTTACTGATGATAACGGAGGGAGTTTGAGCAATCTTCATTTTCACCATTAATTTTCCATTAAAGTAGTTTTCCACGCTCTCAATGTATTCCCTTCTGATGATATGTTGCCGATTGGCTCGAAAAAAATAATTTTCGGGAAGCCTTTTCTCAATCTTGTCTAAGGTTTCATTCAGTGGACTTTTGTGGGCGTTATGTACGGCAAAACTCATTTGGTCTTCAATAAAAAAGCACGAAACATCTTTACTGTCAATGGGAATAATCTTGTCTTTGAAATAGGAGACAAAGTGCGGAAACTCGGGTTTATTATTTTGAAACAAGTCGAGCAATTGTAAGATATTCCCTTGTTGATTGGCTAATTTTTTACCGAGGTTTTTATACTTTTCTAAGGCAGACTGTAAGTCCGTTTTGGTAAATGGTTTAAGTAAATAATCTATACCTGTCCCTCGAATGGCTTTAAGGGCGTATTCATCGTAGGCTGTGGTAAAAATGATTGGTATATTCATAGGGTATTTTTCAAAAATTTGAAAAGACAAGCCATCAGAAAGTTGAATATCCGAAAAGATTAAATCGGCTTGTACAGGCATATTTTTTTCAAAAAAATCATATCCTTCTGCAACTGATGTGATTTCATCAAGAATTTGGAAATCCTCTTCCAAATCGTTCAAAAGGCGTTTTATTTTATGCAACGCTAATTTTTCATCTTCTATGATTATAATTTTCATCTTTGGCTCAAGGTGTTTTATGGATAACTAAATGCTACTTCCGGTGAACGATTGAATTAATGATTTTCCCGTCCGCCAATTCTATGGTCCGGTCACTTGCGTTGGCAAAATCGATATCGTGGGTAACGGCAATTATGGTTTGATTAAATTCCTCGGATAGTTGGCGAAAAATATCCAACACAATATCAGAATTTTTACTATCCAAATTACCCGTTGGTTCGTCTCCCATAATAATAGAAGGGTCATTTATCAAAGCTCGGGCAATAGAAACCCGTTGCTGTTGCCCGCCACTAAGTTTGGAGGCTTGTTTTAGTGCCTGGTCTTTTATCCCCAGAATGTCCAGTTTTTGGTAAGCACGTTCTTCGATTTCCTCGTAGCTGTATTTTCCTAATTTTAATGCAGGTAGCATCACATTTTTTAGGCACGTAAATTCTTGAAGCAGATAGTGAAACTGAAAAACAAAGCCAATCCTGGTATTTCGCAAACTGGAGGATTGGTCACTCGTTTTTCCTGTTACCTTTTCTCCCAAAATTTTCAGCTCTCCCGAGTAGCTGGTATCCATCGTGCTCAAAACATACAGCAAAGTTGATTTTCCCGACCCACTTTTCCCGACCAAAGTTAGAAATTCTCCTCGCTCTACGGAGAAGCTAACCTCTTTCAAAACTTTAAACCTCACCGGCTTCATAAAATATTTGCTGATGTTTATTGCCTCAAGTGCAGCTTGTTGATTCATCGCAATACTGATTTATTTTCTAAAAATTTCTACGGGATCCACGTGTGATGCCCTTCTGGAAGGGATATACCCCGCAAGCAAGGTCATTAATACACCCAGCGTAAAGCTCTGGAGATAGAGGTCAAATTCATACGAAATGGGAAAATAGCCAACAGGTCCGCCCACATATACTTTTGATAAAATGAAAATAAGTACAGAGCCTGTGATTAACCCAACTACTGTACCTATCACCCCCATAATCAATGCTTCTAAAATGAAAATGATAATCACATCTCTACTCGCAAAACCTGTTGCTTTCAAGATAGCGATGTCGTTTATTTTTTGAGAAATCGTAGAACTTAAAATATTGTAGATAATAAAACCAGCCAATAGCAAAATGGAAAAAGAAATACTCCCCATCATAATCGCCCTGGTACTATCCTGACTGAGTACATCTACGTTGGTAGTCTTCCAATCTTCCACCGTATAATGGGTGATTTGTTGCAGCTGTTGAGCATATTGTTCGGTGATGTCGGGGTCGGGTGTATTGGCATAAATGGTACTAACATAAGCGGGACCCTCTTTGATTAGCTGTTGTGCCGTATTAACATTGACATAGGAACGGGAATCGTCGATAGCTCTACTGCCAAATTCAAAAATACCGACCACCCGCAGTACTTTATTTACCCCATAGGAGGTAGAGACATTTAAGTTATCTCCTAATGCCAGGCTTAAATTTTCGGCAATGCCACTTCCAATTAAAATGCCGTTAGGATTGGTCGCCAAGGCATCTAAAGAGCCTGCTACCATTTTTTTTTCGGTATTAAACATTTGGTTGTATTCGGCTATATTTACACCAATCCCTGTTCCTTTTATTTGTGTTTTTCCACGATTGTAAAAAACGCTGAAATCTATCTGAGCCAAGGCATTAGTAATGTATGGCTCCTCCTTTACTTGCTTCAAAAGTAGGTCGGGATTGACGAGCGTTTTGGAGGCAGTAGTAATCTGCGGATTGATGATTACATACAAACCATTTTCCTCCGAGTCGATAAGTGGTTGGCTCAATTCATCATCTTTGAATATTTTTAAATGGGCACTACTCTCAAAAATATTTGCTCTTGAAAAACCGGAGAACCCCGAGTCAAGCGTATTCATAAAGAGGTAGATAGCTACGCCAAGAGCCACACCAAGAGCAGCAACCAGCGTTTGCCGAATACCTTTAATGATATGTGTTGTTGCTATTTCAACATTTACGGGAAATTTCATATTCGTCTATTGTGCTTTGTTAATAGTAGAAGTAACCAAGACTGTATTTTCATCTATTCCCGATAGGACTTGCACCCAATTATTACTCACAAACTGCGTTTCTACTTTTCGTTTTTCTTCTTCTCCTTTGACTTGCACATAACCAGTAAAGTCAATGTAATTTCTGGGAATGAGCAGGGCATCTTTTTGTTCTCCCACCACAATATTTGATTGCAATTGGGTGTTCACTATGTTAAAATCGAGCGTATCTTGAAGGTATATTTTACAAACAAACGACTGCTCCTCTTCATCGTAGGAAGGCTCTATTTGTTGAACTACTCCTTTATAATTCTTTTCTTTATCGGTATTTAGATTAACGATTGCTTCTTGACCGAGCTTGATTTTTGAAATATTAGATTCATCAATATTGACTTTAGCATAGAGCAAGTCAGGGTTGGCAATATCCGCAATCACCTCTCCTTGCGTTACATAATCACCTACTTCTTTGTATTTTTTGTACACTTTTCCACCTCTTATCGCCTTTACTTTATTGCGTCCCAATAATGAAGTATAAATTTCCGCATTGGTTTTACTGTCAATGAGTTGCTGGTCGGCATCATTCTTTATTTTGTTATAGTTTTCCAGAGCGGATGCGTAGGCACTTTGGGAATTGGTGTAAGCCAAAAGTGCTTCCTCGTAAGTAACCGCAGCTATGCTTTTGCTATCGAGTAATCGCTGATAGCGGTCAAGCGTTTGTTTGTCCTGTTCCATTTGCGTTTTGGTGGTTGCAATGTCATTTTCTGCTTGCTTTAAAAGCGGGGCATTTTTAGCAGCGTTATTTTTCGCCATTTTCAAGGATTGCATCGCACCCTTGGTATTGATAATATTTTCATCATTATCAATAGTGACCAACACCTTCCCTTTTTGTACCACATCTCCTTCGGCAAAATTTAAGGCAGAAATGTACCCATTGGTTTGGGCGGTTAATGAATATTTGTCTTCTGCTTGCAGTTCGCCCGAAGCAAAAACAGTTTCAATGACATCTTTTTTCGTGGGAGAGGTTTCCTCCATTGGCTGACCGCAGGAAACCATCAGAAGGAGAAGCAAAACTCCTCCTAAGCTACTTGTTATAAATGTTGATTTCGCCATATTATTGAGTCGTGTTGTTTATGAATATTTTTGCCTGATTCAATAGAATATCAACTTGCGAAGCAATTAATTCGTATTGAGCGTTGACCATTGAATTATAGCTGTTCAGCACTTCATCCAAGCCAATAATTCCTTCTACATAGAGTTGTTTATTTTTGTCAAAAGAATCTTCTTCGAGTGCCAATATCTTTTGATTGGCATTCCTTTGTGATATGGATTGAGCGTACTCCGAGGATAAGGTTTGCTGATTGAGTTTTGCTTGTATTCGAGCCTGTTCGGTATTGTTTTGTGCAGTTTGGTAGTCGAATTTTGCCGTATATTTCTGAGAAATATTTTGAGCACTCGGTATGGGGATACTTAGATTTAGACCAATGTAGTTGCTATTAATCCAGTTTCCAGAAAAGGGTTGAAACTCTGTATTGTATAAATTATTGGAGTTAGAAAATTGCAAAGAAAGGGTTGGTAAAAAGGCTCGGTCAGCGGATGAATTACTCATTTTGGTGTATGCTTCCTGCAAAATGGCATTGTTCAATTCGGCAGTATTCACCATTACGGTAGGAGCAAGACTTGCCGTTTCGGTATTGCTTACATCTTGAATATTCAGGTCAGTATCATCAGGTATATCGCACAATAATTTGAGGCTGATATAATATTGCTCCAAGAGGAAATTCATTTGATTAATATTTTCCTCCGTATTGTGATAATTAATTTTACTGTTATTCAGGTTTTGCTGATTGACTAAACCCTCATTGAATTTATTTTCGGTGATTTGAAAGAGCGTATCTGAAATTGCGAGATTTGCCTTGCTGCTTTTGATTTGCGCTTGTAGATTTACGATGTTATAATAGTTGGCAACAATACTTTCCCGCAAGGATTTTAATGACAAAAGCGTGTTTGATTCTGTCAAATTAATATTGAGCTCTGCAAGTCTAAGGTTTGACCAACCCGAGAGGTTCAGCAATTTGATTTCGATATAGTTAGTGAGGTTTGTATTGTATTTTGTACCCGTTTCTAATTCTAGAAATGTCCCTGGAGTGCCCCCAAAGGCTTCGGCTGGCAACACACTCACACCAAGTCTGGTATTATTGGTGAACTGACCAGAAAGCAAATCCCCTTTAACGTCGATAACATTTAAAATTGCCACCAATTTTTCCTTTTTTGCCTTATCCAGATTTAGCTGATTATTCTGAATCGAGATACTTTTCTCATTAGCGTAGGCGAGTAAATCGATTACCTTTTTAAATAAAAGCGTAGTATCATTGCTCCCGACTGCATCAGCATTCTGCGCTTGTACATTTTTAATTGTTGATAGTAATAAAATGGTGATTACACCGATGTATTGAACGTGTTTTATATGTTGCATTTTATTTTCAGTTTTGATAGCCTTTATCTTTGACTAAAGGTGTTTTTACTGTAAAAAAATGTTCTTCATCCTCTATGATGCAATTTCTTTTAGTGAGCAGCATACAGCGATTGCTTAGGTTTTTTAAACCAATACCAAAGCTGTGCTGCTTCAATTGCAAATTGTTTTTATTGTTCCTCACCACTATACTTGTCCCTTCTATTTCCATACTTATGGTCATCGGCTTTTCTGCATTAATGGCGTTGTGTTTAATCACATTTTCAAAAAGCACTAAAAGCGAAAGAGAAGGAATTTTAAAAGATGCGGCATTTTCAATTCGGCAATCCAAATTTATTTTATCATCATATCTGATTTTGAGTAAGAAAAAATAGGATTTTATAAATTTCAATTCCTTATCCAAATTCACTAAAGGATGCCTTTGCATATCAAGAATGTATCGGAATACCTTTGAGAGTTCGTTGATGTACGCCTCACTTTTTTCAACATCTAGGTAAATCAATTCACTTAGGGTATTGAGGCTGTTAAAAAAGAAATGCGGATTGAGTTGATTTTGCAAACTGCTCAATTGAAGTTGTAGGTTTTCATTTTCCAACTCAACGATTTGCAAACGACTTTCTTCGCTGTTTTTTCTCAAAAAATATTGATGTACAACGGCTAATGAAACAATACTCAACAGGAGGTTTTGAGCAATTGTATCAGGAATTAATGGAGCAGGTCGTGGTAATCGGAACCCAACAACTGACTCAAAGAAATAATCAAGTAACAGGTCACAAGTTATCAGAGCAAACAGCAACATCAAACACCACCCATAGAAAGGAATGCGTTTTTTGTGTATGATATAAATTTTAGCTTGATAAAAGAGTGTAACTCCTAAGAAAAACCAACCTTGTACAAACTTAAAAAGCACTCCAATGATTTGTTTGGAATCCGATAAGCCCAGAAAGAGTATTGGTGGTATTACGAAAATTAATACCGCTCCAATAAACGAATAATAGGCTACCTGTTTGCTGCTAAACATTACTTTAGATTGGTATCAAAAAATGAAATTATTTTATCCATATTAGTAGGATCATCAAACTCACTTCCACCGTGACCAGCCCCTTCTATCAATTCAAAACTCACTTTATCCGCACCTAATTCAGCTAACAATGCTTGATAAAAATGCTCACTTTGGGTATAAGGCACCAAAGGATCGACATCTCCTACTTGAATGAAAAATGCGGCATCACCAGTATCAATATAAGTCGTTGGGTTTGCTAATGCCACTAAATCAGGGTCGTCCGAAATCTTATCGAGCCCCATATAATCAGCTTCCAAATTGGTATTAAAACCAGTTCCCATAAACCCAGTAAGTCCCAAATCTGCCGCCTCGCTCTCCATAGTCGAGAAATTGATAGGAGCGAACCAACTCACTGTTGCTTGAACTTTTGAAGAAAAGTTTTCATTGCCCAAGGTCAAATCCTCCGTCAAGCCATCTCCTGATGATGTTCCCAACATAGATGCTAAGTTACCTCCGGCAGAATCGCCCCAAGAACCAATTTTTTCAGCATCAATTCGATAGGTAGATGCATTTGCTCTAAGGTATCTTACGGCTGCTTTACAGTCTTGAACAGCGGCAGGAAAAACTGCTTCACCACTCAATCGGTAATTAATAGAAACAGCCACATATCCATTTTCAACCAAAGTAGCCATATAATCGCTACCCGCAGCTTTATCTCCCGTAAAGAATCCTCCTCCGTGAACATACACAACCGCAGGGAATGGTCCCTCACCTTCAGGTATTTGAATGTCCATAATCTGGGCAGAAGAAGTATTGGCATAAGCTACATCAGAGAATGCCTCCGCTTCAAATGAGGTGGGTGTTATTATATCATCACCATTGCAAGCGGATAAAAGGAAAGTGACAATAAGTACTAAGAACATTTGCATCTCCATTGACTGAAATTTTATGAATTTGGTTAAATTATACCGCAAGCATAAGATGCCACAGTGCACAAGTAAATGTTCAATATAGGGAAGCAGAGATAATGTCGAGCGAACCGTCTTTATATGGGAATGAACTTTGGTGGAGGGAATGTGAGCTTTTTTATATTAATGATTTACAACGCCCAACTAAAATGAGTATGCGCCCCAGTTGCAAGAAGCACTGAAAATCTCAGTTTGCATTTTCATAGCAAAGGGCTCTGTTCGCATATTCATTTTAATGTTTGTTAGCAACTGATTATTTGATCTCTACTTCGCCATTAGTTCTAATGTAAATCACAACTTCACTGCTTTCTAGATTAGAAATGACATGCACTGCTTTGTCAGTTGAGCCAAAGTAGCTTCCTAAATCCAATACCTTAAGTTCATTATTTTTAGGCAGCTGATAATTCAGCTCTCCTTTTATTACAACAGAATGTAAAATAGTTCCATTGGTTTCAATCACTCCATTATACCCTTTTGGCAGTTTAACGAAAAGACTTTTAAACCTATCGGTTTCTAATAGAAAACTGATTTCGGCCTTACTTTTTGAAGCTATCCAATTGGTCTTGTTCCTATCCAACCAAACGATATTCGAAACATCAATGTTTATCGGTCTTTCTCCATTGTCAAACGCATCGCTAATCGGTTTTACGAGGTAAGGTCCTTTATCAATTTCTACTAATGCAATATTTTCTTCTCCTTGTGCAGAGGTTATATGTGATTCTCCAACAGGTTGAGTCCAAAACGAACCTGGTTTCATCCACATATTTTCAGCGTTTGGATCATCGTTGTGGACTAACCCTTTAATTACAACTGCTCGGTAAGTAACATTATGAATATGGGGTGGTGAAGAAAATCCGTCCACAAATTTTGCCAGAAAGCCTGTGGCTACTGTTCCTTTTCTGTCTCCCCAAATTGTACCCGCTTGGGGACTTTGGTCCCCTCTCGCAGGATTTAACTTTTCCCATACGATTTCCGAACTTAATAATACTTTGTTGGTAGGATTTTCTATTTCTACCGATTTTTCGACTTTTGATTCATTATTGGAATTTCCACAGGAAATCAAAAGTCCAATTATCAAGAAGTAGTAAAGCGTTTTTTCTATCATTTCTAGTTTTGTTTAGGACACTTCCGTCTCGCTTGGCACTGACGGTTAGTGCAGACGACGGCCCGAAGTTTAGGAGGGCTGGCCGTTCTGCGCTTTGTTCCAGGTCGTCTTCATCTTTTTATAAACTCTTTTAAATCCTGGGTGCTTAATACATCATGGAAGCCTTTTTCTCTTAGTCCTGCATACAATTTTTTATCACCAGTCCATAATTTTGGATTCATTTCCAAGGTTAAGGCTACAAAACTTATATCCTTCACATCGACACCTTGCGTTAATTCTTTTGCTCTCTTCCAGGCGCCTTTACTGATCTGATCTTCATTGACAAACGTTACTCTCCTTATTACCATGTACAGCAGTTCCAAAAGATCGACCTCTGTGAGTTTAGAATACTTTTTTATTTTCTCTTTCTTGTCAAAAATTTCGATGTACAGATAATAGCAGGAAAGGATTTCTATCCCTTCTAATTCCTTCAGCAGGAAGGTACCGATCTTTCCATTTGACTTGATCAAGGTACTGATCAAGATGTTCATATCGACAACAATTTTCATTCTTCCAATTTGGAGCGATTTCGTAAAGCAAGACCTTCGTTGATCTCATTCACTATTTGATCAATATCTTCATCTGTGGCTTCACTCTTCGATATCAAAGCTCTATACCGGAGATAGTTAATCAATTTTTGCACCTCTTCGACATCAATGATTTCACGGGATATGGTAATAACCAAATCATTGTCCGTACTGTCTACCTTTATGCGGTCTGTACTTTCCATACTAATAAGTTTTGTTTCATCCAATTTAACGATTCTGTTTGGATTTTCGTCCTATTGGTTTTTGATGACCTGGAACATTAGTATAACAGGAAATATTCCCATTATACCCTATTGGTTAGTTCCCATTATCCCCCCTACATTCCCGTGTAACCAGGAACTCGTGGCGAATCTCAAATACGTAATACAAGGTATTCATAGGGCTTATTAGTTATATTTAAATTTTCAAAAAATCCAGGGGACTGCAAAGCTTTTCTTTGGCTTTTTGGGTAATGTGCGTGTATATCTCCGTAGTCTCACTGCTATGATGACCTAGAAGTACTTGTATATATCGCAAATCCATCCCCCGCTCCAGTAAATGAGTAGCAAAGCTATGTCTGAGCGTGTGTACCGTACGGTATGGATTGACACTGGCCATCGCTACAGAACGGCAAAATATCTTTTGAATACTGCTGTTGCTATACTGCTCTCCGTCCTGCCCCTCGAATAGCCAATATTCCGGAGTATAGGTTTCCAAGTAGTCTTTTAGAAGCCTGATCACCTTATCCGAAAGCACAGAATATCGATCCTCTTTTCCTTTTCCCGCTTTGATGAATACCGTTTTGCGGTGAAAATCAACATCCCTTTTTCTTAACCGAATACTTTCCCCGATCCGCAATCCGGCACTGTAAATCACCATCAGCATGGTTTTATGTTTGATATTACGGGTTACTTTAAATAAACTAACCTCCTCCTCCTCACTAAAAACACGGGGCAAACGCTTACTCTTTCTCGGGCGAAATTCATAAAAGGTACGTTCTGGTCCCAAAACCTTCTCGTAATAGAATTTCAGCGCATTTACCCCCTGGTTCTGAGTAGAATCCGACCACTTCTTTTCCTTTGAAGTGTCTAACAAAAATTTCCAGTTCATTTTTTACTTTTTTATCCGTTCTGTACCATCAATTCCAAAGCGATCTGTTCTGCATTTACTTCGGCGTCAATTCCGATGTGAATCCATAGCTGACTTTCGGTACAATGGCCGGTCATGGGCATAATCTGAGATAACTTATATCCCATGCGGTAAAGATTGGTTGCAAATGACCTTCGGCAGGTAGGAGAGGAGATGACCCTAAGGATCCGATGGGAAGAATCCTTCATGCAAGATTTAAACAGGTCTTCCTTGAACATCCACATCGTTTGATCCTAAATGGCAATAAAAACCCGGGGATGTGATAGAAGGTCGTGATGGTGATCGTTTTTCTAGATTAGCAGGATATTTATTCCTCTAGTTTAGGATGTGAAATTACGTTTAATAATAAAAAAAGATATTCCTGCTAGAATCCCGGCTTCACTTCGGGCTGGTGGGAATATCGAATTTTACCGCATCTGCTGATTAGAAGATGAAATATTCACGATTTCTTTTTTATTAGACTGACAGGGAGTTAAATGATTCAAAAAGGCCAACTTATAATTTTATATTTTAACTATTTTGAGATATTTTGTTATAGCTGCTTAGTTAATCTGAAAGAACGTCAACTAAATGTAACCTGATTCTGTTAACGCGACAAAACCGTTCTTTGGTAACCTAACTAAATGACAAATCCTCCTTCTATAATCCTTCAATCAACAGATGCGACAAAATCTACTTTTTTCTTTCAATTTTGTAGACAAGCTCGACTCTTTGGTGGTTGATAGTTCCCGTCTTATCATCAAAGATAAATGAATAATATACAGGATTACCCAAGCTGAAAATTTTATTTGGAGCATTAGAAAATTTCCAATTTCTCGTAATTCTTCCAAAATCATCGATCCTGTTATTAGGATCTCTTTCGTATAAATTTGTACTTATTCTAAAATAATCATCTTCAGTAGGATTATCAAAGATAAATTCTCTATCTCGTCCCTCTGAATAAAACTTAGATCCTTTATTTGGAACTTCATTCATCAGTACGTTTATGTCATATTCTGTCGCATTCCGAGAAGTAGAGATAGTCGCATTTCCTCCAAATTCATTTCTACCTTCCTTACATTTGATACAAGTAATTTTGTGTAAGCTAAATTTATATACCTCAACAGGATCTAATTCGCACGTCTTCCTATTGAATTCAGCCTCATACGACATATGAACTTGTCTTCTACTCGCTAAATACCTAAGGCTATACGCAATGGGAACACCAGGATTATTCAGACTCCACTCGGCGCCTTCTTGAATGACATTTTGTACCTTCTCATAAGATGGCGCTCCCTTTAACGCAATCTCTGCTCCTCCTCCATATACGATATAAGTAACTTTAGAATTTTTGAGTACAGTACCAACTTCCACTCCTGATGATAACTTAAATCCCGCTAACTTTCCTTCATAAGCTGCTAATAAACTGGCTTTTACATCTTCTGTACTAAATTTACTTTCCACCATAAAATAAATTTGTCTTCCATAGTCTACTGACTTAACATATAATGGCGGATTATTTGGACCAATTTGATGTTCTATATCTTTCACTTTATCTCCTTCTTTAAACAGAGAATATTTGGTTTCGGGATCATTAATAGAAATGGTATAAAAGGTCTGATAAAATTGAATAATTACACGGCTACCTTCAATTTTCTTATTTATTTCAAATTTAGATTCTATTTCTCCTAAGCCATAACGGGCATCTAGGCCCAGATTAAACCTAAATTCATCTCTACTATAAGTTTCTTTTAAAATATAGGAGAAATCTGCTGCCGTACTAACCGGTCCCTGAATATCCAACATATCATTTATTCCTTCGCTCACATCACTCCACTGAAAAGAAGGGACAGAAATGGTTACACTTTCTGCTCCTGTAATTCCTTCCATGATAAGTTGTCCACCAGCTTTGGGGACAGTAACAGGAGTAAAATTCCCTCTTTCAAATGGACTTCCTTGCAAAATAGCTCCTGGAAAAATAATTCCTGCTGTTCCATCTGAAACCACCACCTTGGATAACCTACGAACCTGATGGGCCTCTAATCGAACTTCTGAACAAGCCAGCTTTCCATTGCTAGCTCCTTCTCCTATGGTAATTTCTGGTTGAAATAAGGTATCTACATTTATAAGCGTCTCACTTCCTGAATCTGTAGAAAGACGATCCCCAAATTCCACATCACTCATAAATTCTTCTTTGCATCCTCCCCAAAAAATACAGATTATCATTAAGATAACAAAACCATGCATACTTGTTAAGTTTTTCATCATAATTGTATTAAAAGATATAGTGATGAACCTATTGGCCATTCATTTAAAAAAAGTAGTTAATAACAGATTATTGATATTCCCTCTAATAATTATTATCTATTACCTTCGAATAACGCTAAGTTTATCTTGACAAGCTTGTAGAAATGATGCGTTGATATGTATTTATGATGATGAGAAGGGTAATGCAGTAAAATTTATATTTGATGTCCGGTAAAACACTACATCTGTAGGAGAAATATTACTAATTCTCTTTATATTGAGATTTTATAGAACTTGGGCTTTTACCATATACTTTTTTAAATCTACGACTGAAATTAGAAGGATCACTAAAACCTACAGAATAAGCAATTTCGGAAATGGTGGCCACATTTTGTTCCAATAATTTTTTAGCGTGAGATAACCGAAAAGTTAAGATAAATTCTTGGGGCCCCTTTCCTGTTAATGCTTCCAGTTTTCTATACAATTGGCTTCTGCTGATATGTAAATTATCTGCTAACTGAGTAACTGAGAATTCCTCATTTTCCAGATTGTCTTTCACGATCTCTATGACTTTCTGAAGAAACACCTCATCTTGTGAAGAAAGTTGATCAGGGGAAGAAGTTAAAAAAGCGTATTTTCCATAAGCAGCTTGTAATCGTTTTCTGTTACTAAGTAGATTTTTAATTTGTGCCCTTAATTCATCCATTGAAAATGGCTTGTTCATATATACGTCAGCATCTGTCAATAATCCTTTAAGCTTACTTTCTTTAGAAGATTTTCCTGTAAGCATAATAATGGGAATATGACTGGTTATCTCATGCTGTTTTAATTCTGCCGTTACTACATAGCCATCTTTCCCAGGCATCTTTACATCAGTAATAATCAAGTCCGGGACTTTTTGGATCGCTTGTTCAATGCCAAGTTTCCCATTATCCGCTGATATAATAGTAAACTCCTCTGCTAAACTATTCTTTAAATATGTCAATAGATCCTCATGATCATCTATTAACAATATAGTGAGTCCAAGAGAACTTGATGGTTGGTTATTAGTGATAAATGAATCTTCCTGAATTCCCTGCTTATTACCACTTAAAATAGTCTTCACCTCTTCACCTTTTTGGGTGCTTAATTTCTCCGTAAAAGGAATCAGCAAACTAAATGTACTACCTTTACTATTACTCTTTAATATTATTTTTGCTCCGGACAGTTCAATTAACTCTTTGACAAGAGCGAGACCGATACCTGATCCTGAGTAATTCGTATCAAAGTTCTTATCATCTATTTGATAAAACCGATCAAATATATAAGGCTGGAGTTCTCGGGGAATACCGTAGCCTGTATCAATAACATCTACCTTTAAAATGGTTGAGGAACTTTCAAACTGAATGTGAACCTTCACCCATCCACCTGATGGGGTATATTTTATGGCATTAGATATTAGATTGGAAAGGATTTTTTCAAAATGATCTACATCAATATCTAACCATATTTCTGGATACTGGCTTTGAAGACCTAGCTCTACTGACTTGGTATCTGCGAATGATTCAAAGCTTGAAACAATTTGCTTGGCGAGTTTTACAAAGTCTGTTCGCTGTTTATTAAGCTTCATACTTCCTTCGTCTAACCTGGAGATATCCAGTATTTGATCGATCAATTGAAGTAGTTTATTTGCATTCTTCTTAATCGAATTTGCATTAGCATAATTTTTTGATGATAGTTTACTTTTTAATAATTCCTCCGTTGGACCAAGAATGAGGGTTAAAGGGGTACGGAACTCATGGGAAATATTGGCAAAAAAACGGGACTTCGCTGCTTCTAAGGATTCTAATTGATGTTTTTCCTGTTCCAATAAATAATCTCTGTAATTTAATATTAAACCAAATGCCACTAACTGGAAAAAACACATAAGTTGAAATAAACTATAGCTTAAAGAAGTACTTAAAAAAGAGTTGGGGAAATGGTCATTAAGAGTGATGAGTCCTCCACCAACAAAAAGAAATAGTGAAGATATTCCCAGGAATTTCACCAGTTGATCCCTTGAAAAAATAAAGGTGAGAATGATACATAAAATGATTCCCAAGGCTCCAATAATAAATAGTTTTCGGATGATTGAAATAAATTCTATAACAACGCTTGAAGAGGGAAAAGAATCTAGGAATGCCAATAGAAAGGCTAGCAAGGCATCAACTATAAATGTATATACCAATATTCCCAGGCATGACTTTCTAACGTCCTCTTTCTTTTCCTTAAAAGCAATAGTCTGACTAAACAATAGATAGAATATCACTACCCCAGCTCCAGAAATCAATTCGACCCACCAATAGTTTAGCTCAACATAGTCTAAGCTTGAAAAAACATCTTCATATAATTCATTATTTTGGTTGATATACATTAATAAAATGAGGAAAACGGTATACAAAATGTAATACAATATTTCGGGTTTAGGATTAATCAGATATTTAATGATAGTATATAATAGCATGGACATAAATATGCCTAAGAGCATGGAATTGAGAATAATTTCCATAAGTTAATCAGCTAATAATCAATTATTTATTTATAAAATATTTTGATTAAACGCAATGTAAGCATCTATGTCCATATAGTGCAGTATCGCAATTTATCTTAAACAAGATACTCATTTAGGTTTATCGAAAGTGATTTAAAATAGTCATTTATATTTGAAGCGTTAACGTAACTTCTTGAAGAAATTTTGCTAACAGGGGTAAGAAGGCTAGTCCCTAGAGCATTACATGTATAACCTACTTCAGTTAAACCTTAGCTATAAAGTTCTATATTTGCTTTGTCGCTATTACATGATTGAATTACATTAACAGATCATCTATCAGATAAATTAAGCAGCTAGAGAACAAAACGATCCCAAAAGACCAACTTGCAGATGCTAATTTAAATTTCTTCAAATCATTCCGCTCTCTAGCAATCTGGTAAATCATCAATCTATCATATTTCCATCAACAGAAACAGCAACATCCAAGAGATTCATCTTGAAAACTCAATATTCCTCCAGAATCTCAAATATCCAACCATCCCACAAGCTCCTAAGTATTATATGGAACTTGCCCTTGGGCCAATTTTAATCTCGTCCAAATATTCATATTAATGACAATAGCCGCAATTTCGGCAATCTCCTGCGCTGAAAAATATGTGGCAAGTTCATCATGATAGTGTTGAAAGTTTTTATGACTCCCTTCGGAAAGTACATCAGTATACGCTAAGGCAGCCTTTTCTTTGTCATCATATAACTCACTATTCCACCAAGAAGAAATATTGTCAACTTTAGCAGAATGGATCCCAACATCACGGGCTGTCTTAGCATGCAAAATGACACAGTAGGCACATTCATTTTTTTGGGCTACCCTTAATCTCAACAATTGAGCTAAGTGCTTGTCAATAGCCAAATCAGCAGTATACCCGAAAGCTTTAGCAATTTCTTTGGCCAAATCGTGGAAAGGAGTTAAATCCGGGTCGAATCGTAGGTTTTTAAATGGAATCTCTAACATGTTACTTGACTATATGAAGATTATTTTACTGATATCAATTCGTTTAAGTTCGTCTAAGCAACACAGTAGTTATGTCGTAAAATCAGAATCTGGTATAAAAGACTTTACCTCTGATGTTTAGAACCATGAACCATCCTCAAAGACGTTGATCTTCTATAACTCATCAATTTGCCACATAATGCACTCACGACTCTATTTCTATTTATGTGATCTATCTATAGAAGAAATTCACTTAAATATAAAGTAGATATTTTGGCTACTTCTATCATACTTCTGACAAACTCCAGCATATTTAAGAAAATCTCACTGTATTCATGTTCGTGTTACTGGGAAAAGTTGACCTCCATAACCTAAGATATGCCCTTCTTCCTATGACAAACTCCAGCTTATTTAGGATAATCTCGCCATATCCACTTAAGCGTTTCCGGAAAAAGTTGGCCTCCATGTCGTAAAGTATGTCCTCCTTTACCGAAGACAAACTTGTAATCATATCCTGCATATGCTAATGCACTTTCCATCGACTGATTGGCCAATGGCCAGTTTCCCCAAATGACATTTAGGTCCTGGGTTCCTGATTGAAGAAAAATCCGAATAGATTTCTTTGGCGTCCGTCTGACCAATGGCGGATATATATGACCTCCTCTAATATCGGTAAAGCTTCCGCAGTGACTAATCACATTGCCAAATTCATCCGGTCTATGCCACGCTGCGTTAAAGGCACAAATCGCCCCCGAACTATAACCCATCAGGATTCTTCCTGCCGGATTATCCGTGATATTGTATTTTTTGCTCAGCTCGGGAATCATCTCTTCTAGCAGGAACCTTGCATAATGATCAGTAACATGATCGTATTCAAAGCTTCTATTGGTTGTTCCACCCCAATAAGGTGAACCAGGTCCTTTGTCGCCTGGATTAATAAATAATCCTATGGTTACGGGAATCTCACCTTGATGAATAAGATTATCAAATACAATATTAGGTGCAATACCGGGTGTCCAAGCAACTCCATTAAGATACAATTCACCATCCTGAACGACTACTAAACATGCTGGTTCGGTGGGCTTATATTGCTTTGGTACATAAACCCAATAATCTCTAGTTGTCCCAGGGTATATTTTTTCACTGTTCCAAACATACTTTTCTATCGTTCCTTTGGGTACTCCCTCTTTGGATTTGGAATCTACGCCAAGTTGGTAAGGTTCTTCAATTAGCTTAATACTGTCAAATTCCTTTTGATCAACTTCCCTAGGAGTAACCTGGGCCTTGAGCATATGTACAAGAAGTACCGCACTAAGAAAAAAAACTATGTCAAAAAATCCTTTCATTCTGTTAAAGATTAAGTTCGCTATGTGATTTACACTTTATAGCAAATAACATTTTTCAGAATGATAAAATGGTAGTCATTATGAAGCAATAATGGTCATTTTGATCCATCAGATCGGAACTCGCTTGGGGTTTGTCCTGTGAGCTTTTTATAGAACCTAACAAAATTGGAATGATCAGAAAAGCCTAAATCGTAAGCTATTTCAGAAATGTTCTTTTCGGAATACAACAATTCGCTTTTTATTTGAGTAAGCAGTCTTTCACGAATCACCTTAGATGCTGGCTTCCCCAATGTTTTCTTAATAGCTCTGTTTAGTTGGCTTCGGCTGATGTTCAATAAGCTGGCATAGTCTTCTATTCTAAGCTTTGCATTAATATTCTCTTCCAACAGTTTCCTCAAGCGCAATAAAGTATTATCCTGATATAAATTGACAGACAGATCATGACCTCTAACATACTCCCGGTTCATTTGTATTAGAATATTGTAAAGAAGAGAACGTATATAATGATGGCTATCATCTTGTAGATGATCTAATTCTATCTTAATTTTTTCACAAATATGGAGATGCTCTGATAAAAATCTGTCATCACACCTAAGAATAGCAGATTGGTTGTTTTGGAAAAGTTGAAATCGGTACATAAATAAGCTATCTCTAAAGAATGATTCTATAAACTCATTTTCAAACAACAAAAGATATCCGTTGAAGTCAGCAGAAACATCTATCCATTCTCTTACCTGGTTGGGCTGAAAAAATATGATGGAACCTTTACTAAAGGGAGTAATCTCAAGGTCGCTAGCAATTTTACCTGTTCCCTTGTTAATGATAAATATTCCGTAAAAATTATAGATAAAAGGTCGCCCAACTGTTACGCTTGCTTTGGTCTCAGAAAAGAACACGCAATCCATTAAAAATTCTCTGTCGTATTTCTTTCTGATGAAATCGTATCTTTTAATATTCACAAGAATAGAATTTACTAAAGGTGGTTTTGAAAAATGCTGCTAAAGATCTCAACTTCGAAGAATGAGATATTACGGAAAGCACGACAAACGTCTAAAGAGTTTCTTCGATTCCTATTTCATCGATTACTTCAAAAAAGAATTTTCTCAATTTTTACGTTTGCCTATTGTTACAGTTGCACTAATCCCCAACAGCTTCTCTATCATTCAAAGAAAGGCACCCCTTCCTGTGCATATCTTCGCATTCCTTCTTCATTGATCTCAACACCTATACCAGGCTTTTCAGATAAAGGGATAAAACCATCAACAACCATTTCTCCTTCGAAGTCAACAATCTCCTTAAACATAGGATTGGTATGAAAATAAATCTGCCATTCCAGAATCAGGAAATTGGGAATTGAAGCGCAAACATGGGCGGAGGCCATTGCGCCAAGATAAGAAGCTACCATATGAGGAGCAAAAGGCACATAATAGAGATTAGCCAGATTGGCGATGCGTTGTCCTTCTCCTAATCCCCCCACTTTCTGTAAGTCGGGCATAATGATATCCACCGCCCCGATTTCCAGTAATGGCCGGAATCCATAAGCGAGATAGTGATTTTCTCCCGCACATATAGGGGTAGTAGTGGATTGAGTAATGGCCTTGTAAGCTTCCGCATTTTCAGCTGGAATGGGTTCTTCCAGCCACATCAATCCCAGTGGTTCCATCAATTTAGCCACTTGTTGGCCGGTGACTGCATCATAGCGTCCGTGCATGTCCACACAAATATCAATATTAGGTCCTACTGCTTTGCGTGCTGCCTCAATCTGATCATACATACGTTGCAATTCACCCGGACTGGCGGTCCAATTATACAAATCATATTTATTGGGATCATCCCGTTGATCCAGATCAAATTTTATCGCAGTAAACCCCATTTCTTTGGCTTGAGTAGCACTTTCTGCGAATTTTTCTGGTCCTGGAAGCTTATTTTGGTATAAAGCGGTATCACAATACACCCTGATTTTGTCCCTAAATTTTCCTCCTAATAACTGGTATACTGGTACATCTAAGGCCTTGCCTGCCAAATCCCACAAAGAGGCTTCTACAGCAGATAATACCGCCACATACATACCAGATTGGGCACCTTCGAAAAAACCTCTACGTCGTATATCTTCAAACAAACGGTGTACATTCAGCGGATTTTTTCCTTTTAACCTTTCACCAAACATTTTTACCAAATGATAAGTGCCGGGTGTAGCATCCACCCCTTCTCCGCAACCCCAGATGCCCTGGTCTGTATGAATTTTGACAAAAAGACTATGACCATTGCGGATATAGCCACATTTTATATCTGTAATCTTCAAGTTTGAAGGACGAGAGTATATAGGCGCTTTTTCAATGGATGTTCCGAGGACATTGAATCCTGAAAAAGCAAAAGCACCTGCTAATGCGGATTTTTTGAAAAAGGATCTGCGAGAGAAGTTCGTATTCATGAGTTTCCCAGGGTTTATGATGTTGGAGGAGGTGTAAAATCAAATAGGAAATGTAGCTCGTTTCTAATTAACATATTACCATGTCCGTTGGCTCAAATACTCTTGTATTTGTTCTTTAGGGACAGGTAACTCATCTATGTGAGTATTCAGCCATTTGGAAAAATCTCGTTCAATATCATCGGTCCAACGGTTGTCAATTTGACCAGCTGTATATACTTTTTCACGCAAGCGCTCATGGCCGAACATATCGCGTAAGCGGACAATCTCTGAAGTAGTCACCACTTTCTCCACTAAATGAGGGGGAATAAAACTCACTCCACCTTCTTTCCCTAGTACCACATCACCCGGCATCACCATCACTTCTCCGATACGCGTGGGGATATTAATTCCCACGAGAGTAGTATTCAATTGCCCATCTGGATTGTTTAAATGGTGAGAAGGATGATAGCTTCTAATAAAAGCAGTAAATCCTTGTATATCTTTTAGGCCTTCAATGTCCCGAATCGCACCATTATAGACAATCCCATTGCCGGAGTTGGCGTAAATAGCATTGCCGAGATTATCTCCTATGGTAGGACCATCTTTGTGTAGTCCAAATTGATCGCCTACATATACATCCCCGGGCTGAAGTTGATCTACCGGCCAAGAGTTTTGAGATTTCACCCGCTCGTTTGCATGGCCTACACTATCTACAACTCGATGAACATCCGGGCGACCGGGCATAAATACTGCAGTGAGTGCCCGTCCTATAAGTATCCCTTCGGAATTTATGGTAATCCAACCTTCCGCATATTGGTATTTGTAATTAGCATTGCGCATAACGGCCCATGCTTCTTCATGGGTTACTAGTTTCATCCTTTCCAATAACTGATCCGGAACCTTAGGCCTTCCATCTGGGAATCTTTCTCCTTTCCATTCGGGCGTTAAGGTAATTAGTTCCTCTGGGGTAGGGGTCAGTCCTTGGGCAGAAAGGGTGGAGATAACTAGAAAAAGCAAACCCATAAATGAAAGACTCCTGATACTGATGCGATAGTAGTCCATGAGAAAATATCAGTTTAATAGGCAGTTGGCCAATGGGATTAAGCGAATTAGTAATTGTATATAAGAAGATAGCGATTTTTCTTCAGTGTTTTATGATTATTTTTAACAGGGAGAAAATGAACGTTATGAACTACTACAAATGATTGTTGATATGTATCACGAATTATTAAAAGCTTATTTTCTCAAACTCACGGAATTGACCTCAGAGGAATTAGATACTATTGGACAATATTATCAGGAGAAAAAAGTGAAAAAAGGAGAGTTTATCTTAAGAAGAGGGGAAGTTTGTCGATTTGAAGGGTATGTAGTCGAAGGGTGCTTTAAGATTTGTGCTAGGAATGTTGATGGTGTGGAAAAAGTACTTTACTTTGCTGTACCTGATTGGTGGGTGATGGAAATCGATAGCTTTGCTAATCAGACAGCTTCATATCTCGACATTCAAGCCATAGAACATAGCACCCTGTTAGTCATATCCAGAAATAATAAAGAACAACTATATGAGGAGGTACCAAAGGCAGAACGCTTATTTCGTATGATGTCCCAAAAAGCCGTGGCAGCATGGCAAAGGAGACTGGTACGCAATCATATGATGAATGCCGAAGAACGCTTTCATCATTTTGTCACAACCTATCCTGAGATTGCCAATCAAGTGACCAATAAGTTAATCGCCAGTTATTTAGGAATCACGCAGGAATTTGTGAGCGTAATAAGGAGGAGAAGGTCAATAAAGAACACCTAGCCTTCATTATTTAAACTAGTTTAAGAAAATTGATCACTAGTAGCTATAATTTTGTGTATCACTAGTAATAACATTTTAACACAACAAAAAGTCATGACCTATTGGTACCCTCTTTTATGCATCTTCTTCTCTCTGGCCTGTGCTTCTCATTCCATGGCTCAGAATAAATATCTATCTCAATTGCCAGGGGATATTACCACGGATCAAACTATCACCATGTTGGAAAAAGCCCAGGAACTGGCCACATCTCAGGAAATATTGGTAAATATTGCCATTGTAGATGCAGGAGCCAACCTAAAGGCATTTCTACGCATGGATGGATCATACCTTGGCAGCATAGATGTGGCTATAAAAAAAGCCAAAACAGCCAGATATTTTAATTGCCCTACTGGAGAATTAGGAAAAATTGCTCAACCGGGCGGAGATATTTATCATATCGAATACTCCAACGATGGGCTCATTACCTTTCCCGGAGGAATACCTATTAAAAATAAAGAGGGGTTCATTATTGGGGCCATTGGCATCAGTGGGGGCACCATAGAACAAGATCACCACATAGCAAGCAAGGCAGTCGAGTCAATTCTATAAATATCAATTACAGCATGAGACGTTTCTTTTACCTACTACTAGCTATTTCATGTTTACAAGAAATAAAGCTGCAAGGACAACCTACATTTAAGCTCATACCGATAGACCAAGTAGAGACTTCCAAAAATACGGTGACTTGTACGATACACACTTCAGGCACCCAACACTATTTATATGCTGCGGGAGATAGTAACAATATTGACGTGTTTAAAGTCCAGGCTGATGGAAACATGGAATTTTCGACCAGTTACGTCGTATCGGGAGGAGATAACACTATCAGGGGACTCATTACAGATCAAATCGATGGTAATGATTTTCTTTTTGCGGGTCTGAAGGGAGGAAACGCTGTAGAAGTATTTAATATCAATCCAGACGGCACGCTCAATTCAGTTTTTGTATTGCCTGATACAGACACTACTTACCTTGGTATTGTCATCACCTTGCAAGTAGTCCATATGGATGATGCTTCTTATCTGTTTGTAGGAGGATTAGAAAAAACACCCGGCCTAAGTTCGTTCAAAATGATGTCGGATGGCAAGTTGGAACATATACAATCTATAGCTGATACAGAAGGAATATTTACTGATGGGATTATCGGAATGTCCACACATCGAATTAATGGAAAGACTTTTTTGTTTACGGGAGGTTTTCAGGACAATGGGCTAAGCAGCTTCAGGGTTTATGAGGATGGTCATTTCGAAAATATGAGCAATATTGGAGATGATGATAACTTATATCTCAATGGGACTTATCCCGTCATATCGGCTACGAAGTCAGGATGGAATTATGTTGTCGTGGGTCATAGGCACCATATATATTACAAACCTACTCCATGGGTTAAGGATCGGGAAACGTACAATTATCATGGAGATGCGGTTAGCGTGTTTAGGGTGGATGAAGAAGGAAAACTAATGCCTCGTTCTATTTTCCAGGGCAATAGCGAGACATTGATCAAAGGACAAACTCGTCTGCATAAATTACCGCTCACTGAAAAATACGATGTGATTGCTGTGGCTACCAGGGATGATAAGAGTATACAATTATGTCTCCTGAATGAAAATGGGAGATTAATAGATGCAGGAAAAATACACACTGATTTCCCGGTTTATTATGGTCTCTGCGGTGAAAAAATGGATGGTCAGCTGTTTTTGTTTGCAGGTTCTGTCGGTGGTAAGGAATTGGTTTCTTATCGCCTTGACCCAATGAATTAATATTTACTGAATTTGATATATTATTCTCCGTTTTTTAAAAACTTATATCATGCATATACGAGTATCCCTGTACCTTACGTTTCTTTTGAGCATTTCTTGTTGTTTAAGTGCTCAGACCGGCAAACAAAAAGTACTCAGACATGTGGTTTGTTTCCAATTCAACAATGACGTATCAGAGAAAAGTAAAGCCGAGGCCGTACAGATCTTTTTGGACTTGAAAGACGAAATTCCTGAAATTAAAAAAATCGAAGGAGGAGAAAACATTAGTGAAGGAGGATTAAGCAAAGATTTCACCCACTGTTTTATCCTGACATTCGAAAGTGAAGCAGCAAGAAATATCTATCTGCCCCATCCTGCGCATCAGCGTATTGTTGAGAAAAACAAACCTCTGCTAAGTGATTTATTTGTATTTGATATTTGGGGAGAGGAATGAAGTAGGCAACTCTATTCATTACTTAAGCATTCTATCGGATTGAGCATGGCAGTTTTAATGGTTTGGAAACTTATCGTAAACCAGGCGATGATGAGTGAAAGAAGGCCAGCACTAACAAAATATCCCCAATGCAATTCAATTTTATAGGCAAAGTTGGCTAACCAGTTTTGGGTTAGGAAGTAGCTTACAGGCAAGCCAATAAGGATGGCAATGGTTACCATGATAGTGATATCTAATGAAAGTATTCGAACTAATTGAGCCGAACTGGCACCTAACACTTTTCGAATGCCCATTTCTTTTTGTCTTATTTCAGCAGTAAATATTGATAAGCCAAAAAGACCTAGGCAAGAAATAAGAATAGCTAATGCCGTAAAATATCTGGAGAGTATGCCTAATCTCTCTTCAGTGAAATAAGCGGAACGGTATGATTCATCTAAGAAGGATACTTCTAATGGAATTCCATCATTAAATTGAGCGGCGTATTTTTCAATTTGCTCAATAGTTTCCATTTGTTTGTCAGCTGCTATTTTTACAAGTCCATATTTAAGGGGCCGATTGGGAATAGAAATAAATCTAATCAAAGTGGGTTTTACTTTTTCATGTAAAGATGAATAGTGAAAATCTTTTGTAACTCCTATAATTTGCATTCGTAACTCGCCATCCTTGATGATTTCTCCAATAGGATGTTCTAACCCCATGGCTTTGACGGCAGATTCATTCACTACAATCTTTAAATTGCCTTGGCCACCATTCCTGAATATCGCCCCATCCTGATAAACAAATGATCGACCTTCTTTCATCTCAACCCCCAATACTTCTAAGAATTCAAGGCCTACTTCTAAATTATCAAAACTTACATTGATGTTTTGCCCCTTTCCATTCCAGGATAGACCATCGAAACTACCTGACTTTCCAGGCAGCATAAAATTCATGCTACTCGCCTTCATTACTCTTGGCAATTCTTGAATTTTTTGTAAAAAGTTATCCATGTTTTCGTTTAGTCTTCCTTCTCTTTGAAACATGATTATGTTGTTTCGATTAAGGCCTAGATTTTTTGTATACATCAATTTCATTTGCTCATATGTGATAAAAACTGATACTATAAGAATGGTGGAGAATAGAAATTGAATTATTACAAGACCCTTGCGAGTAAAAGCTTCAGCCATATTGGTGTTAATTCTTCCCCTGAGAATTAACGCTGGTTTAAATTTAGATAGATACAAAGCAGGATAAATTCCCGCAAATATCCCTGTAAGTATGGTTAAGCCTAAAACAAAAATAAGCTGATTCGAGGAAAAAAATGCGAATCTAAGATCTTTACCCGTAATGAGGTTAAATTTTGGAACTAAAACATAAACTAATATAAGGCCAATGATCAATGAGAGCATACTGACCAGTATTGATTCACTAAGAAACTGGATGATTAATGATTTACGATTAGCCCCCAACACTTTTTTAACCCCTATTTCCTTTACTCTTCGTGAAGCTCTTGCTGTTGAAAGATTCATAAAATTGAAGCAGGCAACGATCAGGATAAGTAAAGCGATTAACGAAAACAATTGTACATATTGAATTCTTCCTCCAACAGCTTGACCATTTTCGTATTTATTATATAAATACCTACTACTATATTTTTGGAGAAATAAGGTAGTATTTGCGGTATTTGCACTTTTATCAAAAATTAAGTTTTTAATTTGGTGATTGAGTTGGTCAATCTTTGTACCTTCTTTTATTACTACAAAGATTTCGGTACTATTATTCACCCACAACTCACTACTCTCTCTTAGGTAATATTTATTGTATAAATCGATACTGAATACTAAATCAAAATCTTCTGATGAGTTGGGATGTTTTTTAAAAACGCCAGAAATTTGATAAATACCAGATACGTCCCCAAAAAACGCTTCGCGTTTCCATTCTATTTTTTTTCTCATGGCATCTTCTACCGAAGGAAATAACTTCAAGGCTAGTTCTTCAGAGATGACTACCTTACTCTTATCGGTCAATACATTACTAACGTTACCTTGTATAATTGGAAAAGAAAAAATCTCAAAGAAATTAGCGCTTACATACCTTTCCATGGACCTGAACTGGTTTTCTTCGTACGAAACGGAGCCATTTACAGCAAATTGTTTTCCTACGACGGTAATAGCAGTATCTATAGCTGGGATTTCGTCTGCTAGGACTTGTGTTAATACTCCCGGGTTATAAGGAGTGGTTTGTAATTGAGAAGCATTTTGTGTATTCCTCATTACCTGAAATAGTCTGGCCTCTTCATTAAAAAATTTATCTACTGCCAGTTCATCTTGTACCCAAAGATAAATCAATAAAGTGCAGGCTAATCCAGTTGACAAACCAATCAAATTGATCAAAAAACTGCTTTTATAGCGGAGAAAACTACGATAAGTTATCAGTAAATTATGGGTTAACATAGAAGGGTAGCTTAATGTGTAGTGATTCACGGAAATAGATCGGATAATTCCAGGTCGGAAAAGTAAGGCAATGTCTCTATATAGAAGTATATTCGCTTTTTTGTGGCCAAAAGCATTTACTCTTCTGGTATACAATTCCAATAAATCACCTTCAATATCAAGGTGATACGCTGGTTTACAAAACCACTTAAGAAATTTCAGGCACCATCTAGGTGGACGTATCTCTTTCATGGATCCGATTATTTAAGATTAAGGATTATTGGAGGTAATGCCCGCCAAAGTACTTCTCGCGTTTCTCGATTATATTCAAGGGCCCTCTTTCCATAGACTGTCATAGTAAAGTAAAGCTTAGGTCTCCCACCTCTGGAAGCGGTAGATTCACCATGTTTGGAATCTAAATACCCTTTTTTTTCAAGTCTTCTAAGAGTAACCTGAAGTGCTCCAATACTTACGTCTCTATTAAGTCTTTGCTCAATTTCATCTTTAATGTTTACTCCATAGGCATTGCCATGCAAAATACCTACTGTCAACAATACAATTTCTTCAAATTCTCCTAACTGATATTTCTTCATTATACGAATACTATAATGTAGTATTCATTAAATATAGCAATTATTTAGGTTAAAACAACTATGTAGTATTCAAAAATCTATAGTAGCCTGATAATTGTGATATTGGATTTATCTATCAATAGCTACGACAAAGCCGGTATTAATTAGTGGGTTTGAAAAAATTAAAGAATGCTAACGAGACATAATCACATTGATTTACACTATGCCTCAAGAATTAAAAATGTCTTGAAAAAAATATTGAAGTAATAACAATATTATTGTATTTTCTGATGGACTGAGGAAAATAGCACTGGAACGAGAATTCAAGTGAGAAATATGTCATGGAAAATTGCTGTGAAGAGGGGATATAATCCAGTGTAACAACATGTTTGACTAGACTAAGAATTTAAAGGAATACTACCAATATGCTTGCGCTCATCATCAACATTACCCTTAAACGGGAACCTATCTACGCTTTACCCTATTTAATTCTTCTCTTTCTGGGATTCGGTATGATCTCTTGCCATCACCATTTGCCAGATGAAATTGCCCATGAAATGAGTCTACTACCAGATCGTATAGACTATAATTTTCATGTTAAACCCATACTCTCCGATCGCTGTTTTGCCTGTCATGGGCCTGATGCACAAAAACGAAAAGCTAATCTTAGGTTGGATGTCAAAGACCAGGCATACGCAACACTTGAGAGCGGAGTGGGCCATGCTATTGTTCCAGGGAAAGTCCATCGCAGCATCCTGGTAGATCGTATTCTTTCTCATGATCCTGAAGAAATCATGCCTCCTCCAGCTTCCAATCTTTCTCTCACACGTTCAGAAAAAGCGATCCTCATTAAATGGATTAAGCAGCAGGCTGAATACAAAACACATTGGTCCTTTACGAAGCCGGAAAAGCCCAGGGTACCAACAGCAGGGACAGATTGGGCGAAGAATGAGATTGACCATTTCATTGCGGAAGTTAGAGAAAGCAAACACATAGACCCTGCTCCCGAAGCGGATCGTGAACAACTCATAAGACGTCTTTACTTTGATCTGACTGGTCTACCACCTTCTCTCGAAGATCTTGATAGATGGTTGTCAGATAAAGATCCCAACTACTATGAACATATGGTAGATGAATTGTTGGCTTCTTCAGCTTATGGGGAACGAATGACGGCACATTGGTTGGATGTAGCACGATTTGCCGATTCGGAAGGATATCTTGACGATTTTCATCATACATTTTGGCCTTACAGAGATTGGGTGATAGAGGCATACAATAAAAATCTGCCTTATGACGAGTTTATCTTGTGGCAAGTAGGAGGGGACCAAATACCTAACGCAACTACTAAACAAATCCTGGCAACAGCTTTTAATCGAAATCATAAGCAGAACTCGGAAGGAGGAGTCATTCCAGAAGAATTTCGGGTAGATTATGTTGCGGATAGGACAAATACCGTTGGTGCTGCTTTCATGGGATTGACGGTAGGTTGTGCTCGTTGTCATGACCATAAATACGATCCATTCACCCAGGAAAATTACTATCAGCTATTCGGCTTTTTTAATTCTACCATTGAAAGAGGAGATGGAATATTTAGCTCAAATGCGATAGAATATGGTCAAATGGTGCCCAATAAATATTCTATGAATGCAGGTCCTGTATTGGCAATGCCAGATCCGGAGGTGGAAAAGCACAGGAACTTTTTATTGGAACAAATAAACAAGAAACAGGATAGTATTAGAGAGTTAGCCAGAAATAATGAAGTAGGATTTGATCAATGGGTAGAACAACAAGCCAATGCTACCTCTCTTATTGATGCTGTCCAGAGTGCTACTGTTAGCCATCTTAGCTTTGATCATATGGCTGAAGGAAAAGGGAGAGATGTAGTAGCGGGAAATAAGACGCCCACCTATTGGGGATCAATTACCTCTGTTCCTGGAAAAATTGGTCAGGCTATACGTAGTAATGCAGATGGACAATTTGTTGCAGAAGGTCGTCCTGCCGCTTTTGAACGTATGGAACCCTTTACGATCAGTTTCTGGATCAATAGTCCAAAGGAATTTCACAGGGCGCATATTCTTTATAATGGAAACGACCGGATTCAGGGCTATCGAGGGTGGGATGTTGTACTTGATACCAATGGAGTTCATTTTAGACTCAATCATGCTCACCCGTATCAATCGCTTACCATTAAAACGGAAGATCCCCTTCCCTTAAATACCTGGGTACACTTTGTTTGGACCTACGATGGTTCCAGTAAAGCTAATGGAATGAAACTATTCCAGAATGGCGTACAAATACCTGTCAACATACTACGGGATCATTTATATCGGTCAACTAAACCCTATTTTACCTTTGCCCCTACCGTTTACAAGCCTTATAAAGGAATAATTATTGGCAATCGACATTATGATCAGGATTTTACAGGTGGCATGATAGATGAAGTTCGAATTTTAAATAGGGAAGCTGGGAGTTTAGTGGCTACGTATCTTTATGATCAACAGAAAGGGAATCAAGCTTTCCGAGAAGCTATTAAAAAGAAAAATCCAAGCATACACTTATTTTACGACCTGTTTATTGACCAGGCACTTGAACAAGAACGCTTGGAACTCCGGGAAATCCAGGCCAGGGAAGTTGGTTTGATTGATACGGTACAAGAAATTATGGTCATGGGCGATTACGAACATCCTCGACCTACCTATGTATTGGAACGAGGAGTGTACGATGCTCATGGTAAGGAAGTGAATCCCGATGTGCCTCAATCCATTTTGCCCTGGCCAGAAGACTTACCCAAAAACCGTTATGGATTGGGGCAATGGTTAACGCACCCAGATCATCCGCTTACCTCCAGAGTAGCTGTCAACCAAATCTGGTATCTCATGTTTGGAAGAGGAATTGTGGAGACGGTAGAAGATTTTGGAAGCCAGGGAGCCTTGCCTACCCATCCAAAATTATTGGACTGGCTAGCAGTAGATTTTCAAGAACAAGGTTGGGACCTCAAACGGCTCATACGTCTAATGGTTACCTCTGCCACTTATCGTCAATCTTCACAGATCAGGCCAGAGTTAGAAGAGATAGATCCAGACAATCATTTACTAGCCAGAGCTCCTAGGTACCGTCGTTCAGCAGAGATGGTAAGGGATAATATGCTTGCTAGTAGTGGTTTACTTAATAGAAAAATTGGAGGGATTTCTACCTTCCCATATCAACCATCAGGTCTTTGGAAAGAAGTGATGGCACATTCTTTTTTCCCGGAATATCAGATAGATTATGAACATGGTTTGTATCGTCGTAGTATTTATACGTTTTGGAAACGCAATATGCCTGCTCCGGGAATGTTAATATTTGATGCTTCCAGTAGAGCCGAATGCCAGGTCAGGCGTCAGCGGAGTAGTACACCTCTTCAAGCTTTGTTATTGCTCAACGATCCTCAAATGGTCGAGGGATGCAGGGTATTGGCAGTAAATATGTGGAAGCGGTCGAATGGGGAGATAAAAGAAGCAACCAAACAGACATTTCGATTATTGACCAGTCGCCATCCAAATGAGAAAGAGCAAGAAATACTATTACAACAATACATGGATGAATTGGACTATTTTAACGCTAATGAGGATGAAACTGCCGATTTTCTGAGTATCGGCCATCAATTACCCCCTGGCAATTTGCCCACTTCTGAAGTAGCGGCTTTAGCCCGAGTTGCGAATACAATTCTGAATTCAACAGAATCCTATTATAAAAACTAGGAATAGACATTGGACAAAACATAATTACAAGAAACTGAATAATATAAAGTTCTCATGGCACATCATAATGATCTCCATCCCTTTCAATATCATAAAACGCGGCGGGAATTTCTTCAAACTACCACTAGAGGCTTAGGAGCCTTGGCGTTGGGTTCTCTCATGTTTCCTGATCAAGCTCGGGCTAAAGAACACATTATTAGCGATCCAGGTCTCAATGGAGGGATGCTTGAAGCTCTCCATCATATTCCTAAAGCTAAGAGGGTGATTTATTTGTTCCAAAGTGGAGGGCCCAGCCAGATTGAACTATATGATTACAAGCCAGAATTAAATAAACGTTGGGGAGAGGAAATTCCCGATAGTGTACGAGGTAATCAGCGATTAACTGGTATGCTTGCAGCCCAGGCCTCTTTTCCCTTAGTAGGTTCTATTTACGATTTTCAACGCCATCCTACTACGGGTGGATATTTTAGTAGCCTTATCCCCAATATTGCGAGTATAGCTGAGGATATGTGTGTTGTTAACTCTATGTATACTGAGGCCATTAATCATGAACCTGCTGTCATTTTTATGCAAACTGGTTCTCAGCAAGTAGGAAGACCTGCTATAGGTTCATGGCTGAGTTATGGATTGGGAAGTGAGAATCAGAACTTACCCTCTTTCATCGTTCTGCTTTCTAAAGGAAATCCAGACACTCAAAACCTGAATATGCAAGCTTGGGGAAACGGCTTTCTCCCTTCCCACCATCAAGGAGTCCGTTTCCGTTCTGGAGCAGATCCGGTACTCTATTTGTCGAATCCGAATGGAATTAATCGAGAGGGACGTCGACGTGAATTGGATTATCTGGAAAAATTGGAACAAGAACAAAAAGCAAGATGGGGAGATTCCGAGATCGATTCCAAGATTAGCCAATACGAAATGGCTTTTCGCATGCAGACAAGCGTACCGGAAGTAACCGATCTTTCTGATGAACCGGAGTATATATTCGATTTGTACGGGCCAGATGCTCGAATTCCAGGGACCTATGCTGCGAATTGTTTGCTCGCCCGAAGACTAGCCGAAAGGGATGTTCCTTTTATACAACTGTATCACATGGGTTGGGATCAACATGGCAATCTTCCATCGGGGATTAAACGCTTAGCTCAATCAGCAGACAAGGCCTCTGCTGCCCTTGTTAAGGATCTCAAACAACGAGGACTATTAGAAGATACATTGGTTATTTGGGGGGGAGAGTTTGGGCGCACCAGTTTTTCACAAGGCAAACTTACTAAAGAAAACTATGGCCGGGATCATCACCCTCGTTGTTTTTCTATCTGGATGGCTGGTGGAGGAGTAAAGGCAGGAACCACCTATGGGAAAACGGACGATTTTAGTTATAATATTGCGAGTAATGGGGTACATGTACACGATTTTCAGGCAACATTACTACATTTATTAGGGGTAGATCACGAACGCTTGACATTTAAACATCAAGGGCGCAGATACCGACTTACAGATGTCCATGGGAACGTGGTGAAAGGGTTGATAGCATGAAGAATTTAATTGTTAGCTATTGTGGTTTATATAGTTTAAAGGAGATTGATAAAATGGGTTTCAATAACATACATCTCAACATATAGGAATTAATTCCTCTCACATCTACCTTTTCGATTATTATGATAAAACAACTTCTACTATTCCTCTTACTTTCTCTCTCGTTCATGTGCTGCACCAGTCCAGAGGCAACCACCGAGCATGCTAACAAGAAGCAACCAAATATTGTCATCGTGTTTTTAGATGATTCCGGCTGGGCAGATTTTGAACCTTTTCGCACAGGAGGGATAGAAACCCCAAACGTTGCTCAATTAGCGGCCGAAGGTTGCTCTTTTCAGAATTTTTATGTTCCTCAAGCTATTTGTTCAGCCTCTCGTTCGGCATTGATGACGGGATGTTATCCTGGCAGAACCAAAGTGTTTGGGGCTCATCCTCCTAAAGCCAGAGGATTGGACCCGAAATATGCTACAATGGGAGAGGTATTTCAGGCTGCTGGGTATAGTACTGCAGTGTTTGGAAAATGGCACTTGGGAGATCAGCTAGATACAAGACCACCTGCTCGAGGATTTGATGAATCCTGTGGGTTGATGTTTTCAAACGATATGTGGAAGCACCATCCAGAGAATCCAGAATATTGGGGGCAATTTAGCATTGAATATTGGGAGAATGGAGAAGTGAAAATAAATGATGTTGATAAAAAGGACCAGAAAAACCTCACAAAATGGTATACAGAGCATGCAGTTAGTTTTATTCAGCGCAATAAGGATAACCCTTTCCTTTTATATGTCCCTCATTCTATGCCGCACGTTCCTTTATTTGTTAGTGAAGCCTTTGAAGGAAGATCTGGTATGGGATTATATTGGGATGTAATTCTAGAGCTGGATTGGTCTATTGGTCAAATAAATCAAGCCTTAAAAGATCAGGGAGTTGCAGAACATA
This sequence comes from Bacteroidia bacterium, assembly GCA_965262565.1. GTDB lineage: Bacteria > Bacteroidota > Bacteroidia > J057 > J057 > CBDHFQ01. The sequence continues at coordinate 359,975 of CBDHFQ010000008.1, forward strand.
CCGTCTTTATTCTTACTTCCGATAACGGACCTTGGATATCCTATGGGAATAGAGCTGGCTTGACCCCCTATCGAGAAGCAAAGGGTACTTCTTTTGATGGAGGTATTCGTTCAGCTTGTATGGTAAAATATCCTCCAGAAATAAAGCCTGGAACTAAATCTCAAAGAACTTTCTTTTCCATAGATATTCTACCTTCCCTCTGTCAATTGGCTGGCGTGTCTTTACCAGAGAATGAGATCGATGGTAAAAACGTATGGGATTTAATTCGTGGTCAACCTGATTATACCAATCCTCATTCATATTATGCCTTCTCTAATGGCAATCAATTTCAAGGAGTGATGAGTGGGGACGGAGAATGGAAACTACACTTGCCTCATCCCTTCAGGTCGCTTTCCACCGATGGTAAAGATGGACTTCCTGGAAAATATGTGCAAGCCCATATAGATACTTCTTTGTTCAATATGAAGTATGATCCTTTTGAGCAACAAAATTTACTGAATGATCGACCAGAAATGGCTAAAAAAATGTTGTCATGGGCCGCTTTTCATAAAGAGAAATTTTATTCAGAAGAACCTCAGTAAATGCCAATCACTCTCAGTCTGTATCCTATTTTTCAGCTTCGGGTTACCAATCATTGGGACCTGGTGAGGTCCAAAGTAGGGATTCTCCAACAGGTATTTGCGTATAGATTTAGGAATGATATGACAATAGCAGAGGTAGAACTGATCATTAGAGATAAGATCATAGAACAACTAAAAATAGTTTTTCCTTCTACCTTAAAGGAAAGAATTACGTTTGAACTGATGAATAATGGGGTAGAAGCAAAAGTGCTTTGCAATATCAACCATTTTGGACTTATCGAAGGTAAATTACACTTTTATTTTCAATTTGATTTGGAAGTAAAAGTAGAGAATTACCATCATCTTATTTATTCACATCTTGGGAAAAGTATGAGAAGTCGTCTGATTGCAAAATTTTTCAAGGATAAAGCGATTCATCTTATCGACAAGGAAATATATACTCAACTCTACTCCAATTTATTAATCAGGCTTCAACCGGAGATTACGTACACCTTGGAAAGTAGACTGAGAGCCAACGGAGTACTGGCAGATGTTACTGTTGAAGTAGGGGAGAAGAAGCCAAAATGGTCCGCTTATTTGTAGGACTTAGCATTTTCACTGATACCAATAGTTCTGGAATTATTTTTTTGAGTTAAATTCATAGTATCATAAAATACCTATTACTCTTATCCTTGAACTTCATAAATATTTACTGTTAGGCATATTGAGCTAACGGATAATAATGAAAGCTATTTTGTATGAAAGCTTAGCGTCCTTCCCTAACGTCTTATTTAGTCTTTGTCATCCCAAATTCCTCTTTATAATAATCAATGATGGGGGGAAAAGGACCATATTTATGTTGATCAGGTGAAAAATGATCTGTCCAGGGGCCATAAGGCGTTGACACGGGCTTTCTGGTTTTATCGGGAAAGTCATTTATCAGATTAGCTTTTACCGGTCGATCAAAACTATTGATATAAGCAGCGATGTGATAAGCTTGTTCATCACTTAAGAGCGGGTTTTCATAGGAAACTCCGAAAGGCATGTTCCATTTAATAAATTGAGCCGCAGTTAACACTCGCGTCATTCCAGCGCCATTATTGTACGAGTCTGGACCTGCTATCGGGGGATACAAATAACCCGAAAAATCCTCACCTGGAATAGCGACCCCTTCGCCATTTGCCTGATGACAAACCATACAATGTTGCTCATAAAGGGATTTCCCTATGATGGTATCTGCCTTAAATGGTGGAATCTCTACTGGTAAATAGCCTTTATATAACTTTTCTTTTTCCGGTGGGACATCTTCGCTTAACCATTTCATATAAGCAATCATAGCTTGCATTTCATCACTATGTTCATCCATTATTCTTCCATTCATACTGCGCTCCATACATCCATTAATTCGCTCTGCAAGAGTTCCCATTTTATTTTCTCTCCATCTTTGCTGTGGAAAGCGATGATAAACTCCAACAAATGAACCAGAACCAATTTTCCTGCCAGCACTCAAATGACAATTGTTGCAACTGAGATTATTACCTGCAAAACGCATATGTTCGTCTTTAGCCAGTGGGCCTATGTTTCTGGAAGTATTCGTAATAAGGAGGTATCCATACTTTATTTTCGCACCTTCTTCTCCTGGAGGTAAATCCGTTTCAATACTTTTTAGATGCCAAGATGCTTCTGGTGTTTTTTCTTTATGGAAAACATGTGGAAATAATGAGTGGGTAATCCAAAATCCAAATGCGCCAAAAAATAATCCTGTAAGAAAATTGATAGGATAAAATGAATGGTTGTTGTTAGTCTGACTAGTCATCCCCATTTTGAAGAAAAGGTGATTCTTTAGTTTGTTACAATGTTAAAAGGAATCAAGGAAAGCGAAAAAAGATGCCAGTTCGCTCCTTTAATGAATCTGTTATAAATACAGTAAAAGAGGAGCGAACTATCCGGTTTACTTATTATGTTTATCAAGTAAACATATTGGGTTATTTCATGATATTAGGAAGATCTGTATTTGTTATGTGCCTTCAGCCGAAGATAAATACCGATCTTTCATTGGTCCGGTTGAATGGGAATGATCATCCTCCTGCATAGATATAGCCACATCCCAATTCCTGAGCTCTGCCTAATGCCCAAACTCCTGATGGTGCTGGCTTAACTCCTGGAAGTAAACCTGCCATCCATTCTTCTTTTACTTCAGTAGGATCTTGACCGTTGGCCTGAGCAGCAAAACCACTATATACAGAGATGGCCAATTCACATACGCAAAACATGGCTCCTCTTTCTTGTAATGTCTTGATACCGTCAATTCCTGGTAATGGATAATCTCCCTCTTTAGGTTCCCAATAAGGATTGCGAATAGCAGAGGCCTTCGTGGTGTTGTCATTAATAGAAAACATCTCTCCAAGCTTGTATTTTTCCCACACTTCATCCTTCATAGCGAAAGGAATAGCATTGTGTCTCAATACACATAAGCCCGTCATGTCTTCATCTTTGACCCCAGTTTGGTTGTTCGTCGCGTAGAATGCCCATGTCCAAATAATCGGGAAAGCATCATGTGGTTCGGGCCCATCATAGACAATTTTATGATCACCTTTGATTCCGTTTTTCAACCACTCCTCCGCATCGTCCAGTAAGGCGGTATTCATCGGTGTAGCAGCTTGCATAATCGCTGGCATCATTCCAAGGCTGCTTAAAGCTGTTCCTTTAGCGAGAGTTCCTAAAAATGCTCTTCTTGATGGATGTTGAATGTTCATGATATATGAATATGTTGATGATAGGTGAATATTTATAAATCGATTCGATAGATGATATTTAAGGCTACTTATTCTTTAATATCATTTTGTTGAGCCTTCTGTATTCTTCATATCGCTATCTTTCTCTTTATTTTATTGGTTAGTGTTTAAATTCAATGAATTGTACTCGGGCAATTATACTTCTTGAAAAATTTTCAAATGAAATAAAGACGCCCCACCTTAAAAACGACAGTACTTTCCAATGTTCGGACTTATTTTAAGAAAGCCATAACTCTTATAAATATAGAGAAAATTGAGTTAATATCACCTATATATGAATATTATTTTTAAAGAAATATTTTTTATATTTATTATTGGATAATTTTTATTATTTGATTTTTAGTAATATATAATTTGATATTAAATATCTATTTAGCTTAACGAGAATATCATTATAATAAATGATTTGTAAGCTAAATGGAAAGTCAGTCAATGTCTTTGATGTTATTACTAATATTATTTTTTTCAGATCTACCGTAAGAACCCTCTTTATTAAAAAAATATTCCTTTTCAATGTTCCATTAATCCTTAATTGATTTTGCTAAGGCAGTAATGGACCTGGGCGCTACTGTGTAAGACTGTACTTCTATCTTCGCAGCATAAGGGTATGAGTTAATATCTTCTGGAGATTTCAAAGAAGTATCAATTAAACGCCTCCAACTTTTTCCCTCCAGACCTTCGACGGGGGGAAGGTCAAAATCTAAGGCTTCATGATAGGCATTATACATCAGATGAAGAACGAATGATTGTTGAAAGGTCCAGACAGTACAGGCAATCGTGTGAGAACCGTCACTCCAATCAGGCTGATTTAAACGGACTCCATGCCAGACCAGTCTATTTGCTTCAAGGAATTCAATCAAGGTGTAACCAGGATCTTCCTGACTTATATCACGACCCATACGGATAGTATTCAATAATTTTACGAATCTATGTAGGTCAGCATTCTTTTTTAACAGGCTCCAATCAAACCAACTTATTTCATTATCCTGGCAATATGCATTATTGTTACCGAACTGAGTGCGTCGAACTTCATCTCCCATTAGTAGCATAGGAGTGCCATAGGAAAGCAGGGTGATGGTCAAAAAATTTCTAATTTGCTGATTCCTAAGTTTTTCAATATTGGGATCATTCGTGGGACCTTCTACTCCACAATTCCAACTGAGATTGTCGTTATGACCATCGCGATTATCTTCTCCATTAGCTTCATTGTGTTTGGAGTTATAGCTCACTAAATCGTTAAGGGTGAAGCCATCATGGCAGGTAACAAAATTAATACTGCTTTCTGGTTGATGTCCCTTATGGCCATATATATCCGGACTGGCCAGCAAACGGGAGGCAAAACTCGAAACACTGTATTTGTCCCCTTTGACAAATCTACGTACATCATCTCTAAACTGTCCATTCCATTCTTTCCATCTATCTCCAATAAAGGAGCCGACCTGATATAGTCCTGCGGCATCCCAGGCTTCAGCGATAAGTTTAGTACCTGCCAGGACGGGATCAGATTCTATCTCCCAGAGGATAGGAGGATTTTCTAAAGGATGACCAAATTCATCACGCGATAGAATGGAAGCTAAATCAAAGCGGAAGCCATCTACGTGCAATTCGGATACCCAGAATCGCAGACTGTCCATAATCATTCTTCTTACAATAGAGTGGTTGGCATTTAGGGTATTTCCAGTACCTGAATAATTACTATATTTTTTGGTATCATTATCTAATAGGTAATAAGCCCGATTTTCGATGCCTTTAAAGCATATCGTTGGTCCGAGATCATTTCCTTCTGCGGTGTGATTGTACACTACGTCGAGGATCACCTCAATACCTGCTCGGTGGAGAGCTTTCACTAAATCGCGAAATTCATCGATCGGTCCTAGTGGATCTTGTCGTGAACTGTAAGCTCTGTGCGGAGCAAAGAAAGAGATAGGACTATAGCCCCAGTAATTAGCCTTGCCGGGAGGAGCATCCTGTGGGTCGTATTGAAAAACCGGAAGCATTTCAACAGCCGTAATTCCTAAATCTTGTAAATATGGAATTTTTTCGATAAGTCCGGCATAAGTACCTCGTTTGGAGATAGCTACACCAGAATTTGGATGTTTCGTAAATCCAGCTACGTGCATTTCATATATAATGGTACGTGAGTAAGGGTGGCGAAGATGATGATCACCTTCCCAATCGTAAATACTCGTATCTACCACTACGCTTTTCATTGCTTTGGACACATTACTACCAGGGAAGGTAGCGAGTATCCTTTCATATGCTGTAGGAATCTCCACTGATTTACTATAAGGATCGAGCAACAATTTATCGGGATCGAATCTGTGGCCTTCTTCAGGAGTAAAAGGGCCATCAATTCGATATCCATATAGTTGTCCCGATCCCAGTCCATGAATAAACATATGCCAATAAAACCCTGTGCGATGTTTACTGGGATCGAACACATAAATGGTTGAAGGTTCATTAGCATCTGCCTCGTCAAATAGGAGTAATTCGACTTTTGTAGCGTTTTTAGAATATATACTAAAATTGACACCATCCTGCATGACAGTTGCTCCTATAGGAAAAGCTTGACCGATTTGGGGATATATATGATTGAGATCCATTTTTAGGGCATTAAATCAGTAATTGAGATTATTAAATTAAGAAAAATTCACTCTCAATATTCTCTGAATATCCATAAAGATGAAATGACTAGAAATCAAAATAAATGTTGGGAGCTTACCGATTATCCTGCCAATGTTTTACAAAAGCTTATATAAAATAGCATGGAATACATTAGAGAGAACCTTGGAAAACTTTTATATCATACAGACAGAAACTGTAGGTAAGTATCCAATTAAGTTTTATTTGAAAAAAATAAATATTTAAATGTCTTTAGTTTTCAAATAATGAAGTATATATAATATCACTTTATACAGTCTTTTAAACAATTAATCAGAAGCTAAATGCCTAAAATGTCCCTTTCTACTGCCCCGAGTAACCAAACTAGGCTAAAAACGCAAAGAAACTTGATGTTTGGAGCCATAACAGTGGCAGCTTTGGTTTTATTAGTATTCCTTCAAATTAATAGTGCGGTCCATAACATAGATAAAATTGATATTAAACCAGGTGAATCTGTAAATTATGATAATCATTTAATCAATGAGCCTTCAGGAGAAATTATTCAGCAAGGACATGCGGTATTTACAGGGAATATTTATAATAAAGGTACATTCGATTGTGGGAAATGTAATACTGGTATTACTCAATTTATGTCAGAGTCTAAAAGGCCTCAAGTAATTAGAGGAACTAATCCTCTTACACTGTACAAGATTGAAATATTCACACCAAGCAACTTAACACTCGATGCGGAATTAAAGGTAGTTAATAGCGTTAAATTTCATAAAGGCGACATCATTACTGATACACGTTATGATGAGCATTGTCTTCACTTCCTCGAAGGAGCAACGGTAATAAATGCAGGAGACGAATCCCATGTGAAAGGATTTGTCGCTAAAACTGGATCTGAAGAATTTATTTTTCCAATTGGAGATGGAAATAAATTAAGAAAAGTTGGAATTAGTGGTACTGATAAAACGACCTCTTTTAAGGCAGCTTTCATTCCTTTTACTCAAAAACAATTGACAACTAAAACTAATCATTCTATATCGCCTTCTTCACTGAGTAAAGAATTGCTGTCCATTGCCACAAAAGGATGTTGGCAAATCAAAGGAAATCACCCTGTCAAATTATATTTTTATTGGGATCCTTCTTTCGAATTGGAAAATCAATTGGAGTCCATTGGTAATTTAATGCTTGTAGGTTGGATAGGTAAATCTTGGGAACTTGTGAGTGTTGAATCTATTTCAGGTGATTTAGCTTCAGGATCAATTACTACCTTTCCTATGATTCCCGAAAATTATGAGGCTTATGCTTATGCTATTCTTAGGGAAGATGTAAATTAAAGACTTCTTTCCATCATCCTACGTTAGCGCGGTAAGTTTCATGGGATAGTACCAGCGTTTTGGACCTTCTTATAGGAGGTTTTCGTATTTGTTGATCTTCACCATCAGAAAACTATAGCATTTTAAATTTTATGACTCGTTTAGTCTGGGATAATTATTTATAGTAAGTATTTAGTTAATTTTTATTTTAATATATTGAATATTCGTTTTTAATTAGTATTCAAATAATGAAGTTTATATATGGTTATTAATAACCACTTAAATACTCAATTAATTGGATACTAAATGTTAAATTTTATACCTTCTATCTCCTCTAGAAACCAAATCTGGCAAAAAAAGAACAGAACAATATTTTTCGCTGGTTTACCTACCACAGCCATAGCATTTATAGCCTTTTTCCAAATTAATAGTGCGATTCACAATATTGGCAAAACCATTATAGAACCTGGAGAATCTATTACTTATAAAATTCATTTAATTAATGATGCCTCAGGAGAAATTAGCCAACAGGGTCATGCTGTATTTAAAGGTAATATTTACAATAAAGGGATATTTGATTGTGGGGAATGCAATTCTGGAATTACTCAATTTATGTCAGCATCAAAAAAACATCAGGTGATTAGAGGGTCCAGACCAGTCAAACTCCACAAGGTTGAATTATATTCCCAAAGTGGATTAAAACTTGATGGAGAACTTCAAATTGCTAAATCCTTTAGATTTCAGGAAGGCGATATTATAACAGACACACGTAATTATGATTATTTCCTTCATTTTTTAGAAAACAGCGTAGCAATTAATGCAAGCGATCAATCGCATGTAAAAGGTTATGTATTCAAAACTGGGACAGAAGAGTTTACTTTTCCCATCGGTGATGGAGATAGACTAAGAAAAATGAGCATTGGAAAAACACTCAATGTATCATCATTTAAGGCAACTTATAAAACCTTTGTGCAGGAGCAAATCTATACTAATTCTCATAAATTTATTACACCATATTCATTAGACAAAGAAGTTGGTATGATCATATCCGAAGGATTTTGGAAAATTATAGGTAATAACTCTACTAAACTTTCTTTTTACTGGGACCCATCTTTTGACCTGGCTTCAAAAATCGGTTCGACGAGCGACCTTAAATTAGTAGGTTGGAACGGAAAATCCTGGGAGCTTGTGCGCCATGAATCTATTAAAGGCAACCTGATGTCAGGATTTATAACTACCCCAAAAATTAATCCTAATGAATATAAAGCATATGCATTTGCTAGTAAGAGAAATGATTTTAACTAATATAACTTAAATACTTTTTTATCTCATCAACATGAAAATCTAATGAAATTGAATATATAGTTTGAAAAGAAGAAATAAATGTTTGTCTTTAAATATTTAGTTGACATTGGGAAGAATAGTGAATATTTATTCACTATTCTCTTCATATTTATTAAGTTACCTCCTATGAACGAAAGAGGTAGCTAAAATTCCGTGGGAATTCACAGAAAGACTAAGCTATTACTACACATGAACAATAAAAAAATCAATATTGCGATTATAGGATTGGGATTTGGGGCTGAATTTATTCCCATCTATCAGCGCCATCCCAACGCTAATATGTACGCTATTTGCCAACGAACGAAATCATCTTTGGATGAAATTGGGGATCAATATGGGATCAATAATCGCTATACTTCATATGATGAATTATTACAAGATCCTGAAATTGATGCAGTGCATATTAACACACCTATTCCTAACCATGGAGAACAATCTATCAAAGCCTTGAAAGCGGGTAAACATGTGGCATGTACTGTTCCTATGGCAACCACTGTAGAAGAATGTAAAGAGATCGTCGAGTTGACCAAAGAAACACAACTGACTTACATGATGATGGAAACAGTAGTTTATGCCCGTGAATTCCTGTTTATGAGGGAGATGTATGAATCCGGGGAATTGGGGAAAGTACAGTTTCTTAAGGCTAGCCATCAGCAGGATATGGATGGGTGGCCCGATTACTGGCCTGGATTGCCTCCGATGTACTATGCTACTCATTGTGTAGGGCCGGTTTTGGGTCTCACTCAAGCGGAAGCTGAATATGTGTCCTGTTTTGGTTCAGGGACTATTCGGGAAGAATTGCACCAATATTACAACTCGCCCCATGCAGTTGAAACTACTCATATAAAATGTAGGAATTCCGATCTCAGTGCACATATTTATCGCTCTCTGTTTGATGTAGCACGCCAATATAGAGAAAGTTTTGAGGTATATGGTTCCAACAAAGCCGTAGAATGGCCGTTGATCGAAGGAAATCCCCTGGTGGTACATACGGCTAAACGACCCGAGCCAGAAATCCCTGAATTAGTTGATTGCCCGGATTATGCACACCTGTTGCCAGAAGAAATTCAGCCTTTTACTACAGGTGGGGTGTATGATGAGGATGAACATCAACATTTATCTTTCACGCAGGGAGCTGGACATGGAGGTTCACATCCTCATTTAGTTCATGCTTTTTTGGAAGGGTTGGTCAATGGGAAAGATCCTTATCCTAATGCTGTACAATCGGCTAATATTACTTGTGTGGGAATTCTGGCACACGAATCGGCGAAACAGGGAGGAGAAATTGTGAAATTACCAGCATTTACCTTTTCCTCTTAGCATCCAACCCTCATTTCAGTAAAGCTTGATGTTAAGAGAGACGCCCCAAGCTATTTCATTCCTCTCCCCCTCATAGATGATAGGAAAGCAGACACGCTTATACATTTTTTGCCTAACTAATGAGGAGAAAGTGATATATTAATATATCAATCAGCAAATAAATATATTATATATTAACCACTCAATAGATTAATTTATGAACCGCATATTTACTAGTGTATTGTTATTCGCCATTGGTATTTCTTTCCTATTTCCCACTACAATATTAGGTCAACACACAGCAGGCTTTCATATTCAATATCAGCCGAAGGGGGTAGGATCTCCCAGAAGTGCGATTGGAGTTAGTATGGAATTATTTAGCCAAGATGTACTTAGGTCGCCTATCTTAGAAGGCAGATTTGGTCTTCATTTAGATGTGTTAGGAATGGGGTGTGAGGGAGGAGATATACTTATAGATATAGGGAATGGGATAGAGGAAGAGTGGACCGTGAGTAATACACAAATAGGACTAAATGGAATAGGAAGGTTAATGGCGCCTTTGGGTGGTTTTGCTAAGCCCTACGTCGATGTTATCTGGGGAATGGGGCTATATATGATAGAAGAAGAAGTAAGAATTCCAGAATATGATGAAGAGGATTGTTGGATTGTGTCTACTAATTGGAGACCCAGGGGAGGAGCGGGAGCAGGTGTTATGTTCAGGGTTTCGGATATAGTAGATATAGACGCAAGGGTAAGTTATATTTATGTGGGAAGGGTAAATATGGCAGATTTGGAAAGTGTAAATTTTTCCGAGCAGGTACTGGATTATAGCATTCGAAGAGCCACGGTTCAGCCGTTAAGTGTCCAGTTGGGAGTAAATGTGAGTGTGGGAGAGTAAGATAAATACAGGACCTAATCTAAATCCCCTGATACAAAGTATACCGCTACACTTGTCCTTGTAGACTGTAATTTTTGGAAATTGAGGATATGCCAACTCTACAGCATATTTTTTTGAGATCAATAAGCAAGAGTAACAATTTCTTTGAGCAGATTTTTTTATGTATTAACTGGCCATTGGCTTAATCATGTGTGATGATACGCTTGATCAAATATATTTTTGATTAAAAAAAATGGCTATTTCCTGAGAGGCTAAAAATGGTGGTTGATAAAAATAGTCTATGTAGTTAGCCTTAAATCGTGAATGTGTAATATTGTGCGAGCTTATCTTCAAATCTTCTAAATATAAATAAAAACGCTATTATCCTACCTTTTTTATTTGAATATCCACAAATAATATTTTACATTTAACAAATCATCTTGTCAATCCAAATGGCCCTTCACCATATTTGACGTCCACCTGATCGCGCTTTCTTTTAGTGTTTTATTCACAATTAAAACAATCAAGCGTCATCAGAGACGATCAAGAATGATGCTTATTTCTTTTTAACCCTTTATCCTGTAAGGTTCTGTGATCAAGGTATAAAGATCATGGGATTATCATAAAGCATTAGTTCAATATAATATTATATATATTACTCTACATCAACCAATTACAGCTAAATTATATGCTATTCAAAGGCTATTCCTGCTTATTATCATCATTTCGTAGGTACCTGCTACAAAGACCATACAGTAGTAGCGCCAACTTCCCTGCTTATTCCTTTATCAGTGTACTTACACTCTCTTTATTGTGGCTGTTCAGCGGTCAAATTATCGCTCAACCTCAAGGATTTACCAATTTCGAACTCGTTTTTTCCGATGAATTTAACGGAAGCGAAGTCGATAGTTCAAAGTGGACCTTGTTAACAGGCGATGGAACGGAATTCGGGTTACCTCCAGGTTGGGGAAACAATGAATTACAGTATTATCTGCCTCAAAATGCAACGGTGGATAGTGGTTTATTAACGATTACCGCCAAAGAAGAGCAAATCGAAGGATACAATTACACTTCTTCCAGAATGATTACGGCTAATAAAGCTGATTTTACTTATGGAAGATTTGAGATGCGTGCAAAAATGCCTATTGGGCAAGGTATCTGGCCGGCTTACTGGATGTTTTTTACTGGCCCCGGAGAATATGGCGGTTGGGCGGCAAGTGGAGAAATCGATATCATGGAATACCTGGGAAATGCCCCTGAGGAAGTGTTTGGAACCATTCATTTTGGCCAACCCTTTCCTGGTAACCTGTTTTCTTCTATAGAATACACCTTACCTACCGGAAATTTTAATGAAGACTTCCACGTATTTGCGGCAGAATGGGAACCGGGAGAAATTCGTTGGTATGTAGATTCCGTTTTGTATGCTACTCAAAATATTTGGTGGTCCAATGGAGGTCCTTATCCAGCTCCTTTCGACCAGGACTTTCATTTATTACTTAATTTGGCGGTAGGTGGGAACCTTCCGGGTAATCCAGATGCTACCACCGTTTTTCCTCAGGAATACATCGTAGATTACGTTCGTGTATATCAGGATTTAGATCTACCTACGGTGGAAGTAGCAGTAGACAATTCAACCCCAAATCCTGGGGATAGCCTGGTAATTTCAGCTACCCCTAATGCCCCGAGAGGCTTAAGTAAAGTTGAATACTTTCAGGGAGAATTTAAATTAGGCGAAACTACGACTAACCCTCATCAAATTATTATTCCTGAGGTAGCGGAAGGGGCATTTAGGATCAGAGCAAAGATTACCGATACTACCGGAAAATTCAATTTTTCAGATTTTGTCGTAGTAACCGTCGGTACCGAGACTCAAGGTCCCTACTCTATGAATCCGGTTCCTATTCCTGGAGTAGTAGAAGCTGAATTTTTCGATGTAGGAGGGCAAGGAGTAGCGTATAACGACTCAGATCCTACCATTAATGAAGGAAGCAGATCCGCTGGTAATATTTTCCGCTCCGATGAAGGCGTAGATTTAGAGGCTACTGCTGATGTAGGAGGAGGATTTAATATGGGATTCACTGAAATTGGTGAATGGACGGAGTATACAGTAGATGTACAAGAAGCCGGTTTTTATAATATAGATATTCGTTTAGCAAGCCAAAGCAGTGCAGGTACTCTTCGAATATTATTTGATGGAGAAGATAAAACGGGTCCTATTAATTTTGTGCCAACAGGAGGATTCCAGACCTGGGCAGACGTAAGGGTGACAAATGTTTCTCTGGATTCAGGAGTTCAAGTAATGAGATTGGCGTTTGAAGGAGTGGGGATCAATGTTAATAAAATAAGCTTATCTGAAGCAGAAGCCCCAGCTTCTCAAGTGTTTGACGATATGGAGCATGGTGATCCTTTGAATAATGGATGGTTTTCTTTTGGAGGTGCCGTTGGAGGAGGAGGTATTGATCCTAATTCAACAGACCTTCCACCACAGAATGGAGGTTCATTTTCCCTTCAGACAGGATGGGGTTCTGGGGGAGTACCAGGATTTTTTGGAGGATTTGGAAGAGAGAATCCTTTAGATCTTCCTTCAGCAACTTTCTTTAATTTTTGGATCAATCCAGATGCCGGGCAGGACTATCTGTTGGAAATCAATTTACAAGAAGATGACAATGGCGATGGAGCGATTAACCCTCCTGATGACGATGAGTTTCAATATAACCTAACGGTAGGACCGGAAGGTTCCGGTGCAGAAGTGATTAGCGGAGGAGGATGGCAATTAGTAACCATTCCCTTCAGCAGCTTTTTTGATGACAACTCTTTCTTATTTGGGGGCAATGGGATTCTTGATCCTGTTTCAGTCGCTAGTGGGGGAAATGGCGAATTAATCAATGTCGTTTTTGCAGTAATCAGTAATTCAGGTGCAGATGTAACCTTTAGAACGGATTTCTGGGCTTTCTCTAATAGTCCGTTGAGTCCTGATATTTCTGTAACACCTTTATCTGTAGACTTTGGAGAGGTAGCAGTAGGAAGTTGTGGTTCTCAAGCCTTCCTAATTGCTAACAATGGCGGCCTTGAGTTGGAAGTTACTGGGCTAAGTATTGTAGGAGACGAAGATTTTACTGTACTAAGCGATAGTACGCCAATTATTGTTCCTCCTGGAAATAGTGAGATTGTGGAAATTAGCTTTACTCCTACCACTCCCGGTACTAAAACTGCTGTATTTAGTATAGAAAGTAATGATCCCGATACGAATCCCTTTGAGGTTCCATTAACCGGCATCGGAGTTGAAGCGATAGAGTTAGTGTTTGATGATTTTGAGCATGGCGATCCTTTCGGCAATGATTACTTCACCTTTGGAGGAGAAGTAGGAGGAGGAGGAATTGGACCTAATTCTACGGATGTACCTCCTCAAAATGGCGGTGCATTTTCCCTTGAAACAGGTTGGGGCTCCGATGGTGTTGCTGGATTCTTCGGTGGATTTGGTCGGACATTTCCTGTAGATATATCGGCTTTCGATCACTTTAACTTATGGATCAATCCTGACGCCGGACAGAACTATACCCTTGAAATCAATATTCAAGAAGATGACAATGGAGATAATCTCATTCCTTTTCCTCCGGTAGGGGTAGACGATGAATTCCAATACGACTTAGTAGTAGGTTCAGATACTTCAGAGGCAGAAGTGATTAGCGGTGGTGGATGGCAGCTGATTTCCATTCCATTAGCCGACTTCTTTGATGATAATCGCTTTTTGTTTGGAGGTAATGGCATTTTAGATGCGAAAGCGGTGGCTTGTGGTGGCAATGGGCAATTGATTAATGTCGTGATCGGAATTGTAAGTAATTCAGGTGCTGACGTGAATTTCAGAACCGATTTCTGGGCTTTCTCTGATGGGCCACTTTCTCCAATCATCGAAGTTAGTCCTGCAACAGTGGATTTTGGTTCTGTGCCTACTGGTAGTTGTGAGGTACAATCTTTAACAATCACGAATAAGGGATCTCTTCAATTGGATATTAGTGCTCTTAGTGTATCTGGAGCTGATGGAGCTGAGTTTAGTTTAGTCAATGGAGAAGAAGTTTTCTCATTGGCCCCAAAAACTTCCCAACAAATAGATCTTCTTTTCAGTCCTACTTCAGATGGAGCTAAAGCAGCTACCTTAACCATAGAAAGTAATGATCCAGAAGCACCTTCAGTAGAAGTGCCATTAATTGGAGAAGGAGGGGAGTTTAGCAAGGTCGTGTTTGACGATATGGATCATGGAGATCCTTTTGGAAATGGTTGGTTTACATTTGGTGGTGCCGTAGGTGGTGGTGGTATTGATCCTAACTTTGTAGATCTTCCACCTTCCCTGGGTGGATCCGCTTCCCTTCAGACGGGTTGGGGTTCTGGTGGAACTCCCGGATTTTTTGGTGGATTTGGAAGGAATAATGCAATAGATGTATCCCAAGCTACACACTTTAACTTCTGGATCAATCCAAATGCAGGACAGGATTTTACCATAGAAGTTCAATTACAGGATGATGATAATGGCGATAATGCAATTCCTTTTCCTCCAGATGGGGCAGATGATGAGTTCCAATATGATTTAACTGTAGGGCCAGAAGGTTCAGGTGCTGAGGTTATCAGTGGTGGAGGATGGCAGCTTGTTTCTATTCCTTTCACTGATTTTTTTGATGATAACTCATTCAATTTTGGAGGAAATGGGGAGTTTGATCCGGTATCTACGCTTTGTGGTGGAAACGGTCAATTACTAACGGTCATTTTTGGGATTATCAGTAATTCAGGTGCTGATGTTTCCTTTAGAACCGATTATTGGTCCTTCACAAAAGGGCCATTAGGTCCAGAAATTACAGTGATTCCTTCAAGCTTTGATTTTGGTCAGGTGGAAGTAGGACAAGAAAAATCCGTTTCCCTTCAAATCATTAATGAAGGTTGTTTGGATTTAACCATATTTGACATCAGTTTAATCGGTCCAGCATCAGGATCATTTAGCTTTGAGCAAGAGGATGGACCAATTAGTTTTCCGCCAAGAGATACCATATTTACCCCATTTTTCACTTTTGCTCCCGAATCTTCTTCCTCAGCACCAGAAACAGCTATTGTACGCATTGTTAGTGATGATCCAGATGAAGAAATCGTAGAAGTACAACTCAGTGGTCAGGGCATTCCATCGACTACAGGAGGATCTACGGTTGTATTATCTCCTGTGGCTGATGCTAAGGTCAATGATGCTTTACCAGATCAAAACTTTGGATCACAAGATGATATGTTTGTGAGATATAAGCCTAATGGATGGTTATTTGATTCCTACCTGAAATTCGCTTTGCACGATACACTTTTTGATTTTTCTGATAACTCCCTGCAAAAGGCTATTTTACGTGTATTTGGTTTTAACGAAAGTAGCGATAGAATCATTAAGGTAGCTGTATTCGAAACGGGTACTGAATTTGAAGAATTGGACATTACCTTTAATAATGCACCTGGAAAGCAGGGAGGTATTTTAGATGAGGTAGAAGTAAATGATACGCGTACTTATTATGAGTGGGATGTAACTTCTTTAGTACAAAAACAATTAGCGGAAGGAGCAGAATCTGTCGCTTTTGTTATGGTCTCTCAAACCAGAGATTCAAATTATGATAAAGCTAAATTTAGCACCAAAGAGGCGTTAGATAATATCCCTGAGTTGGTATTAACCATTAATGAAGTACCTTCAGATTGTGAGCAGGCTAAATTTGATGTATTGGAGGATAGTTACACTAACAATGCGCCTTCCTTACAAGACGAAAATTACGGAGATAGAAATTCTCTATTGGTCAGAAATAAGCCAAGTGGTTATGGATTTGAGACCTTCCTGAAATTTGATGTATCTGACATGCAGTCTCCAGATCAAGTATTATTAAGACTTTATGGAAGGAACACGGATAGTAATGATGAAGTGGAAATAGGCATATATTCTACTACAGATGAATGGACGGAAGGTACATTGACATTATATTAATGCTCCTGATACATTGGATCCTATTGCTTCCAATACAGTTACTGGAGAGCAAAGAATTTATGATTTCGACGTTACTGAAGAGGTGTTGGCCCAAATAGCTGAAGACGGAATTGCTAGCTTTATTGTCAAATCATTAGAAACCAACGGTGAATACAACAGAGTAGAATTCCGTTCCAAAGAAAGAGGAAGGAATGTTCCCAAGTTGGTGGTGATATGCGATAAAGATCCTGAGTTGGTGAAAGCTTTTAGTGAAGGAATTGAACTGGAGAGCAGTGATTCCCCTTCTCTGGAATTATATCCAAATCCTGTGGATAACCAATTGACCTTAGAACTTTATGGGGTAAAAGAAGGAGGAGCAAAGATAAATATTCTCGATATGACTGGTAGAAGTTTACAGGAGCAGATGGTTAATATCGAAGGAGATGAGTTACGTCTGGTGATACCTGTGAGTTCTTTTGCTCAGGGAATGTATGTTATCCAGGTACAATTGGGAGAACAAAGATTAATGAAGCGATTTATCAAGAATGATTAATGAATCATTGAAGGTAGCCGTAGGTCATTGAACTATATCTCCTACCTCAAAACTCTATAGATAAGTAAGCTTTATTCTGCGTCCCACATCTTGATCAAATCAAGATGTGGGATGCGCTTTATATAAATGGTGCTTTTTTATTTGTAGGATAATTCTTTATAAGATTTAGCGTAGCTTATTGATCTAAAGCAAGAAAATGGATATAATCATATGTATTGATTAATCCTTGGAATCCTACTATGATGACTCGTACTGTAAATCTTTTTCTTAGTCTATTTTTTAGTTTTCTGCTTGTGGTTAAGGCAGACAATATTGGAATACCATCTGATGTTAAACAGATCGCGATTCTTGCGGGGCCAAAAAGCCATGCGCCTACAGAGCACGAATATCTCAAATCCGCCCGACTCATTAAGATGATGCTCGAACAATCATCCCTGAAGGGGTCAGTGAAGGTAGATATTTATGAAACGGGTTGGCCAGAAGATGTGTCCAACTTAGATAAAGCAGATGTGATAGTGGTTATTTCAGATGGCAGAGATGGGGATAAATTTTCTCCTGTTCCTTTTGCGACAGAGGATAGAATGCCTATCATGAAACAGCAGATGGATAGGGGGTGTGGGTATGTCGCCATTCATTTTTCTACCTTTTCGAATGATAAGCTTGGGGAACAAGTGTTAGCATGGGGAGGAGGCTATTTTGACTGGCAGGATGATCAGGAAAAACGTAATTGGTATTCCTCTATAAAAACGACAGAGAGCGAGGTGAAAGTGGAAATAATGCCTCATCCTATCTCAAATGGGTTGGATGATATTAACCTGCGCGATGAGTACTATTACAACATCCGATTCAATCCGCATGATCGTGATGTAATACCCATTGCAGAAGTTCCAGCGCTGGGGAGTGAACAGCCGATGGGTAATGTCGTGGCCTGGGCAGTAGAGCGATCAAAGGGAAATAGAGGATTTTGTACTACCATGGGCCATTTTTATGATAATTGGAAAAATACTTCCTTTCGAAAATTAATGCTGAACGGTATTATTTGGGCTGCTGGTGTAGAGGTCCCTAAAGAAGGAGTAGAAGCGCAATTTTATACAGATCGGCAAGTAACTGATTTTTTGTTTAGTGCTTCTTTGAAAGGGTTAATTCTTACAGGGAATCATCATCCTGCGCATGCATGGAAGGAAATAAGTGCTGAATTAAAGGAGATTTTGGAAGCAGATGAAAGAGTGCATGTAGATATTTCCATGGATATAGAAGATTTGAGTCAATACGACTTAAGAGATTATGATTTTCTGCTAATGAATTATTGTAATTGGGAAGATGCTACTGGGCTAAGTGACGCATCAAAAAAAGCTTTTTCTCATTATGTGAATGAAGGGGGAGGATTAATGATTATTCACTTTGCCAATGGTGCTTTCCATGCATCCTTACCCAAAGCAGAAGCATCCGATTGGCCTGAGTACAGGAAGATATGCCGTCGAGTGTGGGATCATAAAGCGGGAAGTGCGCATGATACATATGGCTCTTTTAGCGTTTCTGTTGCAAATCCATCACATGAACTTACTTCTGGTTTATCCGATTTTGACACTATAGATGAACTTTATTATGGGCAAGTGGGCGAAGCTCCTATCGATCCATTGCTCACCGCTAAATCTAAAGATACGGGTAATGATGAACCTTTAGCATGGACATATTTGTATGGAAA
The DNA here is from genome assembly GCA_965262565.1 of Bacteroidia bacterium. Classification (GTDB taxonomy): domain Bacteria; phylum Bacteroidota; class Bacteroidia; order J057; family J057; genus CBDHFQ01. The sequence goes on from CBDHFQ010000008.1 coordinate 379,005, forward strand.
GGGAAAAGTATTTCAAACGGTGCTGGGACACGATTTGGCCTCCTTTCGTGCAGAAGAATTCAGGGAATTGATTCGTCGTGCTGGCGTATTTGTTTCTCGATCCAATAATTAACTTCTATCAAAAATGCTCGAATTACTGCTCCCTTATGCATTACTCATAAGTGACCTTATTCGAAATATTGTTATTATAAGGTAAACGGTTCCATGAGAGCAAAAATTTAACTTATGGCTAAGTAATTTATCCTGTTCTTTACCTAAACATTGATCATATGAAGTTCCTGAGCAAATATGAAAAACTATTAGGACACCCCTTGGTGCTACTGCTGATAGGGACAATCTTAAGTTCCATTATTATACCTGCCGCTGCCTACCAATTCAGTTATGTAAACAATAATAAGAAATTGCGAGTGGCCCTTTCACAGGAATTAATCGATAAAGATGTAGAAATTAAAGTAGGACTGAACAAGCTTAAATCGTGTTTGGAAATTTTTATTGATGATTATTGTTATTTTTATGATACGTTAGATTCCCGAATCCTACAGGATGATTTAAGAGAAGAAATGAATGACAATTACCTGGAGTTTGAACGAACAGCCTGGTTCTGGCATGCGAAGTATAACTTAAAAGCTCATGGATTGGGAATAGGAAAGCCAGATTCAGATTCTCTTTCATCCTATCTTGAAAAATATAATTTAAACGTCAGTAGAGCCTCCAAATCTATTGACACTTTATGGGTAGAGTGCTTAAGAAGAGATTTTTCCTGTGATACGGCCAGACTAAATCCTATAAAGAGTTATGTGAAAAAAACGATTGATATGTTACACTTTGAACGTGCAGACATTATAAGGCAAATGATCGATTTTATCTCTGACATAGAACTTGATAGAAAGGCCATTATATAAGGCAAGGAATTAACTGCTTCCTTCTTTTTATTTACCTCCTGGTCAATGTAGATACTGTAGCTCAGCAACAAATGGAACAGCGAAAGCCACGCCACATATTGTCGATTGGCTAAAGAAGGGAAAGTCCCGATCCTGATCCATTGTTTATTTCTTCTAACTGGATTTGGGCACCTGATGACAGTATCAAGAGATGGGATCGGACGGCTTATTTTGTAGATAGGATGTTGGAATTTTTAAGAAATCATACCAATGAGCTCAGGCATGGGAGAGGAGAATTATTGGAGTGGTTTATCAAAAGTAATGAGTCAGAAAGGTAAGTTCCCCAGCTAATGACTTCCTAACGCATTTTTAAAGCTCTGTTTGTATGAAATGGTCTCGGAATAGGCTATTATTAACCTTCGTTTATTTGTCTTAAATGTATATTTAATCATATAATATCCATGCGATTCATTGGTCTACTATTCTTCTCAATCATTATTTCTACTTTCGCTTCAGCCCAACGAATGGGAAAAGTGTACGACAATCTTTCCATGCAAAGCGATATCCTGGACATGGAGCGGAAATATGCCATCTATCTACCCCCGGATTATGAGCATTCAGAGAGGGATTATCCGGTGCTATATCTTTTGCACGGAGCGGGAGATGATCAGACAGGTTGGGTTCAATTCGGAGAGGTGTTGCATATTACAGATAAAGCGATTCGTCAAGGCAAAGCTACGCCTATGATTATCGTAATGCCGGATGCCAATACAGGCCAAAGAGGCTATTTCAACGATCCAACGAATACCTGGCGATACGAGGATTTCTTTTTTGAAGAATTGATACCTCATGTGGAAAAAACCTATCGCATAAAAGGAGAAAAGCGATACAGAGCTGTTTCTGGATTATCTATGGGAGGAGGAGGAACATTTATATATGCCTTACATCATCCTGAATTGTTTTCCTCCGCTTGTCCGCTCAGTGCTAGTGTGGGTCCTTTGAATCTAGATCAGGCAAATAGCTGGTTGAGTAGGAGAGGAGGAGGAGCCAATTATTCAGAGGAACAGGTTAAGGCATGGTACGAACAATACAGTGCATTGGAAGTGGTAGACCAAATGGAAGCGGAGGAGATCAACAAGGTACGTTGGTTTATCGATTGTGGGGATGATGACTTTTTATATGAAGGGAATTCATTGATGCACATAGCTTTGACAAAAAAGGAGGTTCCTCATGAATATAGAGTGAGAGATGGAGCGCACAATTGGACCTATTGGCGGGAATCCTTGCCTGTAGTCTTGGCGTTTGTATCGGATGCTTTCCATCAGTATTAGCTCCATTTTACAGCACATACATAGCGATTCTATAATTTAAGTCAGCAGTCAAAAAGGAAGAGGTGCTAGAATATTCATGATAATAGAATCCAGCATATGTCTTTATTGAGTTCTACTATTTGGTGAATATTCGGCATCAATAAATATAATCCTGTTAAGTTGATCAATTATAAAAATGCGTCTAATAAAGATTTACTTCTATTGTTATTCGTTCAATTGTTGATGGAGGGTTTATTTATCTTGTTCGGATAATTGGCGATCAATAGGACGACTTCTGCTCTATTTATTCCCAACGTAAAAAAAGCTTGGAGATATATTAAGATCTATAATGAATAAAGAAATTACTTATTTCTCCTTCACCCAATCTAGCTCAAAACTTGCATATTTAATCGATTTATGGGGTTGATTCATCCGGTCATTATGGTGAAAGCTGTAGACAACATGAATCCGACCCTCTTTCCCTTGAATAATGGCAGGATAATGGCTTCTGGTAGCTATATTCTTTCTCTCATCATGTTCTATTGACTTCCTCCATGACCAACTTTCCCCCTCATCTTCCGAAATAGCTACACTCAAATCGGCCCTGGAGTTTTCAGAATGATTGTATGCCATCATCCATTCTCCATTGTCCAACATCGTCATGTCAAACCCTGCTCCTGGATTGGGAAGTTGATCGTCTTTTGCTATGGACCAACTCAATCCTCCATCTTTGGATATCGTATGCTGCATACGCTGAGGAGCAGGGCCATTATCTCGTAAATAGGCATGAAGATGACCATTTTTATCCTGAGCGATGGTAGGTTGTATGCCAATACCACCGATAACGGGATTACTAAACTGCCAATGTGCTCCCAAATCATCCGTAATGGCAAAAAGAGAACAGTCTAATCCATCTGAATATAAGGGAACAATAATTCTTCGATCCAGGATAAAAGGTTTGTTTTTTGTTTGCCAACCGATGCGACGCGATAATGGATAGCCCAACATGATATTGTTTTGATCAGGCTCGTTTAATAATCTTCCTCGTCTCAACACATTCTTCCCATTGGCTAAACTGTCGAGTGTTCGTTTATATCCATCCCATAGGTCTAACAATCGTCGCTGTTCCTCTTCGTTAAGGTGAGGAAGTAATTCTGTGGTAAAATAAGCCTCGTATTCGCCGAGTTGTTGTTGCACATTCTCTACGAAGCGATCGCCGGGCTGTATTCCTCTTTCCGTTTTATCTCCGGCTTTTACCAATAATACATCCTGCCAATGCCAAACAGGTGCTCCTACTTGTTCATAATCTTCACTGATCCTGTACATGGGAAGAGAGGTTTCCCATTGGTTAGCAATTACAGGATACCACATGAGCCATAATCTCTGATTAGGATCGAGGAACAACATAGGATTAATGTCAGGAAATCCGGGTTTATCTGCCATTAAAAATGGTTCCGACCAAATCGTATCTCCTTTTATTAATCTCGCGCCCATAATTCGCACATCATCCGCCCACCTTTCTCCCGATCCTTGAAACCATGCTGTTAACAAATCTCCATTGGGTAATTCTACAATGGTGGGTCCGTGTACGTGTTCTTGTTGAAGAGGAAAGATTAATGTCTCCCAATAAGCTGAATCAGTGGTTGTAGATGGTTGATGGAGGGAGGATTGTGCCAATAGGAAAAATGGGAAACAGCAGCAGATGAGAACACTGTAATGGTATCGGACTTGTTGGGGCAAATGGAACATTTGTCAGGAGTTTGAAAGCTTACTGGTTGGTAATGTCTTCATTTGAAACAAATGATAGAGTAAGAATAGACTTTTATGTTTAAGTTAACAAATATTAAAACTCCTCAAATTATTTAGGGAATTTATTAAGGCTGTTTTTTAGCATTTCTAATGCTTGATTCCATTCTGCAATTTTAGCCTTTACAATTTCCTTTTTTCTGACATCCTCCCAAATTTGATGCTGAAATTTCTCAAGAAATATTTGCCAATCAAATGCGGCAATATTGTTATAGGCTACCCTATCTATAAATTCTTCCACCATGGATATACTTATGCTAGTAGGCAAGTCTTGCATTTCATATAATAATTCTGCTTCGCACCTTTTTAATGCCTTATCTATTAACATCTCGAGAGATTTAGGATTTTCATCTTCTGTATTAATGACACTAGGAAGATAAGAATCGGCCAAAATATTTTCTAATTTAGGTACGAATGATAAATCCTTAGTAGTCCTTATATTTTGACATTCTGCTAAAACTTTATCGATGGTATTTTTGAATACCTTACTCCTACTCTCAGATTTTTTCAATTTCTCTGCCGAATATATTGCTTGTTCAATAAATGAGTTAATTCGATTAATATCCTTCTTTTTTACTGATTGATACTTATTAAAATACTCACATATGTTGTTTATAGAATGTACTAAGATTTTTATATCTGAATTTTCATTTTCGGTTCCATTATCTGAATAATAAATTTCATGAGGATCGAAATATTCTTTAATAATATGATAAACAAAATTTTGTACATAGCCTGAATAAGAAAAGTGAAATTCATTTAAATCTTGAATACCTTTTGAAAGGGTAGAATTTGGAGGCATGTTATTCTTCATCAATTGACTAAGATGTTCGAGAAATTCTAGCCCTTCCCCAAGATTTAATTTTCCAAGAAGATTTGACTGGGATAACACCCTGGCAATCCTTTTCTTTCTTTCATTTATAATAGAAGTTTGGCTTTTGCCTAAATCGTGAAAAATTGTTAAAATTTGCGCTCGAACATCTCTTAAAAGTCTATCCCAAACCCCTCTTTGAGATAATAAGATTTTTACTTTGTCATCGTATTTATTCTGATCAGGTATTTCAATAGAATTCCTGCAAACTTCTATTAATTTTTTAATGGAAATTCCGAAATCAGTGGTTTCTTTATTTTGTTTTTCAGAGAATTTCAAGTCCTCCAGAAGTTTGATTAAGGATTTTCTTAATTCTAGGGAAAAAGCCTCACATTTATTATTAAAAAGTACATTAGACCCTGTACCTATCTGAGAATTAATGGGATTAGAAATAATGGAATGAAGCTCTTCTGTCAAAGAATATAATTGTAATTTACATGTTTTCATCAATTGGTGATCAATGTTGATGATCTCATCATATAAAAAATCAATAGCTTGTTGGAGAATATTCTTGGCGTCCTCAGCTTTAGAAAAATCCCCGGAAAGATATTTAGCAAATATTGACCCCAGATGCTTTGCCTTATTAGTGACTAAGGATGCATCAGTCTCTTCTGCATTTGCCTTATTTACCATCAATATAGCCCATTTATAAAGCGGTAGTTTATCAGCTAATACATTTTGAATAATATCGTATAACGCCAGATCTTCTTTTTGCCATTCATCTCTTTGTCCTATTACTTTCTTAGTTAAAAGAATTAAATCTACATCCTCTCCGATAGCTCGGATCATTTTTTCTTCATCCCCTAAGTGAGAATCCCCTAAGCCAGGAACATCAATCAAACCTAATAACTCAGCTTTATCGTTACCAAATTTTATGTATATGTCAACCCTTTTTATACTGACGTATTCGTAAGAAACTTTAGTTGTATCTGTGGTACTGACATACTGATACTGAACGTATTGATTTACTTTATCTAAAGTAACAGACAATGCTTCTCTTTCTTTTAAAATGTTATCCTTATATTGGTCTCTATTTTTCCACAATTCATAAAAATTTTGATAATAGGCGGCATCTTCTTTAGAATAAATAGCAGTCTCTTCCGATAATTGAGGGATATACAATTCATCAAATGCTTTCCAAATAGTAGGCGTATTTTTGGGTAATCTTAATTGAGGGTACTTGACTAACTTATTGAAATATGGTTTTACAACAAACTCTAGGAATTCTTCCTCATTATAGAAATGTACCAGGGCTCCTTCATGCTCTGGATTCGAATTGTGAAAAATATTGCTTTGTGTGCTAGTGCAAGCAGGCCCTTTTTTAGCTGGAATAACCTCATCAGTTAATCCTGTTATTCTCTGCAAAAAAGTACTTTTTCCCTGACCCATTCTTCCAACCACTCCCATATTTATAGTATTTCTAGCAAAACGCTTCTCCAGCTTTTCCCAAATACTTTTTTCTGTAACGAGCCTTTTTCGACACGACTCAAAAGGTATTGATTCAATAACGCTTAGTTGGTCTTTCTCTAAAAAATCTTCACTCTGCAATTGTGATTTTACTGTATAAAGGTGATCGAGTGCTACAAGTATTTCATTTATATAAGTAATATAATGCTGTACTTCTTTGACGGACTTTTGACGTTTTAAGATAACTGCTTCTAAATTTCTTTGCATGACAAATAAAATAATGGCATAAGGAAATGTGATGTTAATACTATTTTGTTAAACTAGACTTTTTAGTAGCTTCCCAGTCTTTTTACTGTAATTTACAAAATAATCTCATCCCAATACCTCTAGGCCAGTTTTATTTCAATATGACTGTCTTTCTGAATGGATAAAAAGAATTTAGGATATTTCCGTATCGATCTAACACTCTATACAAGATTATTTGCCTTACTTTGTAATACCTTCTATATATTTACGATGTGGGAAAAAACAGTATTTTCCTACACACTTCAAATAAGGGGAAATTTCGTAATTTTGCATAAAATAGGGTAGAGGGGGCATAGGAGGAGAATCAACTACACCATCAATTGATTGATAAACAATGAGTTTACTTGCTCTTACACTTCATTTGTTCATTGGCAATAAATCTTATCAACCGCTCCGTCTCCGCCTCCATCCTCTTATGATCGTGTTTGTCTGCTCGTTCATCTTTTCGCATGGCGCATTGGCACAAAACGCCTCTCTCTTTTTCGATGGAATAGATGATGTGGCTAGTGCAGATATCAATCTTCCTGGCGATTATACGTTTGAATTCCTCATTCAATTCCAGGATTTACAGCAAGGGGAAGAAACTATTTTTTCTATGGGAGGAGCACAACGAACTCCTTGGTTGGGAACAGATAGTGCAATAGGTAATAGATTGTCTTTTTGGGATGGAGAAGAACTATTTGTAACAGATGCCTCTTTTGAGATAGGAACATGGTATCACATTGCTTTGGTGAAACAGAACAATCGAATCCTGCTCTTTATAGACGGTATCCAAGAGGTCGATGTTAGTGTAAATACTACGGCTCCTTCTGGTACCCTTTTTTGGGGTAGTCAAGGAAATAGTAATGCCGGCAGTTTTATCATAGATGAACTAAGGATTTCTAATGTAGCGAGATATGTAGATAATGCTTACCTGCTTTCCGATTGTAACTTCAACTTTGATTTGTCAACTTATGCGTTGTATCACTTCAGTGAAGCCTCAACTTTTCAATTTGCCACAGATTTTTCAGGGAATGGACGTGAAATGACCCTTGGCGCTTCTTCCGCCATAGAAGATAGCGATCCTGAGTGGATTGAATTGTGCGATAGATGTATCAATTTAGGCGGAGCACTTTCAGGAATTATGTGCGAAACTCCTGAGGTCGAATTATTTGTTCCTAATGCCTTTACTCCTAATGAGGATGGAATCAACGATGTCTACTTTATCAGCGGAGTTGGAATTCAATCTATGGAACTATTAGTATTTACTCGTTGGGGTAATTTAGTAGGCTTTTTTACCAATCCGAATAGTGGCTGGAATGGAAAATTTGTCAACGGCAAAAAAGCCCCTGAAGGAACCTACACTTTTAAATTAACGGTTCAGTTTGAGAATGGAACGGAAACATCTCGATCGGGAACGTTGATGTTGGCGAGATAAAAGGAATAAGCTTGATGATTCGTACCAATGATTAAAATAATAACTGTGGAAAGCCGATGATAAAAGATTGCTATTGTCAATGATAATATGATATGGTAAACAAATTCCTTCTCCATCTGCAAAAAACTTAGTAACATTGTCTTTACAGGATTTTCGCTATGCATACTACCATACACTACGCTAGAAAAGGTCAAGGGATTCCATTCATTTTTCAGCATGGGCTAGGGGCTAACCGACACCAACCCCAGGGATTATTAGGATCGCTGGAAGGGGTAGATCTGATTTCTATGGATTGTCCGGGACATGGAGAGGCACCTTTACCCAAAGATATTACGCCTTCCTTTACTTATTATGCTGATCTGGTCATCGACTTAATGAATCACCTGAAACTAGAGAAAGCCATATTTGGAGGGATTTCTATGGGAGCAGGTATTTCTATCAATATTGCATTGAGATATCCTGAAAAAGTCCAGGCACTCGTATTGCATCGCCCTGCCTGGCTAGCAGAATTCAATCCCCCAACTTTGCTAGTGGTGAAAGAGGCAGCAAAGCTGATTGGGACCAAAAATGGACTGGAACGCTTTGAGCAACGAGCAGATGTTCAACAATTCAAGCGTGATTTGCCCGCTGCGGCCCAATCGGCTTTAGGCGTTTTTTCCCCTCTGCAAAGAGAAGAAATTCCTCTGGTCCTGGAAAGTATGGTAGGGGATAGTCCTTTCCAGCATATGTCAGAGCTGGCGAATATTCAAGTACCATGTTTAATTATGGGCAATGAGGACGATCCTTTACACCCTTTTGGGATGGCAGAACAATTGAGCAAGGAAATTCGCCATAGCCAACTAGTAAAAGTCATTTCCAGATATATTGACGATACTTCACATAGACAAACTGTAACTCAAACCATCTCAACATTTATCAGAACCTTATGATCAGCAATTGGAACGATTCAACCGCAAATGAACTGAATGGAGATTTACTGAAACTCCGTGTATATAGCTCACGATTGTTGGGCAATGATGAAGATTTAGTGATGCATGGGGGAGGAAACACCTCTGTGAAGGTAAAAGAACAAAATATTTTTGGAGAGGAAGAGGACATCCTTTACGTCAAGGGAAGTGGGTGGAATCTGGGAACCATAGAAGCAGAAGGGTTCGCTCCGGTTAGGCTTCAAACATTGCTGAAATTGGCTGAGTTGGATAGCTTGTCAGACATGGATATGGTGAAATACCAGCGAATGGCGATGACCAACCCTTCTGCGCCTAATCCTTCCGTGGAGGCCATTTTGCATGCCATAATTCCATTTAGGTTTGTGGATCATACCCATGCAGATGCAGTCGTTACGATTACCAATACCCCTGGTGGAAGAGAGAAAATCAGAGAAATCTATGGTGAAAATATGTTGATCGTCCCTTATGTAATGCCAGGATTTGTGTTAGCGAAAGAGATCTATCAAATGACTAAAGGGAAAGATTGGAGTACATTGGAGGGAATGATTTTAATGAATCATGGGGTGTTCACGTTTCATCATGAGGCTAAGGAGAGTTATGAAAAAATGATTGAGATTGTTTCCAAAGCGGAGGATTATCTGAGCCAACAAGGAGCTAAGTTTGAAGTGGATGAATTTCCTGTAGTGGTAGATAGCTATAAAATTGCCCATATTCGTCATAAAGTATCTAACCTATGGGGAAAACCCGTATTGGCACGAATAGATCACTCTCCAGAATCAGTAGCGTTCAGTAATTTGCCTGGATTAAAAGAGATAGCGAATAGAGGACCACTTACGCCAGACCATATAATCAGAACAAAACGCACTCCGCTAATTCTGTCTAATACTATGGACAATTCCTTAGCGACTTATCAACAGGAATACATTGAATATTTTGATGCTTACCATTCTGAAGAACATATGATGCTGGATCAGGCTCCTAGATGGGCGATTCTTCCTGGATTAGGTTCTCTTTCTTTTGGGCCAACGGTGAAGCACATAAGAATTATCGAAGATATTACGCGCCACACCAAAAAAGCGATATATCAAGCAGAACAATTAGGTGGTTGGCAGGCATTGGGGAAGAAGGAATTATTCGAAGTGGAGTATTGGAGTTTGGAGCAGGCAAAATTAAAAAAAGCCGGGAAATCCAAGCCGATGGAAGGGAAAATTGCTTTAGTTACCGGGGCCGCTAATGGGATAGGGAAAGCTTGTGTAGAAACATTAGTGGCTGAAGGAGCAGTAGTTACTGGTTTGGATATAGATCCAGCTATAGAGGATCGTTTTCCACAGAAAGAAGTATTGGGAATAGCTTGCGATGTGACAAACGATAAGCAATTAAAGGAAGCTATTCTTAAGACGGTTTCACATTTTGGGGGATTGGATATGCTGATCAACAATGTGGGGATATTTCCTAAAAGCTCTCCCATTGCTGACATGGATAGTGATGTGTGGGAAAAAAGTTTAGCTATCAATTTGAGCAGTCATCAGCGGCTATTGCAGTATTGCATTCCATATTTATCACTGGGTTTTGATGCCGCTGTCGTTTTTGTGGGATCAAAAAATGTTCCTGCTCCTGGGCCTGGAGCTGCTGCCTATTCTGTGGCTAAAGCGGGCCTTACCCAATTAGCCAGAGTTGCTGCATTGGAATTGGGAGAAAAGGGGATCAGAATTAACGTAATTCATCCTAATGCTGTCTATGATACGGCTTTATGGACCGATGAAGTATTGGGAGCCAGAGCAAAACACTACGGTCTTACGGTGGATGAATACAAGCGAAATAATGTGTTAAAGGTGGAGGTAACTTCTAAGGATGTGGCAGGATTAGCTGTGAGTATGTTGGGAAATACCTTCGGCAAAATAACTGGTGCTCAAGTTCCAATAGATGGAGGAAATATGAGAGTGATTTAATGAGTTACCAATTTAGTATTTGTTTATCGTATTAAATTATCACACTGTTAGGTTTGGATTTTGATTTGTGTACCAATAAATAAACAACCCAATTTTTTATGATAGTACCACATACCTCCAGAGCGGAAATTCTCCAAAAGCTTAGAAGTAAGATCGAGCGTCGCATTCCCATTTTTATCGCCAGTGCCGGAAGCGGCTTGGTAGCTAAATTATTGGAAAAAGCCGGAGCGGATTGTATTAATACCTTTTCAGGCGCACGCTTACGAGCTAATGGCATGGGTACTATGTCTATGTTATGGCCTATCCTGGACTCCAACAAGCAAACGATGGATTATACACGTGAGGATATCATGCCTGCGATCAAAGGGGATGCTTTTATTTGCGCTTGTTTGAACGCTAATGACCCGTTGAAGGATATGCGAATGGTGTTGAATGATTGTAAAGCGATGGGAGTATACTCTGTTTCAAATATCGGTCCTTCTATTAGCTATGTAGACAAGGATAGCGAAATTTATCGGGTGATGACTAAGAGTGGGATTTTACTCGATCACGAAATAGCCATGTTGTCATTGGCGAAAGAAATGGACATGGTATCTATCGGACTAGCCTTTAATATGGAGGATAGCATCAGAGTCATGGAAGAAGCCCAACCGGATGTCTTTTGTTTTCATGCCGGAACCACCAAAGGAGGAATTTCAGGATATGATTCAGGAGAAACCATTGAGCAAACGGCTGCCAGAACTGAGGAAGCTAATCAACAATTGAGAAAAATTAAGCCTGATGTGATGTTAATTGCTCATGGTGCTGCCATGGAAACGCCCGAAGATGCAGAATTTATGCTTCGCCATACGAGCATCGATGGGATTTGGACGGGATCTTCCACAGAGCGAATCCCTATCGAAAAAGCAGTTTATGGAACGGCCAAGCAATTTGCCGATTTAAGATTTTCAGATAGTTAGGAATAACTAAAAAGGACTAGTATATTATTAGAGCAAATTTTTGCCCTGGAGAGATATCGAAAGTTGAATTCAAGGACTACTACTAACTACTTATCGCGCTTAATTGAGATGAAAAAAACCATCGCCCTTTTAGTAACCCTGGATACCAAGGATCAGGAAGCTGGATTTTTGAAAGAACAAATTGAGGCCAGAGGATTTAATGCATTACTACTAGACATAGGTGTTGTGGGTATAGCAGGGATAGAAGCAGATGTAAGTCGTTCAGAGGTGGTTGAAGCCGGTGGTGGATCACTAGAGGAACTATTAAAAGACCCTACACGTGAAAAAGCCAATCCATTTGTGGTCAATGGATGTATCAGTATCCTGAGAAGAAGAATTGCTGAAAACCAACTTCACGCTGTTCTGGGATTGGGGGGTACCCAGGGAACATCTACTTGTTGTGATATCATGCAGGCTTTGCCTTATGGATTTCCCAAAATCATGGTCTCCACGATGGCTTCTGGAGATACTTCAGGTTTTGTAGGTATTAAAGATATCACCATGATGTTTTCCGTAAGTGATATTTTGAAGCTAAATCCTTTCACCCGAAAGATATTAGCGAATGCAGCTGCTGCTGCTTGTGGGATGGCTGATGTGGAAACCAAATTTGTGATGGAGAAAGGGGATAAACCTTTGATAGGTATGTCGAATTTAGGCGTATTGACAAATGGGGCCATGGAAGCGATTAAGCATATTGAAGCGAAAGGGTATGAAGTGATTGTCTTTCATGCAGTAGGATCTGGAGGTAGGGCGATGGAGCAAATGATGAAAGAGGGAATTATCGGGGCAGTTTTTGATTATGCTATGGGAGAAATTGCCGATGATGTATGGAAAGTATTGCGATCCGGAGGGCCCGAACGATTAACTGTTGCTGGAAAATTGGGATTACCACAAGTGCTTTGTCCGGGAGGAGCGGAACATTTAGGTATTTTAGTACCTCCTAATGAAGTTCCAGAAAAATACAAACAGCACAAATACGTTTTTCATAGTCCCGTTATTTTTGTTCCCAGGTTAAATGTGGAAGAAATTCAGAGAGTAGCAGACGATATCTGCCAGCGTTTACAATTCACCAAAGACAAAGCGTATTTTATGATTCCTAAGGGAGGAGTAGGTAGATATTCATATGCTGGGGAGATATTGGAAGACAGAGAAAGCGACGAAGCCTTTTTCCATCGGTTAAAGGAGGGATTACCTGATACTATGATAGTGGTAGAAAGGGCGGCCAATGCGGAAGATCCTGCCTTTGTGAAAGAAGCGGTAGATTTGTTAGTGGAATTGATTGAGGAACGGAAAAAGGTCGATGCCATTCAGTGAGACATTCACCATTGGCACCATTAAAAATACACCTCACAAATTACACGCACTTCCTTGCCAAATTACTGTTCCCTTCTGCCAGGAATCGTATATATCGCTGTATTCTTTTTCTGATAAAGTTAATTGGATTCCATGACAGGTATAAAATACAGGGACCCATAAGCAATGTGGGCAACAAGATCCTGCTATAATGAGTGGTTGGCCTTTATAAGTGAAGGATTTAAACCAAGAAAATTGCACAAAAAAGGTACTGGAAGTTGATTCTTCTTCAATAATCTTTTGTAGCCAATCCAGAGAGGTAGATTCAAGTTCATCACATGGAGTTCTTAACCCCGATACCGAATCATCATCGCAAGCAAAGAGTAGAGACAACAATAAAATGCTAACATATGATATACTTTTTATCATGTGATTTTATTGGTAGACGTAGCTTGAACGAATAATGCTGCATTGACGCTAACATTTTCTTCCTATACACGCTTGGTCATTCCACCTGCCAATTCCTCTGAGAATTATATATATTACCCATAAATTACTTGTGTATGAATCTTGTTACCAAATACTTCTTTCTCATTCATTTGTGTGTGATCGTCTCCGTTTTTTCTATTGCCCTACCTTCAATCATAGCTCAGGAAGCACAATGAGATACTCCTATAATAAACACACAACTGACAGTAGAAGGGGAAACCATCGCTAATGTAGACATTCAACATGATCTATCTTCTGCCATGTTACACACGGAAGAAGGGAGTTTTAGGATTGAATTTAATAGAGGAACTAAAAGATGCACGATTTATGAGAACGATGCTGATATTATTGTGGCTCGGGGGCAATATTTGAACACGAAAAAGAGGATTCGATTTGTATTTGCGGATAATCAATTTGTCACATTAGAAAAGCGGAAAGAAAAAAAGAAAGGCTATGTCATAGAGAAAAATGGAGTAAATCTAATGGAGCTACATCATGGTAATATGCAGTCTGCCTCCATACATTGGAAAAACATTCTATTTCAGTCCGTTTTTATATTTAGAAATATGATCATTGAGGATAATGAGAATGAAGATGATTTCTTCTACTATGTTATCATCCTTGGAAATTGTTAACCAAAGGAGAGGGACAAATGAGTTTTTAGGAAGATGATTTTTATTAAGTTGTTTGGGCCATTTTTGATTTAATGATGTGTGGGTACCATTTTTCAATGACCTTTTGAATATCTTCCTTTTTGATGGGTTTCAATAGAAAATCTTGCATACCTGCCTCGAGGCACCTTTGTCGATCCTCCTCCAGAACATTCCCACTGGTAGCTATAATAATAGGGTGGTTTAATTTGGTAATCTTTCTAATGATACTGGTAGCTTCCACTCCTCCCATTACAGGCATTTGCATGTCCATGAAAATCAGATCATATGATTTATTCTTGCATAATTTTGTAGCCTCCAACCCATTATTAGCTGCATCCACTTTATAGCCCATCACTTCCAACACCTTTAACAGAAATAGTTGATTAATTCGATTATCCTCTGTAACCAAGATATTAAGTGGAAATTCCCTGGAAAAAGATGAGGACGAGTTTGATACAGGACTCACCTTAGGAACATGCTCTGTATCGTTTTGAAAAAGGTTAATGAGATATTTTGCTAGCTTTTTAGAAAATACTGGTTTGTTCATCCATTGATCAAATGTTGCCTTTTGTTCCTCTGTAATAACATGAGAAGAGGTACAAAGGATGGTAGGTATATTCTTAAATTGAGGAAGTCGCTTAAGTCGTTGAATAAAAGTAAATCCATCCATTAATGGCATCTGCATGTCTGTGATGATAGCGTCGGGAAGTCGGGATACATGATTGGCCGTTTGAAGCGCTGAAAAGGGAGATTGGAAAGACCGATATTGCATGTTCCAGATGTTGCAGAATTTTTCTATTATAGTTAAATTCAGCATATTATCATCAACTAACCATACAAACTTTCCTTCGAGATCTTGAGTAACAGGCGAATTTATAGTGGTCACTTCTTCATTTGCTTTGGAGAAAGAAAGGACAAACTTAAAATCAGATCCTTTTCCCAAAGTACTATTCACCTCTATGGTTCCACCCATCAATTCTACTAGATTTCGAGTAATCGTTAACCCAAGGCCAGTACCTCCATAATTTCTGCTGGTAGAAGTTTCTGCTTGAGTGAAGGGCTCAAATAACTGGTCGAGTTTTTCTTCAGAAATGCCAATCCCTGTATCAATCACATGCCATTCCGTATTTACCTTATCTTTTTCTTCTGATATCAATGCTACTGTCAGATAAACATGACCTTCTTGAGTAAATTTTATGGCATTTCCGATCAGATTAGTTAGTATTTGTCGGATTCTCAGCTCATCCCCCATGACTTGGCCGGGAAGTTTCATATCCCAATCTATAATCAAATCAATCTCTTTTTTACTAGCCTGAACTGAAAGTAAAGAAATCGTATTTTCGACGACCGTTTGCAGATGAATAGGTTCGGATTCAATGACAATTTTTCCAGCTTCAATTTTTGATACATCTAGTATATCGTTAAGAATAAATAGAAGGCAATTGGTACTTTGGTAAATAGCACTGACATATTCTTTTTGCTCATCGTTAAGCGGAGTTTGATGGAGTAATTCCGACATTCCAATGATCCCATTCATAGGGGTTCTAATTTCATGACTCATAGTGGCCAGGAAACGTGATTTGGCATTATTTGCCGCTTTTGCCTGATTATTTCCCTGGATTAAATCTTCCTTTTGTTTGTGGAGTCGATCGTTAGTCATCTTCCATTCATGGAACGCTTTGTTGAGGGAATGTATCAATGGCCTAAAGATAAAATGAGTCTCGAGTATCAGTAAGCATATGCCCAGGCCATAAAAAATAAATTCAAGGATTCCTAAATAGGAATTGTAATTAACAGATTCTGATTCATATTGATTCACAATAGTATCCATCAAAGGAAGAAAATTAGCTTCTTCTTTGAGGAGAAGTTCTAATTGGATGCTATCAAAATGGGTGATAAGGGTTTTGACAGATATTACTATTTGCTCTTTATGAGGTGTCAGTTGTTGAAATAATGAGTCAATGGTAGGACTGTTGGCTGATTTCTCTTTTTTATTATGTATCAACCAATTATGAGATTGAATAAATATCGCTAAGGTTTCACGAATGTCGGACCTCCAATAGTCATTATCCCTATGTTTCAATTGCCTGGGATGGTGGTAAGCCAATATAGATTTTACTAATCGCTGGCTCAGCATCCGTTGTCTTCCTGCTACATTAATGGTGAGGCCATCACCCTTTTTGCGATGTAATCGATACTGAATGATGATCTGATTAACAGTAATCAGAATACTAATAGTAAGTAGCGCGAGGAGATATATTTTTTTTACCTTTCGTACTTCTTTAAATAAATAATTCAATGGTGTATAAATTATTCTAACATTGGAACTTATACTTTATTTCCAATGAAAATATCAGAAAATCATATGCTTCCCAGAAGCCGAATCATTAGGTAATATTACCCATGTGATATTATGGTATTAAGTGTAGATAATTGGGCAACCTCATTCATGCTATCACTAGTGTTTTTCTACCGCAAACGATTTATCCGGATAGGGGGGAGAAGAAGGAACTTCCTTCGGATCTTCTTCCAATAAGCGCTGTAAATGTTCAATCGCAGCTTCCAACTGAGCATCTTTCCCCTGAAAGGTAGCATGTGGTAAATTGTCTACCACTATATCTGGATCTACTCCATGCCCTTCAACCAACCATTCCCCTTCTGCTGTATACATGCCAATTTCTGAAGCGGTAGCGATCCCGTAATCTACCAGTCTGTTACTGCTGGTCAACCAAATACCCCCACCCCATGTACGTGTGCCAATTACTTTTCCCAATCCCATTCTCCTGAATCCTTCTGAAAATGCTTCTCCATCTGACGCCGTTTCTTCATTGCACAATACGACCATATGTCCTCTGAAAGCGTATTGCATGTTCCAATATGGCGCACCATGTCTTGGCTGCCAATAAGCCCACGCCTGCCTTAATAATTTTCCCAAAATCCAACTATCAATATTTCCTCCTCTGTTATGGCGCACATCTATGATCAGTCCCTTTCGATGAAACACTGGATAATACTGTCTGATCCATTCTGTATAGTTATGACCACTCATGGCTCTTAAATGAACGTATCCCAATCGTTCGTCGGCTGCTTCTACCTGCAGTCGACGAGTATATTCCCATTCATTATATCTGAGATGTTGATCTTCTGTAGCGGAAATGGGGTAAACAATGGCTTCATAATCAGTTCCATCTTCCCTTCTTACGCTTACCCTTACCTGTTGATCCTCTTTTTGAGGTAATACCAGGGAAGGGTCGGGAACCTCTAATAAAGGAATGCCATTGATGGAGCGGATCACATCTCCTTCATTGATGGAAATATGGGGTTGAGCAAGTGGACTCAATTCATCTGGATAATCTGGATCGCTTTGATAAATATGAGCTATTCGATATCCTTCGGCTGCAACATCTCTCTCTAATTTTGCTCCTAAATAAGCCAATCGAATTCTTTCCGGAGCATTTCTCCTGTCTCCTCCCACCACAAATGTATGCAGGGTCGATAATTCAGCCACCATATGCGCCATTAAATCATCCAATTCATACCTGTCCGTAACTCTGTCCACTAAAGGTAAATGCCGCTCCAGCGTATTGGCCCAATCTACCTTATGCAAACTCTTATCGTAAAAATAATCGCGCATTAACCTCCATGCGTCTCTTAACATTTGGCGCCAATCTTCCTGAGGATTTACCTGAAAACTCCAGTTTTTTAAGGATATCTTTTTCTCTTCCCACTTAGGTACTTTACCATCTGCATCTATGACATAATATTCCTTCTTCTTCTTGATCAAAATCTTCTTCCGATTTTGGGAAAATTTAAATGGATACACCGCCTTACCAATTTCTGTGGGCTTATAGGTCGACTTCCACTCAATTTTCAGTGCATAACATACATTTTCCTCTTCATCGGGGAAGGCTTTTTCTGTCCAATATAAAAATCCATTACCTACCATAAGCTGATAGAAGTTTTTTCCTTCTAATGGCACCTCATATAATCTTCTCTTTAATCCTTCTCTTTTCAGTACAATGGGTTCAGGATCTTTATCTTTGGACTCTTTCTTTTCTTTAGCATTACTGTCTTCCTTTCTGTCCTCTTCTCCATTTGCATTTTGCTCTTCCACTTCTACTTCACTGGGAGTATTGAAAATCAGTCCTTTTTCCTTAGAAGATGATTTTTTTTCCTCTTTTGGGTCAACGGCCGTGTCTGTTTCTTTGTTGGCTTCTTCTTTTTTCTTTTTCTCTTTTGCTTCTTGTTCTGCTAAATATAACTCATCAGGTTCTAAAAAAGGAAATCTTTGCTCTCCCACTAAATCAATCGCATAGATTTTTGTCATTTTGTGATAAAATGGTTCTGGTTGGCGAGGTCCCCAAGGACTTTTAACTACAGGAGAAAATTCTCTGTCCGAAAGAAAATACAGCCATTTACCATTATCGGACCAAATAGGATAATAACTATCTACCCTCTCTGAGGTTAATGTATCAGATTGTTGAGTCTGAATATGGTATATTTTGATAATAGAGTGAGTATTTTCTAGTCCACTGGTGTAAGCAATAAATTGACTATCAGGAGACCAGCGATAGTCATATATCCCCGAAAAATGGTTTTGCTCTACTACTACGGCTTCTTTGGTTTCCACATTTAGCACTTCCAGCCGTTGGTCCTTATCGTAATAGGCAATATACTTTCCATCGGGAGAAGGCGTTAAGCCTCTGATGAGTGGAGCACCATGTTGGCTTAATTGTTCGGATTCACCCGTATCTGCATTGTTAATGGACCATATCTCCATTTCCCCTGATTCATCAGATAGCATACATATATTTCCTTGTTTTCCCAGAAATTTGGCTGATTCATATCTGATCCCACTTTTTCTAGTGACTTCTTTCCATCTACCTCCTTTTGTAGGGGCCACAAAAATTCGACCTCTCGTGGTAAATACTACCTGATCTCCTTTAGGAGAGATATTCACATGACTAACTCTATTTATAGGCTGTTTAATCCATCTGGTGCGCTTTTGATCAAAATCCGAAATCAATTGAATGGGGACAAGACGCTCTTCCATATGACTAAGATCCAATTCGTATACATCGGCTCCTTTTTGATAAACCATTTTCCCTTGAGATAAAGAGGGGTGTTTGATGTCCCAATGGGTGGAAAACGTATGTTGAGTCAGTGAATGACCATCTGCATCAATGGACCATATATTCATCATTCCATCTCGATCGCTGACAAAATACAGACGTCCATCATACCACATAGGTCGCCTACTAGTACCAGGATAATCAGTAGTTAAGGGAATGGCTTCTCCTTCTCCTTCCGCGAATTTCCATAATTGTTGAATAGATCCCCCTTTATATCTTCTTGTATGACTTCCCTGGAATGGCAATCTCGTAAAATATAGCCACTTTTTTTCGTCGTCAAAACATCCCTGGTCTGCCTGACTGAGGGGAATAAGTTTTTCTTCTCTTGTAAAAGGGTTAATCTCAATGAGTTGTCGATTGGGAAGGGTAGCGTATTTACCGGAAGAATACAGAATGTTTCCATCTGGAGTCCAACCTCTTACTACAGGAACGTAGAAAGAATATAAAGCTGACTCATAAGTAATTCTCTTGGGGATTCCACCTGTAATGGGCAATAGATATACTTCTGTATACCCTTCATATTGACCACAAAAAGCTACCCATTGACCATCTGGAGAAATATGAGCATGATGTTCCATTCCATGATGTGTAGTTAAGCGATAGGGTATATCAGAAGATAAATCCAATCGCCAGAGATCTCCTTCCGCTGTAAAAATGAGTGTTTGTTGATGAAGGGCAGGAAATCGGTAGTATCCTTTGGATGATTGAGTAGAAGGAATGAAATTTGTCAGCTCCATAGAAAAGTGATAAAAAATATTAACGGTAATAAGCGAAATCATTGCATCCTTTATTAGAGAATGCTATCATTAATATATGATGTAGATAAGTTGATGTACTATATAATTTTAGGTAAGAACACAACTTTTTGACATAATTTATTCAGTAAATAACTAAATATAAATGAAAATGGAAACTCAATCTTCTGACCAAGTGGAAGAAATCCAATCCAGAACATTCGCTAAGCGGGAACAGCGAATAAGTGCCATATTGGTCGATATATTAATATGTATTGGGCTAAGTATTATTCCGTGGATAGGAGGAGCGCTATCTATTGGTTATTTTTTGTTAAGAGATGCCCTTCCCTGGACTGATGGGAGAAGTGTTGGAAAACAATTTGTAGGAATCCGAGTGATTACAGAAGAGGGGGAACACCTTAACGAAAAGTGGGTTCTATCCGCTTTAAGAGCTATCGTCCTATATATTCCTTTCTTTTTTATTTTCGAATTAGTAGAAATGGGAAAGAATGGTGAAAATAGACGTTGGGCAGATAAATGGGCAAAAACCTATGTGATAGAAGATAAAAAATAAATCTGGGCCAATCACTAACTCAGATCAATTTTAAAGGCTATCTTTACAAGGTAGCCTTTTTGTTTATTATTTTTCCGATCAAAATGATAATCATGAAACTTTCATTTGTATTTTTGGTTGACATATATCAATGAATAAAAAAACGATTAGGAATATTGTTTACATAGGTCTTGGGATAGCAGGTATAGGATTAGTAGGATATCGACTGGGTTGGTTTGAGCAAAATACGATGGCTAAACCAGCTATAAATACTAGTGAGGCTAAGAAGTCAACTACCCAAAAGGAACTCATAACTTCTCCTCTTCTACCCGTTAGTGCTGTTATTGTAGAAGCAGGAACCTTATCTGATATTCTGGTTGTATCGGGTAATTTGGAAGCAGATGAAGAGGTGGAGATTAAAAGTGAGATTGATGGGGTTGTGACAAAGATCGAATTTGTGGAAGGGAAGAGGGTAAACAGAGGACAAAGATTATTAAAAATAGAAGATGATGATCTGAAAGCTCAAATTCAACGGACGCAGTACCAAATTGAATTAGCCGAGCAGCAAGAGCAAAGGAGAAAGCAATTATTAGAAAAAGGGGGAGTCAGCCAGGAAGAATACGATGAAATCCTCACCCAACTAAATACGCTAAGGGCTGAGTTGGCTATATTGGAGGTAGATCTGGAAAAAACGGAAATCAAGGCACCATTTAACGGGAAAATAGGTTTTAAATTGGTAAGTGAAGGAAGTTATTTATCTCCAGGAACTTCTGTCGTGAGATTGGTAAAATTAAATCCCATCAAAGTTTCTTTTTCAGTTCCCGAAAAATTTGGTCAGCAAGTTAGAGTGGGAAGTAAAATCACCTTTGAGGTAGAAGGGATGGCTCAAACATTCGAGGGAACCATTTTTGCTAAAGAGCCCTTTATAGATCCTGCTACCAGAACCCAGTTAATCAAAGCTAAAAGTCCTAATCCTACATCGGAATTATTACCTGGTTCATTTGCCAGTATATCCATCCAATTGGAGGAATATGGAGAAGCGCTCAAAGTTCCCACGGAAGCGATTATCCCGGAACTGGGAGGAAAAAAGTTATATGTTTACAAAAGCGGTAAGGCCATTTCGACCATTGTAGAAACTGGGATAAGAAGATCGGATAACATACAAATACTCTCGGGAATTCAGGAAGGGGATACGGTGATTACCTCTGGAATATTGCAGTTAAAGGACGGAACTCCCGTTCAGCTTTCAGAAATCAATACTCAATAATCATTTAAGGTCGATAACAATGAGTTTGTCTTCACTTAGCATTCGCAGACCTGTTCTTGCCACAGTAATGTCAATTGTGATTATTCTGTTTGGCATGATAGGTGTTTTTTATTTAGGAGTGCGCGAATTTCCCAGTGTTGATCCGCCTGTAGTATCCGTTACGACAAATTATGTGGGAGCTAATGCGGATATTATTGAATCTCAGATTACTGAACCTATAGAAGAGGCTATCAGTACCGTTCAGGGAATTAATTCTATTACCTCCGTCAGTAGAGACAGCAGAAGCACAGTATCTGTAGAGTTCGATCTGGAAGTTGACATGGAAGCAGCAGCTAATGATGTACGAGATAAAGTGGGAAGAGCGTTAAGGAATTTACCTCCTGACGCAGATCCGCCCATCGTTGCTAAAGCTGATGCCGATGCGTATCCCATTATTTTCATTAATATCAAAAGTGATAGGCGCTCTTTACTTGAGATATCCGAAATTGCAGAAATTTCATTTAAAGAACAGCTTCAAACCATTCAGGGAGTAAGTGAAATTTACATCTGGGGTCAAAAGAGATATGCTATGCGATTGTGGATGGACCCTGAAAAACTGGCTGCTTACCAACTAACTCCATTGGATGTGCAGGATGCATTAAGAAGAGAAAATGTAGAATTGCCATCTGGAAGGATCGAAGGTGCATCTACCGAATTAATCGTTCGTACGGAAGGAAGACTGACAACGCCTGAAGAATTTAATGATTTAATCATCAAGGAAAACGGCAGTAATAAAGTGCAGTTCAAAGATGTGGGATATGCAGAATTAGGTCCTGAAAACTTGAGAACGGTATTAAAAAGAGATGGAGTTCCCATGGTAGGGAATGCCATTGTTGCTCAACCTGGAGCCAATAATATTGATATCGCTGATGAGGTATACAAAAGGTTAGAACAAATAGAAAAAGATTTACCTGCAGATGTACAATGGGAAATTGGATTTGATCTTACGAAATATATCCGTCAGTCTATCGAAGAGGTACAACAAACTGTTCTTGTCGCTTTTATCTTGGTGGTGCTGATCATTTTCTTGTTTCTAAGGGATTGGAGAACGACCATTATTCCCGTAGTGGTTATTCCCATTTCGTTGATTGGAGCATTTTTTATCATGTATATGTTCGGTTTTACGATCAATGTATTGACGATGCTGGGCATTGTACTGGCAATAGGACTTGTGGTGGACGATGCAGTGGTGGTACTGGAAAATATTTATGCTAAAATTGAAGCGGGAATGCCACCCAACGAGGCAGCGATGAAAGGGTCGGAGGAAATTTTCTTTGCAGTAATTGCCACCACATTAGCATTAGTAGCAGTCTTCCTGCCAGTTATCTTTTTACAAGGCTTAACCGGAAGACTTTTCCGGGAATTTGGTATTACCTTGTCTGGAGCTGTGGTGATTTCCTCCTTTGTGGCTTTGACCCTCACACCTATGCTTTCCTCCAGGATTTTGAAAAAAAAGGAGCAACAAAGTTGGTTTTACAGACTTACTGAACCTTTTTTTATTTGGGTCAATGAGGGATACGCCCGCTCCCTTAAGGCTTTTATGCGATTTCGTTGGGCGGGATTTGTCATTATGGCGGTGTCTATGGGGTTGATTTATTATATAGGAAAAGAGTTACCTGAAGAATTGGCTCCACTGGAAGATAGAAACGGACTCAGAGTGTTAGGTAGCGGGCCTGAAGGGGCAACATTCGAATATATGGATGCCTATGTGGATGACATAATTCAGTCTTTTCAGGAAAAAGTTCCTGAATTAGCGGGAATCGTTACAGTAACTTCTCCAGGATATAGTGCTACCAGTTCAGTAAATTCTTTATTTGCCAGAGTAATATTGACGGATAAAGATCAACGAACAAAAAGTCAGCAGGAAATTGCTAAACAAATGACCGCTGAATTGGGAAATCTGACCAAAGGAAGAGCCTTTATAGCACAGGAAGCTACAATTGGAGGAAGAAGAACCCGTTTTCCTGTTGCTTATGTTATTCAGGCGCCTAATTTCGAGAAATTGAGAGAAATTCTTCCCCAGTTTTTAGCAGAGTCAGCAAAAGATCCCACGTTTGGATTTGTAGATGTGGACCTAAAATTCAATAAGCCTGAAATTACCATTCGAGTGAATCGAGAGAAGGCAAGCGCCTTAGGAATAAATACAGAGGATATAGCTCGCACACTTCAGCTAGGGTTTAGTGGTCAACGATTTGGCTATTTTATTATGAATGGGAAGCAGTACCAGGTTATCGGTCAGGTAGAACGCAGTAATAGAAATGATCCTCAGGATCTTAGATCGCTATATGTGAGAAGTGATAACGATCGAATGATTCAGTTAAGTAATCTGGTCAGCCTGGAGGAAAAAACCACCCCTCCCCAGCTCTTCAGATATAATCGATATGTATCTGCTACGGTATCAGCCAGCCTTGCTGAAGGAAAGACTGTAGGAGATGGAATAGAAGCCATGGATGCCGTGGCCGCACGAGTATTAGATCCTACATTTAGTACAGATCTTAGTGGAACCTCCAAAGAATTTAGAGATAGTTCCTCTAGCCTGTTTTTTGCTTTCCTCATGGCTCTTGCCTTGATCTATCTTGTATTAGCGGGCCAATTTGAAAGCTTTAGAGATCCTTTTATTATCATGTTTACAGTACCCTTGGCAGTAGCCGGAGCTGTGCTTTCACTCGACCTGTTTGATCAATCTCTAAATATCTTTAGTCAGATAGGAATCATTATGTTGGTAGGACTGGTATCAAAAAATGCTATCCTTATTATAGAATTTGCTAATCAACGTAAAGCTCAAGGATTAGACCGTTTTGATGCGGTGGTGGAAGCGGCAAATGCAAGATTTAGGCCTATTTTAATGACTAGTTTTTCGACTATTCTTGGCGTATTACCTATCGCGTTAGCGTTAGGGGCTGGATCTGAAAGTAGAGTTTCTATGGGTATAGCTATTATTGGAGGACTTATTTTTGCCTCTCTCCTCACACTTTTTATTATTCCTGCGATCTATTCATATTTGTCTGAAAAGGAAAAATCTAATATATATGCAGATAATGGTGTGTCTCCTGCAAATGGACATTCCTCTGTAACATCTATTCCAGAACTTTCGCCACCTAAAACAAATTGATATGTTGAAAACGATAGGATTATATAGCTTGGGAATTTTTCTCTCTTTTCTTTGGCTACAAATGGAATCCCGAATATGTTCCCGCTACTATTGAGACAAGCCAAGGCTCTTTGGCACTATCTCAACAGGCTATAGAAAATAATGCCCAAAACCATATGATTCCTATATGTGGAATCGATCCCATCGGATTAGCGCGTTTTGCACAACAACAAGATTTTAACATGGCTCATCCTCTTCCCGAAGCATATCAAGGATTGCCATTAAAAGGAAAAAAGATTTCCTGGCCCACAGCGGACGGAGAGAGAGGAGTAGGATATCAGGTGGAAGGAGGAGAGGATAGTAAAAAGGTAGTATTTGTTATTCATGAATGGTGGGGATTAAACGACCATATTAAAGGAGAAGCTGAACGGCTCAAAGAAGCATTAGGTGGTGTGAAGGTCATAGCATTGGATCTCTATGATGGCAAAGTAGCGACTACAAGGGAAGATGCTGGTAAATATATGCAGTCAGTCTCGGAGGAAAGAGCAAATAATATTATTAGAGGAGCCATTGATTTTTTAGGTGAGGAGGTAGAAATTGCTACGATTGGTTGGTGTTTTGGGGGAGGATGGTCGCTAAGGGCCAGTTTGTTAGCTGAAAGTCAGGCTGCAGCTTGTGTGATATATTATGGAATGCCTGTACAGGGTGCTGATAATCTAGCGAATTTACGTACAAATGTGTTGGGCATATTTGCTACACAAGATGGTTGGGTGACGCCAGAGGTGGTTGAGACCTTCGAGGAAGATATGAAAGAAGCTGGAAAAGATCTAAGCGTTCATTCTTTTGATGCAGCTCATGGGTTTGCCAATCCTAGTAATCCCAAACACGATGAGGAAGCTTCGAATAAGGCCTGGGAGGAAACTATAGCTTATATGAAAAATGCTTTTTCATTGTAATTGAACTAATTACAGAGTCCATTAATCCTAAATTGCTTATACATGTTGAAAAGCTACTACCTTTACTGGTGCCTCTTATGGGGGATAGGTGCCATTTGTCCATATCAAGTAATCGGACAACATCAGACACACAAAGTGTCTCTTTCCTATTATTTACCGCAAGATGTTACATATAATCCTGATGTTCCTACGCCCAAAGATATTTTGGGATATGAGGTAGGTGATTGGCACGTAAGTCATGATCAGTTACTCACATATATGCGAGCCATTGCCAGGGCATCTTCCCGTGTGACTATTCATGAGCATGGATTCAGTTACGAACATCGACCTATAGTCTACCTTACGTTTACTAGTGAAGATAATCACAGCAATCTGGCTTTTTTAAAGGCACAACATTTACAACTTGTGTAGCCCTGAAAATTCTGCCTCCTTAAATGTAGACGAGATGCCTCTTGTAATCCAATTAGGATACTCTATTCATGGAAATGAGGCTAGTGGAAGTAATGCTGCTCTTTTGATGGCTTATTATCTTGCCGCAGCTCAAGGCGAAAAGATAGAAAAACAGTTATCCGAAACTATTATTCTTTTCGATCCATGCTATAATCCAGATGGATTGAATCGCTTTGCCAGTTGGGTGAATACGCATAGAGGAATTAACGAAGTAAGTAGCGATAATGATGATAGGGAACATATCGAGGCCTGGCCAGGTGGAAGAACGAACCATTATTGGTTTGATTTAAATAGAGACTGGCTATTGACGCAGCATCCTGAATCGCAGGCAAGAATTGAAACGTTTCCACGATTGGAAGCCTAACTGGTTAACTGATCATCACGAAATGGGGACTAATTCCACTTTCTTTTTTC
This sequence comes from Bacteroidia bacterium, assembly GCA_965262565.1. Taxonomy (GTDB): domain Bacteria; phylum Bacteroidota; class Bacteroidia; order J057; family J057; genus CBDHFQ01. The sequence continues at coordinate 405,968 of CBDHFQ010000008.1, forward strand.
AGCCCGGAATTCCCTCCAGAAATTATCCTCGTACACCTGAAAAGGTCTTTGAATTGACAACTGACGTGGCAGAATATCATGCTTCTTACCTGGATTCCATAGGGTCACTCTATTTTACTAAAGAAGGATTCGATGATTACTATATCGGAAAAGGATCTACTTATCCCGATATTAATGGATGTGTAGGGATTTTATTTGAACAGGCTTCAGCCAGAGGCCATCAACAAGACAGTGATCATGGCATACTGACTTTCCCTTTTGCAGTCAGGAATCAATTTGTTACTTCCCTTTCTACTTTGCATGGTACTCATAAGCTAAGGTCAGAACTATTGAGACATCAACGAAGCTTTTTTCAGTCGGCTATGGAGGAAGCGGCTGTTGATCCTGTAAAAGGTATCGTATTTGGCTCCAAGAAGGACAAAGTTAAGTCCTGGAACATGGCTAGATTGATTACCAGACATAATATTCGCGTATATCCTTTGGATAAAGAAGTATCTATAGATGGCAAGAGCTTTGGAGAGGGAAGTTATGTTATCCCTACTGACCAACCTCAATATCGGCTTGATTAAGGCGATGTTTGAACGCAGGACAGACTTTGTGGATAGTTTGTTTTATGACGTCTCTACCTGGACCTTTCCGCTTGCTTTTAACGTGATGGATGCTGAACTGAGTGCTGTTGATTTGGGACGAATTTCATACACGGAAGATTGGGATTACGAACAAATGCCCGAAGGAAATATGGATGAAATGATCGCTCCATACGCTTATATATTTGAGGCTTACGGTTACTATGTGCCCAGAGCAATTCAACGATTGTTGGATGCTGGAGTAAAGCCTAAAGTAGCGACAGATACTTTTGCTGTAGATAATTATGGGACATTTTATCCAGGAACTATTCTCTGTACCAACTTTCCAGGAAGGAGAAAGACTAGATGAGATTGATGAGATGATGGAAGAAATTGTTGAATTAGATGGTATTGATGTGTATCCCTTGAGTACAGGATTTAGTCAGGATGGGGTAGATTTGGGAAGTAGGTCTTTTAGCCCCCTTCAATCTCCCAAGGTGTTATTATTAGTAGGGCAGGGAGTTAGTGGATATGAAGCAGGAGAGGTTTGGCATTTACTGGATCAACGATATCACATTCCTGTCTCTAAAATTCCTACAGAGTATTTTTCGAGGGCTGATTTGGAAAAGTACCACACGATTGTTATGGTCAATGGGAACTATTCGGAGTTATCAGAAAGTAGTGTGGAGAATATTAAAGATTGGGTGAGAGAAGGAGGAAATATCGTAGCCTGGAAAGGGGCATTAAATTGGTTGGTACAGCAAAAAATGGTGGATCTGTCTTTTGTTACTCCGGGCAGAGATAGCATCACAGGACCATTGCCCTACGGAAGAAGCAGTAATGATCGCGGAGCACAAGTGATAGGAGGTTCTATTTTTCAAGCTAACGTAGACTTAACACATCCTATTGGTTATGGATTAGAATATCCTCAAATCAGCTTGTTTCGAAATAGTACGACGATGGTAAAATATCCTGAAAGAAATTTGTATCAATTTCCATTGATTTATGCCGAATCCCCTTTACTTTCAGGTTACATTTCAGAAGAGAACTTGAAAAAATTGGGAGGTACGGCTGCAGTGGCTTGTTTTAATGTTGGGAGAGGAAGTATTATTTGCATGACGGATAATCCCAACTTCAGAGCCTATTGGTATGGGACGAACAAGTTATTTGCCAATGCTCTGTTTTTTGCTGATGCCATGTAGAAATTAATGCTTTCTTAATCGTCAATTAGAAAAATTTGGTCATCTAGAGATACAAGATGTATGCAAGTATTTTCTGGTATCTCTAGATCTCATTGTTTCAGAAATAATTCACCTACATGAAATCTCCAATAATCCTGATATCATTTCTGGTTGTTAGCATGTCAGGCTATTCTCAAGCAGATCTACTTATTGATCAACACCATAAGTGGTTGACACTTTTTAACACAGAGGTAGATCGCATTGGCACCATATATACAGAGGATGCATTATTATTTTCACCTACAGGAAATAGGATAGAAGGGCAGGAAGAGATTCAATCATACTTTACAGATCTCGCTTCACAGGATATTCGAGTGGATTCGGTTGGAACGATTCAAAAGGTACAAGCAGATCCCAGGCATCAGTATGATTATGAAATAGGAACATATACAAACTCTGAAGGTCAATCATTTGTACAACTCATCATCTGGCGGGTAAATGAAGAGGAATCTCTAAAGGAGTTGGAGGTCATTTCAACTGAGCATACTTCGACAGCAGATACCAGTGGGATCAATGCTGCCAGGAATTTATGGATGGAACTGTGTAATAAGCATGATGCCGCCCAATTAGTAAAGGAGGTCTATACAGCAGATGCGCTATATTACAATCACAAACCCCTGGTTATTGGTACAGAATCTATCACTAAGGAATATGCTTACATGAACGACCCCAAGTACTCCCTTCAACTTCAGCCTATTATCGTTAAGCCAGTAAATGATTCTACTGCTTATGAAATAGGCCAATGTTCTGGTGCTTATGGCGGTAAATATGTGTTTGTGTGGAAAAAGGTAGAAGGACAAGGTTGGAAAGTATATATGGATTCCAATATATAGAATTCGCATACTTTCTTCGAAATCCAAAACCCAGGCAATCTGTTATGGTATGCTGATTCGACCTCTTCTAATCCAACTTAAGCTGCCCGATCTTCATCAAAACTTTCCAGGACTTCCCAAGTGTGGTCGGCTAGTAGTTTTACCGTTGCTCGGTAATGCTTAAAAGGTAACCGACGTCCCCATTCTTGCGGTGCAACCATAGACAAGACTCGTGATCCATTTTTTCGTTCGTACAGATGATAAATCTTACCGATGATAGGTTCGAAATTTGTGTCGGCATCATAAATCAATTTAGACACTTCTACCCGGTCCTGAATAGCTTTGGCCTGTCTGGCAAGCAATTCGATTTGCTCGCGAATTTGGTTGAGATCCATATTCGTCTGCTCCACCATCGCCGCCATTGCATTACCTTTAATACGTCCTTTATCCAGAGGCTTTATTGCTACACTTCCCACTGTATGCGCATAAGGCAATAGTCCGGGGTTTTCAGCAATCTTATCTTTATCTATGGGATTTATGAATTCCTTTTTTTTATCTTCCGCCATATGAGTTATAGTTTATATGTCAAACATAGAAGGTAACATTCTGTTTGATGGTGGTGGTTGATTATCGGGATGAATATAACACATATCAAGGGGATCAAAAATGGTAATTTGCTTAAAACAAAACGAATTTTTATCAGCGTGTTGAACGTCACCCATTAACAATATCTAACATGTCAATACCTTTATTGCAGCAACCTACATGGAAACAGATAAAAATCGGATTAGGATTAGCGGCTTTGGGAAGACCTGGCTATATCAACCTGGGGCATGCAGATGATTTGGAAAGGGATTATGAGGTGAATAAAATGGAAGCTCGAACCCATAAAGTATTAGATGAAGCATGGAGATTAGGGATTAGATATTTTGACGCTGCTCAGTCTTATGGGAAGGCGGAAGAATTTTTGTCATCTTGGTTGTCCCAACGAGTCGTACCTGTTTCTGAAGTAGCCGTGGGATCAAAATGGGGCTACACCTATACAGCTGATTGGAAAGTAGAAGCGGAGGTTCATGAAGTCAAAGAACATAGCTTGAAGGTATTGAACAACCAATGGACCTCCAGTAAACAAAGATTATTCCCTTATTTACAGTTATATCAGATTCATTCTGCGACCTTTAGTAGTGGTGTCTTAACAAATGTAGAGGTATTGGAACGTTTAGCCCAACTTAAATTGGAAGGTGTGAAGATCGGTTTGTCCTTAAGTGGCCCAGAACAAGGAGAAGTGTTGAAAAAAGCGATGGAGGTAGTGATTGATGGCGTGTCTTTATTTGAAGCTGTTCAGGCTACCTGGAATATACTAGAAAGATCTGCAGAGGGAGCTTTGAAAGAAGCACATGAAGCTGGTTATTGGGTGATTATTAAAGAAGCCTTAGCTAACGGCCGATTGACAGATAGAAATAAGGAAGCTTCTTTTTTGGATAAGATGGACGTAATGCAGAAGGAATTGGGGAGATTAGGGGAAGAGCGTCAAGATATAGGATTAGACGCTTTCGCTTTAGCAGCGGTATTGGAAAGAAAATGGGTAGATATGGTATTAAGTGGTGCAGCTACGATATCTCACCTTCAAGCTAACTTAAAAGCGCTAGAGTTAGATTGGGACAATGAAGCAGAGCTTTCCATTATCCCGCTGAGAGAACATGCAAATGACTATTGGTCCAAACGTAAATCCCTTGTCTGGAATTAATAGGTCTGATTATTTCTCCAGATCCAGGTTCCCAAGTTTACTCACATTCGATTTCCACAAATTAAAATCCGAATTATTAACGATGGTGTTACCTGTTCCATCTACTGCTATGTACATATTAATAGTTGCCGCATTTAGGGACCAGAGATTGAAGTCCTTATTATTGACAATATTATTCTGATCGTAATCTCCACCTATCATGAAGTAAGTTCCATCTATTTCATTCAATTGGTCGTTACCACTAACCATAATATCGGATTTTGTGAAATCGTATAATGGAGCTGGATCTTCATCAAAGATAATGGTTCTGGCACTTAAAATGGCCAAATGGCTTTTGTGGTGAATGGCTACCCAGTACGGTCCTTCAGGAACATTTGCAAAGGTGATGAAATCTTCATTTTTCAAACTTCGAACTATTCCAGACTGGCCCAGCATAGCTGCTTGTTTAGCAACAACTTGCCTTTTATTCTGCGGATCTCGTAGTTCCACTAAAATCCAATCCACCCAATTTGGAGCTAAACTGTCATAGGTTTCTGTTCCTTCATAATTAAATGGCTCAAGGTTAAAAGTCTGATTGGCAGGAAGTAAATCGTTTTTCCCTAAATCCGTCCGCATCCGCTCTATCTCAGGATTCCAAAAGCCTTCTAATAATACTTTGAGTTTAATTCGCACCGTATCTGTAGTGTCGGGAGGAGTAGGTTCTTCGTCTATAACCACACTTGTTGTATTACTTTCTTCTGAGGTTATTTCATCATTGAAAGTGAGAATTTTGTAAAAATAGGTACCAGGAAGATCGGGTTGGTCCAGATAATTCGTTAAGTCTGCTTCCAATGTAGCTAATAACTCAAATTCAGTTTCATTTTCTTTGGAACGGAACAACTGGAATCCTTTTTCTTTGTTCCAACGATCTTTCCAACTGATATTCACTACACCACTGCTATCTATGGTAGCCTCTAACGCTCTGGGAGCGATATTAGCTATTCTGATAATTCGGTCATAATCGGGGAATCCGTATGATTCAGGAATAAAGCGTCCATTATCATCCTTGTTAGTCGTGGCCACATAAATATCCCCCTCAGGAGATACACATACATCTCTCAATCGACCAAAGCCTTGCTCATTATCAAAAAATATTTCCTCTTTTGTTACAGATAGCCCATTTCCACTAAGTCCCAGCACGCGAACATCTCGTTCTTTTAAGGTCATCAACAGAATGGATCTCTTCCATTCGGGGATAATATCGCTATTGTAATAGTCTATACCACAAGGAGCTATAATATTATCCCAATGTTTAACAGGCACCGTCACATTATTATCGGTACAAAAATCATTCTCCTGATCCGTGTCACAAATTCCCTTTACATTGGGCCAACCATAGTTTCCATTAGCCGTGATAATGTTAAATTCATCATCTGTGTCAGGGCCATGCTCAGAACTATAAATAATACTGCTATCAGGGGAATACACTAGCCCTTGAGCATGTCTATGTCCAATGGTATACACATAACTATCCGGGTCCGGATTATCTTCGGGGATAGAACCATCGAGATTCATGCGAAGGATTTTTCCATTTAGCGAAGCTTTGTCTTGAGCAGTAGGCGGTTCACTAATATCTCCTGTAGACAGCAGCAATTTCTTTTCAGGGGTAATGAGCATTCTCCCTGAGTTATGAAAACTTTGAGTGGCAGGAATATTCTCGATAAGGGTAAAAGGTGAGCTTAGTTGGTTAGTAGCATTATCGTAAGTATATCGAACAATTTTTACCCATGCAGCATCTGTATAGGTAGTATAATATACATAAACGTAGGGGGTGATATCGAAATCGGGATGAAGTACCATGGAAAATAATCCTGTAGACATATTTTCTGCTGGTGTAGGATCATCATACCACAAATCAGGAATATTATCTAATATATAAGTGCGTTCCTTTGTTTCCGGATGAAGTTTTCCAATTTTTCCTTGTATCTCAGTAAACCAAATATAATCATCAGGTCCCCAGAGGAGCTCCCAGGGAATAAATAAGTCTTTTGCTATAGTAGCAGTGTCGATTAAGGTGCTATCTAATGTTATTTGTGCATTTAAAGAAGTAGATAGCCATAGAGAAGCAAGGACGAAGTTGAATAATTGCCTTTTCATATTTGCAGCAAGCTTAGTTGATAGTTTCTACCTTATTTCCCACGCTATAAATTATAATTATTAAACGTTTTTACTCTCAAAACATTGTCAAATCTGGTAACAGATGAAGGAAATGGTATAACAAATTTGATGTATACAGGTTACCATTTTGATTTAAATGACTCGATGAAACTTTTAATATGAGAAGACATCCCAGTTTGATTCCCTTGTCTCATGACCATAGATCTGCTTTATTTATTGCTCAAAATTTAAAAAAGAACAGTCCCAAGTTTAAAGGATATCCGATTCATCCTGAAGATAAATGTATTTATGCGACTCATTTTTTTGACAGAGAATTATTACCTCATCTGGCTTTGGAAGAAAAAATATTATTTCCCTACTTGATAGGGAGTGATGAAAAGTTGGACGCCATCATACACGAATTGGATCAAGAGCATGAATTACTTAGGGGGAAATTTTTACAAATGCATGAAGAGATGGCCGATCTGGTAAATTTCATGGATGAACTAGGCCACGAATTTGAAAAGCATATCCGCAAGGAAGAGCGCATTTTTTTTCAGCATGTTCAGAAGATACTGGATAAAGCTACTATAGAAGACCTGGGGGTTCAGATTCAGGCCTTTAAAAGTATGTTGGCAGCCTAAGAAAAAAATTATCTTTGGAGAATTGGAACACGCTCCATCATCCCATCAGAATATCCATCATTTACGCCTGATATAAAATATGCCTGATAAGAAAATGAGTCCGGAAGAAATATTTGAACAGTTGAAGGAGATCCTTTCTGCCTATTCGCCTGCTTTAGTTATTAGAGTAGACAATGAGACTGATTTTGAGGTAGCAGGAACCAGGGAAGTGCTTCAAGGAAGAAAAATGGTTCAGGGACACTATTTTGCCAGTTTAGTTGTCAAACCTAAAGATGTCAGATTGTACTATTTTCCCATTTATACGCATCCCGAAGCTTTTGAGGACATTTCAGCTGAGTTGCGAAAGTGTTTGAAAGGAAAAAGTTGTTTTCATATTAAAAAGCTTCCTTCTGAACTGAAGCAACAAATTCAGCACATGGTGGAGAAAGGTGTACATGTTTATCAAGAGGTAGAATTAATATAAGAATGAGCCTTAGGGATATGCCTTTCTGTCATTTTCTATCCAATACTACTTCATATATTCAATCAGATGTTAAGTCATTAGCCGCTTTATATGATTGAATGGATCAAATGGCTATATGCGTACATACTCAGTGGATCAAATTTCCAATCAAGCAGGTAGTGTACTAGATATTCCTCCGGCTGCTGTCATGGGTAATGTGTTTAATAGAGAAGATCCTGAGGAGGAAGTTTTAGGATACGTACAGGCGGTAGCAAAGGATACAGGGGTAGCTTTTACAAGTCCTATCTTTTTGACAGAAGTTTTGGTAGAACCTTATTGTAACTCAGATAGAAGGAGGAATAGCTTTCCTCCTTTTCCTCCCGAATGCTATGATTGCCTGTTATTTGAAACCGGATCGTATGAACGGCCAGCATATTGGAAGGATGAAGAAAAAAGCTATTCCGAGCTTGAATTTATTCCAAACAATTGATGTATGAATAAAAACATCTTGAAGTTGCTACCTTTATTGGGACAGAAAAAGCAAGGCTCAATGATTAACTTAGTAGCATGAAAAAACCCAAGCGATCTTATGACAAGG
>CBDHFQ010000009.1:0-58634 GCA_965262565.1 Bacteroidia bacterium
GTTGACTGACACCACTATCTCCTCCTCCAGATCTGTTTCCTAAATACGCATCAGCTTCATCTATCATCACTGCCACCGGCGCCATGGCTCGTAAAATCTTTAATACTTTTTGCAGGTTCCCTTCTGACTGTCCTACATATTGACCGCGGAAATTTTTGAGCAACACCATAGGCACCCCAATCTCATTAGCGAAACTGGTAATCATAAAGGTTTTTCCCGTTCCTACCGGACCGGAAACTAAATATCCCATCGGCATCACATCGTGTCTACCAGCACGTAGCGCCCGCGCAGCATCCAGCAAATGTTTTTTCGCTTGCTTATGACCTGCGACATCATCCAGGGTGAATTTACTCGTAACGAATTCCAGCATCCCTCCCGCTTCGGATTCGATCATCTCCTTCTTCTTCTGTGTCAATTCGTCATTTGTGAAGGTCAACTGATTCTGCGTCACTTCCGACATCATGATCTTAAGGTGCACAATCCCCAATCCAGCCGTATTCTTAGCCAGAATTTCAGGCGACATTTCAAATAATTGTTGGCTGTCGGGTTGTTGGGAAAAATAGTGCTGGATATACGTATATCTTTCCTGTTCAGTAGGATACGCTAAATTGACTTCATGTGTGTAAGGATTACGGACGTATTGTGGGCTGATGTCCATAATATTTTCCGTGTTGATGATGATGGTCATGTCCGCTTTGAGGAATTTATCTTCCTGGGCCCATTTCTGGAGGAAAACGAGCAGCATGCGCTCTTCCTTGCTCTGGCTAGCTTGAGGAATAATCGTTTCCGCATATTCCACAATAAAAGCAATGGATTTGGGTTTGCTGATGCGGTTTTTGATATGCGATAACAGCCGGCTTATATCTTTTGGGCTTTGTTTTTTTCCTTTGTTGTCGCTGGTATCTATGTAGTTGATCAAATCGGGAATAGTTCTGTTCATGAACCGTTGAACTATATCCATTTCTTCCTCCTCTGCTGTCGCTTGTGCCTTTTCTCCTGCTTCCTTCTTTAATCTGCGTTCCAAATATCCAATCAAAAATTGTAGGAACTCCTGATTGATACATAAATTAAAATAGGTATCTAAGACCAAAAAAGCTCTACCAGGATCTCGCGACAGGTCGGAAAAATTGTTGCCTGTTAAATCATCAAACATTTTTAGGGTAGAAATAAAATCCTGACGCATACTTCCATCTCCCCCAAAAATTCTGTCATCTTTAAATCGAATACCTGCAGCACGATCGTAATATACCACAATATCACGCGCTCCAAACATCTCTTCATTATAAAACTCCCTCAATTTCATGTATGTGGTCTCTCCTCTGGTGACAGCCACATAATCATTAATATTCCCATGTACGATAAACTGGGAAACGTTTTGAGATAAATATTTTCGCTTTATATCCTTTGCCCATTCTGGTACGATCACCGGAGAAATAGCAGGTACTTGAACATCTGTATCAGCCATATATTACGTATGTATTGAAATCTAACATGAGTTAAGTAAGATAATATACTTTTTCGACACTTGGAAAGGCTATTAACGTGACAATAAAAAAGACCCTATCGTCTTTAGATAGAGCCTAGTTTCCAAAAATTGTGCATGAAAAATAAAAAAGGATGTAAAGCGCTTTTAATTAGCGTTGTTAATAATGAGCGTTAGGTAAATTTTGATATATATTTTGGTCGATGTTCATGATGATGGGCCGATTAATAAGGAGGTAAGTTCAATACTTCTCCACCTACACTGAATACAGAAGTGTTACCATCGGAAGATACGCTGATGTCTGTATTGTGATTAAAATATCCGCTGGCATTTCCTTCCTGCCAATATACTCCAGCTGAATTTGGTGCCTGTTGATAGGTTCCTCCGTTCTGGAAGTAATTATAATTGTTATAAGTTTGATTCGTAGCTTGCTGTTGCAAAGCGTTGTAGTATGCAACTACCTGAACCAGATTTACGGTAGGATAATATCCTACTACACCGAAGTTTCCATAGCCATCTAAATAATAATTTCCTGCAGGTACCGAACCGATTAATTGTTGGAGCAAGGTCAATTCCTCAACGGATATCTCTACCTGATTAACATATACCTGAGTTCCGGTACTTTGTTGATATTGTCCGTAGCTATGGGAGAAGAAGCTAAAAGTAAGGGCGCATGCAATGACTAAAATAAGATTTTTCATGATAATCTAAGTTGTAAAGAGGTCTTTTTCTCATATTCTATAGGTTAATGCAGAATAATCTTAAAAGGTAATCACATGCGCCCCCCATTTGCTTACTTTTTTTAACTAAGCCATGAAACTATGCATTGACCTTAGGATTTTTGATGCCTTCGATCTGATGTGCCATCCCACCATAAGTCATTTTCTTAGCGCCATCCCTCAGAATAAAATCGTGCGGAAAGCCCAACTCGATCTTAGAGACTTCATCTAAGCGTTTGATTTGCGTTTCATCTAGGTGGATGTTGGTCGAAGCCAGGTTATCTTCCAATTGGTGTATTTTACGAGCACCTATAATAGGAATAACACCTTTGTGTAAGATCCAGGCAAGCGCTAATTGGGCGGGAGAGACAGCTAATTCTTCAGCAATGCTCACTACTTCCCTCACGATGCGATCATTTTTCTCATTGAAGCGATAAGAGGTTTTAGCTTCATTACGGGTGCCGCTAGTATCATCTGCTAAATATTTTCCGGTCAATAAGCCAGTAGCCAGCGGAGACCATGCCACCACTCCTAATCCTAATTCCTTAGACATGGGTAGTAAATCTCTCTCTGGCGTTCTTTCTGTGAGATTATATTCCAATTGATTAACGATGAAAGGGGAAAGGGCATGACATTCAGCCCAGGTGTTGGCTTTAGAGATAATCCAGGCAGGCGTATCCGAAACGCCGAGATAGAAGACTTTCCCCTGGCGAACCAAATCATCTAAGGCGCGCATCACCTCTTCTATAGGCGTCGTAAAATCCCAGATATGAAGGAAAAGGACGTCAATATAATCGGTGTTCAATCGCTTCAAACTGGCTTCGACCGATTGGAACAAATTCTTACGATGATTTCCTGCTTTGTTGGGATTGTGCGTAGTGTTTGAAAGGGAATACTTAGTCGCCAGAACGATATGATCCCGATCTGCTTGTATGAGGTCAGCCAGGATCTTCTCGCTGGAACCTTCCGTATAGACATCTGCCGTATCGATAAAATTTCCTCCAGCTTCCAGATAGGTATCGAATATTTGTTTACTCGTTTCCTGAGAAGAACCCCAACCCCAATCTTCTCCAAATGTCATTGTCCCTAAACACAAGGGAGAGACTCTTAGGCCACTATTACCTAATAAGCGATAATTCATTTTAGTATTAATTGTAAGGTGAATATTGAATGTGTAAATGTTTTTTACGTAGATGAATAAGGGAATAACAACTATCAAGCCGGGAAGTCTGTTTAAGGGAAGGTCAAATTCATGAGAACAAAAATTAAAGATACCATTGGTACGAGGTCTATTTGAGTGCTTAGATTTACCCTAACACGCACTTCGCTTTAATAAGCGATATTCCCCTTGTCTTTTAAACTCCCGAATAGACATCCCTGCATAACGCTTAAAGGTTTTGGAAAGGTGACTCACATCGGTAAAACTTAATTCATCCGCAATTTCCGTGAGCGTATAATCGGAGTTGAGCAGCCTGATTTCCACCAATTTTATCTTGGAGGTGATAATGTACTCTCTTAAGGAAGTTTTTACCTTCTTTCGAAAAAATTCACTTAAATAAGTAGGAGATAGTGAAAATGTATGGGCCAGCTGTTCGACTTTGAGTAAATGCGGCTCTGAGATATGTTCGTGAATGTAGCTTAGTAGATGGGTGATGCGCTCATCTTTTCGTCAGAAGCTGAGACTTCGTAAAAGAAACTTTGTTTGATATTTCTCAAAAGAATTTCTAGCAGACAGCTCATTAAGCTTTTAATAATGATAGTGGAGCCTGATCTGTAGTTCATATTTTCTTTGATAATCAGATCAATCAACGCGTAAATATGCTGTCTGTCTAATTCATTGTGTATAATATCACCAGGAAGTTGATTATAGTTAGAAAGGATGTAAGCAGCTTCCTTAAACCATCCCTGTCGGTGAAATGATTTATGGGGAGCAGTTTGAAAAAAATGTGAGGTAAATCTTAAAAAGATAAATTTAGAAGGCTGATGAATCTGGAAAGAATGACATTTTAAGGGAGGCAAGAGAAAAATACTTCCCTTCTCGTAAGCATACTCATTATAATTGATACATTGTATACCCTCTCCTTCTCTGATAAGTACCAATTCAAAGAAATTATTCTTGACAGGGCGCTGTCTCCATTCACTCAATTCTATTTCTTGTATTTCAAAAGGTTTATAAGCTTCCAATACTTGCATAATTGCCTATATCTAAGGTAATGTTGGCTCGAAAGTTAATGATATCCTATTTATTCTACTATAAAAGCCCTTAAATATACCATATACACCTTCTGTTTTACATTAATTTTCAACTAAAAGCCGCGTACCTTTGAGGTATACCTTAACAATCAACAAAAAAAGATGGCTTATTATTCTGTGTTAGACGTTTCGCCTACTACTCAAGATTGGATTCCTGATTATCTTCCCACGGCTAATAGATTAGTTGCTAAACATGGAGGTAAATATTTAGCTCGAACCTCTAACCATGAGCAAATGGAAGGAGAACAAAAAGGAGCAGGTCTTCGAATCATCTTAGAATGGCCGTCGAAGGAAGCGGCGTTAGCCTTTATGAATGATCCAGCATATGTGCCCCATCTTAAAGCACGGACAGAGGGATCTATTAGTCATCATTATTTGATCGAAGGAAAAGACGACCTGGCTTAATCAATTATAGAAGAAAAGTAACAGTAGCTTTTCTTTTGAAGAACTTACCTAATGCGATGAAAGAGTTTGAATCTATCAATGTAGCTTATAATGAAGTGTTTAGCCCTAATCAATTGAGCTTAGGCATTGTCGTTCCCATAGAACATTATGCTCAAGGTCCAGTACCCACGATGGAAAACCATTTGGAAAGGGCTAAGCTCGTTGAAAGATTGGGATTTAAAGCTTTGTGGGTAAGAGATGTGCCCTTTAATGTTCCTTCTTTCGGAGATGCGGGTCAGACATATGATCCTTTTACCTATTTGGGATACCTGGCTGGGCAGACTTCTCTTATAGCTTTAGGAATATCGAGCATTGCTTTACCACTTCACCATCCGGTTCACGTGGCTAAATCAGCTGCAACCATAGACCGCTTGTCAAATGGTCGATTAATGTTGGGAGTGGCATCGGGAGATAGACCAAGCGAATATCCCGCTATGGGCATATCATTTGATGATCGGGGAGAATTATTTCGGGAATCGTTTGAATACATCCGAAAAGCAACAGAGAGTTTCCCATCATTGGAACATAATCATTTTGGTGACTTGAATGGGCAGATGGATATTTTGCCCAAACCGACAGCCCGTAAAATTCCCATGTTGATTACAGGTCGCAGTAGACAATCCCTGGAATGGAATGCCCAACATGGAGATGGATGGATGTATTATCCGCAGAATTCTTACCAACAAGCATATTGGATAGAGCATTGGCGAAAGTTGGTCGCAGAAACTCAAGAGTTGGATAAGCCATTTATGCAGCCCCTTTATGTGGATTTACAGGAAGATGATAATTATTTGCCTCGATCCATACACTTGGGCCTAAGAACTGGTGTAAACCCATTGGTACAATATCTTAACCAACTGAAAAATATAGGCGTCAATCATGTAGCCATCAACCTCCGATTTAATTCAGGAAATATAGGAGATACCTTAGAAAAACTTGCGGCCAAATTACTTCCCCATTTTCATTCATCTGGACATAAAACCATGAAACAAACATGATAAAAACTATATGCATCACTGCAGGACGGATGGGATTTGTACATTAGCCGCTATTAAATTCGCCAAAGAAGGGCATAGGATATATTGGTATGAGAAAAATAAAACGAAATTGGAAAAAGTTATTGCTGAAGTGAAACAGCAATCGAACAGTGAACAGGTAAAAGGATTTGTCGCTGATTTTTCAGTGCTAGAGGTCGTTGAACAGATATTGAAGGATGAATAATTAATGAGTGATATATATAGCTCCCAATTATGTATGAAAGTACTCGAATTCGTGCTTTAGGATCGCCATTAAGACGAGACTTTGGTATTGACCTTGCATCATGATCACTTCTCTTAGTACTCCTTCTTCTTTAAAGCCCTCAGAGAGATATAATTGCCTGGCTCTAAGGTTTTCTTCAATCGTATCTAGGGCCAATCGATGATATCCCAATTCTTCAAAGCAATAATGTTTGGTCCATTGAATCGCCTTCCTCCCATATCCCTTTCCTTTGTCATATATCACTACACGTTTCAAATTGATAGCTTTATGCTCATTGGCCAAGCCTACTAACCACAAACATCCAACAATATCCCCTTTCGCATCAAATAGGGTTAAGTGGGCATGATTAGCATGGGAAATGGCTTGTAGATGTTCCTCGGGTGCATTAGAAAGAGATATAATGAATATGCTCAGGATGGGTTTCTTGAGCATGAATTAATGGGACATCTTTAGGAAGAGTTGGGACAATGCGCAAGAGATGCTTATCCCTTTTTGACGAGAAAGATTCTTCCATAAGGCTCATCAGTCAATAAATATAGTTTCCCTTCCGGGCTTTGCACGGCTTTTCTCAATCTGATAGGATCCGAGACAAACAAGGGTTCCGCTTTGTTAATCTTTGTCCCTTCCACTGTCAATTTCCACACACTTCCTTTGGACAATCCTGGAACGATGAGATGGTTTTTCCATTCCGGTATATCATCTCCTGTATAATAGAGTAAGCCAGTAGGTGCTACGGTTTCTTTCCAAAACCAGCTAGGATTAGTGTAGTTGGCCCCTTCAGGAACTGAGGGCTCATATTGGGAATTTCTATATTCGCCTGTAGTGATGATCGGCCAACCATAATTCGCCCCAGCTACTAACAGATTTATCTCATCTCCCTGACGAGACCCATGTTCGCTAAACCAAATATTTCCGGTGTTTGGATCTACTGTTAATCCCTGAGCAGCCCTAATCCCTGAAGCAAAAAGGCCTGGAATCGCCTGTGTTCCTAAATTGGGATTGTCCTCGGGAATACTACCATCTGGATTAATTCTGTAAATCTTCCCTCTTTTATCTGTCAGGTCTTGTGCTATAGGAAGCTCTGGTTCGTCTATTTCATCATAGAGCCTTTCTCCTACGGTAATATACAATTTCCCATCTGGGCCGAAGATCATTCCTCCACCATAGTGAAACAGATCAGCGGAATATGGAGTTGCGACCAGTAGGGTTTCTATTTGTACCAATGTGTCATTGACTAATTTACCCCTAATGACTTTAGTTGTGCTTCCCCCAGTTCCTTCAGCAGCGTAGGCAATATATACTAGCGCATTATCGATAAATTGAGGGTCAAGAACTATATCAAATATGCCGGAATTATCTCTGGGATCTTCTACCCTAATACTGTCTATTAAATCTTCAGGAAACCCTTGGATAACAGTTTTTTCTTTCGTAGATAAATTGACTTTGAGAAGGTTTCCATCTTTTTCTGCTACCAAAGCTTCTTCTTCAGATTGCATTGCCATACTCCAGGGATGTTTAAGGCTGTCTAATACCGTTTCCCGGGTATAAGTGGATGAAGGAGACTGGGCATATACTATCGTGCTATGTACAAACATGCCTATTAGAAACAGAAGACATGAAGTGATGTAGGGGTTAGGTTGAGTCATGGTGTCTTTAGATGTTTTTAGGTAATCAGCATAATTAAGATATATTATATTACTGTATTTCAGGCTGAAAGTTGCTTACATAAGTGAAAGGACTGGTATCAAAAGGCCCTATGACTCTTGTTATGAACATTTATATCCATCAAGTTGAAGGGATTTCTTCTTCTCCCATCGCCATGCGATTACAGGATAACAATACTTCCTGTAATTCGTTTCCCTCTGACGTTAAGGGATCTATATGCTTTATCAGGGCCACTCTCAACTGGAATAATGCCTCTCTGTCATACTTTTTTGATGCTTTGACTAATTCTACCTCCATCAGTGCCGCTTGTTGATCTTGTTTAGGGTTAAACCAACCATTTAATTCCGAACATTGATGACAGACCCCTTCTTTATTCACTAAGGCACATCTTGCATCAAATATGTCAGTCATCGTTTTTCTTGCAGATTGGAGAAGGTATTTAATCGTTCCTTCTGATTTATCCACGATATGCATCACCTCCTTTACCGAAAAATCATAAATGTCTTTCAATAATAAGGCTACCTGATTTTCTATGGGTAGATGTTTCCCTACACAAGTAAAGCAGGTATCAATGTGTTCCTTAATATCATAAGTCGCAAAGGGGGAGGTGTGGTTAATCCTGCTAATTTTTTGTTGGAGAGGAGGTTGAGACATCACTAATTGTTTAGCTTGAGAAGTGATATCATCTGCCCATCTTTTCCTTTTTTTGAGAATATTATGCGCGAGATTTGTGCCAATGTGGAAGACCCAGGTTTTAAGAGAAGCTTCCCCTCGATATAAGTGTAGCTTGTCAAAGGCGCGGATAAAGGTGTCATGGGTCAAGTCATCTGCTTCGCTCCTGCTGGCTAATAATCGATACAGATAAGACTTCAATTGCGGCTGAAATGCTGAAAATAATTCGTGGAAGGCGTTGATATCTCCAGCTAATGCATCTGCTAATATTTGATCTTTTGATTCTTTCATGCTAAGTAATATAGTACCCGAACTTATTATATTAACAACTTCGGGTAAGATGAAGTAATAGTAATTAAGCTTTTTTAGAGAGCCACGCTAAAGCAGCTGCTTCTGTGGAAAAATATCTAGTGGCAAACTTACCTGCCTCAGATGGAATATCTTGCATATGAGCTAACACTTGCACTGGCATAAGGTAAGCCATTTTCTTCACCCCTAATTTGTAGAAGCGTGGATGGTGGTTTTTTTCGCGCCATTCCAAGAAAGATGCAGGTACTTCAAAAGAAAAATCACGTGTATCTACTAATAAATAAAGGGATTGATGTTCGATGGCATAGCCAGCATAATTGGAACAAGCTTCTTTAAAGTCTTCATAGCTCATATCTGAATGTGCTTCTTCCCAGTTAAATCGCAGGACGTTTGTCTGTTCTTCTATATGAAAAGTATAATAAGGATGCTCAAAAATAATCATGTTGGTGATAATAAAAGGTAAATGAAAAGAAGTGAATAAGTGAAAGTGCCTTTAGTGAGATAGCTAAGGGATCAAAACGACTTTCCCAGTAGTTTTTCTTTGTTCCATGTCTCTGTGAGCCTGGTAAGCCTCTGATAAAGGGTAACTGTGCGTGGTGTGAATTCGAATACTGCCTTCAGCGATAAGTTGAATCATCGCCCCTAAAGAAGCCTGCCAAAGATCTAAGTGATGCTGTATATAATAAGCGAGGTTAAATCCTTTGAGCGTAAGGCCTTCATCCACGAAATGCTCCGAATGCATATGTCCTTTTTGACCACTGGCGGCTCCATACACGATCATCGTTCCTCCTGTTGTGAGACAATCAAAGCTTTTGGTGTAAATATCTCCTCCTACCATCTCCAGAATGAGATCCACTTTATTTCCTCCATTAGCGTTGATGAGTTGTGCCGGCCAATCTTCATGACTGTAATTAATAGTAATGTCTGCTCCTAATGTTTGTGCCAGCGCCAATTTCTGATCTGAACTACTCGTGGCTATCACCTTTGCACCAGCCAATTTGGCTAATTGAACCAAAATAGAACCTACCCCTCCAGAAGCGGCATGAATGAGAACCGTTTTTCCCTGAAGAGATGGAGCGGTCTGATGTAACATGAGATGTGCGGTAGAACCCTGAACAAATATAGCGGTAGCAGCTTTGGCATCTATAGAAGGAGGTAGGGGAATACAATATTGCGCAGATGCTTGTACATATTCTGCGTAGCCTCCACCTGAAGGTAATATCGCTAAGGCGCGTTGACCTATGTGAAGCTGTCCTTCCGCTACGCCTTCTCCTAGCTGGACAATTTCTCCTACTGCTTCTGTCCCTAAAGTAAATGGCAAGGGAGTAGGCATAAAATAGGTATTTTTTCTTCTAAGAACATCGGAATAGTTCACGCCAGCCGCCTCCACTTTAAGTAATACTTCCCCTTGATCAGGTTGAGGAATAGGCCGTTCTGTAATCGTCAATACTTCAGCAGAACCATAAGCTTTGAAGATAATTTGTTTCATCTTGGTTGTAGAGGTCATAAGTTTTTCGTTTAAGATTTACTTATAGACCATTGAAGGGCTCGAAACGGATGAAAATGGAGAAAAAAAAATTGAAGATGCGAAGAAAGAAGGTATAATAAGTAACTCTAAAGAAACATTTGGTATGAATAGGTAGAGGAGATTGAATTCACATAGATATTTGAAATGTTTTCAGGCCAAAAGTACTGTAATATTTTTGTTAGTAGTGAGTTATAATAATACACAGATGAATAAATATTGACCCAAAGTTAATATATTATACTAAAACAAATTTTCACACAACTTCAAATCAATTTTAAATTTTTCGCACTCATGGAATGGTATTTAAAAGTATTAAGGCAATACGCAGACTTTAAAGGACGAGCAAGAAGAAAAGAATATTGGATGTTCACCTTGTTTAATATCCTTTTTGCTGTTGGAGCTATTTTAATTGACTACACTGTAGGAACGAATTTCCTGGCTGGATATGGAATATTTTACATGCTGTACGCATTAGCTACATTTGTTCCTGGTTTGGGAGTAACTGTGAGACGTTTGCATGATGTAGGAAAAAGTGGCTGGATGATCTTAGTAGGATTGATTCCCCTCATCGGAGCGATATGGTTATTAGTACTACTTGTGCAGGAAGGGGATAGAGGCATTAATCGATTTGGTCCTGATCCTAAGGATGAATTGAATTACGATCGCATAGAAGAAATTGGAAACTAATCATCCAGATTCTTAATGTAGCATAGCGCTTTCATCTTATCCTTTTCTTAGGAACGATGAAAGCGCTATGACTTTAGTAGAAAGGTTTAATGCTTATCTTTTAATAACAACTTCAAAAAGCCTTCCGCAAAAAGTAGAGTGAGCCGGATATGAGAAAGAGATATTACTATCCAGACTCAACCCGGCGCGCTCCAATACCTTACTCCTGTTTCATAATTCTTTTGGTGATCGTTCCCTGATCAGTTTCCATTTTTATGGTGTAGATGTTAGCTGGTAGATGGGGTAAGTCAAGAACTACCTCAGCCTCATTTATATTCGTTTGAGTATGTATTACTTGTCCGGTAGGAGAAATGATGGATAAAGAGGTTACATCAGATGTATTACTAATCGTAAATTGATTCTTGAAAGGATTTGGGAAGATTTGTAGAGGAGCATCTAGTAAAGTGTTAGCATTATTTTGATCAATGTCCAAAGGATTTAAGGAAGCCTCTTGGTCAGGGCTGGACGCCAGGTTAAACTGTCTTCTGTTGCTAAATAGTCCCCATTGTTGGTCTACCCATCTCCATTGTGTCCCATCCCAATGATTTGCATACACATCTCCAGAAGCGTAGCCATTTTTACCTACTTCTACAAAGCCATAAATCTGATGACGGAAAAAAGCATCCCTGTATGAAACGGCCCCCACTTTGATATTTAAGCGAATATTGTTAGGAGTACCCTGATTGGCCCATCTCCACCTACGACCGTCAAAATAGTTGACATAAAGTAATTTGTCTTCTCCAACAGCAAAGGTGTAAATACGAGCATTGCCTTGTTGGTCGAAATATTGAGTAGCACTTGGAATACCGTTTAAGCGCATATTATTGGGTAAGCCTTGATCAGCCCATCTCCACGTTCTGCCATTAAAATGACGTGTGTATAGTTTGCCATTTGTTCCTCTACAGAAGGCATAAATCTGATTTCCACTCTTATTGAAGGTAATAGTGGTGGGTTTACCGATG
Source organism: Bacteroidia bacterium (assembly GCA_965262565.1). Classification (GTDB taxonomy): domain Bacteria; phylum Bacteroidota; class Bacteroidia; order J057; family J057; genus CBDHFQ01. Next base: position 12,022 of record CBDHFQ010000009.1, read on the forward strand.
AGGGAGCCTCCAGAAGGCTTTCCATGATTTATCCATGACCATCTGGAACCATTCCAGACATTGGCATATAAATTTCCATCTCTTCCTGTGACGAAAGCGTAGATGTGTTCCTGATTATTTTGCTTGAAACTCACTACCCCAGGAGGACTCCAAACAGTAGTATTAGGAGGATTGCCCTGATCGGCCCAGTACCATCGGTATCCATTCCAATAATTGACATATAGCTTTCCATCATCAGCTGAAACAAAAGCATAAATTCGTTGGATATTTCTGGAGTCGCGATAAGTGATAACACCGGGTTCTGCACTCAATTGGACGTTAGCGGGAAGCCCCTGATCTGCCCAGTTCCATCTATATCCGTTCCAGTAATTGACATATAACTTATAAGAGCCGTTCCCTCTCCAGCCAGTACGACTATATCTTCCGACAGCAAATGCATAAATAGGTCTATTGTTTCCAGACTTAAAGCTAATTACTCCAGGCTTTCCCGAAATGCGTGTGTAGGAAGGATTCCCCTGATTTGCCCATCTCCAGGTAGTCCCATCAAAATAATTTGTATGGAGTTGTCCTGTAGCTGCGGCATAGAAAGCGTAAATTCGTGGAGGTTGGCCATTATCTTGAAAGCTAACAATCGCATCATCATGATGTTGTGCTGTTACTGTACACGGGTGATACCAAAGCAAGGAAAAGATCCATAAATAAAAGGTAGAATAAAGAATGGTTTTCATAATGTTTGACAGTTGAATTGTTGAATGATTTTTATTTAGCCTGAATGTGAAAGTATAGGTCAATCATTCACGGCAACAAAAGGGAGCGAGGTATAAACACTTATAGGGCGAGTGGAAAGGGGAAAAGTACTCAATTTGGTGAAAATAAGTATTGAGGAAATATCAACCAGATGGACTTTATGATGTACTGACAATATATTGTTTTTGTGAAATTTTAATAAAAAATCCCGATAAGTTTACTAGTTTATAAAAGTGACCTTTTTCATTTAATTAACTCTGCGATCATGGAATGGTATTTAAACGTATTAAGACAATATGCTGATTTTAAAGGTAGAGCCAGAAGAAAGGAATACTGGATGTTTATGCTCTTCCACCTGCTCATTATATGTGTATTAGCCGGAATAGCTGCAGCTGTAGAAATGGAAGGGATGGAGAATTTCCTGTTGGGATCGGTTGGGTGTTATTATTTAGCTACCATTATTCCCAGTCTGGCAGTTACTGTAAGAAGGCTTCACGATGTAGGACATAGTGGATGGATGTATTTAGTGAGTTTTATTCCGCTTATAGGACCATTTTGGATACTCGTATTGACGGTAAGTGAAGGAGACAGAGGAACAAATCAGTATGGACCTGATCCTAAGGTAGGTTTTCACGTCGAACGCATAGAAGAAATCGGTAGATGACGACAAAACCTGATAAAAATATTCTTTCAAAGCATAGAAAGAACGGCCATTTACGAAAATATGTTAAAGAGATTAATTGGTTGGATAGGGGTATTGGGCTATTGGTCGTCATCAGTGGTGTCCTAATCGCTTTGGCACTTGAGAGTTGGTATGAAGGAATAAAAGACAATCGATTAGAACAACAATATCTTCAAACCTTGTTAGAAGATATAACTGCCGACATAGAAGAATTACAAGAAACCCGAGATTATATTGAAGAACATCATACAAATATTCTCAAAATCATGAGGATACAGCAGGAGAAGGATAACGATAAAATAGATAGTGTATTTGTATATGCTAGAGAGTTTGGAAATTTCGGCATATTCAGGCCACATAGTGCTGTATTTAACTCTTTAGTTCAAAGTGGTGATCTGCGGATCATAAAGAATTACACATTAAAAGAGAAATTAGGCAGATTGTATACTAATACCTATTATCTTGTAAATGTGGCAGATGAGGTATATGAAGAATTTTATAGAAATCATTTAGCCTTTCTAACCGATCACATTAATCTAATAACAGGTGAATCCAAAAGGATGGAGGATGTCTACAGTTTTGAGTACAATAATGTGATGGTAATGCTCGAATCTGGCTTGAGATTACAATTGCGAACCTATGCAGGAGCTATAGAGGAAGCGGAGGAAATAAAAACGATGATTATGAATACTATGGATAAGTAAAAGGCTGCCTCAGCAGAATTTCCTGAGACAGCCTCCCACATCTGAGATGAATTACCCTAATTACCTGCCTTTAATATCTTTTTCCTTTCTACTCCTTCATCTGTTTCAATTTGAATGGTATAATATCTCGATGTTCCCTGGCTGAGATCGATCTTCATTGTCCCATCAACTAATTCTTTCGCTGATTCAATGATTTCTCCCTGTTCACTGATCAATGTAACTTTGTTAATATCTGTTGCATTATCAATCATAATGTGATCGTTAAATGGATTGGGAAAAATCGTATGATCAATCTGAGGTGCCTCTGACGTACCTAAAGACAACATACTTCTCCCCCCATTTACAAATTGACGGAATCCCTGATCGTACCACGTCCAGTTCCGACCGTTCCACTCTAACATATAAAGTTCATTATTTTCCCCTTCTGCATAGACCTGAATAAAGTCTTCTTGCTGGACGTCGCAAAAGGTAATGGCCCTGGTATCTGTTCCTCTAGCTAGTCTTCCATTAGCAGGTTGCCCCAGATTGGCCCAAGCCCAGGAACTCCCATTAAAATAATAAGTATGAAGATTTCCAGCAGCACCAATGACAAAGGTATAAATCCGTTGATTAAAACGATGATCCAGGTAGGTGATAGCGCTTGGACGGCCTGTGATGTTTAAATTATTTGGACGGCCCAGGTCAGACCAATCCCATTCTCGCCTGAATAAATCAAAATAATGAACATACAAATGACCGTCACTACCTCTTACAAAAGTGAAGTCACTTTGTACTTGATATCTGTTCATATAACTGATGTTGGTAGGAGGGCTATCTATATCTACATTTTCAGGTTTTCCCCAATCAATCCATCTCATCCTATTCCTGTAAGAATCCCATACATGTTCGTATAATCCTTTATCACTTCCTATGGCATATACATTTCTATTGATAATGTTGATGGTATTTTTATGGGTAATGGCCTCTGGCTGCATAATTAATCCTACATTATCTGGCTTTCCTCTATTTTCCCATCTCCACTGGAAACCATCCCAATAATTCACATATAAATTGTTATCGCTACCTATGACATAGGAATAAATGACCTGTTTTCTATTGTTGTCAAAATAGGTGATAGTACTGGGAGGTCCTTCTAAATCTGTCCTGTTGCCATTAGGTTTTCCTTGATTGGCCCATGCCCATCTAGAACCATTGTTGTAATTTACGTATAGATTCCCGTCGAGTCCTGTTGCAAAAGAATAGATCTTTTCTCTGTCTAATCCATCTCTGTAAGCGATAGCACTCGCTTCTGGCACCAAAGATCCTCTGGTGGGTTTTCCTTGATTCATCCATTGCCAACTTGATCCATTCCAGCGATTAACGTATAAATCGGTGCTGTTTCCTAAACTGGGAAAATAAAAGGCATAGATACTTTGAGATCCATCTCGGACTTGAGTGTTAGTAATATTCTGCGAATTGGATACTCCCCAATCCAATGGGTTTCCCTGATGTTGCCAATTCCATTCAGTTCCATTCCAATAATAAGTATAGTAAAATCGGTCATTTGCCCGGAAGAATACATATATTTTTTGTGGATCAGCACCTTCTTTATAAGTAATAGCACTTGGAGGACCCATCACTCTGTTTTGAGTAAAGCCAGTTCCCAAAGTTATCCACGACCATCTACTTCCATCCCACACATTTGCATATAATTGATTATCCCCTCCAGTCACAAAGGAGTAAATTCTTTGTCGACCATTATTATCCCTATATGTAATCACGCTAGGAGTATTATAAGAGGTAGTGTTTGCTGGAGCACCCTGATCGGCCCATCGCCACCTTCTTCCATCCCAATAGTTCACAGATAATCTACCATTAGAACCTGAAACGAAGGTATAGATACGTTGGACATTATTATTATCCCGATAGGTAATGGCATCCATACTATAAACATAGGTATTGCTATTATGATTAGGTCTTCCCTGATTAGCCCATCCCCAACGGAAGCCATCCCAGTAATTCACATAAAGGCTCCCATCATCACCTCTCATAAACACATAGATTTTGTTTTTCAGGTTGACATCCTGATATGTAATAGCACTCATGGGAAAGTGGGAGACCCTTGTATTACTGGGTTTTCCCTGATTGGCCCATCTCCATTGAAAGCCATCCCAAAAATTGACATATAGTTGGCCATTTTCTCCCTGTATAAATGCGTAGATACGTTGGCGACCGTTCATATCCTCATAGGTGATGACGCTGGGATTCCCGCTAAGGTTCACGCCAAAAGGTTTCCCTTGATTAGACCATCTCCAATGATTTCCGCTTTTATAGGCCACATACAACTGATCATCTTCCCCGCGAGCAAAAGCATAAATCTTTTGTTTTTGATCACTTCCCGGATAGGAAATGACATCCGGTGTTCCACGTAATTCAGCGGTTGAGGGTCTTCCTAAATCAGCCCACTTCCATCCGCCATTTTCAGTTTGATTGAGATATAGCCGACCGGATACTCCGACTTTACCGGAAAGCCCTGAAGCAAAAGCATAAATACTTTGCTTTTGAAAGGGTTCTCTAAAGGTGATGGCTGTCTCCTGACCAAAATGAGCAGGAATAATAAAGATAGTTAGTGCAAAGAACACTATAAGGTTGTTGAGAAGCATTTTCATATCGTATAATGTTGGGTGTTTTAGGGATATCTCTTGATATCGCTACAGTTGATTTGTAGACAAAGAGGGAGAGTGTCAGTCATCGTTAGGTCAAAAAGAAGCTGCCCCAAATCGAAGATTTGAGACAGCCTACCTAATCCAAAACTAGTTATTAACTTTTAAGATTTTCTGAGTTTCTAAGCCATGCTCGGTTTCCATTTGAATGGTGTAGTATTTCGATTTCAATTGGCTCAGATCCAAGGATATTTCTCCCCCACTGCGTTCCATTTCAGGGCTTAGTATTTCTCCGGTGTCAGAAATTAACCTGATACTTTTAATATCCTCTGCATGGGTAACAGAAATGTGATCGTGAAACGGATTGGGATAGATCGTATGATCTTCAGATGAAACTTCCTGTTCATCCATGACCAACATACTTCTATTAGCATTTCTGAATCCTCTGAATCCAAGATTGAACCATCTCCATTTGTTCCAGGCTCCTGAATCATAAGTGAATTCATCTCCTATCCACTCTGCCATATAACGTTCGCCATTCTTATGTTCTGTATACACCTGTATATACCTTTTTTGTTGAGCATCAGAAAAAGTAATAGCTTTCACATTAAAATGGGGATCCAAATCAGTATCTCTGCCAGGAGTTCCTAGCGTTAGCCACCTCCATCTTTCTCCATCAAAAAAGCGGCAAACAAGATTCCCAATTTGTGCCATCACGAAGACAAGAATACGTTGTTTTTGGTTTCCATCTCTAAAAGTAATAGCACTGGGATGAGCCCTTAATACCCAATATTGATTGAGGTACGGATACGCATGATCAGCCCAAAGGGTATTACTTCCAGTGTGTTCCAGTTCATATAAACGACGATCACTTCCTATGAAAAAAGAATGTTCTTCTCGTACTTTATCCTCATTAATAAAGGTAACTGACGTAGTAGGACTGGCGATGTCAGCCTCACCATAAAGGCTACCATAATTTAACCAACTAGTACGACCACTTTGTGAATCCCACTTGTGCTTAATTAACTCGTTTCTGGCACTTACTACATACACATTTCTATGACGGACATGATAAGGATCTTGATAGCTCATCGCTTCCGGCCATTTTAGTCCTGATACGCCTGAAGGTTTTCCGAGATCTTCCCATCTCCATCTTGAACCATCCCAATAGTTTGTATATAATCCGGCATTCCATCCGAAGCCTCCTTCAATGCCTATGTCATTCGTGGCAGTAACATAGGTGTAAATGACCTGTCTTCTATTGTCATTCACATAAGTTACCGTCGTAGGGGAACTATTGAGGTTTTTACCAAAGGGTTTCCCCTGATTGGCCCACGTCCAACTTGATCCATTTAAATAATTGACATATAGGTTTCTATCTCTTCCAGTGGCAAAGGAATATATTTTTTCCCTGTCAAAGGCATCTCGATAGGAGATGGCGCTAGGTTCAGTTTCTCCCCATAACCTTGCTGCTCCATTAGGTGTCCTCTGATCCATCCATTGTGCTCTACCCAATTTATCTGGTCTGCTAGAACGATTGAGATATAAATTCGTCGCAATATTTTCTGGAATATTAGTATTTCCCCATTCTAAGGAAGGATACCAAAAGGAATGTATACTTTGAGATCCATTTCGCGCTTGTGAATGCGCTATGTTTTTGGAATTGGTTACACTCTTATCCAATGGACTTCCCTGTTGTCTCCAATCCCATCTACTTCCGTTCCAATAATATGAATAGAAAAATCCATCAGACGCTCGAAAAAATACTTGTATTTCCTGTGGTCCAGAACCTTGCCGATAAGAAACAACACTAGGAAGATCCATCACTCTATTTCTCGAGGAACCACTTCCCAAGGTTTCCCATGCCCATCTACTCCCATCCCACTTATTCGCATATAGTTTGTTGTTCGACCCATTGACGAAGGCATATATATTTTGTCGCCCATTATTGTCTCTAAAGCTGATCACACTGGGGGTCAAATAACTTGAAGTACTCGGGGGGGCTCCCTGATCTGCCCATCGCCATCTGTAACCGTCCCAATAATTTACGGATAACCTCCCTGATGAACCGGAAACGAAGGTATAAATGCGTTGGATATTATTATTGTCCCGATAGCTGAGCGCATTCATAGAATAGACATATGAACCTGAAGGTCTTCCTTGATTTGCCCAGTTCCATCTGAATCCATCCCAGTAATTCACATACATATTTCCATCTCTTCCTACGACAAAGGTGTATATTTTATCAATTCTGTTTTGATCTTCATAAGTGATCGCACTAATAGGAAAATGGGAAACACTGATACTACCAGGCCTACCTTGATCTGCCCATCTCCATCTGAACCCATCCCAATAGTTTACATACAGACGACCATTTTCTCCAGGAACAAACACATAAATTCGCTGACGACCGCTTTGATCTTTATAGGTAATCGCACTTGGATTTCCGGTAAGATCCACACCATTAGGTTTTCCCTGATTGGCCCATCTCCAGTTGTCATCAGTTTTGTAGGCTACGTACAATTGGTCATCTTCTCCACGAACGAAGGCATATATTTTCCCTTTTTGATCGCTGCCCAAAAAAGAAATAACATTAGGAGTTCCTCGTAGGGATGATTCCGAAGGCTTTCCCAGATCTTCCCACGTCCAACTTCCAGAGTCATTATGGTTCACATATAGCTGGCCTGATATGCCTACTCTACCAGAAATCCCGGAAGTAAAAGCGTAAATGCTTTGCCTTTGTGAAGGTTCTCTAAAAGTGATTGCAGCATTTGAGGCGTTTTGAGCAAATAGCGCAGGAGCAATGAGAATTGGCAGTGCAATAAAGAGAAAAATTTGAGTGAAAAGTGCTTTCATATAATTTAATGTTGGGTGTTATGGGGATATCTTCAGGATACCCTGATATTGGACGATTAGACAAAAGGGGGAAATGCCAGCCAATAAACAGACGAATTAGCTGGAAGAAAGTACTCAGGTGACAAGAGAGAATAGTTATCCTGCTACGGCTTATTGGTACAAAAAAGAGAAAGCTTATACCTCTATTACTCTACTTTCCTAAATGAAAGAGATAACTCAATAAATCCTTCAACTCATCTTTATGTAGGTGGTTCGTTAATCCTGCTGGCATCAATGAAACTGAACTCACATCTGTCTTAGCGATTTCTTCAGCAGGAATTTCCTGAATATCTCCATTAGGGCGGCGAATTAAGGTAGCATTATTCGTTTTGCGATGCAGTAATCCACTGATGACTTCTCCATGATTTAGAGTGATTAAAAGGGTCTCATAATTTTGCTTAATATCCGCATTGGGATTTAGGATAGACTCGAGGATAGAATTTGGCGTCATATAGGAACCCACCGTAGTTAAATTCGGTCCCAATAATCCTCCGATGCCTTCAATCCTATGACATGTCGCACACAATAATTCCTTTCGACGATAAATTTGTCTCCCTCTCCATCGATCGCCAGACGCTACCGCTTCCTCTATTAATTGATCCTTTTCTTGCTCCGTCATATCTACGCCTACGGGTTGGATATCTCCTGCTGTACGAATCGCTTCATCCAACTCCTGTAAATTCAAGCCAGAAGTTTGAACCACTTTTAGGCCTACACTCGCTACAGGTTCGGGAATGCGCTTTCCGGCTAAGGCTTCAGATAATATGTGGGGACCCCGTTCCAACTTTCTATAGGATAAGAATAGTGCTTCTGCCAGTTGGGGATCATCCAACTGGTTTAATACATTGATGGCATGAGGAGTAGCCTCTTCTGGAGCTTTTTCTATCCAGATGGCGGTGGCTGCAGTTTGATTGATAGGATCAGTATGTTGTTGAGCGATTTGTTTGACCTGTTCCAATGCGCCAATAGCGGCCATATTATCCAGAATGGTCAATTTTTCAGAGATATCTTCGGTTTGTAGGAAGTGTGCAGTAAGGATGGGCAAAAATTCATTCGCTTTCCATCTACCCACTAGTTGGATGGCTGCTTTTCTCAATGATGGATCATCATGATGTAGCAATTCCGATAAGGAGGAAAGGTCATTTGGGACAGCATGATAGGCTGCAGGGGCATTTGCCATCACTCTTAACAAAGAGGCGTCTTTCTCTGTAAGAGCTTTTTGAAGAACTAATGCCCTGGTTTCATCATCCCCAATTTTTGCCATCAATTTCCAGGCTCTATCTGCTAAGTCCGGAGCTATCGAAGTATTCTTTAATCTTTCATTGATGGGAGCAATAATGCGGGCATCCTCGGAAGTTAATAAAGCATATAATTGTTTATCCGCTGAATGATTAAATATAGCTTGCCCTTCCAGGATAGCGGGAAGCCACTGATCTTCCATATCTCTTAGGCTTTTATCCAAAGCAAAAGTCAAATTCTCATCCATCGTGTGATCCAATACCTGAACGACCATTTCTGAAGCAGCCATATTTCCCATTTCCCTTAGCGCATGAATAGCTTCCAGTCGAACTTGCGGATGGGTATCGTTGATGAGTTGTTGAAGCTCATCGGCAAATTCAGCTTGCTTTTGCCAATGAGCCAGCATACGAATAGCGGCTGCTCTTTCCTGATAGCTTGCCGACTGAAGGGATGTACGATGAACAGTCGCATGATAATGATTCAATGCAGCCAGTAACCAAAGTCCCTCCAGTCTATGTCTAGCTGCGTTAGGATCGTTGGTAGAAATACCTCTCAACCAATCTAATACTAACTGAGGATCTCCGTCTTTCTCTACAAAGGCTCTATTTGCCTGGATACGGGTAAACTGCTCGGGAGATTTGAGAAGTTCCAACAATTGGGCCGGGCTTTTTTCATAAAAAGAGACGGGAGATAATAATGGGCGTAGTCGATGGGTGAGCTTCCAAATTCTTCCATGAGATCTGTCTCTGATAGGATGATGAAAATCTACTTCTCCATGATCAATAATCGGATTATACCAATCTACAATATAGAGTGCTCCATCTGGCCCTATTTTACTATCTACCGGACGATACGACCGATGATCAGAACGCAAGACTGTTTCTACTTCCCGAGATTTGTACCCACTTCCTTCAGGATTGATTTGATATCGGACGGTTCTATTAGCTCTAAAGTCGTGAGTAATAATTGATCCTTGCCAGGAAGGGGGAAAGTGTCGACTGTAAATAACTTCGGCGGCTGTATTTTTCGGTGTGCTATGATTTAATCCTGGCAATACCGCAGGTGCTCCTACAGCTGTAGCATGGGCAGATTCAGGAAAAAGATAATTAATCCCCGAAGATCCTGCGCCATCTGTAGCAAAAGTTTGGCCCCATTCATCTATCGCCTCCCCCCAAGGATTAATCAAGCCTCTACTGAATACCTCTAATCTCTCTGTTTCAGGTCGGAAGGACCAAATGCCAGAGCCGTTTAATACGCGAATACCATAAGCAGTCTCTATGAAAGAATTGATGTAGATAGATTGAGTAACATGTAAATCTCCCCAGGGCATCCATCGCAATCCATGAATCATATGATGCACATCCGCATTCCCAAAGCCACCCAATACCACTCTCCGTTCATCTGCCACATCGTCTCCATCCGTATCCGCCAAAAAGAGCAACTCCGTCGTAGCTGCTACATAAGCTCCTCCAGGAACTGGCATCACGGAATGCGGAACCAATAAATTCTCTGCAAAAATGGTATGCTTATCTGCTTTTCCATCTCCATCTGTATCCTCCAGAATCACAATCTTATCATTGGGTTCTCTTCCCGGAACAATATGAGGATAAGTACTACTGGTTGCGACCCAGGCTCTTCCTTTTGTATCCCAATTCACATTGATAGGATTAGCAATCATAGGGTCAGAAGCAAAAAGACTCATCTCAAATTCATCCGAAAGCTTAAAGGCTTCCAATTCTTTATCAATATTCGGCTCGGGAACAAATGCCGGCACCTCATCTTCAGGATAATTTTTAGGAGGCTCCCAGGGCTTTATCATCTCCACCTCCACAAAATAGGTTTGAGTAGGCATTAGATGGGTTATTTCACGCTCTTTCTCCGAAACCAATGCAGTCAGATCATCCATTTCATACGCTAGGTGCCCCATTTCATGCCGTCGGAACAAATAGATATAAGCTTCATTCAACGGCCGGAGTCGATAACGATGCAGTCGATTCTTTTCTTTGATGGTGGCTAATAGCCTATCCTGCTGAAGGGAATCATGTCGTAATTGAATATGAGCAATCGTATCCTGATTGTTGGAAACCAATTGACCATTAACGTAAATGGCTACAGGTGTCTTGGAGGTGAATTGACCTGCATGTAGCATTTCCCCAGGTGTCAAATGGAAACTTACCCCATTTACGGTAGCGGTGACATCTGAAATATCGCAATGCGCCTTCTCTATGACCTGGCCTTCTTTATCCAGCGCTACCTTAAAATTGGATATGTGAGGGATGCCCAATTGATCCAAAAGTAATCGATTCATTTTTTCATAGCCTTCGCGATTCAGTTGAACCCCATTTTGGGTATATGTTTGTTGGGTCGGGTCAGATATCAGCGTAGTATATAGATCTATGAAAAGGTGATCCCGTTTATTCGCCTGCCCTTGGATAAATTCATGCACCTTCGCCAACCACTCATTTCTCCTTTCCAATTCCTCGATTGAGATGAATACTTGTTCGTGTTTCGGTGGCGACAGTAAAATGAGCGTTCTCCCTTGCTCTTCTGCCACATCCAATAATCGCTTATATCCGCTCGTAAAAAGCTCAAAATCTTTTTCATTGGCACAAAAAGCTGCCTCACTTCCATAACCAATAAATAAAGTAGATGGCTGAGCTTCAGTAATATGGTCAATGAGTACTTTGGAACCGAAACCTTCTTCTGCTGTGGGAGGTTGCCAAGATTGTGTATTTTGAGCAGATCCGAATTGAGAACGTGCCAGTCCATATACATCATCTGCAGGCCAACCAATATTCCTAAAGCTGATCTTTTCCGCCGCGAAATGTCTCAGCATCGACTGCTCAAAAAAGCCATATTCTTCCATGCCCGATATGAGGGTTCCTCCCACCAATACGATTCTACTTACATCTTTGGATGGAAGAAGAGGAGAAGATTGGGAACGAGAGTTGGGCGTTTGGCAACCAATCCCTAACAGGATAGCCCATATAAGGCCGGAGAAGAAGTATCTATGGAAGTTCATACGGATGATTCAATTTATAGAATAAACAATATACGATTCGCGCTCCTATTTGCTATTCTGTAGTATGCTGACTAGACTTATCTTCTGTTCCATGTCCCAATAATACTCGCTATGAATCGCTTAGGCCATACCTTTTGCTGCTTGTTTTTTCAGAAGTACTCCCTGGAGACCTTACGTGATCCTGCACCTTTCCCGGGAGGAATAGCGATGAAAGGACATTGGAAGATGGTGAATGATACGGCTTTATATAATTTGGCCAATGATTCAGGCGAACGAAGAAATGTGGCATCGGAACATAAGGAGGTGTTTGATGAATTAAGGGGAGCTTATCATAAATGGTATGAAGAGGTAATGAAAGAACAGGCAACTAAGGTAACTCCTATTTCGGTCGGATATAGGGAAGAAAATCCTATCCATCTTCAGCCACATCATGGAAAAGCGAGTGGTAGAATTCAGTTTACAGGGAAGCGAGGATTATTGGGAGAGAAGATAGGGACGCATCCCAGAGGTGTAGATGGTGATTGGTTGAGTGATTGGGTCAATGAGGAAGACTCCATTTGTTGGAAAGTGGAGATAATGAAGGAAGGTAATTACCGCATTGGCACAAAAATGAGAGATGCTATGTCTACTTCTTCCATTCATCTCAGTATTACTGTTGGTGATGAAATGATCCCTGCCTATTTCAACAAAGGGACGCTTGATGAGGAATGGGGAGTTTATGATCTGGGAACTATATTTCTACAAAAAGGAGTATATGAAGTATCATTAAGTCCTTCGGAGGAGTTGGGGGAAAATCAGTTGGAGATTAGAGAAGTGAGTTTTGAGTTGTTGTAGGTGAAAAAGGATCTTACTAGTATCTTAAAAATTATTCGTAGAATCTAAGGTACATATTAAGTGAGTTTACATAATACCTACCAAAGAATTAATTATATGAGAAACTGTGATGTCTGCGTTCTTTTTTTATGTTCCGTAATGATAAATATGAGTTGCTTGGCCCAAGACACCATTCTATATAAAGAGATAGATACCATTCAATTATATCTCGAAATCCATCGGCCCGAAAAAGTAGATCAGGAACGCCAATCCCCAGCGATAGTATTCTTCTTTGGCGGAGGATGGAACGGTGGAGATCGACAGCATTTCGCTCATCATGCAGCATATTTTACCCAAAGAGGATTGATAAGTATTTTGGCTGATTACAGGATTAACAAACTACATCAGACAACGCCTTTTGAAGCGGTAAAAGATGCAAAGTCTGCCATGCGATTTGTCCGCGCTCATGCTGAGGAATTAGGAATAGATGCTGATAAAATCATTGCTGCGGGAGGTTCGGCCGGAGGACATTTAGCTGCGGCAACAGCTTTAGTGGAGACGTATAATGAATCGAATGAGGATACGACGGTAAGTTGTGTCCCTAATGCTTTAGTACTGTTTAATCCAGTGATTGATAATGGGCCGGGAGGATATGGATTTGAGAGAATAGGAAATGAATACCTGCAGTTCTCTCCATTGCATCGAATCAAGAAAGGGACACCTCCTACCATCATGTTTTTAGGGACAAAAGATGAGTTAATTCCTGTAGTGACGGCCGAGTATTATCAGACGATGATGGAGCGAGTAGGAAGTAGATGCGAGTTATATTTATATAAAGGAGAAGGACATGGCTTTTTCAATTACCATAACTTCAAACGTTATAAGGACACACTAAAAAAGGCAGATAAGTTCCTACAGTCTCTGGGATATCTGGATAAATACCCTTTGGTTTCGATTGAATAAGTTGAATATTTCTATTTCCGGGAAATCACATGATTATGTTTTACGAAATGTATGAACCGTCAAGTTGTATTGTCGAATGAGATTGTAGTCTTAAGGCCACTGGAAATTGGGGATCTGGAGGCATTATTTGAAGTGGCAAAAGATCCATTGATTTGGGAGCAGCATCCCAGCTTTGATAGATACAAAAGGGAAGAATTCAATACCTTTTTTAAGGAATCGTTGGATTCTGGAGGAGCGCTCATTGTACAAGATGCGAAAACCTCAGAGGTGATAGGTAGCTCGAGGTATCAACCTATTCCCGGAGTAGATCATGCCATAGAAATAGGATGGTCCTTTTTAGCTAGATCCTGTTGGGGAGGAACATATAACAAAGCGGTGAAAGACTTAATGATCAGCCAAGCCTTTGAGGAAGTAGAAATGGTAATCTTTTACATTCATAAGCAAAATATAAGGTCTCAAAAAGCAGTGGAAAAGTTAGGAGCCAGGCGAATTACAGGAACTAACCAGAGAAATTTAATTCGAAAGCATGGGAGTGACTTAACATATGGTTTATTTAGACATAATTGGCGAGATTAACAATTAAAGCCGAAATGACAGGACGCGGCTTACACACATAATCCATAAATTAGTATTAGTTCAAATAGATCGATGAGTTATGTACAAAGTTATGTTCTTTTTTTTGATTGAATTGATGCTTCTCGGTCAAATATCAGTAGTAGCTCAACAAGCAGATAATTCGGTTACAGGGGAAGTTTCTCCATTAGGAACCGATAATATAGCTTACCGATGGGGAGAAATGGCGCTAGTTGCTACAGCTAATGACACCGAAAGATTTAATCCACGTCCTACGATCACTTCTCGATATTTGGGGTTAATATTTGTGGCCGTTTTCGACGCTTGGTCAAGATTTGATGAGTATGCTATTCCCGTTTATTTACAAGAGGTAGAAAGACGTCCTGATACCGAACATTCTTTAAAAAATAAAGAAATTGCCATTAGTTATGCTGCCTTTCGAGCGATGAATGAATACTATAGCTCAGACCAAGAACTTTTTACCAAATTTATGAGAGAATTGGGGTTGGATCCAGAAAATGAATCTTTGGATCCAAGCACGCCGGAAGGAGTAGGGAACTTGGCGGCTAAAGCAGTGATTGAAGCTAGAAAAGGAGATGGTGCTAACCAATATGGGGAAGAAGAAGGCTCCCAAGGAGAAGCATACTTTAATTATGTAGGGTACGAACCTGTAAACTCGGTAGATAAGAACGTGGATGTCAACAGATGGCAACCGAAATACTTTTCAGATGGGAAAGGAGGAAAATTTGCCCCTTCATGTTTGACGCCTTATTGGGATAAGGTAACACCTATAGCTTTAGCTTCTTCAGATCAATTTCGTCCCGGACCTCCTCCCATGGTCGGTTCTAAACAACTCGAAAAGGAAGTGCAGGAAGTCATAGAATTACAGGCCAATTTGACAGATGAACAAAAAGCCCTTGTAGAATTTATGCGAGATGGCCCGAAATCCGTACAACAAGCTGGGCATTGGCTAAAATTTGCTCAGGATGTTTCCAGAAGGGATCAGCATAGCTTGGATGAAGATGTAAAGATGTATTTCTACAATCAGGTGGTAGCTATGGATGCATTTATTGCTGCCTGGGATTCCAAAATGTTTTACGATTATGCTCGGCCTTATGCATTAGTACATGAATATTATGGAGATCAAATAATTAAAGCCTGGGGAGGAGAAGGAAAAGGAATGATTGAAATGGATGGAAATCAATGGAGACCATATTCGCCTGAAACTTTTTTATGCCCCCCTTTTCCAAGTTATGTATCTGGTCATAGCTGTATAAGCGGAGCTTGTGCAGAAGCGTTAACATTATGGACGGGAAGCGATGTATTCGGAGAAAAGGTAAAACTTGTCGCAGGAGCTTTGACTGAACCTGATCATCTAGGTGATACCGTAGTTCTAAAATTTCCCACATTTACAGAAACTGCTGAGATGGCCGGTATATCGAGAGTACTAGGAGGCTACCATATACAGTCGGATAATATTGCAGGACTTGAGTTAGGTCGCAATGTAGCAAAGGAAGCCTGGGTATTTTATCAAAAACACATAGGAAATTCGGAATAGTCGTTTATGTTATATTTATAGAATAAAATTGTTAGGGAAATAATCATTAGTATGTTCCCTACCCTATATCTGTTGACTTAAACCTTGCTCATGAAATTATCCATTAAAATACTCCTTCCATTGATAATATTGGTAAGCAAAGAGAGCCTTGCGCAAAAAGTTACTGTAAGAGAGGAGAAAGTAACGATGACCACTTATATGTTCTCGGACCCTAATCCCATTCCCGATATCAATAGAATCTATCCCTATGTTAGGTTCGATGGATATACAAATCAAGCGAAAGAAAAGGCATGGAATATGGTGATCATGGAAAACGACTATATCAAGTTGTGGGTTTGTCCGGATATAGGAGGAAAAGTGTGGGGAGCCATTGAAAAATCGACTGGAAAGGAGTTTTTGTACTACAATGAGGTTGTCAAATTTAGAGATGTAGCGATGCGAGGAGCCTGGACTTCAGGAGGATTGGAATACAATTTTGGTGATATAGGCCATATCCCGACGTGTGCGACGCCAGTAGATTATACCATAAAGGAACATAGCGATGGAAGTGTGTCTTGTGTAGTAGGTGCGATTGATTTGCCTTCAAGAACGGAATGGAACGTAGAAATTACCCTTCCTGCTGATAAAGCCTATTTCACTACTACTGCTTCCTGGCTTAACCCTTCTTCCCTTCCTGTTACCTATTATCACTGGATGAATGCTGCTGCCAAAGCTTCCGGAGATTTAGAGTTCATCTACCCGGGAAACAAGCGTATCGGGCATGGCGGAGAAGTAGGAGAGTGGCCCTACGAACACGGCCGACATCTGGCTTTGTATGAAAAGAATAATTTTGGCGTCTATAAATCTTATCATGTAATGAATGCTTATGCAGACTTTTTTGGAGGGTATTGGCATGAAGATGATTTTGGATTTGGGCGCTATTCCAGATATGATGAAAAACCCGGAAAGAAAATTTGGATATGGGGACTTTCAGATCAGGGAATGATATGGGAAGATTTATTGACAGATTCGGATGGCCAATATGTCGAATACCAATCGGGAAAATTATTTAATCAAGCTGCCAGTTCCAGTACTTTCACTCCATTTAAGCATAGAGAATTCAGCCCTCATGATGCTGATGTGATGACAGAATATTGGTTCCCGCTCAAAGAAACTGGAGGGATGGATGCCGCTTCTCCTTATGCAGTGCTGAAAGTTGATAGAGAGGGAGATAGGGTTCAAATCGTGCTGAGTGCTTTGCAAAAGTTGGAGTCGGCGCTATTTGTTACAGCAAAGGAAAGTGGAGAGGAGTTTAGCCCATTTGAAGTCAGGCTCGACCCATTGGAACAACAAAACTATACGCTAACCATACCCCAGGAGGAAGAATTTGAATTGGTGTTGGGAGATCATTTGTTGACGTACTCATCGGATCTTTCCAGTAAGCATGTCGACCGACCCATTGACCCGGATCCTACATTTAATTGGGAATCTGCTTATGGATGGTATACGTTAGGACTGGAACAGGAAAAACAGCGGGAGTATATAAAAGCAGAAGAGTCTTATCGGAAATGCCTCGAAAAAGATGCCGGATTTTTGCCTGCTTTGAATAGAATGGCGCTAAGTTTTTATAGAAAAATGGAGGATAAAGGGGCATTGGAATATGCTACTAAGGCCTTGGCGATAGATACCTACGATGGGTTGGCCAATTATGTGTATGGACTGATTAACAAAGAAGTGGGAGCTACAGCAGAAGCAAAAAGTGGCTTTTCTATTGCTACTCAGTCTGTAGCTTATCGTTCTGCTGCTTTTACAGAATTGGCTAAGATGCATATAGCGGAAGGGAATGTAAATGAGGCGAAAATTTATGCTGATCAGGCGCTTACTTTTAATAAATACAATCTGGCAGCATTGGAAGTACTAGCTTTAGCTGCCAGATTAGATGGAGATGAACAATCTGGAAAAACTTATTTAGCTACCCTTGAGGATCACATGCCTGTCCATCCATTTTTACGTTTTGAGCAGTATCAATGGGGAACGATCACTAAGGAGAAATTTACTCAATCCATCACGAACGAACTGCCACACGAAAGCTACCTGGAATTAGCACTTACTTATCTTCATTTGGGCCAAAGAGCTACAGCGCTGGAAGTACTCACCTTAGCCCCCTCTCAGCCGATCGTTCAGCTTTGGAAGGCTTATTTAGATATGGACCAACGGGAAAACCTCTTGACTGAGACATTAGAAATGTCCGTAGAGATGGTGCTTCCACACAGAGTAGAAACCGCACATATATTGGAAAGCTTTAAGGACCAACGACCTCACTGGAAATTGTCCTATTACTTAAGCTTGATTTATTGGAATAAAGGAAGAATAGCAGAAACGAAGCAATTATTTCAGGAGATAGGAGATCAAGCTGATGTTCCCCTTTTTTATCTTGCCAAAGCTAAGTTGTTTGAAGAAGATCAGGAAATCGCTACCTCAGCTATAAATATGGCCCGAACACTAGCGCCAGATGATTGGAGAGTTCAATTGGCATCTTTAACAGAGGAGATGAAACAAAAGGATCAAAGTGCTGCGGTGGTACAAGCAGAAAAAATGGTAGCTGCGCATCCGGAGAAATCTGTGTTTGGGTTAATATATGCTAAAGCATTATTGGCACAAAAAGAATATGGGACTGCAATTTCTTTTCTGGAGAATTATGTAGTTCTCCCTTATGAAGGTGCTACTGATGGGAGAAATGTGTATCACGAAGTCTGTATCCGCAGAGCTTATGAAGCATTAAAAGAAAGCGATTATGAGGAAGCGGTTCAATATGCAGAAAAAGCAAAAGTATGGCCCATAAATTTGGGCGTTGGGAAGCCGTATGAAGTGGATGAGCGACTGGATGACTTTGTCCTGGCCAGAGCTTACGAAAATATGGGGGAACAAGACAAAGCGGAAAGATATTATGCTAAGGTCATGAATCATGAAACGCCTTCCTACCTTCGCGAATCTTCCAAACTCTACCTTCAGGCCTGGACCTTGAAAGAGCATGAGCAATCTGATAAAGCTGAAATGCTGATAGAAAAAGCCATAGAAAAAGAGAAAAATAATGCTTCCCTTCGATGGGTTAAAGCTACCTTTTTAGCAGAGGGGAATCAGAATAAGGCGGAAGAATTAGCGAAAAGAAAAGAAGACATTTCAGCTTATGATACCCGTGTCAATGATCAGGAATTCGACTTATTACTTGATTTACTAGAATTAGAAGTATTAAAATAATATTCGAATTGCCTAAAGCCTGAGCATATGAGAAAAATTGTTTACTACGTAGCCATTTCCTTAGATGGCTATATCGCTGCTGAAGATGAAGATATTAGCGGCTTCGTTCATCAGGGAGATGGGGTGAAAAGATACTTGATGGATCTGCAAGCCTTCGATACGGTTATAATGGGGAGAAAAACCTATGAATTCGGCTATAAATTTGGATTGAAAGCGGGTCAATTAGCCTATCCTCACATGAAACACTACATTTTTTCGAATAATTTATCTTTTGAGGAGGCAGATGAGGACATGCATGTTTGTTCCCTGGATATAGAACGAATTAAGGAATTGAAACAACAGAAAGGAACTGATATCTACTTATGTGGAGGAGGAGTTTTTGCGGCTTGGTTATTGGAACATGAACAAATCGATCTCCTAAAAATCAAATTAAATCCATTGATTCTGGGGAGTGGGATCAGATTATTTGCAGATCTGAGGAAAAGTTACCAACTCGAATGGGTGAAAACGAAATCTTATGAAGAAGGTCTTCAAATTATCACCTATGAAATCAAGTATTAATTTTCTACTTATTGTATTTGCTTTATCTGGGTGTGTTCCAACGTCTACTACGGAGGAAGTAGAACATTTGCCTAATATCATTTTTGTGTTGGTAGATGATTTGGGAAAGGAATGGATTAGTTGTTACGGAGCGGAAGATATTTCTACGCCCCATATCGATCAGTTAGCCCGTAGTGGAATGCGCTTTGACAATTTCTATGTTATGCCTCAATGCACACCTACCCGCTTGAGTTTACTCACCGCTCAATATCCTTTTAGACATGGATGGGTAAATCATTGGGATGTTCCACGATGGGGAGGAGGAGCGCATTTTGATGAAAGAAAAAATCCTTCCTTACCTTTGAAAATGAGGGAGCTAGGCTATCATACAGCCATCACTGGCAAGTGGCAGATAGATGATTTCCGCGTGGAACCCGATGCTTTGTATAAAGCTGGATTTAATGAATATGCTATGTGGACAGGCTATGAAACGGGCATTGAAGCTAGTGCAGAGCGATATCAGGATCCCTATATATTTACGAATGAAGGAAGCCGTACGTATCAGGGAGCATTCGGACCGGATGTGTTTAAAAATTTCGCTATTGATTTTATTCGCCGACATAAGGATACGAGCTTTTTTCTGTACTATCCGATGGTGCTCACACATCCTCCTTTAGTCAATACGCCAGATGAAACAGGAGAAACCATGCTGGAAAAACATCAGGCGATGGTAAGGTATATGGATAAACTAACCGGGGAAATCGTTGCTGCATTGGAACAGGAACAAATAAGGGAACAAACCATCGTGATTTGGACCACAGATAATGGAACTTCTAGGGGAATCGAGGGGAATTATCGGGGACGAAAGGTAAGTGGGGGAAAAGCTCAAACGACTGAAAATGGTATATGTGCACCATTGATTGTGAGTTGGCCTGGACATACACCAGCAGGAGTCGTCTCGGATGCTTTAGTCGATATCACGGATATGTTTCCCACTTTTATTGATCTGGCGGGTGGGTCGCTTTCCTCCAGTACGGTAGTTGGATATGAGTCTTACACCTTAGATGGAATTTCTTTTAAACGCGTTCTGACAGGAGATACCACAGAGACAGAAAGAGCATATATGTTATCTATGGGAGGGGGAAATCACGCCCAATTAACGGAAAATGGAGTGGAAAATCAGTACTATTTTAGAGATAGAGTATTGAGAAATAAACGATATAAATTATATGTCAATTCAGCGGGGGAAGTCGAGAAATTGGTCGATGTACAAGCCGATCCCACAGAAGAACGAAATTTATTGGATGAAGAGCTTTCTCCTGAGGCCCAACTCGCCTACAAGCAATTGGCCAAGGTCATTCCCACCTTTCCTCATCGGGATAATGATCCCAGATATGTTCCTAATCCTGGGCAAGATTGGGATGTAGAAATTACTGCTCACAGTCAGGAATGGAAGAAGTAGGAAGGGACTATTTTTGCGTTGTAGCTAACAGGATGGGGTAGCGGGAGCATTTAGACGAAAACGGGCGGTTTCGATTTGAAACCCCATTTTTGAGCCTCTCTGGCCTATTTGAGGTTGTTGAATCGAAAAAAATTGCTTCATTGAGTTCTAGTCTTTACAGCTCCTATAAACCTACTTTCATTAGAACCGTCCCTTTTGGGGCATATGCTCCCGCTAGTCCTGATACAGCGTATCGGCCTAAAATAAGTTGACCAGAACAGTACCCTTTTGTTTAGATGCATCTGTTAACTCAGCTTAGCTTATGCTCAGGACATCAATAATTTGAAAATCACTTAGAAAATGTGGAATATTTTATTCTTCTGCCGGGGAACAACCTTCAATAGCTTTCTTTAGGTATTATATCATTAGCTTGACCATTACCATTTTTAGCGTAAACCTCTCTACTTTGTTATGTAAGGAAATGATAATTATTGTCTTTTACCTTATTTTAATTTTCGGATTACCTAGTTACATATACTTTTTATATAAATTTAAAACTTTTCATCATTGCTTTGATAAGCAATTACTTTAAAACTTTAAGAGTGAGTATTATTACTCATTTATCATTACATTTAATCAATTAAAAAATTGATGTATATAACTTATTTAAATTGTTGTGATAATTAATAATATATATCAACTTTATGTTATAGGAAATTAGCTACTTTCTCTAGCCCCGAAACAATTGACATATATCTGTGTCAATTCATCTTCAGGCGATTATAGTTAGAACTTGTTCTAAAGCAAGAGATTTTATTTCAATATTGAATAACCTTGCTTGAATGAATTCCCAACTCCATCTGTTTTGCCTTTCCGCATTATGTAATTTAATTTCTTGCATTCCATTGACTAATTCAATGACTTTACTTTGTTCAATAGCAATTTGGTTGAATCTCAAATAGTCTATCTCTTTCCGCCTTTTAAGGAAAAATAAAATCCATAATAAGTATAATACGCTTCCAGAGATAAAAATTATAAAAATTATCCAACTGTACACAAATAGGATGCCTCCAAAGATCAAAAGGTTAACAAAAGAAAATAAGGTATTTAACGAAGTTTGAGTGAGTAATCTTTCAATCCTTTTATGATCATTTATTCTTTGCAGAATATCTCCGGTGATTCTTGTATCAAAAAAACCGATAGGTAAATTCATTAATTTTATAAAAAAGTCTGAAACCAAAGAAATATTCACCCTGGTGCTGATGTGAAGTAATATCCAGGTTCGAATGATTTCTATAGATGCCTTACCTAAGAAGAGCATTATTTGAGCAAATAGGACCAAATAGATAAATTGAATATCTTTTCTTTGGATACCTATGTCTACTATACTTTGAGTCAAAAAAGGAACAATCAATTGAAGTAATGTTCCAGCTAATAAGCCAAGGAATAGTTGACTTAGCAACCGTTTATATCGCAGTAAATATTCTACTATATGCCAAATAGACGATTTCCTGTTTACTTCCTCCCATTCCTTTTTGAAGAACTCTGGTGTGGGCTCTAATATTAAGGCAATTCCTTCTTCGGTTCCCTCATAAGCATTTTCTCCTATCCAACCTCTTATAAATTCTTGCCTTGAAAGAACTCTCAATCCATATGCAGGATCAGAAATAAAAACTTTATCTTTAGTAGCTTTATACACAACAACAAAATGGTCTCCGCCCCAATGGGTAATACATGGTAAATGTGCCTTTTTCAATAAAACTTGGAAATTAATCCGAATACCAGTACTACGAAAACCTATTCGGTCTGCTGCCAAGCTAAGGTTTAACAGGCTACTTCCTCGACGAGTTGTCTCACTTAAACTTCTTACATGTTCTAATGTCTATGATTTTTCCATAGGCTTTACAAATAATTTTTAGACAAGTAGGCCCACAATCTTTATGATCAGATTGAGCGTAATGTGGAAATCTTGGCATAAACTCTAATTGATAAGCAATTCATCAAACAGAGCTTTCAACTCATTCTTTTGTGGTCCTGGAGCAAACTTATGCACAAGTCCTCCAGTATTATCGAAGAGCAGATATCTTGGAATTCTTTCAACAGCTAACTCCTTATAGAGTTCAGAGGTAAACTTATTACTTATCCAATAACTATGTTTACCTAAATCAAACTTCTTAGCCATATTCTTCCAATTTTCATATTCATCATCTATTGATAAATAGAAAAAAATAATATCCTTATTCGAATAACTTGTTCTTAATTCTTTTGAAGCAGGAAAGGATGCAATACAAGGTCTGCACCAACTTGCCCAGAAATCAATGTAAACAAGCCTTCCACGATAATCATTCATCAATTCTTTGAAGCTTACTTCTTCTCCTGATATGGACATAAAGTTCATATCTGTTGACACCTTTTCTCCCAATCGAAATTTCTCTATTAACACATTAGTCTCGAAGAATCCTGAAGAAATGCTATCATATAATTCGATGTACGAGAATGATTCTTCTAATGTAGAAGATCTAATAATTGGTTCAAGTCTTTCGAACAAAATCCACTCTTTTGCAATTCCACTAATTTGAGAAGAAGCAAATATTGAGTCAAAGACCATTCTATGATCCCCTTCAAAGTTATTTACACCAGCTTGTCTTGGCATTTTCGAATAAATTTGGCTGTAAACGTATCGTTCAAGTGCATTTCTAAAAAAGCTGTAGTACATCCACTCTTTGGGGTATGATGAAAACTCAGAACCTAAAGTAAAAGCTGAATCCCTAGGAATTAGATTCATTTCAATTGCTTTAAATTCTAAATGATTAGTGTAAAAGTCGTAAGTATTTCGAGAAATATATTTTTTATCAACAAGAGAGTCTAATAGAGCACTTTCTTTTATTAGCTCGTCTTTCGCTTGAGCTAATAAATTGGATTCCTGTAATGGAATTTGTTCTCTTATATTAAAATTAGGTATATCTCTGTCAAAAAAAAAGATAATATTCTTTAATCTTTCAAAAGAAGAAAAGTTGTCTACATATAATTTATTTCGAAGTTCTAAACAATAAATTAAATCTCCTTGTTTGACCTCTCTATTGACGACTTGTACTATCGGAATATTTTTATTGTATGTAAAAATAACTGTATCGCCATTTTGAAATAAAAAAGGCATCATACCAACTGCTTTGTATTGATGAACAACTTCAATATTCTCTCGAGAAGTCTCAATTATAACAGTATCACTCAAACCATTGTGTGACAATTCAATTTCTTTTTTTATAAAATTATCGTCAACATAGGATAAATCAACCCTAGGATTTGTATAGGGTCCATTTTTTGAGACTTGATAGTAACCGTTTTCAGGAGGAGCTTTAAAAATTAAAACAAGTTTATTTGCTGACGGTATGGTACTAGTTTGTGTGCATCCTATAACAATAAATAAGGAACATATAAATTTGGCAATTAAAATTTTATTCGTCATTATCTGCGGTTATTAATCAGGAAACGGAAAAGAGGTAGAAGTTCAAAAAGAACTTCGAACTTCTACCAGTTAATACTAGAATTAGTAATAGGAGGCACTTCCACCATTTCCCCCACAGCTATCACAACACCAATTGGTTCCGAAATATCCGGCCCAGGCCTGGGCGTCTTCTTTTGAGATACCATAAACTTCATATCCACTAGCATCGCTTTTAATGCCACAAGTTCCTCCTCCATATCCTCCCATAATTCTTTTCATCTCATCCGTCGAAAGAACATTTTTAAACATTTTGAAATCCTTTTTCATAAATCTTTTTTTACAAGTTTATTCCTACTCTATTTAAGGCTTTTCGGATTACGCCTAGACAAGTGCACTACGTCATTTTTTCAATCAATTATTAGAGCTAAGTCTGCTAGCTTATAATTACCAGGAAGAGGTTTGTAATTATAAAAAATGGATGGAGTACTTCTAATTCCTTGGTTTCTACCCCATTCATTACAAGAATCTAAAATTTTGATATCTTGAACAGCAGCTGTGAATGGGACTCCATATTTAATTTTCCACCCTATTAAATCATAAGTATATTTCTCGAAATAAAATTGAATTGCTTTTTCAAAATCTTTAGGTTCTGTTGTTCTATATAATGAAATAATAGCCAAGGCAATTTGATAGGAAATATCTGTTGAATTAGTCTCAGTAATGAATATTTCTTCTACCCTAGTATTACGTTTATTCTGAAGTAAACTGAATAATTCCTTATGCAATTCAATGCAAGGATTACAAGATGGATTTGTCACAATTGTCAAGACATGACTACCATTGGGATTTACATATATTATGGGCTCCTTTGGATGTTCATTTATTACTTCACCGACCTCATAAAAAGTATTAAACACTTCTTTTTTTCGTTTTATTTTTAAAAGCGTAGGAAGCTCTTTCTTTACCTTCAACCAACCCCTAATAACCGGCTTGAGTAGTCCGTATAAACTGATTATTCCGCCAAAACAAAAAATATAAATGAAGAGATTCTGATAAGTGGGAAAACTTATATCTTTATAAACCAAATAAATCCAGGCTAAAATAGACCCAAAGATAAGGTTAATCTGTACCCAGATACATCTTACCATAGTCAGCACCTATTAAGCTAAATGTGATAATATAATTTATGACAAACGCCGCCATTTGATTTGATCATACTTCCTTTAAAGAGGATTTAGTACTTTGTGTGGCATATTTCGCTTTCCATTGCTCAGCAAAGTAATCTTGCAAAATCTTATGGCGAAATCGCCACGATCCCCCATCAGATTCCAATAAATTGTTTTGGGTAGCTTCATTTAAAAACTTCACTAGTTGAAACGGCAATACCCCTCTTCGATAGAGCAAATAGCGTAAATGAACATGTTGGAGAATAGAAAAATAAAATTGCATCATAGAATAGTAAAATCGTTGATAAGGTCGATCAATTCTTAAATAAGATTGACTATTTTCTAATTGATCTATCAGACCCAAGACCAGAATTGAGATCGAACCTCCGACCAGACCTCCGACCAGATCTACAAACTCCCCTAGGACCAGAACGTAGACTATAAGTCCGACCATAATAACTATGCCTATGAATGTTGTATTAAATATATAATCTATTGAAAATTTAATTCTCTCACGCGTTTCTATTTCTATATCTTCCAGACTTTCGCGCAGGTCTCCGACTAGGTCTCCGACCAGACCTACGTTCAGACCTACGTTCAGACCATAGACCAGACTATAGACCAGATTTAGGATCAGACTTAGGATCAGACCAAAGACCCAACCTACGACCAGACCTAGAACCAGACCAAAGACCAGATCATAGACCAGACCTAGAACCAGACCAAAGACCAAACCTCCTACCAGACCATAGGCCAGACCATAGGCCAGACCTAGAACCAGACCCGGACCAAAGACCAAGCCTGAGTTCACACCTCCGACCAGACCTCCGGCCAGACCTAGAACCAGATCTACCATCATACCTATGACCAGACCGTTGACCAGATCGGATATTACAATGGAAATAATAAGTGCTGTTCTTCGCCAATGCTCCCAATGATATTGTAGATCTATCAGTTCAAACCTGATAAACTGATCTTCAGTCATATTGTAAGCTAGATAGCTAAGCCATTTCTCAGCCTGATGAGAAAATGATGGTGAGAGATTCTTAATGCCGTACTGAATAGATTTTTCGATGATTTCTTGTTTTCTCCCTTCTACAGTATTTTGTAAAAATTCGAGTTCTTTCCAGGATTTCATCGAAGCAAACAATAACTGAGCTGTATTGAGATAAATGGGGGTCTTAATTGCTTCTGCTAAGAATTGATCCTTTTTCAGGGCATCAAGGATTCCATTTGCTTCAGGGGAACTTGTATCTGTGAGCCCCTCTTTAATTTGTTTTAATGTTAAGGGTTTGACCATAACCTGGCAATACACAGGAGCATCTGCTGTCTGCGTATATTCCTCAATGCGAGAGCATATGACATATCTGTTACTCTGTTCCTTCACATATTCTTCCATAGCTTCCAAATATGCTTGCACGCTTTTCTTCTTGTTAATTCATCCAGTCCGTCAAAAAGGGGTAACAGACGATCTTCTGTTAACAGTTGTTTGGTTAAGGCCTTGGAAAATCCCATTTGCGGCAGGAGTTCTGTCAACCAGTCATTAACCGAAGAAAATCGAGGCCGCCAAGTGGCGATATCTATGATGATAGGGATCTGAAATTTCTCCCTTTCCAAGAGTTTGAGCGCAAGTTGAAGGAGTAAGGTTGTTTTCCCTGATCCAGGCTTGCCAACGATTAATATTCTGCCTTTATGCTGATCGAAAATAGAAATCAGTTCTTCCTGGATATGTTTACGCCTGATCGTTTTCCCATCTTCTGTTTTATTAAGTAAATCTGCTCTGATATTTATTCCCTTCTGTCGAGTATTTAATCTGTAAATTAATCGGAAATCGTTCAACAAGTTTATTCTTTATCCGCTGTTCATAGCTTTCTTTTAAGTTCATTTCCCTGACGTCATCGATTAGTTTTTGTGAAACTGTTATCCTGGAGCTTGTAATCTTCCAGTAATCACATAGTGACCGCATTTGTAATTTTATTTCGTTCTCGCTGATAGTTGTCATGACTTATTACGCCATTATTATTCTTGTTTTCTAACTCCGATAGCCTCCCCTGAAGCTTAAGCGCTTCTTGATCATCCTTCAAATTCCTCTAAAGCCTCTTTCAATAAGCCTTTAGATATTTTTCCTTGAATATTTTTTATTTGCTCAAGGCTAAGCTTTTGCCTACGCCTATTTTTATTTAGAAAAGAGCGCCTATTGGCAGATGAGCTTATTGTAGTCAACTTATCCCGCTCACTCCAAAAAGTATGAATAATGAGTGCTACCAAGAAGACCCCACCTATTGGATAGTAATATTGTTCACCTAGTTTATTTTCTAAAAATTCCTGTAAAGGGCCACCAATCAGTTCAGGGGCAAGGCTAATAAAGAGGATAAGTGTGAGTAAACCGATGAATTTTAAGAGGACATTTAACACTTTTTCAATTGTTAAAACAATGTATGATCAATAATGATAATTCATATGCGAAAGCAAATATTTAATGTTGTCAATATTAACAAAATAGGAGCAGAATGTATTATTATTGAAATAAAAATAAGTCCAATCCAGAATAGTTAAAAGGTGTCAAACTATTTTCATTTTCCGTAATCACCCTTATCACTCTGAAGTTAACATAAAAATGGTTTGTGGCCGTCTATCAAAGAAGTATACCTTCCCTACCCTGCTTCATTTTTCTTTTCATTCGCAAAAATTTTTCTCGCAGTCCGAGGTTCCAATTGTGTAGTCAACCTATCCAAGTGCATGTAACCCCCTACTCTACTTTTTCAAATATTCAAATGCCGTCTTGCCTGCCTTTTGGTAATTTTATTCTAACGACTTCCCTACTCTACTCTTAATATGATTAAGCGTATTACGCTTATTGATTAATGACTACGGGCATTCCGAGCCTTGATTATATCTACACTATACCCCTTTTTAGATTCATTGCTCTTATAACGGCAAGCAGGTCCACAATACTTCGCATCTATACGCATCCCTTCCAATGATTTTGGCCCCCCATTTACGCCTTTATCACAGAACGGATTTTGGCAATACTCATACGCTCTTTTTTTTTTCGTTTTACGGTTATTATCCGTAGTACGCTTATCCGTATTACGGCTATTCGTAGGTTGAATATCCGTTTGACGGTTAGAATATATCACACGGATATTCGTATCACCTTGGACCAATCCGTGCTCATCCGTAGTAATTTTCGGACGACTCAATGTTTTCGTTTCATAGAGATATTCCATTGCCATAAACGTAAGTGAGGCGAGTAGAAACTCAATAACAAATGAAAACGGATAGGCGATCAGTACATATCCTTTAAGTGTAAAACTCCTTTCCTGTATTTCAGTTGTATATCGTTGTAAGTCTTCTTGGTAGGCGTTCAAAGAAGATGAAATAACCGCTGCTTTATCTTCATCCATAGATGCTATTTCGTCTTTCTCAAGACGATCCAGCTCCATAATTTGCTTCTTCAGCTCTGCTAATCTGGCTGAGCCGATAGGTGTAATTTTTCCGCGCCAGTGGGAGCCATAGGTTGTATTTCCTTTTACTGTAGTGTAACAGCCAGTATTCAAACAGCTATGCTGTTTTCCCGTATTCTGATTGATCAAATCAATCTCTTTTTGATATTCTACCCTTCTCTTTTCATATCGAGCAGAAATTTTATCTTTTTTTGCTTGATAAGATGCTACCAACCCGCTTGTAGGATCATCCATATGGAGGTGCGGCAACCATACATGAGAAATCCGCAACTTCAATATTCAAGTCAAAATTTTTTTGAGCAGCACTGGTAATTATTTCTAAAAAATATCTTAAACGAAAGGTCCTCCTGGAAAAATGGAGCTTTGAGAATGATAGATTAAAGGTTCTTTTTAGCTTAAAGAAAATTGAGTATACGTAGCTCCCTTTAATTTCTACAATATCTGTCCAAAAAAATACCAGATTAGGGTTTTCTCTCACAAGTTGGGCATTTTAGCCCGTGCCTACCAAAAGGTAAAATAAGAAAATTAGAAATTGATAATCAATTAGTTGCAAAATATTATTTTCTAGTACTTTCTCGCATTTAAACTAACTGTAATTTTCATAAAAAATTCAATATCAGTCGTTTAATTTTATTGGAATTCCTTATCGGTCTTTTTAGTAGCTAGGGGCAAAAATGCCCAAGTTGCGGATGTTACTTCTATGGTTGCCATATCTCGAAGTTGGCGAAATTGTTTTTCCATTTCCTTATAGGCCCAAAGGTAGCGAAGCTGCCACAGGGGCCACAGCATTTTCAAATATACTGTTAGCCAATCCTGAGAAAATGGCTCAAATGGGAAATTGGTCTATCACTTCTTCATATTTTCCCTGAGTACCTTTAATACTTAATTGAGAATATACCTCAAGGGATTTACGAGACACATGCCCTGAATAGGGCTGAATCATGGCATCGTCAATTCCTTGCTTCTTCAGCCAAGTGAGTAGAAAATGCCGGAATTGGTGAGGTGAGAGTGAGTTTTCTCATCCAGCCTTTTCAGCATATCTTTTGATCATCTTTCTGATTCCCTGATCTGTGTAGGATTTTCGGCGTTTGGATTCAAATAAATAAGAAGCTCCTTTCTGCTCCATTTTAGTCATATGCAGAGCCAGCACCTCCCGAAAAGCCCGAGGAAATGTAAAACCGCCCGTTTTCGTGCGAATGCTCCCGCTACACCTGGATGGAAGTCCCCTTACTGTTCCCCATCGACAACTCCAGGTATACTAGTGCTGAAAGAGTGATAAAGGCTTGCATAGGGTGTGCACGAAGAGATTACTCCTATGAACAAAGGCGAAGATGCCTGAAGGATTTAGTCTGGATTTGCGGGAGGGTAGGAGCTAAGACCGAACCGATAGGTGAGTCCGAAAGGGATCGGTCAGCGTTCTGCTGACGCCCCTGACAGATAAGCCCAACAAAATAGCGCATATATGATAGGGGTAAGTTCTGGAAAGGTACCCGATGATTTTCTCCATCATGTAATGCGAAAGAAATCATGAGTGTATACTTGTGGCGGGGTTTCTATAAGTTTGAGGGTAAGAATGATGCTACCCAACTTATGAATCATCGACCCTTTAACCTGCTTTGGCAATTTGTGCTTTACTTGCTTTTATGCTATGCTGAACGAGGAATAGCTACGGATTTTGGGACCAAAGAAGTTACTCAATATGATCCTTATCTGGAATGGGAAATAGCAGATGTCTCCTTCACCAATAATCCCTTCGATATCCTGGCTACGGTAACTTTTACTCACAATGAAACCGGCGAAAGTCATACCACGGAAATGTTTTACACTGGCGCTGATAGCTGGAAATTTAGATTTACTGGAACGGCTGTAGGTGAATGGAAGTTTACCACCCAAAGTTCGACCAATGAATTGGATGGGCATGTAGGAAACATCAATGTGCTGGTACATCCTGATAAGAACGCGAAAGGATTTATTCGACCGCTTGATGCTGACCCTTCAAAATGGAGTCGGCAAAGTGGGGAAAAGGGGATATTGGAGCCATTTTTACCTCATTTTGTGATGTATGATCAGGGAAATGATATAGATCCTCGTCGGATTCAAGAGGATATTCGCCTATTGTTGGATGAGCATGGATTTACGGGAATTCATATGTTGGTTCGTGATCCTGATATTTGGGTCGTAGATGATCAGCCGAATGTAGCCATTTTTGAGAAGTTGGAACAGGTGATCGTAGCAGTGCATCGAGCTGGTTATGCTACACATCTTTGGTTTTGGGGGGATAAATCGAGAAAAGAGTATCCCATTTGGGGGATTAATGGAGAAGTGGATCAACGGTTACAACGATATATAGCGGCTAGATTAGGTCCACTGCCATCCTGGACGGCAAGTTATGGATTCGATCTATGGGAGTGGGTGAATGGAGATCAATTGAATGAGTGGCATGCCTATATGCAAGCGCATTTTGGGTGGCAGCATTTATTAGGAGCAAGATCAGAAAAAAATGAATTTACTCAGCTCTCGGAAGATATGGATTATTCTTCCTATGAATTACATCCTACGGGAAATTGGTATGAGCAGTGGGCCAAAGTGGTATCTACCCGACCTGAAAAACCTTCTTTTTCTGAGGATAGATTTCGCGTCAGAGGGAGATATGACAAAGATGTAACAGAAGAGGAGACAAGAAGGGGATTGTATTATTCCGTATTAGCTGGAGGAGCTGCTTCGATTTGGGGGAACTTGAAAAAAGCTGATGGATCATTTGAGTCTGGTGGGAAATCCTTACCCTATGTCAATAAGCACTGGATAAAAACCTGGTCCGAATTCTTTAATGATCACCAACGATTTTTAGCTGATATGCAACCAGCGCAGGTTGTAGAGGAGGGGTATGCCCTTTACAGCCAGGAACAATCCTGTTACATCGGCTATAGAGAGAATTCGGATGAGATAGCGATGACAATTAACGTTAATGGAAGTGTCCCGGTAATTGCCGTAAATACTAAAGAAACGTATCAGGAGATATCCTTAGGAAACTTTCAAAGCGGTTCTCACACCTTCGAGCTTCCTTCAGTATCCGATTGGGTGATAGCTGTAGGAGACTTTGGCACACATGCAAATCCAGATCCCGGAGAAGAGCCTACTCCCGACGAGCAAGGATTTCGCATTCAGCATCTGTTCCTGGAAGGCTTTTTGTTGGCCGGAAAACAAGAGATGAATACTGCCTTAAACAAAGCTGATCTCATTCCATTAACGCAACCTTTTGGATCAGCGCCCTGGAATTATCAGGGACAGGAACAATTAAATGAGATCCCTGAAAATGTGGTAGATTGGATATTAGTAGGACTGAGGGATGAAGAAGGAAGTGTAATAGAAAGGAAAGCTTGCTTATTGACCCGACAAGGACATATCATCAGTGCGGAAGGGAATGAAGAATGGTTGTTTGCTAAGAGGAGTAAAGAAGATGTGGGCCAACAAACAAGTAAGTATGTATTAACCCTACATCATAAAAGTCATTTGGATGTGGCATTTGAGGTGGAGCCAGGAGAAACGATTGATCCTCTATCAGGAAATTTGCCCATTGGAATGGATCAGATGAAAAAAGTGGGAGAGGTATTTGTGTTGTATGCAGGTGATTATGATGGAAATCAAATCATCAATAATCTCGACATCAACCTTTGGCAATTGAACAGTGCGTTAGTAAATCAATATGTTCCCATAGATGCGGATGGAAATGGAATCGTAAATAATCTGGATCATAATATATGGGCATTGAATAGGGCGAAAATTGGGAATACGGCCTTGAAGTAGGAGATGATCATATTTC
The DNA here is from genome assembly GCA_965262565.1 of Bacteroidia bacterium. GTDB lineage: Bacteria > Bacteroidota > Bacteroidia > J057 > J057 > CBDHFQ01. Next base: position 44,976 of record CBDHFQ010000009.1, read on the forward strand.
CTTAAGAATGGAAATTGATAGATAAGGAGATTCTATTTGGATTCATTTAAAAAATTACGTAACACTGAACTATAAGCAGTGTTAATTATGATCAATTCAGGTATCATCGCCTATAATAGTTGTTTGTTTGTCTTGTTGTCGTTGATCGCTTGTGGCTCTTCAGATTCATCGGCAGCAAAGGCTATTAATGGGCCTTCAGCCATACCTCCTATGATACATCAAGAAAGCAATTTGTTAGCTTCAATGAATGAGAGAGATCTTAAGGGGTTTCAATGGATGAATCCGCCCCAATCTGTTTCTTTTAAGGAGGCATCTATGCACATCACAGCTTCAGGGAAGACAGATTTTTTCAATCCTCCTGAAGGCAGTAAGATTACCGCTACGGCACCATTTTTATATAGAGAAATCGAAGGAGATTTCGTGGCAACAGCTTTAGTCAGGCCTAACTTTACTGATGTATGGAACGCCTGTGCCTTAATGGTTTATTTAGATAGCTTGCATTGGATCAAATTTGCCTTTGAAAACGCTGATGCTACGGGAAAAAGCATCGTCTCAGTAGTCACCAAAGAAGTGTCGGATGATGCAAATGGAGTTATGCTCAATGAGGCTGATACGGTGTGGCTTAAATTGATTCGAAAAGGGGCCATATATGCGATGCATTGGTCCAGTGATGGGGAGAAATATTATATGGCCAGATTATCGGCGATGCCTGATCATGCTGTGGTAAAAGTGGGGATGGAAGCTCAATGTCCTTCAGGAAAAGCAGCTATGCATGAATTTCTGTATTTTTCGTTGGAACAAAAAACTGTGAAAGATATGAGAAGAGGAGAATAATCCATCTAGATTAATGTAGCTTATGAATCCTACGTTCGAAGAAAGATTTACTGCCATTCTAAAATTGACCCAAGAAAAATACGAAGCAAACCATATCCCCTTTGTCATAGAAATTGTTGAAGATGATTTAGTGCATTTTCAATTGATTGCTAGCAAGATGTTAGAAGGAAAAAGCGAAAATACGTTCGGATATGCTATTCATCTCACTTTTGATTCGAGTTTTCCCGGTGCGAAAGAAGAATTGGAACGCTTTTTAACTTCAGATGTTGCTGATTCATTTACAGAAAATAATCGAAATGGAATTCCCACCTATCAATTGGATGTGGGAAATGATGATACATATATTATTCCTGTGACGAAGCTGATCCTGGAACAAGTGTTTAACGTTCCTGCTGAGCGTGTTTTCCTGGATGAATTTGAAGCTTAACCTATTGATGAGATGTGGAGGCAATTAACCTACCTGAAACGGTTAACTATGCGACCTATTTACTACCTTTGAAAAAATTATGGACCAACTGTCATGAAACAAATCCTTTCATTTTTTACCTTTATCTGCTTGGCCAATTGCTTTTCCTATGCTCAGGATGCGGACGCTTATTCCCAGACTTTACAAAAAATGTTCGAGGTATCCGGCTCTGAAAATACCTACAAGGCTGTGATTACTCAGTCCTTCAATATGTTCCGCCAACAATACGCTGGAAAAGTAGAAGAGGACTTTTGGGATGAGTTTGAAGCTGAATTTATGCAAACCTCTATGGATGATCTGGTCACCATGCTGTCTCCCATTTATCAAAAGCATTTGAACGAAGATGACCTGGAAACGATCATCGAATTTTATGAAACTCCTGCAGGACAAAAATTTGCTGAAAAAACGCCTTTAATCACTCAGGAATCCATGCAAGCAGGTCAGGAATGGGGAAAAAAAATCGGAGAAACCTTTATTCAGAAAATGGAGGAAAAGGGATATTAATGTGTTTTTCATCTCCTTTCCTTATTTTTGTGCTGAACGTTTAAACGCACGCAGAAAAGAACATGATACCCAAAACAGCCGATCTTTGTGATCAGTATCAGGATCAATTACAGGTATTGACCGATCCACTAAACGCATATGGAAAAGTGACTCATTTTGGCGGTCCAATTGTTACGCTGAAAGTATTTGAAGACAATATATTAGTGAAACAAACCCTGGAAGAAGCAGGAGATGGAAGAGTGTTGGTGATAGATGGAGGTGGGTCGAGGCGATGTGCGCTGATAGGAGATAATTTGGCACATATTGCTATGAAACATCAATGGGGAGGGATTATCGTCTATGGATGTATTAGAGATGCTGTGGAGTTACAAAAAATGAACATAGGGATTTATGCCTTAGGTACTTGTCCGATAAGGAGTATTAAAAGAGGAGAAGGCCAACAAGATATTGCTGTAAGGTTTGGAGGGGTTACCTTCGTGCCAGGATGGTACGTATTTGCGGATGAAGATGGTATAGTAGTCTCTCAAGAGGCATTAAGAGCCTGAAAAAGAGTGTTACTTAATCACATAAAGCCCATCTAAAAAACAAATATATTTATTCGTAAGTAAAGAGGAGATGAAGGATATAGAAACATGGAAGTTAGGAACCAAGTACTTTGTGATACTTGGACTTTTTGGATTTTTTGTGCCAATGATGCAGGCGCAAAAGCTTGGAACCTTTGAAAATGAGGTGATTGATATAGCTATTCCAGATCAGTGGGAGTTGATACAGAGTGGAGAAAGAGTAGTGCTAAGACCTATAGAGGTAGGCATAGATACATCTACGCTGGTGTGGATCGATTGGATGCCTGCTGCTAAAACGATGATGCTGGAAAGGCAGGGAAGCAAAGCCTTAGCTGCATATTGTGAGCAATCATTTAACATCCCTGTAGCTTATTTACATTCTTTCGAATGGAAAAAAGGGAAGTTCTATCAATTTGAAGGTCAGGCAGCAGCAGATTCAGGAAAAGTCATTAGTCTGTACACCGACGATAAATACTCGCCAGGCTATGGAATCATGTGTTGGGTGCTGGCGGATACCGTGGTTATTCCCTTAGAAAAGCACAGCACATTGGTACGACAAATCATGTTACTGGATAGCATTCAAGAATTCACAGATAGTTTGCAGATCCAAACAGAATCCATAGACATCGCTTCCACCAGAGCTGCTTCCCCATCCCCACTTCAAACCTCGGGCGCATCTATATCGAGTATCCTTGGGAAATGGGAATTAGTTAACCAACTTGACGCAGCTTTCCTGAATGCTTATGCTTCTCCATCTTCTAATGATGTTAATCAATGGACATCAGATAGCCTCCTCTTATCTTGCCCTTCTTGCGGGACGGAATTAAGTTTTCAATTTGTGGCCAATGGAAAGTATTTCGCCATGTATAAAGGATTTAATACCTGGGGGAAGATGAAGGAAAAGGTGCATATCATTGAACAGGGAAAATATGTGTACAGATCGGGAGAATTGATATTACTCCCAGGCGATTATAAAGGAAAATTGTTTGAGGCAGACGGCCGTACAAAACCCATCCACATCCAGGATGTTCCTAAGCGAATCTATCAGGTGATGATATCTGAAAATCGTATGATCATCAAAGGTAAATGTGGGGATTTTCAGGGAGAACGTTATTGTGGTGAAACGGAAAAAACGCAGGAAGTATATTTCCCATTGGTACGGAATTAATATCGAGCCATTTCCTCTAATAAAAACGACTGTACCCGATCCAACTCATCCGTATTGATCAGGTCAATTCCACTCTCTCTCAATGCCTTCCACACTTGCTCTTTCTCAGGTGATGCCCACAATCGAACCAATTTCCCTTCCTTATGTGCCTTTTCTGCCAATGTTGTCAGGACTTTCCTTTCTTCGGCAGAAATGTCTCCCTCTCCTTCCCAGGAAATAATCTGTTTATAATGACTACTAATCACCGGCATTATATAAGCATCATATCCTTTTCCCAGATCATCAGGCCTTCCATCTAATCCTGCCAGTTGTAAAGTATCCGCTTGAACGAGTTCCATCGGTCTGTTGCCGGAAAGAAATACCCGAACCGGACCTCTATATCTCGTCTCTCCACGTTTATGATCCAACATAAATGCATATTTCTGTAAAACCTGTGTGAGTAAAGGATATGTTAATTCTCCAGGAGTTTTTAAATCAATCATCAAATAGATAGGTGCGCCATAATTCGGATACACCTTTCCCTGATGTGCGTCTATATGCTTGGCTAAAGGGGCTAAATACAATTCTTCCAAGGTAGATACCTGAGTCATATCTTTCGGTGGATCATGACTCACGATAAGTTGATCATCAATGGCATGAATATCCACTTCTATACTCGTACACCCATGTGCTAATGCCTCTATCAAGGGTTGGTCATGTTCGTAATCGTTGTGCGCATGTGCATTCGGAAGGGCTTGAGTGGGATGAAGTAGTACCTCAGCTAATACGGGAAGGTGATCTGAGGGAAAGCGGCCACTCCAGGAATCTGACATATGCCCATATTGAAGAACTGCTACGCTATGTCGGGTAAACACATAATCAATTCTTCTGTCCCTTCCAGGAAAAGAAAAGCCACTGGTCGTTCCTACCGGTCCGTGAACTGTTCTGTTGCTGGAAAGAAATCCATCTATAATAGGCGGTTGATGATCCGTAGATGTCAAGATTTTGTATGGTTCCGATTCTGGCGTCATGTTAAAATCCCCAGTAATAATCGTAGGTAACCCTTCCGGATTCAGTCGATCTATTTGTGTTACCAACAGCGATGAACTATTCTTTCTCGCTTCCTCTCCTCTATGGTCGTAATGGGTATTAAAATGGAAAAAAGTATCTTCAGGTTGAGAGAGATCCACAAATTTCCCCCAACTGACGATCCTGTGTAAATCGGCATCCCAACCATTACTGGGAACATCAGGCGTTTCGGATAGCCAGAAGGTACTGTCTTCGAGTAATTGAAATCGAATCCTTCTATACCCGATCGCTGCATATTCTCCTGCTGCTTGACCATCATCCCTTCCTATGCCAATGAAATGATACTCAGGAAGTAGGGTGCGAAGAGCCTCCAGTTGATGATGAAGGGCTTCCTGTAGCCCGATAAGATCAACTCCATGAAAGCGAATCGTACTAGCTACTATTTCTTTCCTATGCGGCCAAGCATTAAAACCGTCATTAGGGTTATCATATCGGATATTAAAGCTCATAACCCGAATAGGACTGGAAGGATCGGAGGATTGAGCGGGTAACATAGAAGAACAATAAAAAGATATGACAAGAAAAAAAGGGAAAGACCTTAGGATATCGTAGATGAGCGCATGCATAAGAAAACTTGTTAGAGTGTCGCTGTGATTGGAAAGTGAATGATCATGTTGTCCCAATGAGTAAATAACCATGACAAATTAAGCCCCTAATATTAAGGAATTGCTAAGACTGTATGTGAAATAAACATTTCTCCTCAAAACAAGTCACATATAATATTAAGTATTTCATATATGACAATTGCAAACTATTTCTTATCTTAACGAACTACCAAATTCTTTGCTCAGATGATGAGACTTCAATCAATATTCTCACTATTTATATTATCCTACTTTTCCATTCATTTTTTCGCTTGTGAGATCTCTCCTGCCGAATCCCCTACTTCTTTTCAGGGAGATCGAAAAAATGATGAACCCCAACTGGATCCTCCTGATAGCCTGGTTATTCCACCGGCTCCGGTATTAACTCCCGAAGAAGCCTTGGCGACATTTCAATTAGATCCAGGATTTTCGATTGAGCTAGTGGCTTCAGAACCTGATATTCAAGCGCCTATTGCAATGAAATTTGATGAAAAAGGGAGAATGTGGATAGTGGAAATGTTTGGCTATATGTCTGATTTACGTGGTACAGATGAGGAATCTAAAACGGGAAGAATCGTCATCCTAACAGATAGCGATCAGGATGGAAAAGCAGATATGTCTCATGTCTTTTTAGATAGTTTGGTCTTACCTAGAGCGATCGCTTTAATATACGGAGGATTATTGTATGCGGAACCTCCCAATCTTTGGTTTAGGGAGATACTGGAAGGAGACATGCCAGGGGAAAAGATACTCGTAGATTCAGTATATGCAGTTGGGGGAAATGTAGAACATCAACCTAATGCGCTGTTAGTGGGAATGGACAACTGGATTTACAGTGCTAAAAGTCGATATCGATATAGAAGAATAAAAGGAGAATGGATAAAACAGGAGACTGAATTTAGGGGCCAATGGGGAATGTCCCAGGATGATAAGGGGCGCTTATTTTACAACACTAACTCTAACCAGCTAAGAGGAGATCTGGTGTGGCCCAACACGATGATGAAGAATGTGAATTTTGTGCCAACATTTGGAACCAATAGGGAAATCGCGCATGATCAACGCGTTTATCCCGAAAGAATTACTACTGGAGTAAATAGAGGGTATAGAGAAGCTACGCTGGATAAGCAGTATAGATTGCGGCGGTTTACCGCTGCATGCGGACCGCTAATATATAGAGGAACCCATTTTCCCCATACCTATTATGGAAATGCTTTTGTGGCAGAGCCTGCAGGAAATCTTATTAAAAGAAATATTCTTTATGAGAAAAATGCCCGAATTTTTTCCCAGCAAGCCTATCTGGGGAGAGAGTTTCTCACTTCTTCAGATGAGCGTTTTCGTCCTGTGAATTTATACAATGGTCCTGATGGTTGTATGTATGTACTGGATATGTACAGAGGAATTGTTCAGCACAAAACCTATATGACTGGGTATTTATATCGTCAGGTAGTTGCCAGAGGATTAGATAAGCCAGTTAATTTGGGGAGGATTTATCGGATAATTCATGATAAAGGCCAAAAAATAGATTTACCTGACCTGTCAAAAACTACTTCATTTGAATTATTGAAGTTATTATCTCATCCAAATGCATGGCATAGAGAGAAAGCTCAACAATTATTAGTAGAGAGAGGGCCACAGGAAGAGCTTTTTGCTGATATTGAAGCGCAGATTAAACAGGCTGACCGACCGATAGCCGCCATGCATGCGTTATGGATCCTGGAAGGATGGAATCGATTATCGCCTAATCATATTCGGATAGCTTTACAGTCAGATGCCTCAGAAATTGTAGCCTTAGGGATTCGAATGGGAGCGTTTTTTGGTCGAACTCCTCAAGCTTCAGAAATATTAAGCATGTTTGCTTCGCTCCAGGATCGGACAGAGACAGATACCCAATTACAGCTTGCTCTTTCCTTAGGTGCCTTTCGACAACCTTTAGCTTTTGAGATGCTCGAAAAACTAGCTGTCCGATATGATGATGATCCACTGATGAGAGAGGCGGTTGTCAGTAGTTTAGGTGGAGAAGAAGAAGAGATGTATGAGACATTGGTACAGAGAAAAGAAAAAGCCGACCAGGTTATATCCATGCTTTCAGATCTGATAAGCCCTACCGATGAAGCGATACTTTTGGGAAGTTTGGCACTGGATGAAACTGAGCAACAACAATTTGATGAAGGAAGGAAGTTGTACGAGCATCATTGTAGTGGATGCCATCAAATGAATGGTAAAGGACTCGAACCCATCGCTCCCCCTCTAGTACGTTCAGAGTACGTGTTGGGAAGCGAAAAAACCTTAATTATGGTAGCTCTTCATGGACTTACAGGTCCAGTTACGGTAAATGGAATTACCTACGAACCTCCCAGGGTTCAGGCTCAAATGCCTGGTTTGAAAGATAATTCAGCTTTTACAGATGAGAACATTGCAGCGGTATTGTCTTATGTGAGAAATGCATGGGGGAATAGAAGTTCTTTCATAGATAAAGAGAGGGTGTCTATTCTAAGGACAGAGACTAAAAAACGAACTGAATTGCTTACTGAGAAGGAGTTACATGCCATGGGCTTATTGGAACCTAATCAGAAAAAGAATATTACAGCCTTATCCAAATAAAAATTCCCACCTGACCGTATAGTGGAAAGATCAGATGGGAAAAAGATACTTTAGAAAAGTATGTTGTTACGCTTCCAATGTAGGAATGTATTTGCGCGTTGTTACTTTTGCTTTCAATGAATTAAGAATAGAATACAAGCCGAAAAAAGTTCTGTTCATATAGATACCATCTTTTGCCCCTCTGGGTGCTTTTGTATTTCTTAATTCAGGCATACTTCCTGCATGTTCTCCATATTCGTATATGCTGTCCATATATACCTCATCACCAAAGTCGAAGGAGTCTACATAAAAAGGTTGGCATACGATCTCTAATGCTTCTTTGAACACCGAAGTATATAATTCTACTTCTTTAGGACCGTCGAAATCGTAAATAATCTGAGTCTTCTTACAGATATCTAGAAATTTATCCTTGTTATCCAGAATTCCTGGTTGTAGTAATTGGAAATAATTGACATAAAAGTCTTCGGGAATCTTCTTGACACAACCAAAGTCGATCACTACCACCGAGCCATCAGGTCTAAATAGGTAATTACCCGGATGAGCATCAGCATGCATAATTTTAAGGACATGGACTTGATAATTGTAGAAGTCCCAAAGTGCCTGACCTATTTGGTTTCTTATCTCCTGAGATGGATTTTCTTCAAGGAACTCATCCATGTGCTTTCCTTCCATCCATTTCATGGTGATAATTTTATCTGACGAATATTCGGGATAATACTTCGCAAAATGGATATGAGGTAAATCTTTACATTTTTCGGACAATAATAAGGAACGAGAAAGCTCCAACTTATAATCAGTTTCTTCCAGCAGTCGTTCTTTGATTTCGTCAAAATAAATTTCCATATCTTTATCCTTCCAGCCGAAAAGCCTTCTGGCAAAAGGACGAACCATATTTAAATCTGAAGAGACACTATCTTTTACTCCTGGATACTGTATTTTAACTGCCAGTACTTCTCCATCCTTTTCCGCTCTATGTACCTGACCTATAGAAGCAGCGTGAGCTGCCTCCATATCAAAGGCATCGTATAGTTTAAGTGGAGACTTTCCAAAATATTGTTGAAATGTTTTAACAATTAATGGACCTGAAAGAGGAGGCGCTTTATGTTGTGCCTCAGAAAACTTCTTAGCAAAAGCGGAAGGAAGCATACCTCTATCCATACTTAACATCTGTGCTACTTTCAATGCGCTGCCTTTTAGCTCACTCAAAGTTTCATAAATATCTTCCGCATTTCTTTCGTTCAGCTTAGACTCATCTATATCCTTATTTACCAGCTTACTAGAGTAATGTTTAATATAATTCCCACCTACTTTTAAGCCCGTTCTTACGAATTTACTGGCTCTTCTCACTTTTGAAACGGGAATCTTAGCTTGTTCCTTCATATTTATTGTAATATAAACTTAAACCAATCTATGGCGGTATCCAATAAATTGGGTTGCATTACATCTACTGCGAAATTCACTGATTTTTCTACCGCAGCATCTGTTTGTTCAAATTGGGTACTGGTATCAGTCATCCAGTATTGAAAAAGAAACTTACTCTGATTCCAGAGTATTAATTTATTTATTCCTTCAAGCCCAAATCTTTCAGAGATTTCTCCCAAGCGAATTCCATTCTGTAATAAAGTGTCTACATAATTAATGAAAGGTTGGCGAACATCTTTATAATAATGTGGACCTTCGAGTGGAGAATATTCCTGCGCCCATAAGTAAACAATAAAGTCTCGCATAGGTTGGAGGGTTTGAAACCACGTGTAATAAAAGGCGAGTAATTTCTCTCGGGTATTGTACGTAGAATAAACCTCATCTCCATGAAGTACATCCAGGGTCTCATAAAAAAATTGACGGAATATGGCTTTTTCTAGGTCTTCAAAGGAAGAATAACTCTGAAAAAATTGCAAAGGAGTTGTGTTCGCATAGGTACAAAAGGATTCTACATTGTTGGGTTTATCCTGGAACTCTTGTATATAAGAGATATAGGCATTTGTCATACGAGCTTTTTTTTGTATTACTATAATTATAAACGTATAGTATCTTCTGTAGTTATTATTTTATCCGTATTAACATTAATAAAAAAAGGTGTTAGATTTTCGAAATATTTTAAGATATTAGTTCCGCATGAGAATTTTTGAACGATTTTTGTGAGGTTTTTTTAGAAAATTCCATGCAGATAAATATGTTTTTCTCATTTATTTCGTTAGATATACATAATTTGATTCTTTTGACAGACTTTTTGTAGGCGATTGTATCAATAAATGAGTCATATGTTGGAAAATCAATAGTAAAGAACAAAAATTGCGATTGTTTTTCTAACATGAGTCGAAATAAAAGTGTAAGATAGAATTTAAATGACGCATGTTTTCAGGAAAAAATCCCTGTATTTTTGATTTATTGAAAGATGCCAAGTTTTATGCTATTAAAGCGAAAGTTCCTGTTCTCTGCTCTAGCTCTCACACTAATTATAATTTATACCCCTACGTTTAGCCAATGTATTAAAGGAAATTGTAGTACTGGAAAAGGTTCTTATTCATATCCCAACGGAGATTTATATAAAGGAGATTGGAGAGGGGGGAAAAGATATGGATTCGGAATATATAAAATGGCTAATGGAGACTCTTTTGAAGGATCCTGGGCTAAAGACGCGATGAATGGAAGGGGGATTTATCTTTATCACAATGGAGATAGATATGAGGGAGATTTTAAAGACAGTCGAATGCATGGATCGGGAAAATACTTTTTCTATGATGGAAGTGTGTATGATGGTCAATGGGCAGAAGACAAACAAAACGGACAGGGAACGTTAACCTATCCTAACGGAACTTATATTACAGGGATATGGACGAATGGGGTAGTTAGAGGCAAAGCAAAATTCTTATATCCTAACGGCGACGTTTATGAAGGAGATTTTGAGAATAATAAAAGAAACGGATATGGATTGTTAGCTAATGCCAAAGGAGATATATATGAAGGATACTGGGTTGATGGAAGAAAATCAGGGAAAGGAGCAATGACTTGGGCATCAGGAATAAAGTATGATGGAGAATGGCAAAATGGTCGTATGCATGGAGGCGGCACTCTTCTAACCCCTACAGGATCAACTTATTCCGGAAGTTTTAGAAATGGATTATATAATGGACGAGGAGTGTTGGTCTATACTAATGGAGATAGATATGAGGGTGATTGGCTAAATGGGAAAAAACACGGATATGGAAAATATGTTTATAGTGATCGCAGCATTTACGAAGGTGAGTGGGTAATGGATAAAAGACATGGAACTGGAATTTATGCTTATGCTGATGGAAATATCTATGAAGGAGAATTTAATGCGGGGCGTATCCATGGAAAAGGCGTGTTAAAAATGACCAATGGTGAAGTTCAAAGAGGGGTATTTATGTACGGTAAGTTTCATCAGAATCAATAGATGATTGGCCTGCCTATTGATAGAAAAAATTACGATAAATTATTTGTACTAGGAAGGGGCTTTGGCGTAGGGAAGTCGTCTAATAGACTTAGTTTCGTGGTAAGAATCTAAGCCCGAAACAGTTAAAGTTCCTATAACTTCCAGATCTATAAATCCATCTGCTAGTATGATGTGTTCAGGTATTAATAGTTCTACTATTTTACCCACAATTAATAAGGTCTTATTTGACTTCAAAACTATTTTCTCTTCCACTGCTAATCCTATTTTTAAGTAGGCTTCTTCCACATATGGAGCATTATGCCGTTGACTTTTTTGTGTGTGTAATCCAACCGCCTCAAATTCTGAAACCTCTTTTGGATACCGAGCACTGGCTTGATGAGCTCTATCTAATATTTCCTTATGAAGATGGTTGAGCGTGAAAAAACCAACTTCATTTATATTTTCTATCGTATCTCTTCTTACTGTGTGAGGACGCATTAACATACCCATAAGAGGAGGATTAGCCCCTACATGAATGACAGAACTAATCAATGAAAGATTAGTATTCCCTTTTTTATCTGCAGTTCCACATAGACACACACTTTTAAAACCACTGAGACAGTTAATCAGGTTACGCCTATATTCTTTATCCAGCGTTAGTATATGTTCTAGCGTAAACGAGATTTGATTTTCCATTGTATATTTATAGTAACAAAAATCTCTATAGCTAATATTTGAAAATATTACAGGTAGGCAATGAAGGCTACAAAAGGGTAGCACTACAATTTTTTATGGTTTTTGGAATTTTTATTCTGGAGAGCAAGTAATGATTTTTCCCTATCAAAATTGCGTCTTTGTTTATCTGCCAATTCCGTAATTTTTTCCAACACATCTATGAAAACTTCCAGAGTTTCCTCCGGAAAGCTCTTCTCAATGTCTGACTGGAATCTCAAAACAACTTCTTTGGAAATTTGTCTATAACGCTCTCCCAAATCTGTTAAGAATACCCTCCGAATCCTGTTATCTTCTTCATCTATTTTTCTCAAAATCAAGCCTTCATCTTCCATGATTTTTAATGTCCTACTTAAACTGGCTTTTTGTAGTCCCATGAGTGGACCTATTTGTGTAGCTGGTGTTCCTTCGTTTCGGTCGATGTTTAGTAATACGTAGGCCATTGAGATACTGTAACCTTTACTTTCTGCCTCATGATTATACATATTGTAAATCTTCAGCCATGCCTTACGAATATAAAAGTCAAAAGTCTTCCGCGTTTTTCTTGATTTATTCACCATTCTCAAAAAATATATTGCAATTTTTGATACATTACCTCCTCTATAACTTATGAAATTACCAAAGTATAATTTAGGAAACTAATTTTATCCCATTAGAAGTATGCCTGAATTTCCTTCGATTAATGAAATTAGTGCCAAGGCAAAAGCAAATCGAAAAGCCAATAGAAAACTCTTTGATAAAATAAGAAAGAAAAAGCCTAAACGGTTGGATGAAGTATGTCATGAGTTACACGAAGAGGCTTTTGAAAAAATAAATTGTTTGGATTGTGCGAATTGCTGTAAAACCATTAGTCCCATTTTTCTTGGAAGAGACATAGATCGAATAGCTAAGTTTCTGGGGATAAAGTCAGATGAATTAATTCACTCTTATTTACTTTTAGATGAAGAAGGCGATTACGTATATAAAAAACCTCCTTGTCCATTCTTAGCTTCCAATAATCAGTGTTTAATATATGAAGTGAGGCCTAAAGCGTGCAAAGATTACCCTCACACAGACAGAAAACAAATACATAAATTCTTGGACGTTACTTATAAGAATATCGCTGTTTGTCCTGCTGTTTATTATATCATAGAGCGTTTAAAGGCTAATGAGCATTGGTTAAAATAAATAGAGGGATCGCCTGAAAGACAATCCCTCGTGATAAATTTTAGGTTTGGTTATTCTTATACAATCCTTATTGAGGAAGAATTACCTTGTCAATTACATGAACTACACCGTTAGAAGCAGCCACGTCAGCTTTAACAACATTAGCGTCATTAATTTTTACAGCTCCACCTGCTAAAGAAACAGCGATAGTTCCACCTTGTACAGTTTCAGCTGTTTGTCCGTCGCTTAAATCTGTAGACATGATAGCACCTGGTACTACGTGATAAGTAAGAATCTTAACTAACTCATCCTTGTTTTCAGGCTTCAATAGGTTCTCAAGCGTTCCCTCGGGAAGAGCAGCAAATGCATCATTAGTAGGAGCGAATACAGTGAAAGGTCCTTCACCCTGAAGCGTTTCTACTAATTCTCCAGCTTGAACAGCTTTAACTAAAGTTGATAATAAATCAGTTTCAACAGCCAATTCGACAATATTCTTTTGGTCAGCAGCTTCTTCAGTATTTTCTGCCATCTCTTGAGCAAAAGAAGGAGTAGCAACAAAGAAAGTACCTAAAAGAAATAAAACGAATGCGATTTTT
>CBDHFQ010000010.1:0-9284 GCA_965262565.1 Bacteroidia bacterium
TTCTTCCTTCATACATTGTGAAAAAGCTATTGCGTATGGAAGAGAAGCCAATGATTACATTGCTATAGGGGATGCTTATAGTAATATAGGAGTCACCTATTACCATTTGGATGCTTATGAAAAGGCGATAAGTTATTTTGAAGATGGGCTATCGGCCCATGAAAAAGCTAATTATGATGATGGGATTGGAAGGAGTTTGGGATATCTTTCATCTTGTTACATTCAATTAAAAGACTATTCTAAAGCCTTATTGCTATTAGAGGAAGCTAAAGAACTATTCGAAAAGTATGGTAGTACTGCTCATATCATAGCTTGTCTTACCGAAATGGCTCAATGCTATATCGACATGGGATCCTATGATATTGCGAAAGCAACATTGGCACAATCATTTCAACTTATAGCCAATGGAGCATATGTGAATCTCGAAGCCTTAAGCCACGAATTAATGGCTCAAGCGAGCCATAAACTTAATGAACATTCCACCGCAGAGTTCCATTATATTCAAGCTGTATCTCTCATGAAGCACATAGGAGACCCCAGGAACCTGATGAACCTTCATCGGGGTTTAGTGGATTTTTATAGTGATCAGGGGAAGTATCAATCGGCATTACAATCTTTTAAAGCGTTTAAGCAGATTGAAGATAGCTTATTCAATATCGACAAGGTGGCTAAAATTGCTGAATTACAAACCCAATATGAAACCGTGGAGAAGGAGAAAGAAATTGCCGAATTAAAAAGAACTGAATTGCTCCAAAATATTGAGATAGCAGAAAGCCAGCGGAAAAAGGTTTTTTACATCACAGGAATCATCATTTTATTAATGAGTGGGTTGTTTTTCTTTTATCAATATAATGTTAAAAGGCAAGCTAATGAATTGATGATGGAAAAGAATAAGATTATTAATTCCCAAAATGCACATTTGCAGCATAGCCAGACGGAATTGACCTCCTTAATTCAGGAAAAAGAAGCGCTCTTAAGGGAAATTCACCATAGAGTAAAAAATAATTTACAAGTGATATCCAGCCTTCTCGCCGTTCAAGCGCATAAATATGATCATCCTGCTGTAGAAGCGTTTGTAGCTAATGGACGCGCCAGAGTTCAGGCGATGGCCTTAGTTCATCAATTCTTATATCAAGAGACAGATACTGCTTATATTTCCTATGGTAAATATTTACACCGACTCACCTCCTCCATATTCGATTACTTCAATATCAGTGAAAGAATATCTTATAAGATCAAAGCAGAGGATATTGATGTGAATATAGATGTCGCAATACCTTTAGGACTGATTACCAATGAAGTTCTTACGAATGCACTCAAACATGCGTTTCCAAACGATTCAGAAGGTGAAATAGATATATTTCTGGAAAAGCATAAAACGGATATCAGGCTGATCATTGCTGATAATGGTAGAGGATTGACGCCTGAGGATTTGAAAAAAAGCAATTCATTTGGAATGAATCTAATAAAAAATATGGTGAATAAGCTTGAAGGGAATTATACAGTGAAGAATGTGGTTGGAACCAGATTTATGTTGACATTTCCGTATTCAAATATACCCAACATATGAAGTATAAAGTGGTCATCGTAGAGGATGAGTTTATCGTTGCAGAGGATTTGAAGCAAATATTAATTAAACATGGACATGAAACGGTGGGTATAGCTCTAGACTACCAAGAAGCGATCTTGCTGCTGTCAGAACAATCACCTGAAGTAGTCTTTGTGGATATTCACCTAGGAAAAGGAAAAAATGGCATTGAGTTGGCATCAATTATAACTGAAAAGTACCAACTACCTATCCTTTTTATCACCTCCTTTTCAGATGATCAAACGGTAGAGAAAATTAAACGACTTCAACCCATTGGATATCTAGTAAAGCCCTTTAATGAGAAAAATGTGGTGATGGCGTTGGAAATTGGGATGATTAATAGGCAAAAAGAGAATTTTCGTGCCAATGAGCAGGTCGCCAGCCAGGATTTCTTTTTTGTAAAAGATCAGCGTATGATGAAAAAGGTAAAGCATGAAGATATTTTATTTTTGGAATCAGATGATAATTATACGTTTATTCATACGACCACTTCCCGTCATATCGTTTATCTTCCTCTAAAAGAGTTACTTTCAAAATTGCCACCCAATTTTGTTCGGGTACATAGATCCTACATCATTAATCTGAAATATATCACTGGAATGAAAGCTAATGAGCTGTTCATCTCAGACATTACGAGTATCCCTGTGGGAAGATCCTACAAGCAATCCTTAAAGAATAGGTTGAATTTCCTTTCTTAATACAGAAGTTAATAGCCTGCTACTATTGGTCATTCTATGAATGTCATTTACATACAATTTTAGGTCGCTTACCCTAACAGATGAGTGATTCGGGCTAATCTTCATATATGAGATTTTTCCTATTTGAAATTATCCTTTTTCTTCGTGCTATAAGATCAACGAAATAGCTTAGGTAATGACATTGTATGACCTACATGATAATCATTATCCGTTGAGCCTTACATAGTTGTTGGTTTATGTAACATTTTTATGAGTTTTTAACATAGTAAAACAATGAGCCAAATCATTGAACGAGTGAAATACGTTCATCCCCACGGATCTCCTGTGAGAGGTAACATTTTAATGATTGCCAGTAGCCCCACGGTGTCAGCGCAAACCAATTGGCCTATAGGGTTCTGGGCGGCGGAGATGTGCCATCCTCTGTGGGAATTTCAGGAGGCTGGTTTCCAAGTCGACATTTTCTCTACCGAGGGAGGAAAACTAGAGATGGATGCATATTCGAATCCTCTCGATCCAAGTGGATACTCCGCAAATGATATCATTTCATTAGGCTATCTGCAACAGGCATCTTTTCAAAATATGATCCGTGATACGAAAAAGTTTACTGAAGCGGATATAAATACGTATGATGCCATTTTTTTGGTAGGGGGTCAAGGTCCCATGTACACTTTCAAGGGAAACACCTCTCTTCAGGAACTTTTCGTTTCATTTTATGAAGCTGGAAAACCCAGTGCTACCGTTTGCCATGCTACTACTCTTTTATTGGAAGCGAAAAAGACAGACGGAGATTTACTGGTTAGTGGAAAAACCTGGACAGGATTTACTAATGCGGAAGAGGAATACGCCGATCAAGCCGCAGGAATTAAAATTCAACCTTATTGGATTGAAGAGGAGGCGAAGAAATTATCTCATACGCATTTTAAGACTGCTCCGCCATTTATAGCTCATGCCATTTCCGATGGAAACTTAATTACGGGGCAGCAACAGAACTCGGGAGCTGCCGCCGCTGAATTGGTTATATCACAATTGTCTCAATAATTTTTCCAATCACCCTCAATAATTGAAAAATGAAATTTAAGCTACTCTTTAAATTTGCTGTGCTGCCTACTATGTACTTATGTAGCATACTGATTTTTTCGAACGGATCTCTATTTGGTCAAGAGCTTAAAAATATTTTAGCTCCCAACGCTTCTCTCAAAACGCTCATAGAAAATGAAGGCCTCCAATTCTGCGAAGGGCCCGTATGGGATCATGCACATCAACGATTATTGTTCAGTGATGTAATGGCAAGTAAAATATATGCATGGAATCCAAAGAAAGGACTGAGTGTTTTTAAAGAAAATATGCCCATTCCCACAGGCAATAAGATTACTGAGAATGGCCAATTGATTCATTGTTCTGGAGGAATGAGAGGATTGGTAGCCATTGATTTAGAAACTGGAAAAGACGAATTATTAGTCAACCAGATAAATGGGAAGAAGCTTAATTCACCCAATGATCTCGTCATAAAAAGTGATGGAACTATCTGGTTTTCTGATCCAGATCACGGCTTATCATTTACCGGACAAGAAGCTGAGTTAACAGAGAAAGGAGTTTACAGATATCATCCCGATACTAAAAAAATTACTTTATTAGATATTTCTCTTAATCAGCCAAATGGAATTGCCTTTTCACCTGATGAATCCATCCTTTATGTAGCGGTAGCACCTACGCCTCAGGAATATGAAGCAGATCCGGAGGGAGTAGAAAGGTCAGTATGGGCATATGACATTTCTCCTGATCAAAAGGTGATAAATGCGAGGAAAATAATAGATATTGGTCCTTCTACCTGGGGAGTAGATGGGATGAAAGTAGATAGTCAAGGGAATTTATATTTAACATCAGGCTCTGGAGTAAAGGTATACGATGCTAAGGGATCATATCTTGGATTAATAGATACAGCTGAGAAAGAGGTAGTAAATTTGGCTTTTGGGGGAGAAGATTTTAAAACGCTATTCATCCTTGGACACCAAGAATTATTTTCCATTGACCTAAAAAATGGGAAATCCATCAATTAAGCCTAGGTAAATTAACTGCCTTTATTCATGCGATCAATATTAGTCATAGCACTTAGTTGGTTCATTTGCATTGGCCAATTAAGTGCTCAACTCAATGAAAGCGATACGCTTACATATCAATTGAGGGTATCCGTAACGGGTAAATTTCAGACGGGAAATGTGAGTTTGATCGCCATTAAATCTCGGACTGGCTTTTCTGGTAGAATAGGAAATGCCCTTGTGTTTAAGACACAAAATAAAACCCTCTATCAAGAATTTTTCAGGCGAAAAGTAGATAACAATCTTGATAGCCGAAATTTCCTATATATTCATCCTGAAAGGAGGTTTTATCCACTGGCAATGGCCTTTATATCTACGAACTTCCGCAGAAATGTAGATAGACGATTACTTCTTGGAGTAGGTGGAACCTGGAACATCATTAACGAAACGAATAACAGTGTAAAATTTTCCCTTTCCACCTTTTATGAATGGTCTCGATTTGATGGGATGATCTTTAACAGAGAATCATTCAATGGGGATGAAGAAGTAGAATTATATCGATGGGCCATATATATTGCTGGTATCCATAGAATATATGAACAAAAATTGATGTTGCATTATTCAAGTATTTTTGAGCCAACGTTCGACGATTTTGGAAATAGCAGAGTGGAGCTTGATATAGGGATGGATGTTAAATTGTGGAAAGCACTTGCACTAAGTGTTGAATATCAATATAATTTCGAAGCGCTTGTTGTTAGTAATGTGGACCAACATGATGGAATTTTATCTGTCGGGCTGAGCTACTTATTCATATCAAAACGTTAAAGGGAATCCAACTGGCGCTAATTTTTTTCGCCCTTTCATTTACCTACACCAATTAGAAATAGGCTAACGAAATAAATTTTCTATATCCCCTAGTTGTAAAGAAAATGGGGTACTAGGAAATTTATGATTTTATTCGGAATTGTCGTTCCGAATAGTGTAATTTAGTTTTAAGGAACGATCGGTCCAATACGGAAAATTAGTTAATTTTCTAACCCATAACCCATTAACATGAATCCAAAAAACTTAACGCTTATTTTAAAAATATCGGCCGTGTTATGGTTGATTTGGGGAATAGTACATGCCTTTGCCGGAATAATGACGATTAGTTTCATTATGTCCGGAGATATTGCATCTGCTATCGGTGGAATTGCGGATGCAGTAGAGCCAGCCAGCCTATTGATGGAGTATCCTGAAGCTGCTGGTGCCATTTTGGGCCAACATGGATTTAATTTACTTTGGTTTGGCATCGTAACTACCATAGGAGCTATTTTTATCTGGCGAAAAAATAGAAACGCGATTTTCCTGAATGCCCTCGTAGGTGGATTAGCTGATTTAGGATATTTTCTATTTCTCGACTTGGGAGGCTATGTTCATTTCGTGCCAGGAACAGTCATGACCTTAATCTCTTCTCTGGCAATTATCATGAGTCTGTATGTAAATTTCAAAAGCGATAATTTAAGACGCTTAGCATAAGTGTTGTTGGCACAAGAGAAAAGCATCCAATTATCTATCCATCTTATCTTTTTGTATCAATTTAACTTTCCGTCCAAAATGAAAACAACGAAAATCATCTATTTTATCTCCACCGGTTTATTGACCGCGCTGATGTTGATGTCCGCGTTTATGTACTTCTTCAATTATGGAGAGGTTAGCCAAACCTTTCTGAATTTGGGGTATCCTACTCATATCGTCTATCCTCTAGCTGTAGCCAAAATTTTGGGCCTTATTGCGATTTGGGTTAAGAAACCGAAAGTACTAAAAGAATGGGCCTATGCAGGATTCTTCTTTAACACTGTATTAGCTACCACAGCACATATCGTTGCACAAGATGGCGGTTTTGCCCCTGCCTTAGTGGGTGTGATATTAGTGCTGGTCTCTTATAATACAGAAAAGAAACTATTTGGGTAGCATAACAGTAGATATTACAGAATTGATCAATCTGTAAACAAAGGTGTGCCAAAGGTAAAACGATTTAATAAAGAAGAAGTATTGGAAAAAGCGATGACGCTCTTTTGGAAAAAAGGGTATCATCAAACCTCTATTCAGGATATGGTAGCATATCTGGAGATCAGCAGATCCAGTTTATATGATACCTTTGGAGGAAAACGGAAACTCTTCTATCGAGCTTTTGACCGCTATAGAATTTCTCACTATGAGGGCCTTCAACATTTTCTCCATGAACAACAGCAGATAAAAATAACTTTGAGAGGTATATTTGAGAGAGTTATCATGATGAACGATGCTGATGTAGAATGTAAAGGGTGCCTCATCGCCAATTCAACGACAGAATTACTGCCAGACGATCCTTTTCTCCAAAATATCATCACTGAACACAAGCAGAACATGGAAGGCTTATTCTGTGAATTTCTTCAGAAAGGCATTAACTCGGGAGAAATTCCTAAGGGGAAAGACATCAAGACGATTTCCCGTTTACTCTATACTTTGTTGACCGGTATTCGAGTGGTAGGAAAGACAAAGCCGCAAGTGAAAGAGTCTATGGCAAGTGTAGATACAATACTCTCCTTGTTAGACTGAACATTATTTGTGAGAATCACTACGCACAAGGACGGATGTTACCTTTGATCCCCATTAATTTATTGTTTGTACTAATGATGAGAACCATTTGATCATTTATAGATATATTAGATTACTACTTGCTTAATCGTACCTTCCATGAAGAACTACTCCCTTTTCGCTTTATGTCTCATCAGCCTTGTAATCGCTTGCCAGGCTCCCGAATCCCAATCAGAGGAAGATAAACCGCTAAATGTCATCATTATTTTTACAGATGATCAAGGATATGGGGATGTGGGAAGCTACGGAGCTACAGGTTTCGAAACGCCACAGTTAGATCGTCTGGCCAGAGAGGGGATGCGATTTACCCACCACTATTCTGCCCAGCCTGTTTGCAGTGCTTCCAGAGCAGGATTATTGACAGGTTGCTACCCCAACCGAATAGGCATTTCAGGGGCTCTATTTCCTTATCACAAGATTGGGTTGAATCCAGATGAAACGACCCTGGCGGAGATTCTCAAAGAAAAAGGATATGCTACCGCCATCTATGGGAAGTGGCATTTGGGCCATCACGAAAAATTTCTTCCCCTTCAACATGGATTTGATGAATATGTAGGCGTTCCCTATTCCAATGACATGTGGCCCATTAAACTCGATGGAACGAAAGCAAAACCAGGAGAAGGAAGAGGAGATTTTCCTCCTTTACCTTTAGTAGAAGGGAACGAAACCATAGAAGAGATCCATTCATATGCAGGACAGGATAAGCTCAGTACTTTATATACAGAAAAGGCGGTAGATTTTATTCAGCGCAATGCGGATAATCCTTTCTTTTTATATGTTCCTCATACTATGCCACATGTTCCCTTGGGGGTATCTGAGAAATACCGAGGGAAAAGTGAGCAAGGAATGTATGGGGATGTGATGATGGAGTTAGATTGGTCGGTAGGTCAAATCATAGATGCATTGGAACAGGAAGGAATAACAGATCATACCTTAATTATATTTACGACAGACAATGGCCCGTGGCTAAATTATGGGAATCATGCCGGATCATCGGGAGGACTGAGAGAAGGGAAAACGACGAGTTGGGAAGGAGGCCAACGAGTACCTTTTATCGTTAAGTGGCCCGGCCAAACGCCTCCCGGAAGTGTGTGCAATAAACTGTCCTGCACGATTGATATTTTACCTACTGTTACTGAAATCGTAGGAGGGAATTTGCCTGAGAATAAAATTGATGGAGTGAGTTTAGTCCAATTATGGAAAGGGAACTTCGAAGCTGAACCCAGAAAGGATTTATATTATTATTATGGTAAAAATAACTTGAATGCTGTTCGAAAAGGAAATTGGAAGCTCGTCTTTCCACACACCTTCGGATCATATCATACTTTACCTGGAAATGACGGGAAAGGTGGGCCTAGAATACAGACTGAAGTGGAAGAATTAGAATTATACGATCTGACCCGAGATCCCGGAGAAGAATACAATGTGATAGAATTATATCCCGAAAAAGTGGCTGAGCTTCAGGAAGTGGCAGCTAAAGCAAGGGAAGAACTGGGAGATTTAAACCAGGATATGGAAACGGGAAGTGAAAATCGGCCTATAGGAGCATTGTAATTCATTTTCATCCCATTGAGTATGAATATATCGATGACATCAACTATTCCTATCCGAATATGCGGAATGATCCTTCTTCTCAGTCTCATCTCTTGTGAAGAAAGACAGAACCATCCATCAGCCAAAGAGCGTTTACCTAATCTAGTCATTATTTATTGTGATGATTTGGGCTATGGGGATATTGGCCCTTATGGAAATACCGTTCATCGGACCCCACACCTGGATCGAATGGCCGAAGAAGGAGTGCTCATAAACGATTTTTATGTGACAAGTGGAGTTTGTACTCCTTCCCGCTCAAGTCTGATGACAGCATGCTATTCCCAACGCATTGATATGCACGTGAATGCTCGACCACCAGGTGCTGTGGGGCGTCAGGTGCTGTTTCCCAGAGCGCACAAAGGATTACATCCCGATGAATTTACGATAGCTGAAATGTTGAAAGCTAAGGGATATGCTACGGCTTGCATAGGAAAGTGGCATTTAGGAGATCAAGCAGAATTTCTCCCCACCCGACAAGGCTTTGATGAATATTATGGGATCCCTTATTCCAATGATATGAACCGCGATTTTTGTCCTCTACCCTTAATGCGAAATGAGACGGTGATAGAAGCACCCGTTGATCAACACACCATCACGGAACGATATACAACGGAAGCTATACAATTTATGGAGTCCCATCGGGAAGGACCGTTTTTTCTGTATCTCCCTCACGCCATGACTCATAATCCTCTTCACGCGGGAGAGGCATTTAGAGGGAAGTCAGCGAACGGAATTTATGGAGATGCGGTC
>CBDHFQ010000011.1:0-10783 GCA_965262565.1 Bacteroidia bacterium
TCCATCATTTTTTGTTGGTGGAGAGCGAATGGCGAAGGTGCCTGTACAGACACATGAGGATGCGTCTGTACAGGTGGCGCTAAGACCGAGCCGATAGACAAGTCCGTAAGGCACCGATCAGCTGAGGGAGGGACGACTGAATGCTGATGCCCCTAATCATCCTCCTTCCTTTATTTGGGTTCGAGGGTCATCATATCATCATCGCTTTCATTTAGATATTGAGCTAACTTATCCAGGTCCTCTGTCATGTTACCGGGAATTAGTACATATCCTCGGCTCCGTTTTTAATATAAAGCTGTGATAAATCCTAGGGAAATACCGAAGGCGGCACGATGATTGGCCCAAAAATCTTCTTTTTTCCAAATTTGATTCTGAAACAGATCAAACGAAACAGCACTTTTAGCATTTATGTAATATTCCCCTCCTAAGGTAGCTCTGGTGGTAAAAATGCTTCTATTATCTTGATTGAAAATGATCGTGTTATTGTCTTCGATAGCAGTAGGGAAATCATAAAACTTGACTCCTGGCTGAAAGGTGAGAAAAAGGCATACATTTTCTTTAAGGGCTGTTCTATATCCTCCTCCCAGAATTAAGTCAGAAAAGAATGCTGTTCCTTTTACGACATTCGTCAGATTGTCAATATTCCTAAGCTCATAACTCGTGTCATAGGTATCATAATTCAACCTAAAGAAAAATCCCTCCATTCTATTTAAGCGATATTCAATGGAGGTCTTGATCAACAATCCGTATGATAACAAATCGGAATTACTGTGAATGTAGCCTATCTCTAAAGAGGGGAGGAATATCTTTTCTCCAACCTCTATTTCATCTGGTTGGGCACAACATACGCCAATAAGTGTATAAGTCAGGAACAGAATTAATAGTTGTTTGATCATAGATGAATCCCAGAGTTGATTCGATACGATCTAAAAATAATTCTTTTCTGATAAATATCATTCAACATCTCCTGATTAAGTTAAAGGCATTATAGTTTCCTGCCACTTTTCATCATTTTCTATTCAGGGAGATAAGGGATATACTCTCTGTACAGGCCATGCATCTTGATAGCCTTTTTGCCATTTTTGTGTAGCCAATTCTTCCTTCGTAGCTAGTGCGGCGTCAAGTTCGGCTCTGATGCGTGCTTCATCCATATCTTGTCCTATAAACACGATTTCATTTTTTCTATCGCCAAAGGTTTTGCTCCAATCAGATTCTATCTCCTTTTGGTTTTCTAAAAAAGACCAATACTGAAGGCGCTGGCTGAAAGGCATGCTACACCACCAAACTCCTGCACTATCTGCACGCAAAGAACCACCAGCTTGACTCCAAACCAATGCCTGATCAGGCCTGGAGGCTAACCAAAATAATCCTTTACTACGAATAATAGATGTAGGAAATTTATGTTGTAAATAATCCCAAAATCGGTTGGGATCAAAAGGCTTTTTCGTGCGATAGACAAAGGAACTTATCCCATATTCATCTGTTTCAGGTGTATGTTCCTCTTTATTCAACTCCTCTATCCAACCCGCACTTTGCTCCGCCTCTTCAAAACTAAATAATCCCGTATTGAGAATTGCCTGTGGATTCACTTTACTGAAAGTAGATATAATTATTTTGGCGGTAGGATTGAGTTTATGGATGGCAGCTTTTAATAGACCTATGGTTTCTTCGGGGACTAAATCTGCCTTATTCAAAATGATGACATTAGCAAATTCGACTTGGTCTGTCAAAAGGTTCACTATCGTTCTGTAGTCTCCTTCCATATCTGACAGATTTCTATCTACTAACAATTCTGAACTGCCAAAATCCTTGAAAAAATTGAACGCATCAACCACGGTTACCATCGTATCTACATAGCTCCATTTAGATAGATCGATGCCGTTTTCTTCATCAACGAAACTAAACGTTTGAGCCACTGGTACGGGTTCGCTGATACCTGTACTTTCTATGAGCAAATAGTCAAAACGATTTTCTTTGGCCAATCGCTCCACTTCTACCATCAAATCTTCTCGAAGGGTACAACAAATACAGCCATTGCTCATTTCTACCAACTTCTCTTCCGTCCGAGAAAGAACATTTTCATTTTTCACTAAGTTGGCATCAACATTCACTTCACTCATATCGTTAACAATGACAGCAACTTTTAAGCCTTCTTTGTTATGCAAAACATGATTGAGCAAGGTAGTTTTTCCCGCTCCTAAAAAGCCGCTCAAAACGGTTACTGGTAGTTTTTTTGTACTGTTCATATAGCTATTAACTTTAGGGAGATCTTTTTTTGTTTTATGTATTTAAGTTTATAAATCAGTGCAACATTGATCATTGTCGCACTGACAATATTTTCTGTTATAAATGTGCAAGAAAATGAGACTCAGTGTAGGAATATATATCACTTCTTCCAGTAAATGGATTATTTCTAGCTTTTCATTTAATACAATA
Organism: Bacteroidia bacterium; assembly: GCA_965262565.1. Lineage (GTDB taxonomy): Bacteria > Bacteroidota > Bacteroidia > J057 > J057 > CBDHFQ01. The sequence continues at coordinate 2,437 of CBDHFQ010000011.1, forward strand.
AAAAATAAAACGAGCCAACTTATCACAAAGGCATATTTGATCCAGGAGGTTGATGTTTTTTTCACAGACCAATAAACTGCTATAAAGGATAGGGCAAGCAATAAAACATCAATAATTCCCCACCACCATGGACTCTCAATATGATGCTCTTCCGTTCCAGAATAAGCTAGAAATAGAAATGGAGTCAACAGACAGTGGATAAGACATAAGCCACTTGCCAATGCACCAAATACGTCCGACTTACTTTGGGATGTATTTTTAACTAATTGATAACTCAACATTTAATTTTAAAATTTTGTACGGTTGCTATACTTATTGAAATATGATGTCCTATGCAAAACATCTCTCCAATAGCCTCGCCAAGCCTTCTCTTTTGATATTCTTACCAATGAAAACAATGATACTTTGCTTCTTTTCTCCTTCCTCCCAGGCACGTTTTTCCTGAAAATCCAACCTTTTCCCAACCGATTGCATAATTTGTTGTTGATCAGAATCCTTCAACCAAACTAAGCCTTTCATTCTGTATAATCCTTTTGATTGGAAGCTGAGGAAGACAAAGAGGTGATGGTATAAGGACTCGTACTTGAAGGGACGCTCAAAGGTGAAGGTATGGGACACAACTTCCTCTGTATGCTCATGATGATGATGAGAATGAGGTGTTTGGACAGGGAAACTATGCCCCTTGTGTAGTGCTTGATGATCTTTGTTAAAAATGTGTGTCAATTGTAGCTCATTAAAAAGACGGTGATGTCCCGGAAAATTTATTTCAGGAAAATCACCTTTGTTTCCGCAAAGGATTTTTGCTAAGGGATTTAGGCCTTGTAGCTTGTTTTTTACCTCATTTAATCGCTTTTCATTCACCAAATCCGTTTTATTAATTAGTAAAATATCGCTAAAAGTGATTTGGCTCATAGCCTCTTCAGTTTCGACAAGTTGTTCCTCTATTAACTCAGCATCTACCAAACAGATAATATTAGATAATGGAAACTGTTTCTTGATAGCTGGGTGACTTACGAAAGGGGCCGCAAGTCCTGTGGGATCAGCTACCCCTGTCGCTTCAATAATAATCTCATCATATTCCTCTCTTCTATTAAAAAGGGTATTCAAAATTTCATACAAGCTCTCATGGAGGGTACAACAAAGGCAGCCATTATTTAATTCTACGATGCCATCGTCAGGACGAAGAATCAATTCACTGTCAATTCCTTGTTCCCCAAATTCATTTTCGATAATGGCATATTTTACTCCTTCGTTTTTATTCAGCAAGTAATTGAGGTAGGTAGTTTTCCCTGCCCCTAAGAATCCAGTTAATATGGTTGTAGGTTTTGCCCCCATGTATGTAAGTTAAAAGTTTGACCTATTCGACCCGGGCATCTCGCAGGACGTAGTAGTACTCGTTTGGATCATCATAATTCAAATGCAACTTTCCTCTAAATTTTTTAAAATCGTCTACCTTAAACCGCTTACTTTTATCTCTCAAATACATACTCATCACCGAAGCAGGGCTAGCTCTCCCACAAAAGAAACATGAAGCCATAGGATTGGCAGATAACGCTACCGTGTCGCTAACCTCGTCGAAGGGAATAACAAAACCTTCGATCAGTATTTCCTTGCTGTCTAACGCTTTTACTGCTTCACTGAATACGGGTGAATACATTTCCGTTTCTAATTCTTGGAAATATGTTAATTGATAATTAATATCTATCAGCACTTGCCATTCTATCTCGATGGGTTCCGAAGTAAGACTTCCATGATAAACTGAATTAACTTCTTTTTCCTGAGTTGTTTTTTCATGTCCACGATTACCCCAGCCAGCTATTTTCTCATTGTCAACATAGAAGGTATTCTTGACTACATAATTACCTTCAATTTGTTCTTGATCTACTGTAGGTATTTTGTTCTTAATGGAAGTAGAAGGTCCATAATATTTCAATTGCCCAAGTCCAATATGCTGACAAATCTTTTGTTGGGTCAATACAAGACTTACAAAAACAATCATAGCAAGCATCCTCATGCTTTTATTCATATATCTTAGCTTAATTCTTGGACAATGTTGCAGATACATTCATCCGCATAGCTTGTAATGCCGGTAATAAGGCCGATAAAAATCCGATGGAAAAAGTTAATAGCAATAGCCATAATTCTCCCGGCACTAATCCTCCTTCGAACTGAATATTGAAATCTCCTGCAGCTTGTCGATTAATAATCTGCAATCCCACACGACTTAAGAACCAACCTAACACGTACCCCAAGGAGGCCAATAACATCCCTTCAAGTATTAGTAAACCAAATAAATGCATAGGCTCATATCCCACTGATCGCATCAAGGCTAATTCGTACTTCCGGTCTCTTAAGCGACTATACATCACAAAAAACATACTAAATCCTGCCATGATCATAATTCCATATGCAATGAGCCTTAAAGTAGTTGCACCAATTCCTAGCATATGAAATAACCGGTTAATTTCTATAGCGGGTAAGGCAGCTTGCATATTTGTCTGCTCGTTAATTGTTCGAGGCATACTGAGTACGGACATTTTACTTTTGCATTTTAATAGAATTGCCGTGATTTCCATACTGTCAGGATCTGTAATTGAGGCCTCATCCTCATGAGCATGCTCCTCCTCATGGTCATGAATATGCTCTTCATCGTCTTTGTGCACATGTTCCTCCTCACCTTCATGAGCATGTTCCTCCTCATCCTCATGAGCATGCTCCTCCTCATGGTCATGAATATGCTCTTCGTCTTTGTCATGTTCCTCCTCTTCATGAGCATGTTCTTCCTCATCTTCATGAGCATGCTCCTCCTCATGGTCATGGGTATGCTCTTCATCATCTATATGTGAATGTACTTGCCACACGCTCTCTATATTGGATAAAACAAGATTATCCAACACAGTATTCGTTACTTCAAGAATCCCCACTACTTTGTAAGGATGATTATCATGGACATGTCCACCTTTCACATTTCCGTGAGTGCCAAAAAAAGTATCTCCTACGTTTAAGTTTGATCGCACAGCTACATTTGCTCCTAATGTAGTTTCCATAGCTTTTGAAAAAACTCGCCCTTCTTGGAGTTCAGCATCATATTTTTCCATATAATCTCTCGTAGTCCCTAAAATTCTATAGCCCTGATAAGAATCTCCATAGGCTAAGGGAATAGCTTGCTGTATTAATGGATTCTCCATGATTTTACGTGCTTCTCCGAATGAAATATTGCCTGTAGGTGCGTCCATATGATAGATCGCAGAAAGTACTAATTGCAAAGGACTTCCTTTAGCTCCTACGACCATATCAATATTTCGTAAATCCCTCTGAAATTTTTGTTCCAGTTGATGTTGAATCAGTAGTAGTAATGTAATGATCCCTACTCCAAACATCATTAAGCTGATACATAGAGTGGTATTCAAAGGTTTGTGAATAATGTTTTTCCAAGCAATCTTTCCAATCATGCTCAATTGCTATTAGTTAAAAAAGGAGTTAATTCAATACTAGAACTTATCTCAGTTCGCAATCGGTCGTCATGTGTTACAATGATTAGAGCAACATCATTAACTTGAGCTTCTTCTAATAAGAGATCTAATACCTGAGTACAATTTTTATTATCCAAAGCACTTGTGGGTTCATCTGCTAACAACAATTTAGGTTCGTTCATCACGGCACGAGCTATGGTAGCCCTTTGTTGTTGGCCAGTGCTTAATTGACTTGGATAGCGATGGAGAACATGATCAATATTTAAGCGATGGGCAATAGCTTTAGCTTTATCTTTTGTACCTGCAAAAGGAGAGATCAATAAATTATCCAGCACTGAAAGCGATTCTATAAAATAGGGTTTTTGATAAACGATACCGATGTGTTGCCCTCTAAACCGGTCCATTTTTACTGGAGGCAGGGTAGAAATAGGAACCTCATCAATAAATATGTCTCCCTTTAAAGGTTGGAGTAATCCCGCCAATAAATGCAACAAGGTGGTTTTGCCACAGCCTGACTCCCCATGTATCAGTAACTCATGCCGCGACGCTACTCCAAAATCAGGGAAGTAAAGAGGATCTGAATTGGGGGTACTGATAGGCGACATCATTTATTTTGATCATCGTACCAATATGTTAATGCAGTTCATGCTCCTAAAAATTTGTCACGGTTTCTCTTTTAAAATTATCCTTATACCTGCTAGTTTTAGATAGCTTGAACATGTCCAAATATTCTTTCGTTATAGATGCAACAAGGTTGCAAATATAGCAATAATAATTGTTAATCTCTCCCCTCTTCACTTGCTTTCAACACATTGTCATGTAGAGATTCAATATCTGTAAATTCTGATCCCAGATAATCCTATAGGTTGGCATGCATGAAAGGTGTTTCAAGAATAATTTATTCGACTAACCTAGATATGATAAGGATGTTGCTACTTTCTTAATCTGACAAATCAGCATAAAATTTCCAACTAGTCTCTATATCCCGATTCAGGGGTTGCTTCGTTAAAATAGCTCTTACTAACTCAACGGGCATATTATTTTCTTTCATTACGGCATCATGGAATTCTTTATAGGTCATTTGTCCACTATCAACCAATTCTTCTTTAAGCCGGTAAAATTGTAATCCTCCTATCATATAAGCTATCTGATATAAAGGACCATAATTTCCGGTAAATGAACGCCTCACCTCCGCTGCTGCATTAGCACCTTCATGCCCTACTCTATCCACTAAAAAATCAATGCATTGTTGGGGAGTCCAGGTTCCTAAATGATAATTAAGGGAAAAAATAATTCGGGCACATCGGTGGCTCCTCCAGAATAACATTCCCATTCGATCTTCAGCTGATCTTGGAAATCCCTTTTCCCACAATAACATTTCCCAATACAAAGCCCATCCCTCTGTCCAAAAAGGAGTTCTGCCATATTCTCTTCTGTAAGTTTTATATCTCCGATTCATAAACCCCTGAAGATGATGGCCTGCTATGAGTTCGTGATGAACCGTTGCCCTGGAAAAATGTGGATTATTTCCCCTCATACTCATCAATTTATCCTTATGTTCCATATCATCTGTAGGATAGGAAATTTGAAGCGTCTCTCCTCCTAAAAAGAAAGGACTCACTAACTGTTGCGCTGGAGAAAGCATACGCATTCTCCAACTTTCCTCGGCAATCGGAGGAATGGTGATCAAATCGTGTTCCTTTAAAAAAGCGATAGACTCTTTATACAATTGGTACATAGCTTCAGGTTGCTCTCCTACCGGCACATAAGACTGCTTCACTTTTTCCAGGGCCGCCTTCCAATCCTCTCCAAAGCCCATCTCTCGAGAAGCTTTTAGTAATTCTGCATCACACCAGGCAAACTCCTTCTGCGCTATCTCAACTAATTCATCAGGTGTATAGGGAATCAACTCATCGCGAAGTTGTCGGATAAGTTCTTTCTCTCCTATTGGCTGGCCCACAATACCACTCCCATCATCCTGGGGAAAAGTGGTAGAATCTACAGATGAGAGAATACCTTGGATAAAGGTATCAATACTATGGTTGAGTGTTTCATAGGGTTTCTTCACCCACCAACTAAAATCAGGATCGTAGGCATTGTAGAAATCATATACACTTTGAATGGCTTGTTTCTGCCCCTCCAATACCATTTCTGCCCCTTTAATCCATACATTCGAATACTTTTGCTCGTCTAAAGCTACTTTTTTTGTTTCCTGCTTGTATGCCTGAGCAATCTCATCGAGTTCTTTCGCCACTTCAAAAGCATTTAAGGTGGCTCCCCTTCTCCTTTGTTTTTCTAATTCGTATAACGGAACTCCATGTATAATCCACTCCTCTACGTTCCTAAAAATGTCCTTTTCCTTCTCCAATTGAAACATGATCTCCTCTATCCTCCTTTTCATTAACACATAATCAACCTGACCATTGATAGATAATTGATCAATATTCAGCGCACTTAATTTATCTAAATATGATTGGTGGAAAGTGATAAATCTTTCTCTTCGTTCCGGAGAACCCTCAATTTGATAAAAGCGGCTCAAACTTCCCCAATCTGCACTCCATTCTATAGTTAATTGGTATAATTCGCTGACAGTTGGTTGATTGTTTTGAAGGGGTTGAGATAGTATATAGGGACCAATAAGCCATAAGCTGAAAAAGGATAAGAGAAATTTGTTTGATGTAGCCACTTGTTTATTGTTAGCGTATGAATAAGGTCAATGGTTAAGATAATAGTTTTCAATAAATTAGCCCAATAATCACAGAAGAGTACATCAAACGAATCGCTACTACTCCATCATCCAGCATCAGGTGAGTTAGCCCAACCTCACCATGTATGAATCAATTCCCTCTTTGCTAAATGTTGATCAAATGCCAACCTTTCCAGAATTCTGAATTGTTGTTTGTCGGAGGTTAAACGCGTAATCGCACCTGGACGCCCTCTAAAGCGGGCAAATGTCATTACCTCCACCGGAATATTGAGCCACCATGCAATAGCACAACTTAGCGTTCCTCCATGTGCTACAACGATCGCTTTTTCTATGTTTAGGTTCTCTATTACCTCCAATCCACTGGACACTCGCTGATAAAACATCCTCCAGGATTCTGCTCCTTCTATCAAAATGTGATCTAGTCTTCCCGATATTGGCAATGCTACCCTATTCTCCAGAAACCATGTATGAGGCTTATTAATAGAAACTCCAAAATTTTGTTCTCTCAATTCAGGAAATTCCAGATTGGAGATCTGGAGATGCTGGCTTAGGATCTCTGCTGTTTGAGAAGCACGAAGCAAATCAGAAGAAAACATTCTGTAATTTTCAGCCTCAATATGTCTACTCATATATTGCCCCATCGCATTCGCCTGTTTTCTCCCTAGTTCCGTTAAGGGTGTATCTGTCCACCCCCCCATTAAGCCATTAATATGATGTTCTGACTGACAATGTTGAATGAACAGTAGCTCTTTCATATAAATATCCTGGATTATAAAATACTTACAAAGTTACTTTTACTCATCAAACACAGTCAGAAATCCCGTTCAAAACAAATAGCGAGAATAAGTGCCACTGAACTGAACGAGCCTATTAGCTGTTCATATGAAACAAGCTGTCAAGATGTCCAACAATTTTCATCGAATTAGACTTCTGCAACACTACACCTAATTTTCCAGCATTTCCCCTTCTCCTGCCCATAACGCTCCTATTCCTGCTTCCCAAAGTTTCTTATTAATGGCAGGCACATCTGTAGTTAGCATTTCCTCTCCTTCTTGCTTTAAGGTAGACCATTTTTTATTTAACACATCAATCCTTTCTCGAGTGGGCTGATTTACCCGAGGGATATCACTTTCAGCATGATTAATCGCAAATAAATAGTTAGCAGTAAATTTATTGGGAAAGTTCTCTACATCATCATAAGCCTTGGATTTGCGTTGCACCATTTTCTTATCCCATTCCTTCATCTTTTTCATTAATGTCTTTGCCTCAGTTTTCAATCCTTCGTAAGATGGCTGATCCATCTGAGCGACAACTGCATTCAGTTGTTTACGCAGTTTCGCCACCTCATTGACCATATCATGCATAGCGTTGAGCTCTTTCTCTACAGCAGTCATGAATTCATGATATTCTTGGTAGTCTGCTGCACTTAATCCGTAATTAGGATTTTCAAGAATGTTAAAGGTTGTAGTTAAGGTTTGATCGCCCACTGTCAGCATCAGATTATATGCTCCCGGAGAAGCTTTGTGCCCTCTATAACTTCCTTCTATATACACTTTGGGCACCCCTTTCATGCTTTCATACCTCATATCCCAAACAAATCGATTCAGTCCTTTTTTATTGGGCAGCACAGGTTCTGCAGAAGGACCTCCATCATATTTTTTATAAGTGTTATCTTTCTTAGAACTTAGTTGGCGAACCAACTTCCCCTGACTATCGGTAATCTTCAACGCTACCGTAGCAGAATCTGATGATTCAGGAAGATAGTAATACATCACTACCCCTGTTGCGGGATTTACTCCCTGCAATGGATGGGTTCCATCAAACCCATCTTTGGTACTATTCAGTTCGCTCCTCCCATTGGCTAATAACGCATCTTCTGGTGTGTATAAAATTGCTGCATCCTCGGGTTTCTTGTATTGGCGGAGAAGTGCCATATCATCCAGCACCCAAAAAGACCTTCCAGAAGTAGCCACAATCAAGTCATCATGCTTTACCTTTAGATCAGTAATCGGCGTAACAGGAAGATTGAGATTAAAATTGTCCCAACGATTTCCTCCATCCCAGGAAATATATATCCCAGTTTCTGTTCCAGCGAATAATAAATCTTTGCGTTGATCATCTTCTCTTACCACTCTGGTATAGGCTCCATCGGGAATATTACCGGTAA
>CBDHFQ010000012.1:0-246275 GCA_965262565.1 Bacteroidia bacterium
TATCTATTGAGAATTTGACCCTATAGATAAGAATTTGGTAACATTATACAACGAGAGCTTCCAATTCAATTTTAAGCTGAATCTTGAAGAGGCTGGGATGGTTATTGTCTATATGCAATACATGAGCGTTAGGGAAAATCATTTGCAAACGTTCCTGGACATTTTTTAGTCCGATACCCTTTTTGGTGGAAGCATGCAGGCATGGGGAATATGTAGCGTTATCCTTAGTGTTAAAAATATCAAAGATTAAGTATTTTGCATTTGTAGTTAAAGAAATATGAATAAAGCCATCCTCATGATGAAGAGCATTTCCATGTTTAAAGGCATTTCCAATAAAAGGTTCGAATAGCATAGGGGGAATCTCTATATAATGCAGGAGGTGGTAATCATCCAATCGATGAAAGTTGATGCTGATTCCATAAGGGCTGGTTAATTGATGAAAAGTGATATAGGATTCTATGAAAGCAATTTCTTTTTTAAGGGTAATTCTATCTTCTTTGCCGTCATCTAAAAAATAGCGCATAAGTTCTGCTTGTTTGATTAAGGCAATATCTATTCCTTCTCCTTTTCTCAACACCATGTTGTAAATGTTATTGATAGAATTCGCAAGAAAATGAGGGGCCATCTGCCCTTTTAAATAGGAGATGTTATGTTCTAATTGATTCGTATACATGACGATTCTGTCATACCACTGAACAGCCATTCCGCTAGTAATTACAGACCCTATAGTTATAAGGCTTCCAGCAATCATACCCCAATAATATATCGGTTGGTATTTACCGTCTATAAGAATACCGGCTGAAGCCAGATTGCCTAATATAGCATTTGCCGCACTTTGATTAATAAGTAGGGAATAGCTTTCTTCTCTGACTAACACAAAGTCAACAGCAAATCTCAAGCTATTTCCCAGGATAAGTAACAAGATACATCCCAGGGCGTAGGTTGCGTATTTTGCTTTGGATAAATAATTCGGATTCAACCAATACAGTACTGGGAAAATGTATAGAGAGATGGCGAAAAAGTGTAGGATAAATCTAAGGCCTGCGAATGTGTATTGTCCTGAGAAAACGCCTCCTACAGTGATGATGGCATTCAAAAATATAGCTCCAAGGAGAAGGGTGAGAAAGAGAAGAATCAGGTTAGATCTGCTAATGAGCTGTTTTAAAGGGATAGAGGTGTGTCGAAGGTGTTTCATATTGTAGAATGCTAAAAAGTATAATTATTTCAAATGGTTATTTTTTTTTTGAGGTACCATAAATGATAACCAGACACCATTAATCGATATTAGAGGGATACAGGTAACTATATTTTAGAGAAAGTATTGAGAAGAATAAGAGGACTTAATTTTGCCTGTTATGGGTGTATTTGAATATGTTGAACCTAATCGACATCATGAAAGCGATCATCATTGAGGATCAGCCTATTCAGGCAGATTCCCTTATCCAGTTAATAGAGACTCATTGTCCCGAGGTAGAAATTATCGATAGTTTTCCTTCCAGGGAAACAGGTATAGAGGGGATCAAAAAGCATCGACCAGATATCGTTTTTCTGGATATTCAAATGGAAACTCCTATGGCTGGCTTTGAATTATTGAGTGCCTTTCCCAAGCGAACCTTTGAAGTAATATTTACTACCAGCCATGATACGCATGCGTTACAAGCCTTCGAAGTATATCCGATAGATTTTCTGCTCAAACCTGTGGAGCCACAACGCTTAATCAAAGCAGTGGAAAAAGTATGTTTGAGGAAGGTCCCTTTGGTATCTGATGAGATGCTGGAAAGCATTAAGCGCTTGTACGAAAATCCGCTGCTAGAAAAAAATAAGATAGGTATTCCCACCATGCAAGGTTGTGAATTTATACGTGTAGATGACATTATTCGATGTAGTACCGCTACGAGGAATGGAAATCAGACCTTATTCTATCTCCAAAGCAGGACTAACCCCATCTTATGTGCCAAAACACTTTCTTCTGTAGAGAAGACGTTGCTTCATGGATACGGATTTTGTCGTATCCACCAATCTCACCTTATAAATCGAGTACATATGGTTAGATATATCAAACCCTCAGGGAGTGGTTCTACCGGAGGGTTATTAACGATGATGGATGGCGAGACATTACCTGTTTCGCGTTCAGGAAGAAATAAGTTATTTGGTTGAGTTTATAGTACCAATGGGCTAAAGGCCTATCTGACAGGAACGTTACATATGATCACCTGGCGGCATTACTACCTACTTTTGATCTATTTAATGCCCACAGATTAAAGTCCTTATTATTTACTACCCCATTTCCATCAGCATCCATAGAAAGGTATTGATTTAATGCAGCACCATTTAAGCTCCAAATGTTAAAATCCAGATTATTAATGATTCCATTGCCATCGTAGTCGCCACTATACAAAGTAAAAATACCTTCCACCTCTTTTAATTGCTCGTTTCCTACTGCTAAACTCCCATTATTAGGATCAATGACTAATCCATCATTCAGTGGAAAGGCCACTGCCAAATGACTCTTATGGCGAACAACGACCACATAGCCTAATGACTGGAAGGAATTAACTTCGGTGGAAAAAGTTGAAAAGGAAATTTCATTTTCTCCTTCTGCTGATAAAATATCTCCTGTAGCGGTAAGGATGCATGCTTTTTCTTCCAATACGCTTCCGGTAGAATCACGAAGCTGTACCAATATCCAATCCACATAGCCTTCTTCTACATTAGCTAATGTCTCTGGGCCATTATAGTTCCAGGGTTCTATATTAAACGGTTGATTTTCAGGGAACAAATTCTCCGTTCTTAGATTTTGAGTCATCTCTCCTGAAGCGATATCATAGAAACCTTCTAGGAAAAAATTGGCGAGGCGAATGGTCTTGGGTTCAGGACTTGGTGGAGGTGGGGTTACGGGATTGTCAGTAGTGACTTGGAAAATGGCTCCTCCACTATAAGAGGCAAGGAATAATTCTCCATTCACATCCTCTCCAAACGTGCTGACACTTCCTAAAGATTGTTTTCCTAAAGCAGTCGACGAAAATGAGCCATTTTCCTCCTGTTTGATGGTCCAAAATCTGTTAGTAACAAAATCAGCCAATAAGTAATAGCCTTTTAGATCTGGATAAGTGTTACCGCGATATACATACCCTCCTGTAATAGATCTCCCTTCACTGACAGTATATTGGAAAATAGGGTAAGTCAATTCATCTTCATCGCACCCATCATCTATGTTTTCTCTATTCCCTTCAAAACAAACCCAACCATAGTTTTCTCCTCCCTGGCTATTAGCCGCCTGAAATGAGATCTCCTCTACATTGTTCTGACCCACATCTCCTATCCATAAATCTCCTGTTTGTCGATCAAAACTGAATCTCCAGGGATTGCGTAAACCTGTGGCCCATATTTCATCTAATACATCAGGATCATTCACAAAAGGATTACTCTCTGGAATGGTATATGTATCTCCACTAGATACATCTATTCTGAGCATTTTTCCCAATAACTCATTTCCATTTTGAGAAAATCTTTGTGGATCATTAGCCGCACCTCCATCACCAAGACCTATGTATAAGTATCCATCCGGGCCAAAATTGAGATCTCCTCCATTATGATTATTGTAAGGCTGATCAACCTCTAAAATAGAAATCTCACTCTCAGGATCAGCTTTATTTGGATCATCATTACTTACGGAAAAGCGAGAAATCTGAGTATTTCCAGAAGCATTATTATAATGCACAAAAAACCAACCATTAGATGAGTACTCGGGATGGAATGCCAGGCCCAATAGGCCCCTTTCATTAGCCACTGAATTTACTTTTGGCGTGATATCCAGGAATGGTGAGGGTAGTATTTCTTTATTTTTATCTAATATTCTGATTTTTCCGCCTTTTTCTACAACAAATAAGCGCTCATCACCAGCATGTGCTATATCTGTTGGAAGCGAAAAGCCAGTAGCAACTAGTTCAAAATTCATCTCAGGCTGGGCCCAAAGATTAGGAGCATTGGAACATAAAGTAGCAAAGAGGAAACAGGTTAACAAGAATCTTAGGTTCATACTTTCATTTCTAATAGACTTCCTATCAAAGAACGCAAGAGGTAAAGACTAACTTGTACATTTTTTATCTATGCCAATGTCAGGCAGCCCGAATGTTAATTGAAAGTGTAGTTTGAAGATATTTTTTGTATTTCGATCCTTATCAGATTCGAATTAAGTGGATATCCATCGGTCGAATCGTCTTACTGAGAAGTATATGCTTATTATTTAAGGCACTTTTCTGGCAAGCACGGTAGAGAAAAGGCAAAGGTGCCCGAAGAATTTAGTCCTATCGCAGGAACAGATATGTTTCGGTGATAGGACCGAGCTGCCAGGCGAGTTCGAAGGGGACCGGTCAGTTATTGACGCCCCCAGGAAAAATAGAATAGCTTAAGCAGAATGAATAATATAATCCGGGAAAAGGGCCAATAATGTTTCTCCTACTCCTGCATCCCAGCTATGGGCACTACTTTTTATTAATGAAGCTACATGATCCGTTCCTCCATAAATATGATTATTCATTAGGGGATTGGCTCCATATTCCAATAGCAATCGAGTCATTTCTCCAATATTTTCTGGGACTTGTTGACGCCAGAGTTCTATTCCATTTGTCCCAATGTAGTGAATTAAGCCAGCCTTGTGTCCATAATGAGAATGCATGTGGAGGAGTTCTGGATTCGTCTCCAACAATTCTCGAAGGGATAGAAATTTTCCGGTTAGCAGGTAATCTATGGCTAGCTCAAAATGATGTTGAAGTGGAATAGGGGAGAAGCTTAATTCGTCCCAATGATGAAATCCATATTCTTTGAGGATGGTCAATTCGAGTTCTGAGGTGGGAAGAGAAGCATTAAAAATGGCTGAAGAGGTAGCACCTAACCAGTCTGGATGGTAATTGGAAACGATCACCGCTGTAATAGGAAGTTGACGCCGGTAAGCTGAGGTAAATATGTCAATAAATGCAAGCAATTGATCCCTGACGAAATGAAACAGGTTACGGTTTTCGATCGCAGTCTTGTATAGTTCCTGAACCGTCAACACTTCGGAACTCTTATATATGTTCATAGAAATAAGTTTTTCATAGAGGGAAAAGTAACTTTAAAAAGTGTACGCGAAGATTGGTGCTTTTGTTAGTATATTCGGCTAATATTTTTGGTAAAAAGCTAAAATTTACCGCTGTCTGATCAAAATATATCCTAGGCTCAGTTGAAATACCTGATGTTTTCCTGCCCTGATGATGCCTGAGGTCCCACTGGTATTAAATCCGTCGAGTCGCCAAAAATGGATCAAGCCTACATTCATTCTGGCTCCAATATGAAGGCCTCCCGGACTATGATACGCCAATCCCAAAATTAAGCCCAGATCCACGTCTCTATAAAAATCTTCCAGTTCTTGTTTTTCATTTCCAATTTTTGCGTTTGCTGCCAGTCGATAGGCGAATTCAGGCCCTAATTGTAAACTAAGGACAGTAAAGGGCTGGTAAGATAAAAGAAGAGGAACAGAAGCATAAGGTAACAGAAGGCGAGAGTTTGTGGTTGGGTCAATGGGTAGGCCACGAGTTCCTTTATGGGAGAGCAACAGTTCGGGTTGAATATAAATTTCATCGGAAAAGGAGAGGGGAAGACGGGCGAATATTCCTACGTGATAGGTGATTCTGCTTCCTACAATTTGTGCGTCAATAAATTCTGGGGTATCGTAGAGTGAGGCAAAATTGAGGCCGGCTTTTAGCCCAAATCCGTTTCTTTGTGCGTGAACGGGATGAGAGACTAAAAAGAAGAAGGTGGTCCATATGCTGATGCTGATGAAAGCAAAAGCAGCTTGCTTGGAACATGACAATGGTAGCGGTTTACATAGTACGTCCATAACCTTCCCGTTTCAGTTAAGTATTTCAACCATAATTTGTATTGTTCTAAATGTAATCTTTTAATGAATAAAAAGAATATTTAGGAGATAGATTCAATCCAAAAATTTTCTCTATAAGGTTAATCTCTAATTGTGCATTCAATAAAAAAAGGATGGGATTATTTCCCATCCTTCTCAAAAGTCTGCCTTCTTAAAAAAGAAGTTACACCATCAATAACACTCTCGCCAAATAATCTTACTTAATTAATAACTTTTCTGAATGACTTTCCCCGGTAGCGGCCAGGAATCTGACAACGTAGAGTCCTGTTGCCGGTTTCCGAGGAAGGGTGATGTTGGTCGTTGATTCTTGTGTAGTAACCTGCGTGAGGACTTTTCCTTGCATGTCTACCAGGGAAAGAGTTCCTCCTTGAACGAATGCCTCTGGCAATTCTATCATAAGTGTTCTTCCTGTCAATGGATTTGGATACATGTTCATGGCTAACTCTCCTGATTCTTCAAAGCTGGTACCCAGATCTACGAAGTCATTAGGCGGCTCACATTCTCTTACCAGATCATAATCAAATGTCCATACCCATCCTTCTCTTTTGGCTTCATATAGTAATCCAGGTCTTCCAGGAGTGGTTTTATTTTCGGAAGGAGAACCGAGGTAATTGTGATAGTATTCACGCCATGTATCGTGTTCCCAGGTCATCCAACCTACATTGAGTCTTTCCATCGTTTCCTGGTTCCATTCTTCTCCAGGCGCCAATGACTTTGTGCGAATGTGATCATCATAAGGGTCTCCTGAATTATATCCCTGAGGAAGGTTTACTTCTGTATTCAATGCTGGGAATTCCGCAATGAGCTCTTCTACATAGTGAGCCGCATTTTGTCCCCAGTAAGAGTGGAAAGCGATACCAGCATTCGACCAGTCTATTCCTCTCAATGATCTTGCTGCTGCCAACATGGATCTGCTGTCGTCTTTTACCCAATCAGGACCCATATTTGAGAAGCTACATAATAGAAGGTGAGTTTCTGGGGCCAGGTTTCTTACATATTGGTACATCTCTTCCACATTTCTGGAATCTCTATCGTTCCAGTCTCTCGCTCCGTTAGGCTCGTTCATCAGCTCATAAGAAATATGAGGATAGTCTTTATATCTTGGTGCAACAGCTCTCCAGAACTCTTTACACATATTCATGTCTACCTTTCCTACTTCGTGATAGTTGATCACAACGTACATATTATACTTTGCTGAAAGGGCTACAATTTGGTCCATCTTTTTGAAGAACTCATTGCGGTCTCCTTCTTCCCCCATTTCGTATCCATTTCCATATCCATATTTGGCTCTTCTCCAGGGATCATGACAAATGTTTCTGGATACGTTTAGACCGTTTTCCCACATTGCCTTCCACCAAGCATCTTCATAGTACATTTCGGGATCTTCTCTACCATTGGTATCTTCGTTTACTCCATGCCACCATCCACCAATTCCACGAAGGTTGGTATTTAAATCTGTTACAATTCTCCACCTTCCATTTTCCTTCACATTTCTAATTCTACCTCTACCTTTACCTGAAACGAGTTCTCTATTTCCACAAGGAGGTACAGGATTAGGGTTAGGAGCTACAGTAGTGTCGGGATTTCCTGTGGTAGGATCTACTGGAGTAACAGGATCGATGGGATCTATTGGGTCAATCGGATCGATTGGGATAGAAACAATACCTGTATCTTCATCGACGATAATACTAGTGATATAGTAAGTTTCTGTGTGATGTGTGGTTTTGCCGTATATTTTGATGAGAAGTTCATCTCCTTGTACTACTGCATCTACCGTTCTTTCATTTAAGTCATCTTTATGATCAAGCATTACTTGTTCCTGACCGTCTAGAAGGCAGTGTACTTTTAGATAATCTCCGAAATCAACTCCTCCCTGAGAACCCACTTTAACGCTTATTCTCACTTTCTTTCCATTAAGCTTTATGGGAAGAGCATTAATTTCTCCTTCAGCATCTGAGAAAGCAAAAGCTTCATTGATTACTTCTCCATCTGTAGAGCTCCATTTTGTCTTTCCATTATCATTTCTGGTTCCATCAGGTAGATCGAACGTTTCTATAAATGGTAGTGTATTAAATCCGGTAGCTGGATCAGGAGATACATCTGGATCGGTATTCGGATCAATGGGGGTTGTTGGGGTTGGTGCCGTTCCTTGTTCAAGGATAAGCTTTGGGCCTTGACCAGATTCCTTGGAAAAAAATGATACGTCATTTCCTCCGGGATTCATGTTCAGCACAAAGGTGTTTAATCCCTGGGTAATGCCTCCAGTAACGTCTATATCAATTACTTTATTAGCTGTGGCTGTTCCCGTAAAAAGCCCAATGTCCTGCCCGCCTTGAGGTAAATTTGACGCCTGTAAAGATGTTTCGTTCCAATCGCCATTACCTCCCTGGCTAACGATAATCGTTCCAAACCCGGGATCCCACGCTACTTTTAACCTTAGGGTGGCTTTAGCAATATTTGCAGGATCTTCATTTACATTGAATTTAATGTAAGTGGTTCTGCGATTATTTTCTACTCTTAATTCTGTGGAGTTATATAATCCATCCTGCCAATATACGTCAGCATCTGGGTCGATCTGATTCTGAAATTGAGCGGATAATGAGATGGTCGTAAAGCTAATACATATGAGCAAGGACCATCGATAGGAAAACAACGAAATTAAATTTGTAAACCTACACATAAAAGGGTTGATAATCATGATGAAAAAGCTGATTTAATCCTGAATAATCATTTTTCCATGAATAATGAGGTTACATGATTAGGAATTAACATATACGTTAATTTCCGCATCCATGAATAGAAGGCAGTTATCAATTACCTGTGAATCCGTATGGATTCTACTGAGTTGTGTTTTGGGATATTAAAAGTAAGTATTGGTGGCTACTTACTATCTCTTGTGTGAAAAAGTCGATTACAATGAGCTAGAATAATTAATGATTACGTACATTTTAAAATTATCTAAATACGCGAAAAAACTAAAATATAAAATTTGGCGATTGATAATGTTATTGTTATGGCTCTTCCTCTCCTCTAATTATCCATTTGAATTACACTTAAAAAACGATGAATTGTGTCGCTTATTTTCTAAACCATATATTCAAGTAGTAAATTCAGGCAATTCAACCGATTTTTTGATAACAAATATCTAGAATATAAGGGTAATAACTGATAATCAGCAATTAGTCATAATTAATAAATCTTCAAACTTGGTAATGCTAATGTTAGATTTTGTTCATTACACGATAAAAATGATTTTTTCGTAGTAAAGAAGATTTCTTATAAGTATTTATTTGAATGATTATTTTTTTATTGAAATAAAATCCTCTCTATTTTCCTTTGCATAGGCGATGAATTTCTGGACGATGTTCTCTTCTTGTTCCCAGTACAATACCTCAAACCAATCTATCCCCATCCGTCTACTCACTTCACCAAACTGACGGGAGCGGATCCAATAGGTATAAGCCACTTCATTTACTTTCCATTGAATGTGACACTCTGTTAGGCCTTCCTGTAGCGGTGGTAGATGTAATACTTTTAATGCTTCTATTGTTCGCTCGACTTGGGAGGATTCCTCTGTCCATAGGAATTGAGCTACTCCTTCTCTTTCCATATAGCTATGAAGCGCAGATAGATCAAACAGAAGTTGTTGACCTGGAGAGAAATAAGGATAAAGATCTTTGGAATTATATTCATCAGCTAAGTTGTTCCAATTAGGAGCCAGAAATGCTTCTATACAAGGGATAAGGCTGTGGGAGTGTTCAGCCTCCTTCAGTACATTCAAATAAGCGTCAATAGATATTGAAGGCTGGAACTCTGTGGTATCGAAAAGCAAAGATGTCGGAGCGGAATTTGAAGGGATGGGATGTTTTTCTTGCTGTGTTTGTTGGTATCCCATCTCGCATCCTGTAACAGTGATTAGAACGATAAGGAAAGTAGTAATTTTTGACATACATACAGCTTTTATGCTTACCTACATGTGAAAACATCATTGGCACAATAACTTCCTAATAATGGCTTCACTTACGAAATATAAATTAGGGAAAAATTTAATCTATGAATTACTCGCGCAGATCATTTCTCAAGCGTACCTCTCTATCTCTGGGGACGCTGGGTATTTCGTCTTTAACAGCTATGGCTAAACCAGATGTGAAAGTCAGGGAGCAAAATGAACGTCTTTTGATAGGTCTTGTTGCGGATGCACATAAGGATATAATGCATGATGCAGATAAGAGATTGAATGCTTTTGTGCAAAAAGCTGTTGAGAGAGAAGTAGATGCAGTTATACAAATGGGTGATTTCTGTTTTCCTACAGCGAAGAATAGAGACTTTTTCCAGTTATTAGGGGAGTACAAAGGGCCTGTGTATCACATCCTGGGAAATCACGATATGGACACTTCTACGAAGGAGGCGACTATGGATTATTGGAACATGCCTGCTAAATATTATTCTTTTGATCTAAAGGGCTATCATTTTGTAGTGTTGGATGCCAACTACCTATATACAGAAGGAAGATATATAGACTATAGCAATGCAAATTTTTATGTAGATAGTACATTGAGGACATTTGTTAATCCAGAACAGTTGGCTTGGCTCAAAGAAGATTTAGCCAATACTTCTCTTCCCACCTTTGTTTTTTCTCATCAGAGTTTGGCACATGATCTATGGGGAGTCAAAAATCGCCTTCACATACAGCAAATCATGGAAGAGGCAAATGAAAAGGCGGGGTTTAATAAGGTCGTGGCCTGCTTTAATGGGCATAACCATATTGACTTCCAGCGTAATATAAATGGTATCTTCTATATAGATATCAATAGCTTATCTTAT
The DNA here is from genome assembly GCA_965262565.1 of Bacteroidia bacterium. Lineage (GTDB taxonomy): Bacteria > Bacteroidota > Bacteroidia > J057 > J057 > CBDHFQ01. Next base: position 10,742 of record CBDHFQ010000012.1, read on the forward strand.
TCCTGGTTGGGAGAAAAGTTTGCGTGTTATTCCAGATATGATTCAAAGGTATATGACGACCATCCGACGGTAGCCTATGTAGCTCCCTATGAAGAGCCTTTATTTGCCTTTTTATCTATCGAAAATGGAGCAATAAATATAGAAGGAGTGAGAAGTAATTGGGTTGGACCATCTCCCGGCCAATTGGGAATGCCTGAAGACATTGTTGGATCAGAAAGAAGCCCAGAGATTTCTGATTACGCTTTTAAGGTGGGACAATAAGAAAGAATCTGTAGAAGAAGTAGAGACACATACTTATGCGTCTCTACCAGGATTTTTTAATTCAATAAGTTTAGTCCCTGCATTTCGGATTGCAGCTCTTCCATTTTTTGCGTCTCCCCCTCAGTACTGAAATGTTGCATGAGCATCCTTAAACTTACCATATAATCATTCTTCTTCTTGAAATAATTATTGGCATATTCGTAGTATTTTAAGGTTTCTATGCTGCGTTCTTTGGCGAAGGCAAAATACTCTTCTGCCTTTTCCTTTTCTCCTAAGCGATGGAACATAATTCCCGCCCTAACGATGATAAAAGGATCGGGCGTTACTACAGTATATGGGAAAGCTTTCTCAGAGAAGTTCATGACTTCTAAGGCTCTATCTCTTAAAGCCCGGGCTTCATTCTCTAATTCAGCTGGAATTACATCTGTCAATGTAGAATCTTTCGCTTGCCTTTCAAGTTGTTGTGCCTGACGCAATAATTCATTGGACAATCTGTAGAATACGCTGTGATAATTAACCAGCATTCGGCCTACATTTTCGTCATAGTATACATTGGGATTATCCAGGTTTCTGTACCGAAATTTTGTGAGTAAGTTCGTATACATTCTTTCATCGTCTACAGATCCTTCATATGGATCATAAGGATCATTGGGTGCTGGATTTTTTACTGGAAGAATTCTATAGGCCAATCCCTCTAGGCGGAGATATGGTGCTAATCCCAAAAAGCTTGAAGGAGTAACAGTATTAGCAAAATACACAGGTCTTTCCCAGTTGTTCTTGGCTACATTCTCAAGTAGATTGAGTAATAATTTATCTTTCAATTCAAGGTATTTGAATCTGCCGCTTCCTCTTGTAGGGACTTCCCAACTCATAGGGCGTTGAACATAAGGTAATTCTTCTTCATCTAAAGTACCTTCTTCCATCAATGCATTCACATTTACAGGGAGACGAATTGGAATTTTAGCTTTATCTCCAACCCTCACGGTCTGATTTGCCTGACCTACATATTCTGATGGTTTTAAACTGATCGGAAGGGGTTCTGAATCATTTACTTTCAGGGTCATTTGATTAATGTACCAATCCGTATTCACATAACTTAGACAAAGTACCCTAACATCTGTGCGTACTCCTTCTACTTCCTGAAGATACCATAAAGGAAACGTATCATTATCGCCATTAGTGAATACAATTGCATTCGGTGCCAGTGAGTTCAGAAGGTTATAAGCCGAATCAGGAGCTACATATCTTCCGGCGCGGGAGTGATCATCCCAGTTTTCTATCAGCATAATTAAGGGTACTATCAATCCTACAGTGCCCACAATAAATCCGGTATTCCCTTTTAAATATTTCTCTAAGAGATCATATAATGCGATCACTCCCAGCCCTATCCATATGGCAAAGGTTTGAAATGATCCGGCAAATGAATAATCCCTTTCTCTTGGTTGAGCTGGATATTGATTGAGATAAATAATAATCGCTACACCGGTGAAGAAAAATAATAAGCCGATAATGGTGGCATCTTTTCCTCGCTTTTGTGCGTGCCAAAATAAACCCAATAATCCCAGTAAGAACGGAAGCATATAATAGTGATTTTTAGTCGGCATGTTCCTGATAAAGTCAGGCATCTTGCTGGTTTCACTAAAGTTTAATCCGCTTTCCCAGTCTGCATCCTGAATGAAGCTTTCTCTCCCAGCAAAGTTCCACATGAGATACCTCCAAAACATATGTCCCAATTGGTAGTCAAAAAAGAAGTTCAAATCTTCCCTTGCAGTAGGTTTATCATCCGTAGCTGTGTTGGGATCTCCTTTGCGCGCCACATAATTCACATAGGCATGTATTCCCGTTTTGTAGCGAGAAGTCTCATACATCCTAGGGAATAACTTCTTATCTGAGTCGGCAAATTTGTATTTCTGTTTTGTGCCAATCTCGACATATCTGTCTCTCCCGGGTTCGATGGCATATTCTTTACCGATCTCTTCATAATCTACAGGTTGTGCATTGTATAGCGGGCCATACACCAGTGGTCTGTCGCCGTATTGTTCCCTTTTCATGTAACTGAGAAATGTTTGTGCATTCTCCGGATTGTTCTCATCTATAGGAGGATTAGCATTGGAACGAATAGGAATCATTAGATAAGAGGAGAAACCGACGAATATGACTGTCATACACAGGAGGGCCGTATTGAGAATTTTATGTTGAATCTTTTCCGAATACCAGATTCCTGCTATAATGGCAGCAAATAATAAAATAAAGAAGATGACGATTCCCGTACCAAAAGGCAATCCAAACCCACTTTTAGGAGTTCCATTGCTAAACATTGTTCCGGTAAATGTTCTTTCAAACCACCAGGCGAGATCAAAGGTGGTAAGAATGATACCGGTTTGAATAACACCTAGAATAAATACCGAAACAGCCCCTGTTAGCAAAAAGCCCGACCAGGTAAAATTGTATTTTTTGAAGTAATAGATGAAGGCTAAAGCAGGAATGGTAAGAAGGTTCAACAAGTGAACTCCAATGGAAAGGCCCATTAAGTAGGCAATAAGAATCAACCATCTTTCATTTCCTGGTTCATCAGCGTATTCTTCCCATTTGAACATGAGCCATACTACCACTGCTGTAAAGAAGGAACTCATTGCATACACTTCCGCTTCCACGGCATTAAACCAGAAAGAAGTGGCAAACGCACAACTAAAGGCTGCTACTGCCCCGGAAGTCATAATGGCAAAGATTTTTCCGGTATCATTGATTTCTTCCCCTCCATTGATCAATCGCTTTGCAAGGTGTGTGGTGATCCAAAAGGTAAATAGTACCGTGAACGCACTAGAAAGCATGCTAAGGAGATTCAGCATAAATGCAATACTGGTGACGTCGCCGAAAGCAAAAAGAGCAAAAACCCGACCCAACATAAGAAAAAATGGAGCACCTGGAGGGTGGGGTACTTCTAATTCATTAGCACAAGCAATAAATTCTCCACAGTCCCAATAACTCGCTGTAGGAGCCATGGTCATAAAATAGATGACAAAGATAATGGAAAATACTACCCAGCCAGTAACATTATTAATACGTCTATAGTCCATAAAACTTATTTTCTCTTTAATAAGAAAGCGATGCGAATATAATAAGTATCAGTAGGATATCGGAATAATATCTCATATTACACCTGCTATGTAGAAATGTTCAACTACAGTAAGCCATTTCGTTACAAAAATTCTACATCTTCTCTAAATGGATACTCCATGAGCAGCGTCATTCCTCGCTGAATATCCATATTTTCAAATAAGATTCTGTAAAGCGCTTGAGTAATGGGAGCAGGAATTTTATATTGCATAGCAAGAGCCCTCGCAACACAAATAGTTTTCACTCCTTCGGCTACTTCCTCCATAGAATCAATAATACTGTCTAAATTTTCCCCTTTGGCCAATCGATATCCCAGCGTGTAATTTCTACTTAATGGACTGTAACAGGTAGCTACCATGTCTCCAATGCCAGCCAGACCAAGAAACGCTTTGGTATCTGCTCCCAGTCCTGTACCTAATCGAATAATTTCTGCCAATCCTCTAGTGATCAGCAATGCTCTGGTATTTTCTCCATACGCCAACCCTTCTAAAATTCCCGAGGCTATCGCCATAATATTTTTCAGCACTCCTGCTAACTCTATACCAAACAGATCGTGATTACCATGTACCCGAAATCGGGGAATTCTCAATGCGGCACTTCCTTCCCGAATAACTTCTTCAAATCTACTGGCTACTACAGTGGCCGCTGGTTGTTGTTCCATGATTTCTGCGGCCAGATTGGGACCGGCGACACACCCTACTCTCCTGACGACACTTTCTGAGGTTATAACCTCGCTCATAGTACGTACATTCTCTCTTGGTAAGGAATAAATGCTTTGAAGGGTTTCTCCGGCAGGAATGTCCACATCTAATCCTTTCGTTGCATGGATAAGTTTATGATAAGGGCGCAAGAAAGGAGCTATATCCCTCATCATATCCCGAAAATTTTCTGAAGGAACCACCGGAAAAATGAGTTCACAGGTAGAAACCAGCTCTTCTAGTTCATTGGTGATTCTTATATTAGGATGAATCTCTACTCCCTTATATTCTCTGGTTTCTGACAAGTGTTCTACGACAGTTTCTCTCCTTGCATATAGTAAAACAGGTAGGTTTTCGGCGATAATGTTTGATAAGGCCGTTCCGAAACTCCCAGCTCCGATGACGCCTACGATCTGTTTCCCTTCAGATGAATGAGGAAAGGTCATATCCTTCTAATCGATTGTGATAATAAAACAATAAATTCATATTCTCAGCTGAGACGGATCGCTCATTCACCAGATTTAGAGGGCGTTTTGCGTGGTAGATTCCCAAATTTTGAATACCGTGTTCTATGATCGAGGGAACATCGCTGCTGAGATGCTGTGCCAAATGAACCTGCTGATGGTCAGCCATCGTTCTTAAACGCTGTAGGACTCGTTCCACAGATTCCTGATAATGGGTCATTTGTATGATTCTTTCCTCTTCAGGAAGGCGAAGAATACCGAAGAGATCCAGATCTGGATTGCGCTTTTTTAGGATCTCGAAAGCGACATAAGCTACTAAATGACTTGAAAAAACATAATTTTCTACGTGAAATCGTTCTACCAGCTTTTCTCCAAGCATACGTGTGTATTCGGCATCTCTTTGAGAGTCTTCAGAAATTTTACCCCGGGTTTTGAAATAATCCGCTACTTCTACTATTCTGCCATGATTGTCAAAGCTGTTTCCTTCGTTATCTACAAAATTTCCAAAAAGATCCATTGGTTTACCAAATGAAATCGCAATTTCAGATTTGGCACTGAAAGTTTGCCACACGAATAGTAAAAATTTGCGGTAGCTGGCAAATTCGTCGTTGAGAATATAGTAATTTTCTTTTCCTTCTCTGGTTAAGTATTGGTTAATGAGGGTAGCTGCTTCCAGGACAAAATGATAGCTCATCACCATGGGAACGATAAAGATTTTTCCTGATCGCTCTGTCGGAGGATACATACAATTTCTCCGTTGGGCTTCAATGGCAGTTCCTATTAAGCCTAGTTTGAGCTTCTTCTCTATTACCCCCGAACGCGATCGAGTCCCTCCCGGAAAAAAAATACCGTGAACTCCTTGTTGGACGGCAATGGTAGAAAAAGCATTGAGTGTTTCTCTATAAATAGGATTTTTCTTTCTTCTATCAATCTTGTAGGCCCCTAAACGCTTCATAAAATAAGCCAGCGGTTTGGAATTGTATAGATTTAATCCTGCTCCATAAATAAATGCTGGCATTCCTATAGCATGTAAGCTCCAACCCACCAGAAGGGAGTCTACATTGCTGATATGTGTAGGAGCTAATACAATGGTCCCTTTATTGGATAATTTTCTGATTGATTCAATTTCTCCCAGCAGATGAATTTTTTCCTGAAGTTGTACTCTGTGGTTAATCACTGCTTTGAGTGTTTTACCCGCAGAAGCATTCAGGAGCGTAGAGAAAAAGAAGGGCAGAAATCGCTTGGCAAAATGGTAGGAAGAAGGCTTGAAGTTACTTGAAATTTCTTCAGCATATCTGGTGACAATTTTGCGAAGCATGGCTTCATTTCGCTGGCTAAAGGTTTCTAAATCTCCTTCTAATTGTTCGTTGTGTACTAGCTCCTTCTTAATATCCTGCCAGAACTTTTGCTCATCATTAGGATCTACTTTCCAGGGATCTTCCGTCATCCTAATACGCTCCAGATACATGGTTCGGGCGATCAAATCTCCTATAGATTCTCCTTCTCGATGCGCTGCGAGGTGCAGATGGTCAATAGACTCTTCTGTTACCTCTTTGATGACGGTTTTTTTTCTTTTAAAAAATTCTGTTATGGGCCAATGTTGAATGTTTGGGATAACAGGTTCGTATAAGATACCTTCTTTTATGTAGTGTTGTACGGATTCCATCCAGGGATAAGGTAATGACAGAGCGTAAATTATGGAAAATACTGGGAATAACGGAAATATCTGGCTTGATAATACCATAGATCTGCAATTTCTTTTCCGATTTTGTTTCTCTTCAAATGAATTAAACTGGAAATAATCTTATATGCAGGAGTCTCAGAATGCTATCTGTAATATAAATGTCCTTATTATATTGGAAATAAAAAGGTAATATATGTTACTTGTATTTGTGATATAGGCTTATATCAGTTTTTTAAAAGATAACTATTATTATTAAACTAATCTGATTATCAGATTAATTGCTCTTCAGTACTTGTATGCTCATTTAGCTTTACTTTAACTTGCTCATATGAAAAAGGTAATAACAGTTTATTTATTACTCCTTTTAATACCCGCTTCTTTCATTTACAGCCAGAATACAGAGGAATTATTCTATGCTATGTTGGATTCTATTTTGACTGATAGATTAGTCGATCAATATCCCGATAAGATGTGCGATGATAATAATGGCCTACATACCTATATGGGTGAATTGACCATAGAAAAAATTAATAAGTCTGCGATCCCTTTAGGGCCAAATCGATTTGAGGATAGATGGATGTTGACTGGATTAGCAAGAGCTGATCACCAAAGTTCTTTCTTAAGTGGCAGTTCAAGGGTCCAAATTATGGGTATCGCCAGACAAAATTTCTTTGGTAAGTGGGAAATCATTAAGGTAAAATGGAAAAAGAATAGTTGTATGCAGTACGCCACCTTAATGGATATGGAAGAAGAGGAAAAAATGGCGGCTGAATTATCTCCAGATAGCGATTTGGATTTTATGATGGAAAAGATAACGGAAGAAGAGAATGAAGTAAGGATAGAAGAGGTTAAGCCAGAGGTACTTGAATTAGAACATCCTGGTCAGTTTATAGAAATAATTGCAAATATTCCAGAGAAAAAGAAGAAGAAGCAACCAGATATGTTGTTGTTCCAAATTCAGAATCATGCGTCTTTGACTACCTTTAAAGATGTTAAGATTAACGTCAGCTTTCTTTCAAAAACTGAAACTATACTCCATGTAGAGGAATATACTTTTTATGAGTATTTTGAGCCTAAAGGAATGTTGGAATTTCAAAGGGAAATAACCATTCCTGAATTTACTGAGAAAGTGCGAACTTCTTTTGTAGAAGCGATACCCATTGAATAGAAAGGGCATGCTTCCGAAAAAAAGATATTGAGTATAAACACGAGGCGCGCATACTATATTATTTATGGTAAATATGTTCGTCTCGTTTTACATTTTGCCAACGGTGAAAGGATTCGGACGTTATGAAGATATATAGCACAGTAGTGTAACAAATCATAGCAGTGTAGTAATGTATAGCCATGGAATCATTTAAATCATACCTCCGTAGATTTGTTCATCTTCCGAATGATGTCTGGGAAGAGATTAGTTCATTGTTTAAAGTAGTTAACTTGAACAAAGGAGCCTATTTTTATAAAGAGGGTGATATATGTTCTAATATAGCTTATGTACTCAAAGGTATCCTCCGGTCGTTCTATGTCATCAATGGAGAAGAAATCACGCGCTTTGTTTCATTGCAAGATTCCATTATCACGGCTTTCTCCAGTTATGTGACTCAACTACCCTCTGAGGAAAATATTCAAGCCATTACTGACTGTAAATTATATATGATAGATTACAGGGACATGAATTATTTGTATGAGAAATATCCTATATGGGAAAAATTGGGTAGGCTTATGTTGGAGCAAAATCATTTGAGAATGGAGAAAAGAATGGTTTCTTTATTAGCTTTATCTGCTGAGCAACGATATAAGGCATTGTGTAAGGAGCAGCCAGCTATTATTCGCCATGTACCTCTCCAATATATAGCTTCTATTTTGGGGGTTAAGCCTGAAACATTGAGTAGAATAAGAAAAAAAATTGCTCATCCCACTCCCCAATGGTTATTAGATTAACACTACCTTGACTCATCATATAAATAAGACTCCCCAATGGAATTAGTAAAGATTGTAAGATACTATTCAATACTTAGATACCAGGTGATGGAAAAGTAGGTATTGGAATTAAGTAACAGTGGGAGTAGTGGCATAGTGGGAATGTTGTTTACTCATTGGCCCCAAAAATGAATGTTAGCGATACATCCTATTTCAGATATGTTAATCAGCATTCATTTGAATTTTCTAACAAGTCTCATTTCTTGATATTAGTCAAGAGTTCAGGAGGGTGATTTTGTTATGTTGTGCAAAGGGTTTTATTAAAAATCTACGTGCAGCCATATGAAAAAACAGCTAAAGAATAAAATTGCCTACAAACATTCGCTTACTTCTACTGCTAACAATCAAACAAAAGATAAATACGCTATCATCGGAGCAGGACCTTCAGGATTAGGTACTGCCAGATGTTTTTTAATGAATCATATCCCTTTCGATGGGTATGAGGGAGCATCAGATGTAGGAGGGCTTTGGAATATTAACAATCCTCATAGTACGGTGTACGAATCTGCACATCTTATTTCCTCAAAAAAGATGACTGCTTTTGAGCACTTTCCTATGGGACAAGAGGTAGCAGATTATCCTAGCCACAACGAAATTTGTTCTTATTTTAAAGAATACGCTCGACATTTCCATCTATATGATCATTTTCGATTTCAAACCAAAGTGGAAAAACTGGAACCTTTGGAGGATGGTTGGCAAGTGAGTTTACATAATGGAGAAAAATTCATTTATAAAGGAGTAGTTATTGCCAATGGTACTTTATCTAAACCGAACATACCGACATTTTCCGGAAAGTTTGATGGGGAAGTACTGCACTCATCATCCTATAAAAGTGCTGAGATATTTGAAGGAAAAAGGGTCTTGATTGTTGGGGCAGGAAATAGTGGTTGTGATATAGCTGTAGATGCTGTACATAGAGCTAAAAAAGTGGACCTGAGTGTGAGGCGAGGGTATCATTTCGTCCCAAAGTATATATTTGGTAAGCCCACGGACGCTATCGGAGGAAGATTTACCCTTCCCCGACCCATCAAACAGAAGGTAGACAGCCTAATTTTAACGTGTTTTACTGGCAATCCTCAAGCATTTGGTTTTCCTGAACCTGATCACAAACTGTATGAATCACATCCTATCGTTAATAGTTTAATTCTTCACCATTTGGGGCATGGAGATATTTCTATTAAGCCAAATATTAAGAAGCTGGATGGGGATAAGGTGATGTTTGAGGATCAAAGCTTCGAAGCATATGATCTTATTCTATATGCGACGGGGTACAAACTGGATTATCCTTTTATTGATCCGGCATATCTCAACTGGTCCGGGCAAAAGGCTCCACAGCTATTTCTGAATATTTTTCCCTCTCAACATCACAATTTATTTGTCATTGGTATGCTTGAGGCTACAGGCCTTGGGTGGCAAGGGAGGTATGAGCAGGCAGAATTGGTGGCTCGATTTATTCACCATAATGAATTAAAGACTAAAGAGGCGGCGGCTTTCATTCAAAAGAAACAAGGAAAAATGCCAGATACGAGAGGAGGGTATGATTACTTACCCTTAGAGAGAATGTCTTATTACGTTCATAAGGATACGTATAAAAAGCAAATCAAAGAGCATTTACATTTACTTGGGGAAGAATCGATCAAGGAAAAGGTCCAACAGAATAATATTTCCCTCAGATTATTGACAGAACACTTGGAATCAGTCAGGTGGAAGAAAGCTCATCGTGTACTAATAACGGGAGCGAATGGATATTTGGGCAAGCAATTAGTAGAAGAACTGGCTTCTGGTAAATATAACCCTGAAAGTACTAATATGGGAATTGTTGCATTAGATGTAAAGCCAGTTGCTGATGAAGATAAGGTCAACGAAGTAGTATATGTGCAGGAAGATATTCGTTCAGGGAAATTAGAAGATATGCTAAAACGCCATCAAATTGATACAGTAGTTCACCTTGCTGCTATTGTAGCTCCTGATCCCAAAAGTGATCCAGGCTTAGAATATGAAATAGATGTGGAAGGGACGGCTAATGTGTTAGAGGCGTGTATCCGATCAAAAGTGAAGCGGATTGTCATTACTTCTAGTGGAGCAGCTTACGGTTATTATAAAGATCATCCTAAATGGATAACAGAAGAAGTACCACTGAGAGGTAATGATTCATTTTCTTATGCTAAACATAAAAGAATAGTGGAGGAGTTGCTTGCTGCTTATAGGATGAAGCATCCGGAGCTAGAGCAGGTCATTTTTAGAGTAGGTACTATTTTAGGAGAGAATACTCATAATAAAATTACTGCTTTTTTCGATAGAGCATTGATTCCAAGAGTGTTGGGAGCAAAAAGTCCATTTGTATTCGTTTGGGATAAAGATGTTATCCAATGCTTAATTCGCGCCATTGATACGAATCAAACAGGAATTTTTAATGTAGCAGGAGATGGAAGTGTAAGTGTAAAAGAAATATCCAGGATGATGCATAAAAGGTGTCTTGCTCTACCTGCCTGGCTATTTCGGGGAATTTTCTATGTAACAAAGCGGCTTAACAAAACGAGGTATGGAGCAGAACTAGTACACTTTCTTCAATACAGACCTGTATTATCCAACAGAAAGCTAAAAGAGGTTTATAATTATGTGCCAACTCTCAGCTCTCGGGAAGCCTTACAATTATACGTTCAAGCGAAAGCTGATAAGAATTCATAATTCAGTAATTTTCCCGGATTAATTTTACATTTTTGGTAAAAAGCATTAGTTGATATCCATAAATTTGATTTATTTTGCACCGGATATTACGTTGGATAATTCATCTAAGTAAATTGTTTTGAATTCATTAAGAACTTTCGGGCTATGAGCATTAAGAAAAAGCAGTTGAAAAGTAAGCCAGTGTGTAAAGTGACTTTTAAAGTGCCTAAGACAGTTGCAAATGGTGCGCAACAAGTATATCTCGCTGGAGATTTTAATGACTGGGATACCAAAGCTACCCCAATGAAGGGATTAAAAGGTGGTGATTTCACAACTACGGTAGATTTAGAAGTAGGACGTGAATATCAGTTCCGTTATTTAATCGATGGTAAAAGCTGGATTAGCGAGCCAGAAGCTGATAAGCAAGTACCTAATCCGTATGGTGATGGTGAAAACAGCGTACTAATCGTATAACACCTTATCAATAAATTATTTTTGCTCTTTCTATTTAGTGATAACCACTTATTTGCTTTAAATAAGTAGGGTTAGATATAGTTTTATTGGTATATATCGTCCTTGTTCTTATGATGATGATCATCATAAAGATATATTCCTGACTTTAATTCATTAAGAAAAGAGGATACTTAAAGATGGGCATCCTCTTTTGACAGTATAGTGTTATTTTTGAATTTACTCGGGATTGTTCTCCGAATATTTATCATCTTCCAATATTTGTTCTTCGTCCCCTTTACCGAAAAAATCTTCGCCAACTGATTTTCCTAACACAGCCCCCCAATAGCTTCCTAACATACCTCCAAGCATAGAACCAAATGCTGTTCCTGCCCCTGGTACTGCTGATCCTACTACAGCACCTAATGCTGCACCACTTACAGACCCTACATTTTGTGTAGTATTTACTTTATAATCTCTTTCCTTCAATTGACCACTAAAGTATAAATAGGTATCTGTTCCTTGATCAACGATTCCAAACGCTATAGCTGTAAATGTATGACGACCAATACGTTTAGCAATGTCCAAGCCCAGTCTTCTACCTACTACCTCAGCTGTTTTCCTAATTGTTAAAGCTGCAGTCGTTTTAGCTCCTGACTTTAAAGCTGAAGAAGCACCCCGATGGAAAACCTTAACGACAAACTCTTTTGAGTTTATATTTCCATCTTCCAGCTCATCCAACTGAACATTTCCCTCTTTTGTCATCTCAGCTATACCGGTGGCAAGGGCATTTGTAAGCGCCTGGATAGCAATATCATTAGCAGCACTCGCTGAAGATATTCCCTTAGCAAGATCTTCCGAAATTTCAATATTTATGATTCGTTTCTGAGTGGGGCTTACAGAGGCTGTTGATATTAATTCCCTATTAACTTTCATCTGCATAAAATCTTGTCTATGAACTGATTATCACAAAGTCACTCGCAATCTATAATCAGACTACTTTATAAAATAGCAAATTAGTTTTAAAATTAAAAACTAATTGATATACCTTGTATTTACGATGATCTTCTATTTCGGTTAATCTTATTCAATATTATTGATAAATGGTCATATATAGGATGTATGCTGTAGGGTTTATTCTATTAATGATCCTAGTGGGAGGATATGCCAATACTTTTTTAAAAGATTCAAAGGATTTTTTTGTCGCTGGACATAGGCAATCATCTGGTCGAGTATCAATGAGTTTGGTAGCTACAATTTTAGGTAGCTCTTCAGTAATAGGTGGAATTGATTTAGCTACGACCTCAGGCTGGTCAGCAGTATGGTTTTTATTTTCGGGAATTATTGGGATGATGTGCTTATTACCTCTAGCCAAATATGTGAGGAGATATGCCAAGTACACCTTGCCTGAAATGTTGAAAGATTGGTATGGAGAAGAAATTTACCAGCTCAGTTCTATTATTATAGCCATATCATGGACAGGAATTATTGCTGCCCAAATTATAGGTGCAGCTAATGTGTTTCAAATCATGCTTGGCATTTCTTATCCTATTTCAGTTGGTCTAGCCACTTTCATTATCATCCTCTATACCGTCCTGGGAGGTCAACTTTCCATTATACATACAGATGTCATTCAGGCAATATTGATTATATTGGGAATTACAGGACTTTCCTTTTGGCTAGGATATTATGAAGCTATCCCCCTTTGGCAGCAGGGTTTGCCTTCTTTCCCTTTTCATGAAGAATTTACTTTCCTTGATTTTTGGGTTATTTTATTGACCTATGGAATTACTTTTACTGTAGGAGCAGATATTTATTCCAGATTGTTTTGCACTAAAGATGAAAGGGCTGCTGAGAGAGCTGTTGGTTTAACTATTCTGATTCTTCCCCTGGTAGGATTGAGTTTGACATATATCGGAGTTGCTATTCATACCATATATCCAGCATCTCCCTGGGGAAATGGAAGTTCATTTATCTATTTTGTAGGCAATCACTTCTCTCCCTATATAGGCGGGCTGAGTTTAGTGATTATTCTTTCCGCTGTACTTTCCTCCGCAGATACCACTTTACTTACGGCATCTGCCATTATCTCAGGATTACTAGGGCAGGATTTACGTCAATTAAGTTCGCTTAGAGTAACCCGATGGATAATAGTTGCCGTTGGGCTGTTGAGTGCTGTTATAGCTATACTTTTACCATCGATTATTCAAGCCCTTCTATTGGGGTTAACTGTTTTTAGTGGGGCTTGTATTGTTCCTACCTTGTTAGGGCTCTTAGGTTATCGATTTAATCCTATAAAAATCAGATGGGCAATAATATCAGGTGGAATGTTAGCGCTATCTGGCAAGTTATTAGGAATATTTTGGGGATATGGTAATATGGGTAATACTATTATTATCAGCGCATTTGTCGTAAACTTTCTGGTATTATGGTTGATGCCTGCTAAAACTACATCTTAGCATAAACTAAATAAATATAACAAAGACTGCTCACAAATATACAGGCAGTCTTTGTCATATTAAGTTAAATCAACAAGTGGCGAATGCAATGAGGATAGGTGTGAATGTGTGGATCACCTGTCGACTAAGATAATCTCTATCCTTCTATTTTCTTGTAATTCACTTTCTGTCGATTCATCATTTAACGGTTGAGTATCATCAAATCCCTTAAATGTCATTCGATTGGCTGAAATTCCTCTTGGGATCAGTTTGCGATAAATACATCTGGCTCTAATAGCAGACAGAGGGATACCATCTGGGGCAAACTGACCTACATACTGCTGCTTCTCTGACTTATTTCTGTGTCCTCTGATTTCAATGGATAAACCAGGATAATTACGCATTAATTTTGCGAGCTTGTCAAGTTGGGGATAAGCCTTTTTATTTAGTACATGAGAATCGAAAGAAAAATAGGCGTTATCCATTATAAATGGATCAGAAGGAATCTTGTTTCGGTTAGTAGGGTCAGCAAGGAAATTAGCCATTTTTCCCTCCATTGTATTGGGGTTGAAATTCAATGCAGCTGCATCAGGACCCAATAAACTGCTATTTGAATCTTCCTCTTCCTCTCCTCTGCTATTTCCTGCTCCTGAAGCGCCTTCGGTCGTATTATCAGGAACAGCTACCACTCCCGAACCACTGGCAGACTCTTGTGCGCTTAGATCATTTGTTCCTTCTTCAGTCTCAGGATCACCAGCTGTAGCATTAATATTTTCCTGGGTTGAGTCGCTTGATAATGAATCAGCTACTATAGGTACAGGTTGATTATTTTCTATTTCCCCTTGTGCTGAATCGCTTACAGGTGGAACGCCTCCTCCATTATTACAACTTCTTAACAGGAACATTAAGGCGAGCAATAATAGGAGAAGTAAAAGTAACCACGGCCAATTTCTACTGAGCCATCCGGGACTGTCCTCTGATACAGCTGCAGGTTTAGTTTCTTCTGCAGGAGGTACAGTAGACAGGTCTGTGCTATCATCTTCTGTAGGGAGTGCAGGAGGAGTGTCAGGAATGATTGCTGGTAATCCAATGGCACTTGCTAAAGGAGTAGCTTTAGTTTTAAACCAAGCAATATATTCATCCATTTGGGATCTTGAGTCGAAGAATCTACTCCGCCCCAAGGGTCTTGCCTGATCATCTGTTAAAATGAAATAGTGTTGCCCATCTTCCGTGTGTGGGATGAATTGGCCTGATTCTGCATAAGTGGCTACTTCTCTAATGGCATAATCCCTGTCATCGGCAGTTGTATATCCCTGGCTATATAATAAGCCATTTCCATTTTCATCATTTAGTTGGAAGAAATAGGGATCAGTATGATCAAATTCAAATTTTTCAAAGCCTTCACCATCGGTAGTGCCTTTTCTTCCTAGTAAATATCCGCCTACTAAGGCGCCTGCCCCAAGTAGAACTCCAGTATCTGTCTCCTCTGTTTCTTCCTGATCTTGATCACCCGTTTCATCTTCGATCTCAATTTGTTCTTCGGCTTCATCCTCTACAGAAGAATCAATTTCTTCTACAGGTTCTTCCAAAATTTCATCGGATACATCGTATTGATCAGCGTAAGAAGGCGCAGCATGTTGGAATTGATATATATACTTATTTGCCTCTTCTGGAGACTTAAAGTATCCTGTTCTTCCTAATTCTCTCCCATCGTCACTCAACAAAATATAATAGTATCCATAATCATCTTCCAGCAGTCGGTATTGACCATTGTCCGCAAATCTAATACTATCTTTTAATGCTTCATCTCTTTCGTTTTCCGATCCGTATCCCTGGCTAAAGAAAAATGGATTTCCATTATCATCGTTGTATTGGAAGTAATATAGTCCATCTTCTTCTCTAACATATGGATCATATCCAGGATTCCCAGAGAAAGACTTTTGTCCCAGATAGTATCCGCCAACTAATAATCCTGTTCCTATAACAGCATCTGAGGCATCTCCGGATGGTGAGGAAGCCTCTTCCTGTTCAGGAACTTCCTGGCCTATTTCTACTTCATATCGATCTGCATAATTGGGAAGCCCTGAAATGAGATAGCTTTTATATAGATCAGCATTTTCAAGCGTATCGAAATAAGCGGTTCTCCCTAATTCCTTTCCGTTTGTATCCCTTAGAATGTAGAAGTAGCCATTATTATCCTGATTGAGTTCATAATCGCCAAATTCTGCAGCCCTTATAGTTGCCCTGATAGCTTGATCTCTATCTTCTTCAGAGAAATAACCTTTACTAAAGAAATAGGGATTACCCTCATTGTCATTATATTGGAAATAATATAAGCCATCTGCTTCCCTGTAATAAGGATCGATGCCTTCCTGACCGCTGTAACTTTGATAGCTGAGAAAGTAGCCATCTACCAATTCTCCTTTTTCATTTTCCTCATCAGATGTGTCGTGTTCTTCTATGGTATCCTCTGTATCGGAGTGAATAACTTCTTCTTGGCCGGGATCTCCTTCTATGTCAGCTTCACTTTCATTAAATACTACGCCATAATCTTTAGCAAAGGCAGGAACGGCGGATTGGAAAGCGAATAAAGCAGCTTGAGCATCTTCAGCATTGTCAAAATATCTCGTTCGCCCTAATTCTTCTCCTTGCTCATTATGTACTGTATAATAATGACCTCTATCATCCTGGTGCTGCATAAAAGAGGCTTCAGAAGGACTATATTCAATCATCCATCGGATATCGTCATCTCGTTCTGAGTCGGTATCATTACTTCTACTGTAAAAGAATGGTTTTCCCTGTGCATCATTGAAGTAATAGTAATATAAGCCATCAAGTTCATCCTGGTAGGGGTCAAAACCGAGGCGTTGTGAATATGATTGGGGATTTAAATAATATCTTCCTGCTATATATTGATCGTCATTCTGAGATGATTGACTTTTTCCATCTGCAGGACTCTTCTCATCCTCTAACCGTTCATATCTTTCAATGTAGGCCGGCAGTTGTGCTTGGAACCCTTGCAGGAGATTGGCGGCTTCTTCTTCCGACTCAAAGTAACGAGTTCTTCCTACTTCCTCTCCCTCCTGATTGTAAGTAGTGTAATAGAACCCCCGCTCATCTTGTTGAAGAATGAACGAAGCGTTAGAAGAGCCATTGACTACCATCCAGCGGATATCATCATCTCGTTCGGAGGAGGTATCATTACTTCTGCTGTAAAAAAATGGCTTTCCATCCAGGTCATTGATATAATAGTAAAATAGACCATCTAGCTCATCCTGATATGGATCGAATCCCGCCTCTTGAGAATGTGATTGAGGATTAAGGTAATATCTTCCTGCGATATACTGATCGTCATCCGCTGAAGGAAGATCTACCCCATAATATTCAGCAAATTGTGGGGCTTGTTCTTTGAAGTAGCTTACCGCATTTTCAACTTCGTCTTTTGAGGTAAAACTTTTACTTCGAGCTATTTCCTGCCCATTTGGAGCTAAAATGACAAAGTAAAATTCTCCGCTTTCTTCTTTTTCAACAATATTTTCTCCAGTGCTATTCCTAATAACGGATCGGATACCATTATCTCTTGCTTGAGCAGAAGTATATCCTTCACTGTATAGAAGAGGATTCCCATCGCTATCATTAAAATGGAAGTAGAATTCACTATTTTTTTCACTTTTGAAAGGCTCAAAACCTGATTGACCCGATGTACTATGTTGAGTGAAGTCGTATTGATCGATAATAGACGCTCCAGGCGTAGGGGTCGAAGTATCTAATTGTATACGAGCTTGCTCAGGTAAATCTGTTTCAGGAACGTTATAGGTAGTAGCATAAAAAGGAGATCTCTGTTGTAAATAAGCAATAGCATTATCCCTTTCTTCTTCATTATCAAAGTATTTACTTCTTGCAATTTCCTGCTTATTTCCTGCCAGTAAAGTGAAGTAATACTTATCATCTTCCTGATGGCGCAGATAGCGCTCCTCTAAAGAAGCGTTTTTAAGACCGATCTCAATCCATTATCTCTTCCGGCTGGAGCTTTATAACCTTCACTGAATAAAAAGGCATTTCCTTCGGGATCATTGAAATGAAAATAGTGTTCCTGGTCCTTATCACTCTTGAAGGTTTCAAATCCTGGAAGCTGGGAAGTAGAAGCTTGCGAGAAATCGTACTGATCTACTACTCTCTTTGAAGGTGTAGGAGTGGAAGCAGCGAGAAAAGCTATAGCTTGCTCGGGTAAATCTGTTTCAGGAACGTTATAGGTAGTAGCATAAAAAGGAGATCGCTGTTGTAAATAAGCAATGGCATTATCTCTTTCTTCTTCATTATCAAAGTATTTACTTCTTGCAATTTCCTGCTTATTTCCTGCCAGTAAAGTGAAGTAATACTTATCATCTTCCTGATGGCGCAGATAGCGCTCCTCTAAAGAAGCGTTTTTAATGACCGATCTCAATCCATTATCTCTTCCGGCTGGAGCTTTATAACCTTCACTGAATAAAAAGGCATTTCCTTCGGGATCATTGAAATGAAAATAGTGTTCCTGGTCCTTATCACTCTTGAAGGTTTCAAATCCTGGAAGCTGGGAAGTAGAAGCTTGCGAGAAATCGTACTGATCTACTACTCTCTTTGAAGGTGTAGGAGTGGAAGCAGCGAGAAAAGCTATAGCTTGCTCGGGTAAATCTGTTTCAGGAACGTTATAGGTAGTAGCATAAAAAGGAGATCGCTGTTGTAAATAAGCAATAGCATTATCCCTTTCTTCTTCATTATCAAAGTATTTACTTCTTGCAATTTCCTGCTTATTTCCTGCCAGTAAAGTGAAGTAATACTTATCATCTTCCTGATGGCGCAGATAGCGCTCCTCTAAAGAAGCGTTTTTAATGACCGATCTCAATCCATTATCTCTTCCGGCTGGAGCTTTATAACCTTCACTGAATAAAAAGGCATTTCCTTCGGGATCATTGAAATGAAAATAGTGTTCCTGGTCCTTATCACTCTTGAAGGTTTCAAATCCTGGAAGCTGGGAAGTAGAAGCTTGCGAGAAATCGTACTGATCTACTACTCTCTTTGAAGGTGTAGGAGTGGAAGCAGCGAGAAAAGCTATAGCTTGCTCGGGTAAATCTGTTTCAGGAACGTTATAGGTAGTAGCATAAAAAGGAGATCTCTGCTGAACATAGTTCATCGCCTCTTCCATTTCTCCTTCAGTATCGAAGTATCTACTCCGTGCTATTTCTTGATTGTTGCCAGCGATGAGAATAAAGTAGTATTTTCCATCTTCTTCTTTTCTTGCAAATCTCTCTTCAATAGAACCGTTTTTAATAACGGACTTAATTCCATTATCTCTTCCATTAGTAGATTTATAACCTTCACTGAACAATAAAGCTTGCCCGTCCTCACCATTAAAATGGAAATAATATTCAGCATTTTTATCACTTTGGAAGGACTCGAATCCAGCTTGATTGGAAGTAGATGGTTGCGCTAAATCGTATAGATTGTACACTTTTTCACTTCCTTCCTTGTCTACTAAGGCTGTTTCTTCTTCTTCCGGTAAATTTAATGTGAATGACTCTGTAGAAGTTGTTGCAGGTAAATTGACATTGTAAGTCTCCGCATAATTTATCACTTCAGACTTAACATATGCTAGGATCTTTTCTAGGCTTTCTCTATCCGTAAAGTTATTACTTCTGGCAATTTCCTGTCTGTTTCCCGCTTTTAAGACAAAGTAATAAGTTCCCTCTGTTTCTTTTATTTCGTAACGATTATCAATTATTCCATTTTTAATAACAGATTTAATTCCGTTATCTCTTGATCTTGAGGAAGCGTAGCCTTCACTAAATAAAATGGCATTACCTTCTGGATCGTTAAAATGAAAATAGTATTGTTTATTATCTTGATTCCTGAATTGTTCAAAACCTGCCTGACCTGAAGTAGAAGGTTGGGTAAGTATATATTCATTGACCGATTTAGGCTTTCTCTCTTTCTTTTCAACAGCAAATTGTGGCTTGTAAGTAGGAATGAGTTGTTGAAGCTTTTGTATTTCAATATCAATCAACTCTGGATTATCAAATGGTTTGCTTCTGGCTATTTCTTGACCATTTTTCGCTTTTATAATGAAATAATATACACCATTACGTTCAATAGTTTCATACCTGTCGGGATTAGCACTATTGTTAATTACTACTCTAATTCTCTTATCTCTTTTTCCTGCTGTGGGAAATGATCTACTGTAAATCAAAGGATTTCCATCATCATCATTAAAGTGAAAATAGTGTTCACCTGTGTCATCACCTTGAAATGGTTCAAATCCTTTTTGTCCTGTAGGTGAGAGTCGATTGAAATCGTAGAAGTCATCATAATTTACTTCTTTCATGAAAGCTGGGGTATTTCCAGCAGTTGTAGTTGGAGAAGTAGTCGAGAAGGTGACTTCAAAGTTTTCTGTTGTATTTGCCTCAGCATTTAGTGAGGCGATGGTTTGTTGAATGAGATCTTCAGAAGGGAAAGGTTGGCTTAGGTTTAAGATATTACCAGTAGTATCTCTTAATCTAAAATAGTAGTTATCGTCCTCTTGAAAGATTTCAAAATTTTCAGCCTGTCGCAGTTGCTGAATAACGTCCCTTATATTTGCAACACATGCTTCCCTATCTGGAAAGGTGGGACTAGTTAGAATGAGTTGGTCGTCATTAGACACGAGCTGATACTGGAAAGTATCATCATTGTCCAATTTGTACATTCGAAATCTCATAGTGTTTCAGGGTTTTAGCAGTTTTGCTAGCGGTTTATGCAATTTTATGAAAATTTCACTTATATCATAAAAAGGAGTATATAGATTAATTGTTTATTAATGTTCGTTCTTATTAATTAACCAATTTATGAACTGGACTGCATTAAGATATTAAATGGAAATAAGAAAAGGCAAATTGAGATCTATCTTATCACATGATCCAGTTTAATACTTAGGAAGTATTTCTGTTGATGAGGTCACAATTAATAACTACTGAATCCCAACAGATCTAGTTTTGGATAAAAAATGAAGAAAAAAAGCTAAAAATGTGAGTATGCTAAAAAGATAGGAGAATATTTAAATGGGGAATAATAATCAAGAAATGACGTTTAGGTGAGCATTTAATGAATTACTGAGTTGATGGTCAATGTCTTGTAGAAAAAAGTTGATATCTGGGACTGATTGAGTTTGGGGTTGGGAAAAAAGGTGGGAAAGCCCAAGTACTGCTTCTTTTTCGTAGGGATGTTTTTTCAAATATTCACTGACTAAATGTATTTCTTCTGGGGTCATATTTCCAGATACATATGCTATCATGTTCTCTACAGATAATTGTTCTATATGTTCCAATGTCCTCACATCCATAATCCAAATATTATTAGCAGATGAGTTACTGGTCATTTAATGGCTCTAGTAAAGATTCCATTAATAACCAGTAACCTTTATTCTGAAAAATATAATCCATCATTTGTGAGCAAACGTTTAAATTCTTTTTTAGCTAAACAGCGATTATCTTTTACCCATTTGGTTGTTTTATTAAGTCTAACCGCTATTTCTGGATTCTTATATCCTTGATAAGCTAATACCAGAATTCTCCTGTGTGCTACTTTCTTTACACGTTTTAAGCAAGAAACCATTTTATCAACATCTTCGCCTGCGTGAAGTTCATAAGCACTTACTGTGTAGGGCTTAATTTCTTCTTCCATAATCTCAGCTCTTCTTCTTGTATTTCGGTTTCCGCTTCTCCAAATATTCTTCGCAAATTGTGCTGCCCAAACAAAGAAATTATCTATTTCGATATGTGCAACATTACTGCCTTTTTCCAGGATTTTTATAGAGACCTCCTGAACAATATCTTTAGCCTTATCAGGATCTCTGACCCAATTGTTGACAACCAGGTATAGCTTTAATTGGTGGCGCTGAAAAAGCGTGCCAAAAGCTTTTCGATCTCCCTGATGATATGCTTTCCAAAGCTCATTATCAGTTAATGATAAGTAATTCTTCTTTGATTTGTTTTTTTGATTGTAAATTTTTTGCGCTGTCATACTGCAGATGATTTTTTTCCTTAATGTGATCTTTCAGTTTGAATAATCGAATGAGTTGTTTCATCCATAGTAAAATATGGACACGCCCTTTTTCTATAAATGCTAAGAGTCGTAATCTCTTTACATCTACCTCTTGATGGACGCTCTCTAGGAAAATATCTGAGTATGAATATGCCATGTTACCCAGATAAATTTTCATAAGCTTTCCAAATTCAACCTGACAATTTGTGCCATTGAAAAGCTGTGTGAACTGTACAGTTCTGCTCGGAGTGATATTCCAATTTTCAGAGCTGGAGACTGCAAAAAAGATTGTGTTTGAAAACTTATCTGAAGTGAACATGGTAATGTATTACGTTATAAGTTAAGCAAATGACATAGTAAAAATACTACATCTTCCCATACAATAAAGTAATTTCTTAAACTCCGGAAAGGTCGGAAAAAAATTTAAAAAAATAATAATGAGAAACCTCTTTGTAGTAATTTGTAGTAAGAGGAGTAAATTTTTATAAAGAAGGCTGAGCTGTATTCAAGGTCAGATTCCAGTGGGCTCCATGTTGCTTGAAAAGGTCTGCATTTCTGGTAGATACTTCACTATCATGATGTAAGTGATTAAATTTACATCCTTGAGTCCATATACCCGGTATGTGTTCGAATACAGTTAAACAAGTTGATGTTTTCAAGGACCATCTACGAATAGTTCCATCGTAACCGGTAGAGAAAAACTCTTGTTGGTTTGGATGTAATGATAGGGCCCTAACCCAACCTTTATGATCATTGAAGCTCCTTATGATATCCTTAGTCTGAATAGATGTCAAATGTATACTGCCATCAGAAGCTGCAGAAAGGAACAACTTGTCTTCGGGAATTAAAATCAGTGAATAAATGGGTTTATTATGAGGTTGGAACGTCGCCAGACACCTTTCATCTGTGATAGACCATAATTTCACAGTTCCTTTGCCATCTCCGGTAAGCATCATGTCATTTTCTTCATGGAATGCCAGGGTTCTAATACCTGACTCGTGGCCTTCCCATTTCGATAATAACTTACCACTAGTAAGAGACCATACGCAAATAGTGCTATCCAGACTGGTAGAAATAATTTTATCTCCATTTGGATGATACAATACTCCTGTGACATTATTCCCATGTCCCATGAATAAGTTCAATACCTTACCTGATTTAATGTCCCAATGAATAATGTGATTATCATTGGAAGCTGAGATAAAATCTAATTGGTTTTTACTTACGGCTAATGCCCGAACTTCTGCTTCATGTCCTTGAAAGGTATACAAACAAAGACCTCCATAGGTATCCCACAATTTTATAGTTTTATCACTGGAAGCGGATAATAAATATTTTCCCTTTTCCAGTATAGCAAGGGCTCTTACTGATTTTGAATGGCCTTCAAAGACGTATTCGCATGACTGTTGCTTGAGATTCCATACTTTTATAGTACCTGTTGAAGTCCCTACCCATAATCGTTCCCCATTAGGGTGACACTCAAGTGTATGTAGCCAGGGGGTGTACCCTGGAAGTTTTTGATGACTATCACCACTTTTTAACGACCAGGACCTAATACTCATATCTTCACTTCCAGAAATTAATCTGGAACCTCTTTCGAAAAAGGCGAGGTCATAAATTTTACCTTGATGTCCTTTTAGTGATTGGATAACTTCATTTCTAGAAATGTTCCAATATTCAATTAATCCATTTTTATGGCCTACAAAAAAACCACTCCCATCATGATGCCAAGAGAGCGAATATGCATCGTAATATTCATCGCCAAATAACATCGGAGCTAAAATGTTCTGCAAATCATCAAAATTCCATATTTTTACAGGGCTATTTTTTCCAGCAGATATCCATTTATTTTCAAAAGGATGATAGTTGATAGATCGTATACTAAATGGATGCGCTTGAAAATGATGGAGATACTGGCCATCAGATAGCTTCCAAAAATGGAGATAGCCTTTATTGTCTCCTGCTATTATCAAATCTAAGGCAGGGTTGATATCAAGGCAGAGTAATCTGGCATTGTCAGTAGTTACATATATTTTTAGGGGAATCCCCTTTTTAGGATCCCATTTAATCAATGTTCCATCTTTAGAAGAAGAGACAAACCAGTTTCCACCTATATCCCACACAATTTCTGTGATTTGTCCTTTATGACCTGAAAAGGTTTGTATACAAGTTGAGGTAGGAAGCTCCCACAGACAAATAGTTCTGTCAGATGAGCCAGATAATAGTTGATAATCAAATGGATGGTATGCTAAAGCAGAGACAGAGCTTCTGTGATTTTCAAGTGTATTCAGGCATTCCCCTGTTTCAAAAGACCAAATTTTTACGGTCCTGTCAGATCCCCCGGAAGCAAACTCTTTTCCACTTTGCCAAAAGGTCGTCACATACACAGCTCCCTTGTGTCCGTTGGGTAAAAAAGAATTATCATTTAGCAGAGAACCTGAAAAATCAGCTGCTACATGTGAAGATCCGTTGATCTTGGAACAACTGACGGAGTTAAAATCAATTCTTCTTAAATTAAGATAAGATAGGTTCAGGCCACTTAAATCTTTGCGTACCTCTTTCCAGATACTAATAATATTCCATACCGCATACTCCAATTCTTCTTCAGCAAATCTGTTTCTACACACAGTAAGCATTTCTCCTAAAAGAGTAGGGGGAATGGGGGATACGTACCACATTTCTTCGGAAGCGATCCACTTAGGTTTGTGGTGATGTTCTCCTTCAATTTCACCGATCATTTTCCGCAATGAGTATGGTAAAGGTCTTTCTCTTAACACCTGAGGAATTTCATGGAGATCTACAGCTTTCTGAATTTCATTTAATATGTGAACAGCAGCAAAGAAGTCCCTAAAATTCCGATGTGAAAAGCGGAGGAACCCGAGTTCTTCTAAAATGAATTTTAATTCGTCTTTACATATTTGTAATAACTTTAAAAACCTCCTTGTGGCAGATATAAAGTCAAGCTTTCCTAAGTGAAAGGCTTCCACACAGTGCACATAATCTGGGTGAAGGTCAAAAAGAAAGGAACGAGCGTATTGTTCATCTTCAAATTTCTCCAGGAAATCATTTATATGTTGTTTGAAAATTTTTGGATTTAGCTCTGTTTGATGATTAAGCTCCATATGATAAGCTATGTAGGGAAGCAAATGCTTCTGAATGAAATGGTAAGGTTGCAATTCCTCCCATGAGTATTGATGCTTATACCGGATGGATGCGAGCCTGGCTTCTGCAAAATTCCACAACAGTTCACCTACAGATTCCATGTTTGGCTTAAAATCCAGTTCAAATTGTTGGGACCACCTTCCTCTCGCATCAGCATAGGTGATGTATAAGTTTAACATCATAGGATTACAGAGAATCCTTGTAAGTTCAGGGAAAACTGGCATTGGGATTTTAAAATCCTTTAAGTGATCCTTTACGGTACCCTCTGTTAAAGGCTGTAATTCCAGGTGATGAAAATGACTCGACCATTGAAATTTTAGCACATGCCGGCTACTAATTACTAACTGTAGCCCTTTTTTCTGAGATAGTAATTGCATCTCTCGAAAAATTTGACCTTTGTCTATCCTATCGTCTATAATCAGATCATCATAACCATCTAATAGGAGGATGAAAAAAGGCTTTTGATCGGGAAAGGTAAGGTCGCAAAGCGTCAGGAACTCCTTTTCAGCATTTGGATTTGACGCATCAGGGAAATATTGTTGAATAATTTTTTGAATAATCGTCCTTGGACTTCTGTTATGGTCTATGGGGTTGAACTTATCCAGAGGAACGAAAAGGGGAATAGGGCTGTAATGATCGGAATTGGTAACGAACATGTGCCACAATCGAAGCATTGAAAGGGTTTTTCCCGCACCCCCTTGTCCAGTAAGGAAGGTATGATGGTATTTTTGTGCCCAAAGAGCACTTAAACAAGAAAAAAGAGATACATCTTCAGACCTTTCTTTTTCCTGACCTTCGGAATTTATGTACAGTGTTAGAGGAGTTTGGATAAAGTTTCCTTCGGCTTGCTGGTTTTCCTCCGATTTTTTAGTGATTCGTACATATCTGAATCTTCCATTGGGGCCAATAAGAAATTCGAAGTATTTAAGAGAGCTCTCTTTCAATTGCTGTAAAATAAAGGAAGATCTCAACCTTCTCGGTACGGTAGGTTGATCTGGATGTTCTCTAATAAACCATTTCCATGCTAGGGAGGAAACGTTAAAGGAAGGTTTGTCTTCCCATGTAAGCGTTCTAACCTCACTAATAACAATTGGAGCATCGGAACTACTTACTTGCAGAGCATGTTTAGCCTGTTGAAAAGCGTTACCTATATCAGGATCTTTAGAAAGTTCTCTATAGAAGTAGGTTGCGAAGGTAAAAGCTCTCTGATCCTGAATAGGTCGTTCTGTAGCAATAATGTGATCAATCTTTTCTTCCAAGAGCTCCTGAATTTGGCCTCCAGTAGAACATCCATTGAGAAAGACAAATTGGAAATTTTGCTGATGGGATAGAAACTTGGCCAGGGAATTTGTATCGGCATTCCCATTCATCAGCATGAGTGTTTCACTATCTGCATGTCCTCCATAATGCAAAGCAACGATACGATTTTCCAAGTCCGGGTGTCGAAATTTTTCTATGACGTCATCCACGGAAGCATTTGGAATGGAGATCACTTCAAACCATGGATTCCCTTGAAAAGTAGAACTAATCTCCTTCATTTCTTGATTGAGAAAATCCAGATGCCTGTTTTTGTAATATTCATTTGCGAAAATGAGAAGAATTACGGGACGACGTACCATATACCAAAACATTAATCATACATGTAGCCAAAGAAGGATACTATTACCTTGAAGTAAGCTAAATAGGTTAATATAAGCATTAAAGCCAATCTCCGTAAAGATTGGCTTTAATAAAACATTAGTTAAATGTTGTTTTAGCTTAGACGCGTTATACTATTGATCTTTAACTTCTACTTCTTCTTTTTTCTGGCGTTCTGCTTCTTTTCTGATTTTTTCTTCTTCCCGTTTCTTCTTTCTTTCAGACAAACCTTCAGCGATAGATGCAGAAACTGATTCGAGTACTAGCTCAATTGACTTAATAGCATCATCGTTAGCAGGAATAGGAAAATCTACCAGATTTGGATTGCTATTTGTATCAACCATAGCAATGGTAGGAATATTAAGCTTTCTCGCTTCTGCCACGGCAATATGTTCTTTCTTAATATCTACTATAAAAAGAGCTGATGGGAGCCTGTTTAATTCTGCGATTCCCTTAAGTACTTTTTCCAGTTTTGCCTTTTCTCTGGTTAACATCAAACGCTCTTTCTTGTTAATTCGATCAAATGTACCATCAGTGGCCATTTTATCGATATTATTCATATGTTTGATGCTTTTCCTTACAGTAGAAAAGTTTGTCAACATCCCACCTAACCAACGCTCAGTTACATAGGGCATGTTAATCCTCTTAGCATGCTCTTCTACGATTACCTGAGCTTGTTTTTTGGTTGCAACAAACAATATTTTTCTGCCTGACAAAGCTAATTGGCGGCAAACTTTATTTGCCTCTTCGAGCATTCTTTTGGTCTTATTTAGATCAATGATATGAATGCCATTACGCTCCATAAAGATATATGGAGCCATATGAGGATTCCATTTCTTCTTCAAATGACCAAAATGAACACCTGCGTCTAGTAAATTTTGATAGGTAACTTGCTCCATAAATTAAAAATCCCTCAGTTCGATTATCTCTTGGAGAATTGTGTACTTTTTCTTGCCTTTTTCTTTCCGTATTTCTTTCGCTCCACCTTGCGTGAATCTCTGGTTAAAAATCCCGCACGTTTAAGAGGAGGCCTGTACTCTTCATTTATTTCAATAAGTGCTCTACTTAATCCAAGTCGAATTGCTTCTGCCTGACCATTTATACCTCCACCATTCACATTTACATTTATCTCAAACTCCCCTTCACTCAACTCGAGTATTCTGAAAGGTTCTGTCACCTTCATTTGTAATACATTCACAGGCAGATAAGCCTCTAACGACTTTTTATTAATTTTAAACCCACCTGAACCGGATTTTAAGAAAACCCTTGCAATTGATCTCTTTCTTCTTCCTACTGTAATTATCTTATCCATGTTGATACTTGCTCTATTTTATAGTGTATATACCTCCGGCTCCTGAGCGTTATGTGGATGTTCAGAACCTGCGTAGACACGAAGATTAGTAAATAAATGACGGCCTAACCTATTTTTGGGAAGCATACCTTTTACTGCAAATTCAATAATTCTTTCAGGATGCTTAGCACGCATAACCTGAGCGCTCGTTACTCGCTGTCCTCCTGGATATCCAGTATGTCTTATGTAATTTTTCTGAAAAATTTTCTTTCCGGTCAACCTGACTTTCTCAGCATTAATAACAATCACATTATCACCACAGTCAACATGAGGAGTAAAACTAGGTTTGTGCTTACCTCTTAATAAGATAGCAACCTTGGAAGCTAATCTTCCAAGCGTCTGACCTTCAGCATCTATGAGCAACCATTTCTTTTCAACCTCTTCCGGTTTAGCTGAGATGGTTTTGTAACTTCTGCTATCTATCATATAATTAAGTTATTACTAGCATAAAATGGAGGTGCAATTACGGATTTTTTACTACCAATTGCAAAAGAACATACTGTTTTATTTCTAAGGATGAGTATGTTTTATGGATGGAGCTTTTTTCTTAAATTAATAGATGTGTTTGTCTTGTTTAATACCTCATCCTATACAAAGATCTTCCTAAATTTTATCTTATTTTTCAGGGAATTTATGTAATGTGAAAGGAAATTTACTCTTGTATATGAAAAGGTAGGGTAAATCTTTTAGCAGGTTATTAGATATTAAACCTTTTATAAAATAATTGGATTAAGTTACACATTATTATAGTGCATAGGACATTATCCAATCTTACTTTGGTTTACTGGATTCCTAAATGTTAATTTCAGTTTAGATGAGAATTCCTCTTTATATATATAAGCATATGCCAAGTGTTGTATTCTGTCTTTTGAGCTGTATGCTCATTCTCAGAAACCGCCGATTAATCTTCCAACTAGGTTTTCTGACAGTTCTTTTGTTTAGTTCCCAGGTTATCACTGCTTCACATAACTTAGCTGGCCAAATTACTGCTACATATATCGGAAATAATTCCTATGAAATTACTTTGACAACATATACAGACCCAGCGCCAGCAGGAGTTGACAGATGTTCAGCTGACATAGAAATATGGAGTACCGGAGCGGTCCAGCAATTAATTTTTACGCTTGAGAATATCCCCAGAGCTAATGGGGTATTAATGACTACACCACCACAGGATTGTCCAATAGCAAATCCCAGAAATGGAGTACCTATTTACGGTACAGTAAAGAAAAATATCTATACAGCTACATATACCTTTCCAGGTCCCGGTCTTTATGAGTTAAGATATTATGATGTTGCCAGAAGAGAGGATGTAGTAAATATGGCTGATCCCGGAAGTACTGCCTTCTTTGTAGAAACACAAATTTTTCTTCCAGTACCTATTGTAGGGGTGAATAATACCCCTGTATTATTAAATGATCCTTTAGATGAGGCCTGTGCTGGAAAACTATGGACACACAATCCTGGGGGATTCGATCCAGACGGGGATTCATTGGTATTTACCCTTCGGCAATCATTTCAATATGAACCTCCACAAGATATTGGTAAAATTCCCGTAAATCAGTATAGATTCCCAGACGATCCTAATGCTTTTGATAACGGTCCCTTAACCATGGATCCGCAGACAGGACTAATGATCTGGCGAGTACCTAATGAGTTTGGGACATACAATATTGCCTATAGGGTAGACGAATATAGAAATGGTGTTTTATTGGGATACGTAGTCAGGGATATGGCGATATTTGTTCAGGAATGCGATAATGATCCTCCTGTTATTCAAACTATAGAAGAGGCTTGTGTATATGCTGGAGATACCTTGAGTTTTCCCGTTAAATCCTGGGATCCTAATATTGAAGATAGTTTATATCTTGAGCTTAATAATGCAGGTTTAGGGGATAATGGTCCATTCTCTGATAGTTTGACAAATCCCGCCAGAGTAGGGGGAACCATTTTTGATCCCATCAACGGAAATTTGCCATGGTTAAATTTGCCTACTTCTACGGAAAACAATGCGCCTTTTGAGCCGATAGATACTATTCAGGGAGAAATTGTATGGACGACGATTTGTGACAACATACGGACTCAAAAATATCAAGTGGATTTCTTTGCCCACGATAATGATAGCTATATACAAAGTCCAAGTAACGTCAGACTGGCTGCAAATGAAGTCGTTCAAATTAAAGTAGTACCTCCCCCTGCTACAGAATTAACAGCTACTAAAGAATCGAGACTTATTTCCCTGAATTGGAATCCTTCAGAATGTGATAATGCCTTGGGATACAGAGTTTATAGAAGAATAGATTCGTCCGGCTGGGTTCAGGATACTGTCTGTTGTGATACAAATCCTACACAAGCAGGTTACGAACTTATTGCCTATCAGGAGGGGTGGGATAATATCATGTATCAGGATTCTTTGAATGACTTGGAGGGAATATTTGATAAAAACATATGTTATGTAGTTACAGCTATGTATGGAGATGTTTCGGCTCCGAGTGTTCCATTGATTGAGAGTTGTGCTACTATGGAAAAGTGTGTGGAAATATTGAATGATACGCTGTTCATGACTAATGATAGTGTTTCAACTACAAGTACTGCCTCAGGCTCTATCTTTTTAAGTTGGTCTCTGCCAAAGCAAATAGACTCCTTCTTTCCTGAGCCTTACACTTTTCATTTATTTAGAGGTAATCATGGAGAGGAAGCGGATAGTATGATTGCAGTAGTGCCATTCACAGACACTACTTATTTAGATACAGGTTTTGATACTGAATCACAAGGTTATAATTACAGGATAGAGGTATTTGATGCTAATGACTTACAAATAAGGATGAGTGAAGGTACGAATGAGGCCTCCAGCATTTTCCTTCAAACTATTCCTGGAAATAACATTATTTCTCTTTCATGGACTGAGTTTGTTCCATGGCAAAATAATTTTTACGAAGTATATAGGGCAGATAGTGGCGGAAGTTTTGCCCTTATTGATACGGTTGTGTCTACTCCTTCAAATACTCATTCGTATATAGATGCTGGTTTAGATCCTGCCTTAGAATATTGTTATTTTATCCGATCATTTGGAAGTTATAATCAGTCAGGAGTCAAGCCACTACTTATAAATGATTCTCAGATAGCCTGTACCATAGCCCAAGATACTTTTCCTCCCTGTAATCCTTTGGTAATTGCTCAAGGTGATTGTGAGAGTTTGACTCACACAGTACAAATAATAAAAAACCTTGACCTGTGTGAAGATGATGGATTAGAAATCAACGTATTTTTTGCTCCGACTCCAGAAGCAGAGTTACAGGAAATTCTTTCGATAGGATATAATGAATTTGGAGAAGACACCACCTTAAATTTCTCTTTTGGAGAAGACGTTGAAGCATTCGCTGGCTGTTATGCTGTAAGTTCTGTAGATACCCTCGGAAATATCAGCCAACTATCCGAATCATTTTGTATCGATTTTTGTCCACAACTTGAGCTTGGGAACGTATTTAGCCCAAATGGTGATAATGTAAATGATTATTTTACCCCCATATTTTATCGCGATGTGGTATTAAAGGAATTTATGGTTTTTGACAGATGGGGAAGGTTGGTGCATGAAAACAGTTCTGATCTTGAAGTTTTGTGGAATGGGGAAATTTCTTTCAATAACCAAATGGCTTCAGATGGAGTTTACTATTTCTATATCAAGTATGAGGAGTTGGGAATTGAGATGAACACTCCTAAGGAATCCAAAGGATGGGTTACCTTAATTAGATAATCAGGAATATGTTTACAGGCATTATCAGACACATTGGAGAGGTATTAGCAATATCATCTTCAGGAACTAATTTAGTATTTGAAATTTCGGCTCCCTTTACAGAAGCTATTCAAGTGGATCAAAGCATTTCCCACAATGGAACGTGTTTAACGGTTACTTCTGTGAAGAAATCTGGGGGAGAGCAGGAGACTAATACGATATATACGATTACTGCTGTAGCAGAAACACTAGAGAAAACCAATTTGTCTAAATGGAAGGTAGGGGATAAGATAAATCTCGAATTGAGTATGAAACCTGGAGACCGATTGGATGGTCATTTTGTACAAGGACATGTAGATGCAGTAGCAAAAGTAACAAATGTAAAGGATTTGGATGGTTCTTGGTTCTATGAATTTACATATAAAAAGGAGTTTGCCCACTTACTGGTTAATAAGGGATCTATCACGATTAATGGAGTCAGCCTCACCATCATCCATACGGATATGACTTCTTTTTCTGTCACTATTATTCCCTATACCTATGAACATACAAACTTTCCATATATAGAAATGGGTGATTTGGTAAACGTAGAGTTTGATATGATAGGGAAGTATTTAGCTCGCTATATTTCTCTTTACAGTGAAAAATGGTCTGGCTTGGCTTTCCAGGGATAAAGCACAAAAAGCAACTGATTCCATGTAGCTTTGTGTTAAAATTTGTTTTTCCACATCATCGATTCCACTGGCTTAGTTGTCCGTATGTTGTATTTTGCGCCAGGCTTATTGTTATATCTATTGATTACGCTACCTTCCAATTCGAAATAAATGAGTTGGCCTATAGGCATACCAGCGTAAATTCTGACAGCTTTAGCTACCGTAATCTCTAAGGTCCAGGTATTGCAAAAGCCTACATCTCCCTTACCAGCAGTGGCGTGAATGTGAATACCAAGTCTTCCCGTACTACTTTTCCCTTCCAAAAAAGGTACATGAGCATGAGTTTCGGTATATTCTTCAGTAACACCTAAATAGAAATGTCCCGGATGCAATACCATTCCTTCAGAAGGAATTTCAATTTGTGTGATAGTATTGTGAAGCTTAGCATCCAGCACCTCATTATCGTAAATAGCTACATGCTTACCAAGATGAATATCATAACTATTGCTTCCCAGGGAATTCCTGTCGAAAGGATCTATGACAATATTACCTTTCTCTATTTCTTCTAAAATGCTTGCATCAGAAAGTATCATATATATTTTATCTCTTGAAAAATAGAGAAAGTATAGCTAGGGAGAAAAATATTTGTGGGACTTTTATAATTCGTCTGCTAAGTCGTCATAAAAAGTATGAGCTGGGAGGCCATTTATCATACCATTTTTATGCTCTGTTTTACTTACTTCGAAAATGTTTCCTTTAATAGAAGCTTTAGGGGATGGAGCACTTACTTTATGAAGAGGTTTTGCGGAAGGAAGCTCTCTCCTTTGCTCGAAATTATTTAGTCGCTCCATCTGAGAATCCAGGAATAGTTTCAATTGGTTAAAAACTTCATCCCTTTTATTATTTAATTCAATAATATCCTGCTCAATAATCTTCTTTTTATCTATGGTATTCTGAATTAATTCCCTTGCTTTTGCTTCTGCTTCCCTGATTTTTAAATCCGCTTTCTGGCGTGCATTTTCCACAGTATTTTTAGAAGATTGTTCCGCCTGCATCAACGTTTTATGAAGCATACTTTCGACTTCTTTAAGGGTCCTGTAGCTTGCCTGTACTTTATCCATCTCCTCCTTAATCTTCCGATTAGCTTCTATCTGATTTTCAAGTACCTTTGCAACTTCCTGTAAAAATGAATCCACTTCTACTCGATCATATCCCCTAAACTCTCTGTTAAAGGTCTGTTGTCGTATTTCTATTGGTGTAAGCATAATCCTTCCTTATAGTAATTCTTTCTTACTTAACATCACTTTACTCATCCTCTCAACATAAGTTGTTCTTTAAGGCTCATGAGATAGACATTAGAAAAAAATTGAGCATTGACAAACATTATATTATAAAGAGATATTTTTACTTTTTCTTTGTTCTACCTTTGTACTTTAAATATCCCTATATATAACTTCCAATTTTAGTTTATTTAATCAAAAAAAACTTTCCATTTTATTATTCGTCTATCATCACTACACGAAATTAAGCAATTATCTGATCTTAACCACTTTAATTTGTTGACACTGTGCTTATGTCCTTGATTTTTTTCAAAATTAATGACCTTTAGGAGGGTTAAATTATATGCATCCCATATTTTGATCGTTTTGTCTCTGCTAGCAGTGGCAAAGTAACTTCCATCCCAGGTAATTTCTATATCGTTAATGGTAAAATTATGAGCCGGAATACTTTTTATCAGTTGGTGCTGCTGATTCAGATCCCAACTGTTGAGATGAGCATCCCTCCCTCCACTGATTAAATATTTCCCTTCTTTATGCACATTCAAAGAGAATACTGAATTTTCGTGTGCTTTCCATTTATGTACGGGATGGATTTGTTCCTGTTCCAATACATAAATATGATGATCACTTGCTCCTATGTATATGAGTTCTTGATTGGGTATAAGGCAGATAGATCTTAAATGTTGATCAGATAACCTAAGCTGACGAATTTCCTGAAATGAATCTGCAACCAATACCCTCATGTAGCCTGAACCGTATAATATCCAGACTCTATTAAAAGATGGGTCGTAATGTATCTGATAAATCGGTGCGGGAATGTGATGATCCTGATGAATGCTTTTTCGACTTGTTACATCAACAACATGTAAGATACCACTGCTAGTTCCTATCCACAGATGAGATAAATGAGGAATTAAACATAAACTGTAAACCGCTCTTCCTACCTGGATAATTCCTTCGCCTTCATTCCCACCGTCTGTTAATTTCCATTTAACTACAATTCCATCATCACCGGAGGTAAAGAACTGTTGATTTACTTCATCTACAAAGAGGGAAAATATGGAACCTCTATGTCCTGTATATTCCTCAGTTTTTTGAATATTAATGCCCAAAGTCCTGCTTTTTGCAGTAAAGTAGGAAATAATATTAAGTTTATTCTATGTTCTCCTGAAAATATAATTTCCTTTCTGTCATTTCAAAAGCACACAAACTTCCCATACCAGATTGAAATCTGGCGAAACATCCATTGTCTATATCCAAGACAGGAAACTGGTCAAGATTTTTATGCATATACTGGATATCAAACGCACTTTGAGGCGTATGACCATGAATAATGATTCTATCTCCTAACCACTCTCTATCTACCTCATCATACCAATCTCGAATCCACAGGAGACTTTTCCTATCAATAAATGGATTTTTAACCCTCCATAAAAAATCTTTTCGGGCCTTACCATTTTTTTTGTAATTGAAATTTATGCCAGCATGGACCAATATGTATTCATCTACTAACAGATAATCGTCTAGAGATCTTAAAAAATCGAAGTAGGTAGCGGGAATGTCAATGACAGTAGCTACATTAAAACTTTCTAAGGTCGCCATTCCACCATTGAGACGCCAAACAGATGATTCAGCATTTTGCTCATATGATTCGAGCATCATAAGTTCATGGTTACCCATTAATGTCCTCACTTTATATCCGTCATTAACCATCCCCATGATAATGTCGAGAACCCCCTTAGAATTGGGACCTCTATCTATGTAGTCTCCTAACAAAAACAATTCATCTCTCTTGTGAAAATCCAATACATCCTCAAGGAGCTTTTTAAAGGTTTTCGCACAACCGTGAATATCCGATATGGCAAATTTTCGCATAATCCAAACTCATGTGTCAGCAAAAATAAAGAGTACAGAATGAAAAAAAAACGTAATTCTTCGGGCTACTTATCATCCATGCGCTCTTCCGTTAGCTAATCAATATTAACGGTGGGATTTAAATGAAAAGATGGATGAAACTTACAATATCTGCACCATGTTTTTTCTGAACGAATAAATTGTTTAGTTCTTTTAAAATTAGCTTTTTCAAAAGCTTTATGAGCCCGTACATTGTCTGCTAAAATATCTACCCAGCAATAAATGAGATCCATCTCTCTGAAAAGGTAAGAAACAAATAGGTTAATAGCTTCACTTCCGTATCCTTTATTCATATTTTTTTGCTTGGCTATCAAAATATCCAGCTGAACGGATTTAGTTAATGGATCAATTTCGTTATAATTAATCTGTCCTATAGGCCGTTCATCTGCTACAATAGTAAAACACCTACCAAGGAATGGTTTACTACCGTCAAAATAATAGGCAGGCCAGTCGTGTTTGAAAGCAAAGTAAGATGGAGGTTGATCTCCGAACCAGTAAGGAGTAGCGTCGGATTTTGTGGCCCATTTATAAAATTGAGAAAACTCTTCCGCCATCATAGGCCTAAGGTATATTCTGCTCCCATAAATATATTCCCTCTCCTTTGAAAATGTCATGATTCCCCTTTATTATTGGTTCATAAGAAGTGTCATCATTTACGTTATTTAATATACTATGTTACTGATAAATAGATAGATCTAATTCTTAATAGTAAGTTTATAGTCACCAAATCAATAGTTAATCCACAAGTGATGCTTTGGAAAATAATAAAAAAACATTGAGGAAAAATTTAAATGAAGAAAACTATATATTATAATATGGTCAATCTGTATTATACAAGAATATTGTCGTCTTATTTACTGGATACTAATTCAAATTTTCCTAATTCACTGAAAAAATCATAGCCTTATGAACGCACAGCTGGTAGCGATACATACATTAAAACAATTATCTAACCTACTAACACAATTAGATGAAGCATTGTATAAAAAATCATTGGACATTTTTTCATCATCATCTTTTGGAAATCACATCAGACATATTTTGGAATTCTTTCAGTGCTTGCTAAATCAGTATCCTGAAGGCAAAGTCAATTATGATTTACGTCAAAGAAACAGCTTGCTTGAAACTGCCCCATGCCATGCTATTTCTATAATTGAAGAATTGTGTCATCAGCTTAGCATCATAGAAACAAAAACCTCATTAACACTGGAAACGTGTTACCAAACCAAAGGAGATCAATTTATTGAAGCAGGTACCAGTATAGAGAGGGAATTGATCTACAATATAGAGCACGCGATTCATCATATGGCTATCATCAAAATAGGCATAAAGGTATACGCCCCAGATATTGAATTGCCAGAAGATTTTGGCGTTGCACCTTCCACGATTAAATATCAACGAGCTACACAGTCTCAAAAACATATGGAAATAACGGGTTCTTAACTGAGATCATGATGAAAGTTTACTGGCGTAAATGGAAAATGTCTAATTGGTATACCCGTATGTTTCATTGGGAGTATTGGCCTTATCCACTCATTTATGCACCTATATTTTTCTACTGGCTGTATTTATCTTTTAAAGCCAGGGCTTTTATGTTTTTTAGCGCAGCTAATCCCGGGATCGAATTCGGGGGGTTATTAGGAGAGTCCAAGATGGATATTTTGAAGAAAATTCCCGAAATGTATCTTCCTAAAACACTTTATGTAAAGCCTGAAGAGTCCTTGGCATCTATAGATATAAAGCGCAGGGAAAATGGAATGATATTTCCTCTAATCGTAAAGCCAGATGTAGGAGAAAGAGGATTTCTGGTAGAAAAGGTCTACAATATTCATTCTTTGGAAACTTACAGAAAAAATTTTCCTACAAAATTACTACTTCAGGAGTTTGTGGATTATCCTGAAGAAGTTAGCATCTTATATTACAGATTTCCTTATGAATCAAGTGGCTGCATCACTTCAGTCACCCTCAAGAAGTATTTAAGCGTCAAAGGAGATGGACATTCCAGCCTGAGAGAGTTAATTTTGGGGTATCCCAGAGCCAAATTACAATTAGGGCGACTTGAAAAGGATTCTCATCTGGATCTTGGGAAAATTCCCCAAAAAGGAGAGGTAGTGGAATTAGTTCCCATAGGAAATCACAGCAGAGGTACCACCTTCTTCAATGGAAATCACCTCATAGACGAAATGCTGGTTCGTACCTTCGACCGAATTAGTCGAGAACTTGATGGGATTTATTTTGGCCGTTTTGATATTAAATGTAAGAGCTTTGAAGATTTAAAAAAGGGGCGGCATTTTAAAATTCTTGAAATTAATGGGGTAAAATCCGAACCAACACATATATATGAACCGGGCTTCTCTATTTTTGAAGCTTATAGGGTGTTATTTCACCACTGGAACATCATCTATAAGCTAAGTATGGAAAATATTAATAGAGGAGTAGATATTCTATCTTTCCGAGAAGGGATCGCCAGGTATAGAGCATCTATCACCTATAAGCGAATAGCGAAATCCTAACTAATGAAAATACCTGACATAAAAGATGACTTTGGCATAATAATAGCGATTAACTTACGTACAATTGAGATTCAAATCTTACATATCTGCATGATTCATATCTACCATTCTTTTTAATCAATTTCGGGAAATAGCTCCGAATTATATGCCTTTTCAGAACTTAGTAATTCAAGAAGGCGTTTAAAAAGGATAGCATCTTACATGTTCTACATTAAATAAGTATTCAAATGAGAAAGACTTTGCTCGCTCTATTGGGCATAGGGTGTATCCTGACAGAGATGCAGGCACAACATTGGGCAGAAAAAATGCATCAGCTTAGGCATCGGTGGGATACAGAGATAACAGATAATCGCAAGATGGCTGAGAGTCTCTTGGTGAGCCAGATGGAAGTAGCATGGGAACAGATGGATCTGGATCAAATGCCTGCCAGAGATGAAGATAAAGACAAACAGCAACCTTCACTAGCCGATAACATAGATATCTCCCAGACTGAAAAAGAAGTAGAAGTATCTTCTTCGGTAGATGACATAAATGAATTGCGTCCAAAAGCAGGGTTAACAAATTTTGCTTATGGAAACAGATCATTACCATCATTGACTCCTTCTGAAATGAGACTCCTAAGTTCCAGGACAGGATGTGGTTATTATGGAAAAAGGTTTTTACTTCATTATAATGACCAAATGAAGATTCGTCTGGGATATAGATTGTCCAGTGCTCAAATCGCAAGAGCCTGGAGTACATTACAGAGATACTATGGGGAAAAGGTGTTATTTCAATTGCTTAAACAAGCTCACGAGATGGACCTTAATGATTGGGGATTTTTTGTTCTGGTCAATAAAGCCGCGGTAAGGCTGTTTCCTCAGGATTTAAATGCTCAAACCTTGTTCAATGTATTTTGTATTACTAAAGCGGGATATATCGCCAAATTGAGCCAGGATAAAAATAGATTGTATTTAATGGCACCCGCCAGGCAAACCCTTTATAGCGCCACTTATCTGAAAGGTAGAGATTACAAATATTATGTACTCGATTTGAATGGGAAAAAGGTCAATCTTGCCAGAGCTAATGTCCTTCAGGTAAACTATCCTGAAACATATCAGGTGTTGGATATGAATTTGACCAAAGCTCCTGACCTGCCTCCCACGGTACTTCAACGAAACCTTTCCTTTAAATACGCCAACAGAACTTATAATGTGAAAGTGAAGCTTAATAAGAATGTGGTTCACTTTTATCATAAGTACCCTTTCACTGATTGGGAAGTCCAGATGGCAACGCCTCCAAGTAAATATGTCAGAAATTCATTGCTTCCTGCTCTGAAGGAAGTTATACATGGTAAATCTCAGGTGGATGCTGCAAATATGCTTTTGAGATTTGTTCAAAAAGCTTTTCCTTATAAGACAGATCATCAACAGTTTGGTTTTGAGAATTATCTCTTCATAGAGGAAACTTTCTATTATCCATACAACGATTGTGAAGATAGATCTGTTCTCTTTGCTTATTTAGTTAGAGAGTTATTAGATCTGGAAGTGGTAGGTTTAGTATTTCCTGGTCATGCGGCTACTGCGGTTCGATTTACTGAACCTGTCTCTGGGACATATTTAAACCATAAAGGAAAAAGATTCGTGGTGTGTGATCCTACTTATATCAATGCTAACGTAGGAATGACTCTACCTGAAGTAGCGAATAAAAATGTAAAGATTGTTTCTCTATAACAAGAAAAAGAAATATCATATTGATTTAAAGGAGTGCTTACCTTCGCGGGAAATCGCTCCTTTTTTGAATAAGATTGCCTAAATTTCTCGATAATTGATAGATAGGTTTTTAGTAAGTTTGGTTACTAAGAAGTATATTGACCGTATAATATTTATGTGTATTTTTAGTCTATCATTCAGGGGCACAGTTAATTATGACAGAAAAAGAAAAACACCTAATTACTTTTCAGAATATCTGTGTGATGGCTCATGCAGATGGAATGATTAATGAGGAAGAAATTCGCTTACTAGCAGAAATGGCCAGAGGGATGGGGCTGGCACAAGAAGAATTCGGAGAAAAGATCCAACAAATTTCTGACCTGGATTTTATTATCCCAGATGATGAAGCAGAGCGGGAACATGAATTGAGAATGGTAGTATTGACTATGATTACGGATGGAAAAATTGATCCCAGAGAATACAGGAGCCTGCTGAAATTTGCCAGTCTAATGGGAATTCCCAGAGAGTATGTAGATCAGGTAGTTGAGTTTTATGTTTTGAAGCAAGAAGAACGCTTGGCAAATCTGGGTATATTTCAAAATCTTTATCTTGTAGCTGCTGCAGATGGAAAAATCGATGAGAAAGAAGAGGCTCTCCTTATGAAAGCAGCGGAAAGCCTCAATTTAATGCCTTCGGATTTTGAATATGTGAAGGAAAACTTGAGCAGATTAGATCTGGTTATTCCCGAAGATGACGAAGAAAGAAGAATTTCATTGAGGAACCTTGTATTTATGATGATGATTGATGGGCATATAGATGATGAAGAATACGCTTTATGCGCCAAGTTTGCCAGGAAAATTGGTTTAGGGGAAGAGCGAGTGCGGCTGATTATGGATGAGTACGAGAAAGAGATGGCACATCATGCTGCGGATCAGGAAACATTAATTGAGAATAATATAGATGCTATTCTGGATATTTTTAATGCTTTAAAAGCGCTTTCTATTCCCGTTTCCTCTCAGGTTTCGTTGATTCGCTATATTTTGAATACCAGAAATTTTAAACAAAGAAACTTCAAGGAAGACCCAAAAGACAAGGCCTTATACGATTTAATGTGGTTGGCTTTTGTCCATGTTATATCCTCTAACCAGGAAATGATGGTCTTACTCCCCCTCCATTTAGATTTGGCAGCAAAAAATGAAAATTGGCGAGAGTTGCAATCTTTACTCATAGAATCGGAAAGAAAACATGGAACCGTACTTATCAATATTGTTGACCGCTCATTAGAGGAAGTTCAGGAAGAGCTAAAAGAATTTTACAAAAAACTGGCGATCTAATTTTATGAGAATTCTCTTCTGTCACAAAATCAAATCTTAGGTGTTATACATTTGGAAGTGATTCAAATAAGCACCAATAACTGAATGGCTGTAAATTTTAATTTTTTTAAGGCTTCTGCCAAAAACCAACAATACGGTGGCGAACTTAGTCTGAAAGAAAATCTTGAAGCATTAAGATTTATCCCTCCTTTCCTAAAATTAATCTGGCGGACCCAACCCTGGATGGCAGGGAGTAATCTAATCCTCAGGTTGATTCAGGCAGGCGTTCCACTGGCCACACTCTTTGTAGGCAAATTAATTATCGATGAAATTGTGCTACTCGCGAATGCTGAAAGTGGTTCTATTGCTGTAGATTCATCCTATATATGGAGTCTGGTAGGAGTTGAATTTGGGCTAGTGCTCCTTACGGCAATATTAAGTAGAGGAATTACCTTATTAGACGCGCTCCTGGGTGATCTATTTTCTAATACCAGTTCAGAACAATTAATTGCGCACGCTGCTTCTCTGGATTTATCCCAATTCGAAGATGCTCAGTTTTACGACAAGCTGGAAAGGGCGCGCAGGCAAACGACAGGAAGAGTAGCTTTGATGTCTCAAATATTTTCCCAACTTCAGGATTTAATAACAATTATTTTTCTTGCGGGAGGTTTGATCGTTTTTAATCCCTGGTTAATTCTTTTACTAATTATCGCTGTTATTCCAGGATTTATTAGCGAGACATTTTTCAATCAAAAGAGTTACTCCCTAGCCAGAAATTGGACTCCTCAAAGAAGGGAATTGGACTATTTGCGCTATATAGGAGCCAGTGATCAAAGTGCTAAAGAGGTGAAGATATTCGGCTTATCTGATTTTTTAATAGATAAGTTTAGTCAATTGGCGCATACGTATTATGAAGCGAATAAGAAATTAGCTATACAGCGAGCAGGTTGGGGGCTGTTCTTTAATTCTCTTGGAGATATTGGATATTATATTGCTTATATCATCATTATTCAGCAGACAATCACAGGACAAATAAGTCTGGGAGATCTAACCTTTTTGACGGGATCTTTCAGTCGGATGAGGGGATCGATGCAACGAGTACTTTCAAGGTTTTCAAGTATCGCCCAAAGTGCCTTATATCTTCAGGATTTTTTCGACTTTTTGGCATTAAGGCCGAATATTACGAATCCCCTAAATCCCGTTGCTTTCCCCAAGGTAATCAGTAAAGGGTTCATCTTCGATAAGGTAAGCTTTAAGTATCCCTATTCAGAGCGTTATGCTGTAAAAGATATTTCTTTTCACTTTCATGCAGGTGAGAAATTGGCCTTGGT
The DNA here is from genome assembly GCA_965262565.1 of Bacteroidia bacterium. Classification (GTDB taxonomy): domain Bacteria; phylum Bacteroidota; class Bacteroidia; order J057; family J057; genus CBDHFQ01. Next base: position 53,132 of record CBDHFQ010000012.1, read on the forward strand.
AGGAGAAAATGGAGCAGGTAAAACGACTTTGGTCAAATTACTTGCAAGATTATATGATCCTACCAGTGGCAAGATTTATTTGGATGGAAGATCGCTCAACGAATACGATTTAGTAGAATTGAGGAAAGCCATAGGGGTAATTTTCCAGGATTATGTGCGCTTTCAAATGACAGTTTCCGATAACATTTCTGTAGGCAAAATTGATGAAAGAACCAATCAAGGACTAATCATCCATGCAGCAGAAAAGAGTTTGGCTGATACGGTGGTAGAAAAACTTCCGGATCAGTATGAACAGATGCTGGGGAGAAGGTTTCAGGGAGGAGTGGAATTATCTGGTGGAGAATGGCAAAAGGTGGCGCTAGGAAGAGCCTACATGCGAGAGGCGAAAGTGCTGATTCTCGATGAACCTACTGCCGCCCTGGATGCCAGAGCCGAATACGAAGTATTCGAACGATTTACAGATCTTACTAAAGGAAAAATGGCCGTCTTAATCTCTCACAGATTTTCTACTGTGAGAATGGCAGATCGTATACTTGTGCTTAAGAAAGGAGAACTTCACGAGCTGGGGACCCATGATGAATTACTAGCTCAGGAAGGATTATACGCAGAATTATTTCTACTCCAGGCAAAAGGTTATCAATAAGGAGGTAATTATTTTGGGGATTGTTATACCATTAATGGATCTATTTCGGTATTTTGAATTCTAATCCAAAAATAAATAGGGTAATCGTGAACCTGCCATAGACTTACACCTTTTAAACTTGCCACTACTGGATATTACCATTGTATGTAAATGTTTCAAATATTTCTAGGAAATGAGGTTTATTTTTATTATAATCGCAAAAAAACCTCTAAATTTTACTTAAAACAAAAGATTAGGACATCGTTGTTAATAGAATGATAAGCTGTAAATGGGGTTTTTCTTATCCTAAGGAAGTGTAGGGGATTATTATTTATCAAAGGCTATTTTTTATCAACCTATTGTCATTTAGGTTGTTCAACCTCGCATGTATGAAAGATGAAGTAAATCAACAATCGCTTTATGTTCCTGCTATGGAACATGACAGTTGTGGAACGGGACTGATCGCACAAATTCAGGGCGTTCCTTCTCATGGGATTGTAACAGACGCGTTGAGAATGTTAGTTCGAATGGAACACAGAGGGGCGTGTGGGAGTGATTCTCAAACAGGTGATGGAGCAGGTATTCTTGTACAAATTCCCCATGAATTTTTTTCTATCGTTTGTCAACCTCTAGGGATAGAATTACCAAAACCAGGACTATATGGCGTAGGTACTGTATTTTTCCCCCAGGATGATCTTCTAAGGAGCAAGTGCAAAGAACTGATGCAGATCCATATTCAAAAATTAGGTCTGTCCGTTCTTGGATATAGAGAAGTTCCTATTAATCCAAAGCATGTAGGAACTACAGCAAGGAATGTGGCTCCTAAGGTTGAACAAATCTTTGTAGGCTCCTCAGATAGCACCTTATCCCAACCGGATTTGGAGAGAAAGCTGTTTGTTTTCAGGAGATCTGCTCATTACGATATTATCCATAAAGAACCTGAAGTTATTCCATACTATTATGTAGCCTCATTGTCTACCAAAACGATCGTATATAAAGGACAATTTCGTACCTACCAATTAGGCCCTTACTATTTAGATCTTCAGGATGAGCATTTTAAATCTGCTTTTGCGCTAGTTCATTCTCGCTTTTCTACGAATACTTTCCCTCGCTGGAGATTAGCCCAACCTTTTCGCTTTATTGCTCATAATGGAGAAATTAATACGATCAGGGGAAATGTTAATTGGATGAGGGCCAAAGAAGCCTTACTAAAAGAAGGAGGATTTACTCAAGAAGAATTGGAGTGTTTGAAACCAGTGTGCGACTCAGATTTATCCGACTCAAGAAATCTGGATAGTATCATAGAATTATTGGTCATGGCGGGAAGACCTATTCAGGAGGTAATCATGATGTTAATACCCGAAGCATGGCAGCACAATCAGTCTATGGCCAAACAACGTAAGGCTTTTTTTCAATACCATTCTACCATGATGGAGCCCTGGGATGGACCAGCAGCAGTTTGTTTTACAGATGGAGTGAGAGTAGGGGCAGCCTTAGATAGAAATGGGCTTCGACCGTCCAGATATTGCTTAACAAGGGATAATAGATTTATTCTCGCTTCAGAAACAGGTGCCTTACCCATTGATCCAGTATTAATAAAGGAAAAAGGACGCCTTCAGCCCGGAAAAATGATGTTAGCCGATTTGTCTTTAGGGAAAATATGTTATGATGATGAATTGAAAGAGGCCGCTTGCAATAAATACCCTTATGGAGCATGGTTAAAAAAGCAGACCTTCGAATTAACTAACATTCCTTCCCATTCAGATTCCTCATTATTACCCCTCTCTTCAACTTCCAATCTTCCCCTTCTCACAAGGCAGCAATTATTTGGCATGACAGCTGAGGAGTTGAAGATTGTATTGACACCCATGGTTGTTAATGGAAAAGAGGCACTTGGATCTATGGGAGCCGACACTCCTCTAGCTTGCTTATCACAACAAAGCCAACACATATCCAATTATTTCAAGCAGCTGTTTGCTCAGGTTAGTAATCCACCTATTGATCCGATACGAGAAAAATTAGTTATGTCCTTACGAAACTGGATAGGAATGCGTCCTAATATTCTCGAGCGCGATTTGAATGAAGGATACTATATTTCTGTTCCTTCTCCTGTATTGACAAATCGGGAATTAGCAACATTGAAAGGCATTTCACATCCTTATTTTAATGTATGTACAATAGATGCTGTATTTGACAGAAAAACTGGATTAAAAGGTCGGATTGAGGAGATTTGTCTCGCAACAGCCGAAAAGGTTAAAAATGGATGTAATATTTTAATCGTAAGTGATAGATGTGCCAATGAGGAAAAGGCTCCAATCCCTTCCTTAATGGTTTGCGGAGCTATTCACCACGCTCTCATTAAATGTGGATTGCGTTCAAAAGTAAATATCATCGCTGAGACGGGAGATGCCAGAGAGGTTCATCATTTTGCTACTTTGATCGGGTATGGAACCCTTGCTATAAATCCCTATTTAGCTTTCGAAAGCATCTCAGATTTAGCTCAGTCTACCCATAGAGATATAGATATATCGGAAGAACAATTTTATGGAAATTATATTAAAGCGATTGAGAAGGGACTGTTAAAAGTGTTCTCTAAAATGGGAATTTCTACTATTCAGTCCTATCAGGGAGCGCAAATATTCGAAATTCTTGGAATAGATAATGATGTAGTAGATACGTGTTTTGCAGGTACAGTGAGTAGGATTAAGGGCATGGGATTTGACGATCTGGCACTTGAAATTTGGGCAAGGCATGATGTGGCTTTTAGGAACGATGAGAAAAAATCGCCCAGACTTGCCCTTGGAGGTATTTATCAATGGAGGAGGAGGGGAGAGGCCCACTTGTTGAATCCTGAAACGATACATCTCCTTCAGCACTCAACTAGCCGGAATAGATATGATTTGTTTAAAAAGTATGCTGCCCAAATAAATCATCAACAAGAAAAGGCGATTACGGTCAGAAGTTTATTCTCATTCAACAAATTGCGGCCATCTATTTCCATTGAAGAAGTAGAGCCATTACAAAATATATTTAAGCGCTTTGCCACGGGAGCTATGTCCTTTGGTTCGCTATCTCATGAAGCTCATACTACTTTAGCTATAGCGATGAATCGGATAGGTGGCAAGAGCAACAGTGGTGAAGGAGGGGAAGATCCCATTAGATTTACCAGAAAAGAAAATGGGGATCTAGAGCGTTCTGCCACCAAGCAAATTGCCTCAGGAAGATTCGGTGTGACGATGGATTATCTTACTAATGCTGATGAACTTCAGATCAAGATGGCTCAAGGGGCAAAACCAGGAGAAGGTGGTCAACTTCCTGGTCATAAGGTCGATGCATGGATAGGGCGAGTGAGACATGCTACTCCAGGTGTGGGGCTTATTTCTCCACCACCTCATCACGATATTTATTCCATTGAGGATCTGGCTCAGTTAATTTTTGACCTAAAGAATGCTAATCGAGGTGCAAGGATCAGCGTAAAGCTTGTGTCCGAAGCGGGTGTTGGAACTATTGCAGCAGGAGTTACCAAAGCAAAAGCAGATCATATTCTTATTTCGGGACATGATGGTGGCACAGGAGCATCCCCATTGAGTTCTATCCGACATGCTGGGCTTCCATGGGAACTGGGACTGTCCGAGGCACACCAAACACTGGTTATTAATAATTTAAGAAGTAGGGTTACCCTTCAGGTAGATGGACAAATTCGAACTGGAAGAGATTTGGCGATTGCTACTTTGTTAGGGGCTGAGGAATGGAGTTTAGCTACCGCTGCCCTAATTGTGGAAGGGTGTATCATGATGCGAAAATGTCATCTAAATACCTGTCCAGTGGGTATCGCTACGCAAAATCCAGAACTGAGAAAGCTGTTTTCCGGAAATGCAGATCATCTGGTCAACTTTTTCACCTTTTTAGGCCAGGAAATGAGAGAAATAATGGCAGAATTGGGGTTTAGAACTGTCAATGAGATGGTTGGACAATCCCAATTTTTAAAGGTAGATTCCAGAACCTCTAATTGGAAACTCAGAAAGTTGGATTTGAGTCCTATCCTGTACAAGCCAGAGGTAAACGATAAGATAGATATTTATTGTACGGAGAATCAGGATCACGGCTTAGCAAATGTATTAGATTGGAAGTTATTTAATTCAGCAAAGGCAGCCCTACAAACAAAAGTTCCAATATATAAGACATTTACAATTCAAAATACAGACCGGTCCGTCGGAACCCTCCTTTCTAATGAAATAACAAAACAGTTTGGACCGGAAGGACTTCCAGTGGGTACGGTTCATTATAAATTCAATGGTTCGGCTGGTCAGAGTTTTGGTGCCTTTACAGTCGCTGGTTTAAGGTTGGAATTAGAAGGAGAGGCCAATGATTACTTTGCAAAAGGCCTTTCTGGTGGTCAATTGATCATTTATCCTGATAAATGTGCGAGATTTGAGCCTGGAAAGAATACCATTATAGGAAATGTGGGAATTTATGGTGCTACTGGCGGGGAAGTGTTTATCAGAGGAATTGCAGGAGAGCGTTTTGCCGTTCGTAATTCAGGGGCCAGAGCGGTAGTTGAAGGAGTAGGAGATCACGGTTGTGAATATATGACGGGAGGTGTAGTCATTATATTAGGTACAGCAGGAAGAAATTTTGCTGCTGGTATGAGTGGAGGAATGGCATACATCTATGATCCTGGGAAAGTATTTGAAAAAAATTGTAACAGAGAGATGGTTGATTTGGAGACGATTAAATATGATGATATTGATCTGGTCAAAAAAATGATCAGCAAGCATTATACCTTTACCGGGAGTAGAATCGCCTTAAAGTTAATGACAGATTGGAGTCGGGAGTTGGCTAACTTTGTAAAGGTCATGCCAAAAGATTACAAAGCTGCTTTATTAAATTCTTTCACAACCACTCGAATAGAAAGAGCTAGTGCGTAAATATTCCTTATACAATAACCTGAAATCTTTAAGACCAAATAATAACTCAACTGGCATGAGTAGTTCACATGGATTTCTGCTGCATGACAGGGAATTACCTGAATATCGCCCTGTAGAAGATCGATTGAAAGATTATAAAGAGTTTGTACTGCCGTTTTCTGATGCAAAAGCTTCCCAGCAAGCTTCCAGATGCATGGATTGTGGCGTTCCATTTTGTCATAAAGGATGTCCTTTAGGCAATATTATTCCCGAATTCAATGAAGCGGTAACCGATGAAGACTGGCAATTAGCCGCGGAGATATTGGCACAAACAAATAATTTTCCGGAGTTCACTGGACGTATCTGTCCTGCGCCCTGCGAAGCTTCCTGTGTGCTGGCGATCCATAAACCTGCTGTTACCATAGAGTACGTCGAGATGAAGATCGCTGAGATGGGGTTCAAGCTGGGGTATTACCAGCCATACGTTCCCGAAAAAAGGACGAATAAAAGAGTAGCTATTATTGGATCGGGGCCTGCTGGATTAGCCGCTGCAGCTCAACTTAATAAAGCAGGGCATAGCGTAACCGTTTATGAAAGAGATAAACATCCTGGAGGATTACTGCGATATGGGATTCCCGATTTCAAATTAGAGAAATGGATCGTCGAAAGACGTATTAACATGCTTGAAGAGGAGGGAATTACTTTTAAATGTGGAATAGAAATAGGTAAGGATATTTCTGGAGATGAGTTATTGAAGAAATATGACGCAGTATTATTGGCAACGGGAGCTACTGTTCCCAGAACCTTGGATTTACCTGGATTGGAACTAGAGGGGATTCATCATGCGATGGAATATCTAACTGAGCAAAACAAATATGTGAGCGGTGAATGGGAAAATAAGTCCAGGAAAGTAGATGCTGCTAATAAGCGGGTGGTTGTGATAGGAGGAGGAGATACGGGATCGGATTGTGTGGGGAATGCCAATAGGCAAGGAGCTGCTTCCGTTATGCAGATCCAATGGAGGAATATGCCCCCTTTTGCCAGAGAAGCAGATAATCCCTGGCCGGAATGGCCACGTATTATGCGTACCTCTTCTTCTCATGAAGAAGGCTGTGAGCGGGAGTGGGCCTTATTAACCAGGGCCTTCACTGGAGATAATGGAAAATTAAAGGCATTAAGAGCTGTGAAATTAGATTGGCATCGAGGGGAAAATGGTGATTGGGTTCACCATGAAATGCCTGATGCTGAAATAGAAATTCTCTGTGATTTAGTATTAATAGCGATTGGGTTTACCAGGCCCGAGCCAGAAGGCTTACTAGCTCAATTAGGAGTTAACCTAACCGAAAGGGGACTCATTCAAACTGAAAATTACCAGACAAACGTGAATAAAGTGTTCGCTGCAGGAGATAATAGAAGAGGGCAGAGCCTTGTTGTATGGGCTATCGCCGAAGGTAGGGAGGCTGCCAGGTCCATAGATGAGTTTTTAATGGGAGAAACACATTTGGAAGCTCGTGATCTATCTACAATTCAGTTGGCTGATATTTCTATAACTACCTATTCGTAGGATGGGACTCTTTTCTGCTATGTTAAGAAGATAAGATAATACTTAGGCTGAGACACTGGCTAGATTTCTTTAAAAGGTAAATAAGAGTTCGAGGGATTACAAATAAAGCATCTCAGAACCGGGGATGGAACTGAGATGCATGTTTACCTAATACCCAATTGTATGGTTAAAAAAATTTATTCTTTTGACATCATTGTTTCTGCAGCGTTTCCTACAAGCTCAATTTGCAGATAAAATTCATCATAAATTGTTTTATCGCCTAAATTGTCAAAGAAGCTGCCTGATCCGTAGCGAACATCGTATAAAGTACGATCTAGAGTGATATCAGCCACTCCTTTTATTTGATCTCCTTCGGAATTAATCGAAGCATTAAATCTAATTTCTTCAGTATGATCCTTGATAGTCATGTTTCCAACTATCTTATAATCTCCCGGCTTGCCACGAGAAATTACTTTGGTAGCTTCGAAATTAGCTGTAGGATATTTTTCTACACCAAAAAAGTCGTCTGATTTTAAATGTCCCATTAACTTATTTTTTGTCCCTTCATCCTTCAAATCAGTGTTTGTCATTGAGGTCATATCGATAACAAAGCTTCCGCCAGTAAGTAGATCATCCTCAAATAAAAATTCTCCTTCTTTAATACTAATATTTCCTGTGTGCGAACCTGTCACTTTCTCCCCTTTCCAGGTAATCACACTTTTCTCAGTATCGACTTGATATGTTTTTTTTGCATTTGGATTCATTAGAAATGAGAATCCTAATCCACCAAGTAGCAGGACGGCGATGAGCTTAATGCTTAATTTGTTCATTTGTGAAAGATTAAAGTTTAAACTTTGGTTAAATCAATTTTTCTAACGAGTGTCTTAAATTTTATGTTTCAACAAATTAGGAAATTTTTTTTGATATTAGTTCGTTGATCAAGTGGATCTCATCTTTATTAATGGTATGCGGCATCCCGGGATATATTCGCTTTTCTACCTTTGCTCCCATTTGCTCAAAAATCTCGGCACTTTCATCCACTCTCCACTTGGGAACATGAGCATCTACATCACTACATCCGAGGAAGATAGGTGTTTCTTTTAGGTTTCCTGAATAATCTCTGGGAGTCCCCTTTGGCCCTATAAGTCCACCGCTCAATACAAAGAGACCTCCATATTGATCTGCATTTCTGGCTAAAAATTCACTAGCCAGGCACGCACCCTGAGAAAATCCTAACAGAAAAATATGTTCTTTAAGTATTCCCTTTTCTATTATTTGATTCACTAAGGAGGAAAGGGTAAATATTCCTGAAGAAATTCCTGGCTCATTTTGCTGAATAGGAGCTAAAAAACTGTATGGATACCATGTTCTTTCAGCCGCAGCGGGAGCCAAGTAGGAAATTTGATGAAAGGAGAATTCTTTTGTAAGAGCGAGTATACTTTGAGGTAACGCCCCTCTTCCATGAACCATAATCATTACATGCTTCACGTTTTCAATGGGTTCTCCCTGGTGTACTATTGGCTGACCAAAATGTGGTTTCATAAAGCTGGAAAATGATGTAATGATAGCTGAATTACTGGCAAATTGATCATAGATTATGTGGGAAGTTTAATAGCAGGTAAATTTTCCAGGATGTGGCTCCTGTTTACTTCTTCCCAGGGAGGTAACATCAAATACTGCCCCAACTGCTTGGCCTCCTCATCAATAGTGAATCCTGGATTGATGGTAGCTATTTCGATGAGAACTCCACCTGGTTCTCTAAAATAGATGGATTTAAAGTATTTTCTATCGAGAATTTCGGTTACCCGAATTCCCTGTTCTTTTAGAGCCTCGTGAAGTTTAGCCTGAGGTTCCTCTCCTTCAATAGCAAGTGCCACATGGTGGACAGTTCCTATGCCATTTATTCCTTTCTTCATACTGGATTGGAAAATATCGATATATTTTCCTGGTAAATCTTCGTCGATAAACAGACGAACCATATCAGGTTGAGATTCTCTTATGGAAAGCCCTAAAAAGTTAGTGAAAAATGTCACTGTCGGTTCTAAATCAGCTACAGAGATGTTTACGCTATAAATTCCTCTAATTCCCATGTTTCCCTCTATTATTCCTTGCCAGGAAGAGCGTACATCTTGTTCATTGGCTACCAAAGCTAAAGATAATCCTGAAGGGTCTGAAAATATTAATCTTTCAGCTCCGAATTGAATACTGGTGGTAAAGGGAATGTGAAAGGAGGTTAAGCGTTCCTGCCAAAACGAAATAGAAGAAGCGGCTACCGAGAAAGCAGTTTGGGAGACCTGTCCTGTTCCAAAGAGTCCTTTTCTAACATTTTGTTGGAAATAAGGAAAGGTAGTCATAATGCTTCCTGGTGTGCCAACTTCAGTCCCATAATAGAAATGATAGACCTGGTTGTTATCAAAATTCACTGTTTGCTTGACCAGTCTCAGTCCTAAGATAGAGACATAAAAATCTATATCTTCCTGAGCTTTGTTTACTGTAGCAGTGACATGATGAAGTCCTTTTAAAGGAATTTCCATAAGATAGAAGATTAAACATGAGTTTCTAAAGCTAATAAACTCTTAATTCCCTTAAAATAGTTTCAACTACGATAAATCTATCTTTGTAGCGATCTTGATGTATTTGCTGAATTTCTCTTCCTGCATTTTTCCGAAAGAGTTCAAGTTTATCCAAAGATCCTATAGAAAACTGAATATTAAAGGTGACCATATCGGAATCAGGGGCAGGTTCGAGCAGTTCTTTAACGCTATAATCTGTAAAATGTCTACTTTGCATGACCCTGGAAATAAAATGCGCCTGAATCCAGATAAGCCATTCTTCTCTTAAAGCTTCTTTAATAGAATAAGTAATGCTATATATGAACATGATACAAATACCAATTTTAATGTAGGGAACGGTTCAATTTATCATTTTTCATAGCTAAATACCATCAGGTACAATAGATTAAGAAACTTCCATTGCTATTGAGTTTATTGCCAAATGTCGATGAATATACTTTTTGAAACAGAGAGGTTACAGTTGAGGCCATTTTCCTTGGATGATGCTAAGGAAATGTATCTTCTAAATTTAGATAGGGAAGTGTTACAATACACCGGAGATGTATCTTTTAAGTCTATAGCTGCAGCGAAATCATTTTTAAAGAATTATGACCAATATAGTGCATTCGGTATGGGGAGATGGGCTACTTTGACCAAAGATGGGCATCATTTTATTGGCTGGTGTGGACTTAAATACTGGTCTGCCGAAGAGGGGGCTGATATTGGATTTCGCTTGCACAAAAAGTACTGGGGCAAAGGATATGCTACTGAAGCTGCCAGTGCTTGTTTAGCTTATGGCTTTCTCCAATTGGGATTACATAGAATTATAGGGAGAGCTAAAAAGGAAAATAAAGCATCTATCAGGGTTATGGAGAAAATAGGCATGAAATTTCAATATGATTTTCTCTTTGAAGGAGATCAGGGGGTGATGTATCTGGCAACAAAGAATGATTTTGACATAGGATACTAAAAAGGACGGAGATTGAATTCGTTGTGAATTAGAATATACTTTAGGTGAAATATATAAAGAATAGTAATTTATATAAAATTGTATACACGCATGGAATTGAAGGCTATCATTTATCACAATATAGTTCAAATCAATTCTTTAAACTACCTTATATTTCGGTCTGGTAAATAATTAACAATTATTTTTCAAATTCTTACCTCACCTTTGAGAGATTGGTTTCCAACAAATATTGATTTCTGTTGAAACTTTTACGAACTTTAAGGCGTTAATTAAATATACCACTTCAGTTTCTGCGTCGTTAATTCTGTTCATGATTGCCTTTCGCTAAATTTTTTGAACACGGCTGATACTGGATTATTTTAAATAATAGTTAAATACATCCTCATATGGTTTATATTGATGAATTGTGCCGTCTTATAGAACACAATGGCGGAAACATCCTAGATAACATTTCTCTGGATCGGGTGCGTGAATACCAAGATTTAAAAGATACCTTACAAAAAGAAGATGTTTCATCCGATAGCTCATTTCAAGACAGATTTATTCGTTACTTTTCTTTGAGATCTTACCGTTTAAAACAAGAAGATATACAGAGTTTATTTTCCCTGATGGAACAGAACAAGGAAGAGACGGAAATTGATACGTATGAACTGGCTAAACACTGGTTAGGGGAAAAGCGTAAATCTAAATTTAGTGAAAAGCATTTCGCTTCTCTATCCAAGATGATGAATTTGATTAATGAGGACTATCCGATTTACGATCAAAATGTAGTGCGAATTTTTGAATTTGAGCCTCCAAAAACGACGAAAGCAAATATACTAAGGAAAATTAATACCTATATTGAATTTTATGATCATTTGAAAGAAGTATACGTTGAGTTGCGAGAAAATGATCTTTTAAAAAATGTGTTATTGGTGTTTAAGATAAAGTTACGTCAAGAGGGAATTAAGTTGGGCGTGAATAAGAGGATAGATCTAATTATTCGTTCTACTGGAGAATTGAAACGTAAAGATTCTCTCATTCAACCTAAATATATACCTGCATACGCTGCAGTTTAATTAATATGATTAATTATGTCCCCATAGATTTTTTGATCTATGGGGCTTTTTTTATTAAGAAACTAACATCCACCTTTTAATAATTTTATTTAGAAGTGCCTCAAGCATGTCAAATCGAAAGGGCTTAAATAAATGTGCCTCAGTTCCAGATCTCAATATGGTATATTCTTCATCGGGGATCGCAAAAGATGAATAGGTAATAATTGGGATCTCTTTAAGAAAAGGAGTATGGCTAATTTCCATTAAAACATCAGTACCACTCATACTAGGCATTTTTAAGTCCAGGAGCATTATTTTAGGTAAAAAAATACCGCTTTTCCCTCCTCTTTCATAAGTGTCCAAAAGAAATTCCAGCGCTTTAAATCCGTTATCAATCCATGTTAGTTTCAACTCAGGAGCAATTCTCTGGAGAGCAATTTTCATCAACATTGCATCTGCTTGACTATCATCTACTAATAGTAAGTCAGTCTCAAAAGGAAAAGGCATAAAGTATTGATAATTCTATATGGTTAAGCAATTAATTTTTTTAATAAAAAATATTTAAAATGGAAATACATATACTGATATAAAATTTAGTCTGTAATATGTATAGGTATTATACTATAATTGGGAGTTCGATTTATTCAAAAGTGGAAATTATAATTATAATTTGCAAGTCCTTTATCCACTCATTTGTTTCTATTCTTATAACCATCTTTCATAAATGGGCCATTAAATTTTAATGAAATTCAATAATAGTTGAATTTCATTCAATTAACTTCTTGAATAATAGATTCTTTGTCCTCTTTAAGGTGTGTAAAAACAGCTGTAATAAGCTATGTGATGACGGGAAGTACAGGATACAAGCTGATGCTTTTTTTCCAAAATTTAATCACGTAAATAGTATTTTTGGATATAATTCTATATTATTTTACATATATAGAAAATCTAATAACTTTTATGGTTCGTTTAATTCCCAACAAACAAATGACTATTAATTTCAGCCCCAGATTACTCGTAATAATTGTATTTATTGCTTCACTATGTTCTGTCTTTTGTGGTTCATCAACGTCTCAGTCAGAATCCAAGAAGGTAGAAGTTCCTGAACATGAGGAAGCTTCAAGTGGAGTGATTGAACTAATAGATGAAGATCTCTCAAAGTGGAGAAATTTTAAGACTGACACTTTATCTGGTATGTGGCAGGTTAGTGAAGGTATTTTAGAACTTACAGGTAAAGGAGGAGGCGATATCGTTACCAAAGATCAGTTTACAAATTTTGTCTTGGAATTAGAATGGAAAATTTCAGAAGGTGGTAATAGCGGAATATTTTTCCATGTTGTAGAAAATGAAGATCTGGGAGCCGTATGGCATTCGGGGCCAGAGGTTCAGATACTGGATAATGAAAGACATAAAGATGCCAAAATTCACATGCATAGAGCAGGTGATAATTATGATCTGCATGCTTGTAGTGAGGAGACTGTAAAGCCAGCATTGGAGTGGAATAGAGTAAAGTTGGTCGTAGATAATGGACATGTGGAACAATGGTTAAATGGAACCAAAGTAGTAGAATATCAGCTAGGCGATGAAGATTGGACAGAAAGATATGAGAAGAGCAAATTTGCTGATAAGCCAATGTATGGGAAGGCGGGAAAAGGACATATCGCTCTACAAGATCATGGCGACCAAGTTTGGTTTAGGAACATTCAAATTGAAGAAATTTAAGTATATTGTAATTTAATAAGGTTGATATTTGATTATTTATTGCTCTTAATTTATGAATATTATAAAGAATGTGAGGCTACTCCTATTGTGTGTAGTGATTTTGTTTTCTTCTTGTGGTGAGCGCCCCAAAAGATTATTAGTCTTCACTAAGACTAAAGGATTTCACCATAATTCCATCGATGCAGGGAAAGGTGCATTAATGAAGTTAGCCAATGAAAATGGAGTAGCCATTGATACTACTACCGATGCTTCTTATTTTAATGAGGATAGCCTTAAGAACTATAGTGCTGTCATCTTTCTCAATACTACTGGAGATGTGCTTAACCATATTCAACAAGCAGATTTTGAAAGATATATCCAGGCTGGTGGAGGATTTGTGGGAGTACATGCAGCATCAGATACTGAATATGAGTGGCCTTGGTATGGGAAATTAGTGGGAGGATATTTTAGCGGACATCCTGGTGATCCGAATGTCAGGGATGGAATTGCGACTGTGAAACAAAACTCGACGCATCCGGCTGTTGCAGGATTGCCCGCAACGTGGAAAAGAACAGACGAGTATTATAATTTTAAACAATTCAATGAGGATGTAAATGTATTAGTCTCCATTGATCAAAACTCATATGATTATGGTGAGAATCCCCAACATCCCATGTCCTGGTATCATGAGTATGATGGAGGAAGGGCTTTTTACACTAATTTTGGACATACTGAAGAGACATTTTCAGACCCTGAGTATTTAAGCCATTTGTGGGGTGGGATTACTTATGCTATGGATGGAGGCAGATTAAATTATAAAAATGCCAAGAGTTTAAGGGTACCAGAAGAAAACAGATTTGCACAGGAAATCCTTGCGAACAATCTTAACGAGCCCATGGAACTGGCCATTCTGGGACATAAAAAAGTATTATTTATCGAAAGGAGAGGTGCTCTGAAATTGTATGATCAGGAATATGATTCAGTAAAAACCTGTGCTATTCTTCCCGTCCATACGAGACACGAAGACGGTCTACTGGGGTTAGCGCTTGATCCAAATTTTGAGGAAAACAGATGGATTTACCTTTTTTATTCGCCGATAGGAGATGAACCGGTTCAACATGTCTCTCGATTTATCTTTTTACCTAATGACAGCCTGGATTTCGAGAGTGAAAAAATAATTATAAAGATTCCTGTTCAAAGAGATGAATGCTGTCATGCTGCTGGTGCCCTGGCATTTGGACCAGAAGGAAATTTATTTATCTCAGTTGGTGATAATACAAATCCATTTAATATTCAAAGTAGGAAATACAATTCAGAAGGATATGCTCCGATGAATGAAGTGGAAGGATATAGTCCTTGGGACGCTCAAAGATCCTCCGGCAACATGGCTGATTTGAGAGGAGCTATATTAAGAATCCGGCCGACAGAGGAAGGATCGTATGAAATTCCTGAAGGAAACCTTTTTCCGGATGACGGTTCAGGAGGAAGGCCTGAGATATATGTTAAAGGGTGTAGGAATCCGTTCCGCTTCTCCATAGATCCCAAAACTTATTACGTATATTGGGGAGATGTGGGGCCTGATGCAAGGGAGGAAAATGAAAATAGAGGGCCAAGAGGATATGATGAAGTAAACCAAGCCAAAGCACCAGGTTATTTTGGATGGCCATTTTTTGTAGGTAATAATAAGCCTTATAAAGACTACGATTACCAAACGGGAAGAAATGCGGATAATTTCTTTTCCCCTACAAAAGTGGTAAATACCTCTCCTAATAATTCAGGTCCTCAAGAGCTTCCTCCTGCCCAACCTGCTATGATTTGGTATCCTTATGCAAATTCTCCTGATTTTGCTCAAGTGGGTACTGGTGGTAGAAATGCAATGGCTGGCCCCGTTTTCTATTCAGATTTATATCAAGGAGAAAATAAACTGCCGGAGTATTATGACGGAAAATTAATCATTTACGACTGGATCAGAGGATGGGTGAAGGCAGTAAGCTTTGACCAAGATGGGAATTATGCGAAAATGGAACCATTTTTGGATAACTTTGAATTTGTTAACCCCATAGATATAGAATTAGCGGAAGATGGTTCTTTATATATTCTGGAATATGGCAGGAATTGGTTCTCGAGAAATCAGGAGGCAAAGATATCAAGAATCGATTTTGCTTCAGGTAATAGGGAACCCATTGCAAAAATCCAGGCTGATAGAGTCGTAGGAGCGGCTCCTATGAAAGTGAGGTTCTCTGCAGAAGAATCGTTTGATTATGATCCTGAAGAAGAGCTTAAATATACATGGTATTTTGAAGATGATAAGATGTATTCTACAGATCCAGTAGTAGAATATACTTTTTCAGAAGTAGGGACTTTCTATCCTACTTTGATAGTAGAAGATGCTTCAGGAGCTACCTCTACCGCTGAGATGGAAATTGAAGTGGGAAATGATCCTCCCGAAGTAGCTATCAATGTGAATGGCAATAAGAGTTTTTATTGGGATGTGGAGAAATTAACGTATGAAGTTTCGGTGAATGACACAGAAGATGGCAATGCTCTCAAAGATGTAGAGGTTTATTTTGATTATTTGCCTATAGGAGAGGATTTAACTATGGTCGCTCAGGGACACCAACAGGCTTCGGTAAAAACTATTGGAAAGGGACTGATCGAAAATAGTGATTGTAAAGCTTGCCATCAGGTAAAAGACCATTCCGTAGGTCCAAGCTATATGATGGTAGCAGATAGATATGATGATTCTGATAAGATGATTCAGACTATTGCCAATAAAATCATCAATGGTGGAAGTGGAAACTGGGGAGAAAGAGTCATGGCGGCTCATCCTAACTTTACAAAGGAAGAGGCAACATCTATGGCGACCTACATATTGACCATTGATCAGGAAGAGGAAAAAAATCTTCTGGACATGAAAGGTCAGATCTCCACTAATGAGCATATTAAAGATGGTTCTGCGGGAATGTATATTCTCACTGCTAAATACACGGATCAAGGGGGTAATCACATTCCTCCCATCACCGTGAAGCGTGAACTGAGACTTAGACCGGCAAAACTTCAGGCAGAAAATAGTGACATGAGAAAAGGAGTGAGGAAGTACGATCGTAACAATGGGCAACTATCGTTTTACGGGCAAATTAACTCTTCTTCATGGTTTGTCTTTAATGAGATTGATTTGAATGGAGTCGCTTCTATTGTAATGAGAACCAGAGCCGAAAATGAAGGAGCCAGTATTCAGTTGAGAGATGGAGTCAATGGTAACATCATTGGAACAGGAAACATACCAGTAACAAAAAGAGGTGAATGGGGTGAAATTACAATTCCCGTACAAGATCGACCAAGTGGTGTAACAGATTTATACGTAACTTTTGAATTTAATACAGAAGAAAATCCCAATCCTGCGGTAGATTGGTTATATTTTAAGAAAGACGAAAAATTATTGACATTGAGATAGTCATCCACCTTCATCATTAACCAAAAGGGACCAATATTTTATGAATACTAAGAGCCATACTTCGACCTCGTTATCTCATTCATCTACCTCTCCTGATGATAAGGGAAGTAGTAGAAGAAAATTCATTAAACAAAGTGCTACTGCGGCGGCGGGGCTAACTATTTTGCCCAGATATGTAATGGGGGGACCAGGATATATAGCTCCGAGTGATAAGTTGAACATTGCTGGGATAGGAGCTGGAGGCAAAGGAACCAGTAATTTGGCAGCTGCCAGCCAATGGGATGAAGCTACTAAGCAGACGGTGGAAAATATCGTTGCATTGTGTGATGTAGATGATGAAAGAGCAGCTACCTCTTTTTCGCGATATCCTGATGCGAAGCGGTACAAAGATTTCAGGCTCATGCTAGAAGAAATGGGAAATGACATAGATGCAGTGATGATTTCCACGCCAGATCATACCCATGCTGTAGCGGCTATGGCCTGTATGCAATTGAATAAGCATGTTTATGTAGAAAAGCCTCTTACTCACAATGTATATGAGGCCCGCTTACTTACGGAAAAAGCCAGAGAATATGGTGTAACTACACAGATGGGGAATCAAGGAAATTCCAGTGATGATATCAGAAGAATATGCGAGTGGATAGATGCCGGGACGATTGGAGAAGTAAAAGAGGTTCACTGTTGGACCAACAGACCTGTATGGGCTCAAGGGATTTCTCGTCCTCAAATAGCTCCTCCAGTACCAACTACGCTAAATTGGGATTTGTGGTTAGGGCCAGCTCCTTTGCAAACTTATCACCCTACCTTTGTTCCCTTCGGATGGAGAGGATGGTGGGATTTTGGGACTGGTGCTTTGGGAGATATGGCGTGTCATATTATTGATCCTGCATTCAAGGCGTTAAAATTAGGATATCCTACCAGTGTGGAAGCGAGTGCCACTGTTCAGCGGACGCCCGATAGAAAAATTGTTGATCCATCAGCTTGCGCACCTTCAGCATCAATCATTCATTTTGAATTTCCAGAAAGAGAAGGAATGCCTCCGGTTACCTTGCATTGGTATGATGGTGGATTACTTCCCAGAAGGCCAGAAGAACTAGAAGATGGTGAACCTATGGGAGACAGTGGAGGTGGAGTTCTTTTCGTGGGAGATAAAGGCAAGTTGATGTGTGATGTATATGCCAGGAGACCTCGTTTATTGCCTTTAAGTAAGATGGAGGACTTTGTAGCGCCTGAAAAGACCTTGGAACGCATAGAAGGTAGTCATCAATCTAGTTGGGTGGCAGCATGTAAAGAAGGAACGCAACCAAGTTCTAATTTCGATTATGCCGGTCCACTCACTGAGATGATTTTAATGGGTAATCTCGCTATCAGGAGTTTTTATGATGGTAATGAGGGAAGGAAAAAACTTCTATGGGATGGAAAAAATATGCAAATTACAAATTACGATCCTGCCAATGAATATGTGAAGAGGATATACCGTGATGGCTGGAGCTTAGGAGTATAAGATTAACCCTTTAGCTGTGAATTCAAGTTGGTAATACATGAGTGAGCCTTATCCAGAGCAGTATCTTTCCTGGCGATTTAATGCCCATGACGGACTAGAAATTTATGCCATATCCAATTTGCCTGCTACTCCGGTTAAGGCTCATGTTATTTTAATTCATGGTATCGTAGAACATTCAGCCAGATATAAACACGTATTTGCTTATCTCACTTCGCACGGATATGGAGTACATGCGATCGATTTAAGGGGACATGGGGAATCTGAGGGCGTCAGAGGATACACCGAAAAATTTGGCGACTATATTTCTGATGTAAAGCGCTTTCATTCACAAATCAGAAGTAAATTTCCCGAGAAAGATATTTTCATGATTGGGCACAGTCTGGGAGGACTTATCGTGACCTCTTATGTCATCTTACAGCAAGCAAATTTGAAAGGGGTGATACTGAGTGGCGCAGCTTTGAAACTCGGAGAAGATTTTTCCCCAATATTGATATTTTTAGCTCCTTATATTGCCAAATGGATGCCCCATTTAAGAGTTGCTAAAATTAATACCTCAGCTATTAGTCGAGATCCTTTGGTCGTTAAAACTTACACAGATGATCCTCATGTGTTCCAACAAGGCCCTCCTGCAAAAACTGGCGTAGAAACTATCAAGGCCATCAAGCAGGTTCAAGGCTGTATGGAGGAATTTCGGCTCCCTGTGTTAATTATGCATGGTACAGATGATAAATTAATTAATATTAAAGGAAGCGAAGAATTATTTGAGAGGGCTGATTCTCAAGATAAAATTTTACGGTTATATGAGGGATTTTATCATGAGATTTTTAATGAGCCTCAAAAAGAGCTCGTCCTTAAGGATGTGTTAAACTGGCTGGAAGAGCGATACACTAAAAATTAATGTTCCCTTTAACTTCCCCTCAAAATTTTACAGGTCTTGTCGGAATTCCCATTCTGATCCCTCCCAGAAGGCTAATCGTTCGAATGTCATTTTCCAATCTCAACCTACCTTCTATCTCAGCATAAATGTCCGTTTTGAACAATTGGTATGTAACTCTTCCCCTTAAGTGTTTTATGGATAATGAAACTCCCTGACCTACCGTATTATCAAAATCTCTCGCTCGGTTTACTGCAAAAGATCTAGCTGGATCTCCTCCGTAATTTATATCATTTTCATCCAGGCCTTGCTCAATTTGGCTGTAAATGAGGACTATATTCAAGGCAGGAATGGGATGATAGCGTAATAAAGCAGTAACGTCATTTAAATTTGCTCCAGCAGCATGCCCCAACACTTGTCCATAATGCGTAAAGTTTGCAGCTACATTAAAATGTTGATAAGTGTAAGGGCGAACTCGATTATATTCAAGCTGAAGGTCTAAAGTGGGCACATTTAATATATCTATATATTTAGCTCCAATCTGATATCCCAATTTATTTCCCCAAAATCCAGAACCTTCCCTTCGTTTACTAAAATTGTAATCGTCTATCAATACCTGTCCGTATAACTGAGCTGTTTTACCTACATTAGCTTTCACCGAAAAACCAATGAAAGCATTATCTGGACTTCCAAGCGCTTGTTCTGTACTTCTGTAGAAAATGATTGGATTTAGATATTGTAATTCGAACCCTCTACTTCCATTAGCTAATTGAGGGGTATAAACGATGGATTCATACACACTGAAGGAGAGGCGAGGATTCGGTTTATAGGACAATTGATGGAATACGGCATATTTTCGTGGAAATGTCCCTTCATCATCACTTTTGTTGGGGATGAAATCTATCATCTGGGTAAATAGGTTGGTGAGTTCCAGCTTCCATATCCTGGTATTCAACTGTAACATGAGGTAATTAGCTGCGTGGTCGGAGAGGGATAAACTTTGGAAGCCATTCCCCCAGAAAGCTCTGTCTTTACCAAATTTAATCCTGAATGGTTTTACCGGACTGAAAGTGAGATAGGCACGTGAACTAAAATAATCCAATGTGTTTTCATCTCCGAAGGTCTTAATGAATTCCTCTCCGGGAAGTACATCTCTTTCCAAAAAATGTCGATAGATAAACACAGGTGTTCTGTTTAAATTGTCAAATACCTCGGTATAAATTCCGACTTTTTCAAACAGTTTTAACCTGATACTTACTCCTCTGGAATTGTAGGTAAGGGGAATAGGACTCCTAAAATCTGGATATTCATGAGATGTTAACCCTCCTGAAACGTGAAGGACTGGATTTATATATAACTCAACATCATTATTTCCCGAAGAAGCGAAATGGTAAAAATCCCTGTGATTTGTATAAAAGGTATTCCATAGACCTTTATGAAGATCCACATTGGCCATAGAATCGGAAACTAAATTGAGCATTCTTTCATGCCAGCCTTTTTCTACAGGAGTGAGTTCTTCTGATGGAACGGCTAATAATAATGGACCCATATGTTCTCTCGCATATGGCTTTATATCTGTGTGAATGACTTGATTAGTATAACCTTTGATATCAATTCTATCGATATAATGATACAAGTCGTGATTCAATAATAGATCTGCATCTTGAGCATAAAGAAAAGTGGAGGACAGTATTGTAATACAGGCGAGAAAATATTTC
The DNA here is from genome assembly GCA_965262565.1 of Bacteroidia bacterium. GTDB lineage: Bacteria > Bacteroidota > Bacteroidia > J057 > J057 > CBDHFQ01. The sequence goes on from CBDHFQ010000012.1 coordinate 74,014, forward strand.
ATCCAGTTTGTATATTTCCGTAAAAATAAATATTAGCTTCGAATCATAATGAGCATTTTTCCCTCTTCTTCAACTTCTTCTCGCAAACTCATTATGGCAGTGATTAATGATCTCTCTTCAGATCAGCGAATTCATCGAATAGCGAGCTCTCTTCAAGCTTCGGGGTGGAAAGTATTAGTAGTAGGGCGAAGACTACCTCATTCTCTTCCTTTACTTCCCCGTTCTTATGGTACCAAGCGAATGAAATTGTGGTTCCAAAGAGGAAAATGGTTCTATCTCGAATACAATGTGCGTCTCTTTTTACTATTGTTATTTCGCAAAGTCCACTTAATCAATGCAAATGATCTGGATACCTTGCTAGCCTGCACCCTCATTTCAAAGGTAAAGCAAATTCCTTTGATCTATGATGCTCATGAGTTATTTACCGAAGTCCCCGAACTCATACACAGACCCCGGACTCAGCATATATGGCTTAAGATAGAACAATGGCTAATTCCCAAAGTACATGCGGCTTATACCGTAAATGAGAGTCTGTCTCAGATTTATTACCAACGCTATCGCATTCCTTTTTCAGTTGTTCGAAATCTTCCCTCAAAAAGAGTTATTCCTAATACGACTATAAAGAAAAATACCCTCCGCCGTAGATTGATTTATCAAGGTTCTTTAAATGTGGGGCGCGGGCTGGAATTAATGATAGAAAGTATGGCCCATTTGGAGGGATATGAGCTTTGGATCGTAGGGAGAGGAGACATTGAAAGCCAATTAAAGAATACCCTGAAACATATTTCCTTCGCGGACAGGATTGACTTAATAGGATTTGTTCCCTTCGAAAAATTACCTGAATTAACTGTTCAGGCACACTTGGGATTAAGTTTAGAAGAAGATATGGGAGCCAATTATCGCTTTGCCTCTCCTAATAAATTATTTGATTACATTCAGGCAGGTATACCAGTTCTGGTTTCAGACTTACCTGAAATGAGGAAGCTGGTTCAGCAGCATAGGGTAGGAGAGGTACTCATCAATGAAGAACGCACTTCCTCTAAGCTTGCTGATAAGATTCGATCTATATGCGAAAATGAAGAAAAATACAGCGATTATAAGCGACAATGTGAGAAGGCAGCAGAAGAATTACATTGGGAAAAAGAATCCCTCAGCTTATTATCGATATATGAACAGTTTACCTTTGGGGAGAATAAGAAAAATCAATAAATAAACAAGCTGGAGCTGTAACATGTTCCAAGGTTAATATGGGAATGCCGAAACACTATTTACTGGAAGTTGCAAACGTACATCGGGATACAGCCGATGCAATAAGCATTTATTTCCACCAACCTAAATTGGAAAGAATACAATACAAACCGGGACAATACTTAACCTTAAAAGTCGAAATTGATCAACGATTTTATTATCGATCATATTCCATGTTTACTACCCAACGACTAGATGAGCAGTTGGCAATCATGGTAAAACGAGTTCCTAAGGGCGTGGTCTCATCCTATTTACATGAACACGTAAAAGTAGGTATGCGATTGGAAGTTATAGAGCCGGCAGGATCATTTTTTTTAGTTAATACTGTAAAAGATATCAGAACCATAGTGCTGATAGGAGCAGGGAGTGGTATAACGCCTTTAATGGCCATGTTAAGATCTACGCTCTTCGATGCACCCAGAAGTAAAGTATTGTTTATTTATGCCAATAGGAATGAAGCTAGTATTATTTTTCGATCTGAACTGGAGAAATTAAGCGATATATTCTCTCACAGGTTTAAGCTGCTCCACATTTTATCTCAGGCTGAGCCTGGGCTCAGCCTGGATCACAAAAAAGGAAGAATTACTTCGGACAACATAATGAGTTATTTGGCCGAATTAGGGTTTGATAAAACGAACCCTCATAAGATTTTTCTCTGCGCACCAGAGGAGTTGATGGACTTCGCACAAAAAGCATTGATCCAAGCAGAGATTAAGGAGCAACACATTTTTAGGGAAGCCTATCACAGCCCGGCAAAACACATTTTAGAAGGCATCGAACAGGAAGGAATACAAACCAGAAAGGTATCCATCAATACCAAAGTCGGGATGAAGGAAGTCACGGTTCCAGCAGGCATGAGTATACTGGATGCTGGTCTTGAGGCAGGTGTAGATATCCCACATTCTTGTAGAACAGGCGAATGTCTAACCTGTATGGCTGTGCTGGAAAAAGGAAAGGTGCGAATGCGGGATAAAAATGCATTGACAGAACAAGATTACGATAGAGGGTATCGTTTATTGTGCCAGTCTTTTCCATTGGATGGAGAAGTGGAATTAAACATAGAGGAGGGTTAATTGGTACCAACGGGGATGATCCCTGTCATTTAGCTCAGCATGGGGATATATAAACTCCCTGAGAATCAAAGAATATGAAGAATTGGGTTTTTCGATGCATTCAGCCTGTGGTTTTATGTATGTTCTTATTGCTAGGAAGTGGGCTGAGATCATTTGCTCAAAATGAGTTCGACTTGTGGGCCGCCAGAGTAGGTTGGGATGGGGTTACTCCTTGGAGGTTCTTTCTAAATATTGCTCCTGAGACCTTAGGGCCTAACGCTTTACCTGTTCTCAGGCTTCAACGAGGGAAAATAAGATCTCTTTCGGAAATAGAGTTACGACCAGAATTTCATTTCAATGAGGGAGATCAAACATACGATCTTTTTCTACGTGCTTATTTGCCTATTGCCCCAGAAAAGGTAGCATTAGAAGTTTTTATGGTAACATATGAAAAGTATCAATTTTCAGAGGAAATAAGAGATCTGCGAGCAGCCAGGACGAGTAGTGGGGAAGGATCTACAGAAGGAGATGTTTTTGTCAGTACGATCGTTCAATTGTTAAAGGATAAGCCCAAATTCCCTGATGTTGCCTTAAGTATACAGTTGAAAACTGCTTCAGGAGGGAAACTGGAAGATGCCAGATATACAGATGCTCCTGCTTATGCATTTGACCTATCAGCAGGAAAATCTTTCAATCTTTCAGATAATACCCATTCAAGTTTGCGACTACATGGTATGTTAGGTTTTTATGTATGGCAGATTTACGATTTCACCCAACGGCAAAACGATGCCATCGCCTTTGGATTGGGCACAGCTATTGATTTCTCTTCCTGGGAAATAAGTCAGGATATTTCCGGATATGCAGGATATATCGGTAATGGAGATAGACCCGTAGTCTACAGAATTGACCTGACAAAAAAGGCTAATCCTATTCAATGGCGTTTCGGCTATCAAATAGGATTACGAGATTTTCCTTATCAAACGTTAAGACTATCAGCAATTTATCGATTCCCTTTACAGAAGAATTAAGGCTAAAGACTACTTTTGTTCTGTTCCTTTTGCATTTGCTTCCTCTTCAGTTTCATCAAGCTCTCCTTCGAGTTTAAGCACTAACTCTTCTAGCTGCTCCACAGATATTTGCTTGGCTAGAATATTCTTATCCTTATCTAACAAAAATAATCTGGGAGTGCTCCGTACATCATACAGTCTATCGAATCCTGAAATTCTTTGATGATCCTGGGTAACAATATCCGTTAATCCATATTCTTCGGCTTTCTCTTTCCAGTCATCTACATTGCCATTAATGCTAACCGTAAACAAAGAAGCATCTCTGTCCTTGAGTTTTGTTTTAAAGGTTTCAGCTAATTGAGGGGTAACTTTTTTACAATGGCCGCAATCATAATCCCAAAAATATAGTACGGTATATTTTCCTGGTGCATCGTGTAAAGAGGCTGATTGTCCATTAATATCTTTGGAAGTAAAATTGGGAGCTATTCTTCCAATGAGGGTAGGGGAAATTGCTAAAGCCCTTTCTTCCATCTTTTTAATGGTTTCTTCATCTGACCAAAATGCTTCTCCATTCATATAGTATGTTTCAACCATATGAACATAAACAGCATCCATACCCATGATCTTAGAGTTAGCATATTTATTCAAGAAGGTAACTACAAAATATTGGAATGCTTCATCATTATCTCTCGTCATATCTACGATTTCATCTATCGCCTTATTCAATGAATCAGGTTGTTGAGGTACTAATTTGTCGATGTACTTCATCGCTTTGCTATGCAACACAGGAGTACGTAGCAATCTACCATCGCTAAAATCTACATCGTCAAAAAAATGCTGGCGATAATAGCGATAAGGGTATAGAGAATCTGCCTTTCCATTTTCATCTATAGGAATCTCTGGAACCTCTGGCTCATCTAAAGCTTTCAAGACTCGAGCATAGAAAAATTCTTGTTGGCTGGCTTTTAAGGTTGTTCTATGTGCTTGTACTTCATTATCTACCTCCTTAAGCTTTTCCTGTAATTCCTTCTTTTTCTCTTCATCTGTTTCTTGTTCCATTTGAGATTTCAGTGAGTTAGCTATACCCCTTTTTTCCTTTAGAAAGGTTAAATCATGATAAAACACTTCATTATCTGCAGATCCTTCAATACTCATATGCTTGACAAAGTCAGCCGTATCAGTGGAAAGAGAAAAATACTGATCCTTATCCAAAATAATTTCGAAGTAATTGTTGGAAGGGGGAAGTACTACCAGATATATACCTCCGGGTAGGGATTCACTACCTGAAAAAACAAAAGAACCTTCCTGAACGGTAGTTGTATCAGTAATGTATTGTTTATCGCCGAAGTGATTGGCCAGGTAGGCTGTATCAGCAGTAAATCCTTCGACAGTTACCTCTATCTGATACCCTTCCTGAATAACTTCTTCTTCCTTGACGGTTCCTTCCTGTGCATAGGTACACCCATAAAAAGTATAACCTAATAGCGTTAATATAAAGTAATAATAATTTTTTGCCATAATGTTTTACTTCCTTTGTAATTCCCTTTTCATTACAAACAGATCCCAAATTTCCCTGCTAAAGATAGTTTAGAAGCGGGGAAAAAACAGGTTGATATAAAAGCCCTTATAATAAACAATATTTGAGCCAATTTTTAAGGCTCCTTTTGTAGAATTTCTTGTATGGGCGGGTAAATTTCTTCCAGACTTTTGGTATGAACCAATACTCTCTTTTCCTCATCAAGAAGAAAAAATCTAGGCAATGTTCGTAGATCGTATTTTTTTTCAATTCCAGATCGACCACTATGATCCTGAACGTGTATCCCCATTCTGTCAGATGCTGATACCCATTGTTGCCACACTTTAGTATTCGTTCCTACATCCACATAATAAAGTAAGATGGGCGATTCTCTTACAGTGTCTTTCCACCAGCGCTGAAGCTTTTTGTATATCTCCTGGAAATGGGTTTCCCTATGATCTCCAATAACTAATACAGTGTAAGGTTTTTCCGTAAGATAGAGAGAAACAAAATGATCACTTTCATCCCTAAGAAGTATTTCTGGGGCCTTATCTCCTACAGTGAATGCATCGAGAAGTTCTGCTTGTTTGGGAAAGGTATCTATTTCAATTAATCCTTTCCACAGCTGTGCTTCTCCCAATACATAAGTTTCCCACAAGTATTGGTAGGTGTGCTGATATTGTTCGGTCCCAAATTTATTAAGCAGGAAGAATATGCAATACCTATATACTTCTGGATTAATTTGAGCTTCAGCTAATAATTGGTGTATGGCCTGATGAAGGCTAGAAGAGTCATCAGCGCTAACCACAGAGTGGAGATAGGATTCTATTAAGCTGACGATAGCAGGAGAGTATAAAATTCTACTGTCAGTAAAATCTATGAATTGGAAGGAGAATTCTGTATCAGATGGGGCTGAAATGTCTCCAGAGGCAGGAGAGGCTATTTCTCTATATGTAGGACTGCTTTGGGTAAGTATACTTAACAGTTGGGTATAGTAGAGATTGGGATATTGTTGAATTAATTGGATTCGATGATGGATAATCTCTTCCTCGATTTGAGCATGTTTTAGTTTGACATCTTCTACAGTTGCTTCTTCCCCATTATGTTTAGCCAGTTCTTTTCTTATCAGGTGAATTTCTTTCCGCTTTTTTTGAATAAATTGAAGATCCTGGTAAAACATTTGGTTTTCTTCTGAGCCAATGACGATCATATCCCCAATGATATCGGGAAATAGGGTTCTCATACGGAATGATTGATCCTCAGTAACAATAAATTCAAAGAATAGATCATCTTCGGGAAAATACATTCTATATAATCCATGTGTCAAACTGGTATCTGCTTTCAGCATAAGTTGTTCATCTACGATATTGAAAGTGTCGATAGTATAAAGTTGATCTCCATAATATTGGAACATAATGGCAGTAGATGAAGCAGAATGGGAAAGGATAAATTCTATCTCGTGTTGTTGTTGGGCAAGAGAAGGATGAAAATGGAAGAGAGAGATAGATGCTAACAAGACGGTAAACACGTTAGCATTTCCATACATATGCTTGAGGGGATTTAAAATATAAGGTTATGCGAATATAGTACAATTCAGTATAATCAGCCTATAAAAATCAACGAATTTTGAAAAGTCCGAATACTGCACTTCCACTTCCCGACATTGCAGCATATACCGCTCCTTCCTTATATAGTTGTTCTTTAATGTCTTTTAATTCAGGATACATTAGAAAGATGGGGACTTCCAGATCATTATGTAGGTGTATCCTCCATTGGTCCACTGGTAATTCTATCACTTCTTTTAACTTCCTGCTGTGATCGAATTGAGTGTAATCAAGTGCTTTATAGGCTCCTACTGTAGATGAATGAATGGGAGGGGTAATTAACCTAATCTCATAGGGAAAGGAAGGAAACAGGATATCTTCTAATTCGGTACCTATTCCACTGGCTAACATGGGAGTTTGGTATAAAAAGAAAGGTACATCAGCTCCTAATTTGGCAGCTAATTCTGCTAATCGGGCTTTGGGAATAGAAAGACTGAAAAGTTCATTTAATGCCAGGAGCATGGTAGCTGCATCTGAAGAACCTCCTCCCAATCCAGCTCCGGCAGGAATTCTTTTAACCAGCCTGACAGTTACCCCAGCTAATGAAGGGATTTCCGATCTCAATAAGTGATAGGCTTTAACCACCAAATTATCTTCTGAAGAGCCATCTAATTCGATTCCTTCAATGGACAGTTCACAAGTATTTCCATTTGAGGGAGTGATATACAGGTCATCCCATAAATGGTCAAATGGGTACAATACCGTTTCTAATAAATGATATCCATCAGAACGTTTTCCTTTAATGAATAAACCGAGGTTAATCTTGGCAGGAGCTTTAAAATGAAGGGTATCCATAGGGGATTTTAACTAGCCTTACTGGAAGGAACATCCTCAAATTCAATATCTTCGACTATTTCGTCTATATCCACATTATTATTGGGATTGTGTTTGGGCTTTGAGATTTCAATGCCATCATTAACATACACATGTTCCTCGTAAGGATTTCTACCATAATTTCTATGAAAGGCCTCTGCTTTATTTTGTGTATCCTTAGCGACCTTTTTCAGTATTTGCTTTAATAAAAAACGCACAATCTGCCTTCCGAATAATCTAAATGCTACATAAACGGTAAAGAAGAAAGTGAAAATCCAAAATAAAATCATAACTCAACTATTACATACATGACCGCAGTCACCATTTTCTTAATTCAAGTGAGTGAAAAATATATAACCTATATAACGTAGGTAAATATTAGGATGTTCTCAACACCTTTTATTTTTTAATCTATTGAGCCAAATGCGAAAGGTAAGGTACAATAAAACCATTATTTTAATAAACTTTTCGCTTTTGACTGATATGGGTTTTTAGAATTAGCGATCTCCTCTATAAGTTGTTGATATTGTTCAGAAGATGGATCTGCTTGATATGTACTTAATGCCAGGTACCATTTAGCACTCATGAGTTGTTCCCGAGCTTTATCATTGATAATTGAATTTAAGGGTGCTTCAGCTTTTTGGTATTGTTTAGTTAATACCAGCGCTACGGCATAAGAAAGGGTTATTTCCTGCAATTCAAAACCGGATGTGATAGAGTCTGGATGTGATAAGACATATTCAAATAAGGGAATAGCTTGTTGATAAGAGGGCTGCGTTTGGTCGCGATAAAGGGCCATCGCCTGATCGACCTTTCTATGAAATTTCTCTTTCACCCCTTTTGTGTTCAATTGGTCCTCATAATGGACCAGATAAGACTGAGCCAGAAAATTCTTCGGCATGGGTTGATTGTTCCAAAAGAAGAAGATGAGAAAAATGGCTGCTGCTGCTGAACCAAAAATGAGCAACCACTTATTCATCAAAGGGTCGGGAGGAAGAGGCAGTGTACTTTTTTCTGACAGATTAGCAGATTGATAAGCAGTATCTATCAATGTTTTTTCAAATTTTATTAACTCTTCTTCGCTCTTTTGATCTACATATAGTGCTTGATGTAGTCGTTCAGCTACCCAGGCGAAATCCTTATCCTGGTGTATACGTGCTTCGATAGCAGCTTCTTCTTCAGGAGATAATTCATCCTTCAGAAAAGCGATTAGTTTGTGTTCATCAGTCTGCATAGGCTTAACTTTATTGAAAGTAAGCTTCTATCTTATCCCCAAGTTTCGCTCTGAGTTTATCTCTGGCCCTGGCAATATGATTGGCTACTTTTTTAAATTTCCATCCTCTTTTAAGTGCTATATCATTATACGTTTGGTCTTCCAGATAATACTGGGTGAGACAAAATTTTTCATCATCGTTTAACATGGCCATCGCTTCTGTAATAAAAGAAGCGTAGTCCATTTTTTCCTCATAGTTAGGAAATTCTTTTATTTCTTGCTTTATGGCCCAATTAGAGTATACCTTATCTGATGTTCGTTTTCTTCGGCTGTGATCAATTAATCTATTTTTGACCCACCAAATAAGCCATTGTTGAAAAGTGGAGCGGATGTGAACTGTCTTTAGTTCTTCAGCCAGTCGATTAAAGAGTTCATGGGCAAAATCGTTGAACTGGGAGGAATCCTTTAAAAAACTATACTGTAATATAGCTAATTGATGACTATGTCGCTGGATTAATATGGCAATAATCAACAAATGGTGATCTTTTTGATACAAATTTACCAATGCTTCATCTGAAAGATTGCTATAACGATGGGGTTCCTTAAAGCCCCACACAATCAAATAAGGAAATAAAATGATCCACATACAAAGGAAAATCAAAGGGTCTAAATTAAAAATAGTGGATCCTATGAATGTATTCAATATACTATACATATCTTTTGATTAACCCTCCCAACCCTATAGTCAACAGACTTATTAATAAAACTAATCCAATCTTCATGGTATAAGACTGGTTTCTAATAGGTTTCATACTGCCAATGGGTATAAATCCAGCCCAGAAGTAGGGCGATGTTCCTGCTTCAATCGCACCTAATTGCGATTGCCGAAGTGCTTCATCTTTTGTCTTACCTTCCGATAGATACTGATAAAAGTCGGTCATTAGGTCGGCAGAAGCCTTATCATTCACTGACCAAAGGGTAGTAACAATACTTTTCGCTCCTGCATATGAGAATCCACTTGCCAAACTGGCCATTCCCTCTCCTCTGTATATTTGCCCTACCCCACTCTCGCAGGCTGAAAGTACGACCATTTCTGCATTGAGCTGTAAATTGTATAAGTCTGCTAAATATAAACCTGAAACTCCTTTTTGAATTCTCGATCCAAGTGATATTGAATCATTCTTACTATAGAAAGCAAGAAAAGAGTAATTAGAATTCTGGTCATTTAGCTTCCCATGTGTTGATAGATGGAGAATGCGATACTGAGGGGCTAACTTCAAAAATCTTTCCAAAGTTGCGGAAGTATCTAATAAAATCCTTCCTCGAAAACATTCTGATACCGCATTTGCTTCGGATTGGTTAAATGTGAGTGGCCCTAGATAATCCCTTCGGGTAGTTGGTATATCTGCTAAAGAAATGGTTTCAAGATGTTGGTCTGAGTCTTGAAAACTTGGTGCTACTGCTAAAATTTCTTTGCTGGGAGATATCTCTTTCATTTCCATTTGGTATAGCAGGGTAGAGGAAAAGGCGTAGCTTATGGTATGCTTTTTTAGAAGATATGAAAAATCGGCAAATGAATCAGTGGTAGCTGGCTCGGTTAATAATGCTGCAAAGGAAATATACCCTAATTCTCCGTCTGGGATAATGATCAACTGATGATTAAGATAGTCTTTGAAAGGATCTAATAGAATATGGTACAGTTGAAAAGCGGTTTGTTTGAATTGAATATCTAATTCATCTGGATTTTTATTGTCAGACAAATAATAAGCCAATAGCGCCTCAAGATGTTGTTGTATATTTAGGTGTAGGGTATTTGTATCAGTTAGTTTCTTGACCAATATGGTATCGGGATGAATGAGAAACCCATATAAATGTTTATCTCCCCAAAAGAACTCTAATAGTGTTTGGTTGTCTTCGAGTCTATGTTGGAGTTCCTCAGCTGAGACTACTTTGTTATTATATTTGAGACGATGATAAGTGGGGTATGAATTTTTGAAGAGGTAAATCAGGCTATCCTGTTCAGCGTGTAAATCCATAATATCGTACTGAATTTGCCGAATTAACAAGCTGTCAGCCTGTAAACCTTTCGATTTCTCTTCAAATAACACTTTTTTCGTATTAGATAAATCCCTATTGAGGGCTCGGGACCTCTCAATTAATGTATCGGGGATACCGGCATATTTTTCAGCTTCTTGTTGATTAATGGCTTCTCGCATCATAATGGTTTTACTTTTTTCAGCTAAAGCAAATGAAGCATGAACCAAACTATCAGAAGGTATTAAAGAGGATAGCATAGTTAGTGTACCAATAGATTCTTCAAAAAGCTTGAAACTTTTTTCCAAAAAGATAAATTTGTCTTTATCTCGGGTGTATTGAGGCAAGAATTGTTCTAGTAGGTCTGTGGCTATTCCGAATGTTTCGGCAGCTAGTTGGAGATCTTTTACATCACGTGTTTGATTAAGGTATTTTTCTTTCAGTGCACTCCCCTTAGAATGTAAACTTTGGATTAAATCTTCTCCTGAGATATAGTGTTGAAAATTATGTGGATTAGTATGAATGTTCGAATCGGAAAACTGCTCGAGGTTTGCCATTAATGCCCTCTGAAAACAATTTAAGGCGGGTTGATAGGATCGCTTTTCAGCTAAGATCTCTCCCATTTGATTTAAGATGGTTGGAATCAGGGGAATGCCCTTTGTAAAGACACTATGAGCTATATCCATGGCCTGCTCAAAGTAATCCATTGCAGCCTTAAAGTCTCCTAATAAGCGGTACATTTTCCCCACATACAGATTACTCTCTGCCGTATAAAGATGGTTTTCTCCCAGTTTTTCCTGCGTAATATGTAAGGCTTTTAAGTGGTAATCTAGGGCCACGTTGTATTTTTTCTGATCTTCATTAAGTTTTGCCAAATAGATATACATATTTGCAATGTTTGGATGATCAGGTCCCAATGTTTGTATGTTTATGGATAATCCCTCTTGTAAATATTTTTCAGCTTTTGCATAAGATGCTAATCCCAGGTATGCCATACCCATAGCTTTATATGTTTCACCTATTTCAGGATGGATATTTCCATAAAATCTTTTCCTGTAATCTAGTGCTTTGTTAAATTGATCCAACCCTGCTTCATGTTTACCTTGATTTGAGTAAATTAAGCCAATGTTTTGATGTAAAGTCCCAATATAGTTGTAGCTGGTAGTTGTTAAATGACCCGCAATTTGTAACCCCATTTCATAATACTTCAGGGCTTCTTGATCTCTCCCTAACACGCTATGCACCGAACCGATATTTAAATAGCTTCCCAGGACTTTTTCATGATTTTCTCCAAACACTTTTTTTTCAATAGCTAAAGCACGCTCCATATTTTCAATCGATTCATTAAATTTCCCTTGTTCCCTAAGTGTTAATCCCAGATTACTGTAGACATTGGAAATGTTTGTTTCTTCTTCTTTGCCCAGAGCTCTCCAGACCTGAATAGACGTACGGAAGTATTGAACGGATGTATCATAATCACCCAGGATGCTATTAATAATGCCCAGAAAGTTGTGCAGTTTAGCTATTTCTATATGATTCATTCCTATGATAGCTTTACCAGAAGCCAGGGCGTTTGCCAGGTCTACTTTTCCCAAGGTAAATTTTGCCTGATTAAGGTAACATGCACCAGAGCGATAGATGCTATTTAGATATTTTTTAACAATGGTTGTATCTACATGCTGTTTGGGTTGCCTGGAAAATATAGTTTGATAGGCATTTGCAGCTTTTTTATAGTAAAAGATAGCATCATCATATTCTTTATTTTCTCTCAGAGATTGAGCTTTATCAAACCATGATCTTGCTTGGATAGAGTCTTGAGCATAAGTTGATAATATTGTGAGCTGGAAAATAGGAATAAGGGTGAATAATAGTCGGAATAAGCAACAGTAGAACATGTGATTCATGGCGTTGGACTTTGCAGTTAGGAAATATGAGAAGACCCCTTAAACAGAACTCGTTCATAAAAATTTACACTTACCTCTATAAAATATTCAGTATACTTAAATGGTATCTTTTTTTCGATACTAACTTGAACAACCCTGGAATGAATATATTTAACATCGGGATATAAGAAATAAATATTAGTGAAATATGGAAATATTATGAATAATGCAGCATTGATGGTAAAAGTACAATTCGGTTGTCGAGAACAGGCAGACAATAGAGAACTTATTACATGAAAAAACTGTACATAAATAGCTATTAATCTACAGTTAATCAGTAAGTTAATAGGATTATAGAAAATTGACATATACCGCTTTAAGCAAGTAATAATATTATTCAAAGCCATTTAGATAATTGATTTTATTGTTGCAAAATTATTTAGGGGATAACTAATCTAGCCAAATAAATAACAGCTGGCTTTTTATTCTAGTGCAACGAATAGACAAAAGGTAACTAAAAGATAGACGAATAAGTCAAAAGAAAATCCTCATTTATATTAAATTTAATGTAATGAGTTGCTAAAAGCCAGAAAAATCGAACCTTCTTTAACACATTTTATATTTCCCTATTCTCAAATAGGCTGTATGACTAGACTGTAAGACGATTATAAAATTGACATACCGCTATGATTTATCATTAATAAGCGAGCTTAGACACCTTTGACATAAGTAGGTGTTATCGCTTAATTCGAGTAGGGATTACTGGGACCACTTCAGAATCAGGGGCAACATTAGCCTACCTGAGTAGAAGTAACGCTATCGAGTATTTCCTGATAATAATTTTCATATTTAGGCACTACGAGTTCTTTGGAAAAGTTGATAGCATGCTCTTTGGCAGCCAGAGAATATTTTTTCCATCTCGATGGATCTTCTAGTAAGTGGATAGCATCTTTCCCCATTTTCTCATAATCACCTATTGGGCTGGTGAATCCGGTTTTTCCGTCTACGACAAGTTCGGGAATTCCGCCAGCATTAGAGGAAACGACTGGTACTTCGCATGCCATGGCCTCAAGGGCTGCTAAACCAAAACTTTCCGTTTCTGAGGGTAACAGAAACAAATCGGAAACTGAGTAGATTTCTTCTACCGCTTGCTGGCTACCTAGGAAGTTCACTTTGTCGGTAATTCCCAATGCCCGAACGAGCTCTTCTGCATTTCTTCTCTCTGGCCCATCGCCAACCATGAGCAATTTAGCCTCCAGGTGATTTTGTACCTGGTAGAAAGCTCGAATCACATCTTTGATACGTTTTACTTTTCTAAAGTTAGAGGTGTGTATTAGGATTTTTTCACCTTCTCTGGCAATCATTTTTTTAAAGTGCTCTTTATTATGTCGATGGAATCGTTGGATATCAATAAAGTTGGGAATCACCTCTATATCTTTATCTACCTCAAAATTATCGTAAGTAGCTTGTTTCAGAAATTCTGATACTGCTGTAACGCCGTCACTTTGGTGAATAGAGAATTTAACGACTGGTTCATAACTAGCATTTCTACCTACAAGGGTAATGTCAGTGCCATGTAAGGTAGTCACAACGGGTATGTATCTTCCACTACTAAGCAGGATTTGTCGTGCGAGAAATGCTACGGATGCATGAGGGACTGCGTAGTGAACATGAAATAGATCCAACTTATGGTAGTCAGCTACATATACCATGGTACTCGCTAAAGCTGACTCATAGGGAACAAAATCAAATAGGGGATAATCTTTAGTTCGAACCTCGTGATAAAAGATATTTTCAGAAAAAAGATCTAGCCTGATGGGTCTGTTGTAAGTAATAAAGTGTACAGTATGACCTGATTCTGCGAGAGATTTGCCTAATTCGGTAGCAACTACACCACTACCTCCGAAAGTAGGATAGCAAACAATTCCGATGTTCATCGACTTGAATTATATGTTGTTTTAACTGATTGAAACAGTTATAGTTTACCCAAAGATTAAATAGGCAAGAATTAATACTACCCCAGTTGAAATCACGACAATATAATGTTGCACCAGCCCAGTTTGTAATCTTCTGAATACATCACCTACATTCATTACCCCTTCTGCAGTACCATTTACTATCCCATCTATGATATATGTGTCTACCCAGTTAAGTACTTTTTTGCTAAGGTTAAAAAATGGATTGATCAGAATTAATTGGTACAATTCATCAAAGTAAAACTTGCCTTGCATATTGGGGTATAATTTCCCAAAAAAGGAGACAATTTTTTTGTCGCCTGACAAACCATTTCTTTCATACATTCTTCTGGTGTAATAGTACGTCCCTACAGCAATGATAACTGACAAAAAAAGAATAATGTATTCCCAAATAGCATATTCTTCCATCACAGTTTCCAGATGAACATTTTCAAGTATCTGACCAAGCCAATAATGGTTTAGAAAATGATATTTTCCATGACCTATGAAATAGGGTAGGCCTAGCAAGCCACCGAAAATAGCGAAAACAGCCAGGATCCATAGGGGAACGGTCATCACCGCTGGACTTTCGTGAGGTTTTTCTGATTTAGGAAATCTTTCGAGTCCATTAAAAGTTAAATACGCTAAGCGTGTCATGTAGAGTGCCGTCAAAAGAGAAGTGATTAAGGCTACCCCCCAAATGACAAAATATATTCCCGATTGAAAACCGGAAAAGAAAAGACTATTCAGAATTTCATCTTTAGAGAAGAAGCCGGAAAATAGCGGAATACCCGATATGGCAATCGTAGAAATCCAGAATGTTATACTGGTTTGGGGCATGTGTTTTGCCAAACCTCCCATTGTTCTGATATCCTGTGGATCTTCTACTGTATTCATATGCTCCATAGCATGTATGACTGAACCTGCTCCGAGGAAGAGGCATGCTTTAAAAAAGGCATGTGTCATTACGTGGAAAATAGCTGTCGTAAAGGCTCCGACTCCTAGAGCCATAAACATGAATCCTAATTGAGAGACAGTTGAATAGGCTAGTACCTTTTTTATATCATTTTGGGCCAGGGCTGTCAGCGCTGCGATTAAAGCTGTAAGGCAAGCTACAATAGCTATGAACAGCATAATTTCAGGTGCCGCTAAATAAATAGGATGCATTCGGGCTATAAGATATATTCCGGCAGTTACCATAGTAGCAGCGTGAATGAGGGCAGATACTGGGGTTGGTCCTGCCATAGCATCAGGTAGCCATACAAATAAGGGGATTTGAGCTGATTTACCCGTGCAAGCCAGAAATACTAGCATCGCTATACCAAACGCAGCAAATTCTCTGATGGGAATTACCTCATTTACCGTGATAAAATCTAGACTGCCTGTTTCTCTGAAAATCCAGATCATAGCAATCATCAAGGCAAAATCACCAATTCGATTTACGATGAAAGCTTTCTGGGCCGCTCTGGATTTTTCCATATCAGCATACCAGAAGCCTATTAACAGATAAGAACACAATCCTACACCTTCCCAACCAAGAAACATTACCACCATATTCGATCCCATGACCAAATTCATCATGGCGAACACAAACAAATTGAGATAGGTAAAATATTTATAATATCCTTTATCGCCATGCATGTACCCTATAGAGTAAATGTGGATCAATGCACCTACCCCCGTAATTATGAGTCCCATTAAAATGGACAACTGATCGAGATAATATGAAAAGGATATCTCCAGGGAACCCACCTTCATCCAAGAAAATAATTGGAATGTGATAGGTTCATCAAATTGTAAACAAACACCAACCAACAAAAGAAAGGGGATAGCTACGGCTAAACTAGCTATAACACCTATTAATTTTTCCTTGGTTCTAAAAGAGGGAACATAAAAGCCAATGAGGCCTAGAATTAGAGACCCAATTAAAGGGAGAACGATAATGAGCGGTAGCAATATCTCCATAAATTACCACTTGAAGATGTTCACGTTATTAATATCTATATCTAATTTATTTCTGAATACCGCGATAAATATGGCTAAACCTACCACTGCTTCCGCCGCTGCTACACACATAACAAAGAATACTAACATAGATCCCGTGGGATCGTTGTGCATTCTGGAGAAAGTGATAAGGGAAAGATTAACCGCATTTAACATTAATTCTATACACATAAATACTACTATACCATTTCTTCTGGTAAGTACTCCAATCATTCCCAAAACAAACATCACCAGGCTGACTGTTAAATAAGAAAATACTGAGGGCTGTAATATGAGTGAATCCATATTATTTTTCGAATGTATAGTATCTGGCCACCACAATGGCTCCAATTAAGGCTGCCAGTAAGATGATCGATATAATTTCAAAAGGGAATAAAAAGCGAGTCATGAGATTTTGTCCTATGGCTTCAACTTTTCCATATGTAAATTCTCCTGTTATCTTTTCATTGGCAAATAAACGGAATACATACATCATCTCTGCTACCAATGTTATTCCAATAATAAAAGCTCCGGCTCTTCTGGGATTCACATCTGTCACTCCTTTTTCCTCTTCTAAATTGAGCAGCATGATGACAAATAAGAATAGCACCATAATGGCACCTGCATATACTAAAATTTGAATGACTGCTAAAAATTCAGCATTAAGAGAAAGATACAACCCAGCTATACTAAAGAAATTTAATATAAGGCATAGTGCAGAGTAAACAGGATTGCGATTAAATATTAATCCTACTCCTCCTGCTACCCCTAGAATAGCGAAAAGCCAGAAAAGAATGGTTTGTAAAAGCACTTCATCCATAAGATTGAAATATCGATCGTGAAAATGAGGAATAATCTAAAATATCCCAAGGTTTTAAGGAATTACTTTACACATAATCTGGAATCGGGAGCTGTAACAATTTTTCTAAGTCTTCAGGAGTATCTACCGAAAGGGAAGAATCTGTATATTCAGCAGTAAATATATCATATCCATGTGCTATCCACCTAAGTTGTTCCAAAGATTCTGCAGTCTCCAGCGCAGTCATTTCCAGAGCGGGAATGCGAAGTAATATATTTCTTGGAAAGCCGTAAATTCCTATATGTTTAAAATAAAGATGCTGATCTAACCATATATTTCTTTGATGTTGTTGATTAAAAGGAATAGGGTGTCGGCTGAAGTATAATGCTTTACCTTGAAGATTGATGACTACCTTTACCGTATTTGGATTTTCGAGTGTTTCCTTATCAGTTATGATGGAGATCAAGGTGAAGATGGATGAAAAATTTGAATGCATAATTCCCTCACAGATTCTATCTATTGCTTTGGGGTCGATATATGGTTCATCTCCCTGAATATTGATTATTCCATCATAAGAGGGATATCTTTCTGCGATTTCAGAAATCCTTTCTGTACCTGATCTGTGACTTGAGCTTGTAAATTCAACCTTGCCACCAAAAGAAGTTACACAATCGAAAATTCGCTGATCATCCGTTGCGACAATGAGTTCGGAAAGGTAAGAAGAGAGTTGAGTACGTTTATACACCCATTCGATCATACTTTTTCCATGAATATCTACCAGAGGTTTTCCAGGAAACCTGGAAGATGCATATCTGGCAGGAATAACTCCCAAAAACTTTTTTATCATATTATATTTTTATGATATGACTTATATACAGTAGAAGCAAAATAGCTCTACCACTCCATGCAATAGTGCGAATCCAATTTGTTCTTACTAGTTTTACAATGGTATTCTGGTGATAACCGTTTACAAGTTTCTGATGTAAAGGCATCTGTAGAAAAAAAGTGCTGATCCAAATGGTGAGAAGCAATATTAATGCAAGGAAGTAATCTATATTCAACAAATAAAATGAAGGGTATACGAGGGGAAATAAAGAAGTCCCCAATTCGATAAGCATAACAGGAGCAACTACCCAAGCTGTTCTCAATGTATGTTTATATTCGTATTTGGTAAATTGGGCATCGGGAATAGTCAGAAATAAGGGATAATGGACAATTTGGACAAACCAGATAATGCCGGTCATGATTAATGTAGAAACAATTTGTATGAGTAAAATGAAAAAGGCCATATGAATGAAATGAATCTGTAGTAAAAGTAGTTCGTAAAGTATATCAAAGTAAAGAGTTATGAGATTTTTAATGTGTGCTGTGCATACATATATGTTAGTAAATAGCGTTTGGAGCCAAGGACAAGATTCCATACGCGTTCAAGCTGAAATACAGTTAAACTCTTCTTTCCCTGAAACATATGTTCATATTTCTGCTGATGGCAATGAAATCTTTTTCAGCACTGCCAGAGGAGGGCAGCGTTGGTCGGACGGTTACACAAAAAAGTCAGTGAAGCTGGAAGAACGAACCTTAGTATATGATAGTGATATATGGTCTGCAGAATGGAATGGAAAAAAATGGGAACAACTTAATCCATTGCCTTTTGGGATTAATACTTCCCACATTGAAGAACAACCTTTCCTGAGTATTGATGGGAAATTTCTCATCTATCAAAGCTGGGGATATATTTGGGAAAGAACGAAAGGACCTTACTACGTAATTAAACGCGAAGAGGACAAATGGACTCCTCCCAAAGGGTTAGGTGGAGGAATAACCCAATTTTTCCAGGAATATCCCGCTTCTGATGGTATTACATTTACCCCCAATCTAAAAGAATTATTTCTCATCAGTTCTCTGAATGAATTTGTCTTTAATGAATTATTCTCCAGTCGTAAGACTACCTTGGGATGGAGTTACCCCGATAGGATTTCCCCAACCATTGAGGGGAATAAAAAAAGTATTACTATTTCACCAAATGGAGAATGGATGTTTTATGCCGCAGAATCAGAAAATGGATATGGAGGTTATGATATATATGTTGTATATTTCTACGAAGGTAAACCTGTTGGTGAACATTTCAATCTTGGTGAATCGATTAATAGTTCAAAGGATGAATATAGCTTCTCTATAACGAAAGATATGAAAAAAGCCTATTTCATCCGACAAGAAAACATTTACTCAGCTGATTTCAGCCAACTTAACTGGGAAAATTATAAACCTGACTTTATGCAGAATACTTATAAAGATAATTAAATTATTATGGGTTCCCTGAGGGTATACCCATCTTCATTTTCTTATGGGAATAAAGAAGTTTAATTAATTTTGATAAAAATTCGTAGGATCTTGAAAAGCTTATTCATCTTACATATCATAATGAGTTTGGGGTTGATTATTCCAATACATTTGCTTAGTCAGGAGCGGGATGCCTATATTCTTGAACATAAAAGTCAGGTACAGATATCTAAAGTAAATATTCTTAATTCCCCCTACAGAGAAACTAACCTATCGATTACCCCAGATGGAAACCTCATGTTCTTTATGTCCATGCGGGGGGGGCAATTCTGGTCTAATAGTTATATGACCTTTAGAGAAGACTCGGTCTTCGATGGAGACATATGGTATTCAAAAAAGAGAAATGGTCGTTGGACTGCTCCTCAAAGTTTACCTCATGGGATTAACACAAAAAATGGTCAGGACGAACCTAATATTTCTGTAGATGGGAAAACGATTTATTATCAAAGTTGGAGGTACAGTTATGAAATTGATGGAGGTCCTTATTACAAAGCAGAAAGAGAAGGGACCAGTTGGGGAGCTGAAGTTGGTTTAGGAGGAGGAATCACCGAGTTTTTTCGGACACATAAAGCCACCGACGGGATGGCCATATCTCCCGATGAGAAATTATTTATCGTAGCTGCCGATAGATATGAATACGATGGGGCCATGGATATTTATTACAGCAGGAAGACAAAGTACGGGTGGACATATTGCATGAAATTACCTATCAGTACTAATGGAGATGAACGCTCAGTGTTCCTTGCTGCAGATGGAAGGACCTTATATTTTGCTTCTGATGGCTATAGGGGATATGGAGGGTTAGATATCTTCAAAACTACCCTTAATCCAGATGGTACAGTAGGTAAGGTAGTAAACATTGGGGCGCCATTTAATACCCCTAAAGACGATTACGGTTTTATTCTCACTGCTGATGGCTCTGAAGCTTATTTTGTAAGAAACGGAGACATATATTTCGCCAATCTCAAAGAGCTTGATGAAAGTATAAAGCCTCAAAAACCCAACGTTCAGGTTGTATTACAAGGGACCGTAAAAGATAGCTCTTCCTGGACAGGATTACCTGCAAATGTATTGATTCTGGATGCTAGGACTAAAAGGCTTGTAAAACAAATTGCTACATCAAATTCAGGCTCTTATAAAATTGACCTACCTAATGAGTCAAGGGTATATGATCAAATTATAGCGTGTAAAGGCTATCCCAAGGCCAAAAGGAGGATTCACATTAATAAAACTTATAGAGACGCGAAATATCAATCGGATTTTTTATTAACAAAACCAGAACCGGAACCAGTGATCGCGAAATTACCTGATCCTGAACGTCCTAAAGAAAAGATATCAGAGGAGAATCGGATGCCGCTGGAAGAAATAGGAAGGAAACCTACTCCAAACTTATCCGATAGCCAACCTAATACTGAAATAGGAGCAGTTATTCGAGATCCTGATCCATATAATTTTGAAGGGATAGCCGAAAACAATCTGGTTCTTTTATTAGATGTATCTGCCTCTATGAGGAAGCCTGATAAATTACCTTTATTAAAGGAAGCTCTTAGGAAAATGCTCGTCCATCTAAGGCAGGAGGATTTAATTTCTATTCTCATCTATTCAGGCGATGCTAAGGTAGTATTAGATGGGGTATCTGCTATCAATAAACATGAAATAATTGATGCAATTGATAAATTGAGTTCTGGAGGGGCTACCAAAGGAAAACTAGCATTGCGGAAGGCTTATAGAGTAGCTGAACAACATTTCATCGCAGAAGGAAACAATAGAATCTTATTAGCTACAGATGGTTACTTCGAAGTTTCTGATTTGTATAATTTAGCTTCTAAAAGTGCCCTGAAAAATGTTTCTCTTAGTGTTTTTTCATTTGGTAAATTGATGGATAGAAAAATGGAAGAGCTGGAACGATTAGCAGATTTGGGAAATGGAAACTATTCAAGTGTGAGTAGAAAGAATGTAGATGAAGCTTTGCTAAAAGAATTGAAAGCTGTCCGAAAATAAAATACCCTTTTACAATATGGAAATTTCCCATTATAACTCCAGATCATTAATAATCAAAGACAGACCTTCTATGGGGAGAATTATAGGCTATGCTATCTCTGGTGTGGGAATTATTCTTATGGCTACAAATCTTCAAAATATACGACTGGCATTTTTATTTTGGGCAGGCTTAGTATTGGCTGCAGCGGGATTAGCTTATCAAAGCTTTTTAAGGGAAGATACTACCTGCGAGTTAGATGTAGCCTCAGGAAAGCTCACCATTAACAGAAGGATGGGATTTCTGAGAACTCAGCAAGAACGGCTTACATTTGATGATATTTCAAAGATTCGCATAGAAGTACAGGATCCCAAAACTAAGGATAAGCAAACAAATAAATATCGCATCTCTTTGCTTACTTCTGGAAATAAATGGATTCCTATTACCCGAAAATTTTTAGCCAAAGATCTTAAAGAAGTAGAAAAAGTTGCAGGAGCCATTCAAAGTCTTCTTTCTCAAAAGGCTGAAAATCAATAATAAAATAGGATTATATCCCTCCAGCCAGGTATCAAATCCCCTACTTATCCCCAGCCTTTGACATTAATAACTGTTACCACATTATTTATAATAGCCTAAACCTAAAATGTTCTTTGGCCTGAGGTCTCCTTATAAAACATATTCCCATGGCAAATAAATCAATACTCACAGTAATTTCAGGCATCTGAATAATGTCCTGCCATGCTTTTAACATATCTTGAGACCAGTAAATATCATCCAATACCAAAATAGCTGGTGGTTGCATAAAGGGAACTATAGTTTTTACATACCTGATAGTTGGTTCATAATTGTGATTCCCATCAATAAATACATAATCAGGGAGATAGGATGATAACTGCACTTGATGATTAAGTACTTCGTCAAAATCTCCGACAATTATTTGCTGATCAAAACCAAATTGGAGAAAATGCTTCCTTGCTAAAGCTGCCAGCTCGGGAGCACCTTCAATAGAGAGGAATTTACTATTCGAAGGTAAGCCATGAAGTTGATATAGGGCAGAAATACCCAGATGAGTACCTAATTCCAATGCCCTTTGAACTTGATAGAGTTTGCACAATCTCATTAAAAATTCCCCTTCTCTTCTTCTTCTGGAGGAATTTTGTGCTAGTTGTTTGATGGAGCGTGATGCGGGAGCCTTATGCGTATTTTGAGTAGTAGAATAGTTTTTTTTAGCGAAACTAGACCCGGCTCCGAGGTCCAGGTGGTGAATCTGATCATTTGATTGGCATAATTGTTTTCTTAGTAAATGTATGTTGTATCCTTCTTTGCTCAGTGAGTGTGGGAGAACCTCGGTACAAAATCTATATACAAAAGGGGAATGGACAGCATATTTCGTCTTTGCTGAAAAAAAATGGTTAATGAAATGAAAAATCCTGCTTGGGTCCATCATCACCTCAAGGACTTGAAACTTTATAATCGTAGATTATTCGATCTTGGTCGACTCCTATCGAATCTATCACCGATCTTATTCGCATAACAGCAAATTGGGGCTGTGGAGCTTTAGTTAAAGCAACAATAACGATATCATTTTCTTGTAAGGAAGGTGTTACCGTGAATCGTTCAGTCGTACTGATAAATTTATTTAACATAGCAGTATAAGTCGCTTCTTCGAAATTGAATTGATCATCAGAGCTTATAACAAATACCGAATCAATGCCTAAAAACTCACTTGCTGGAGCACCTAATATTGCTTGAAAGTTTTGTGAAGAATTATTTTCTGTTTTTTCTTCTATATCTTGATCCAGAAGATTTTCTCCTCCTTCGGGAAAAAAGGTTTGGGTAGTAAAATTGTATCCGAATTTTCTTCCAGATGATTGACTGTACAATGAGATATTATCATAACTCAACAATTCAAAAGAATCACTGGCAATATCAGGGGGCACGATATTAATAAAAAATTTAGCTGAATCGGCTGCATTTTTGTTATCCTGTACAATACAATCATAAACCAGGGTAAAAAAATTTGGAAATTGACCAAGGGTATCTTCAAAAGTTATAGTGGAGCGAGTTCCCGACAAATTAGTATCCAGAGCGATAAATTGTTCTCCTGTGGGAGCTTTTTCCTCATTGAGGATGGTAGCAATAATTCTTAATCTATCAAGTGATTCATTATCTGCTACCAGAATACTGATTGAAAAAGTTTCATTAGATTTAAGGGATAAGGTTGTATTTAAAGGGGAAAGTATATTAATGGCTGGTGGAAGATCGGGAGGAATAGGTCGATTATCCGAGTCTGGATTACAACTCCAAACACATATACTTAATAGTAGAAACATTAACCGATATTTATAAAAGGTAAATATTTGTGGTAATGTTAAAAATTTAAAGTTGTAGACCATTACTTAATTATACAAAAAAATTATTGCTTAATTGGTTAATAGAAATAACATTCTATTGTTCATTACCCTAATTATGCGAGCATCTATATTAATAATTTTCCTACTCTTTTTCGGTTGTGCTAAAAATGAAAAAAAAGATAGTACTCAAATTCCTTCAAAAAAAAGGTTGGACATAAAAGATTCTATTATGGCGAAGGATAAAAGAAAGGTCAAATTGATGTTAGATGAACTGTATGTCAACGATAGCTTGACTAATACGGGAGATAGCTTGATTGAAGAATTGGGAAAAAAACAAAGTAAGGAGATGGATTATTAAAAAATAATTCCAGGCTAATTAAAACCTGGAATTACTTCTTAGGCTATTAATAATATAATTTATTAATCAAGTTCCTTGGTCTCATCGTTAGCTCCTTCGTTAATCTCTTGGACAACTTCATTGTGAGCTTCTTCCTTAATATCAGTGATAGCCTCTTCATTGACATCACTTATTTCAGCGGATAATGTCTCCTGATTAGGCTCTTTTACGATTTCGGAATGGTCGTTTTCCTCTTGCTCTTCATCCTGAGAAGTAAATACTTTGGTGATTGGTTTTTCATTAGGATCCAATCTCTTTCTTCTTTTTCGCTTTTGAGGTTTTACGGGAGTAGCGTTAGGATCAAGATAGAGTAGTGGGCCGTCTTCATGTGCTAAAGCTGCCTGCATGGTTTCTTTTCGATGAACCTCAGGAATAGCTAAAAATAAATCCGTTAGGCTATCTAATGATTTTATGAAATAATAAGGATAGGCTGCAACCATGAACCATCCAAATTTTTCTTTTTGCTTTATTTTAAAAGGAGCTTTGCCAAACTGATGTCTAAATTCTGTTGAAGCTAAACTACCTATTGCGGAAAGATCAAAAGCGCTACAATTAACTTCTCTGTCTTCCAAGCGTTTTAACACCGTCACCTTATTTGATCTGGCTCCATCCCGGTTGTTATCAAATCTATTATTTCGGCCTCCTGATCTAAATCTTCCCCCTTCTCCTCTGTAATTATTATTTCTATTTCCACCGTATGAGGATCTTCCTCCTCCATAACCGGATCTTTCTCTATCGTTATATCCTGGTCCCCTTCTATCTCCATATGATCTATTTCTGTCTGATGAATAATCCCCTCTATCAGATCTGTATCCTGATCCTGAGTTACCTCTATCAGATCTGTATCCTGAGTTACCTCTGTCAGATCTGTATCCAGAATCTCCTCTGTCAGATCTGTATCCGGAATCTCCTCTGTCAGATCTGTATCCTGAACTACCTCTATCGGACCTATATCCCGAACTACCTCTATCGGATCTGTATCCTGAGTTACCTCTATCTGAATTGTATCCTGAACTACCTCTGTCAGATCTGTATCCTGAGTTACCTCTATCGGATCGATATCCTGAGTTGCCTCTATCAGACCTGTATCCTGAGTTACCTCTGTCAGATCTGTATCCTGAGTTACCTCTGTCAGACCTGTATCCTGAGTTACCTCTGTCAGACCTGTATCCTGAGTTACCTCTGTCAGACCTGTATCCTGAGTTACCTCTGTCAGACCTGTATCCTGAGTTATCTCTGTCAGACCTGTATCCTGAGTTACCTCTGTCAGACCTGTAGTCTCCATCTCGATTATTTCGGTAGTTGCTATTATCACTTCTACCGGAAGAGTAAGATCTGTTTTCACGCTCCGATTCATTAGGGCTTTCTGTGCGTTCAGATTGATTTGTTTGATCAGAATCTCTTGGCGTATCATGCCGCTCTAAATCGTGTGGCTTTTCATTTCCTTGGGGCCTTTCTTCCGGCCTTTCACTCCTTTTGGGATCCATGCTTTAATGTAAAATGTTAAAATAATGATTCTCAGACTCTATACTTATTATCGGGAATATAAACTTTTTGATGACCTATTTAACAACAACTATATAAACTTCTAAATTATTACTGTAACGGAGGCATTATGTGTACGCCACTTATACCTTATTGTTCTATGTTATGCATATCTGTTCCAATAGTGATCAAAAGATACAAATTGAATTCTATTTTTTATTTCTGAATTAAAGTAGAAATGTTACATAGTTGTAACGAATTATTTCGCAGTTTCTTCTACTTCTTGATTAATGATGAACTTTATCATGGTAATTCTCGTCTCACTCACAGCCTCAACTTTCAAGTCAATGTTTTGATAAGTAATAATTTCACCAGGATTGGGGATTTTTCCATATACCTCTAATATCAAGCCTCCCAAACTATCGCTATCACCTCTGGCATCCTCAAATGTATCCTCGGGTAACCCTACAATTTTCCTTACATCATTTAGGGAAATTCTTCCTTCAAAAATATACGTATCAGCATCAATCTTGGTATACACCCAATCTTCACTATCAAATTCATCATGTATCTCTCCAAATATTTCTTCTATAATATCTTCCAGGGTAACTATTCCTGCCGTACCTCCATATTCATCTACGACCACAGCCATGTGTAAGCGTCTTCTTTTAAATTCCTCTAGTAAATCATCTATTTTCTTACTTTCAGGCACAAAATGTATGGGCCTTATGAGCTGTTGGAGAGCAATGTCATGATTATCTTTTCCCAGATAGGGCAGTAAGTCTTTGATGTGTAAGATCCCTTTCACTTTATCCAGGTTTTCTTCATATACCGGGAGGCGTGAATAATTGTGTTTTTTGACGATTTCTATTAATTCCTGAAGGGGCGTATGAATATCTATGGCAATGACGTCTACACGAGCTCTCATTACACTTTTTACAGGTATACTACTAAAATTCACTATCCCTTTAAGGATTTCCTTCTCCTCTCTATTATCATCATTAGTAGTGGTTAATGCAATGGCATGCTTAATATCCTCGATAGAGGCTGTCTCTTCCTGAATTTCTATTCGCGTATCAATGAATTTAGTAAATCTCAACAAAAGCCAAATCAATGGAGTGAATACACCCCCTAAAGCTTCCAGTGGGAAAGCCATCAACCGGATTAAAGGCATTCTGTGTTTAGCGGCAAATACTTTGGGTACTATTTCTCCAAAAAAGAGAATGATACTTGTGATAATAATAATGTTGAGTACGAACTCTAATTCGATAGGATAGGTATTTTCTCCAATAGTTAAATGCCATGTGACTAATTCATTATATGATAAAATGGCATGGAGAATGGAGGTACCTATTAGTATGGCAGCTACATTCAGAAAATTGTTAGAAATGAGAATCGTCGCCAATAATCGTTTGGGGCTACTCAATAAATGCCATACTCTTTGTGAGAAACGTGAACGATCATTTCTGAATTCATCAATCTCTGCTTTCGATAGAGAAAAGAATGCTACTTCGGCCCCAGATACAAGAAATGAAGCACATACAAGCAAAGCGAAAAGGATTACCTGACTAACAGTAAAAATCCCTGTCGACTGTAGAAGTATTATTGTATCAATATTATTCCCAGGATCTGGGTCCACTGTGTTTAGATTAAGTTATTACTAAAAAACAAAAATGAAATTTTTTCACTGCTTTACCGCCACTTAGGCTTGCTACTCTATTAGAAAGGCAAGTCATCATCTTCTTCATCTTTGTGATTAGTAGTAGCGTTTTGCTCAGAAGTCATTTGATTTAGGCTTGAAGAAGATCGTGCTTCCTCTTCTTTATATAACGGACTAGATACCAAATCCTTATCTATATATTGGGTTTGAGACCTGCTATCGAGAAGAATCACTTTGGTAGCATCGATATCCATTCTGCTCCTTTTATCTCCTTCAGGGGTTTCCCAATTTTGATTTCTAATTCGACCTTCAACAAAAATGGTTGACCCTTTTCGGCAATACTTAGCAACTATTTCAGCCTGGCTTCTCCAAAGATTCACACTTATCCACTCAGTTCGATCTATATAAGTCCCATCCTTTGTTCTAGACCGTTCGGTACAAGCAATTCTAACGGTAGTTAAGGCTATTCCCTGATCCAGATATTTAATTTCAGGATCTTTCCCCAGGTTACCAATCAACTCAACTTTATTTAAACCATATTTTGCCATTTCTTCCTAGTAAGATATCACTTAAAACTTAAATGAATGGTTGATAATAAGCTATTTTTATTATACAATATTAAATAGTCCACCTCATTCAATCTGTAAATTACATATTTATTGTGGTTCAGGCCTCTTAAATAAGAGCCTTTATTTTAGATATCTTTGCATAATATTTAATACCGCTTTAGAGAAAGCAAATATATGAATTTTATCCTTTGAAATGAATTGCCCAATTCTCTCTATTCGTGGCTGAGAATCTATGACGGAAAAGACATTTATCATCATATCGAAATGTGTGAACACATGTTTCATTCTGAATAAAAATTTGGATTCAATTGTATCGGATTTCTCTTTCCATTGTTTGTGGTCGACTTCTTCATTGGGGATTTCCCACAGGCCTCCCCATAGACCTTTTTGGGATCTTTGTCTAATAGCTATTTTTCCCGTATGGTCTTCTATAATGTAAAAATGAAAATATCTGGTTTTGCGTTTAAGTTTTTTCTTTTTAACGGGCAGTAGTTGAGTTTGACCTTGTTGGAAAGCATGGCACTCTTTATTTAGAGGACATATCAGGCACCCTGGTTTAGTAGGAGTACAAATAGTTGCTCCTAGGTCCATCATGGCGAAGTTAAATTCCCGAGATGGATATCCCTGAACCCAGTTATCGATAATAGTTTGAAATTTCTTACGTGTTGAATCTTCATTAATAGGAGAGGTATCTGCCAGTATTCGGCTCATTACTCTTAACACATTTCCATCTATTACCCCAGTGGGATTACCAAATGCAAAAGAGCCAATGGCCCTTGCTGTATAGGGCCCTATTCCTTTTAAGGCCAACCAATCATTATAATGGGTAGGATAAGTTCCCTTCCATTGATCTACTATATGTTTTGCCGCATGATGCATATTTCTGGCTCTACTGTAGTAACCTAAGCCTTCCCAATACTTTAATACTTCATCCTGAGAGGCTTCTGCCAAGGAATATACATCTGGGAAACGTTCTATAAATTTGTAGAAGTAGGAGATGCCCTGCTCTATTCGAGTTTGCTGTAGTATTACTTCGGATATCCAGATGAAATAAGGATTGTTTGTTTCTCGCCATGGCAATGTTCGCCCATGATCTTTGAACCACTCGAGCAATTGAAAGGCTATAGACCTTTCGGGATTGAGCTGCATATAGTGTGATTTAGGATGGAAATTTTTCTGAAAACAAACCTTTCAACTTAAAGTTTAGCTTAATTTCAAATTATTCTACCTTAAAAAAGGTGAAAATTTAGGTTTTTGTGCAAAAAATTTTTGTCGTTCAAACGATTCTACTAAATTTGCCAATCATTATTAATAGCGAGTTGATTATTAACGTTTTAATATATAGTAAATTATAGAAACGTGACAAAGGCAGAAGTAATTTTAGAAATCTCCCAAAAGACGGGCATCGATAAAGCTGATGTTTCCGCTTCCCTTGAAGGATTCTTTACAGTGGTGAAAAACTCTCTTTCCAACGGAGAAAACGTTTACATTAGAGGCTTTGGAAGCTTTGTAGTAAAGTATAGAAAAGAGAAAGTAGGGAGAATTATCTCGAAAAATGAATCTATAGTAATACCTGCTCATTACGTTCCCAGTTTTAAACCTGCTAAGGTATTCGTAGAAAAAGTAAAAAGCTCAAATCTAAAGACAGTTTAGCAGTTAATTATTAACTTGTCAGGGTATATACTTTTAACAAGATATAATGTGGATACGAATAACCGTAATCCTTGGAGGTGTATTCATCTTTATATTACTTTTATTTGCTGACAAAACAAATTTGAGTAACAAGTTGGAAGCGTCAATAGAAGGAGTTTCAGTTACTGAAAATAACAAAGGACTCCCTCCATTAGCACCTGATGAGGAATTGACTAATTTAATTGGGAACCTAAAAGAGGCTAGCGAAAGCGAAAAAGTAAACTTGTTAGATTCTATTATTAACCGACTCTTAGAGAGAAACAGGTTAGGATATGCAGCTAATTATGCACTGGAAAAAGCTGATTTGTTGAATGATTTTAATTCGACATATGAAGCAGGTAAATTAGCTTACGAAGCTACGAGTTTATCATTTGTCCAGGCAGATACTGCGTTAAGGAACAGTTACTTTCAGCGCGCTATTACTAGTCTGGGTAAAGCTGTAGAAGTTGAACCTGAGAATGAAGATGCAAATCTTCTTCTAGGGCTGGCTTATGTCACTTCCGGAGATATGCGATATAGTATGCAAGGAATACAAACTATTCGCAAAGTACTAGAAATGAATCCGGATAATGTGGAGGCTAGTTATCATCTGGGACTATTTTCTATTCAAACTAATCAGTTTGATAAGGCTATTCAGCGATTTGAGAAGGTCCTTTCCATTCAACCGGATCACGTCATGGCGCAGTTCCAGTTAGGGGTAGCTTTGGCAAGAAAAGGCGAAAATGAGCGAGCAAAAGAAATACTCAATAGCTTACTAGTACAGGAAATAGATCCAGAGTTAAGTGTGAGCGTAAAAGAGTTAATAAGAAATTTATAATCATTTAAATAGGAGAATTTATTATGCCCTGTGGTAGAAAAAGAAAAAGACATAAAATTGCGACTCATAAGCGCAAAAAAAGATTGAGAAAGAATAGACATAAGAAAAAGAATAGATAAAATTCTTCTTTTCTTACCTGCATCCTCAGCACCAGCCAGCTATTGTTATTTCAGGGGCTACATTGCCTCATGAGCTTTAACGTATTTAAAAATATATCATGTGAATGAGTTAGTTGTTAGTAAGAATGAAGAGGGCTTGAGGATTGGTTTATTGCAGGATAAAAAAATTATAGAGCTGCATCATGAAAGACTATCAGAAGAATTTTCTGTAGGCGATTTGTTATTGGGTAAAGTTAGAAAAATCGTGCCTGGATTAAATGCTGCCTTTGTGGATGTGGGCCATCCCAAAGATGCTTTTCTCCATTATTTCGACCTGGGACCTCAGGTTAAGTCTTTATTACAATATATAAAAGCAGCTAAAGCCAGCAATAACGGAAAACTTAATAACCTGGACAAAATCCAGCCTCTCCCCGATATAGACAAACACGGGAAGATGGAGGACGTACTAAAGCCTCATCAGGACGTGCTTGTGCAAGTGGTTAAAGAACCTATTTCAACAAAGGGCCCCAGATTATCCAGTGAAATATCTTTACCCGGTCAGTATGTCGTATTAGTTCCCTTCTCAAGAACCATTTCGATTTCGAAAAAGATAAGATCTTCTGAAGAACGTAGAAGGTTAAAAGTATTGGCAGAAAGCTTAAGGCCCCAAAATTTTGGAATTATTGTCCGAACAGCAGCAGAAGGAAAAGATGCTGCTTCACTTAGCAAAGATTTGTCTAATATTTTAGACAAATGGGCATCTATGACGAGCTTATTAAATAGCTCTTCTTCCCCGGCAAAAGTGTTAAGCGAACATAATCGTACAAATAGCATATTGAGAGATATGCTGAGCCAGGGATTTGATTCCATCTATACGGATGATGCCAGGGCTTATAAAGACATAGAGTCTTATCTAAAGACCCATCAACCTGAATTTTTGAAGAGCCTCAAGCACTATAAAGGGAAAGTCCCATTATTTCAACATATGGGATTGGAAAAGCAAATAAAGGCTTCTTTTGGAAAGATAGCCTCTATGGCAAATGGCAGTTATCTCGTGATCGAGCATACAGAAGCTATGCATGTGATTGATGTGAATAGCGGTAGTAAGAATTTAAGTAATCAGTCGTTAGAAGAAACGGCTTTGAAGACGAATATGGAGGCTGCTCAAGAAATTGCCAGACAGTTAAGATTGAGGGACATGGGAGGAATCATTGTAGTCGATTTTATTGATATGAAGAAACCAGAAAATCGAAAAATTCTCAACGATTACCTCAGAAAAGTGATGAAGGAAGATAGAGCAAAACACTCTATTTTACCCATCAGTAAATTTGGCCTTGTCCAGATTACCAGACAAAGAGTAAGGCCTCAGATTAATATTCAAACATCTGAAGTATGTCCCAGCTGTAATGGCACCGGAAAAATACAAGCTTCTATTTTGTTAGCAGATGAAATTTCTAATAATGTGGAATTTTTGTTAAAGCAAAATAAAGAAAAGAAGTTGCAAATTGTTGTTAATCCATATGTAGTCGCTTACCTTAAGAGAGGAACATTCAAAAGTTATCAGTTCCAATGGTTCTGGCAGTATTGGTCGTGGGTAAAAATTGTTCCCGATAGTTCACTTCCATTTACTGTAGTAAAATACTACAATACAGAAGGAGAAGAAATCAAAATTTAAGTAGTGGGTTGTTAAACCCACTATTTTTATTTGATCTCAAAATTTCCTTGTCCGATTAAAATTCCATCATCTGTATAAACGGAAACGTATTGCTGTCCTTTCTCCCACTTTTTATCATCTTCTGGTGTGTAGGGAATACAAACTTCCTGGCTTATTCCGTCAAAGTTTATCCTTACCTTAGCGGTATAATCTTTATTCTTCCCATTATGCGTGAAAGATCCACTAAATCCCCCGTTAAAGTTGGTGTTAATGGTTCCTTCAGGATTTTCGTAGACCATAAATAACTCCCTTGGGCCTTTTCTCGCCAGAGGATTTTCAAGGATAGTAAAGCAAACTTTAAAATTCTTTAATCGATTTCTCCTAAATTCTTCAGACTTTTCCTCTTTACCGTTTTTCTTAACATTGTAGAAATCGAAGCTAGAAGCTCTCAGTACTTCGGCTATCTGCCTCGTCTGATCCAGTTCCATCTGCGTTTGAATATTTGAGGCTTTCAAGGTTCTGTTTTCCTGCTGTAATACATTAGCTTGCGAATTCAGACTATCTACCTGACCCGTCAATGCCTGATTTTCTGCCTGTAAATATTCTATTTCCGCCCTGTATTGGTCGACAAAATTTTGCAACTCCTGCACTTTATTCTCCAGCCTTCGAATTTTAGCCTGATCTGCTTTAGAATTTTGTTTTGCCTGCGCCAGGCGACCTACCACTGCTTCCAATTCCATGTATTTTTCCTCCAGTAATTTATCCTTCTCAGATAAATCCAAATTCTTATCTTCCAGAGCTACTTCGAAGTTTAGGATTTTTTCCTCTAACTCTAATACTTCTGCATTCAAATTTTTAATCTCTGAAAGGTATACCTCACTTTGCTGTTTCTCAGAAAAGTATTTAGTGGTGAAATAGGCCAAAGCAGAAAGGACAAGAACGCCCACGACAATTAATACAATCCTGCTAGTTTGTTTAGAACTTTCTCTATTAGTAGCCATACTAATGGTTAAAATAATATATAATGCCAATCTTAAGGATTAACAATACTAACTTAAACAAATTACAAGCCATAAATTAGAAATCAAAAAAATGCTTGTGATATCCCTTAGCTAAAAGTTGAATGATAGCTTTTTGTACCTCTTCTGCAGCTTCCCGAATTCTCCATGATTGATTGTTCAATTCTCGAATTTCCACATAGTTTGAAATTCCTCTTAACGCTCTAAAAGGAATTTCCTTAAAAAGCATAGCCTGAAAAAAAGCAGCACCTTCCATACTTTCAATTTGTTTATTCCATCTACTACGCATTAGGCTAATAGAATGGGATTGACCATGTACTGTATTTGCCGTAATAGCCGTAGCTATCGGGAAATTTCCCAAAGGAGAAAGCGGATTTTTGAGGGTATTATAATATACTATATCTTTTACCTGCATGAGAGGGAACCCCATTTTTTCAAGGTCGTAAAAAGTATCCAGGTATTCTGCTCCTAATTCTGCAAAGGTATCCTCCACAATTTCTACAATAGTCCCCAACGACCAACGATGATCATAACTTCCAGCGATGCCAATATTGAGGGCAACATCTACGGTGCATTGTCCTAAAAAATATCCTAAGTGTAAGGCAGTATTAGTCATTCCAATGCCAGTATGTAACATGCTGATATCCATTTCATTCACCTTCCCTTTCCACACCAGCGGAGAATCTTGCCGAAATTCAAAATGTCGTCTCAGAAGATGGGTTTCTAGAGGGGTAGCAGCTACAATAAGCAATCGCATAGAACATAAAGTTGACTTTTAGGTTTATATATAATTTGTTACTATTTTACGATTTACCATCTTTTTCCAAAAAAGAAAATATATGCCTTCGATTTCTTTAAGAGCCAGACGAGTACCCGCATCACCTATACGAAAACTCGTTCCATATGCAGAGGAAGCGAAAAAAAGAGGCCTTCACGTATATCATTTGAATATAGGCCAGCCAGATTTGGAAACGCCTAAAGAATGGTTTGAGGCGATTCAAAAAGAACTTCCTTCTGTGTTATCTTATACTCACTCTTCAGGTACATTTGAGTTAAGGAGATCTATACAGGCTTATTATCAACGATTGGGACACGAGTTAACACTTGCCCAAATCAATGTGACGGTAGGAGCTTCTGAGGCGCTGTTATTTGTATTGGCAGCTTGTTTAGATGAAGGAGACGAATTTATCGTTCCAGAGCCTTTTTATGCCAATTATAATAGTATCGGCCTTTCTTTCGGTACCAGACTTGTTCCTATTACGACTGCTCTGGAACAATCCTTTGCTTTACCCTCTCTGGAAACTTTTGAAGCAGCAATAACAGACAGGACAAAAGCCATTGTCATATGTAATCCGGCTAATCCTACAGGTACTTTGTATCCTCAGGAAACTATGCTTAGGATAGGAGAGATAGCGAAGAAGCGCAATCTTTTTCTGATTTCCGATGAAGTGTACAGAGAGTTTATTTATGATGATATACCACACTTTTCAGGGCTTGATCTAGAAGGTTTGGAAGAACATAGCGTCGTTATAGATTCTGTTTCGAAAAGATTTTCTGCTTGTGGAGCAAGAATCGGGTGCGTCATATCCAGAAATAATACACTGATGGAAGCTATATTGAAAATGGCTCAAGCAAGGTTATCCTCACCTCAAATAGAGCAAATAGGGGCAGCGGCAGCTTTTGCATTGCCAGAAACATATTATCTAAAAGTCAAAGAAATTTACAGAGCGAGAAGGGATTTTCTCTTTAAAAGATTAAACGAGATAGAAGGAGTCATAAGCCCAAAATCTACAGGGGCTTTTTATGCTATCGCTCGCTTACCCGTAGACGATGCAGAACATTTTTGCAAATGGATGCTGGAATCTTTTAATTATGAAGGAGCTACAGTAATGATGGCACCTGCTGGCGGATTTTATGTAACAGCAGGATTGGGTAAAAATGAAGTCAGAATCGCCTACGTATTAGATCAGACTGATTTGGCATCAGCGATGAGGTGTTTAGAAGAAGGGCTCAGCGCTTATCGGAAAGAGTTCCAAACAAATCATCCTCTGGAAGAGTCATATTCAAAGTAATGTATCTCCCTTTCACATATATAATCACCAACATCCGATGAAAGTTGGGTAAAAAGGAGATTTCACTGGTAGTAGCTTATCCTTATTTTCATTTTCTCCGTATCTTCCTTAGACCTTATCAAGATACAATTTAGCTATGATTTACTTGGCTCTCGCGCTGGCTCCTATCATTTTCCTCTTTGGATATGTCTATCTGATGGATAAATATGAGCGCGAGCCACTTCAATATTTAATTGTCTCCTTTCTTCTGGGGGTTTTTATCTCCTTTCCCGTAGTATACTTTGGAGAACAGCTACAAGAGATGACAGGAACTTCTTCGCATTCATCTCCACTGGGTCTATTTGTGTATGCCTTTTTTGTAGTGGCATTCACGGAAGAGTTTATGAAATTTTTGGTTCTGAGATTGTATAACTATCCCCACCAAGAATTTGATGAGCCTTATGACGGGATCATGTATGGAGCCGCTATATCATTGGGATTTGCAGCCATAGAAAACGTATTCTATGTCTTTTCAAATGAAGGAGCTGAATTTGAAGTGGGAATTTCCAGGATGTTCACCGCAGTTCCCGCTCATGCCATGTTTGGAGTAGTGATGGGGTACTATGTGGGCAAAGCTAAATTTTTGGTCCAGGGGAATAAGACCCTTGAGTTAGTAAAAGGGCTGGGAGTTGCTGTACTATTACACGGATGTTATGATTATTTTCTATTTCTGGGGGAGGCATTCTTAGTTCCTCTGGCCATTCTCACTTTATTCATTTCCTTTAGATTAGCTAAAAAAGCCATAAAAGATCATCAGGACATTTCTCCTCATCGGTTTGAACCTTAAGATTTCTTTCTCGAACCAAATTTTGGATTGATCTATTCCCTATTGTTAAAGATCACTATTTTATTATGGGTAACCAACCACAGAATACGCCAAAAGAGGGGCCGTCTTTTCCATCTCATGTGAATACTGAGGAATTAAAAACATTGTTAGACGTTAAACATGATCAGTATAATAATACCAGCTTTATCAAGGAGGATCCTATTTTCATCCCCCATCAGTTTACGAATAAGGAAGATATTGAAATAGCTGCTTTCTTGACTGCTATTATTGCATGGGGAAGGAGAAATATGATTTTGATGAATGCGATGAAGTTGTTAGAGAGAATGGATATGGAACCTCACGATTTTATCCTAAACTGTTCTCCAACGGAGCTAGAGAGACTGGCCGATTTCGTTCACAGAACATTTAATGGTATAGACGCTGTAGCGATGGTGAAAGCGTTAAAAAGAGTATATCTGGAAGAAGGTGGGTTAGAAAGGATTTTTACCAAAACCGTTGCTGCTACTGATGCAAATATATTTCATGGAATCAATTATGCTAGGGATCAACTCATTAAGGAAGAGTGCTTTCCTTTACGCACCCACAAACACATAGCTAATCCTGCCAAAAATTCCTCTGCCAAAAGAATTAATATGTTTTTAAGATGGATGGTAAGAAATGATCACAGGGGAGTAGATTTTGGACTATGGAAAGGGATAGCAGTAAAGCAGTTAGTTTGTCCCTTAGATGTGCATACAGCTACTGTCTCAAGAAAGTTAGGATTGCTTTCCCGGAAGCAAAATGACTGGAAGGCTGCAGTGGAACTAACGGAAAATTTAAAAGTATTTTCTCCAGATGATCCAGTAAAGTATGACTTCAGCCTGTTCGGTTTGGGGGTTTACGAAAAGTTTTGAAGGTTGTGCCAATGGGGAAACACCTTGCCCTGTTATAAAAAACTTAGCGTTTTAAAAGCTTATGGCCGAATACCATGTCCTCTCCTTCATAAATGTTCAACCAGTACATACCAGAGGCCATGGGGAGTAGTAATTCAATAGTGGCCCCTTGATCTTCCCATGGTTCCGAAAGAATAGTTTTACCCATCATATCGATCACCTCAATATGAAGTTTTTGGTACCTGCTAAGGTCCGATCTGGCAATAGAAATTTTGTCATCCGCAGGATTGGGAAATATGTTCCAAGATTCTTCAGAAGTTACCCCTGGATCTGTGGATACACTCAGGCATGAAGGACCAGTCAAAATCCCTCTTGCACAAAACCAAAAGCTAATGGTTTCTGTATGGACTCCTCCGTATAATAAAGAATCAGCTTCGATCAGTAGGGCCGCGCCATCAGCCAAAGACATACCGATAGTATTGGAATACAATTCCTGTAGCATAATCCTGTCCGTCACTTCTTTACCAATTTCCTTTCTAATATTGACCAATGTGGAGGCCCATAAAGTTCCGTAAGCTTTTTCAGCTCTTACTGCCGGAGGATACTGTTCAGGACTATTAGCTACTCTCCCATCCCAGAATTCATTATGTCCATCCCAATCAAATAAGGTCGTCCATTCATATGAGCTAATGTCTTCGGAATATCTTGCAGCAAAATAGTCAGCTACTCCTTCATCCAGACCTCTTCGCTCCAAACCAACAAAAGTCTCGGGAGAAGCAGAATTAGACAGCGCATGACAATATTCATGAACGATAACGTCAGCATCTTCAGCATCATCTACTCCTCCATCGCCAAATCTTATGGTTGGCTTGCCGGTATTTGTAGAAAAGGCAGATTCATCTCTATCACTTAATCCATGTGGATCGACATATACCGGTCTGGGAGGAAGACTATCAAAACCAAGTTCTTGCACATATGTCAGAAATTGATTGATATGATAAAAAGCCATGACGTCTTCAAAACCGCTTTGATCTCTTGTAAAGAAAAAATCCCCTGTGGTAGAAGTGGCAATAGTGTCGGGGAAGAAATAAATATCTTCTAGGATGATATATTCATTGGTTAAATAGAAAATGCCAGAATCATAGGTGATTGGAGAAAGGATAACGGTGTCCATCAATAAGTCAAACACAGGGCTATGTTGATCTTCATTATCAGTAAATAAATCTCCGTATGAGACCTCAGCTCGTGTAGTGGGATTAGGAACAAATACGAGAGCCCTTCCCGAAGTATCTGTATCTAAGGTTGGCTTCGAAAATGTAAAAGAAGGAGTTGGTCTGAAATGAAAAGAAGGGTTAGAACAGGAGGTATAAAAAGCGGCATCAATCTCTTTTGATAATAACTTCCCATGATTCGCATCAATAATTCCGATCCAGGGGGGACTATTTTCGTCTCCTGGATGATTAAATTTCAGTGCTGGGATGAGTTCATTATCTTGCTTGAAATATACTTTGCTAAGTGTTACAGAAGGAAGGGAATAAGTATGTAGTACGTTATGCACCAGATGTTCCATAGGTTCCGGAAAAGAAGTGGATGAAGGGGAAATATGATCGAATAGGTGATTCATACAGGATTTGATAACTCCTTCTTTGCTCACATTCACCTTTAACATACTTTGGTATATAGGAATGTCCTTATAGGTCTGGATGTAGGTGTAATGCCAGGCCGCAGGACTTTCTTTCCTTCCTGACAATTCAATATCAGTGCCGGTAAGGTTCAGGTGGGGGAAAAGTGGCTTAACAGAAGAGGTGATCTGACGTACAGATGGAGCTGAAGAGGTAGTGGATCTAGAAGAAGAAAGATCCACTGAAATATTCAATGAAGTGTATTGAGATTGGGCCCGACCCCATTGAACAAAAAAGAAAATCATCGAACTAAGAAAGAATGATCTGAGGAGATGTGGATATGTATTCATATTCATCATTAATCAAAGGACTTAACCTGATCTACAAGATAGCCTGAATCTAACAACTGAGCTTTAAGTGGAGAAAATAAATCCTCCTTTATCCAAAACGTTTGATGACAAGTTTCGGTGTATTCCTGGCTGATGATTGTAGGATTAAATTTGTGCAGGATCTTATTGATTTCAGAGGTTTGGTGATATTCGTAAGCTAATGAAAATTGCACTTTTGCAATGATAGGTTCTATATTGAGTGATTGGATGGAAAGTTCTGCAGCAGTGCGATATGCTTCGATCAGCCCTCTTATGCCCAATTTTGTCCCACCAAAATATCGTATCACTACGATGATTATGTCTGTTAAATAATGAGCACGGATAGCTGCTAAAATAGGATCTCCCGCACTGTGAGCAGGTTCTCTGTCATCATTAGCAAAGGTAGTTTCCGCATTGGCCCCTAAAGAATATGCATAACAATGGTGGCGTGCATCATAATATTCTTTTTTTAATTCATTTAAAACCGGATGAATGCTCTCTAAAGAGTTTGCCGGATGTGCCCGGGATATAAATTTGGATCCTTTTTCTTTATATAATCCTGCACCAGTACTTACAGGTCTAAAATACTGCTCTGCCATATCGCTCAAATATCCTATACGAAGCTTAATTTTCAATCAATTTAAGTAACTTCCCGGCATAGCCAAAAAAGAGAACAATGACTAAATCAAATCAGCGAATATTTTACTTCATTTTTATAGGCCTTATCGTTTTCTTATTCGTATGGTTTTTCTTGGATATCTTGGTGTATATATTGATATCCGCTATCATTTCTCTCATTGGAAGGCCGATTATGAAATTGTTGGGAAGAATTCGAATGATGGGCAACATCATCCCCAAAAGTATTCAGGCTGTTCTCACACTGGGAATTTTAGCCATTTGTATCAGCTTACTCATTTTAAGCTTCTTGCCGGGAGTTATCAGCCAAATAGAAAATCTGGAAAATATTGATGTAGAGACTATATCAGAGGGATTGAATGAGCCAATAGCACAGCTAGAACACTTTCTTACCACGTATAAGTTAGTGGATAAAGATGTATCCGTGGAAGCCTACTTTAGAGATAGCATTATTTCGGTAGTTAGCGATATTCGTTTTTCAAATATTATTAACTCCTTAATCGGTTTTACCGGAGATTTTTTTATAGCTATTTTTTCCATCATTTTTATCAGCTTTTTCTTTTTAAAAGATGAGGAATTATTTAACAGGATTCTCTTTTCTATCATACCTACAGGATATGAAAATCGAGTGTTAAAGGTAATAGATACTGTGAAGGGATTGTTGAGTAGATATTTTATTGGGGTACTTATAGAGGTATTTTTAGTGGGACTATTTATTTCTATTGGTCTGAGTATGTTGGGGGTAGAAAGTGCTATTTTAATTGGTTTTCTAGCGGGAATATTTAATGTAATACCCTATCTCGGGCCATTAATTGGAGCAGTTTTGGGAGTTTCCTTGACGATTTTAAGTACGCTGGAGATGGATTTTTATGGTGCTGTCGTTCCTTTGATCTTAAAAGTATTGGCAGTAATAACTATTGTTCAATTGATAGACAATTTTATCTTTCAACCCTTCATCTATTCCAGTAGTGTAAAGGCGCATCCCTTGGAAATATTTTTGGTGATTCTCATGGCGGGAAGTTTGGTAGGGATAGTGGGAATGATCGCTGCAATACCTACTTATACCTTGCTAAGAGCTGTGGCTAAGGAATTTTTTAATCAATTTAAAGTAGTACAGTCTATTACCAGAAGTCTTGAATCATGAGGCAGTAGGCGTTTTCATATTGCTACTCATTAATTCTCTAAGGTGGTTCGGATTAAAGGGTTTAGTGAGAAAACTGTTCATACCTGCAGAAAAAGCTTTAGATCGAATTTCTTCATTATTATTGGCTGTTAATGCTATAATAGGAATGTTATTAATGTGGGGTTCGGACATATTTCTAATGATTTCAGTGGCTTGTATCCCATCCATTATCGGCATTTGTATATCCATTAATATTAAATCGTAATTGGATTTTTCTACCAGTTTTATTGCCTCAACTCCATTCTCTGCATGATCAAAATCTACCTCCCACTTTCTCAGAAACTTTTCTACGATCTTTACATTAATAAAATTGTCTTCCACAACTAATACTTTACCTCCCAAGCGACAGGGAAACTCTTCATTCGATGGTTCGTTGCATGGGGATGTTGACTTTGGGTGGTGTATTTTTAAGTTAAGAACAAAACTAAACACCGAACCTTTACCGATTTCACTTTGGAGCTCAATCTTGCTGTTAAACATCTCAAGTAATTTTTGAGTGATAGCGAGCCCCAGGCCTGTTCCTCCAAAATTTCTGGTAATATCACTTCTGGCTTGAGTAAATTCTTCAAAAATAATCCGCTGTTTCTCTTCTGGAATCCCAATACCTGTATCCGAGATAGAAATTTTCATGCTCAATTTATCCTCGAGCGTAAACATTTCCTGCACTTTTATACATACCTCACCTTCATGAGTGAATTTAATAGCATTACTTACCAGATTAGTGAATATTTGCTTAAGCCTTAAATCATCACCTATTACTTCTTTAGGAAGTTTAGGATCTCGGTCCAAGGTTAAGTTAATCCCTTTTTGCTGTGCCATAGGGAGAAATGAATTGTAAATGTTATCTGTAAGTTCCGATAATGCAAATGGGCTATGTTCTAAGGTGATTTTACCAGCCTCTATCTTATTAAAGTCCAGAATATCATTAATTAAAGATAAAAGCAATTGGGAAGAAGAAAATAAGGTATCGAGATTATCGTCAAGATCGGGATCGTCATTTTCCTCTTTAATTAGATGGGCTAAAGCGATTACTCCATTTAATGGCGTTCTTAACTCATGGCTCATGACAGATAAAAACTCGGACTTGGCTTTATTGGATATTTCAGCTTCTTCTTTAGCAGCAATCAAATCGAATTCTACTTTCTTTTGCGGAGTAATATCCTGGCATATACCAAAAAGTTTTAGATGGCCATCTTTATCTTTTTCTAAATTTCCAATGATTCTGATCCAAATAGGTTCTTTTATATATAAAGAAGTACTGCTTAATTCCAGATCAAAGGGAGATCCGCATTTAATGCATTCATTGATAGCATCTAATAGTATTTTTTGAGTAGCATCATCGAAGAGGTACATAAATGATTGACGTGTAGGAACAAAATCTTTGTCTAACTGAAAAAGTGTATATATTTCCGTGGACCAATACATTTTATCCAGATGAATATCGTACTCCCAATTTCCTATTCTGGCTATTTGTTGGGCAATGGTAAGACGCTGCTGGGACTTGGTTAATTTTTTATTAAGCTCTTTTTGCCCTTTTAATAAACCATGTATTTTACTTTGATTTTTATGAAAGTTGAACACTAAAACGATGGTAAGTGAAACAAATACAAAATAGCTGACACTGAAAAGTAT
Organism: Bacteroidia bacterium; assembly: GCA_965262565.1. Taxonomy (GTDB): domain Bacteria; phylum Bacteroidota; class Bacteroidia; order J057; family J057; genus CBDHFQ01. Next base: position 116,395 of record CBDHFQ010000012.1, read on the forward strand.
TTTCTCCTTGATGGTTGCATCTGCAAGGAAAAGCATAATAAGAACGATTATTACCATGATTTGAGTGAAGAGCTTTGTCCGTTTCCAACTGGTATTTAAAGCTGCAATAACTGAAACAATGAACCCCAAATAGAAGGTGATTTTTCCATCAAATGGATTGTAGTAAAGGATGTGGTTGATCCAACAGATAATTAAAAGGCCCAAATAAAATAGTATATTCATTGCGAGCTTATGGGCTTTGGGAAATAGCGAAAGTGTAGTAAAAGCAAGTAATTGAAATGTACCCATGATTACAGAGTTCATAATAGGGTATTCATAAGAACTCTCTGATCCTATCCTGATGTATAAAGAATAAAAGGTGAAGAAGCCCGATATCAAAAAGACTATCCTAATCAGGAAATATCTATCGCTGAACAGAAGTACTGTCTTAGTTAGGTTATTACTCACCTGCATTTAATCTTGTAGTGTTATGTCTTAATTAGGAGTAAATATATACCTACGAATAGCAGTAAAAACATATAATCTTAAATTACAAAGAATAAAAATTATTAAAAATTGATTATTCATAACTCTATAACAGGGATGAAAGTTCAATTCCTCCAGCTTTATCATTTATAATCGTCAGATAGCCAATTATATTGAGGGAAATATTTTGATCATTACATAAAGTTTTTATGAACATTCAAACAACAAAAAATCCCTGGAAAACTATTTCTTCTAAAGAAGAGTATGATAATCCGTGGATTAAGGTAACTGAACACAAGGTGATTAATCCATCTGGGAGGGAGGGGATTTATGGAGTAATTCATTTCAAAAATAATGCGGTTGGCGTCGTTCCATATGAGTCAGGAAATATATGGATGGTAGGCCAGTATCGTTTTCCCTTAAATACTTACTCATGGGAAATTCCAGAGGGTGGAGGCCCTATGGGAGAACCTACGGAGGAAGCCGCTCGGAGGGAACTTAAAGAGGAAACAGGATTGGAAGCAGATCATTTGGCACCTATATTGGAGATGAATTTGTCAAATTCTGTAAGCGATGAGTGGGGGATAGTCTATTTAGCAACCGGCTTAAAAATAGGGGAGGCAGCGCCTGAGGAAACAGAAAAACTAGCCGTGAAAAAAATGACTTTAGAAGCAGTGTATGAAATGGTGGAAAAGAGAGAAATAAAGGATTCTCTTACGGTAGCCACTATATATAAGCTAATGCTGATGAAAATTAAAGGAGAGTTAACATAAAAAAAGGGACAATATATGTCCCTTTTCAAATTTTCATCGATAAATATCAGATTATAACTCAATGTATCTTAAAAATTCTGATCTAACACTCGGATCTTGGAATTTTCCCGAATATTCCGCCGTGGTAGTACTGCTATTTACGTCATTAACTCCTCGGGAAGAGACGCACAAATGAACTGCATCTATCAGTACAGCAACATCTTCAGTGTTTAATGCTTCTTTTAATTGCTGAGAGATTTGCATCGTGAGGCGCTCTTGTACTTGCGGACGCTTGGCATAATACCTGACGATTCGATTTAGTTTAGATAATCCTATGACTTTTCCACTGGAAATATAAGCGACATGGGCTTTGCCAATGATCGGGACGAAGTGATGTTCACAATATGAGTAGAAAGTTATGTCTTTTTCTACCAGCATTTGTTTGTATTTGTACCCGTTTTCAAACAGAGTCACTGCTGGCTTATTTGCCGGATCAAGTCCGCTAAAGACTTCCTTTACATACATTTTAGCTACTCTGTAAGGAGTACCTTGTAAACTGTCATCTTTGAGATCCAAGCCCAAGATATTCATGATTTCCCGAAAGTGATCAGCTATCTGTTCAATTTTCGTTTCATCATCTACCTCAAAGGCATCCCCACGTATGGGTGTTTCAATATTAGACCACACGTGCGCATCTCCCCTTTCTTCATGCTCACCGTGTTTCCCTGTGTGGTGGCCATGTCCATTATGATTATCATGATGGCCATTACCCCCATTAACGGACGGGATATTCCACAAAGTTTCGTTCGGTTTCATACAATGTTACTGTTAATTCAAATGAAGGATCTAAATGTTGCCTCAATATATCGTGAATAACTATCGCGATATTTTCAGCAGTTGGATTAAGTTCTTTAAACTCCGGAACCTGGAGGTTTAAATTTTTATGGTCAAATTTTTCCAGGACATGTTTTTGCATTAAATCTTTAAGAATTTTCATATCAATGACATATCCCGTTTGCTGGTCAACTTCACCTACCACTTTTACGATCAAATCGTAATTATGACCATGGTAGAATTCATTATTACACTTTCCGAAAACTTCCGCATTCTTGCCGTTGCCCCATTCTGGAATATGTAGTCTATGTGCAGCATTGAAATGAGCTTTTCTAAATACAGCTACTTTCATATATATTTTAACAAATGATATAAACTCACAGAACAAACATTGGACAAACTAATATTGTTTAATATTTACGTATAATCATTCAACAAAATGATTTTACAAATAATTTTTAAATCTTTTTTATCTAAAAGAGAAAAAATCTTAAACAATTTAACTACTTCGTTTAATTTTTTATGTCCGATATCTCACATATAGCTGTAGTAGGAAGTGGAATGGCAGGATTAACAGCCGCTACGCTTTTAACTAATACAGGCAATCAGGTTACGGTATTTGAGCAAAATTGGTTACCTGGAGGATGTTCCAGCTCATACCCCAGAAAACAATATATTTTTGAGAGTGGAGCTACAACACTCGTAGGTTTAGACGAAACCATGCCATTAGGTCACCTATTAGCTCAGACGGGAATCGAGCTATCTCCCTGGAAATTGCCTGTTCCCATGAAAGTCTATTTAAAAAATGGCCAGGTACTAACGAGATATCAACCCATTGAACAGTGGATTGAGGAAGCCGAGCGGGTATTTGGTAAAAAAGGACAGCGAGCGTTTTGGACCTATTGTTACGAGATAAGCCAATTTGTATGGGAAACTTCTGTCAAGCAATTGGCTTTTCCTCCAGCAACTTTGAAGGACTTGATATATGCCCTCCAACATTTTGAATGGAAGCAACTCGGTTTTGCCATTAAAGCTTTCCAGTCGATGGAGCAATTATTGAAGAAATATGACTTGCTTGATAATGAGCTTTTTGTGGACTTTGTGAACCAACAACTACTTATCACTGCTCAAAATTATTTGTCTGAAGTGAATGTGCTATTTGGGGCAGCTGCACTATGCTATACGAATTACGATAATTTCTATATGCCCGGGGGGCTGATTAATCTGGTAAGTCCTTTTGTGGATTTTTTGGAGGCCAATGGGTCAAGACTGAAATTGGAAGAGGGCGTAAATAGCATCGTTCCTGTTAGAAAGGGCTACGAACTACAGACGAATAAAGGAACCTATCACTTTGATAAAGTCGTTTCATCTATACCTATCAACAATACCTTATCCATTTTTAAGGATGACAAGGTTGAAAAAAGATTGAGTAATAAGGTCATGTCTTCCGATCAACTCAATAGTGCGTTATCCATCGGGTTTGTGATGAAAAAGACGAAGATGTACGATTGTCTCCATCATCAAATACATCTATCTCATCCTCTACCTTATACAGGTTCTGAAAGCATTTTTTTAAGTTTAAGTCATCCTGAGGATCACTTGAGATGTGGTCCTGATGAGATCGTAGGTTCCATTAGTACTCATGTACCTCATCCAGCTGAGACATGGATTAGCGATAAGGATAAAGTGGAGGAATTAATATTTAAAGAGCTGGCAACTAAGGGTTTATTGAGCCAAGAAGATATCACATATGTTCATTCTTCTACTCCTCATGCCTGGGAGAAATGGACGCAGAGAAAATGGGGGTTTGTAGGTGGCTATCCTCAATATATGAAGATTAAGCCCTGGGAAATGATAGAAGCACGATTAGATCACAAAGGTGCTTACATATGTGGGGATAGTGCCTATCCAGGCCAGGGAATTCCAGGGGCTTGTTTAAGTGGAATTATCGCTTTTGAAAAAATGTGTTTGGATGATAAAGGAGTTCTGCATAATCATGGAGAGAAATCGAGTAATTTGTTAAATCATCATCAGTTTAATCATGGGACAACGCATGCTAAATGGAAGCGCGCTTTTGAAAAAGCACAAGCATTTCATAAGTAAAGTATAGATGAGCATAAAGAAAAATGTTCTTTAAATATTAGATTTATCTACAGTGGTTTGTGGCGAATGGCTATTCGGAACTAGGGACTCATCAAGAGTTAAAGCAAAAAGTTAAGCCTATTCCTGAAAATGACATTTGGATCGCTACAACTTGTATAGTTCACCAAAGAGCACCTGGTAGTCGAGACACCCACTTTCAGTTCCAATCCCTCAAAAGAAATCGAATAACCCACTGGAGTCTCCAAGTGGGTTATTATCGAATCCTTTATGAAATAGATGACGAAATACGCATTGTTTCGATGGCTACCACAGGTCATATAAAAAGCATTTACAAGAAGAAATAAATTCCTGATAGATAGAAGTCTGCTTCCTGCTTTCAGCAGTATGGCTGCTAATAGGGTTTTGACCTTCCTTACGCAGATACTTAACCTATAACATCAAAATGCCAATCTCAGCGAAACAAATACACTTCTTCCATAACCATCTACACCTGAACCATGAATGCGGTACAACTCATCTCCTATATTCTGAATGCCAATACCTAAATGATACTTATTCAAATCATAGCCCACAAACATATTGACAATGTTCCAGCCTGGCGTTCCTCCATCGGGAATTCTATGATCTCTGATATCTCCTCCTGAAAGTCTGTCTTGTAAAGCCGCAGAGAGCCATTCTGCTTTGGCCCAAAATCCCGAAGACAATAATCGATAGTGTAATCCTAATCTGCCATTTAAAGGAGGAATTCTACGGATAGGATCGCCATCAGCAGTTTCTCCATGCGTATAAATGATGCTACCAAATAATGCTAATCCAGGGATGATGGCATATTCCGCTTCTGCTTCCACTCCTCTAATTCTCGCCCTATCTATGTTATCTTTAGTAAATACGGGTTCGCCTTCAAAGGTATTGCTTCCCATAAAGGTCGTTGGTACTCTGCTAATGAGATCCGATAATCTGGTATAATAGAAAAAGACGGATCCTGTGAGCTTTGACCGTTGAACTTTAATCCCTATTTCTCCTGTTAACGTCCTTTCGGGACCCAAATCATCTGTGGGAACTTCTATGCCCGAATCAAACAGCCCAAAACTACTCAGATCATTAATATTAGGGGCTCTGAATCCACTATTAACAGTGCCAATAAAGTGAATGCCTGTAGGTAGGAAGTAAGAAATAGAAAGATTTCCTACAGCAGCTACCGGATTCACTGATAAATCCCCAAAAGTCTCATCCTCAGCAGCAATAGATACATAATTTAATCTTCCCCCAAAGGTAAATTTAAACCTTCTCCAATCTACTGTATGAAGGGAAAAAGCAGCTAAATTGTGGGCTGTAGCATTATCGGGATAGAGTCCACGACTGGAAACAGACGAACCTGATGATACATCCCTGGTCGTTTTGCTACTTCTTACCTTGTCATAATAATACTCGATTCCCGAGACAAACCTCCACATATCCAATGGCTGAGAATGAACTTCAAAGATATTGCCCCATGTGTTAACTTCATCCCTTTCGTTAGTAATAGTGGTTTCAGATCTACGCTGTGTTTCTCGACCTTCCAGAGATTTATGCCATGAGCTGGTTACACTTATCCGTTGTATCCAAGGACGATTAATAAATGATTCCCATTTTGCATAGGCTAAGTCCCTGGCTTGTGGCTCAAACACATATCGCTGAAATCCTCTTTGTACCACTTGATCGAAGCGCGGAACTTCTTTTTGATCTACTCTTTGATACGCAAGGGTCAATATATTTTTTCCTGGCAATTGTATGAGTGCTTTGATATCTCCAGCTAATTCATCGTAGGCTGAAGGAGCCTGTATACTATCTCCTCCAACGTGTAAGTCCCCAAAATTCCTAAAGGAAAAACCTCCCAGGAGCGCTATGTTGCTACTCTCAACAAAAATTTCACCTCGCACCGATTGTTCCATATCACCACTCAAATATTTGCCATAAACCCTCCCCCCAATGACTGTTTTGTCTGCCTGAAAACGCGGTGTTTTAGTTCTGAGATTAAGGACGCCCCCCAATGCATCACTTCCGTACTGTACCGAACCTGAACCACGGACGACTTCAATCTGATTTAAACTTAAAGGATCGACGGTATTTAAGTATTGATTAGGTCCAAAGCGATAGGTCGCATTGTTTAATCTGATGCCATCTACCAGGATTAAGGTCTGATTACCTGTTAAGCCCCGTAGAAAAGGAGAACCTCCTCCATGATTGGTTTTTTGTACCCATACACCTGGAGTACCTATCAGGGCTTCAGGCGTACTTCGGGGAGCACGTTCCACAAATTGGCGTTGATTGTAAATAGAAATCGCTTCGGGACTTTTAAAAGCTTCCTGTTCAAATCTTTGGGCTGTGATCACTACATCTTCATTAGTTCTCAGGACAGCAGGAATTAGTTGAATAGTAAGAGTTACTGCTTCGGGATCTTCTAAGTCAATGTTAACGATCTGAGTCTGAAAATTGATGTGGCTAATTTTTAAGCGGTAGGCTTCATTGTCCAAATCAGTAATCCTAAAATTTCCTTCTTCATCACTAACAGCTCCCTTCCTTTGATCTATGACAACAATATTTACTCCTTCAATTTTTTCCAGCGTATTAGCATGTGAGATGGTTCCCTGAATGGATTGTGAATAAGCGACAAGAGAAGTACTGTAGAGGCACAACAAAAAATAGCGTATAAGTCGATTCATAAGGGCAAGGATAGATTGGTATCAGTTAGATCGAAAAGATATGTAACTGGTGTTAGCTGAATATTATGCCATAAATATGTATCCCTTGCGCATTTATGTTAGCCCAGGATATGTCTTTTTAAGGCTCTGGTCAGGAATCTTGCTTTTTCATTTAGTGGGAAACGGCCCAAATTAGTTTTAACTATGCCTTTTGTGAAAGCTGTTTTTTTCGAATAATCTATATTGACATCTACAATGACCGGAAATCCTGAGCTAGCCAAACCTAAGGCTTGTACTATTACTCCGTCTATATTTTGGTCGTTATTCATAGATAAGAAATGAGCTCCCGTGGCCATTGCTACTCCCTCCATATCCAATTTTCCCAAGACCGTACAGGTTTTTCGATTGAGGGGAATTTTTTGGAGTTGTGAAATTTGGCCCAATTCTCCATCATTAAAAATAAAATATACTATCCCCAATTGGTAGGAGGTGGCTGTAACGATTTCCATTCCCGTCATCATAAATGCCCCATCTCCTACAATGGCTGCTACTACCTTATCGGGATGAGATAATTTCGCACCGATAGCCGCTGGTACACAATACCCCATACAATTGAAATCTGAGGGAGAGATAAAGTGGCGCGGGTGATGCACGGGAAATAACTCTGCGGTGAGGAAAGTGTGTTTGCCATCATCTACGACGATGATAGCATCATCAGGTAACTCTTTCCTAAGAGATTGAAAGAAAAATCCTGGAGATACTCTTTCTTCTGAACGCTTCTGTGTCCAGCTTTGATAGTATGATTGTTTCTCTTTTTGAATGTTCGAAGTGATAGCAGAGCGTTTTTCTTGATCAGCGGAGGATAAATGTTGGAGAATATCCCAGATAGAGGATAGGATAGCTTTAGCATCTCCTTCTATAGCTACCTTCGCTGGATAATTTTGATGAAAAACGGTAGGATTGATATCTATATGAATGAGATGTTCAGGAACCTTAATTCCATAGCTTCCAGTAGCTAATTCTGCAAAGCGTACTCCTACCGCCAACAGACAATCGCATCCCTCAAAACTTTTCTGAGCTGCCGGAACGGCTGATTGCCCAAATCCCATTCCAGTGTGAAGGGGATGAGTAGCGGGAAATGCACTTAAGCCTTGTAAAGTAGTGGCGACAGGGGCTGAAAGGTGATGTGCTATCTGGGCAGTAATGTCAGAAGCATCTACAGCTCCCCAACCAACGTATATTCCCGGTTTTTTTGCTTTGGTGAGTAGTTCTACTGCTTCCTGAATAGCCGGCTGATGAATGGAGATAGTATCTTGGGGCGAATAATAAACGGGAAGTTCATCTACCTGACCCTGTAGAAGAAGTACTTCTGCCGGAATTTCTACAAATACAGGACCAGGTTCTCCGGAATTGGCGAGGGAAAAGGCTTCATAAATCTTTGGAACGATCTCCTGATGACTTTCTATCAAGAAGTATCCTTTGGTGATAGCTTTAACTAACACAGATTGGTCTAATTGATGTAGCTGATACTTTTTTCCATTATCTCTTCGGGTACCACCAGAAATGACTAGCATAGGAATTCCATCGAGAAAGGCTTCTCCAATTCCACTCATCGCATGGGTAGTTCCTGCGGCGGGTACGATTACCAACGTACCTATGCTGTCTGACACACGAGAAACTGCGTCTGCCATGAAAGCACCGCCTCCTTCATGAGTAACTAATACTGGAGTAATTTGAGATGAATTATTTAATTCATCGTAAATTTCCGTATTGTGCACTCCTGGAATTCCAAAGGTAAATTTAACTCCTATTTGTTCCAGTGCGTATCGAACTAAAAATCCGCCATGTTTCTTCATGATGTTAGCGTTATGGGTGATTAATCTTACGTGAAAGTATTAAGAAAATAAATTCCCCCATTCTGAAATACTTGCTAAAGAGATAAGTGTTTATTTACTTATTGTTCAATTTATAAGGGTATAATAGATTGAGAAAAGCTTTCAAAATGACTTTATTATTATGTTAACTAATAAAGTTAAAGAATTAATTACAAATGCTGGTAATTGTAAGGGGAAAGTGAAGATAGTGTTGGAGAACGAAGTTATTTTTATCGATTGTACGGAGGGAAAAGCACAAGTTACCAATGATGACTTGGTAGCCGATTGCACCATTCATATCTCTTCAGCGCATTTCGATGAGATGTTAGAAGGTGAATTATCTCCCGTTCAGGCATTTATTCAGGGTAAGATGAAGATTAAAGGGGATATAGGAATAGCGATGAAGTTGGCTTCTTTACTTTCCTGAAAGTACGTCTGAAGCCTTTCGTATGGGCACCAACACTACCTGTCAAATTCGAGCTTGATATGTATATAGGTCGAAATATCTTCCTTGTTGTGCTATTAAGGCCGAATGATTTCCTCGTTCTGTAATTCTACCGTTTTCAATGACTAATATTTGATCTGCTTGACGAATAGTACTTAGTCTATGAGCAATGACGATGGTAGTTCTCCCTTTCATTAATCCGGCCAAACTTTGTTGAATAAAAGATTCGCTTTCTGCATCCAGATTAGAGGTGGCTTCATCCAGGATTAATATTCTGGGATCAGCGAGGATGGCACGGGCTATAGCGATTCGCTGGCGTTGACCACCTGACAGCTTAACTCCTCTTTCGCCTACCAAAGTATCCAGCCCTTTTTCAAATCGATCCGAGAATTCCGATACATAAGCTGCTGCTACGGCCTCTGAAAGTTGGCTTTCTGTGGCTTCAGGACGGGCAAATAGAATATTTTCTCTCATTGTTCCTTCGAATAAAAAATCATCCTGAAGAACTACCCCGAGATGTATTCTATAAGTAGCCAATTGAACCTTGCTCAAGTCTTGTCCATCAATAAATACCTGACCTTCTGTAGGGGTCAAATAAGTTGCCGCTAAACTAGCAATAGTCGTTTTTCCAGATCCTGAAGTTCCAACTAATGCCGTTACTGTTCCTGGTTCAGCTTCAAAGGAAATGTCATGTAATACCTTTTTTCCAACTTCATATTCGTAGTTAACGTACTCAAACTTCAGGTGGCCTACAACCTCAGCTAAGGCAACGGTTCTTTGTGGGTCATCTTGTTCTCGAGCCTGATTGAGCAATTCTTCCGTGCGCTCCAATCCTGCGAAAGCCTCTGTCAGTTGACTACCTATATTGCCCATTTGTACGATAGGAGCCAGCATGAGTGCGATATACAATAAAAATGATAATAAGTCGCCAGTAGTCAATACATCGTTCATAATTTTGATTCCACCTAAGGTCATAATCGCTGCGGTGGTAAGTCCTATCAACAAGGTGGCAGAACTGGTGACAAGACTCGTAGCCGTCAGGGAGCTTCGTATGTTCCGAAATAGATTTTCCACTCCTTCCGCAAAAATTCTGCTTTCTTCCTTCTCTGCATGAAATCCTTTGATAATTTTAATTCCTCCCATTGATTCAGTAAGCCTTCCGGTTACTTCCGCCTGAATTTCCCCTCTTTTCTTAAATATCGGTCGGATGATATTAAACGCTCTTAACGTTACCAGTCCAAAAAGGACCATTGGTATAAGTGTATAAAGTGTTAATTCTGCATCTATGTTAATTAAAATAATGAAAGCGGCAATGGCTGTAATGATTCCTCCAAACAACTGAACCAGTCCTGTTCCAACCAGATTTCGCACCCCTTCTACATCTGTCATTACTCGAGAAACTAAGGCTCCGGACTTTTGACGGGTAAAAAATGAGATAGGTAATTGTATAATGTGTTGTTGAACCTGAGACCTTAGTTGGGCTATCAGGTGTTGGGCCTCGACACTCAAAAGTCTGGTAAGCAGAAAAGATGTAAGGGATTGAATAAAAATAGCTATTGCCACACCGATGATTAACCACTTGAGTAAATCAAAATCTCTTTGGGGAATCACTTGATCCAGAAGGATTTTACTGCCCCAGGGAAGTACAAGACTTGCTCCTCGATTGATCCCTACTAACAGCAGCCCCAATAATAGCAACCATCTTCTGGGCCATACAATTTGACTAAAGATATAGCTGAATGAAGTAACCGAGCGATTTTTGTTCTGTGTTGAGGACATATGATGGAGTGATTAGATGCTGCTAAATTAACATTTTGAGCTTGTTAAATGTGACAGCATAGATTTTTGGATAAGCTGAAACTTTTCTTCAGCTTTATTTGCATAAAGGAATAACAATTTATCTATGTTGCTAGCAGTAGATATAGGGAATACAGACATCGTTTTGGGCATATCGAATAAGGAGGATTGGCTCTACAATTGGAGAATTCCTGGGGAGAAATATACGGAAGTAAAACAGAGGTTACATGATGCTGCCAATACCTTAGGAATCAGGCTTATGGAAATAGAACAAACGGTCATTAGTAGTGTGGTTCCTGGATTAACCCCTGTGGTAAGAGCGACTCTTGCTTCTACTGTTCCCGCTGACATTGTTATGATAGGTCCTGCCGTTTATCCAAGTTTAAGGATAAACATCAAGAATCCAGAAGAAATAGGAACGGATTTAGTGGCCAATGCTGTTGCTGCATATGAATTATTTAATCAGGGATGTGTAGTGGTGGATTTTGGTACAGCCTTAACATTTACGACGGTGGATGAAGATGGGACTATGTTAGGCGTTGCCATAGCTCCTGGCTTAAAGACAGCAGTAAAGGCACTTTTTCAACATACGGCCCAATTGCCGGAGGTCCCTTTGGTAATGCCGGCTACTGCTATTGGTAAAGGGACTACTGAAGCGGTACAGGCGGGGGTACTATTAGGTTATGTAGGATTAGTTGAATCTATCCTCGATAGAATTCAGGAAGAGCTTTCATTCCCTTGCAAAGTTGTTGCTACAGGAGGATTGTCCTCTGTCCTTACTCCATTAAACAGTCGTTTCGATTTGATCGATAAAAATTTGACATTAAATGGGTTGAGGGTAATTTCATCTCAATACAATCAATCTCGTCTATGAAAAGATTACTTACTCATCTGAGTGTTCAGGCAATCTTATACTGCATATTATATCATGTGTACAACTTCTTTTATCTATCGCTTCACTTAATATCTTATTGGTGGGGAGGCTTGTTTTTTGCTGTCTTTAATTGGTTCATATGGAGGAATATCATTAAAACTATAGCTGCGTTGGAGGAGAAAAATGGATGGAGCGAATGGAAAGCTATGTTGATGATGGCTATAGTGGGAAGCTCCGTCGCTTTTGTAACCCTGATTTTGCACAATGGATTTTTTCATATGCTAAATAAGTTTCCATGGTACTATCCAGAGGCCATGGCCGAAGCCAAGTTAGCTTTTGGAATAGGATTTCCTTCTGTTATTATAGGAGAGTTAATTTGGCGAAAGGATCATCGGATGGGTATGATTATCAAAAGTACTTTAAGCCTTATTTTAGTAATTTCTTACATGCTTAATAACACGAGAATCTGGAAGGTAGAGAAAAGTGAATTATTCAAAGGTCAGGAGACTGCGGGCCAAATTAAAGAAAGGAAAATCAATGAAGCCTCGGGATTGGCTGCCAGTAGAATTAACAAGGGTATTTTATATACCCACAACGATGCCGGGGATAAAAGCCATCTGTTTATGATAGATGATAAGGCAAATTTTATAGGAACGCTGAGATTGGGAGGAGCGAAGTTAAGAGATTTAGAAGACCTGGCTATTGGGCCCGGGCCAGAGGAGGGAGTCAACTATTTATATGTAGGAGATATAGGGAATAATCAAAAATATCTTAATGGTATGACTGTGTATCGGCTGCCTGAACCCGATTTATCTCAATTTTCTCTGTCAGAAGAGAAAGGAATATATGAAATTGATATATCAGCATACGATGTCATTAGGTTTACTTATCCTGATGGAAGGAGAGATGCAGAAACCTTGTTGATAGATCCGCTCACAAGAGATTTATGGGTGGTAAGCAAGCGTGAGGTCCATGTTCATACGTATAAAGCTTCGTATCCACAAACTACAGGAAAGGAGTTTGAACTGGAAAAGATGGGAAATCTAGATGTGTTTAATATTGTGGCTGGGGATATTTCTCCTGACGGAAAGGAGATCCTGCTAAAATCCTATGAACAAATATTTTATTGGAAAAGAGATTCAGCGCAATCCCTTCAGGAGTCTTTTTTATCGACACCTGTTTCACTGAGTTATATTCCTGAGCCGCAGGGAGAAGCCATTAGCTGGTCCTCCGATGGGGATATGTTTTATACCTTAAGTGAGAAAATGGGCCGCCAGATGCCAAGATTATATTACTATACACGTAATTGGTAGAAACAATAATCATGTTGAAAAGTAGAATGCTCAAAAGGTGGTAGGTAGGTGAGGAGAAATTTGAGGGGAAAATATGTGTGGGCTTCTTCAGGATAAATGTAGGTGGGAAAGGGTCAAGGCCGCTACAGATAATTATATCGGGTCAAGAAAACTGAAGGGAGTATTAAGGATTGTTTCTTGGCTGATCTTTAATTTTCGACTTGAAGTATTTAAACCTTTTATGATATTCTCTAAGCTCTCTTTCGTTGTATTCGCCAGAATACATTGGAGGTAAATCAATTCGAAGGTCAGTGCCCGGAGGAACTTGTTCTATAAACTCAGTTGGCCCGTTTTTTTGTTTTACTAAACAAAATCCATCATACAATTCACCTGTTACAGTAAAGGCTTTATATGAGAGTGAGTCTTTGTCAACGTGAATCGTTTGAAATAATTGAGTATTAGAAGCCATGCGTTCCATCCAATTATCCAGCGTAAGGTCATACATTTTGGGACCGCTGACAGAAACGACATAAACCGGACTATTAGTGGCGACATTCTTTTTCCCAGTAGGTATATTTCTGCCTCTTCCATACGTGTGATCGTGCCCCTGTAACACGAGGTCTACATTGTATTTTTCGAATATTGGAACCAGCGCTTTTCTTATTTCGGGATTATCTCTACCCGATTTAGAAGAATAAATAGGATGATGCAAGGTCAATATAGTCCAAGTGGACTTGTTTTTTTCCAGTACATCTTCCAGCCAATGCATCTGCTGACGAAGGCAATCTTTATCCAGCAGCATCGCTTGAGAATTGAGAGATATTATTTTAGTTCCTTGATAATCTATGAAATAGACAGTCTCTTTTAATCCATTGGGACCGTTTAGCGGAAAGGAAAAAGTCGGGCGCCATAAATGGGTAAGTTGTTTTTTACCTGCTGAATTTCTGAAATATTCGTGATTTCCAGGAGTAGCCAGGCTGGGAATCATCCCAAACATCCAACCTCCCGCATAAAACCATTCTCCCCATTCCTGATCCCATGTAGCCCGATTAACCAGATCTCCAGCGTGTAACATGAAATCCGCTTTGGGAAGTTCTATAAATGCACTTCTCACCACTCTCGACCAATGAGATTTCAAAGCGTTTTGTGCATCTCCAAAATAAATAAATGAAAATGGTTTAACCTTTTTACTGGCAGTGGTAAATTGCAGCCATTCACTCCAGTTTTTCTTATCTCCTACTCTATAAACATATTGTTTCTCGGGAAGAAGATTGCCGAATTCGACGGTATGATATAGGGCTTTGCCCCTATCTGTGACAACTTCTGTGGTGATGGCAGGGTAGGGGATAGCCTTTGATGGAAAGTCAGGTGAGGGATCGGAAAGTGTTATTTCAGCGATTGGATTTGTTACGGTAGTATCTGTTCTCCAACTTACACACTGAGAAATAGAGGGATCATGCGACCAGGTAAGAATAATTCTATCAGGGATGGGGGTTGGAATGTAAGCATCGTAGTACTGTCCCAATACACAGCTTGTGGACATCCCTAAACATAAGAATATAAATAAATGTTGGATAGATATCAGGGTAAATATGTTTGGCTGTTGTTTACCAGGCCAAATTAATTTGAACATACAACCAAATAGCTTTCAAACACAATTAAGGTAACTAATGATATTTTTGTAATATAAGGAATAAATATTTAAATCCAGATATATATTAGTGTTTTGTTTTGAAAATGAACTGTAAATTAAACTACTGGACCATTTAATCGCCATACGAATATTTTTAAAAACCTGGATAAATACTTCATGAGCTTTTTGAGGGTATCTTGCTTTAGCATACAATCATATATTAATACTATGAGATGTAAAAAAATTTCTAACGTCGTTAAATTCATGTTTAAAAGGACCCTTACTGTTTCCCAGATATTTTTGATAAGCTCATTGATGGTGATTTTCAGGGAAACAGACGCTCAGACAACATATATTCCCACTAATGATGAGATTGTCATAGAAGCAGAGATGGCTACTGCATATGCAGGAAATTGGGAATTAGTGGAAGGAAGAAATGCCAGGACATATGAATTAAAAGGATGGGGAATGTTAACAGATTCTCTTATTTCGGTCAAATATGCAGGAGAAATTGTTCCAGAAGCTATGAAAGGTGAGGTTATGGTGGGAAGAGATTCTTTCCAATTAATTGTAGGGAAACCTGGCCCACAAGCAGTCGTTTTTACTACCTTAAGTAAGGACACTTCGATGGCTACCATGTTCGGTTATGATAAAGGCAGTGAATTGCTTCAGGGGAAAGCGCCGGAAAGAAGATTAGCTATGTTTCAGGGACAATCTTCATTAACTTCTCATGGATGGAGATTATTTGCGAATGCTGTTATATGGGCTTCAGGGAAGAATAAAAAAGGTCTTCAAGTAGTATATGTCAGGCACCCATCCGAAATAGATAGGTATGATGATATTACTGTAGCTAAACTTGAGATTCTTGGATATGAGGTTGACATGATAGAAGATGATTCCATTAACGCTAATTTGGCGGAAAGTGCTGATTTGGTTATTTTATCAGCTTCCACTCGTCCTGAAGTGATCATGAAGGAGGTGTTAAATGCAAAGGTCCCTATGATCATAAGTAATCCCGAATTTTATGAACACATGTATTTGACCAGCGCTAGTGAATTCTGGGAAGGAAACGATCAACAGATAGGGTATGCGATGATGAACAGGTGTTCTGAAGGGAATGCTTTTTTAAGGTATGCTTTTTATGTAGAAACTCCCGGGAAGTATATTTTGCATGTATTGGGAAAAAGTAGTGGTTATAAGGTAATTCAAAAGATGTCCTTATTAATTGATCCTGTGCTTCCTCTAAGCAACGAAGATGCTACACATGTCGAGTTGAGTGAATCGCTAAATTGGTATACATCTGATTCTTCTATTGACTTGGATCGTGCTGGATGGCATGACTTGTTTCTTATGCCTGGAGATCAGAAAATCGAATCCCACAGATATCCGAATTGGAGGGTAGATAAATTAATGATTACCAAAGAGGGTGCTGAGGTTAGCGAAGAGGAGGCTGATATAACGGTTAATGAAGGGGTTGTTTCTATTCCTACTTCCATGATTTGGGCTCATAATAATCCTGTCAATGAATCCGATATGTGGAAGGTGAAAGAAAACGGTACTTTGATTGAAGGAGAGGCTTTTCTCGATCAAAATGATTGGATGATTCAGAAAAAGGGCAATTCATATACCGGAAGTGGTTATATTGTATACAGAGGAGTGAATAGAGAAAGAAGTGTAGAAGGGAACAATGACTCTACTACCTTTGCTGTTCGCTTAGGCCCTTTAAATTCCAGATTGTGGATTCCAGTTTGGGTAGAATCTGAAGGAAATTATGGGATAAATCTTCGAGCTAAACATAATAGCACATCTGAAGGTGCCTTTTTTGTTGGAGTTGCAGGAAAGAATAAGGATGGTTCTATTCAAGGATGGATTCCGAAGGAAGTGAGAACTTTATCAACATATGAGGCTTCTTCTTTTACTTGGTCTCCTGAAGAATTTGAGGGCTTTGCTTTAGAAAAAGGATTGAATTACATATTTATTTCTGCCTGTTCGAATGGATTAGCTATTGACAGAATAGCTATTTACCCTGATAAAGAAGAATTAAGCGAAAGTATCCTTGACCCTGACACACCTACTGATTCTCCTGTGGCCCTAAAACAATAATTTCTATTTTCGTTTTAATTAGGTCTCTCAATTCTCCTTCTCAAAATAAGTTTCGAAGGATCATCTATGTAATATTACGATACATATAATTTTTATATTAAGTATTATATAAGATATTTTTGAAGGGTAATACGAAGTATATATCAAATTATTGTATTTATGAGGGCTTATTTTGAGAAAGCGTTGAATTTGAAAATTGATCACGATGAGGAGATGGAGACTTTTTCCGTTTCTACTTCTCAACAGAAAATTTATGTAAAATATGAAACTGTAGAAGAAAATACCTGGAAAATTACCAAAGTCCATATACCTCAGGAGTTGAGAGGCATGAACATTGCCAATAGAATAGTAGAATATATCTTAGAACATGCCAGGAAACAAAACATCTATATTCTTCCAGCCTGCGCCTTTATCAAATCCTACATTATCAAAAATCCATACTATCAATCACTGGTGGTAAAGTAGCATTTACTGAATTTTCAGACTGATATCTTTATGGGGAGCGGAATGTGTAAGGGCTCCCATAGAAACAAAATCCACGCCCGTCATCCCAACTTCGCGAACATTATCAAGGGTGATTCCTCCCGATGCTTCAGTGGGAACTTGACGATTGATAACCTTCACAGCTTCTTCCAGGTCAGATGTACTCATGTTATCTAAAAGAATCCGATGTACTCCTCCTATCTCTAGTACTTCCTGAACCTCCTGAATGTTGCGGGTTTCTATGATGATGGGTATGGTATACTGGCGATTTTTTAAATAGTCATGTGTAGCATCCAGGGCCTCTTTAATTCCTCCGGCTACATCTATATGATTATCCTTAATCATCACAACGTCATATAATCCAAATCTATGATTAACACCGCCTCCTATGCATACAGCCCATTTTTCCATGTGTCTGATCAAAGGGGTCGTCTTTCTCGTATCCAATACCCGAGTGTGGGTATCTTCTAATGCGCTTACTACTTGTCTGGTAAGGGTAGCAATACCACTCATGTGTTGAAGAAAGTTTAACACCACTCTTTCTGCCTTTAAAATAGATTGAGCTGATCCGTCTACCTGAAATGCTTTATCTCCAGAGGAAACATTTTCTCCATCTGAGATAAAAATTTCTACTTTTAGAGAAGGATCAACGTGATGAAATATTTTTTCTGCGAGCGCTACGCCTGCTAATACTCCTTCATCTTTAATAAGACATACCGCGCTGGCCCGAAGATGTGATGGAATAATGGCTAAACTGGTGTGATCTGCTGGGCCAATATCTTCAACTAAGGCTGATTTGATAATTGATTCGGTAGAATTGTGTTCAAGAAAGTCTTTCATACTTGTGTCCCATTATGGAGGGTAATTTACAAATAAGGAAAGGAAAGCAACATTTTGGGACGAAATAATCAGGGAAATAAAAACAGTAGCATCTGTAAAATATTACAACTGCTACTGGATCTAATATAGAGGCATGTCGATGTGCTTAGTAATTGGTTGGTGAGAGATTCAAAGATGTGTGGAGGCTTAGTCAAAAAAGATAACTTACTCTTTGGCAAATCTTATTTGGCTAATTTGGTACATTACGTTATTTGACTTCAAAAATATATTCACCTCAAAAGAACCCTTGGTACTGATATATCTACCTAAAGCATAGGTGGTAGCACCTGTGCTTCCATAGTGAAGCAGATGGAAAGCAGTAGGGGGGTGATTATTAAAGAAATCCCTCATCACGAAGCGCGCCTGCTGTGGGGAATATCGATTTCTGATATCGAGTAAGGTAAGCTCTACAAGGTCGTTAAAATGTCTGGCTAACCTATCCTCATCACCATTCCTTATGGCAGCGACCACAGCTTCGAGAGTAATTAAATCTCCTGAATCTCCGGCCTGTGAAAATACAGCGGGTACATCCCAGAAAAATAAGAGCGGAAAAACAGCTATGGTTAAAAAAATTCTCATGCCGTAAAAAATCACATTGAATCTCAAATCGCTTAATCATTTTGATAAGACGCACAAATCGTGCCAGAAAAGCGAAAAGTATAGATACTTAAGTTTACCTTCTCTTTACATATTTGTCTTAAATTTATCGCATGGAAAATAGAAAAGTAATTCTCATAATCATGGATGGTTGGGGGTTAACCGGAGATCCGGAAGTGAGTGCTCCATACAAAGCAATGACTCCCTTCTTTGATAGTATCTGGGAAACACAACCCCATACTAGTCTGCACGCTTCGGGAGAAGCAGTAGGTTTACCAGAAGGTCAAATGGGTAATTCTGAAGTAGGACATATGAATATAGGGGCTGGCAGAATCGTGGATCAGGACCTCGTTAGAATCAGTAAATCTATATCGACAAAATCTTTCAAAGAAAATTCGGAAGTAAAAAATCTTGTATCATACTGCAAAGAAAATAACAAACCACTTCATCTGGCTGGCTTATTGTCGGATGGAGGTGTACATAGCAGCATACATCACTTGATGGGAATTTTAGAAATTCTAAAAGAAGAGGGATTAGAAAATATATTCATCCACGCATTTACCGATGGCAGAGATACTGATCCCAACGGAGGGATTACCTATATCAACACGCTGGAAGATCATATAAACAACATTGGTGTGGGAGAGATGGCATCTATTGTTGGGAGATACTTCGCGATGGATAGAGATAAACGCTGGCCAAGAATTAAAAAAGCCTATGACTTACTGGTACATGGAAAAGGAAAGCCATTTCCTTCCGCTCAAGAAGGCATAAAAGATTCTTATGATCAGGATATCACGGACGAGTTTGTAGAACCCATTGTCATACAAAAAGATGGGAAAGCAGTAGCCACTCTGGAAGAAGGAGATGCCTTTTTGTTTTTTAATTTTAGGACAGATAGAGCCAGACAATTAACCCAGGTGTTGACACAAAAAAATATGCCTGAAGAAGAGATGAGCACCGTTCCCCTTCACTATGTTACGCTGACGAGATATGACGATTCTTTCGAAGGGATTCGCGTTATTTTCACTCCCTTTAACTTGAATAATGGACTTGGAGAGTATTTGAGTAACTTAGGGAAAAAGCAGGTGCGTATAGCTGAGACAGAGAAATATCCCCATGTTACCTACTTTTTTAATGGAGGCCGGGAAAAGCCCATGGATGGAGAAGAACACGTATTGTGCGCCTCTCCTAAAGTAGCAACTTATGACCTTCAGCCAGAGATGAGTGCATATGACATAAGGAATCAAATTATAACGATCATTGAAGATAAAGCGCCAGATTTTATCTGCCTCAATTTTGCTAATCCAGATATGGTAGGACATACTGGCGATTTTGAAGCTGCTATCAAGGCATGTGAAACAGTAGATGAATGTACCGGAGAAGTATCTGAAGTAGCGCTCATGAACGATTATGTAGTGCTTATTACCTCTGATCATGGTAATTCCGATAAGATGCTGACGAAAGAGGGAAGACCTCACACCGCTCATACAACTTCTCAGGTTCCTCTGGTGTTACTGGATAAGCATGAAGCATTTGGACTAAAGTCAAAAGAAGGTAAGTTGGGAGATTTGGCACCCACCATTTTGAAGATAATGGGATTAGATGCGCCAGAGGAAATGACAGGAGAGATACTTTGCGTTCAGATTGCGCCCATAGAAGAAGAGAAAGCTATCGTAGAAGAATCCTAATATCCAGGAGCTTAAAATTATATATGACAACGATCAAGAAATTCCTCATCGTTCTGCTACCCATACATGTTCATCTACTTTCAGTAGTGTTTGCCGGAATGCTGATACTTTGGCTATCAGGGTGTAGCGGATTAAAAAAGGATGCGATAAGTAAACATAAAAAACAATTTCAAATTCAGATAGAGATGTCTTGCCAGGAAGGAAATGGAAAATATGAAAAAGTAGTCCAGGATTTATCTGAGGAGCAAGGAGAAACAGAAGATATGATCCTTACATTAACTTCTTCGGAAGATTCAACCTGCCTGTTGGAGCAAGAACTTTTCTTTGCCATGGAATACGACTTTCAAGATCCCAATTTGAGGGAGTATTTTGAGCTAGAAGTTGTAAATGATACATTGATTGCCACAAGAATAGAGGGTAAGGAAAGCGCTGTTCCATTAAGACTGCAAAAGATCGTCTATCAATCTCCTGACAGCATGTTTAAGTATATTTACTCCCAGATAGAAAGAAAAAACTGGCTGTATCAATCCGCAGTTCAAACAAATGTTTCCTTCGATTCCCTGGGAATATATGATCATCATTCCTTAAAGGTAAGTACCAGTGTTTTTAGTATATCAGATATTTTTCAGGCGGGAATTAATGGTCGTTTGGTTCAATGAGGCATGCCTTTCCCAATTTCACAGATAACGTATCAATATAAGAATATTAAAAAGGTACGAATAATAGCAAAACATATTGTCAAATGGATTTTTTGTGGGTATTTATAGGTGGTGGAATAGGAAGCATATGTAGATATGGTATATCAAAACTCATAGGAGTAAGTGGGAGTGGATTTCCTACTGCAACGCTAGTCGCAAATATCGCCAGTTGTATAGTGCTGGGATTAGCCTTGAAATTCCTTCCCACCACAGAAAATTTTCCTTCAGCTTATAAATTACTTATTCTTGTCGGTTTTTGCGGAGGCTTTTCAACCTTTTCTACGTTTAGTGTGGAAACCTTACATCTTATTCAGCTAGGTCAAACAGGATTAGCTATATTATATGTTGGAATTTCTCTCATTGTTTGTTTAAGCATCCTGTTTCTGATGAGTAAAATGTGAAATCTTAACATCTATTTCACCCTCATTTGAAAGATGTAAGAAAAGGAAAAGATGTGTCAAAATAGGGGTATTTTTGTCTAAAATTTAGGCAGTTTACCAAGATGAAATTTTCATGTAGGAGGTATGTATTTGTCGGGATATATTTTTTTGCATACCTTGAAATTGAAAATCGAAATAGAAAGTAAGTTTTGATTTTTCCTATTAACCTACCTAATACCCCAAACGCAACGCGCCTCGTCAATCCCCAGACGAGGCCTTTTTTTTATCTTCTACTGATAATCAATAGGTTAAATGTGTGCGATACATTTTTTCTTTAAATATTTTTTGACTCCTGGCTTAGACCACATATTGACTATTCGTCAAAAAAATTTAATAGCCCGATTATTTTTATCCTTCCACACTAATTGAATAAAATAAATAATGCTTTACAGGTTTTTACTCCTGCAAAGCATTTCCATATATAATTCTGTTTCTTATGTGAAAGGCCAGATTAGCTTTCTTTCCACTTAATGGTACATCCGATTGCCTTTGTTTCCTGATAAGGAAGTTCTTCCCCATCTACGATCGCATCTACTACTTTATCTATATAGTTTACCTGCACATCAGATGCACTTCTGGGATTGTCATCTATAGCTCCTCTGTATCTTAAGATGGGGCCTTCTGCAGAAGGTTCCAAAATCATGATATGTGGCGTTTTGGTAGCCTGGAATGCGTGAGCTACTTCCTGAGTCTCATCCTGAACAAAAGGAAAAGAATAGTTAGCTTTTTCCGCATGAGCTACCATTAAATCAAAAGCGTCCCCTGGTTGACGGTTAGGATCATTCGGGTTGATAGCGATTAATACACCTCCTTTTTCTTTCACGCGTTCTGCTAATTCAATGGTCCTGTCTTCATACATCTTGGCATAAGGACAAGTCAGACAAGTAAAGTCAAGTACGTAAAACTTTGCATCGGGATAGTTGGCCATGGAAACCATCGATCCGTCTACATTTTTCAGTTCGAAATCTGATACCACATCACCAAACTCATAAGCCTGTTGTGCAGATAGAGGAAAGGTGAATAACAACATGAGGACAAAGCACAATGATGTTAATTTTTGCATAACTGGTAAATATTTAGGGAGTTTTAATTGAAGAAAGTATTTGATCGAGCCATTCTGTAAGCTCTTCAGAGGTAAATGAAGATTCTTTAAAAACGTGAATATCCTGAGAAGACATCACCGCCAGAGTAGCGGGTATGGCCCCGGACCATTGATCATCTATCCTGGGGATCCATTCATTTGCGTTTGTCTCATCCAACAATAAGACTTCCTCTTTCAATCCCTTCTTAGCTACAAAAGCATTAACCGCATCCAATTTATCGGGAAAGTCCAGACTGACAAAAATAAATCTGACCTTTTGATCCGCATAGGCTTCACTTGCTTGCTGGAAATAAGGCATCTCTTTGATGCAAGGTAAACACCAGGTTGCCCAGAAATTAATAATGTATAATGAATCCGTATCACGAGAAATTTTTTCCACCAACTGATCGATCTTTACCACCTCTACCTGCTGCCCAAAGGCCTGATTAGGTTGATGAAAAAGTAGCATGAGACTACAAAAGATAAAAGGGATGATTTTCATAGTCCTTAAACGCAACTGATTGGTTTGGGTTACCGTTATCGTTTTAGATACATTTTTAGAATTTTTAGCAGACATATAAATTATTTTTTATATTGAATATAAATCACACTTGATTTGCCTATGATATAACTACTACTACTTATGCTAAAAGGTCTCCTCCACGATGTGATGTGAGACCTTTTTTTATGTTCTTAAACCTGGAATACCCAACCAACCAAACATATGCCTTATCTAACATTTTTCCATCTTTCGTGCTTCCTCTGTTCCCATTTTATCTTATTAAGCCTTAGCGTTATTGGGCAAAATAAAATCAAAGAGGATCGCCGTTTATTACACGCAGAATCTATCAATAAGTCGAACTTCTCTGAGATTTGGCAGAAAGGATGTGCATTTACCACCGAAGTGGCAGCATTAATGCCGGAAGAAGAATACGACTATAGCCCTCAGGATGATATCCTCAGTTTTCGAACCCAATTATTACACATTGTAGATAATATAAGAGGACTGCGAACCTTCAACTTTCCAGAAGATAAAAAGGAATTGGAGAGAGTAAGCCAAAAAGAGTGGACCAAGGATCAAACGATAGAGCTGTTAAAAGAATCCTGTCTGCAAATAGAAAAGGATATGGACCAATTGACCGATGATCAGTTAGGCGAAGCAGTATCTTTCTGGACAGAGGATAAAGTGACTCGCTTTGGAATATTGCTACTGATTAGAGATCATATGACGCATCACCGAAGCCAGCTCATTCTCTTCTTAAAATTGAAAGGAATAGAACCTCCAAAGTACGTAGGTTGGTAATTAAGTGAATTCATTACGATATTACGGAATGTTCAATGGGTCCTGGCTGTATTTTCAATTTAGAAGCAGAGCAGGATCATATAAGCTTAAGTACTTTTATCGACCCAAATACCATGAATCGCGTTCATTTACTTGTTCTCATATGCGTATGTATAGGCTTCATTGCCTGTAATAAGCCATCTACTTCAGACTTTTCAAGCAATTGGCCCAAGGAGGTTACCCGAAGTTGGATAGGTCCCGAATACTGGACCAATCGACTACAGGACTGGGAACTACAGGAAGGCAAATTGGTCTGTTTAGTTTCCGCCCCCAATCGAAATGCTTTTTTACTGACACGAGCGCTTTCTCCAGCATTGGAAAAGCTATCCATGGAAGTGAAGATGAGCCTGCTTGCGAATGATGTTCCCGATCCCGATAGTGCCTGGGCTGGATTTCGTCTGGGAGCTAAAGGCCAGTTCAACGATTATCGGGATAATGCACTTTACGGACTGGGGTTAGAGGTAGGATTGACCATGAATGGCTATCTGTTTATCCGTTCCCCAGAATTTGCTACTTCCCAACAAGTACCCCTGGATCAAGGGCCCGTAATATTTACCATTGACCTAAACCCCAATGAAGAGACAAAAACATATACTATGCAATTAGCGGTGTATGATGAAACAAGGGAAAAACAACTGACTAATTTGGAAGCTTCTCAAATTCCTGTAGAGGAGTTTACTGGAGGAATAGCCCTGGTGAGTCATGTGGCGGGAGGGAATCAACAAATAGAGCGTCCCAGTGTAGCTTTTCAGGATTGGAACTTAAAAGGCCCTAAATTAACCAGCTATCCCGACAGAGCTTTTGGCCCCATTCTCTTTAATCAATATACCTTGAGTAAAGGCACCTTAAGAATGACCGCTCAAATGCCGCCAGTGGGAGAGAAGGATGGAGATCAGGTCATTATGGAAGTAATGAAAGAGGGAAAGTGGACCTTGATAAAAAAAGCGGTGATCGATAAGATGGCAAGGACAGCTACCTTAGAAGTGGAGAACTGGACGGATACAGCTGATGTACCTTATAGATTGTTGTATGATTGGTGGGCCAATGGGGATGTCTCCCGAACGGCTGTATATGAGGGAACTGTACGAAAAGATCCTGTGGATAAAGAGGAGCTTGTGGTGGCTGGATTTACGGGTAACAATGATTTAGGCTTTCCCAACACTGATTTATTTGAGAACGTGAAAAAGCAGGAACCTGATATATTATTCTTTTCCGGGGACCAAATTTATGAGCGCGTAGCAGGATATGGCATTCAAACGACTCCTTTAGAAAAGGCGACCTTAGACTATTTAAGGAAGTGGTATTTATATGGATGGGCCTATGGAGAATTGATGAAAGATTTGCCTACTATAGCTATTCCTGATGATCACGATGTATATCACGGAAATATTTGGGGAGAAGGGGGGAAAGCAGCCCAACAAGAAGGGAACAACTTTGATCGGCAGGATTCAGGGGGATTTAAGATGCCTCCTGAGTGGGTGAATATGGTCATTAAAACGCAAACCGCACATCTTCCCGCACCCTATGATCCTAGTCCGATGAAGCAAGGAATCAATGTGTTTTACACTGATATGTTATATGGAGGGATCAGTTTTGCCATTTTAGAAGATAGATATTTTAAATCTGCGCCTAAAGCCTTAGTTCCTAACGGTCAGGTTCGAAATGGTTGGCCACAGAACAGGCGATTCAATGCCAAAACCCAGGCTGATGTTCGTGGGGCGGTATTATTAGGAGACCGGCAATTGACATTTTTAGAGGATTGGGCCGATGATTGGTCCGGTGGTGCCTGGATGAAGGTACTTCTATCACAAACAATTTTTGCGAATGTAGCGACCTTGCCTGAGGATGCGTATGATGATGGGGTAGTGCCGAAATTGAGAATACTAGAACCAGGAGAATATGCAGAGAACGATCGGCCCGTTTCGGATATGGATTCCAATGGTTGGCCCCAGACGGGACGTAATAAAGCGCTGCGCATATTGCGAAAGGCTTTTGCTTTTCATTTAGCAGGAGACCAACATTTAGGTAGCACGATTCAATATGGGGTGGATGCGTATGGAGATGCGCCTTATGCCTTATGTGTTCCTTCCATTTCCAATGTTTTTCCCCGAAGGTGGTATCCACAGGAGCCAGGGGGAAATTGGCAAGAAGGAATGCCGAGATATGCAGGTGATTTTGAAGATGGTTTTGGCAATAAAATGACCGTATTAGCCATTTCCAATCCCTATTATACTGGACGGGAGCCTTCGGTTTTGTATGATAGAGCGACGGGATATGGAATTGTTCGTTTCAATCAGGAAAGTAGAAAGATTAGTCTGGCGAATTGGGCGAGAGATACCGATCCTATGGTGGAAGGTGCCAAGCCTTATCCTGGTTGGCCCATTGTGATCGATCAGCTGGACAATTATGGGCGGAAGGCGGTGGCGTATTTGCCGACCTTTGAGGTGACGGGCATGGAGCATGCGGTGATTCAGGTGGAGGATGAGGCCAATGGGGAGATAGTGTATACGATACGTATGCGCGAATCGACATTCCGGCCGATGGTCTTTCGACGGGGGAGCTACACGGTACGTGTGGGGGAGCCTGGGACGGAGCGTATGCGCGAGTTGGCGGGGGTGGAGGACGGTAGCGAAGCTACCGTGCGGGTGGAATTTTAAGGGGTGGCCCTTTGCTCGCTTGATTTTGTATGTCCACTTACTTTAGCGTCGTATAGGAATAACACATCAAGCAAAAGCTTCATTGGTACAAAATATCTAGGGTGTTTATTAGTGCGATAGGTGAAGTTTTTATGGAGGGATACGTAGATTTAACAGAAAGTAGCGGAAAAGTTTGCGATTTTTCTGGGGGCTATCTACTTTTGCATACTAAATTTTTCTGGCTGTATAAGGGAGTTAGGTAATTACAGTTAGGAGAACTTAACATATCGGACGATATATGCCCAGGTGGCGGAATTGGTAGACGCGTTGGTCTCAAACACCAATGGGGAAACCCGTGCCGGTTCGACTCCGGCCCTGGGTACTTTGGCTTACTTATCAGCCTCTTTTGAGAAATGAATGATATATGATTTAAGATCTTCTAATAACTCAAGGTAAGGGTATAAAACTAATAAGGTACAACTCTTAATCTTCTGAAGTCTTAAAAGTAATCCATTCACATCCAGAGTATGTATGAGAAAATTTCGTCCTTGGGATGGGTATGGGTAGGTTTGTTATTCCTTTAACTTAGGCCTCTAAGGTTCCCCCACAGACACATACAGCGACCACGCATATCTCACCGACAAATACCTGATCACCATCACTACCCCCATAGAGATGAGCATGTTGAATTGTGGCCAATGAGAAACATGTTCCAGAGAGATAAATACCACACCGCCCACAAAACAAGCAGTAGCATAAATTTCCTTCCTAAAAATGAGAGGAACCACGTTGGTCAACACATCCCTCAACACGCCGCCAAATACTGCAGAAACTACCCCCATCGTTAACGCAATCGGTAGAGACAGCCCAATGGAAAGGGTTTTTTGAAGTCCCAATATGGTAAACAAGCCTATTCCAATCGTATCAAAAAGAAATAAGCTTTTGGTCAATCGAAGAATCTGTCGATGAAACAAATAGGTAACGATTAATCCAGCTAAAATCGCCCAAAGATAATTGACATCCAGCATCCAGCCTACTGGGGTCGATCCGATAAGGAGATCTCTTAAGGTGCCTCCTCCTACCGCTGTGACTAATCCTATGATGAGGGAACCCGCAAAGTCAAATTTATTATCAAGGGCGATGAGGACTCCACTAATGGCAAAAACAAAGGTGCCTATTAAATCTAAGATATAAATCCAATTCATAGCTCATATGGTATTTCTCCACAGATAATGGAAGATACAGGGATTTTGTTTAATGGGAAGTTAGTGAAGGCGTCGACTTCCCACTAATTCGAACATAATTAGGCAGCAATGTCTTGAAAATCTACCCTTTCCTTCCAGTACTAAATAAACAGATCCGGAGAAAAATATTCCAGGTCGGTTCGGTAGCGGTACATGTGCAGCCTTCCATCACTTCTTCTTCTCTTCCTTTCTGGTCCCGGTAATAAATGGATAAATTAATACGCCTAATGCGCCTATCACTAATACAATAGGAACAATCGTATTGCCATAAAACCCCATAATGGCCGCAACAATAACTACCAGCAAAGCTATAGAATATCCCATCCACTGACCGCGATCCATACGTCTCGCGGCTCTATCCTGACGCCTGGAAGCGTGTAATTCCAACTTGCGTCTGTGAGCTATCTGAGTTTCAGCCAATTTAATCAACTTTTCACCCGCTCCGGGCACAATCTTCTCATACATCTCCAACATCTCAGGCGAAGGTACAGGCCCCTCAACACTTCGCATCCCCATCGTCAACCGATCGATCATATGGATTTCAGTGGGACCAAGCTGAACTTCTCCCTTAGCCTCAGTCTCAGGCACCACTCCTGCAGAATCATCCGCAATTCCCGACGATCCACTTTGAGCTAATCCCTTATTCGCTTCATCACGACCATGTGAAAAGGAAGTCCTTTCCCCCTTCTCTTCATGTTCCTTATCTCTCGATGTCCGCTTTCCCTTCATGAGATTCTTTCAAAATGTAAAAAAGACATTGGAACCACAGCAAACACATACAAACTATGGGCGTGGATGAGCACACGACTCACCCCAACGATGCATCAACGCTCTTTTCCTGACTAAACGAGCCATGGAGCACATAGCCAACATCTTTTTTTACTGATCCTTCTCCCGGAACATATTATTCCTATCAACCAGGGATATCCAACATCCAGGGAGCAATCAGCCTTCAGTCCGTTCCGAAATATCACTATTTTTAGCCAGAAGGCAAAAGAAAAATTAGCAAAAAAACTAAAAATTTTAGCTTTTTGCTAATTCAATATTGAGCTTATTTCAGCATCTACCCCCTCAGCATATCCTGCACTGCATCAACCTCCAGTACATCCCAACAGCTACAAAGTGCCAGAGGAACAGGAAATTAATCGATTGGATTGTGTTGCTTTAATTCCTTGGATGAATCCAACTGAGACAAAAACGAAGCAGTTTCTCTTGGATTTCTAAACACCAACACTCGGGCATTGGAACCGTACTTCTTCAATCGCTCATAAATTCCAGGCACCTTCTTCTCCTCAAAATGATATACATATGTGATAAACTCCCAGCTCCAACGTTCTGGGCAGTTGGCTCCCATATCTTCTCTGACTTTCCCATAATTGAGGAGGATTCTTTTGATCACTCTAAATAAACAGAGCCAACGATCATAGTGCAAAAAGATGATGGTGTCCGCTTTCTTCATTCTAATTTCCATCGTACCCCCATAATTTCCATCGATAATCCAGGAAGGTCGATCGGATAATTGCTCCACCATCCGAACCCATTCCGCTTTTTCCGTTTCTATCCATTCAGGCTTCCAATAATGACGATCCAAATGAATTAGCTCAATAGATAATTTCTGATGTAGTTGTTTGGCTAAGGTAGATTTTCCCGCCCCACAACAACCGATGATCATAATCTTTTTCATAGGAAGTACTAAAGGGTTAGCTTGAGTGATCGAAGCATTGAGGTAATGAGAGGAGAAAGATAAGAAGATGTTGGGTTTGTGCCAATGAACCGTAGTTGTCTCTGGAAGAAAAATATTCTAGCCCATTCCATAGTTCATTATCTCGTATAAAATGTTAACTTGTTTATTATGCGTTTTTCACAGTAAGTTTTGAGCTAATTCGCCATACATGTTAATACACCAACAATTTGATGGGGCCGATCCCAGTTACTTTGTAGAGTCTGTTCCTTGCACTTTTTCGGAAGTCTTGGGAATGGAAATGCAGATAAATGTGCGCACAGAAGAGGAACAGAATAGATTTATACAGCAGCAAATAGATCAATATCCATCTCTACAACATACCTTTGATGCTGTAACTCAAAAAAATGGGCAATGGGAGTGTAGTTTAGAATTGACAATTAAGCAAAAAAATGATAATGAATACGATTTCCTTTCTGTAGAAGGAGAGCCTTGTTTCAAATTGAAAATTCATCAGGTGGATAGTTCCAGAGTTCCCGCTCTCTTACTATTGGATAGCGAAGGGGATGTGGATTGGTTGATATTGGTGGAAAGAACAGAAGATCCAGGATCATTTGTATTCGAAATTCCTTTTGATAAAGAAATGGTGATGGTGAATGGAGATTCCTTCCTCATTATGATTGCTTATTGGCCTATAGAAGATACGGAAATCATGGAAACAAGGGGGGTCGTTGATTTAATTCCCACAAAAGCTTACCAGTTATTTCACATAGATTTTTTCCCGGAGACAGGCATAACAGATATCCGCCCTTTTCCCGATCCAAAGAGAGAAGCGGAGGCATACAAGAATTATTGGATTGCTTTGCAGGCTTCCATGGAAGATCCGGTATTAATGATGTTTCATGGATTTGGTGGGAAAATTGAAAAGTCTTTGAAAAATTTGATTAAAGACACATCTACGATGACGGCTCTATCTGAAAAGTATGGGAGGAGAATGATAGGGTTCGACCATCCTTCTATAACAGATAGCCCGGCTAAGAATGCTGATCATTTTTTTGAATTCTTTAAGCCTGGGGTATTTCCAGAAGGAATTCCTTCTTTCGCCATGGATATGTTGACCAGAAGTAGGGGGAGCATTGTGGCCAGAGAAATTATTGAGGCGCCTCATCCCGATTTTGCTGTTCCTTTCAAGGTAGCAAAGTTGGTGATGTTAGCGGGTCCCAACCAGGCGACCCCTTCTGCCGTGCGGACGAACCTCATACGAACAGGCCTTATATGGTTAAATATTAGTAAGCAAAGACAAGAGATAGCCAGTTCTCCATCCAACATTGAATGGGAAGATGATACTGAGTTAGATGAGGAGTTAATTACAGAAATGATTCGAATGAGTTCAGTGGCGTCCGTTCGTGGGATCATGGCCTCGGAAGATGATCGGGAAGCGGTAGGCTTCTGCCCGGGCCTGAGGGCTTTAGCTCCTACATCGGACTATATTAAAGGATTAAATCTGGAAAGAGGAGTAGTACCGGAAGGTACTGAATATTATGCGATTAATGTTCAGTTTGATCCAATGAGTTTAGAAGGGCTGTCGGAAAAACGAAAGTGGAAATTGGCGAGAAGGATCAGGAGAAGTTTTGGAGAAATTTTAACAGATGGTGTTGTCCCCACTTTTGGTGGACATGGAGTGGATGAATCTCATGAATTAGTCAAAACCCAACAAGCGTTCCGCGATTTATTTAAGGAAATCCATATGATAGGCCCCGGAGCCACCCATCATGAATCCTTATTTTTGAATGAAGATCTCAAAAGGAAATTGGTGCGCTTTTTAACTCAATAGGGCGATTTCTTCCTATAAGTAAAAGCAGGTTGAATTGAGTCTGTCAAATAGTTAGGGCATTACATCATTCTTCTTCGGGTTCAATTTCCATAAAGCCTTCGCGTTCTTCAGCGTCAAAAGTGGAGCGAGAGGTAAATGATCCTTCTTTTGAAAACCATCCCTTGCGAATTCCCGATAATTTAAATAAAGGAGTAAATTCCTCATTGGCCTCAAATAAAAAACCGCTAAACTGAGACTTATTTAGCTCGAATTTTCCGTCCAGATCTACCAAGTCAAAGGAATCCCATCCTGCATCTCCTTTAGCCTTCAATTCCAGTTTTCCATTGCTATCCTGAGAAACGATGACAGTCCCTTTTTTCGCTGTTACTATTTGAGTGACCACTACCCATGACTTTTTCCACGTACTTTCTTCTTTGGAATTAAATCTGGCCTCAATTTCTCTGGCGAGAGCTATCTGATTATCTATGCTGTGGGTGAGTGTTTCTTTGGCCTGGAATAGGATGGCATTATCCGAAGTGAATTCTATGACATATCCTGCGCTGGCGTCCAACCAGGTAGAAGCTTTTGGGGATACTTCTCCAGATGCTTTTTGAAGGACGTTAATCCCTTTTTCTGACTGAAAAGATAAATCTCCCATTTTATTGTCAGTGATGGTCTCGAAATCAATCCCTTCATGTGATAAATGTCCCAGTCGTGTGAAGGTATATTTATCTAACACACCTATGTCCCCTAGTTCAATGGGGGCTCCTGGTTCCCAATTACCAAAAAAATTATACTTCTTTCTGAGGGTTTTAGAATAAAAATTTGCAGACATAGTAGTGAGATTGATGAGGGATAGTTGGTTGAGTGAAAAAAAATCAGATACCATCGAAATAAATCCAAAATATTCAATTTTGCCAATTGAGATAACGAATAAATGGAATAAAAGTCCTTCTTTATCGTAAAATATCGCCTATGAACAGTTGATGTATTGATGTGGGACCAAGAGCTTCTCATCGTTTATCTTATTAGGAGGCATACAAAAGATCATCCCATGTAAGCTCGAAATGCATAAATTACGTAGTTGAGCTTAATTATTCAGGTATAAATATTATCAGTTAATACATTAATCTATTATGGATAATATTATTTATTATAATTTAGTGATGAAATTAATATAGATTCTTGAAGTAAAATGAAACACTGTTGCTATCCACTAACTCACTACTTATCAGTGAGGTTCAGTTATGTCCTATTGCTCCTTATCCACTTTTCTATGGTTTCTTGTACCGATGATGTTGATAATGAAATCAATTACTCACAGCGTTTAGACAGAAGTCTAATAAACCAATTAAAACAAGTAGCTGACGATCAATCTCTATCCTTTTTTAAGTTTCCCTCGGAAGAGAAGTTGGCTGAAATTCCCCAGGATCCTAACAATCCACTTACGAAGGAAAAAGTTGAATTGGGAAAATTACTATTTCACGAAACGGGCTTTGCAAGAAAGGCTAAATATTCAGAGGGGATGTATAGCTATTCCTGTGCCTCCTGTCATCATGCAGATGCGGGATTTCAGGCAGGAATCAAACAAGGGATCGGTGATGGAGGTGTAGGATTTGGTCATCTGGGAGAAGGCAGAAGAATGAATCCTAATTATTCGGTAGATTCTTTGGACATACAACCGGTAAGAACTCCCTCCGCCATGAATACGGCGTATCAGGAGGCGATGCTATGGAACGGACAATTCGGAGGAACGGATATCAATCGTGGAACTGAAATGTCCTGGATGGATGGGATGCCTACAGCCATGAATCACATGGGCTATGAAGGAGTAGAAACCCAGGCGATGGCGGGTTTAGGGGTTCATCGAATTGATATTAACAGAGAACATATTATTGAGCTGGGATACCAGAACTATTTCGATGCTGCACTTCCCGATCTCCCTGAAGAAGAAAGGTATTCGCATGTAGGGGCTGGGTTGGCGATCGCGGCTTATGAGAGAACGCTCCTGGCTACTAAAGCACCTTTCCAAAGATGGTTAAAAGGAGATGTCGCAGCGATGGATGATAAAATGAAGGAAGGAGCATTGCTATTTTTTGATAAAGCTGAATGTGTTCATTGTCATACGGGCCCTGCGCTAAATTCAATGGAATTTTATGCTATCGGAATGAAAGATCTGGAAGGGATGAATATTTTTCATCAATCTGGCACTGACATGGAAATGATCGGAATGGGAAGGGGAAACTTTACCTCTAAGGTGGAGGATTATTTTGCTTTCAAGGTTCCGCAACTATATAATTTGAAAGATTCGCCATTTTATGGACATGGAGGATCTTTTACCTCTATCAAAGAGGTCATTTTGTATAAAAATGTTGCAAAAGCAGAAAATGCGATGATCTCTGAGAGTGATCTGGCAGAAGAATTTGTCCCATTACAGTTAACTGATGAAGAAGTAGATCAACTTACCCATTTTATAACCGAAGGACTGTATGATCCAGACCTATCCCGTTATAAACCAGAAAAATTAATGTCTGGATATTGCTTTCCTAATAATGATGAAATATCGAAAGCAGATTTAGGGTGCCAATGATTCTTTTGAATGTATTGTGGAGGTGAGGCCGAATAGGAAGATGTTATATGCCAGAAATTCAGGACGTTGCCTGATAATCTGAAGGGTAGATAGGGAAATTTAGATATGTGATGGAACGATATCTAAAAATCTAACACTGTTAGCTCATAAGATACTATCTCCCCGTAAATAAATGCTTGTAGAGTCTGGATAGAAAATGTACTGAGGTGCTACTACAGAATCTTTGCTAACCACATATCCATGTGTCTTACCTGAATAGGTAAAATTGTTTACAGGAGAATAAGTTCGACCCTGATAAATACTGTCTTTTTGAGATATGGGCGATGGATAGAGATAAGGTGGGAGATGTTGATACTTTTCCCAGCTAGAACTATTGACTATTGCGGTATCTGGTAAGTCTATCCCTTCCAGCCAGAAGTTCATTTCTTTCAAATTGGCAGTAGAATCCTCGCTCTTCCGATTCCTGTAGGGATTCATATCTTCTTGGTCAACTAATCCAGGTTTGGGTTTATCAGGAGCAGGTTTGTTAGTCTCTGTCCCTAATGTGATCCATAACAAGTAACTGCTAACAGCTAAAACGAACATTCCAAAAATGGCTTTGGTGAATATTCCACCTTGGCTTTTAGGGGTGGATTCAGTTGCTTGGGGGGGATAGGGAAAAAGTTGTTCATCACCTCTGGGAGGTGGAATACTATCCAGTGGAGTTGGAAGAGGTATCGGCGTATTATTAGTAGATGTACTACTGCTTGAACCAGGCTCAGAAGGAGATTTTTTGCTTCTCCTGGATGCTTCTGCTTTTGGTGCATGTTCAGCATAAGATTGATCTGGAAAAATAGAATCTGCTGATTCATTTCTCGCTGGATCAAATGATTGAGATCGTGGTGAATGTTGAAAGGTAAACGCATCTTTCAAAGCCTTAAAACGAGCATCTTCTTGCACTTTTTCCTCCGAAGCGGTAATTACTTCTATTTTTTCCTCAAGAATGATTTCCCTTTTCCGTTCCTTCCCATAAATTAATTCAATTACCGATACTTTTAGGAGTAAATGATGTACTCCTGCCTTGAAAGGAGTAACATAGAAAATCCACTCAGTATAGGCGTGTTTTTCGACAAATTGCTCTGTAGTAGAAATGGTTCTGATATGGAATACTTCCTCACTGGTATCGGAAAGTAATTCTACCTGCATTAATTCTGAAATGCGAATAGGAGCTAATTTAGCATCGTTGGTTAACTCTATATTGGTGACAATAGTATCTACATCAAAGGCAATTCGGATCACACACTTTTTCTCCTCCTTAAGAGCCATCTGCCCCGGGATTTGATAGAGAATCTGTCCCTGATTAGCTGTAGGTGAAGATGGGGCCTCCTGAAATTGAACATCGGCCTTTACATCCTCAGACGTCAATGCTTCTATCAGTTCCAGTAAGCTTACCCGGATTTTATTATAGGTTAGTTGCAAGTCCTCATCACTGAGAATTCCCTGTAATCTGTGTTTATTAGCTTCTGCGAGACGAGCCTCAAGGATAAATACATCTCTCCTGAATGGACTATCTGAAACCAGGCAATCCTGAAGGGCTTTAATAGTTTCTCCGATTCCATCTTTGAGCAGGGATGTAAGCTCGGATTGAATGTGGGTCAATGGACTCATGATGAGCAAAAAGAAGAAAAAGCAGCAACATATAAATAGCTGCTATATCGCTATACGCTTAAACACCACTACCGGTTCCGCCTGCTCCTGAAGCAAATATATTGAAACTAAAGCTTGTATCTAGCGTGGAATTAAATCCTGGTAAAGAGAATTCCGGTAGCTTCAATAGATCCCAGGAAAGATGATTGCTTCTTGCGTTCATCTCCTCCAGCATTCCCAGGTTTTGATCAGAATGCGTAATATATCGTTGAAGTTTCTGCCATTCCTCTGGCGTCCACATATGTTCAGCGATGACATTGGCTATAATAATATGAGGTCCTAGCGCATTAAGTAATGATTGTAGTTGACCTTCAGGAACCGGAGATTCATGAATAAGAGTGCTTATTTGCTTAAAGAGATCTTTATAGGAAGCTGTCATTTCTCTACCTTTGGGAGTTCTTTTATAAGGGGCTCCAAACAACTTAAATCCCTTTTTATCCATTAATCCCTTTTCTCTCAAAGAAGGAAATAGCACCTGAGGTTTAATTTTCCGAACCTCTTTCCTCAATGCCGGATCAATCACCATTTTCTTCCCCAATAAATGAAGTGGGATGGAATCTACTTCTCTAAATATGCTCATTACCGCCCTATGAAGAGGATCATTGTGAAACAGGGCAAAATGAATTCCCCTTTCCAGGATGACATAAGTAGATGTTGCCGGATCAAGTGGATGATGTTTGACAGTTACCGTATCAATGCGAAGACCATCTTTAATCAATAATTCTTTTACCGATAACTTTATTACGTCTACATAAGAACTTGAATCCGGAAACAAGAGAACATATAATTCTGCTGGAGATAAGTCCACATAAGTAGCAACCGTAGAATTTCCTCCGCTGTGTAAATTGAACTTATTAGACATAATAGTAGTAATTGAAAGTTGATAAAATAATATAATGAAAAAATTGTTCAATCTAAAAAGATAACTCGTTTGTTACTGCAAATATTCATTTTTCACAATAACTTAATAAAGAGTTTCTTTGGATTTATCGTAAAATACACAATTTGATGGAAAAATGATATGCTTATTTCTCCCAAATTATACGCCTGGAATCACATTATTTTCTTTAGTTTGGTTTCCTTTTTCGTTAGTTGCCAACCTGCGAAAGATCCTGCCTTAAATAATATACTGAATCATGGATGGGTTTCTCTGGCACCTGCAGGAAATGCGTACTGCCACATACAACCGAAAGGAACCACCATTATTCCCAATGGCCGAAAAATCACGCCTCTTGGAAACACCATCACCATTGCACCTCATCCCTTTGGTTTGGTGTTGAGCCCGGACGGAGAAACTGCCATTACTGCAAATTCAGGGACTAGTCCCATTTCTGTTTCGATCATAAAGGATCTGTCCACTGCCCAGCCTACCATCATGCAGATTCCTGAAGGATATCAAACGGACAGAGGCATTCTCGCATCTACTTTTATGGGTTTAGCTGTAACACCTGACAATGATAAAGTATATGTCTCTGGAGGTCAATCTAATAAGATATATGTTTTTTCATTGATGAATGGAGAAAAAGTAGATTCTATCGATGGTGGGATCAAGTTGGCGAATGATCCACACGACTTTTCTCATGGATATATAGGCGATCTGGTACTTTCCAAAGATGGAAAACGCCTATTCGGTGTGGATCAGGTAAATTTTTGCCTTTTCATTATAGACACCGAACAAATGAAAGTCGTACAGCGGGTTCAGGTAGGAAGATATCCGTTTGGCATTGCCCTTTCTCCAGATGAGACAGAAGTATATATAGCAAACGTTGGCGTATTTGAATATCGCCCCATAGAAAGTGTAGATCCTGAGCGAGTGTTAGAAACAGCCTTACATTTTCCTCCTTTTGCTTACGATTCCAAAGAAATGCGAGAAGGGATTGAGACCGATTCTTTGAAAGTTCCAGGCCTTGGAGATCCCAATGTACCAGAATCTTTCTCCGTATGGTCGATTAAATTACCGGAAGGAAAGGTGAGTTCTAAGGTAAAGACCGGAATATTAGTTGGAGAAAAGGTGGAAGGTATTCCCGCTGTTGGAGGAGCAAGTCCTAATTCAGTAGTAGCTACTGACCAATACGTATTCGTCAGCAATGGAAGTAATGACTGTATTTCCGTCATAGATACAGAACTGGATACCGTGGTGAAAAATATCTTCCTGGGCCCGGATCCCAGGATGGAACGCTTAAGAGGGGTCATTCCTTTTGGTCTTGCCTTGTCTCCAGACCATAAAAGGTTGTATGTAGCAGAATCAGGCATTAATGCCGTAGGTGTCATAGATGTAGAAAGGTTAGCGCTCATCGGACATCTACCAGTAGGATGGTGGCCCTCTAAATTGGCGGTGAGTCCTAACGGCCAACAATTAATTGTGGCAAATGCAAAGGGTTTTGGGAGCGGGCCAAATGGAGGGGCTGATTTTCAAAGAGATGATAGAGGACAATACATAGGCGCATTGATGGCAGGTACCGTTTCTGTGATCGATATACCTTCGGATGAAGCATTGGAACGACATACCCAAACCGTCATACAAAATAATTTTGACTTTCGACTGCCCTCTGATCCTGTATTTAAGCAACGTGCCAATAACCCCATTCCGCTATATCCCACTGCCGATAATAGCCCCATTAAATATATCGTGTTCATCATCAAGGAAAACAGAACCTATGATCAGGTTTTCGGACAATTGCCCGATGGAAAAGGAGATAGCACCAATACGGATTTTGGATTTAACGCGAATGTATCGAATAGAGATGGAAGTCGAACTGTAGAGAAAGTGGATGTAATGGTGAATCACCTGGCGCTCGCTCGTCAGTTCGCTATTAGTGATAATTTTTATGTGGATGCAGATCACTCAGCAGATGGACATAAATGGTTGGCTGATACCTATCCCAATGAATGGGCGGAGACGGAAGTGATTTCGGCCTATGCAGGAGGAAGGAATCAGGTAGAGGGATCAGAAGCTCCAGGGAATCTGGCTGTCAATGCTGCCAATGGGTCGATTATTCCTGAGGATTACAACGAGGCTGGATCTATCTGGGAGCATTTGGAAAGAAATGGCCTTAGCTTTTTTAATTGGGGGGCAGGGATTATGTTCGCACCTAATCTTACCCAAATATTGGACCGAGCGACAGATAAAAATGCCGGCTATAAATATGTATATAACTATCCATTGAATGCTCCGCTCTTTACATTCACTTCCAGAACATTTCCTACGTATAATACAGGCATTCCTGAACAGTTTAGGGCGGATATGTTTATAGAGGAATTTACAGAGAGATTTTTGGGGGCCAATGAGGAAGATCCTGCTCCTGAAGCATTGCCGAGGGTGTTATTTATCTATTACGGGATAGATCATGGAGACAGAGAGCGACCGGAGGATGGATATCCTTTTCGTGCAAGCTATATGGCCGATAACGATCTGGCATTGGGGAGAACAATTGAATTTTTATCTCACACACCTTATTGGAAAGAGATGGCTATTTTTGTTACAGAAGATGATTCTCAGGATGGAAGAGATCATATAGATGCGCACCGCAGCATCCTTATGGCCATTTCTCCTTATGTTAAAAGAGGATATGTGGGACATGTACACTACAGCTTTGGTAGTATCTTTAAAACCTTCTGGAATATCCTGGGAGTACCTTATCTGAATCAATACGATGCTGGCCCTACCGATTTAGCCGATTTGTTTACTGACAAGCCTGACTTTACTCCTTATCAAGCCCTTCCGGTAGACATAAGAATATTTGATCCTCAACTGGCGCTGGATCCACTGGATGAAGATTTTAACTGGAAAGCGGTAGAAGAGTCTGCGGAATTGGACAAGGTGGAGGATTTTGTGCGACTCTGGGCTGAACGTTCATCTGTAGGGATCATTGGCACAAAAGGGAATTAAAAATACCTGCTTAATCTTATCCTAATATAAAATGCAGACTTTTAACTTATTATCAACCAACACTGTTAATACCCATTCAACATGAGATCGCTAATTTTATCCTTATTATTGATCAGTTGGGGGAGTTTCTCTTTAATAGCACAGGAAATTTCTCCCAAAATCCAGATTGAGATTCCTCAGGGAAGTACTCCATGGAACCATTTAGATATTAATGCAGACGATGCTCAATTTCAGATTGCTATCGTTACAGACAGAACCGGGGGCCATCGTCCTGGCGTTTTTGCTGATGGTGTGTCAAAAATCAATTTGTTACAACCAGAATTTGTGATGAGTGTAGGTGATTTGATTGAAGGATATACGGAAGATACAGTAGAGCTTAATCGCCAGTGGAACGAGTTTGATGGATTTATTAAAGAGCTTCAGATGCCTTTCTTTTATGTTCCTGGAAATCATGATTATACAAATCCTGTTATGGCAGAAGTATGGGAAGATCGCCTGGGACCTTCTTATTACCACTTTGTCTATAAAGATGTGTTATTTCTGTGTTTAAATAGTGAAAGAGATAGATCCAGAGAAGAGGGAAAATCTACCTTTTTGGATGATGTACAGTTTAACTATTTCAAAAAAGCCTTAGAAGAAAATCCAGAAGTAAAATGGACCTTGCTATTTATGCATAAGCCTATGTGGATCCACAATGAAACAGGGAAGTGGAATGAGCTGGAAGCATTGTTAAGTGAGCGTAAGCATACGGTATTTGCAGGACATCACCATCATTATGTGAAGTATGAGAGAAATAATGGTAAGTATTTTATGCTGGCTACTACCGGAGGAGGAAGTTCGCTTCAGGGACCTCAAATTGGGGAATTTGATCACGTCATGTGGTTGACGATGACTGAGGATGGACCCGTTTTAGCAAATTTAATGTTGCAAGGGATTTGGGATGAAGATGTGGTAACTGAGAAGCAATGGGATTTTGTAGGGCCTATTCGCAGACAAAACAGACTGAAAATCGAGCCTGTCTTATTAACTCAGGATCAATTTACAGCTACCCGCACAGAACTAAAAGTTACGAATGACAGTGATGCACCGATGATCGCCCACATTCAGGTGATGGGAAATGTAACGGTTGAATCTGAATTTTACGATTGGGAAAAAGAGATAGCTCCTAATTCTGAAGAGACGATTGAATTAGCGCTTAACTCTGATGAAGGAATTTCTGTAAGTGATATTACCCCTCTTCACATTAAAAGTACATACACCTATGCACCGGAAGATCTACCTAGTATTGAATTTACGTCTGCTCATACCCTTCTTCCGTTAATTCCATCTCCCATAGCTATGACCCAGAAAGAAAAACAGGTGGATGGAAGTGTGGCGGATTGGGATGCACTGGATTTTCTGGTTGCTGATGAAGCTTATGTAGAAGCAGATAAGTTTTCCCATAATGGAGCCGAAGATGCTTCCTACTCTTTTTCGTTAGCTTACGATGAGGAATATGTATATGCGGTAGCTAATGTGATTGATGATGATGTATACAGTAATAATAACACCTCTTTCTGGCTTCAGGATGGAATCGCTATTGCTATAGATCCAAGGCCAGCCGGAATCAGTGCTAATGAAACAAATGAAAGATCTTCTGCGATCTTCTTGTGGCAAACCCCTGAAGTAGATGAAGAAACAGTTTCCATGACATATGGGGAGGACAGACTTCCTGAAGGAACGAAGTATGTCTGTAAAAAGACGGAAAAAGGATTTATCGCTGAAATTGCTATTCCTCATACATTTCTTGATTCTGTTCAGGGAAGCAGTTGGGAATACCTCCGTGTAAATACGGTAGTGCAGGATATTGATAATAATGGGATGCACAATAGTAGAATTTACTGGAAGCCTATGTGGAGTTCGGAAGAAAGCTATATCGGATCGGGATTATTTCGCAAGGTCGGGGAGACTTCTGCCCTTAAAAATGAGGAAGAGGAAGAAGGGGGAAAGAAATAACGATACCAGATGATCCGCTTAGGATAACATATATTGAGGATGCAAATAAAAGTGCTTGTCAGTCTGTAAGGGATTGGCAAGCACTTTTTTGAAGTTGCTAAGATTATTCTTCTATCATCAATTTGTCCGCCGGAATTTCTCTGGCTTCTTCTCCTTGTAATCCATAGGTCAATTTCAGCATCTTTCCTCCACCTGCTTGAAAATAATCAATGCGAATAGGATGTAAACCAGCAGTCAGGTAGATCTCTCCTGATTTTGTACTTTCTCCATGCTCTCCATCGTGATTAATAACTACTTTCTCATCGAGATACAACATACTTCCATCATCTGAAGTAAGGTGAAAGTGGTAGTTGGCGGAAGTATCAATACGAAGAACTCCCTGAAAACGAACGAAGAATTGAAAGTGATCTTCTTGAATTTCTGTTAGGCCAATGCGGTATACCTTTCCCTTTGCTTTTGCAGGTAATTTATCGAGGTTGGGAATACTCTTCCATTTACCTGTTCCTTCATAAAAAGTATATGTTAGCCCGTGGTTCCCATGGCTATCTACAATGCTTATGTCCTGCGATACTGTCATACTACTGAGATCATCCTGGAAAGCTTTAGCTTTAATAAGGGCAGAAGAGGAGAGGTTAAATGGTTTCTCATATAAAGGAGAAGTGCTATCAGGTTCTGTTCCATCCATCGTATAATGAATGGCTGCTTTAGAAGAAGGATGGGAAAGGTAGATGGTAGGATGTTGGTCAATGAACAGGGAGGTATGTGGAGAAATCATAGGTACAGAAAGAAGAGAGTGTTTGGCTGGAAAGGATGGCGTGGTATAGGTAGTAAAAGCTTCTTTTACAGGTGTTCCAATCCAGGCTGCAGGTGGTGTTAATCCTAGAATATAAGCCACTGTTGCCGCATTGTCATAGGTATTTACGCTGGATCGAATGGGATATCCACCCTTGACATGTTTACCGAACAATATAAAAGGTATTTCCATTTCCGAAGGCGTTTCTCCTCCATGGCCATAGCCTATCCCTCCGTGATCTGCACTAACAATCACAATAGACTTATCCATAAGATCAGCAGCTTTTAACGCTCCCAGGATCTCACCTATTAGGCTGTCAGCTTTGGAAACGGCCTTGTAATACCCTGGAGAGCCATGTCCGTGATTTCTGTCGTGTCCTGCTCCATCCACATGATCCAGATGAATGAAAGTATAGGTTGGTTTGGATGCTTCGATAAATGAAACAGCTTCCATGGTCGTAGTGTCTGGCCCATGGGCATCGATATTCACATCTATTACTGTTGGCTCAAGTAAGTTCGCTATACCTCCCCAATCGTAGATCGCGCCTGTCACAGCAGCAGGTATTTGGTCCCTAATTACTCCGAAAATAGTAGGGAAAATATCTTCTACTCCATATACCGTAGGGGGCAATAAAAAATGATCTCTTCGCCAACTATTTGAGGTAATACCGTGTTGTTCAGGGCCAGCAGCCATGAGCATTGAGGCCCAATTAGGACTACTCGAAGAAGGAAGGACAGCTCTTGCAGTCATCGTATGTGCCCCTTCCTCCATCATGTGATCGATATGAGGTGTATGGGCATTTTGAATTCCATCTGGACTCATTCCATCCACTCCTATAACGACCACATGCCCAACTCCTGGAACTTGTGCTGTGAGATAGTTGGGTACAATAAACCATAAGGGTAAGAGACTAATATATAATTGAAATGTTTGGTACTTCATGTTAACTCATTATTTATTTCCATATTTCATATGTTAATGAAGTTATATTAA
This sequence comes from Bacteroidia bacterium, assembly GCA_965262565.1. Lineage (GTDB taxonomy): Bacteria > Bacteroidota > Bacteroidia > J057 > J057 > CBDHFQ01. The sequence goes on from CBDHFQ010000012.1 coordinate 159,779, forward strand.
CTGGACTTTATCATTAGGTTATGGAAGTATGTGTAGAATTTCAAACCGATAAGAAGCTTCGTAATATGTCTGCTTTATCATTATATTTGATTATGTATTTACCCCATTATCGCTCAGCCCTTAAACACTTACCCTCATTATTGATCCTGGTATTATGCTATAATACCGCAACTCAGGTATCTGCTCAGGCTCCTCCTTCTGCGCTGGTGGGTGAGGAACTCCGTCATTGGATAAAAGAACAGTATTACGTGAATTACCGCCAGTATTCCTACAGAGAAGCGAGGCTCATTCTATATAATGATATTGATAATCGAGATGGAATGGTGGAGGGAGTGTATGGTGGATTTAAGAAAGTAGTCAGAGATATAGAAAAGCCTGGAGATGCCATGCCGATTAATTGCGAACATACGGTTCCTCAAAGTTTTTTTAATAAAAAAGCTCCTATGCGATCGGATATGCACCACTTGTTCCCCACTTTTGCTAAATGGAATGGATTGAGAGGGAGCCATCCTTTTGCGGAATTAGAAGATAGTAAAACGGAAAGGTGGTTGATCTCAGATCAGAGAAGAGACAGCCTACCTGATCAGGCCATAGATAGCTATTCGGAATATGCTCAACAACAATTTGAGCCCAGGGAAAGGCATAAGGGTAATTTAGCTCGATCCGTTTTTTACTTTTATACGATGTATCCTGAAGTGGGAGAAATTAGTAGAGTTGCTGATCCTGCTACCCTCTTGCTATGGCATATGATAGATCCAGTAGATGATGAAGAGAGAGCTAGAAATGATAATATTGAAGCCTTCCAGGGAAATCGAAATCCTTATATCGACAATCCTGAATGGGTCCTCTCGGCATGGCCTCTGAAAGGAACTACAACGATCGTCCTAAATTGGGATTGCAGCGGTATAGATCAGCAACGGAAATTATCACAGATGAAAACTGATGTTAAGAACATGGGATCGTCTGTTTTTCCTCAATGGGTTCGTTTGACAGAAGTTCATAAAAAATCTGTTGCCAAAAAGTTATGTAAATGGTTGGGATTAAAGAAGTTCCAATTATTACCTAAAAAGCCTGCATCTTATCCTGCTGATATTCAAATAGTTAATAAGGAATTATCTCGCCGACCCCATTTTTTTCTTTTGCAGGAAAACATAAATAATGGGTTGTTTGACCTTCCGTGGATCGATATCGGTAGCAAATTTGGGGTTCTGCAGGAAGTAAAGATAAGTGTAGTAGATGATGTAATGAATAAGTAGGGGAAATCTTTCTGATCAAGAGAGTCTAAGGTTAGTGATCAGGTTCTTGAGAAATATCATTGTGAAAGGTATGTTTAGCTAAAATTGCTAAGGAACTCTTTCTTCTGTGTTCTAGATAATCACCAATAGTGAAAATCGTGTATGCCAACCATATTAGTTGGTGGAATATGAGCCATCTGTCAAATGGAAGTCCTTTCCAAAAGTCGAAAATATTGGTGATGATTAAAGAAAAAGGAATCCCTTTCAGCAGAAAAAAGAGGAGCCCCTCAAATATCAGAAGTATTCCTACGAACAAGTATTTTTGGAAATGGAATTTCATTTAAGATTAAATGTGATGCAAATATGACTAAATTATAAATGATTCGCAAAGCGATGTATTGGAAAAAATCAGTTGGCGATGTGCTGTTTTTTATGGTTATTTTTTATAATTAATATTTCATTAAAATATAAATTTATTAATTTGGTCTAATTATTCCGGTTAGGCTAATGCACTGTTGTGATTTATGCTTACTGATATGATCTGTTCCCATAAATCTGATATTTATAGATCTATAAATAGAATAAAATTGGAGATATACAGTTTTTTATAAGAAGATATGGCATAGATCTGGCTACTATATTATTGAACTGCTAATAGTATGAATAAATGAAATATTTGGGTTCCTTTCTAATGTTGTTATTTCAATTCTTTACTTCTCATGGACAGTATACACAAAATGGAGATACGCTTATTATAGGAAAGGATAAAATGGTGTCTGTACAGTTTAAGGAAAAAATTAATGTGGTAAGCTTAGCAGATACTTCTCTATTCGATTATAAAATAAATGATCAGATTCTCATTTTAACTGTCTTGGAAGTTTCTGAAGAACCTATTCCTATCTTTGTTCAATGTGGTGATATTGGATCTAATATATTTTACTCAGCTTATCTTAAGCATGGTATATCCGAGAAACTGAACTTTTTCCATAAGGATCCATCCACTGAGGAAAAAGATGAGGCTATCTTAGCTTCCAGAAGTGTCAAAACGATCCCGGTCAATTCTGAATCAACATCCTCGGAAAGTAAAGCTGGTAACAATTCCAAGCCTTCTTCTTCTAGCAAAGTGGAAAATTCTACTGCCAGGAAGGAACCTTCCCAAAAAGAACAGATTGCTTTAGCGATTAATGAATTGAGTGATGCAAAGAGGCAGTATTTTTCCTATGGACAGAAGAAATCGTATGGCTTGATTTATCTTCATTCCATTGCTTACAATCTACACCGAACAACCATGTATTTAAACATGGTCCTCAAAAATAGATCGAATAAAGAATTTCAGATAGGTAATATTAAAGTATCTCATTTAGGAAACGAAATGGTCGATTACATCCTCAATAGTAAGAAGCGCAATATTAATTTGAAAGAGGTAGATGCGCCAGCCATTATTGGTGAGTTCAAAGAAGAATCCATTATCATCGGAATTCCTACTAATATTCAAGATTATACGAACACTGATTCTAGGCTCATCATTGAGATTTTTGAACTTGTAGGAAGGCGAAAGTTTACGCTTGATCTGGAAGGAAGGCTACTGGTTAATGAGCTTAATCCGTAATTGAAATGTATTGAAGGGCTGGTAGATAAGATGATAGCTAAAAGATGACCAAATAATGAATTAAGATTAACTCAGTTGCTTATCCATTTGTAAAATTAACTTATGAATCGAATTTTTTTACTTTTTAGCTTGTTGGTATTTATATGTTCAACAGGATTAGCACAGGTTAGATTTTTAGAAGGATCTAGCAGTATTTCTCTTCACCTTAACGGAATCATTATCGATGAAGGAGGGGAGAGTTTTGGTTTATCTTATCAACATCATTTTAATCGAAAGAGAAGTCTCATTGCAGGATTATTCGTTGAAAGGATTCGCTCATTAACGGAAATCGAACGCATCGTTTATAAGCAGATAGGAGTAGTAATTCAGGAAGAAGTTACTGAATATGTCTCTCAGGATTTTCAAGCCTATTATTTTAGGCTTACCTATTCGGAACTTTTATACGATATCAACGATAAGATTTATTTCTCAGCTGGAGTGAGTTTAAGAGGCGGTTGGGAAAGTGGAGAAGAGCGAGAATTTCAGTCGGGATACGGAGGGTTATTTGAAGTAGACGCCTATTTATCTTCAAATATTGCCGTATTTGGAACATTGAATATCGAATACCTACCCATTAGAGAGACAGGAATAAGAACTCAATTAGGTACAGGTTTTAAAGTTTCTTTCTAAGCTACCCATTATGTTAGGATAGTTAAGTATCAAAGAAGTTAATTCAAGATGGGATTGAAGCATCAATTTACCGTAATGGTAATAATGCAGTCATCTCTCTCGCCCTCATTATCAATCACAGTTAATTTTACCGGATATGTACCTGGATCAGTAAAGGTGAAGGAAGGACTCGGATTGTTTACAACCACTATCCCATTGCTTAAATCCCAATTATATATTTCTATAGTTCCATCGGGATCTATTGAACCGGCAGAACTGAAGTTTACTTCCAGAGGTGCTGCACCACTGGTAACGTTAGCATTACAACTAGCTACAGGGGCCTGATTAGCTTCGGTTACCACAATCGTTAGACTACAGTTCTCTGTCGCTCCGTCATTATCTGTTACTGTGAGATTTACATTGTAAGTTCCTGGATTGTCATAAGTACGTGTTGGATTCTTTTTAGTAGAGTTGGCCTTATTATCTCCAAAGTTCCAGTCAAATTTCGCAATACTTCCATCTGGGTCTGTAGTTCCTCTTCCACTAAACTCTACTGTTAAAGGGGCAGGACCAGTTTTGGGGGTCGCATCACACTGAACGATTGGGGGTTGATTCGGCGCTTCATTTACTGTGATTTGAATGGTACAATTATTTGTAGCTCCATCATCATCTTCTACAGTTAGCTCAACATTATAAACTCCTACTTCTGTGAAAGTAAAAGTTGGTTGAGAATTATTAACAATTGCAGAACCATCATCAAAGTCCCATTGATAAGCGACAATATTTCCATCTGCATCGGAGGAATTTGATCCATTAAAGCTAACTGTCAATGGAACAGTTCCAGAAGTTTTATTTGATTGACAGTTGGCAACCGGAGCTTGATTAGGTGGCTCATTTACTGTGATTTGAATGGTACAATTATCTGTTGCTCCGTCGTCATCCGTAACTGTCAATTCTACATTGTATACGCCGGGATTTTGGAAAGTGTAAGAAGCGTTAACATTATTATTATCGGGAACATTGTTGTTAAAATCCCATTGATAAGCGACGATATCTCCATCTGCATCGGAAGAATTTGATCCATTAAAGTTAACTGTCAATGGCGCATTCCCCGACGTTTTATTTGCTTGACAATTGGCAACTGGTGCCTGATTAGGCGGCTCATTTACGGTGATTTGAATGGTACACTTATCTGTTGCTCCGTCATCATCCGTAACCGTTAATTCTACATTGTATACGCCGGGATTTTGGAAAGTATAAGAAGCATTAGCATTATTATTATCGGGAACATTGTTGTTGAAGTCCCATTGATAAGCGACAATATTTCCATCTGCATCGGAGGAATTTGTTCCATTAAAGTTAACTGTCAATGGCGCATTCCCCGAAGTTTTATTTGCTTGGCAACTGGCTACCGGAGCCTGATTAGACGGCTCGTTTACGGTGATTTGTATCGTACACTTATCTGTTGCTCCGTCATCATCCGTAACTGTTAATGCTACGTTATATACGCCGGGATTTTGGAAAGTGTAAGAAGCATTAACATTATTATTATTGGGAACATTATTGTCGAAATTCCATTGATAAGCAACGATATTTCCATCTGCATCGGAGGAATTTGATCCATTAAAGTTAACTGTCAATGGCGCATTCCCCGACGTTTTATTTGCTTGGCAACTGGCTACCGGGGCCTGGTTAGGTGGTTCAATTAAAGAAATTTCCCCTTCACAATTAGCAGTTTTGCCGCTTGTTCTTTCTTCAACGATTAAAGAATAAGTGATAGTGCCAAATCGGTTAAAAGTCAATACAGGATCCTTCTGTGTAGATGTTCTTCCATCGCTGAAAGTCCAATTATAAATAATATCTGTAGTTGCATTTTCCACTTGAGAAGTAAAAAATATTCTAAGGGCATTATTAGGATCAATAGTGGCATCACAATTTACTAACAGGGGTGGAGAGGTAATAACGATGTTCAACTCACAACTAGCGGTATTACCTTCTTCATCAGTAGCAGTGGCGATGACCTGATAAGTGCCTTCCTGAGTATAGGAGTGAGTAGGATTAATTTCACTGCCAGCCGTATTATCGCCAAAGTCCCACACGACCGTCACATCTCCAATACCACCTTGAGTTTCTGCAGTAAACCTGATTAGCTGATCAGGCGTAGCATTGCTTAGGTTAGAAGCACAATTTATCACGAGTGTTTCAGCTTCTTTTACCGTAATTACTATGTTATTACATGTGGTCCTGCTCCCATCACTATCAGTTACTGTACAAGTGACGGAGTATATTCCAGGAGCGGTATAAGCATTAGTTGGAGTTCGCTCTGTAGAAGTATTTCCATCACCAAAGTTCCAGAAATAGGTCAACGTACCACCTTCCGGATCAGTAGCTTGCACATTAAAGGAAACTTCGAAAGGATTTCCATCTATAATAAAGCCTGTTTCTGGGGTCGCTTCGCAAAATACAATGGGAGGTAAATTGGGGCTTTCTTCGGCAATTACCTCAAATGAACAAGTATCAGTATTCCCGGAAGGATCAGTTACAATTCCTGTAACCACAAAAGTTCCTGGATTAGGATAAGTAACTATAGGGGAAGAGCCTTCTCCAGTAGTTCCGTTGCCAAAATCCCAGGTATAATTAAGGGATGTCTGGGCATCATCAGGATCAGAAGCTTCTGAATTAATAGTTACTTTGAATGGGATACTCCCTATAATTTGGCCACTTGGACAAGTTAAAGAGGGAGCCTGATTAGGTCCTTGAACCTCTATCGTCATGGTGCAGATACCTTTATTCCCATCATTATCCAGAACAGTACACGTGACATTATAGGTTCCTGCTTTAGTATATATATGAGAAGCCTCTTGACCGTCGGCAATTGTGCCATCTCCAAAGTCCCAGGTGTAAGAAATGATTTCACCATCGGGATCATTTGCTACTGCTCCTACGTTTATTTCATGAGGGACAACTCCAGTTGCCTCATTCTCACCCAGAATACAGGTGATTGTTGGTGCCAATGGTGCTTGCTCTACTAAAATGGGCACTTGACATTGAGCTGTATCACCTGAAATATCAGTAACAACGAGCGATAATTCATATGATCCAGCTAATTGATAAGTATGTTGAACGACGCTATCGGTCCCTGATATAGTATTTCCATCGCCAAAGTCCCATGCATAATCACTTATCCCTCCATTAGGATCAGGGTCCACTGCTGTGCCCGTTGCAGTTATCTCCATTGGTGCTATTCCTTTTTGCGGAACAACAGAGCAATTGACAGTAGGTTTATTATTAGGATTGGTAACGGTAATGGGAAAGGTACACACGTTGAAGGTGGTATCGTTGCCCAAGATAATGTTTAGCCGAGCTACATAATTGCCAGGTAATCGATAAGTGTAAACAGTCTCTTTGAGATTTGAACTCTCCCCATCACCAAACGTCCAATAATAGGATAAGTCCTCATTTTCATCTCCCCCTATAGCGTTAAACTCCACCTCATGTGGTGCAGAACCCGTTAATGAACCTGAGACACAATTAATGCCGAAAGGTAAATCATTAGGCTGGATGGTAATATATGATGTCTTACTAAGAGTATCATAAGCAACCCCATTATATGCAATTAGGGTAATATCAAATCTACCAGTATCCTGGAATGAAATAATGGGATCTTTTTCCGTAGAAGAATCTGGGGTTCCTCCCTGGAAAAACCACTTAAATACAGTTGGATCGGGAATTCCTTCGCTGAGATTTTGAAATAATATATTGTTACCGGGATATGTTACGTTCGGGGAAGCTATAAAATCAGCTTTCAGGCTATTTTCTCCTGTGCCAACCTTAATAATTTTAACAGCGGAATCTTTATCTCCTCTTTCATTCCAGGCTTCCAGAGATACCTTATATTCTCCTCTGCGTTTAAAAATTACTTTTAGACGTTCTTTAGAGGAAGTATCTGGTTCTCCTCCCTCAAATGTCCATTTGTACCTTACAGGCAGTCCGAAGACCCTTTGACCAAAAACAATAGAATCTCCTGCGACAGGATTTTCTGTTTCGCATACAAAATCTACTACTAATTCAGGGAAAACTGCTTCTTTTCTACAGGAGATTCCCAATATGGTAGAAATGGTAATTAAAGCAAGTATAAATAAAGGATAATATCTTCTTATCATCACTTTACTAAATGGACAAAGGGGGATTTAGATATAGTAGGATTAAACTATTCATTTTTAGCTTAATAGATCTAATACTTTCGACTAAATCAACTTATCCCCCTAAAAAAATAATTTAAGTTAAGGATTCACTATATACTTAATTAATATAATAACGAGGGAAGTGGGTATTTATTCTTGAAAAACAGTAGTCTCCTTAATTTTCTGATTGACATGAGCAGATAAAAACGAATATTTCTACTATGGGAATTGAAAGGAATGCTTGATAAACTCTCACATATTAAGGGGTTGGAAGTGAGAATGAATTATACAATGGATTAACAATCAAAAGATAAATTATATCTTATATTGAAATATTGTATATAAAAAAATAATTAACTTCATCATTATCTATTCGCTAAAATTAACTGTCTATTTATTAATTTTTAGGTAAAAATTCTGAGATGGAATACGAGTGTACAGAATTTTATCCATGTTAGAAGTTTTATTTCGTTTCTTTTCGTCGGAATTATTTGTGGCAGAAGGCTTTCCTTCTTGTCCAGTTTTACCGTAGGCGGAACTTTTTACCGGGATACCTTCATCTGTTGTAAGCTGATCTTTCCAGTTCGAGTCATCCTTGTCAACAAATGTGTATAGGAGTTTATTGGTTTTGATTCCTTCGCGTTCTATGATATTATATGCTTGAAAATTGACCAATTTCAACCTCCCCTGAACATTTGCCTGAGATACGTTAATGTATAAAGTATTATCTCTTAATTTGCAGATGCCTGTCAATATCATTCCTTCTGTAATTTGGTATTCTGGAATAGCTTCTTTTACAGTGATGTAGATTAGCTCTCCATTGACCACGTATTGTTCGTCCAGATGAGCTAAAATCATCGAATTACTTTCTTCAATCTCAATTTGTTCTGAATCAGTTTGTTCTGAGCTAACATCCTTATTAGTTAGGAGCGAATCTGTATCACTATTTTCCAGGTGCGCACTAATTTCCGTATGATGAATAGAGTCCTCAGAGTAGTCCTTTAATATGGTATTATCTATATTAAGATCACCAGCAGATTCGGTGAAAAATTCAGGTATTGCGTCTTCTATGAATTCATTTTCTTCGGGATGATAAACATCAAAAGAAGCTGTAGTTTGGCCTGTTGTATCAAATGCTAAAGAATCAAACGAATATAATTGATTGTTTTCGCTATCTATTTGATATAATTGTTTCAACAATTCTTCTTTAAATATAGATAGGGAATCGGATGTTCCGCTCTGATCCGAAATTAATTGTTGCCAATCAATGATACTATTGATCGAATGGGATTGCACATTTAGCATGCTATCAATTCCCATCTCAGTGTTCATGGATCTGGTCGTGTTGTAGTAAGTTTTGATAGCAGTATCGGAAGCCGAACTGGAAAGGGAAGGAATTACAGGATTCGTTAATGCTACCTGTTCAATATTACTCCTTGCATTGGACCTAAGTAAATGGTAGCCTCTTATGATTAAAGAAAAAAATATACACGAGCAAAAAATAAATATTCTTACCTGATAAGTCCTTAGCCAGCTCATATTGCTTGCGTTCAATTATCCCATTTTTTGGACACAAATGGTATTTCACTATCTAAAATGAACAAACCACATAAAACGTGCCTAACTATCAAAGATAAATATTTCCATAGAATTGATTATTATACTTCATAAAATTTTTCTATATTTTTTTTACACTTGCTACTTATCTCTGAAATTTTACGACGGGAAATGGATAATCACTTCCCAGGTTCACATCATAAGCCATTAATTGCTTAGGAGTGGAATCATAGGGTGTATGTACAAAAGTTTCAGGCAATTGATGTAACTCTGGTATCCAGGTTTTAATGTAATTACCTTTAGCGTCATATCTTTTCCCTTGAGTAATAACGTTGAAGTAACGATTTTCTCTTGGATCATTTCCTATACCAGCTACATAGTTCCAGTTGCCATAATTACTACACACATCATAGTCAATCAATTGAGATTCAAAATACGCTGCTCCCATTCTCCAGTCAAGGCGTAAATCATTAACGAGAAATGAAGCTACATTTTGTCTACCTCTGTTTGACATAAATCCGGTAGCGTTTAATTCCCTTATATTAGCATCAATAAAAGGGATACCCGTGCGCCCTTCTTTCCAGGCTTCAAAGCGTCCTTGATGTTGGTCCCAAGGACGTACTTCTCCTTTTATTCCGTCTTCATAAAAGAGCGAGTTTCCATGCTTTTTGGCAATGAACCTAAAGTAATCTCTCCAAATTAACTCGAATATCATCCAGTAAGTAGAACTGTTTTTCTTTCGCTCCTTTTCATACCGCTTTACTTCCTGATAAATCTGTCTAGGGGAAATACATCCTAATGCCAACCAGGCTGAAAATTTGGACGAATAATCTGCCCCCAATAGTCCATTTCTGGTTTCTTTGTATTCTTTTAAGCAATCTCTTGTCCAGAAATATGTATCCAATCGCTTAAGTGCCTCTGATTCTCCTCCATAAAAATCGATAACACTTCTGGAGTCTTTGTGAGGAGAGGGCACACCTAATGATTCACAGTCGGGAATCTCACCTGCTTCGAGATCCTGAGGAATAACTATATTTGTTACACTAGGAAAAATAGCACGAACCTTGGCTTGTTTTTCTACCTGCTTCCGGAATTGAGTAAAGATAGGCGGTAAGGAATTTATAGGGATGGGGAGATCATCTTTGTGATATAATGTTGCCCCCCAGTACGTGTAGGTATCTATTCCCTGAGAAAAGAGCTTTTTTTCAAGTGCACGCTCTACTTGTGTTTCTTCAGTGGTAACCTCCTGCTGGTATATAAGCTTGTCAATGGAAATTTGATGACTTAATTCTGGAATAATATCTTCTGGTCTACCTATTCTCACATATAACTCCCCTCCTATATCTCTCAGGGAAGCTCTCAAGCTATGGAGGGATTCTAACAGAAATTGAGTTCTGAAAGAGCCTGTTTTAGGAAATCCAAAAGATGTAGGTTCAAATTGTCTGGGATCAATACAAAAAACAGGAATTACTTTTCCTCCTGATTCCGAAGCGCGAAAAAATCCTTCGTGATCGTGTAATCGCAAGTCATTTCTGAGCCAAAGTATAGAATAGGAACTTTTCATATATTCTGAACTAATTGAATAGAAAGAAAGTTCGTGGAAAATTCGCTTAATAAGACAGAAAAATATTACTTTATTTCGAATTAAACCTAAGTATATGATCAATGTAAGCCGTACCAGAAAGTTAGCAGTCCTGATGAGCCTTGGTTTGCTAGTATGTTTGTTAGAGTCTTGTAGAGTATCCTATGAAGGTAATCAAACGAGGGGATTGGTAACCGAAAAGGCCATGGTAGTATCCGCCCATCCATTGGCTTCTAGTGTGGGAAAAGAAATTCTACAGGCTGGTGGGAACGCTGTTGATGCGGCGATAGCAGTTCAATTTGCCCTATCAGTTGTGTATCCTGTGGCTGGAAATATTGGAGGAGGGGGATTTATGGTCATTAGAATGTCAGATGGAACGGTACATACCCTCGATTATAGGGAAAAGGCTCCTGCAGCGGCTTTCAGAGATATGTATTTAGATGAGTCGGGAGAAGTGGATAATGAAAAAAGTAGAAGAGGGCACCTGGCGGCAGGAATACCAGGAGCCGTAGCAGGAATGTTTACAGCTCATGAAAAACTAGGGACGATGACCATGGATAAATTGATCCAGCCTTCCATAGACTTGGCAGCCAATGGCTTTCCCATTACCGAAAAACAATCAAGAGGCTTAAATGCTCATATAGAAGATTTTAGGGCATTTAACACGCAGGATAATCCCTTCACCGAAAAGGATAATTGGGCACAGGGAGATCTATTGATTCAAAAAGACTTAGCATCTACCTTGACGAGGATAAGAGATAAGGGAAGCAGTGGGTTCTATGAAGGAAAAACGGCGGATCTCATTGTAGAAGAGATGGAAAGAGGAAAAGGAATTATGACGCATGAAGATCTCGAGAATTATGAGGCGGTATGGAGAGAGCCCGTGAGAGGGACATTTAAATCATATGATGTCATCGGAATGGGGCCTCCTTCTAGTGGAGGAATAGCCCTAATTCAATTGCTTAACATGGTGGAACAACAACCGGCCTTACTATCAGAAGGTTGGCATACTCCTACTACCACCCACCTGATGATAGAAGCTGAGAGGAGAGCTTATGCAGACCGGGCGAAACATCTTGGAGATAAGGATTTTTATCCAGTACCGATTGAAGGATTAATTGATCAGAATTATCTGGCTCAACGGATGGAAGACTTTGACCCGACAAGTGCTTCAAGCAGTGATGATATATATGCAGGAGATCCCTTAGTACGAGAACATGCAGAGACAACTCACTTCTCAGTGGTGGATGGAGAGGGTAATGCGGTTTCAGTAACCACTACGATTAATGGAGGATACGGAAATCAGGTAGTAGTGGGAGGGGCGGGATTCTTTTTAAATAACGAAATGGATGATTTTAGTGCCAAGCCTGGCTCTCCTAACATGTTTGGACTGATTGGAGCTGAGGCAAATGCTATTGCACCTGGAAAGCGAATGCTAAGTTCTATGACTCCCACTATTATTGAAAAAGATGGTGATTTGTTTATGGTCGTAGGAACTCCTGGGGGGTCGACCATCATAACCTCTGTTTTTCAAACTATTCTCAATGTGATTGAATTTGATATGTCTATGCAAACAGCAGTCAATGCGCCTCGCTTTCATCATCAGTGGAAACCTAACTTCATTTTTCTTGAAGATGAATGCTTTAAGAAAAGTCAACAGAAGAGACTGGAGAAAAAAGGACATTCTTTTGATACAAGAAGTAATATTGGTAGGGTAGATGCTATTTTAGTCCTACCAGATGGGAGGCTAGAAGCGGGAGCAGATCCCAGAGGAGATGATTTTGCCGCTGGATTCTAGGGATTATGTGAGAGTCCAACGAAATGACTTTCGATGATGAGGGGATGGACCCCATTGATGAATGGCTTGTTTATGTGCTTTAGTAGGATATCCTTTATTCTGTTCCCATCCATAATGAGGAAAAGAATTACCCAATTCGCACATCAGTTCATCTCTGGTAGTTTTTGCTAAAATAGAAGCTGCGGCTATATGAGCATATTTTTGATCTCCCTTAACGATACATTCAAAAGGGATTTCTTTATAAGGAGTAAAGCGATTGCCATCTATTAATAGGAATTGAGGAAAAATCTCAAGCTTTTCTATGGCTTGATGCATAGCTTCAAAAGTAGCATTGGCAATGTTGACTTCATCTATTCTTTTGGGAGAGATAATACCTATTCCATATGCAATGGCATGTTGGCAAATTTCAATTTTCAACCTTGTTCTGACTTCTGGAGTTAGAAGCTTTGAATCGGTGAGTTCCGGATGGTACCATTGTTCTGGTAATATAACTGCTGCTGCTACAACAGGACCTGCCAGACAACCTCTTCCAGCTTCATCTATTCCGGCTTCGAAATGTTCCTGGGAAAATGTTTTGAAAATAGACATATTTGGAAAATACAATATTACCTTCTATAATTCATGTACTAAAGACATTTTTCAGATATATATATTTTGCAAATATATGATATGATTACAATATGATCACAGGGTCATGCGTAGTTGTTATGAGATAATGTGTCCTGTTTGAATACTTGTTTAAAGATATTGATACACCTGAAATCAGGCTGAATATGAAAAGAATCTGTTTACTTTTTACTGTTTTTTCCCTCATTTTAACAGTATTGGGAACTCCTCGTATCCATGCTCAACCTACGAACGATAATATATGTTCTGCTGCACCTTTAACCCTCGATAATACCTGTAATGGGATATTTAATTTTTCAAATGTAGGCGCGACATCAGAACCAAATGAACCTTTTCCGGATTGCTTTGAAGGGGGGCTTCCTTCAGTTTGGTTTACATTTATAGCCCCTGCCACTGGTTTCGTCGATATTTTTACAGATTCGGAAGTCGGTGGAACAAATAGAGACACAGAATTAGCTTTGTATTCTTTAACCGGTGATTGTAGTGTTGCAGGAAACTTGTCATTGATTGACTGTAATCAAGATGGATTTGGGGTGGATAACAATAAAGAAATCTTACCTTTTAATAGCAGATTAACTCAAGTTGAGGTCATTCCCGGTGAAACCTATTATATCCAGGTTTCTGGTTGGGGGGCTAAAGGGTCTACTGAAGGAATTGAAGGAACTTTTTGTATAGAAATAGCTACTGCCTTTCCACCTCCGATAGCTTCAGCTAATGATAGCTTTGTCAATGCGATTTTTCTGCAAACGGGAGCTTCGTGTACTAACGTAAACGCAGATAACTCAGGTGCAGGTGCAGAACCATTAGAACCCATACCTCCTTGCTTTTCAGGAGATCTGAGTTCTATCTGGTATAAATTTGTAGGGCCCCCTTCTGGATTTACCTCTATAAAAACAGATAGAGATCTGGGAGGTACCAATAAAGACACGGAAATTGCTATTTACCAACAAATAGATAGTTCAGCTACTTCTTTTGCAAACCTGGTATTAATAGAATGCGATCAGGACAATGGTCGGGAGATAGAATTTAATGCAGCGATAAATGCTTTAGCCACTACTCCTGGGGATACCTTTTTTGTGCAGGTCTCTGGATGGGAAGGGACTCAAGGGTCATTTTGTATAGAAGTTGCAGAAGTGTTTACCCCACCAAATGATCAACTATGTGATGCGATAGATTTGACGCTTGGCGCTGGATGTGCAGGAAATGGATTAGCTAACAATTCAGGAGCTACCTTTGAGCCAAATGAAAATTATCCGGGTTGTTTTGCAGGAGGTCTTCAGTCTGTTTGGTATACTTTTACTGCCCCCAGTACTGGATTCGTCTCTATCATAACAGATTTGGCAGGTGATAGTAGTAATAATGACACCCAATTAGCTTTATACAGCCTGGAAGATACTACTTGTGAGGATATTAGCGCATTACAATTAATTAGTTGTTCCCAGGAAGGAATTACAGATATCGATTTATTGGCAAGAATTGATACTATTCGCTTGGTTCCAGATGCTCAATACTATATTCAAGCATCAGGTTCCGAAGGAATTGAAGGGCCGTTTTGTATTGAAGTGCTGGAAGTTCCTCCCCCATTTTCTTCGCCTAACGACAGTGCCTGTAATGCGTTAGCTCTTGATGTAGATGGACAGATTTACACTTTTCCTCACATCAATGCCAGTGTTGAAGTTGGAGAAAATTTACTTTCGCGTCCTGAAGCTGGTTGTATTGGAAATGGTGGTTGGTGTGGTGATACCTTAATTCAGAACAGCTTGTGGTTTTCCTTTATTGCTCCACCTTCTGGAGGGCTTACTATCGACTTGTGTAATGGAGGAGGACAGACTGATTTTGATACTCAGTTAGCCCTATTTAGCGTATCGAATTGTAGTGATTTCTCGACGTATGAATTTTTGGGGGCCAATGAGGATGAACCTGATTGTAATACCGCTTCTTTATTATCTGCCAGATGTTTAACGCCAGGAGAGGAATACTATGTTTTAGTGGATGGCTATAATGGGGAAGAAGGGACACTTAGCATTAGTTTGACCGAGCTTCCAGTTACCTCGATTGATGCAGAATTAATTGGAGTACCTCCTACTTGCACAAACAGTAATAATGGTTCTATTCGATTGAATATTCGGGAAGCAGCTTTTCCTGTAAGCTACCTTTGGAGTCGGGGAGATACCCTACCCAATATTGCTGAAGTAGGAGTAGGAACCTATTCGGTTACTATTACCGACGCTTGTGATAGCATGTCTACTGCCAGCATTACCTTGGAAGCACCTGAAGGACTGATCGTAAATGCCGGTAATGATACTTCTGTTTGTGCGCAATCTCCTATCAGAATTGGGGGAAGCCCTACAGCTTCTGGAGGAATTCCTTTTCAGCCGGAAAGAATGTATTTTATAGATGTCCAGGATTCCTCTTTTGCCAAGGTAAGACTTTCTAATCCTTCTGCCAGCATTCCCATAGCTGACTTTTTTGTAGGATCTTATTTCGCCGGAGATTTTATTCCTGGAGCTTTTTATGCCATAGAAGCAGCTAAGCGCCAACTAGTCAAGGTGGATACCTTATCGGGAACGTTCTCTATTGTTGGTAATCCTCAACCTTTAGGTGATCAGGTGTGGGTGGGATTAGCCTGGGATGATAAAAACAAGTTATTATACGGTTTGAGTGTAGGCCAGGTAGGAATAGCCCAATTGTATCTTATTAATCCAGAGAACGGTATTGCTACGCCTACCCAATCAATTTCAGGTTTGGGAACTCCTATTTGGCTTGCGATAAATAATGAAGGAATACTGTACACTCTGGATATAGATACTGACAGAATTTACATCATTGATCCAGCAAGTGGTTCACCTACACTATTAGGACCTGTGGGATTTGATGCCAGCTTTGCGCAGGATGCAGATTTTGACCCGCTCACAGGTGAATTGTTTCTCGCAGGATATAAATCGGGTAGCTCACAGACTGAGTTGAGGTTGGTCAATCTGAGTACGGGCCTAAGTACACTCATTGGACTGGTGGAAGGAACAGGAGAAATAGGAGCAATGGGTATTTCTGCTAAAAGATTTATAGATGAATATGAATATAATTGGTCTTCTACGAATATATTGGACGATTCTGCAAGCGCAAACCCTTTTGTAACGCCTCAAGGAAATGAATCATATACAGTTGCTGCTTTGGATGCTTGTAAAATTACTAAAACTGATTCAGTCAGTATTATCTCAGGGGATTTTAAGCTGGCTATAGAGTTTGCTCCTGGTTCAGACAGTACTTCTGTAAACCTGGAAGCCGTTGCAGAAGGGGGAGCAACTCCTTATACATATTTATGGAATACTGGAGAGACTACGCCGACCATTGAAAATGTAGAACCTGGAGTTTATCAGGTGGAAGTAACTGATGATGAGGGATGTAGTATTATTGACTCTCTTTCTCTTCTGACCACTTCAATTGGCAATCTTAAACATTCAGCGCTTGTAGAAGTGACAACTTTCATAGCCTATCCTGGTGGGCCGTTAAATGTTCAGATTGCCCAAACTCATCCTCAAACTGTAACTTTAGGGCTGTATAACTTCACTGGACAACTCGTTTGGAAGTCTCCTTTGGAAATGCACCATAATAACCATTATATGATTCCCACACATTCTCTAGCTAAAGGAGCTTACTTTCTTATGATAACAAATGAAACAGGTTTTTACCGGAGAAAATTAATCTTATACTAATTTTTGGAGTAATTGTTAGTAACCTTACAGACACTTTAAGTTGGACAAACCTCTTCTTTGGTAAGAAAGAAGAGGTTTGACATTTTTAAATATAAAATATTCGTCGCTTATTTGATTTAGTAAATCGTATTAATTGATAAAAAAATATTTCTATTTTTAGGATATTTATAAAAAGATAGGAGTAGTCTAAAGCAATAACTGACGGATCAAAATGTGTGGACTTATACTAAAGCCTAAGTATGTTACCAATTTCTTCATAATAGCCCTGGTCTTTCTTAGTCAAATACTTTATTCTCAGGATGTTAGTTTGGATGTGAGTGTCCCGACATCTGGTGAGGATCGCTTTGGAGTTTGTGATCAGCCTAAAGTGGCCAGTTTTGAAATTGAGAATATCAGTGGTTCTTCCTTAACTTCTATGAGTATGACGCTGACTTTACCCGCTGGAATGAACTATGTTCCTGGTTCAGTCAGTGTTATTTCTGGAAGTGGAATTACAGAAAATGTTCCGGCATCGGCTATTTTTAATATAGGAGATTTCTCTGCAGGAGAGGTAAAAAGCTTTGATATTCAGTTGGACGTGGATTGTGATGGGGTATCACTGGCGACAGGAGCAGCAACCACTACCTTTGATATTGACTTCTCTTATACTGGTGGAGGCTCAAGTCAGTCGGAAATTACATCACCGTTTGAGGTTGTAAAGCCTTCATTATCCATTCCAAGCATAGATGGAGTTTCAGTGTTTGATAATCCTGTATTAGACGCATCCCTGGAGTTAGTTGATACCATGGACATAGCTATTGTTAATGGTGGTCAGGGTAAATTATCTTCCTTTGATTTTTATTTAGTTGATCACAATGAGCTAACCCTGGAAAAAATATTTATTGATGGCGTAGGAGATCTTACTCCCAGTTATACTGTAGGTGATACTACTTTTTACACCTTGGACCTGGATGACATCCAAACAGCCATTCCCGGAGTAGGTAGTCCTACTAATGATTCTACTTACTTTCAGTTTAACGAATCCATTATTCTTAAAGAAGTATGGAGAGTTACCTCTTGTAATCTTTCCGCTGAAGATATTTTCAGAGGGGTTCAATATGGATGTAATGGGGTTCAGGCTTGCGAACAACATCATAATTCTTCTGGTGTACGATTTGGTTTTGAGCGTCCCGATCTGGAAGTAAGCTTGTACGAATGGGGAGATTTATATCCTTTATGCTATGCTGAAGAAACCCAGGATGCCGGCTATTATCTCATAAATACTGGAGACATACCCGCGAATAACGTTCAATTTTTTGTATGGGGAGGAACATATTCATCTGTGGACACTTCAAGTGTGGAATTTAGCTTTTCTGCTAATGGTCCTTTTTTCAGCTTTAGCCCTGACTCCTTGACAGTAAGTAGTTTCAGTGCTCAAACTCAGTTGTGTTTACAGGATGCAGGAGATTCTGATCTTATTCAGGGGGCCAGATATACCCTGGATAGTTTGTTGAACCCCGATGATACCTTGTTTATCAGGTTTGAAGTTTACAATGGAAGTGATTGTTCAGCAGAGTGTTATATCAATGGTATTTACGGGAACGCACTTGAATATATAGCGTATATGGATCCTTGTGAACTCACTACTTATACAGAAGCCTCTCTTAATTTCGACGCCAGAGATGTCCAATTTGGTAACTTTGGAGAAGGACCAATAGAAGCTTACAATGGAATTCTAAATACCAATTATTATACGGTAGATGAGGATTTGGACAATTTTTTTTATCTCAGTCCTATTAGTTGTACAGATTGTTATCTGGAAGCCAGATATATTTTTTCGAATGGATTAGATTGGACCGGGACAAATGGTGATATAACTACTAATGAATTTTTCTGGGTAGATAAACAAGGAGATCGATGGGAACCGGATTATCTCAGATATGTAGATACAAATTCTTCTGAGGATACCTTAATTGTAAGGTGGATCGGACGTAATCCAGGTAATTTCCGGGCCGATAACTCCAGTTTTATGGTACTCAATTATGAAGGGGACTGTAGCGAAAGTCCCTGTGGTAAGCAGGCTAATTATATCGTAGATGAATGGTATTTTATCACAGATTCTACTTGCGCAGATTATGGTGCTGGAAGTCTTATAGATTGTCCTGATACACTATCTGTGAATTTAAACTGTTCTTGTCCTGGTACTCCATGCTTAGGATTGCGAATAGAGACTTTCACCACAGAACGTACCAATTATGGTTTTGGGGATAATAACAATAACACAGTTCCTGAATCAGGTGAGACCATAGATACCAGTCTGATCAGAACAAACAGATTTATCCCAAGTGATACCATAGAAGCGACACTTTCCGGAACAGTATTTACAGACGCTACATTTACCAGTTGGGATTATGCATTTGCTTCCGTTGAGTTAACTTCTACCAACTTTATTCCACTGGCAGGGGAAGTAACCATTTACGAATCAGGTGGAGGAACATACTCATGTGAATTAATTAATCAGTTTGCAGATTCGAATTTATTGATCTCTGACATTAGTCCGGCTAGTTTAATTTCCCTGGGGTGTTCCAGCCTCCCCACAGGATTTACTTATGAACAGGATGATTCAGTAACTGTAACTGCCAGATATGTAGTTAGTGATGACCCAGGCTCTGACCTCGTAGATGTATTATTTCAGGGATCGCTATTGACCAGTACTACGCCTTATGGAGGGACAACCTATTCTTGTGATGTATTAAGAGCCAGAATGTATCAGGTAGGGTTTAATATTCTTAATAGTGGATGGGGATTAGGAGCTAATTTTGAAGGATGTGAAGTGGCGAAAATTCATCCTATGTTTTCTTTTCTTATAGGGACAAATCCATTTTTCTTTAGAAACCTGGACTATTTCCCTTTTGAGGTAAGGAGTTTTGGAACCTTGGACCAAATAAAATCCTATCCTAATAACGACTCTACAGAGGGAAGGATTAATAATCTGGCCATGATAGATAGCTTTCAGGTAGTGTTAAGGCCTTCAATATCGGGATCTCCCAGATATGAATTTTTCTTGAAATCAAGCAGTTCATATTTAACACTCATAGAGGATTCAGTTATATTCGATGCTCCTACCTGGTTTTCGGATAATGGTGTTTCTCCTTATTTCGATCAAGGATATACGGGCATTAGATTGGTACCATTTATGAAAGCTACAAGTGCTACTAATGCTGGAGAAAGGCAATCTGTCTCAACAGAAATACAATGGGATGTCAATGCAAATGCCTTCAATACTTCCTCTATCACCTGGGAAAATACTTGGTCAGCATTATACACAGGCGGCCCAGAGTTGTATTTAGAAGTAGCATCAAATAATGAACAATTAACTCAAAGGGACCATTGTTTTACCTTCGATATTGTAAACGGAGGAATAACTACTGCTGAACATGTATGGTTTTCCGTTCAAAATGAGTCTGGGGGAATTATTATTAATTCCTTGGCAGAAACGACTCCTTCGACCACACCTTATCAGGATTCTTTAGGGATTTTTCAATTAGGAGATATTTCGTCAGGAGCTACTCATTCTTTTGAGCTATGTGTTAATGTAAATAACTGTGAAATTGATAGTTTGATTCTTGTAACTGGATGGGATTGTGAGGAATACCCCATTACACTGGAAGAGTCTACCAGGGCAGATGAGGATACCGTCTACTTTGAACTTATTACCTCTGAGTTAGGCATGATTATCAGGGAGCCTACCGTAGCAGATACTTCCGATCTTTGTGATTCAGTAGTGTATGAATTGGAGCTATCCAGTAGCCAATTAGGATATCTAAATAATATACATCTACAGTTTGATCTACCTGAAAGCGTGTCTTACAATAGTGGGAGCTTTCAGTTGCAATACCCTATAGGCGGAGTCTGGGATACAATTGCAGATCCGACAAATATAAACGGAAATACGTATGAAATAAATTTGAGTGAGCAAAATGCGATATTAGATTCCGTAGGTCTGGTGGGTACTACGGATATTGGTCAGAATTTATTTTTGGTTCGATTTAGTACGACCACCGGATGTGGATATGCTTCAGGAAGTACGGTCAGCTTTCTTTCCTGGGCGTTTAATGCCTGTGGAGAATTAGCGAATTTCCGTACTTCTAATGCGGAACCAGTGTATATCAGTGGATCTCCTTCAGTTCTCATTTCCAATATTAGTACCACCTCAGATACAATAAACCCCTGTAGTACAAATAATACCTCTATGGATATTATGGTAACCCTGGCAAATACAAGTTCTGCTGTAGGACCCACGGATTCTCTGAGAATACTTCTGCCTCTTGGGGTAAGTTATGCATCCGGAACTTATGTGCCCGGCATGAATGCGGTTAGTAGTGCTCCGCGAATTGAGACAAATAATAACCAGGAATACTTGTATCTCGATTTAGTGGACGGTACAGCTCCAGGAGATACGATTACCTTTTCCATAGATATTGATGCTGCTGATGTTGCACAGGAATGTAGGTCATATGAAATGGAACTTGAGGTGTTTCATTCGTTTAGTGCAACTTGCCAACTTACAGGATCTTCTTGTGATGCCAGAGCTATATCTGACTCGGAAACAGCAGATATTTACTTTGAAAAAGCTGATTTATCCATATTGACATTTGAGGCTGATGCATTTGCTTTACCTCCCGATGCGGAAGACCTGGAGTATGAACTTTCCTATACGAATACAGGGGAAGATATTTCAGGAAGTGAAAATGTAATTATAGAAATTTATAACGATACAGATGAAGATGGAATTTATTCTGCTACTGATGAATTATTGGGATCGATCGTAAGTAGCGGAGGAGTAGTTCAGGGAGATACAGTAACAGAGAGTGGATCTATATCTATTGACGCAGGAAAAAGTTGTTACCTGTTAGCAGTTATTCGTCCTGAGAATACGTGTATGTGTAGCCAGACCTCTTCTTTCCAAATTAGACCTCAACTTGATGCTACCTTTACAAGAGACATCAGTGTGTGTTATGAAGAGTCAACCTCTATAGGGCCAACGCCCATGGATGGATTTTCTTATCAGTGGATTTCGTTTAATGGATCTGATACAACAAAAATTAGTAATACCTTACAAACTCCAACTACCTTTGAATCTACTAACGAAACAGGGCAAGATATTTCCTGGACCTATTTATTGAGAACAATTAGAGGAAGTTGTTATGCTTACGATACGCTAAATGTAACAGTGTATTCCAGGCAATTTGCTCAAGTGACTAATACCACCTGTAGCCTGACTCCCACCCAATTGGCCGGTCCTTCTAATGGGACGAATTATGTCTGGAGTCCTGCTACTAATTTGTCAGATCCTACTTCCTTCAATACCGCGGTGAGTAGTGTTCCTAATACGATTACATATGCTTTAACTTATACAGATGAAAATGGATGTAATGCCAGCTTTGCCCAAACACTCCAACCTGTATCCTGTGCTAATTCAGGAATTACCGGCTTAGTATGGGAAGATGATAATACAAACGGCATTAGGGATTCCGGGGAACCTGCTCTAGATAGTGTGACGGTGGTTTTGTACTCTCAGGCAAATTTAAGTACTCCCATGTTAAGTACGTTTACAGACGCTAGTGGTGCATTCTCTTTTAATCCATTACCTGCAGGCACCTATTCAATTGCATTTTTTACTGAGTCTACGGGAAGGAGTTTTATTCTGACTTTAGCAGATCAGGGAACTTCTGATTCCCTTGATAGCGATGTAAATCCATTGAGTGGGTTAGTTCAGTCTATCTATGTAGCTAACGGAAGTGTGGTAAGTAATGTCGGTGCTGGATTTGTACCTTTTATAGGCGGTTTACCTGTATCGTTTTTTAATTTTGGAGTACAAATTCAAGAAAATGATGCCTTATTGAATTGGATAACGGCTTCGGAATTGAATAATGATGTCTTTGTCATAGAAAGATCCTCTGACGGATTAGCTTATTTTGGGGTTGGACAAGTAAGAGGGGCGGGGACAACCAGAAAATTTCAGGAATATTCTTATAGAGACCAGGACATCATTGAAAAATTTTCGGATCAGGTATTTTATCGTCTAAAACAAATTGATTTTGATGGAGCTTTCACCTATAGTGACATCGTAATTCTCTCCCTGGAAGAAGAAACAGTAGTGACGATTTTTCCCAATCCTGCTAAAGATCTGTTATTTATAAGGTATTTAATTCCCAGAGATGATACCCTAAAGGTAAGTGTATCGGATCAGGTGGGTAAAGAATTATATGTAGAGGAATTTGAAGGGGGAAGTAATCAGCAAGTGGAAGGAATCGATATCCGAAATTGGGCCAAAGGGTTATATTATTTTAACATTAATACGGAAGAAGGTCATAAGACATATAAAGTGATTATTCAATAGAATATAAGTCAAGTAAGCCCTTGGGCAGACGGGTATATATTATACCTTCTCCTTTATCGACCTTGATTAAAAATTCATCGACAACGGGAATCATCACTTCTTTTTCACGGTAATCCATGATAAGAATATCCTGGCTTCCACTGTCGATGAATTCTTTGGCAGTTCCTAATGCCCCCAATTGCTCATCCACGACCTTAAAACCGATTACTTGGAAATAATAGAAATGATCATCTTCTAGTTCAGGAAGAAGAGAGACAGGAAAAAACAAGGTAGTTCCTTTGAGCAATTCCGCTTGATCTCTATACTTTATTCCTTTAACCTTAAGCAAAGCTACCTTTTCGGATAATGGATGGATATATTCAATGACTTCTTCCCTCAAAGGCTCATCCCCTTTAGAGAAAAGAAGCGTCTCTACAGTTAGATATTCTTCCAGATCATAGACATCAAATACTGCTTTCACCTCTCCTTGAAGCCCATGAGCTTTAGAAATATATCCGATTTCCACACATTCAGATTTCTCCATAAGTGTTTACTTCGGTACTGTAAAAAGATTTGAATTGAACCTTAGGATTTTTCTGTTTCCTTTTCCTTAACTGATTCTGATGCAACTTCTTCCTCGTTTTCTTCTTCAGTTAATTCTGGCATTGGCACATCACTAGCTTGCTGTTCAGCGTCTTCCTCTTGGGACGTTCCAGTAGTTGTACTATCTGCTTTTTCGGTAGTGGATTCCCCTACAGCTACATCATCAGGAGATTCTGCTTTATCTCCATCTGCCTCTACAGGAGTTTCCTGAGTAGAAACTTCTTGGGTTGGGACTTCTGTACTTGGATCTTCTTCTGCTTCAGGTACTTCGTATCCAGGAGCTTGCTTTAATATTTCCCCTCTAATATTAACAATTTCTACCTTCTTTTTGGCTTTAGCTTGTTTATCCTTCCACCAGCGCGTAAATATTTTTTCTAATTCGTCCTCTGACTTTCCCTGTTTTATGAGAGCGAATTTTACGGTGATTCCTGCATGCCTTAACAAATGCCGCACAGTATTTGTAGGCTGAGCACCATTTTTCAACCACTTTAAAGCAAGATCGTAATCAAAATAAACTTTGGCTGGATGGGTTACAGGATTATAAAATCCTATTTTTTCTATAAATCTGCCATCTCTTGGAGATCTGCTATCTGCAGCTACTATGGCATAGTGCGGAGCTTTACTTCTCCCTTGTCTTCTGAGTCTTAATTTTACTGGCATATAACCACAAATCTTTATTGATATACTATTAATCGACAAAATTAATGACAATGGAAGAAATATCCAAAATGAGGTGCTAAATAACACAAGAAAATACGAATAAAAAGAAGAGAAAAATAGAATAATAGGCTTATGCTAGGTTGTTTGCATTACTTATAGTGTCAAATGGTTGTTGGCTATGATCATCAACAAAATTTATGACATCATTAATCGTCTGGAAGATAGAGACATTATGATGAGTGCCATCCATAAATTTCGATAATTGCTGACTATATAGGAGGATTCCAGATTCTGGAAAGGCTTTTTTCAATCCTTTTATGTAAGTGGTCGCAAAAGATTTATCCGGATAGGATGAGATTACAGATAGGACATAATCAGGTTTATAAATTTCATTGATGGGAGAGAGATCGCCTAATGGTAAATTTTGTCCTAAGTAAATGGCTCTATTATGTCGAGACTTTATAATGTAAGCTGAAAAGAGTAGGCTTATTTCATGCAGTTCACCTTCAGGGAGAAATAAGACGTATTTTTTTGCATTTGGATTTTGGGAAGTGATTTGCCCATCGATAGCAACAATTAATTTTTGTCTGATTAATCCGGTAATAAAGTGCTCATGGGCAGGATTAATATTTCCTGTTTGCCACAAAATCCCTATTCTATTGAGGAATGGATATACGATATTCAACATGGTCGTTTCAAAACCAAATTGGAGTGTATTAGTGGAAATGATTTTTTCGAATCGCTCCTCATTCAGGTTGACCATTGCTATTACAAGCGCATTCACCTGGTTTGGGTACTCCAAATTAGAATCCGAAATACGCATAACTACCTGATTAATCTCTTCATGAGACATCTGTGCTATTTTCGAAATCTTTTGTCCGTTTTCCTTCAAAAAGGCGATGTTCAGCAACAATCTTAAATCCGCATCGTCATAAAACCTAATATTCGTAGAAGTTCTCTTTGGCCTTATGATATTATATCTCTGCTCCCAAACCCTAATGGTGTGAGCTTTTATATTTGAAAGCTGTTCGAGATCTTTTATTGAATATTTTGCCACTATTACATTAATTTTTAATGATGGTAATTTTATTTAGTTAACTGTAAAATCTCAAATTAATTGCTAAGCATTAATAACAATGTTCACAACTTAGCTAAAACTCTTAAACAAGATTCAATCGGAAATGTGATTGAATATCTAATGCAGATAACTAATTATTCCCTTTATCGTAGGTTTAGATCAAGCACATTAGTTGAAGATCAATTATTTACCCATTCAGATACTATAACTATAAGTTATTTGATTTGTTCATCGCAATTGATAAATATTATAAATATCTCCTTAACATTAATATTTGGGTATTCATTAAGCATTCTCTAAATTATCCATCATTTTATATCGAAGTGTATGCTCAGGATTAATTCCATTATCGTCTTTCTTAGCCTGTTAATAGCATTATGGGGATGTACCTCTAAATCTAATCAAGCCCAGCCTACGGATGAGGAAGCAACTCAGGAGCAGAAAGCAGTAGCAGAAGAAATAAATGAAGAGTTCCAGGTCAGAAGTGACATTGCTTCTGTTATCCTGGCATATTACAATGATCTAGAAGCTGAGAGTAAGAATATTGGTAGCTATTTTGCGCCTAATGTTGAGAAATACTATTCTCAGACAAATATATCTGGGGATAAAGTAGGACAAATAATAATAAATACTTACGAAGGAGTGTCAGAAAGGCGAGTAACTATAGATAAGAATACCTTAATCGTCAATGAAGAAAATGAAAAATATTCTGCAGAGTTTGACGGAAACGTCTCCTTGACAAGAACTGAAGGAAATGTTAAAGTGAATGAAGACTTCAGAAATAGAATTGTTTTTAATCAAGATCTTAAGATTATCCAATATGAATCTCTGGAAGTAAGACAGCAAACTGCTAACAGGAAATTAAATGCCAATGCGAGAATTTCCACGGCCATTCAATCTCTTCTTTCTACGCTTAATAGTGAGGGGTTAACAGCATTGGATAACATTATTCACCCTGAAAAGGGCTTTTTCTTCATCACTCGCCCCGGAGCTATAGATGCAGTTTATCATTTATATAAGTCTGAAGAAATCGTTTCCCAGGCGAATACACCTTGGATAAAAGATAAATTATCCGATATCTCCTGTAACATACAGGCAATCGATTTACCTTCTTATGATTGCGATAATTTTTCCAGTCAGGGATGTTTTCTGGCTCCTGTTGGCAATGTGGACCGCATTTCTGGACTCATGGGGGCGTTAGAACAAGCCTCGATCAGGAGTTTTTCCCCAGAAGAACAAGGAGATGCAAACTCTATGGAGGACTTCATTTCCTATGAGCTTGTTGTAACCGAAAGCTATTTATCTATGCTTTTTGGGATAATTGACGGGAGATGGTATTTGCTGGTACTGGATGCTGCTAAATTCGACTGTTCAGCTTAAAAAAAAATATTTTGGTGTTGGAAAATTATGTATATTTATTAATACTTAATTGAGTAAAATCCCCTAATTGAAGTTTCTGTGCTTTCTCACTATGTTGGCTATTTTACTTCACATTAGATGAAAATTATTTTTGTTTACGCTAATCATTATCCTGGAGGTTGGGATGTCAAAGGAAATTTGATCATTCCACTCAGTAAGTATCTTTATCGCCATGGTTGTTTTTCAGAAGCATGGGAAATGAATGCAGCATCGAATAAGGTTAATTATGGCGGAGAACTGATAACAAAGCTTTTTAAGCATCATAATCAATCTCTTTTCATTGGTAAAAGGATAAAAAAAACTATTTCTCGTTTATCTCCAGAGAATACTTGTATTCATTTTTTGGGTGCTTTTCAAGAAATTAATTATCATTTAGCTAATATTTGTCGAGCTAAAAAAATAAGATACATCTATTCTCCCCTGGGCCTCCTAAGTAAATCGAAAACTACAGAGGCAAGTTACTTCAAGCGAAATAAGATCAGGAAAAAGGAAATTCCTTTACTGAAAGATGCCCATGCAGTTCACACTTTAGGAAGTAAACAATTCAGAGATTTACACTTTTACACGAAAGTAGATCACAAATTCCTGCTCCCAATGGGATATTATACTAAAGATATTATGTTTAACGATCTACATATTCCCAAACCAGATGTACCTGTTTTTCTATTTACAGGTGAAATAAACTGGTCCATAAGTGGATTGAGAAGATTGCATGAAGGATTTGAAAGATATAAGGATCTGGGGGGGAAAGGGGTTTTGTGGTTTATGGGGCGCGGAAAACACGAAGAACACTTAAGAGCAGTCATTGATCATAGTTTTTGGCGAGATTTTATGACTTTCTGGGACTATAATACCAGGAACGAATGGTTAAATGTTATTTTTAATGCTGATGTCCAGATTTATCCAGTGAAATCGGCCGTATTTCCCAAGTCTTTAATCATAGGGGCAGCTATGGGAATTCCTGCCGTTGTTAGTACTCATTCTAACTTAGGCACCTATCTCGAAAATCACCAGGCTGGAATTTGCCTGAGGAGTACAAGATCCCTGGACATTTGTGAAGCCTTAATGAATATTGATAAGGATTGGTCCACAGGTCATTTATCCATACAAAAAAATTATGCTAGAAATATGGCCTACCAGGGATTTCACTGGGAAAAACTCATTCACGAGTATATGAACATGTATACAGGGGCCAGAATAATTCGACCCCACAGATATGAACCCAGGGTTTTTCCTTTGCTCACTCATCAACATGAATAGTTTCAACTAGTGGGGTAATTTATGTCTGATAGAACCATAAACCCATGTACCTAAAATGGCACTTAAAATCGCTATGATATAAACGGTTATCCCATTACCAACCAGTATATATAAAGGACCTGGGCAAGCACCTGTTAGGGCCCAACCTATGCCGAATATAATACCTCCGATTAAATATCGGGGAATACTCAACTGTTTATCAGCTGGTAAGATAATATTACCATAAAGATCGGTCCACTGATTTTTTTTGCTCAGAAATAGAAGGATGATTCCAGTGATTACAGCAGAACCTATCACTCCATACATATGGAAACTATGGAACCGAAACATTTCCTGAATCCGATACCAGGAAATAACCTCAGATTTGGTTAACGTAATTCCAAAAATTACTCCTATGAGCAAAAAGCTCAGGTAAGGCTTAAGATTTATTCGCATTGATCTGTGAAAATTAAAAGATAAATGGAAAAAGAAAATGAGTACAAATTAGACCTCCTATAAAAAATCCCACTACAGCTATAAAAGATGGTAACTGTAAATTGCTTAAACCGCTGATGGCATGACCTGAAGTACAACCTCCAGCATATCGGGTTCCAAATCCCACTAGAAAACCGCCTATCACTATAGCTAAAAATCCTCTAAGACTAAACAAGCCATCCCATGAGAAAATACCTTCAGGAGCAGGGCTGTTAGGTGTTACATTAATGTGTAATGCCTGCAATGCTGTAATAGTTGATCCAGAAATATGGTATGCCTGGTCTCCTTGAAGAAAGGTAGAAGCTATCCAACCTCCAATAAGTCCCCCTAACACAAACCATAAATTCCAACGCTGCTCTTTCCAGTCAATATTGAAAAACGGTATTTTTTTCCCAGCTCCGGCGATGGAACAAAATGTTCGAAGGGTGCTCGAAACACCAAAACTCTTTCCCATATATAGCATGAGATACATAACAAGAGTAATCATGGGGCCAGCAATATACCATGGCCATGGTTCTGTTATCCAATTAGTTATCATAGTTACTATTACTCAATCCAGATTTATATAAAATTGATTAATCTTAATCTTAGGTTAAGTTAATGCAAAAATCGCCCTTACTCAGTATCCAAAGTTACACTTGAAGTAAAGGGACGGTTAATATATCATGAGTATAAATATATTATCATATCAGTATTATTCGTATTTATTTAAGTTTATACATATTTTAAATATGTTGAGTTGGAATATATGATAAATTGAATTTGCTATCTTGATTGTCTACTGTAGCTTGTACCATCAAAAATTCTCAGAGGTACAAAAATGGTGTTATGACTGTAGACAAAAAAATGCGATCTCTTGTTGAGGCAGAATTGAAGAGAATATTTTATTTACCTTACCGAAAAGAGCAGACAGAGGAAATTAAAAACGACCCTGATCCCAGTTTAGTCATTAGTTGGGACCAAAAATCATATGTAAAGCCTGGAAACAAGCTCATTACACTTTCATACATTTATCAAAAGCGATCTGGAAGATGGTTTTTCTTTCCCGATGGTGCGTTATTTCCTATTTATCCAGAGCTGATGATGCTTTTTGGAGACAATGTCATGGTTCAGCGATTGGTTTCCCATATCATATTTAATGCTGGGATTCAGGAATTTTTATCTAGTGGAAAGGTTTATATCAATGTGGTAAAACAACCTCCCTTAATGGAAGTGATTGAATCGCTAAAAAAAGATACTTACGCAATTGGAATAGATCTTAATGCAGATACTCCCAAAATTTATGTAGGATTAGGGCGGTTGGGAGAAGACTTACATTATTTTCGAATTCCTTCTTCCTCTACTATCTCTCACAAATTGCAAAATGAATCCATGATTCTTGAAAAAGTAGAGCGAAATGTGTTGGAAAACATTAGTCATCCATATGAACTTTCAGGGGCCAATAGCTCGGTTAATCTAAAAACCCGTGCATTGAGAATGCCCTTGTTAATGTACAAATCACGAAAATTTACTTCTTTTCATGCTCAGGCCATTGCTGAATTGAGCTATAAAACAATTCACCAGCGCAAATTAAAGGAGTTAAGTTTTTATCAGCGGCTTTGTTCGTATATCAATACATATGAAAGCCAGCCTTTTGATGATTTTACAGACGCCAGGTTGATTAAATGGAAAAAAATTCACGAAAGACTGGAGATCATTCATGGCTTGCTAAGAGAGGAAGATTATGTTCCTTGTGCGATATCAAATGGGAAATTTCACAGAGACAAAATTTTTCTGATCTTCAAAAAAGTGTTGTTAACTAATTGGGAATGTGCAGAAGAAAATAAGCCTATCCTGTACGATGTGTTTGATTATATCTACCATCAAAACTGTTTTATCTATCAACGACCGTTCAACAGGATCCTCAAAGAGTTAGAATATACGTTTAATGAAAAGGCGATCAATGAGCTAGTAGAAACCTGGGGATTATCTCCTGACCACCTCCACTTGTGGTACTTGCTCGATAAAATTGTCCAATTATTTGATAATGAAAATTTTATGGACAAGGATATTGTGAACTTACATACACTTTCAGTAATTAAACATGCCTTGGAGTACGTTATATCGGCTTGTAATTTTACTAAAGTTACCGCTCTTCCCGAATCTGAGGCGGAAATGATGAGCTGGACTTAAAGAGCCAGCTCATACAGTAAGTCGTATAAAGCATCCCCAAAATGAGCTGCTCTACGTTCCCATGAATGTTCTTTAGCCAGTTCCTGGCGCTCTTTGACGCATTTAGGACTGTTTTGCTGCATTGCAGTAAGGATGGCTTCTCTAAATTGATGTTCGTCCGACTGAATGTGAATATACCGTTCAAAATCAGAAAGATCTGAAAAGGGAGTAGATACGACAGACAGCCCTGCCGCCAAATATTCATTGATCTTTAGCGGATAAATATGTTTAGTAAAGGCATTAATTTCGAAAGGAATGATGCCTACTTGCATTTGGCCCAGAAATCCTGGCAACATTTCCGGTACTTGAGGCGGAACCCATTCAAAATTGCTAAACGCTTTAAGCTGTTCGACAGAGGAGGGAGCCGTAACTCTTCCTACAAAAAGAAACCGAATGTCAGGCATATGTTCAAGCAGTGATCGGATGAGCGTATAATTCAACCTGTCATCCAGAGACCCTATATATCCCACCGTAGGAGTATAATGAGTAGGTGGAAGCTCAAGGGCTTGAGAAAACAGATCAAAATCAACCCCATTTTTAATCAGAAAGGATTCTTTCGCCATTGGACTTTTGACCTCGTGTAGAGATGAAGAGGAAGTAATAATTGCGTCAGTTTTGGGGATAAACTCCTTCTCCAACCTGGGACCATGTTTACCTGCCCATCTCGCCGCTTCTATTTGATCATAACAATAATAGACTAACCTCTTTTCCTTAAAAACCCCCACCAGAAAATTACCTAAAAACGGATTAAAGGCATTGACACAAATAGATGGAGAAAAGGCTAATTTTTTTAAGGCTTTCCAAATGGCTTTTTGAGCAATAGATGCATTTATCCTGCTCAAATAATCGTATGCTCCTTCATGATTTACCCACTTTAATGGTAGGACCGGAGGAAGAGTTAACACATGTAGATTCCTTTGTTCTGCCACTCTAACCTCAAAAAGGCGAGATTGAGTTCCCAGTATTCTTCCAATAGGTCTTTTCACCTGGCCCCTTAATCCCCTGTAGACATCAGTCCAGGAAAAGGGATACTC
Organism: Bacteroidia bacterium; assembly: GCA_965262565.1. Lineage (GTDB taxonomy): Bacteria > Bacteroidota > Bacteroidia > J057 > J057 > CBDHFQ01. The sequence continues at coordinate 191,832 of CBDHFQ010000012.1, forward strand.
TACATAAAGGACGTTGTTATATTTCGCCAACTCTTTCATCAATAAGATAGTAGATTTCATGTAATCACCATCCCACGGAGGAAATCCAATACAAATAATGTCGTGATTATTAAGTCTCATAGGTTATACTGTATTTTTTTCTTTATATCTGAATAGAAGGATCTTTTTTATGGTCTTTCTAATCCAACTTCTTTTCTTAGGTAATTCACCGATGATAGATTCCAGATTTTCTTCTCTGGTTCCGTTTAAAATTATGCCTGGCGGTTTGGGTATGCCTTCCAGCAATTTCTCCAGTAACTTCTCATCTGCCTTGTTCCAGACGCGGTTAGATCTACAGACTAACAGAGAAAGGTCTGCTTTCGCCAGAACTTGCGTAGGAAAAGGGTGTTTGAGTAATGGTGGTAGCTCTAAAATGACATAGGTGTACTTTTCCCAGTCCACTTCTTCTTCTAAAGGAAGTTGGGTCAAATGGTTAATCTCGAAAAAGGAGGGCTTGACGATATAGGCCACATTATCTTCATGTTCAGATAGAAGAGCTTCCAGAGATTCGTTTACCTCTGAATGAATCAGGTCCTCGGAAAAGTAATGCAGATGAGGAATAAGATATAGAACTCGCTCATCATAAAATCTCAACCTTTCTGTAAATAATTGGCACAAAAAGGACTTCCCTTCATTCCTTCTCATGCTCATAATCGCAAACACCTTTTGATATAAGTAGACATCTGACTTGAAAAAATTAATCTGAATATTTTGAAGAATTAATCCGATCGACAAATCCTTAATGGCTTTGAAATCGATTTTGGATTGACCGTGATCACTGAGGAAAAGCTTTCGGATAAACACTTTAAAAGCGCTTCTAGGAGGAGGAAATTTAGGAAGCGCTCCTATTAATTCCAGATCAATGGTTTTTTGAATATTTTTTGGAGTTTTAAGTGTGCTGTCAAAGAATTCTAAGGCCAGGATAGTGGCAAGTGTAAGGACAAAACCAGCAATTCCCGCCACAGCTATGAGCATCATCCTCGAAGAGCCATTGGGTTCAGCAGGAAATATAGGGCGATCCACAATTTTGAGATTGGTGGACATCAAGATAGATTGCTGGTGTAATTGCGCCTGATTTTTACTGTGAATATTTTCTAGATATTCCTGCTCCGCTACAGAGATCGTCCTTTCTAACCGTTTAAGCTTGGACCCTAACGGAGCGAATTTTTGATACACATCCTGGAACTCTTTCTTCTGAATTTCAATAACCTTCATGCGCGCCTGCGTTTCTTCTACAATGACAATATTCTTGAGCCACTCGGTCATCAGATCTTCTAGGGCCATGCCTTCTGGGGAGATTTGTACTTCGTAAGCCGCATTATTTAGCCCCGTCATGGAGGCTTTCAAGCGATCTATATCTTGTTGGGTAGCTTTAATTTCTGCTTCCTGATTTGAATTCGGACTTTTGAACAGTTCGTAAAAAGTAAGGTGTTTAGTCAGGGTTTCCAGACTATCACGCTGATTTTGAATGGTCTGATGGATGCGGGATAAATTTACCCGCTTCTCTAATTGCTTTTCAATCCTATTGATAATCGCTCTGGCAGCTACTTGTTGCTGATATTCCTGCTGATATCGCTCATCTAGTTCCTCTTTTTTGGAAGAGATGAACCTCGTCTGCTCATAATAGTTGATGATTCGGCTGTCTTCTCTAAATTGCTTAAGTGCCTCTTCCGCATTTCTAAGCCTTCTGGCAGATAAGTCTGTTTGATCCTTGAAAAAGCCTAATACATTTGAGCTTTGTCCCTCTTTTACTTGTTTATGTTTTCGGGTCAATAACTCAATGGCGAGTTCCAGTGTTCGCTGACAGATCCAGGGATCCATCGTCGTGTAGGTATATTTTAACATATCACTTCTCCCTATCCTTGTCACTCTTAAGCTCTTCAATTGATCCACGCCGAAAAGTGGATGCTTCGAGTAGATGATTTCGTATATCGGATTATCTATGTTGTGGCTTCTATAGGTAGTAACATTTTTGTACGAATTATTATACGATCGATAGTCGATCAGAGAATCCCAGGTAGGTTCAGGAATGGCTTCTAATAAACTTTTCCAGTGATAATCGAGTAGCTGGTTAGGATCTTCGTTTTTCATCATCATGACTTCCACGAGTAAGGTGGTCCCTAATTCTTCTAGGGTAGCGAAGGAAGAAGCAATTTCGATGAGATTGGCGATTTCCGTCAGCACATATTCCCGATCCACTTTGCTGGAACTACTACTTTCGGGATTATAACCTGAAATAATACCTGTATTAATCATCGCCTGAGATGAGTAGGAAAGCTTTTCATCCTTAGTTAAATGGGCTACTAATACAGATAAGCCAACTGCAACACCAAAAATAAGCTTGGCATGTCGTAGCACTAATCGTATGAACTGTATTCCACTCATGTACTAAGCACTATCAGCGGTAATGAAATCTTGAGATAGAACAAAGAAACTCCTGATCATTGATTTGTTACTTCTCCTCCTACAATGTTTTCTAATAAAGCAAGTGATTCTTTCACGTTGACTCTGACCGTTTCATAAGCGATCTCCGATTTCAGCTTTGACTCTAAAGCAGAATTATAATCGGGAATGGATAAATTCCCTTCCCGAAAATACTTTTCGGCTATTTGGAAGGATAATTTGCTGGCTTCCAAAGAAGATATCTGGCGTTTAAGTAATTCCAATTGTAGTTGAAAGCTTTGGTATCTTTTGATGACTTCTTCCACCAATTGCTGAATCATGTCATCTTTTTCATATCTAGCTTGTAAAATTTCTTGTTTTAGTTTCTTTTTCTCTCTATTCCTGGACAACAGATCGTATGGAGATACTGCAATGCTCAAACCTGCATTGTAAACTGCCGTCACTCTGGTGGACAGACTAAACGCACTTCCTTCTCCATCTACATCTGAACTTAGTGTATTCCCGGTCCCATAACTGAATACCCCTGTTCCTTTAATCCAGTCCATCCAATTCATATTATTTAGCTTTAGGGTATATCTTTTTTGGTCAATGGAGGCATCCTTAGCCTTTAATGCAGGGGCGTTCATAATGGCCCGGTATATTAGCGTATCGAGGGGAGCCAGCTGGAAAGTATCAATCCATGACTGGGCCACTTGTTCTCCTCCTTGCTGAGCATCTAAAGGTGATAATGATAAGGTACTGATTAATAGAGTTGTACCTAGAATAAAAAATCTGTTTAAGTATTTGGCCATTAAGCTATTTCGTAAAAATCAATTTGAGTATTTCAATACCAAATCAATTTCTAAGATGCATTATATATTTATTTTCGTAAAATAAATATATTGGAATATATAACAGTTGGCTAAAGAGTATATACCGGAGAATCTACTAAAGAAGAATGAAAATAATGATTGCCAGGAGACAGAAGAGGTGAGATAACTTCTGAATCTGGCAATGTTACAAGAGACAAGGACTGGTTTTTCGGGTTAATCAAATAATACTAGTTAACCACTATATGTTTAACATTAACTAACATCAACTAACTGTTAACTTTTTGGAAAAGTGCCGGAATAGTCATAAATATAATTTTAATATCCAGCCAAATAGAATAATTCATTGCATACTCTACATCAAGTTGTTTCCTTTTATCCTCAGATATATCCTCTGTTCCCCTATCCTTTACCTGCCACCACCCCGTAATTCCTGCCGGAGCGATAAATCTCATCGCCCATTCATCTGAGGTAAGCTTCTCCGCTTCATATAGAGGCAATGGTCGATTACCTACAATAGACATATCTCCTTTAAGTACATTTATCAATTGTGGCAATTCATCTATGCTGGAATTCCTGATAAAATATCCGATTTTCGTTATTCTAGGATCATTTTTGATCTTTACAAATGAGTTTGTTAATTCGTCTTTAGATTTTTTAATGTGAACAGTTTCATCAATAATTAAGTTATCAGCCACTAATAAATCCTTTTCTTCGTCAAAATATTCTATAGAAAAATTCCTGGACTTTTCTGTATGAGAGGAGTCTTTGCGCTTATTGACTTTATTATATTGATTGAGATGAGAAAGTTTATCTAGCATTTTATCGGCATTTACTCTCATGGATCTGAACTTATAAAAATCAAAAACTTTATATCCTGTTCCTACTCTTTGAGAAATATAAAAAATGGGACCTTCAGACTCCAATTTGATTAATATCATCACTAGTAGCAGCAAAGGACTTAAGGTGATGAGTAGGAAGGAAGAAATAACTATATCAAAAATCCTTTTGGATAGAGGCATTTCGAAAGGCGTAAATACTACATCTGTTAAATCTGTAGTATCTCCTTGTTCCTTGGTAATAGTTTCTTGAACTTTTTCTTTTATCACTTCATTCTCATTATGTAAGATTAGCATATCTTCATAGGAGATTGAGTGGGAATTCCCTTTACTCATAATATATATTTTTACCTACTTAAACATAAGAAGCTCCTTAGCTCTTCCAGTAATTTTGGCAGTGGATAAATGATTAATAATTCTCAATTCTAGCTCACGTGGATGAAATGGTTTACTCAAAAAATCAACTGCACCTTTTTCGAGGCATCTTATTCTGTAACTGCTCTTGTTGTTTCCCGAGAGGATGATTACAGGTATATGTTTGTGGAAGGAGCTTTCCTTTAATTGATCCAGCAACTGAAATCCATCCATGTTAGGCATTTGGATATCAGCTATAATCAAATCAATGTTTTGATCTTGTTTAAGAATAGCCAGTGCTTCGAAGCCATCTTCCGCTAATGTTACAGTGAATTTTTTGTGAAAGTATGTATTTAAAAATTTTCTCATCATCGGGTTATCTTCGACCATTAATAGGTGGAATACCTTAGATGATATATCAGTATTGGTTTTCATATGCTTACTTATTGATTTCAAAACCGCGCAGTAAGCTGGGGGATAATTACCATGGCAATATATAAGAATGGGGAATCGAGTAAAAGTAGTTTATCGAAAAAGAATTACATATGATTTTTTAATGTGATGATAAAAGATAAGAATAGTTAATATCTAAAAGGGTAAGAATATAAACAGTATATAACTGAGGTGAGAATATTAAAATATTTTATATCAATAAGTTATATTTAGCTATAAATATAATTATGTAGTTTTTTAACCTATGTTGGTGGGGCCAGTAACTATTTCGGATGTCATGTAAATCCTACACATAGCTTCGCGAATAAAACAAAGAATGTTGGATTAATGACCAAAGAATGAGTGCTTAGGCATAATGTGCACAGTTCATAAGTTATTTGAATACAATTAATCACGGAATATGACAATTCAGCGATAAATTGAATAATTATTCAGCCTGTAACAGATGGTAAAAAATGTTTCTGGCAAATTGAGCATATCTGGTGAGTTTTGTTTTAATGTTCAATAGTAGAATTTTTCATATATCGTGTCAATTAAAATATCCTACAATTTGTTAAAACATAGAGTTATTCCGGCTTACCCTTTGCCGCCCTATTATAGCTTATACCCTTCCATAACCATTTATTTAGTTATGGCTTGTTTATGTAATCTGGGATATGTCTCAGGAGCTGTTCCAGAAGATATAAGTTTATCTGCGAATACAGTAGCTGAAAATGATTTACTTTATACTTACATTGGAACTCTGAGCACTATTGATGGGGATCTGGGTGATATTCATACATATAGCCTGGAGGAAGTATCTATCAACACGCCAGATAATAAGTTTTTTACCCTTAGAAACGACTCCCTATTCTCTTTTTGCAGTTTCAACTATGAAGATAAAAATACTTACCAGATCAGAATTAAAACCACAGATCCTCAATTAAACAGTTTCGAAAAGAACTTTTCTATCTCCATCACGGATTTGACGGGAAAATATGACAAGAATGGAATTGCAGATCAAGATCTTGCGGACAAATATCCTTCTGTTAATGTAGGGGACTTTCTGTTTCTTCATCCCAATGTTTCAAATGAAAATTTATATTATGGCGGAGGGTTTAGTACAGTAAGCTATCCCAACAAAGTGCTTATAAGAGGAGATCAATATGAAACTATATATCTCAACCTCAAAAATATCAATGGCCCCTCTACAGATGAGCGTATCATCATTACAAACTTTCTTGGACAGGTTCATGCCAGAAAGTTTGGATGTATTAATGGGGTGAACTGGAGGTTAACCGGAGAATATGATCCAGTATTAAAGACAGGCTCTCCTTACTATAATGGTTGCGCCCAAAATGGGAGCGAGGTTGATTTTGGATTTAGTTCCGGCAAGTATGGAATTTGGGTTCAAAATGAATGGCAAAATATTAATGCGTTACTTGTTTACGTCTATGATTATGCTAAAGGATTCGAAATTGATCATATGGAGATATCTGATGGCGCTTTTTCAGGGTTAATGCTCAAAGATGAATACGGTTCAGAAAACATGGACAGCGTTTATCTTCATCATCTGTATATACATGATGTGAATTCCGAAGGATTGTACATTGGATCTACCGGACCTGATCCCCAACACATGTTTAATCATCTTAGAATTGATAATTGCTATATAGCCAGAGCTGGGTGTGAAGCGATTCAGCTAAGCCAGTTAGGAGAAGGATGTGTCATTGAAAACAATGTATTCTGGGGTGCTTTTGATTGGCTATCTCCATTTTACAGATATCAGGATCATGTGGCTCAAATACTTTACCGAAACGGTGGGATTAGTTTTAAAAACAATATCTTACTTGGATCTGCTAATGCTTTTTATAACTTGATCAATAAGCCACGGGCTGATATTACCCCCACAGGAAATCCCATAACTATTTCAAACAATTTAAACTGGAGTGCAAGAGGATCCATTGGTGCTTACCAGAATTCAGGAACTGACTCAGTTACCTCCGTGGAATGGGAACGTAATTACTGGGGCGATTTCAGATATGATTACGATCGAGTCTATAAATCCTCCCCTGATTCTGAAGATATCATTAGGATTGCTACAAAAGCTATAGAGGTAGATATAGTGGATAATACCTTTGATAGTACTAATTCCAATATGTATAAACTTTGGGCAGGTTCTACGGCAATCATCACCGATTCAGCTAATCAAAGCGCTGTGGTAAATGCTCCTGACTTCAGGAATTTATTAGGAGATACCTTAGACACAGGAGATTATTTAAGGTGGAATAGATGGACAGCGAAAATTGGAGAGGATCCTCGCTTTCCAAGTTCCAATACTTATAAAGGAGATACCGTATTTTTTCAAATTGGAGACATTGTACAGCATCATCATAATGGTCAAACTCGCTTCTACAGATGTTTGCAGGCAAATGGAGCGCAAGAACCCTCTGTAGATGGAGATGCAAATTGGGAATTATTAACCTGGGATAATAGTGGGACAATTTCCTACTTACCTCCTGATGATGCGAGATTGTCTGTAGGAAGTTATTATCAAATGCAGGGAATAGGCTTAAATGATAATGTCATTGCTTTAAGGAAAAGAAGCTCAAATAATACAACTCCTGAAACTAACGTATCGCAGGAAGTGGTATTACCCAAAGAGAATTTTTTAATTCAGGTATACCCCAATCCAGCAAATGGCCGGATTAACTTTCACTCTAACAAAAGAATAGAAAATCTGGTGATCACTGCAACTGATATGCTGGGGAATAGTGAAATATTATTTAAGCAGAAAAAAGGTGCAATTATCGAATTTAGTATCGACGGTCTTGATCCTAATCTTTATGTGTTATCCATCGAGGGATCTTATGAAAATATAGATGGTACCTTAGTAGCATTTCAGGAGATGCAGTTACTCCAGACGAATTAATGTAGGTACTGACATCATTATTTCGACAATTACAAATATATTTAGCACATATCATGTAAACAATGAACCTCTGGCCATCGCCAGAGGTTTTATCATAATAAACAATTGTTACTTTATGGTCTTTCCTTTCCTGGTATGCCTATCGACTTTACATACCTACCCATGTTCAACTTTTGCGGATGTTATTTAGGAAAGCTTTTATCATTCCTTTAATAGCTTTTTTTCTTGATTTAAGTTCTTCTTGAAGAGACTCCTTGCTATTTTTTTTCCAGAAAGCATTATTGGCATCTTCATAGGCATAAATAAGAGAATCCTCTCTGTCTGGATGAAAGATGGGAAGATTTTCTTCGTAGGTATTCGCTGCGGGATCAGGTATTTCATCAGGATCTCGACCGATGGCATCAATAAGATGAATTTCTGGATCTGAAATATTGTCTCTAATCCTGGCCGAGGCTGATGCCCATACCCTGTTATATTGATTATAAGGATCTTGCCGTATTAACTGATACAATAATGTGGGAGTTCTGGACCCCTGATCAGGAAGGGAAACAAATGCCTGTTGGGAAGAGGTATATTTAGGCCAATGAGGCATTTCGTGATTCCATGGAACTGAAAATCCCATTCGTGGGGTGGAGGGACCTGTAATAGTATCGACAGCTGTCCTCAAACAAGAAATAATATCATTTTCATTGGCCCATACTTCCCTCAGAGCTATTGCTGCCGCATGATATCCATCTCTGTTATATACATCCAATGCATAGCGATAATGTAAAAAGATGTGAATCCAGTTATTTTTCCAGAAGAATCGACTAAACCCCCAAATTTCCGTTTGATCGTAAATCCGAATATCTTCTAACCTTAATTGGATCGCTTGACTGAGCATGTTACTACCATCTTCATCTTGAAAATGCCTCAGTAGGCCTCCTATCGAAAAAATTTCGAATCCATCTCTTTTTCCAAAAGTGGCATATCCAAGGATAGGTGCAGTGGTTGCTAATAACATAGTTGCATTCAGTTAAAGACCCAAAAGATTTTTTATTTTAAATCCCAATCCTTTTTTAGGCTTTGGGGAAGGAGTCGGAGCGCTTGGAAGAGATAGCACTTTGTGAAGCCATGGAACAATTTCAGAACAATCTTCCAGATCCATTTTTATTATTTCGTCCTTTTGAGATTTTTGGGAACGAACTTCGCCTACGCTAAAAGGAAATATTTTAGGCTGAGCAATATCTCCAGAAGTAAGCCATTTATCCACTTGAGGTAAATATGTCTTAATGACCTCCTCTACATCAGTATCTGTTCTATCTCTGTCAAATTTGCTTAAAATTACTCCTACCCGGGACATATCTATTCCCTCATTGTATAGGTAACTCAAAAATTGAAGAATGAGTTTATCTTCTTTCCTCGTGATAACCCTTTGATAATCGGCAACAATGAGAAATGAAATAGAAATTCCAGGGCATGAGAGAAAAGCATGAACATGTGGATCCAATCCTTCATCTCCGGTTTCTACATCCACTTTCTTTAAATCCTCTCCTGCCATCTCTAGGAACGTAAGATTGACGGTGTGTCCGTTAATAGAAAAAGCCGTGTCGTATTCAGTAATTGTTCCTATAGAAGTAGGCTGAGGAAACTGTCCTTCCTCCATACCCCTCATCATTTCATGGACAAGGCGAATACCTTCCTGATTCTCCATCTGGTTGAGGATCACTCGATAATGCTGACGCATATACATGTTTAGGGCTGTAAGAACCGTTGATTTTCCCGCTCCAGTATAGCCAAAAATAAAAATGTAATGCGTATTCTTATTAAGGATTTCCTCATGGGTTTTAGGTGTCTCGAAGGAAGAGATGGAATTCGACCTTGGCTCTGGTTCCAATTTATCACCTATTCCTTCATTTTCCTGTGATTCGATCTCATCATCTAATTCGAATTCTTCTTCGGCCTCGTCTTCTATGTGATTTGGAACCACTTCTTTAATATTCAAATGAATTTCAGGCTCCTTTTTTACTTTTGTAGAGCTTGAAAAAGATTCGGTTCTCTGATGATCATCAGTAAAAAAGGGGGAAGAAAATTCTTCCTCTGGGTGCTGTTGTAGATTATCTGGTTGGCGACGACGTTTTAATTCCTGCCATTCTTCTTCGCCAAATATATCTTTTAAGATTTGTTCACGTCTTTTTTCACGGTCTTCGGGCAAATTCCCTTGCATAAATCTGATAAATCTCATGGTTATACATTAAAGAAGCTTTAGTGAATATGGTATGTAATGTGGATTAACTAAGTTAATCAGTTATCGAAGGTTGCTTTTTTTTATTGGGAGGTAATAATAATTTTCGTTCCCTGACAAATGATTCTACATTCTTTCTCTTCGCTTGCCTGGGGGCATTTCTTAAAGAGAAATCATCAGCAAATTCTGCTTCGCCACGATCAGGATCTGTAGAAGAATCATTTTTCAAACCTTGTTCGAAGGATTGAGACGAGGTTTTGGTATTGTTCTCTGCGCCATTTACATCCATTCTTGAGGATTCAGACGTGTAAGGTGTTTGTTCGGCATGGGCCTCAGCATCCTCTTTTTCTGCTAGTCTTTGAGCATATATAGAAGTGCGTCTATGTTCTTGCTCAACGGGTTTTTGTTTGGTTCCGGCTTTAGGCGGATCATTTGATCTTCGGGATGCATAAATAGATGATGTGCCAGGTTCCGGACGAGATTCGAAAGGAGAGAATGTAGATGGTGCACTATTATTCTCTTCTGACATGATATTGTCTGAGGGCTTTGAGTATTCTTTAGGATCTACCTGATGATGTAGAATAGTAAGTACAAACAGCACTATAAAGTCAATCAAAAATGCCAGAAGCAAAGAAACGAATACGGCAGATGCTTGCCTTCCTTCCATATTTGGTAGGCTACCCAGGGTCCATAGAGAGTGATTTAGATTTCCTACATCTCTATGATTAAATTGTATGGGCTGGTATTGGAATGCACTGTCCGAAACAGTATTTTGAGTGAGTTCTCCTACAAACGTATAGGCATCTACACTTTTATCTACAGCTTCCCTGTATTGGAGTAAGTCTTTGGAAGTCAATGCTTCATCTATTGCAATTTGAGCATTTGAAACGATGCTGTCAATCCTGTGAATTAAAGGAGCATGGAGTTTTTTGAGGGTTTCTAATTGAGCACTTAGAGGAATGACCTCTTCAGTGTTAATTTTTCGAGCTTTTTTCCCGTATCCAAAATCCCTTGGATTAGTCTTTTCTTCCTCTAAACGTGCTCTGGCAGTAAATAGGTTTTCTTCCAGATCTGTTGTCGAAAAATGATTATCCAGGGCATTTTTTGCTTCGGCTTGTAAAGCCGTGAGTCGGGATTTATTCTCTTTGAGTTCTTGATACAATAGCTTCTCTGCGGTAAAAACCCCGTAAATCGCATTGAAATTCAATAATACACTAAAGATGGCTACAAATGAATATCCTAATATGTACCTGGTTTGGATTCCTAATCTATACGCTTTGGGAAATTGAAGGGCTATGGAGATAAGGAATAAACTTAACGCTACCGCCATAGCATAGGATAATACCAAACTGTTCAGCATCGGTTGCAGGCCGACAGCAGTTGTATAACAGCTCACTATTCCCATGATCCATACCGCTATGGGGAATAGACGATCATACTGACGTTCAGTGGGATCATCTTGAACTTTAGTGGCCGGCCTCGATGTGTGGCTAAAAGGCCGATCAGCCGATTGGGACGTTTCTTTTTTAAAAACCATATTGGATAAGGTGAATACAAACGACAACATGTGTTGAAGAGCAAGCACCATTCCGTATATTTGATGGATATTAATATTCTGATTAGTAGGGGGTTAATTTTTTGAAATCCAGTTGGCTCTCTCTTTTAGAGAAATTGTATCCCAATATGAAAATATTAGAATATCAAATGCTTGCAGATTTGAATAAATTTTTCTGAATGAAAAATTTCTAACATATTTATTGTTTATAAAAGGACAATATATTGGTAATTGCATTTGTTAAGTGCATGTTGATAATTTTTACTTCAGTAGGAAGGTTTAGCTGTCTGTTTTATTAATTTACTTTAAGTATATTTGTTATGTACTTTATTTTGTTTCAGGATGGATGTAAAACAGCGATTTTCAAACCGCGTCGAGGACTATATTCGATATCGTCCTTCTTATCCCGACAAACTGTTAGGCTTTTTAATAAAAAAAGCTCGGTTGCGTGCTTCTTCTCATATTGCAGATATAGGTTCTGGAACAGGAAAACTAACCCTTCCCTTTATTACTCAGGGATATATAGTCAGTGGAATAGAACCAAATGAAGAGATGAGGCAGGCTGCGGAAGATTTAATGAAGGATTATCCCAATTTTCGCAGTGTAAACGGAACAGCAGAAGCTACTACGCTGACAAGTGGTTCTTGTCAATTAATTATGGCAGCACAGGCATTTCACTGGTTTGACCCAGTTACTACAAAAAAAGAATTTCAACGAATCATTAAACCGGGAGGGCTGGTTGCTCTCATTTGGAATGATAGAATAAGTGATACAGATTTTTACGAAGGATATGAAGCGGTACTGAATGAATTCTCAACAGATTATCATCAGGTAAATCATAGGAATATTGGAGAGGAGGTGATTGAAACATTTTTTTCCCCAGCAGAAGTTGAGACTAAAACATTCCCCAATGCTCAATACCTCAATGAAACACAACTCTTAGGTAGATATCTTTCTTGTTCTTATGCCCTTACCCGTTCGGATGATCGTTTCCCTGAAGCTCAGGCCGCCCTTGAAGAATTGTTCTCAACCTATCAGGAGGAGGGAGTCGTGAAGATGGATTATAAGACAAAAGTATATTTTGCGAAGCTTCCTATTCTTGAATAATATGTGAAGTTGAGGGGGTAGCGTCTGTTTTTAATGCATAAAATTTTTGCATATAAATAACATGCGGCAAAGTCAATGTAGAAATAGCTATAAAAAAGAGGAGATAGGGAGAAATATATGTTTCGAGATACTTACTAGTGAGAAGCAATATTCCTATACCTATAAAGCTAATTATTGAAAACAGGGCTGCATGGCTAAAAAAGGTATAAATAGAAAACGCTTCTCCTTTTTGCTGAAAAATCTGTACCTCTGTTAATATGGAAGTAAGTGAATGCCATAATCCAAAGTAAATAGCGAAGCTAAGGAGTAATCCTTGAGTATAAAACAATGATAATAATACAAGTAGATTAATACATTCAAAAAAAAATTGGCCATTACTCAGCCATTCTCTCCACCTAAAATAAAACAGGAAAAATGAAACGGCTATTAGTAACACGATCATAAAAGGACCTTGAAGAAAGCTTATAGGTAATCCTTCCAAGGTGTTCTGATGAAATAGTGTTTCAAGAATAAGGAGACTTTCACTCCAGTTCCAAAAAACGATTCCAGAAAGAATCAAGGTTCCCCAAATGAAATACAGCCCTTGTTTGATCTTGTTTCCTTCCGAAGGTTTAGTATATACAAATTGTGATTGGCCGAAATGATAAGCGGAAATAATTAAAAAAAGAATTAAGCTTAGGAGAGGAAATAAATACCAGGCTATAGCGTACATAAGCATGACAATCAGGTATGAAAAGAAAAATTTGGATAGTGAGGGCTCGCTATTGTTTTCTTTTCGACTGGTTAAATACAATATATGATCTGTCGCTCCATGTGGAATTCCGGTTGATAGCATCATCCCCATAAATATGGCTAATATCACATTATTAGGAATCTCTACAGCTATCAATCCTAATCCTGCAAATAAGAAGGTAAATAAAAGGGTACCATAGTAAATCCAATTGAACCTAATATTCATGGCAAATATATGATTAGGAAGCTTTAGTGGAAGAAGGAGCCTCTGATCGGGAAATATTATTAAAGGTGACCATTCCCTCTTTAGATTGAGCGACCCGTCGAGATTCTGGCCTTCTTCCTGCTAATAAATTCTTAATGTAATAATCCCAAATAGCAGAGAAAAATGGAAGCCATGGGAGTCGAACTAATAAATTGAGATCCTGAATTATGCTGATCTCCTCCGCCAGGAATTTCAGAATACGTGTTATGGAATTCCTGCAGAAGAGTTTACTGAATATTCCTTTTATTTTTTCTGGATGATGTTTAATAAGATAAAGAAGTAAATTATCGTAGAATTTATATCTGCTTCTCCTTTTCAGAGGATATATGGGATGATCTTTTTCGATGAGAGATTTAACAATCTGTTGTGTATCTTCTTGAATATGTTTAAAAGTATATCCAGTGGTCGGCTTAGTAAAACCTCCGGCAGTACCTATATGGATAATATGATTCCCACTTTGTCTTGGAAATGGAAAGTTGGTCATAGGGATAACTCCGCACTCTTCCTCCAAAATTTGGAACGTATTTATATTCAGCGTTTCTTTAATGTAATTGTTAAGATATTGATGGTACTTTTCTTTCGTCCATGTAGCTGGAGAAAAAACAGTAAATTCTACCAGTGCTTCATCATCAGAAAAAGGTAAGATATATACAAATCTGGCTTCATCTTCCTGAGGTACCCTGAAATCCATTAAAGTTGCAATATCACGCCTAAAGGTTGGTGTAGCAGTTTTGATTTTCCATCCTAGAAAGTGTTGTTTAAGAAAAATGGTCGTATCAGCTATTTGAGAATAGGATGGTAAAATACTATTAAATACCCATTTGCTTTCAAATGTCTGGTAGGTAGTGTGGACGCGAGCTCCGAAAGAAGTATCCTCCAAGGAGATAACAGGCTCGTAAATTATTGAAATATTAGGGTTTTGGTGAATTCTGTTTAATACTTCATTGTAAAATTCCAGACTATTAACATAGTGATATTGGAGGGGGAGAATAGACTGGATTGTATGATGGGAATCGCTGATAAACTCAATGTGATCCCATTTTGTATGTTGGGCCGCTAAAAAAGGTATATTTCCTACGGACCAAAAGCACCAGGTTTTATCATTATGTGTTTTCGCTTCTGTATCCAGGATGAGAATTTTCTTGTCTCTAAGAGAGGGATGTTGCATGTAAAAAGCCAGACTTAAACCTGCACAACCCCCACCTGTAATAATATAATCATACATAAGCGAGTGGCTAATATAGTAAAAAATAGTCCCGGCAAAGCCGGGACCCATCTTTTTATAAATCTTGAGTAATTAAGCAGTAGCTAATTGAGATTTAGCAGTAGAGTTGATAGCAACACCATATACTACTAATCCAAATCCAATTTTGTTAACAGCATCACCTATGTTGTAGATCAAGTCGAGATTCCATCCTGTTCCAGCTAATAGGTTTCCTTCCATACACATATAACCGATAGGATAAATAGCCCAACCTACAATAACAAAGTTTCTTAGTAAACGAACCGCTTTAGTTAATTCAGGATTATCTGAAGCGTCAGCCATTTGCTTTACAGATCCGGCTGTTGCCTCATACACAATGTAGATATAACCTACAGTAGACAATACACCCCAAAGGATAGTGTTTCCTGGATCGATTGCTTCACCAATGTAACCAGTTACAAGCATTACTACTGAAGCTAGGATCAATTTCCATAGTAATCCTTGCTTTGCTCCATATGGCTTTAGAAGCAGATAAAACTCAACACACATCAATGGAACGGTTAGAGTCCAGTCGATGTAACGGAACTCAGTAGGAGATTCCCCTGTTTCCAAATAATATCCTCTCATGTAGTAGTAGTGTACAGCAGCTATCATTGTGATAAGCCCTGATACCAAAAGAGATGTCTTCCATTTTCCTTCAACTCTTAACATTTCGAAGAAGAAAAATACAGAAGCTGCAAACATGGCCATGTAGCCACTGAAGAAAGTGAATCCTACAGCGTCGCCGGCTTCCAGCTTTGCTACTAGTAAAGACGAGATGAAATTTAAAGTATCCATAACGTAAATATAGGTTGATTAAGAGATTAGTTTGTATGATCGTAAACCTCAGAGAATTTTTATTGTTTAACAAAAAGGTAAAAAACATAAACATTTTTTTATCTCTTACCACTTTGTATCACGCCTCTTGAGGGAAATAGGAGAGTTTTATTAACTGATAATCAATTAATTTACAATAATTAGATCTATTGAAAGTATTGTTTACACTTTTGGTGAGGAATCTACTAAATCATTAATATTTATATAAATAGATAGGAATACAACTTAAATACCTTACAGAGTACTTGTCCATATAATCACTATAAATCGTGATTTAGCAAAGATTGGAATGTAGTTCGATTTATCGGAATGGTCTAATGATTTAGATAGGTTAAGCGAATCAAGGATTAAAAAAGGGGGAAGAGCAAGAGAAGCCGATAACTAACTGGTAAAGAAATTATAATATGAAGTACAGAAAGTATGCTGTCCTTCAATGGTATGGAGGCGTTCTGTAATGTTATCCTTTCCTTTTAACCTCAATGTACAAATGAATATGATAGCTGTAGCTAATAATATGGTAATACCAAGAACGCTTGCCATCAATTTCACATTGGTACTTAAATCATTCACGGGGATGATGGATACTTTTGCTTTGGGGATTTGAGAAACCGCAATTGTATTGTTTAACTCAAGTTTATTTCTAACCCTACGATTGACTATTGAAGCGTTTTTATTTGACATATTAAAGATTTTTTACTGAAGTATACATGAGCAATATTATTCATAATATCGTAAACTGCGAATATTAAAAATTCAAATATCTTACGATAAATTACTTTTCTATCTATCCTTCTTCTGGAGAGTAATCGAGGTTAACTCTGGATTTTTCATTCAATTATTTAGATACTTATTAATACAATATCTTTCATTTTAAGTATATTATTATATATTGAATATATTAATTTCATATATTTAGGTGTATGACTAGGAAATCCACCAATATGAGTAGTGGCTCTAGTAAGCTCTACTCTATTTCGACCATGCTCATAATAGTTGGAGCAGTGGGGTTTATAGGATTGTTAGTAGGGAAAGGAGGCTCGAAATTAGGATTCCTGTTAATAGGTTTACCGGTTGTTATTGGCTTTTTGGTTAAGATCTTTGAAAATCCAAAAATCGGACTGGGTTATGTATTATGTATAAGTTTTTTTGCCTCGGGACTGGCAAGGTATGTGCCTATACCATGGGGATTAACCATAGATATTATTCTCTTTATCTCTATACTGGCGGTGTTATTTAAACAATGGAAGCACACGGATTGGTCTCCTATAAATAATGACCTGATGAGAATAGGTCTTTTCTACTTTTTATTCACCGTATTGGAATTGGGGAATCCTGAAGCCAGAAGCCCGGTAGCATGGTTTTATGCTATGCGTGCCTTAGGGTTTTACCAATTAATGGCATTCGGACTGGTATTCTATCTTTACAGAAAGGCAAAATACTTAGATGTGATGCTCTTTATCATTTCGTTCGTGTCATTAATGGGAGCTATTTGGGGAATGAGGCAAAAATTTATAGGTACTGATGCTGCGGAAGATTATTGGCTGTATGTTGTGGGGCATGAAGAAACCCACATATTATTTGGAGAACTAAGGACTTTCTCTTTTTATAGTGATGCAGGTCAATTTGGAGCATCCCAAGCCATGATGTTTTTATTAGCAGGTATTATCGCTATCGGCCCAGGTAGTTGGACCAAGAGAATATGGTACGGGATTATTTTCCTTTTCACCTTTATTGGATTTGGTATTTCAGGAACCAGGGGGGCGTTAGCGGTACCAGCAGTAGGTAGTATTCTCTTCCTCATCATGACTAAAAATGTGCGTATGCTGGTACCAGGCTTAGCTTTTTTGATCATGATATATGTCATTCTCGCCCACACAACCTTATTTCAAAACATAGAACAGGTTAAAAGAATGCGAACGGGCTTAAGTGCTGATAATCCTTCATTGAATGTCAGATTTCGAAATCAGGTAAAGTTTAGAAAATATTTGGCTACCAGGCCTATAGGAGGTGGCATAGGTACAGCAGGTTTTTGGGGTCAAAGATTTAGTCCTGGTACTTTTCTGGCTGAAACGGCGACTGATAGTTGGTTCGTCAGAATCTGGGCCGAAACTGGAGTAGTCGGATTATTTTTCCATGTATATCTCCTCGGATTTGCTATGGGTAAATCGGGCTATATCATTTGGATTATGGAAAACCAGGAACTCAGGTATAAAATGATGGCCTTGTACTGTAGTGCTGGAGGAATTATCATGGCGAGTTATGGAAATCAGGTCTATGGGCAATTACCAACCCAAATGATCATGAGTTATGCATTTCCCATCATGATTATGGGACCTATGTATGAAAGGGAATTAGAGGCAGAGAGAGTTAAAACTTTGGAACAATCACAAAAAAATAAAAAAATGACCCTTGAGAACACTTTTTAAACATTAATAACATCTATATGCATATTGAATTTGGGAAACATCAGGTTCTTACTAGCCCCAGAATGTCCAAGAGTCCCAAACTAGCTAAATTAATAAGGACGCTATTTGGTTATACAAATGTAGGGAACTATGCAAGAGCAAAAGTATTTATGGATCTCATGGACCAATTACCCACAGAGGAGTTTCGAAGGATTCTGGACCTTGGTTGTGGTTTTGGTGAATACACATTTATGCTTTCTGAAAAACTCAATGACGCTAATATTACTGCCTTAGATACTGATGGGCAGAAAATTGAGCAGCTGAATAAGATCATTCATAAAGAAGGTATTCATTCCATAGATACTTTCACCGGAATGATTCAAAATTATAAAGAAGACGGCTTCGATTTTATATTTTCCATAGATGTATTCGAACATATACTAGTGGAGCATATGCCATTTAAGGCGGCATACGAAAGATTAAAACCAGGAGGTTTCTTGCTGGTAAAAATGCCTAGTAAAGAGCAAATTACAGTGCTGCCTGACGATTGGTTTAAGGAACATCAGGAATGGTTAGATGATGAACACATAGGACAAGTTTACGAATTAGAAGATCTAAAGAATCGATTTAAAGAAGAAGGATTCCAAATCACCTATGCAGCGTATTCTGATGGATGGTGGTCTCGCCTGGGATGGGAAATTGGGCACTTATCTCGTAAGGCAGGTGCGGCGGCCCAATTAGCAACACTTCCCTTGGCTAAAGCTATGGTAGCCATTGACAGAAAAAAGTCCCATCTCAAAAAGGGAAATACGATACAGGTTATTGGTCAAAAAATATAATTGAACAATTATTTGGTTTATCAATTCAGTTAGATCATGAAAGAATGTATTTGAATCGATCTTGATTATTTCAAATTATCGGTATATTATTATATCTAAATATGGAACCATTAAATTATCCATTGGTATCCATAGTTTCTGTAAACTGGAATCAGGTAGAGCTTACTTGTATAATGCTCGAATCTCTAAGACAACTTAGTTATCCTAATGTAGAAGTCATTGTAGTAGATAATGGATCCACTAAAGGTGATCCTAATGAAATAAAAGAAAGATATCCCGAAACTAAATTAATTCTGAGTGAAAGAAATCTTGGGTTTGCTGGAGGTAATAACTTGGCATTTCCCTACGTTTCAGGGAAGTACGTTCTATTACTAAACAATGATACAGAAGTAGATCCACATTTTCTCGAACCTATGGTGGAAGCGCTGGAGAAGCATGAGCACATTGGTATCTTAAGTCCTAAAATTTATTTTTTCGACAATCCGGAATATCTTCAATATGCAGGTACCACGCTCATTAATCCAGTTACCTCCAGAGGGTATAGATTTGGATACAATCAAAAAGATACTGGGCAATTTAAAGAAGGGAGAGAAACAGGGTTTGCCAACGGAGCTTGTATGATGATCCGTGGAAAACTACTGAAAGAAGTTGGCCATCTATATGAAGATTACTTTTTGTATTACGAAGAGCACGATTATTGTGAACGAGTCCGCAAGGCGGGATATCAGATTTATTTTGAACCTAAAAGTAAGATTTATCACAAGGTATCTGCCTCTACCGGGGTTTTAAGTCCATTGAAAACTTACTATCAGCATAGAAATAGATTGCTTTTTCAAAAGAGAAATACGGAAGGTTGGGTATTGCTCCTGGCTAAACTATATTATTTTCTGATTGTGACTCCTAAAGAGTGTATAAAGTATTTGTTATCAGGGAGGTTCGATAATATTCAGGCTATCATGAAAGGTACTATGTGGAATGTTACCCATATAGATAGACCTCAAGAACCCAATCCCTCACTAAGAATTCACCACCTTGTATGATTTGGATTACCTTGTTATTGTTAATTCCCCTTTTGTATTTAGGCGTTTCCGTGTTGTATTTAATGATATTTGCCCTATCTGGTTTAAAAAAAACAGATAGGGATGGTTTAAGACCTGTGTCAGCCTCTTTTCACAAAATTGCTGTCCTTATTCCTGCATATAAGGAAGATGCAGTCATCGTTAATACAGTGAGAAGAGCACTAGAAATAAGCTATCCAGAAGAGTATTGGGATTTAGTGGTCATCGCAGACTCTATGAAAGAAGAGACGATAAAGCAACTTGCCTCTTTTCCCATTCGATTAATACAGGTTTCATTTGAAAAAAGTACTAAATCTAAAGCTTTAAATAAGGCATTAGCAGAGTTGGGAAATGATTACGACCTCGCTTTTCTGCTAGATGCGGATAATGTCGCTCCTCACGATGTACTGCACTATGTAAACCATTCTTATTTTCAGGGCTATCAGGCTATACAGTGCCATAGAATTGCTAAAAACACGAATACCTCCTTCGCTGTATTAGATGCGATGAGCGAAGAAATTAATAATCAGATCTTCAGTCAGGGACATAGAAATTTGGGACTCTCTTCAAGACTGGTAGGATCAGGCATGGCATTTGATTACGCGCTGTTCAAAGAATTAATGTCAGGCATAGATGCCATAGGAGGCTTTGACAAAGAGTTGGAATTAAAATTATTAGGAAGAGGGATTGAAATTGCCTATTTGGCCGATGTTCCTATCTGGGATGAAAAAGTAAGTGAAGCAAAAGTATTCGCACGTCAGAGAAGTCGATGGATTGCTGCCCAATTCCATTATTTTCGTCGTTTCTTTAAAGTAGCGTTTCATTCTTTAATGAAGGAAGGTAATGTGGATTATTTCAATAAGGCATTCCAAATGATACTTCCTCCACGTTTGTTGTTACCGGGGATATTAGTAATTCTATCTGTTGTTTCATGCATGGCAGACCTTAAGTCTTGGGCTTACATATGGGGAATATTATTATTGATCAACGTAATAACCAATTTAATAGCGATTCCTCGAAAGTATTATCAAATCCAGTATCTCAAGTCTTTCCTATCCTTACCCAGAGCATTTGTGGTGATGGTCCTTGCTATGTTGAGTATTAGGAAAGCCAACAAAACCTTCATTCACACTCCTCATACAGCAGATTAATTTTAAGCTGAATATTTAAATATGAAAAAGCTCATAGAAAAAGAAATAGAGAAGATCCAACAAGCAAAAGGTATACAAAGTAAGGGGCTTTATCTATACCTCCTGCTGTTAGGCCGCTTGTTGAATTTAGGGGTCAATTTTGTAGCGACGAGATTTTACTTGAGGAAATGCACCGAGATAAAAGGGATTGTCTTCACCAACGGAAGACCTAAAATTATTAATAAAGGAGAATTGAGGATCGGTAATCTGGTAAGGATTTGGTCTAATGTCAATAGAGTTCGTTTGGCAGTGAACCCTGGAGGAGTCCTTGAAGTAGGAGAAAATACCCGACTAAACGGGCCTACTATATCAGTAAGTAACAGTGTGAAGATTGGTAAGAACTGTAGAATTGCTCCCCATGTAATTATTATGGATAATGATTTCCATGATGTCAAAGATAGATTGTCCGCAGGAAAAGGAGGCGAAATTGTGATTGAAGATGGTGCCTGGGTAGCTACGCGTGCTATGGTACTAAAAGGAGTAAGAATAGGAAAAGGGGCCGTAGTAGCCTCTGGTGCCGTAGTAACTAAAGATGTTCCGGATTACACTGTGGTAGGAGGAGTTCCAGCCAAATTTATTCGAAAATTACCTAATCCTTCTGCTACAAATACTTCAAAGGAAGATAATAACAAAGAAAAACAGCTGAGTTTGGTGTAGGAGGTGAAATAATTGGTACCAATAAATAAGTATATATGTTTACAGGAGAAGGATTTCCTTGGGATGTATTTATTTCTGCGCTTGTAATTGGAATTTTTAGAGGAATAAAAAGTGGTAAAAAAGACAGACGAGAACACGAGGAAGCTATGAAATTGAAAGAAGAGGAAAGTAGTGAATCTTCTTAAATCATTTTGAACCAGTTAGCCAGGTTCAGAAGAATCAAGAAGGTTTAAAGATTAAGAGAGAAATATGAAAATATTACATGTTTGTAAATCTCTTCCTTATACGTATAAAGGAGGAATTCAAACTCATACTTGGGAACTAAGTAAAAAGTTGATTAATCTGGGGGAACAGGTTCATATTCTCTCTGGAGGTAGTTTTAAAAAGTCAGTATCCACGAAGGTGGTCGAAGGTAGAACGATTATAGAACTACCTTTTTTCCCTGGAAGGATGATTCCCTTTTTATCCAAATCCTTAGAGGATTTTAGCTTTAATCTCGCTGCATATTTTTGGTTGAAAAAAAATTACAGAAACTACGATATTATTCATTTCCAAGGGAGAAGCGGATTCTTTTTTTCCTCTAAACGCATTTCTCAAAAAATAAATTTTACTATCACTTTTCACGGAATAACACAAATAGAGTATTCTTTCGCCAATTATTCTAACCTAAGTATAAAAGGGCTGGACGCTTATATTCACCAGAAAGTATCGACATATTTTGAAAAACGAGCTTATAAAAATGCCTCCGCTGTCATAGTAGTAAGTGAGGAAATTAAGAGATTACTCCATAACCTATACCAAAAGCCAAAAGGATCAGTTCATATTGTTTCTAATGGGATTGATCCAACAAGTTTTGTAAATGAAGTAAGCTTGAACATTAAGAATAAGGTCAGCGAAGATGATCAATATCTGACGTATATAGGTAGATTGGAAACGGTGAAAGGTTTACTCAAACTGCCTAATATCGTCCAGCATTTGAACAGTAATATTAAAATCTTGGTGATAGGAGAGGGAAGTCTTAAAAGCAGATTAGAGAAAGAAATACGAAAAAAGAACTTTGAAGATAGATTCCTATTTACAGGGGCATTATCAGCAGAGGAAATTAAAATTTGGTTACAAAAATCAACTGCACTTCTCTTGCCCTCTGAACATGAACCACAGGGAATTGTGCTCCTGGAGGCTAATATGGCAGGAGTTCCTGTCATCGCTTCTGACATCGGTGGTATAGATGAGGTAGTGGTCCATGGACAAAATGGATTATTAGTTGATCCCAGCAGACCTGAAGCGTATGCAGAAGCCATTAATTATATTTACGACAATCCTAATGAAGCGAGAAAAATGGGAAACTGGGGGAGGGAATGGGTCTTATCCTTCTTCAATTGGACCCATATAGCTGAAAAGACCAGAAAAATTTATTTTCATATATGTTCAAAAAGAAAGATCAGTCGGGGGTAAAGAGTGGTATATATGCTATGGGAGGGCATATTGCTACCTTAGGATTTTCTTTTCTTTCACTGACCATCATTGTCAGATTGTTAAGTCAGGAAGATTTTGGAATTTGGGTGCTGTATCTAACGCTTGTATCCGTAGCAGAGATGGCCAGAATGGGCTTTGTACAAAATGGATTGGTAAAATACTGTGCCGATCAACCTCAATCTTATCGCAGAATCCTGAGTAGTGGTTTTGTACTAAACTTGGTTATTGGTAGCCTAATGTGGGCCATTATATTAATCCTTTCCTTTCCTCTCGGAAAACTTTGGAGTATTTCCATCCTATTCGATCTGGTTCTTTGGTATGGCTGTTATATGATTACGTTTGGCAGTTTAAGATTTATGGAGTACGTTCAGATGGCTAACAACGATTTCAAAGGAGTATTCATAGGAAATAGCATTCAAGGAGCATTATTTTTTGGATCAATGCTATATTTCTGGTTCACATCTATAGAATTATCTATCCATTATCTCATTCCGCTTCAATGTATAGCTGCTGCTGGAGGCTTGGTGTTTGTCGCCGCTTATTGTGCCAAAAAAGGATATTTAAGAGTAGGATCATTCTCTTCCAAGTGGTTTTTCACACTTATTCACTATGGGAAGTATGTCTTTGGTACCAATATTAGTTCTATGCTTTTGCAGCGTATGGATGTCATTATGATCGGATATTTTATAAACCCCGTGGCAGTTGCCTACTACAATATTGCCATAAAAATTACTAACTATCTGGAGATCCCATTAAAGGGCATAGCTCAGGTTATGTTTCCCAAAATTGCTGCCGCCAATAAACGAGAGGGAATAGAAGGGGTAGGGAAACTATATGAAAGATCTATAGGATTATTAGAAGCCTTGGAAATCCCTATATTCTTATTACTTTTTATTTTCGCTGAGGAGATTGTATATCTTATAGCAGGACCCTTGTATGCCGAATCAGTAACTATTCTGAGAATTCTGCTCCTGACAGCCATCATAAAACCCTTTGGCCGAATGTTTGGGACTACATTGGATGCCATCGGTAAACCACAACTTAATTTTCGCTTATTAATATATAGTTTGTGTGTAAATGGGGGGTTGAATGTGTTGATGATTCCTTATTGGGGAACTATCGGGGCAGCTTTCGCGACTGTATTATCTATACTTATTACTACGGTTTGGGGTCAATGGGTAATTTCCCGTATTGTTCCTTTTCGATTAAAAAGTATATTCACACAAATGCTTTCTTTTTATCAGCAAGGAATCTTATGGGGATGGAACAGAATAGGAAATACCCAGTCTGCAGTTACAGAAAATTAGCCATATGACAGCATATATTCTCGCATTTTGGATAGCTCTTGCCATCATTTTTTACGCCTATGTGGGATACGGAATTCTACTGTATATCATCATAAGAATAAAAAGATTCCTAAAGAAAAAAGATAAGTTAGGCAATATACTAGAGGATAGGGATAGATGGCCGAAAGTAACTATGGTCGTTGCTGCATACAATGAAGAATTATTCATCAAGCAAAAGATTGAAAACACTTTTTCATTGGATTATCCTAAAGAAAAAGTTCAGTATTTGTTTGTGACCGATGGTTCAGACGATAACACAGCAACTATCGTATCCGCTTATCCAGACATTCGCCATTTTCATCAGGTGGAGAGGCGAGGTAAAATTGCTGCTGTAAATCGTATTATGCATCATATACAAACTCCAATTATTATATTTTCAGATGCTAATACGATGCTGAATAAGGAGTGTATAAAAAGGATAGTAGTTCATTACGATGACGAAAGTGTAGGGGCAGTTTCAGGAGAAAAGCGGGTTACGTTACAGGAGAAGGATTCTGCAAGTGCTTCTGGTGAGTCTTTTTATTGGAGATACGAATCGACCTTGAAAAAATGGGATGCAGAACTTTATTCAGCAGTAGGTGCAGCCGGAGAATTGTTTTCTATCAGGACGAACTTATTTGAGGAAGTGCATACGGATACCTTGATAGAGGACTTTTTCATGACCATGAAAATAGCTGAGAAAGGATATCGCATAGCCTATGAACCTCAGGCTTATGCAGTAGAGACTGCTTCAGCAACTGTTGCAGAAGAAAGAAAGCGGAAAATCAGGATTAGTGCAGGTGCTTTTCAGGCTATGATCCGTCTTAGGGCATTACTGAATCCGTTTAAACATGGATTATTGAGTTTTCAATACATTTCTCATCGTGTGTTAAGATGGACCCTGGCACCTGTTTCCCTATTCATGCTAATCCCCATAAATATGATCCTAGCCCTTCAAATAGGAGGATTTTATACCATTGCACTAATCGGCCAATTAATCTTTTACCTTTTGGCGATATTAGGTTGGTGGATGGAAAAGAGAAGCATACGATTTAAGCTACTCTATATACCCTATTATTTTTGTATGATGAATATAAGTGTCTTCCAAGGGCTCGCAAGATACCTGAAAGGAAATCAAAGTGTCGTGTGGGAACGCGCCCAACGAAAAATGTACTCTTCTTAAGCTCCAAGAACTATCAAGAGATTAAAATAGCTAGGAAGCTCTGTTTTTTCTGGCATCTATAAAACTCTTTACGAAATATATCATAGCCATAATAGTGGTAATGATCATAATACCTACTCTAATAATGGCTCCAGTATCAGACCTTCCAAGGGCTCCCTTCAATGGCATAAATAAGCCGAATAAGAGAATCAAGGTAAGTAAAACAGCTACATGAGCGACTATCTTGTTTTCTCTTTTGATACCATTATTTAGTACAAGAAGAATGATTCCACCTATAACAGGGATGAATGCAGTAGCAGAAGGTGTTTCAGAGGAAAAATATCCCCATGCTCCTAGTACGATCAGTGCTATAGCATTAATTAAACTAGCTGTATGAGCTTTCATATATTAAAGATTAGTGTTCTTGTCTAACTTCTGCACAAAGGTAATAAAATAAACATACCTCCATACTCATTCACTCACATTATGAAATTGTTATTTTAATATTATGTAATTATTATGTATATTTGAATGGCATTCATAATTATTTAATATTTGTTAAAAAGGAGGGATAGATGGTAGCATACGTAATCATACTAGGGATGATGATTCAGAGCCAGTTAATATTAAGAGATATGAGATGTCAAGTGGCTCCCATTAGCGATGTTAATGCCTACGAGGTAATTATCCATCATGAAAAGGATACTCCTACCATAGTGATCGAGGCACAATTCTATGCGGTTAAAAATCATCCTTTAGCGAAAGATATTATCCAAACATCTGTGGCGTTCTGGAACTCACAGACATTCTGGTACAATTTTGAAGCTGGAAAAGCTCCTTACAAGGTTTGCTTTAATTTAAGAGAGGCCAAAGGACAATACGTAAATTCATTTTTTTTTCCTTCAGATTATATGAATTGTGGGGAAGCTATACCTGTGGAAATTGTACCTGATACTGTAATGAATAAATACTTTTCAAGTAAAGAAGGTCGGGTATTAGGATACTCTCCAAGAAATAGAGTGTTCATTCGAGAAAGTTATGCTTCGAATTTGAATGTTGGCTTACATGAAATTGGACATAGGTTGGGAGCCATACACCACCACCACGGACGCATCATGAACGCAGAGTTTAATAGGGTACATCCCGAGGTTACAGTAGAAACCATCAAAGGTATTCTCAGAGCCATAGGAGTAACATTTGAAAAGAAATTTCATAACAACATGGCGAAATTTTCTTCACCATGTGCCATCCAGCACTTAGGAGCAGAAATACCGAGAGGATTCTTTGTAGGCAAAAAAATAAAAAAGTTTGGTTGATAGATCCGTTTTTTTTATGTAATGAGATGAAAAATTAGCATCTGATTAATTTTTTAAATATTTATTTTTATGCTCTTATTGTTATTTATTTCAATTCATTAAATGTATCTATTCGTACCATTAGTCAACCTTCAATATGAAAATAGTTGTTTTTGGGGATGTTGAGAATAAAGTAAAGGTGCTTTCAGGAGTGTTTGTCGCTCTATGCATCTCCCTCTTAGGATGTCAATCATCAGATACAGCAACTGATGCTTCTGTCTCTTCGGCAGAAGAAGTATCAAATACTACTTACTATATAGATCCTAGAGACAATCAGGAGTATCCGCTAATAAGGGTCAACGAAACTGTATGGATGGCGAGAAATCTGAATTATGAAATTGAAGACTCATATTGCTATCATAATTTAGAGGCTAATTGTCTTACTTATGGGAGATTGTATGACTGGGAAACCGCCCAATCCATTTGCCCTCAAGGATGGCATCTGGCTTCTCAGAGTGAATGGGAAGAGCTGGCAAATTACTTCGGAGGCTTTGAAGTGGCAATGTCCGATACTGTTAATGGAGATCCTGCGAAGTCATTTGGACAACTAGTAATAGGGGGTTCTAGTGGATTTAATGCAATGCTTGGAGGCTACAGGATACCGGATATGTATTTGGAGACAATGGGAAATGTGTTTTCCAGATATGATCGTTTAGGAATTAGTGGATTTTATTGGACGGATGATCCATATCTGGAAGAACTAGGGATGAGTTTCGTGTTTTCTGCTGGAGGAAAAGAAGCAAAGCCCGTATTAATGAAGAATAATACCTTGATAAATGACAGACCGGCTGGCTTCTCTTGTAGATGTGTAAAAAACAAATGACATATTGGGCTAGTAGGTTCAGCTAAAGAGTCATAATTCCAGTCCCTTTCTCATAAATCCCCTTGGATTAAAGGCAAAATAACTTCAGCAAGAAGAACAAGATAATTCAATGTTCTTCTTACTGAAGTTATTCTGAAGAGTTAATTTTTATTGGAATATTATTTTTCCCAGAATTTAATTATTCTTCTGAAGTTTTATTTCACTCACACCATCTTCATGAATAGCTCTGATATAATAAATACCATTGGCCCAATTTCTGATGTCGATGTCTATCACGTTATCATTCATATGTAGTGTAGTGGAATAAACTTCCTGCCCCATTAAATTTATAATACTGATGCTAGCCACAGATACTGGTCCTTTCAAAGAAAGAGAAAATACATCAATGGTAGGATTAGGATAGGCAGAAAGGATAATACCTTCATCGGCTTCATTAATGTCAAAGGAGGAGTCATCAGATAAATCATTAAGTTCTGTTGAGGAAGGTGATTTTTTGATTCCCGCATCTACTTTTAAGTTGATTTGCCCTTCTGAAACAGTGAAACATGAAGTTCTTGCTACTTTACCATCTGGCTTAGCATCACTGTCTTTCGCTTCATTTCCTCCTTTATCTTGCTCCACAAATTCAAATCCTTCAGGAATATCGCTGAATTTCACATAATACTCACCAGGTGCCAGATCCTCAAAAAGATAATGCCCTTGTTCGTCTGTTCTTACCTGAGTAAGTTTCTTAGATGGAGCAGGACAAGTAAGTAATTCCACTCTGATATTAGGTACACCTGGTTCGCGAGGATCTTTTATATTGTTGCCATTAAGATCATAGAAAACTAGGTCGCCTAATAAGGTTTTATTTTGCCCTTCAATGACTCTTACCTTAGCTCCAATAGCATCTAAATCTGCACAAATACCATATTTTTCAATGATTTCCAGTACATCAAAGCCTGTCGTTTGGCCAGGTTCTACGATACTTAGATCGAGAAAGTCTGGGCTGGTAGAGTTCGGATTATAAACTAATGTATGGATTCTGTAAACTCCCGGCTTATTTACTTCAAATCTAGGTCGTTGGTTAACACTAGTGATGATTAGCTTATCACCTTTAGTAAGAACAAACAATACCTTATATCTACGTGGAACCCTTATTCTTTCCACCGGTCTGGCGGATATGTATGCCTGATTATCTTTCAAGGGTACTAACCTACGATTAATTCCAAGCTTTCCTGCATCTGCTCTACATTCAACTTTTTCTTTCTCCTCCTCCTCATCTTCCTCCTCCTCGTCCTCATCATCTTTGTCCCCATCTCTCTCTTTTTCATCATCATCGTCTTCATCATCTTCCTCGTCCTCATCTTCTTTGTCCCCATCTCTCTCTTTTTCTTTCTCTCGTCCTCATCATCTTTGTCCCCATCTCTCTCTTTTTCTTTCTTCCTCTCATCTTCCTCGTCCTCATCATCTTTGTCCCCATCTCTCTCTTTTTCTTTCTCCTCCTCATCATCTTCCTCATCCTCGTCCTCATCATCTTTGTCCCCATCTCTCTCTTTTTCTTTCTCCTCCTCATCATCTTCCTTCCTCGTCCTCATCATCTTTGTCCCCATCTCTCTCTTTTTCTTTCTCTCCTCATCATCTTCCTCATCCTCGTCCTCCTCATCTTTGTCCCCATCTCTCTCTTTTTCTTTCTCTCCTCATCATCTTCCTCATCCTCGTCCTCATCATCTTTGTCCCCATCTCTCTCTTTTTCTTTCTCCTCCTCATCATCTTCCTCATCCTCGTCCTCATCATCTTTGTCCCCATCTCTCTCTTTTTCTTTCTCTTCCTCGTCCTCATCATCTTTGTCCCCATCTCTCTCTTTTTCTTTCTCTTCGTCCTCATCATCCTCGTCCTCCTCATCTTTGTCCCCATCTCTCTCTTTTTCTTTCTCTTCGTCCTCGTCCTCATCATCATCTCTCTTTTTCTTTCTCTCGTCCTCATCATCTTTGTCCCCATCTCTCTCTTTTTCTTTCTCTTCGTCCTCATCATCCTCGTCCTCATCATCTTTGTCCCCATCTCTCTCTTTTTCTTTCTCATCCTCATCATCTTCCTCGTCCTCATCATCTTTGTCCCCATCTCTCTCTTTTTCTTTCTCTTCGTCCTCTTCTTCCTCGTCCTCATCATCCTTGTCCCCATCTCTCTCTTTTTCTTTTCTTCGTCCTCATCATCCTTGTCCCCATCATCTCTCTGTCCCCATCTCTCTCTTCCTCGTCCTCATCATCCTTCATCATCTTCCTCGTCCTCATCATCTTTGTCCCCATCTCTCTCTTTTTCTTTCTCATCCTCATCTTCTTCCTCGTCCTCATCATCCTTGTCCCCATCTCTCTCTTTTTCTTCTTCCTCGTCCTCATCATCCTTGTCCCCATCTCTCTCTTTTTCTTTCTCGTCCTCATCATCTTTGTCCCCATCTCTCTCTTTTTCTTTCTCCTCGTCCTCATCATCCTCGTCCTCATCTTCTTTGTCCCGATCTCTCTCTTTTTCTTTCTCATCCTCATCATCTTCCTCTTCATCTTCTTTGTCCCCATCTCTCTCTTTTTCATTCTCCTCGTCTTCCTCATCTTTGTCCCTATCTCTCTCTTTTTCATTCTCCTCGTCTTCCTCATCTTTGTCCCTATCTCTCTCTTTTTCTTTCTCCTCCTCATCATCTTCCTCATCTTTATCCCCATCTCTCTCTTTTTCTTTCTCCTCGTCCTCACCTTCCTCGTCCTTATCTTCTTTGTCCTGATTTTTTTTCTTGCTCTTATCGATCCACGATTTTCTATCAATCTTATCAGTATCAGGAGCATCTTTTTTAGATATTATTATCTTTTTCTCCTGGGCATTTGCAGCCTTTTCTCCTAAGTTTGAACTTTTGTCGTAAATCTCTTCGAGAGACTTAACTGTCTCAATGGATTCGGGATTGATCCTTCCATGAGTAACATTGGATTGACCAAATACTGAAATATGTAGCATAGAACATATTCCCAGTAAAAAGAGCGTCAGTTGTTTACAGCTTGCGGGTTGAAGTTTGATCATCGTTTATCTTATGACTTAAATAAATAGTATGATTTCCATGAAGATACTAGTACTATCAAATTGACTTTCACCTAACTTGATAACCCTCTTTTTGATATAATTATTGTTTAGTTTATTTATAATAATATAATTCAATCATAAAATTGAAATAATGGATTTGATGGTGGAATGTATATATGTGTATAAATAATTGATTATCATTTTTTTATATTTATAGAATATGAGATATAATAGATAGGGATTCAATAAATGTAAAGAATAGATGTAATTTGAAGGCTAAGAATGTCTAAATAATATTTGAGAATAGACATTTATTTTTGGTAGATAAATGCCTATTCTCAATCCCATCAAGAGGCGAGTAAGAAATATGAGATCCCTTCAGCTTAAATAGAGTTTTCGCCTTATGGTTTTTTGTCGAATTGAGCTCTAAGGTTGTGAGAGGCCATTTCAGCAGTTTGTAAAATCCGTTTTGATCTGGTGCTAGTTTGTTTGGCGCTTTTAATCCACCACAATATGGCCTTTTTAACTGAATCGCTAAATTGGTGAAAGTGTTCAGAAGCATTAGGGTAATTCGCTAATGCTTCGGCTAAATCTATGGGAATGATTAACTTTTCTACATCGTCCAATAAATTCCAGGAACCATCCTCTTTAGCAGATTGAATACTTTCCCATCCTGCCTTGATGATAAGTTCTTGGTTTGCCAATTTTTCGACTCTTCGTTTATTTAATGCTGACCACGGACTACCTTTTTTTCTTGGTGTGAATAGTTGCATAAACCTGTCTTCATCTATTTTATTAGGTTTACTGTCTATCCAACCAAAACATAGGGCCTCCTCCACAGCATCATCATATGAAACTCGAGGCTTTCCTGTATGTTTTTTATAATAAACGAGCCAAACACCCACTTTAGTTTGATGATGGAGCTGCAACCAATGTCGCCATTCCTTCCTGTCCTGACAATGGACCCTTTCGTAATCTTTATGTCCTAATTTTGCCATACTTATGATCTTTTATCTGTCTTTTAAGTGACCAATCTGTCTACCATTATTGAAGATATTGGGTTATGTAATTAGATGTCCACCTATACTTCATTTTTCATTTAAACTTTTAATTGTATTCATGCATTCTAACTTCTACCCAACAAATATAATTTTTGACCATGAATCGAATTATCGGTGGAATAATTGGATGCTTATTCGTTTTCGGATTAGCTGCTTATACTGGAATAACAACAAAGGAGTCCAACGATCAAACATCTAAGGAGTTTAGCGAACAGGAAGTATATCATCATTATCTCAATTTATTAAACAGTTCCTCCTTACAACAACAGTATGCTATAGAATATATTACTGAGCATTGGGATGATTCACATGCTATCCTGGCCTTAGAAGTGATGTATCTATCGACAGATCCAGAAGTTTATAGAAAGCTATTAAAATTATTAGAAAAAGCCTCAGGCAAGAGATTTGGATACGATATGAATGCCTGGTATAAATGGATTTGGAACCAACCAGAAAATATCCCCGCTCGATATGGGGATTTTAAAGGGAAACTTCACGCTAGTATAGATCCAGCATTTGAAACTTATTTTTTGGGAAGAACAGAGCAAACCACCATTCGCTTAGATGAGATCAGGTGGGGAGGAGTAATTCAGGATGGAATCCCACCGTTGAGATATCCAGATATGGTTTCTGTTGAGGAAGCAGCCTACCTGGAAGATCATCACATAGTTTTTGGGATTTCAATTAATGGAGATGTGAGAGCGTATCCTAAAAGAATCCTGGCGTGGCATGAGATGTTTGTAGATGAAGTAGGAGGGATACCTGTAGCTGGTGTATACTGCACTTTATGCGGAACCGTTGTGTTATATCATACTGAGGTTGGGGGGGAAGTTCACCAGTTAGGCACTAGTGGGTTCTTATACAGATCCAATAAATTAATGTATGATCAGAAAACACAGTCTTTATGGAATACTATCTGGGGAAAACCTGTGGTTGGGCCTCTTGTAGGAAAAGGAATAAGCCTGGAAACTCTCAGTGTGGTTACTACTAGCTGGGGGGAATGGAATAGCAGACATCCCGACACAAAAGTATTATCCTTGAATACGGGATACAACAGGAATTACGATGAAGGAGAAGCATATAGAGAATATTTTGCCACGGATGAGTTAATGTTTAATGTTCCTGCTTTAGACAAAAGATTAAAAAACAAGGAAGAAATTTTAGCCATTAGAGTTCCACAGACTGATCATGAGCCTTTGGCCATTTCTACCCGTTTCCTGGAAAAGCATCCTATATACCAGCATCGGATTGGTAGGGTATCCTTTGTCGTATTAACCGACCGATCGGGAGCCAATAGAGTGTTTAATTCTTCTGGAATTACTTTTTCAGCATACGATCAAAAAGGGACGGTTATAGATAAGGAAGGAGTAAGATGGACAGTAACAGAGGATGGACTGAAGGCAGAAAATGGGAAAATGCTTGAAAGATTGCCATATCATCGTGCTTTTTGGTTTGGGTGGTTTGCTGCATACCCGAACACTCGTCTGATAAAATAAAGGGACTAGAAACTGTTATAAATTATAGTAGAAGGAATTCAAACTTAAAATTTAACATCTAACTAACACTAAGCTAGCGAAAAGCCAGTAGTTTCATTAAAAATTAAGTTCATGAAAAGCTGGTTTTTCCGACTGATATACCTTCTTCTTCCCTTGTCGATCTTTAGTACCGCTTGTGGGGAGCAGTATGAAATAGATGCATCAGGGAGGCCTAATATGTTTCGAATAGCTTATGTGCCTCCAGAAGAAAATGTAGATCAGGTATTAACCAGATTGAATGCATTTAAAGAATATTTAGAGAGGAAACTATCTCTTCCTGTATCCTTGACAAAGCTTACAGGAGGATATGCACCTACGATTGAAGCATTGAAAGCAGATAAAGTAGATGTGGCTCAGTTGGGTTCCTTTGGATTCGTTATTGCAGAACGGAGAGCCAATGTAGAACCGCTGATCATGCGAGGCCATAAGGATACTGGAGAAGGGATTTACCATTCTGTATTTATTACGACCCGGCCGGATATCAATAGTATGGATGATGTAAAAAAGAATTCAAAAGAACTAAGAATAGCTTTAGGAAATCCTGCTTCTACCTCAGGGCATCTTATCCCACGTAAATATTTAGAAGAATTTGGTCTGGATCCACAAAAGGATTTTAAAGAACTCGTGCACTGTCCTGAACATACGGCTTCACTCATGTCAGTGCTTACAGGAAATGTAGATGTAGGAGGCATGTCCGAAACCGTACTACTGGCATATACCTATAAAGGATTACTTAAGCCAGAGGATGTTAAAATTCTCTGGAAATCCAATCCCATACCTACAGGGCCCATTGTCATTAGAAAAGCACTACCGGAACCATTTAAAAAAGAGGTTCAGCAGGCTTATCTGGATTTGAAAGCGGAGGAACCGGAAATTTGGAAAGGAATGATAGGCACGAGAAATAAAGATATTATTTACTGGCCAGCGAATCCTGAAAAATGGGATCCGATCAGGGAATTAGCTGAAAAATTACGCAAGGAACTATACGAATAATTGTTCATGGACCAGGTACTTACTTATAAGACCTTCAGAAGAAGAAAAATCAGGAATTGGATCATTGTATTATTGATATTAATTCCATTGGTGTACTTATCCAGCATCAGTACCAAAGTAGACCTTTCCGTTTTCGATATAAAACGTCTTTGGGTATTGAAGTATTTACAAGGGTTTCTCCAACCAGAGTGGTCTGCATTTCCCGAAATGGCTTATGCCTCGTTATCCACTATTTTACTAGCATTATTAGGGACCATTTTTGGGGCGATATTATCATTTATATTTGGTTTGATGGGGGCCAGTAATATTAGTCCCAAATGGTTAAGTACTACTTCGCGCTTATTAATTTCTATAGAAAGAGCTGTGTCGGAAGTCATTATTATTCTGTTGCTGATTGTAGTATTCGGTCCAGGACTCTTTCCAGGAGTACTTACATTAGCGATAGCTTGCATAGGGATGTTGGGGAGATTATATGCTGATGCTATTGAAGAGGTGGACCCCAAAATTTTGGAATCTATAAAAGCTACAGGGGCCAGTAAGTCGGAATTGGTTAAATATGGAATACTTCCTCAGGTGATGCCTTCTTTTATCGCTTATACCATACTTCGTTTCGAAATCAATATCCGTGCATCAGTAATGTTAGGGGCCATTGGAGCAGGAGGAGTAGGATACGAATTAATAGAGGCATACTATCATTTGGAGTATGGGGAAATGACAGTGGCAATCATTACTATTCTGTTATTGGTGGGAACGACAGAGCGGTTATCTGTATGGGCCCGAAAGAAAATCATGGAAGGAGGAAAATTATCTTAGCTAATCGAGCTGATCTTATGGAAATCGAAGAAAAGTATTTACCCTCAAATAGATTTAAACAAAGAGCACTTATTTTTAGTGTTATTACGATCATTATTGTCATCTCTTGCGCCTTATTGGGATTTAATCCATTAATGCTCTTTACGGAATTCCACCATCTTATTAATCTCTTTAGAGATATGACGCCGCCCAACTTTAGTTTTGTATTCCGTAAGCCCATGATTATTCTTTCTCTTTATGAGACATTGGCGATGGCTTTTCTCGGAACCTTTTTAGGAGGCGGAGCGGCTTTCTTCCTTTCACTATTAGCAGCAAATAATATCAGTCCACATCCAATGTTATCAGGAACCATAAAAATGTTGTTTGCAGCAGAGAGAGTGATTCCCTCATTTATTATATTATTGTTCTTTCTTATTTTTGCCGGGATAGGGCCTTTTGCTGGAATGTTGGCACTGGCTGTGAGTACCATAGGGACCTTTGGGAAATTGTTTGCCGAAGCAATAGAGGAGGTGAAGCCTGAAGTGTTAGATGGAGTCAGGGCCACAGGTGCTAAAAAAAGTCAGTTAATCAGATATGGTATTTTACCTGAAGCCGCCCCTTCAATTATAAGTGATTTATTTTATGCTTTTGATGTTAACACCAGAAGATCTATTGGATTGGGAATCTTTGGCGGTGGAGGACTGGGATTAGAACTTCTAAAAGCAATGGGTATGATGGAGTACAAGAGTGCTATTGCCATTATGCTTCTTATCGTAGCCTTAGTTTTCGTCATCGAACATATATCCAATTTCCTCAGAAGAATGATTATGGGAACCGAAAAATTAGCTTAACAAAAGAGGTATAAATATTTATAATGCAATAGGTAAAAATGTTTAGATACGGTTTAACTTTCAATAAGTTTTACTTATATTAAATAAGGATCATAATTATTCTTATTACACACTAAAAAGAGCCCAGCGATTGCTGGGTTTTTTTATCATTTTATCCTCTCACTTTTATGAATGTTATGAAGTAGGGGGATCGTGGCTAAAGCCGCAGCTGGAGGAAAATTACCTATTTACTTCCCGACTAATTAGCAGCAATCAACGGACTCATGATATATCCAACCCCTATCCACTGCTGGTTCCAATTACCTAAGCTTGGATATCCGAATCTTGGGGGATCTATTGAATGATAATGACTACGTTGAGCAAAAACTCCTGGTCGTCTTCCATGCATCATAACATATCCGATAACATCTCCATTTTCGTCTTTTGCTACTTCCGTAACCACTCCTATATGCGCTACAATGCCGTGAGGATAAGGCGCAAATAGCTGCTCAGGGGTCATTTGTTGGAATCTTTTTCCTGAACCTCCAAAAAACATCACCGATCCAGGACGAATGAGATTTCTGCTAGCGACTGGATCTTCGATGACAGTGAGATTGTTATTCTTGTGAAACCAACCTGCAAGCGAACGACTATCTCTGGCTGTTTTGGGACTAGGATAAGCATAGCCATCACACTTTTTCTCAACAAATTGAGAAATGCGGTGGAAGATGCCCGAACAATCCTGAAGCTTTTTGGGATGCTTATTGTCGTACCAAAGAGAGTCTCTTTCCATTCTTTCCGCCAACAAAGTTAACTGTAAGCTGATTTCATCTTCACTTCCAAAACAACTATTATTCGGTGGGAGATGATTGAACATATTCTCTACATCAATATTGGGGTCGGAAGCCAGCGTAGGTTCTGTCAGAACTTCGGTCGTGGGCTTTTCGACCAAATTTTCGGAAGATGGGGCTTTTTCTTTTTGTTCCTGAACTTCTTCTGACACTTTTACGACTTCCATCGGCTCAGTGTTCGCTGTAGGCTTATCCTCAGTTACCTTGTCGGTCGTATCAAGGATGGCTACTTTTTCTATGTTAGATGTGTCTTGTAAACGGGGCGAATCTTTTGATTCAACTATAGAAGGCTGATAAGCAGGTACTTCTATGTTTTTTCTGTATTGATAACCTCCCACCGCTCCTAAAGAAGCTGCTGCGAGTAGGGCAAGAATAAAGGTAAGCGTTTTAGGCATAATATGTGGATAATGTGGCTGATAACTGAATTTAATTATCGGAGGAAGCAATATCCAAGGGATTACAAAAAGTTCATAAAAAGTTAATCTTTGAAATTTGAGGATGAATTACTTTATTATTTCTGAACATTCTGAATAGTCGCACCGATTATAAAGGGTGAGAAGAAAGTTTGACGTCTAACAAAGGCGTGGGACAAGCTATTATTTCCTCGGTAAAGGTGCGTATAAGCTTTCCCATCAAACAGTAAGTCATCGTCCATGCTAAGCATCATTGGCCACTACACCTTCCGCAAAGCTAAATTTCCTGTATCTTCCCCCTATGAATGAGTTAATAATTCGAAGCCTGGAAGTGACTCGATATGTAATTCCTTTGAGAGAAGGGGGATCACTGCCAGCTATTATAGAAGCAGAGGATGAATTTTTATATGTCCTCAAATTCAGAGGGGCAGGGCAGGGGAAGAAAGCTCTAGTGGCAGAGTTAATCGGAGGAGAATTAGCCAGATTAATTGGGCTCAACGTCCCTGAAATTGTGTTCCTGGAGTTAGACAATTCCTTCAGCAAGGCCGAACCTGACGAAGAAATTCAGGATTTACTCAAATTCAGTATAGGCTTGAATATCGGTATGAGCTATCTTCCTCAGGCGATAACCTATGATCCGGTAGTATCTGAGGCGGATCCCCTCACAGCTTCTAAAGTAGTGTTGTTAGACAGCTTAATCACTAACATTGATAGAACGGCTAGAAATCCAAATCTGCTCAGCTGGAATCATGGATTATGGCTCATCGATCATGGGGCCAGTATGTACTTTCATCATGCCATGGATCGGTGGAAAGACCATGCGATGAAAGGATTTCCCGCCGTCAAAGATCATGTACTATTAGAAAAAGCTACTTTGTTAAAAGAAGCTGCTTCGGAATTGATAACTAGACTCAATGACGCAAGTATTGAGGCGATTGTCCAACAAGTTCCTGAAGATTGGTTGCTTGAAAGTACCCAATCCTACACGCCCGCAGAACGAAAAGAGATTTATATTGAATTTTTAACCCACAGAGTAGATAAGTTGGAAATGCTCCTAAAAGAGATTTTAGATGCCAGAAAAGCACACATATGAGTATGCCATCATTCGGTTAGTTCCGAAGGTAGAGCGTGAAGAATTTCTCAACATCGGAGTGATCTTGTACAGTAAGAGAAAACGCTATTTAGAGGTGAAATACTTCCTGAATGAACAGCGAATTTTATCTTTTTGTCCCAATGTGCATATCGCTGAACTGGAAAAATATTTGCAAGTCTGGGAGTTTATTTGTCGGGGAGATCAACAAGGGGGATTTATAGCTACCCTGGATCTGGCCAGTAGGTTTAGATGGTTGACCGCACCTAGAAGTACCATGATTCAAAGTTCTAAGGTACACCCCGGAAGGAGCGAGGATCCGGCTTTAGTATTGGAACCACTATTTACTAAATATGTGCTTTAAGCCTGAGGAAGTAGGTGCAAAATTACGAAATAATATATCAGGGTTGATCTGTGATTGATATAGAGAACCCACTACCTATTCAACAAGGACAATGGCTCTGCTTTTTTCCACTTTTCCCAGCATTTGCTCATTGACATAAATCATTTCCTCACATATTTCCGCCAATGAGGTCAATTCCTCTATCTCTTCTTCATTATCTATCCTTTCCTCTTGTGCCAATAATTCCATCTCCAGACTGTCCACCATATCGGCTAATTCTTCTTGATCATTCAACATAGATCCCTCTAAATCAGTAGATGAAGAAATTTCACTGTCAAGACTTAGTGCTTCCAGAATAAGGTAATCTCCTTCCAAAATTTCCAGGGAGGTGTGCTGGGTATAGGCCGATAGAGAAATACTAAGGAGGAAAAAAAAGAAAAGATTTTTCATGATACGGTTGAGTTATTATTGTATGCATTTATCGTCGGAACAAGGGAAAAGGTAACCGGTTGGGAAAATAAATGGTAAAATTGGAAATAAATGTGAATCTTTATGCAGAGGAATAAGCTAGATATGTTGTGCCAATAAGCAATTCCGCCCCATCAGCTTACAAATGTCCGTAACATCCAATCTTTCTGAAAAATTAAGTAAAAATTAATTGGAATTAAGCAAAAATTAAGTGAATCGTAACTAATTTTTAAGTTGGGAGTGCTTGCTTTGTTTCAAGTTCGCTGGACAATTTATGGTGTTAATTAGGATGGTTTGTCAGAAACGCATTTCCAGTGAACTTCTTCTGATGAATCATGCACAAACATATCACACTAATGATTACAGCAAAGTTGAGTTTTGAAAATTTCTTTCCTCCTGAGCCATTTGTCGTCTATGGAGAAGCTACCTTGATCGATACGAACGGTGAGCCTACAAATATTATTCAAACGGATGATGTGTGGAAGGTGAAGTTCGAATGGACGCAGAAAGGTAAGTTGGCCAAATTTATGTCAGAAGAAAACCAATGGCATTTGGAGGTGATTCTTGAGGAAATGGGACATGGAGAAACTTCTTTCAAACATGGAGAAGGGAAAAAGTATGTTCCTTTTGTATGCAAAGATCCTTTCACCTATAAGGAAATCATCGTGATTCCAGGTGGTGTAGTAAAAGAAGGGATTTACCGCATTGTGGTTTGCTTAACATTCACAGGAAAAGGAGGAAGGCCTAATGCAGAGATTGCAGCTTTTGCAGAATTTGGATTAGTAAAATTTTACGACGCTCACTAATCGAGCATGTCTTTGTATCATCTGTCTGGTAGACGTAGGTCTGCCAGACAATAATTTTTGGCAATCATGAAAACACATTCTTCTGGCTCTTTATTCACCCCCAAAACGACCAAAAAAGAGCTACAGCAAATCATCCTTCAACTCCAGGAAGAAATATCCCAATTAACCACTGAGCTACCACTATCAGTTGAGGAAGAGGAAGAACAGGAAACATACTCGAATACGGAGGAGTCCTTAACGGGATCGATGGAGCAACACTTTGCGAATGAGGATTGGGCGAGTTCCAGAGCGGCTTTTAGGGTAGAGTTATTTTACAGAGGAGAGAATACATTAAATGGACGAATTCTGCAATTGAGAACAAAGGAAGTACAGCAGTTTGAGGGATTAGATATGGCAGCGATAGAAGCTTTCATCATGAAGCGTCTTCCTGCAGCCACCAGAGAAAAATATAAGTTGGAGCTGGTTAAAGCTAACATGGAGGAAGAACCTACTTTTTCAAAAGATGAGGACACTTCAACAGGAACTGAAGATAAAGCATCCTCAAGATCGGTGGAACCATCAAAAGAAGTGGAGGAGGATACATTGAATAAAGCAGTTGGCGGCCAAACCAGGAAGCCTTCCGTAACACATAGGGAAATCCCGGAATTAGAACAGTTCGAGCTGAAAGTCGGCCAGACGGAGGTCAGTACACAGATGATTGCTGAAGGTCAAGAATTTGAGGTAGTATTGTCTTTTGGAACTCCTTCGGGCAAACCCTATGAAGGTTTATGCGAATTGCATATCATTGCAGAATCTTTTACTGGTCCCCGAAGCCAACAAATTATTCAGGTAAAACTCGTTAAGATCATTGAAGGAAAAGCAACCCTAATGATCAAGGATCATTCGCTTGTTCCATCTACTTATAAAATAATTGCTTTGGTACAACTGATGCAGCAAACAGAGCGGGTACCATTACTTCAGGCACACCAAATCGTAAGAGTAAACAGCTTAGTTTCCGTTTAATCCTTTTAATATCGGAGAAACGTGGGTTCCTGTATGAAGAATATCTTCACGGGCATTAACAACAGTCATTTTGTTAGTGCGAAGATTCATTCTTCTTTCGTAACCTGGACAGTCTGGGCAAGTAAACACAATGTCATCCCCTTCTTTATGGGACTGACATTGATGGATCTTGGCATCGGTCTGAGGAATATTAAAGTTAATGTCGAACATTTGATCGAATATATAAATGGTTTCTCATATATAACTTTTTAAGTGGGAAAACATTTTGTGCATTAATCAATAAATCTCCCTGAATTAAGGCTTTTATTCATTGGGAATCCAGGCGGAGTCAGCAAAATACCTTTTTTCATCAAAAAAATGAGTAGCAACAGAGAAATCAGCTTCTCTGGCTAATCTTTGAATCGTTTCTATACTATATTTTTGGGATAATTCCGTCCAGATAGGTTCCCAGGCCTGAAAGTGGAATCCTCTGTTTAATGCTCCGATGAATACAGATTGATCTACCTTACTAAAGATATAGCTTTTAGTTTCCCCCGAAATAGGATCGTAATTAGCATAATGGTCAAAAGCGTCCAGATCAAAATTTCCTCCTAATTCGCGATTAATTCTGTTGAGTAAATTTAAATTGAATGCTTTAGTGACTCCTGAAGGATCGTCATAAGCATCTAAAATAATTTTGGGGTCTTTTTTTAGGTCAAAGCCTGTCAGCAAAATATCACTGGGGGATAGAAGAGTGCGCAGACGTCTTAGAAAGGAAATAGCTTCATTCTCAATGAAATTACCTATGTTGGATCCTAAAAAGAGAACAGCTTTGGGCGTATCGTCCAATTTGTTTACTTTTTTCATAGCTTTGAAGTAATCATTGACAATGGGCTGAACGGAGAGGTTGGGAAATTGGCTTTTTAGGTCATCATATAATAAATCGAGTACATCTTTGGAAATATCGATAGGCATATAAGTGAAATCAGCATGTTCATTTAAAAAATGCGATAGTAGTACTTTCGTCTTAAGCCCATCACCTGCTCCAAACTCTACCAGCCTGAATGGTCTTCCATTTGGAGAGAAAATCTCTAACAATGAATGCTTATGAGTTTGGAAAATCTCATATTCTACATCCGTAGGATAGTATTCCGGCATTCTCATGATATCCTGAAATAACTCACTTCCCCTTTTATCATAAAAGTACTTGGAAGATAATATCTTAGGATTTGCAGAAAGGCCGTCTAACACATCCTGCTGGAAATCCGAATCAGTTTTTAACAGAATAGAAGAAATCAAATGCGGCCGAGACGAAATGTCCATGTTCTTTTTAGGTTATAACTTTTTTAAAAATGAGGTAGTTGGATAAAAAATACCAGAGAATATCCTAAAACTCTGGTACATATATGACACTTCAGAAAACTCTGACAAGAAAATGGTCTTATGATGATAATAGTAGTGCAAATTATCTGGTACTTTCTGCTAATCTAAACCCGGAAAATAACCATTGCAGGTTAGGATGAAAAAAGTTGCGGTAGCTAGCTCTGATATGATTTTTGGAAGTAGCACAAGATCCACCTCTTAATACCATTTGATTGATCATGAATTTTCCGTTGTACTCTCCTAATGTGCTTTCCTCAGCTTTATAATAGGGATAGGGAAGATAGGCACTATTGGTCCATTCCCATACATCTCCCCAGAATTGATATTGATCTTGTTGGCGGGCGGTAGGGTGATTCCACCCATCATCCACAAAATTAGCTTCAGAAGGAATGGAAGGTTGGAAATGATTGCAGGCCGCTTCCCATTCAAATTCAGTCGGTAATCTTTTCCCTTTCCACTTGGCAAAAGCATCCGCCTCATAATGACTGATATGTGTCATAGGCAAATTCAGATCCAAAGGCTGCAATCCATGTAAAGTGAAGTGATGCCATGTTCCTTCAATCTTGAACCAGTAAAAGGGAGCTTCTTTCTGCTCTCTTTGTATCCAATGCCATGCTTCC
Source organism: Bacteroidia bacterium (assembly GCA_965262565.1). Taxonomy (GTDB): domain Bacteria; phylum Bacteroidota; class Bacteroidia; order J057; family J057; genus CBDHFQ01. Next base: position 235,098 of record CBDHFQ010000012.1, read on the forward strand.
TGAAACCAAAAGCGATAATCTGTATATCCTCCCGCTTCTACAAACTCGAGATACTCTCCAGTCGTAACTAATCTGTCTAAGAGGTAATAAGGTTCCAGATAAACTTTGTGGCGGCCTTCTTCATTGTCAAAATGAAACTCATCTTCCTTGATAACCTATGTCGTATACGCCAGCCTCCATTTCCAGATAATGCTCGGAAAATGTCTGTTGATCGTTAGGGTGATGAGGAAAGTGTGGTTGTTCTTTATATACTGGGAAGAGTGGATTATGGCCTAAAATGTACTTAATATCGTACATGAGCAATTCCTGGTGTTGCTGTTCATGCTGAAGACCCATTTCCAGAATGTATAGCATTCTATCCGTCTTTTCCGTTCCATCGCTAAGCCAATCCATCATGTGTTCATCTACATATGCTCTATAATCGCGAATGTCAGCAACAGTAGGTCGTGTGAGATTTCCTCTATAAGATCTATTCACTCTTTCTCCAGCTCCTTCGTAATAACTGTTGAACACATAGGCATATCTGGGATGATAGACCTTGTAATTCTTCTTGTAAGATTGAAGTAAAAATTGTTCAAAAAACCATGTAGTATGACCCATGTGCCACTTAGGTGGACTTACATCAATGACAGGTTGGACGACGCAATCCTCAGGTTGTAGAGGGTCGCAGATGGAAAGCGTTTTTTGTCGTACTAGCTGAAATTGATGGGTTAATGTTAGTAGTTTTGTTGTATCGGCAATAATCATAGAATGATAGTTGGCAAAAGGAAAGTATTATGCTAGAATTATTTACTCAATCAACGAATTTTACTAAAAATAGTTAAGAATAATAGCAAAACTTAGGTATTAATTCGCAATCCTGGCAAGATCTGAAATGGTAGAAATATTCCACTTTTCGGCTTGTTTGGAACGCATCATTAATGCGTAGGTATTATTAAATCCTAGAGGAGCAAGCCATGTGATTTGGAAAGATGTTTCAAACTCGTTCTTTACATATTGGTACACTTCTACCGATGCATTTTCTGAGGGGCGTTCATTGGAAACAGGCTCATTCAAAATAACCCCTAATCCCGTTCCTGTATACTCCGGATAAATATCGATCTCGTCTGCTTTTAAGGCCTCAAAGCAGATTTTCGTTCCTCCCAGTCCTGTTTTGGCATCTACTGTATAAGGAGTATAAGCTTCTATGAGAAGTTGACTTAGTGCGACCAAAATGTACTGTTCCGTAAATATTTTTGACCCTATCGTAATCACATTGTCTTTTTTTTTCTGTGCCAATAGATTCGAGCTCAGCTACTTGTTGGAGAATAGATTGTAAAGTGTCGGAATTGGCTAATCCGTCCGCAGTTAACAATTTCATTTCGATCAGGTATGCTCTGGCCACATCTATTGGAGGGGTTTTATCTTCATCTACCTGGAAATTAAGCTGAATCATCTGTTTGTCATCGATGTTACCCGATAGGAGGTTCAGCGCTTTTACTACCCTGGGGTATTGATCCCTAAAGCTTTCTCTCATTAAAAAAGCGGCATCGTAGGGAGGAAAGGCATGTAGGTCATCTTCTAGCACGGTCAATTGGTACGCTTTAATTCTCCCATCTGTAGCATATCCACTAATTACATCTACGGCCCCTTCAAAAATAGCCTGATACATCAGATTGGGATTAAGAGAAGTGTAGTCGAGTTCTATGCCGTAAATGCTTTGAAGTAAGGGGTATCCATCCCCACGACCTGCAAATTCAGGATCGAATCCCGCTCTGATGGTTTTCTGATTGAAATTGAAGGTGTAGAAGCTAATGAGGAACAACGATATAACAGCGAATAGAGCAAGTGAAGCACGAATCAAAAGATTGAGTTTTAGTTGTTGGAGAACGGCGAGCACCTGATCCAGAAAAACAGCTAATAAAGCTGCTGGAATAGCTCCGGCAAGCATCATTTGCGTATTGTTCAAAGCGATACCTCCAAAAATAAATTCCCCTAATCCTCCAGCTCCTATATAAGCTGCCAGGGTAGCTACGCCTACATTGATTACGGTAGCTGTTCGTATACCGGCAAAAATAACGGGAAGTGCCAGGGGTAATTCTACTTTGGAAAGAATTTGGAAATCAGTCATTCCCATCCCTAGCGCTGCTTCCTTGACCCCTGCATCTACTTCTGATATGCCCGTGTAAACATTTCTCAGAATGGGTAATAGGGCATAGAGAAATAAAGCAAAAATAGCTGGATAGAGACCGATGCCTAATAAAGGAATCATAAATCCCAGTAAAGCAATGGAAGGAATGGTTTGCAACACCCCTGCAAAGCCTAACACATATCCGGACAATCCAGGTTTTCGGGTAATCCACAGACCTAGGGGAAGGGCGATTAGAAGGGCTAGGAACAGGGAGATGAAGGTAATACCAAGATGGGTTAATGTCTGATTGAAGAGTTCAATGCGTTGGGCGTAAAGGTAGTTCCAAAATTCGATCATAGTAGTTTCATTCAATCTTATTAGGTGCGTCCATTGGTTCTCATTCGCTGAAAAGCAGTTAATATGCTAAGCTGATCTATATATAAAGGCTTTGCTGCTACATCGATGCCAATCAGATTTTCGTATTCCGGTAGTACTTCCAGTATTTCATATACATAGGTTTGGGGAGAAAAAATAGGAGAGGAATCATGAGAGGAGGAAACAGAAGGAGTATCCAAATAAGGAAGTAAATCCACTATTTTAACCACTTTATATTGTAATTCGAAAAATTGGCCCGAGAAAAATTCTTTAACAAAGGCATTTTTAGGATGGAATAATAGATCATAGGGCCTTCCTTGTTGCCTGATTTCTCCCTGATCCATTAAAATCACTCTATCTCCTAGTTCGAAAGCTTCTGCTACATCATGTGTTACCAGAACAATGGTTTTTTGCTGGAGAACTTCCAGGTGTAGAAATTCTTTCCTGATATTTTTTCTGGTGATAGGATCCAATGCTCCAAAAGGTTCATCCATTAATATGATATCCGGATCTGCGATGAGGGCTCTGGCTAAACCTATTCTTTGCTGTTGGCCACCACTCAATTCATGAGGGTAGGCATCGAGGTACACTTCCGGTTCCAGATTAAGCAAATTGAGTAAGCGGGTACTTTCTCCTTGGATACGGGAAGCGGACCATTTGAGTAATTTGGGAACAACGGCAATATTTTCTGCGATGGTATAATGAGGAAAGAGGCCTATTTGCTGAATTACGTATCCAATATTTCTTCTCAGGTCTATGATAGATTGTGATTCTACTGCTGCTCCTTGAATAAATATGCTGCCTGAGGTTGGTTCGATAATGCGATTGATCATTTTCAGCAGGGTAGTTTTCCCACTTCCACTGGTACCCAGGATAGCAACATTTTCTCCTTTGTCGACTTCTAAAGAAACATTTTTGACTGCTATTAACTCCCCGAAATGTTTACTTATGTTGTTAATCTTAATCACCTACTAAACTTAGGGATAATAATAGGCAATTGCCAATCACCACCCCCATGTACCTGCTGCTCCTTTAAAAGGCCCAACAATATTCGAAGTAATCCAACCACCGTAAAAATCTCCCTCCTGAGCCTGGACTAATTCATCGTTGACATAACATTGATCAACTTTGTGGGCATAAAATGCCAGATGATCACGAATACTGGCAAAACTGGAATTCGGAGATGGATAGCTCCAGGCTACCTGTTTAATTAATTGTTCTCCTATTTGGAGGTCATAATAAACTGCTCTTCCTTTAAACTCGCAAAAAGAGCTTCGGGGATTAGAGATCAGCAATTGCATATTGATATCTTCGGGGGAGAGATAATATACAGGAGGATGACTGGTTTCTAACACTCTATAAGCACGAATAGTTTCTACAATGGTTTTCCCCTGGTGCATAATCTTGATACTTCCTTTAAAGGGTTCGCATTTAGGAGGTCTGGGATAATCCCAAACGGATTCTTGACCGGGACCGGGTTGAATGTAGTTACGCTTCATATTTTTAATAGGATAATACGTTTAATAAATAAAATCCAGGAAGTGAATACTTTTCTTAAGCTTAACGCCAATACGGAAGAAGTCAGGCTAAACTGCCTGACTTCCTGTTCAAAAAAGGTATATTATTCTGTTACTTCTACCCCCCTCCAGAATGCTACATAATCCTTAATTTTTTCTGCAGCAGGCTTAGGATCTGAATATGTCCATGCTGCATCCGGATTAGTTTTTCCGTCTACTTCTACACTGAAATAAGAGGCTTGCCCTTTCCATGGACAATTAGTCTTCATGGAAGAAGGTTGAAATAGATCAGATTTAATGGAATCTTTTGGGAAGTAGTGATTTCCTTCTACTACTACCGTTTCATCGCTTTCTGCGATAACTTGATTGTTCCAGATCGCTTTCATGTTGAATTTTTGGTTAACGTTTAAGCAAAACTTTCTTACTGCTTAACGTCAGAACGCGATCGGATGTTCTGATTAGAATTTAATAGTTGCCAATATCGTTTTTGATCAATCCCAATAGCTACTATACGTACAGAATCCGTATTTTGAAGGTGAGATCGCCATTGGACATACATATTCGAGCCGAAGTTATCGGTAAAAGGTTCTTCACAACTAACCATGTACCTGACCGACATCCTTTTTCCTTCAATCAGGTGAAAATATCTTTTGAGGTGAAAATCTTCGCTTCCGGTATCTTCTATTATATAGTCGTGAACTTCATTAGTCAGGGAGTCTACATCAGCATTCCAGGGAATACCATTGAGGGAAAACATAAAAAATCCTGAGAAGGTATATTGGAGCACATCATCATACCAAAATACTTCTGGAGAATCATCTAAAACTTTTACGGCGTCTTTCATTACCTCCAGATCACCAAAGCTTATCCTCGACCATTTGATAGGACGCGCCTGCGCTTTAAAGCTTTCGAAGTCCTTAGGGTTAAATTCGTAGGCAAATCCATTAGCAGAAATGTATCCGCAATACAGATTTAGCATAACTGTTTTGACCAGTTTATTTTCTTTGTAGAATTTTAGTGCGTAGTGATAGTCGCATCTGTCATCAAAGGTGATGTTGAAATCCCAGGACTCTTTCAGCTTATTTAGAAAGCTTTTATCTCTGGTAATAAAGGTCCTAAGTTCCTGCTGAATGGGAACCATTTTATAGTTGTGAACTGGAATACCTACTAGTGCCCAGTCTCCTTGATTAAACTCTAAATCGTCCAGGATTTTTTCAGCTGAACCATTTAGGACAATCAAGAGCAGTAAAATATGTAGTATAAAACAAGATTTCATAGAAGTTTCTCCCTAGAATCAATAAACAGGACTTTTAAGATTCAAAATCTGCAATTATTATGCCTGAATCAGGTAATTGGGGTGGTGGATAGGGGCAATATATTGTTTTTATCGAATTATATCAATCAGGAAAATTCCATTCTTGAATAAAGGAAGCTAACTAGCTCAGGGTAGGACAATTAATTTTTCATGAGCATACTGATTTTTCTGATTCATATTAAGTAGCTCCACTACATACATTCCCGGATTCAGTCGCAGGTCAAATGTCAAGAGATGTGCCTGAAGATTAACCACTGTAGGAATTTCGATTATTATTTTTCCATGTATATCGGTAATTCTGATAGATGCTTCGAATGCTGATGAAGCCTGATGAATAGCTAATTGTAAATTGTCAAGTTCTGAAATGAGCGGATTAGGGAAAAGGATCATTCGCTCTCCATCTGAAAATTGTGGGAGTGTAGATTGATTTTCAGCAACTTCACGAGCTAATATTAATGCCTGTGAAGCGGAGGGAATACCATAACCGAATATATTATCAGGGGAGGAAGCCCTGTCCGAGGATTGATGGATAATGTCGATCCAATCTTCAGCAGAGACCAACGGTTCCGCTTGAATCAGACAAGCCATCATTCCTGAAATGATGGGGCAGGAGAGCGAAGTCCCATTTCCTACTCTGATTCTTCCATCGGAATTGAGAAAAAAAGTTCCTTCTCCAAGCGCTACTACATCGGGTTTGATTCTGCTATCGGCAGTAGGTCCCTGGCTACTAAAGGGACTAATTTCTTCGCAAGCATTGACTGATCCCACAGAAATAATACCTTTTGCATCTGCAGGTGCTGAAAGACCTCGGGTTCCACTGTTTCCCGCACTGTTCACTACGACAATTCCCCTGGACGCTGCAATGGAAGCAGCCCGAGAAATGATAGCTGTTTCTCCATTCAAATCGGCATTGGTATAAGAATCCAGGATATTATCGTATTCAAAATAACCCAATGAAGTCGAAAAAACCTGTGCTCCCAGACTGTCTGCAAATTCCGCAGCCGCCACCCAATTATCCTCTTCCTGTGGCGTTTCCGATCGATCATTCTCCGTCCGCAATAATATAAAGTTTGCATCTGGAGCAGAACCCATTATTGTGCCGGGCTGATAGGCAGCGATAACGGACCAAACAGCCTCTCCATGCTGGCAATGATTAGGTGCATCACAGGCTTCGAACACGTCATTGTCTCCATCTACAAAATCTCTGGTAGCAATGATTCTTTGTTGGTCGAATACATGGGAAAAAGCCTCTATTTGATCAGCTTTTAAGAACCCATTGTCAAACATCGCAATGCGAACCCCTTTTCCAGTAAAACCTAAGCCATGTAAACTGTCAAGGCCTACCATATGAAGTTGGGTGAGGTGATCTGCTTGCACCTGTAGATCATCACAATCTTCTGACATACTGCTGGTTGTGGCCCATCTTTTTACTGCGCTAATAGAATGAATAAAGGAAATCTCCTTGAGCGTGGATATCTTTGATTCAGGTATATATGCGGAAACCGCATTTAGCCAGCGAGAATGGTTAATCATGTGAATCCCTAATCGATGGAGGGAATCGACATACATTTTTTCTATGGGGAAATCATATGCATCCAGTGAAATTCCTTGAAGGTGGCGATTGGAAAGTGCTTCAGGAGATAACACTTCTTTTGGATGCTTGGATTGATAGTCCCCTTTGTCCGAAAAAAAAATCCAATATTTAGTTTGAGCATTGGAAGTGGAGATAAAAAAAATGAACAAAACAGCAGAAATAATAATATTGGGAAGAAGTTTATCCATATTCGTACGACTTTATATGATCTGCAGTCATTAATACTATATAATTAATACGTTCTTTAGGCTCATTTCCCGAAAAAAATCGTCAGAAATGTTTGAAGATATTCTTTATGGTGGGGCCAATGAGGAAATAACCTGAATTTGGACGACATCATTTTAATCTGCAATTTACACTTATGGTTTCTTTTTTCTCATATGGAGATATTCCTGCTATCTTTCATTCCTACAGCCTTGGCAAACCATTTGAAACTTGTACAGTGTGCAATTCATCTTTACTCAAAGAAGGAACTTCGTATCTGATAGAGAAGGCATTTAAGAAGCACCAAGCAACGGGGGCTACAGACGTCATATTTGAATATGCAATTTGTATGGATTGTGCTGGAGATATTTACAGAACACTCTCTACGCCCTCCCTGGAAAGTATTACTGCCTATTTTGAATCTCATGTCAATTTTATTCAGCGCAGAGATGCTTTCATGCATAATCCCAACACGACTCCCGAAGACTGGCTCGCCCATTGTATCATCAAGAAGACTCCCAGAGAAGCATTGGATGAATACCAAATTTGCGCTCACTGCGAAGGATCCCAACTCATCTATTCCTTTATGCCGTACACGCTTTCAGGAGCAGCTGCTGGTGAATTAGGGGCCTTACTTTCCGCCAAAACGCTGGATCAAATGGACCGATTTAGCGACCAATTCCTGGGCTTTCCTCCTGAATGGAGAGATCTATTGAAAGATCGCCCCCTTCTGTTGATTTAACATAGACTGCCTATTTACTTATCTGTAGTCGTTTTTGTTGGAAGATGTCTCCACTTTGAACGCGTATGAGATATATACCTGAACTCAATTGGGCAAGATCCAGGGAATGACTAAGGGTAGCCTTAGCTTTTTCCATGGTAATCTCTTGCATTTTCTGGCCAGTTACATTCCATAATTCGATGAGAATCCTTCCCTCAAATTCGTTGTCAATCACCAGCTGGGTTTTGGAATCTGTAGGATTTGGAAATAGGCGCAACGATCTGTTGTGCGGCACGATAGGTTCAACAAAACCAAGATCAGCAAAGCTATTGGTCGTGCTAATGGAATCCCTACAAACAGTCATCACCATTTGAGGAATATTGTTGCCTGATTCTTTACTATTGAACTTAGCGCGTCTGTAGGGGGAGCCTTCATTGAGGGATGCTACGACAAAAGAAGCCATACCGTCCGTTTGATTTCTTACATATTCAGTGACATCCCATTCATAGGTTTGTGGAGTTGTGCCAATAACCGAATCGGTAGCTAAAGGAGTGAGGGAATAAGAGGGAGCGTTTGACCAAGTAATTCCATCTTCACTCCATTCATCTCCAGTACCGAAAATGCCCACTTCAATCCCTTGCTCATCTTTTGTGTTCGCTCCATACAGTTTTAGGATCACCTTTTCGGTGGTACCTAAACTTGAAATGTCGAATTGTAGATAAGATACATTCCCATAGGATGATTTATTCCTGGCGAATAAGTAGGTTTTTTGGCCGAAATTGGTATCTAGGTCCGTAGCCGTATTGGAAATCAATGCATCAGCAGTTAGCGGGAAGTTGATATCTTCACATATCTTAATGGTATCTGGTGCAGGGGGAGTGGGATCAGCTTCATTTTCTTTGGGACATATTGATAAATACGGCTTAGCATATAATTGGGAGAATTCATCGGTAATAAATTGAACTCGTCCATTATGTGGGCTTGTAGACATTAACGCAAATGCTACTCGTTTAACTCCAGCCGATAATAAACTATCTATGTAGGAACTGACATCCCATGAATAAAGATCAAATTGATGTTGGTACAGGATAGTAGTAAGTTCCTTGTATTCTATATCAATAGCATCCAATTCAATGTTTTTAATGGCAGGAGCATTATTAAAAGTAACAGAATCTTCATGCCAGTTAGTATCTGCTGGGAATACAGCTACTCGCACTGTCAGTCCATCATTTTCTGGTCTTCTTCCATATACATTTAATATGGCTGAAACATCAGAAGTTAACTTAGGCAAGTCAAATTTTAAAAATGAGATCCTGTTAGGATTCCCCGATAAGTTATTTTTGGCAAACATCTTACCGTTTCTACCATAATTCGTATCTCTCTGAGAGCTTGATGAGTTCACCTCAGTATCGTGCGGAGGGTGGATATTGATAGCGTAACAACTATCTCTTTGTACAATAATATTGAACTCACAAGTAGTAGAATAACCTTGAGCATCCGTAGCTTCAAATGCCACAGGATAGGTTCCAACACTAAGTGCGGAGTCAAGACGAGGGCCGGAGATTGGCTTCAGAATCAACCCCTCAGGACAAAAATCAGTAGCTGTAATTTCAATATTAGGAATAACTGTATCTTCTCCGCCTTCGGTATATACAATTACGTCACCTGATGGACATGATAAAACAGGTGGAGTATTATCAAGCTGATATATGTGTATAGCCAAACTGTCCAGCCCATTTCGATTGAATAGAAAGAGGGTATCTCGTCTTTCTTCCTCTGGTTTACAAACGGTATGTATTTCAGTACTACTAAGGGGTTCTGGTACTTCTCCTACACACAGAAATAGATTAGGAGCCAACTCAGTATCTTCTCTGGAGGAGAAAAGCACTTTATCATAATTATCTATAAGCTCAATAGCCTTTAACGCAAAGCTAACCTTTGTATTTCCATTAGCTAATACCTGATTAATATATGAGGTAACATCCCAGGAGTACAATTGGGGATCTGAAAGAGAATAGTCTACATATACGTGATCCAATTCCTCTTCCCTTATATTAGGAGCACTGGCAAAGGTAATGCTATCCTCTTCCCAATCAGCATCAGCAGGAAAAATGGAGACTTTCACTGAGCGTCTATAATCTTTTTCGGTACGACCATACAAACTGACGATCCCCTGGCTGACCGAACTAACGTCAGATAAATCGAAGGTAACGAATGAAGTATATCCCCAACCATTAGGCTTATCTCTGACGGTTAATTTCTTGGACTGTCCGATATTCGTATCTATTTGTGAAGAGGCATTATTCACACTTGCATCTGCCATCGCGGGTCTGTTTTCGTATGAACAAGTATCTACTACTACTACGATATTAAAGGAACAAGTATCGGCATTGTTAAACGCATCTTTTGCCACAAAGGAAACCGTATTAATACCAGGTGGAAATCCTTGATCCTTATTGAATCCAGAAAGTTGTTCAATAACGACTTCTGAAGAGCAATTATCTACTGCACTAACATCAAAATCCACAAAAGCATATGGTTCCCCTTTACTAATGATAGTGGTGACATCCTTCAGTGGGCAAGTGATTAAGGGTGGGGTTTGGTCAGGAATAAAAATATGGATGGCCACACTATCCAAACCTAGCCTATTGGTTAAACTTAGGGTATCTTGTCTAATATCTGATGGAGTACATGCGATAAAAATTTGAAAAGTAGTGTCATATTCTGGGATGGGGATAGAATCTGGTGGAGAAATAGGACAAAAAACTAACTCAGGGCCATTTTGATCAGCTTCCTTAGATAGGAAATAGGAGTAAACGTCATTATTTCTTGGAACTGATGGAAAAAGCGAAAATGAAACGGAGGTTGCACCTTCATTCAATCTTTCGTTGATATAAGAAGTAACATCCCAAGAATATCGCTCAGGGCCTGTACTAGAAGCATCTTTTTGGTAACTTACTTTTACAGAATCTAATATTTGCCCTATGGAATCCGGAGCGTTATTAAATGTGAGTGTTTCTTCATCCCAGTTAGTATAGGTAGCAACCACAGATATTCCCATGTTAGGGTCATTATCTTTTTCCAGTTGTCCATACATGTTCAGGAGGGCATTATTTACTTGTAGAATCCCTTCCACATCAAATTTAATAAAAGCGGTATAATCAAAAGTCCTTGGTCTATCTCTGATTAATACCCTTTTTTTATGATTATAATTCGCATCTAATTCAGTCTCACCATTATTTATATAGGAGTCATCCGAAGGTTTAATTGACTGATATTGGCAGGTATCGAGTACTGCATTTATGGAAAAAGAGCAGCTATCCTCATTAGAATGCTCATCGG
>CBDHFQ010000013.1:0-65884 GCA_965262565.1 Bacteroidia bacterium
ATGGAATTCATATGATATTTTTTGAGAAGGAGCTTTTTATCAGTTTTATGCTTTCCTGTGAGATGATCTTCGAAACAACCAATATTTTATCGGATAAAGTTCCTTTTGTTCAAAGGAGTTTCATCGCCCCACAATTACTGCCCGAAAGAAATCCCAATGTAGCAGATCATTTTTGGGATGGTCGCTCCACGCTTTATATGGAGTATGAACACAGGTTCTTTCACTACGGGATCATTCAAAGCTTTATCGTCAGAACACATCCTTTTGCCCAGGCATTAGGTGATGAACGACCCATTGGAAAATGGGAACACGACTATTAGAAATTGGGGAGGATGGAAAAAAAATATGGGCACAGTAGAAGCAAAGGGCAATTTGATTCAAGTGAAAGTAACAGCGAACGGAAAGAGGTTATTGGATAAAATTCGTAACGAAATTGATACGCTTAGTGAAGAGGATGGAAAAACATGGGTTAGCGTAGATGGCGAATATTTTGTATTACTTAAGGAACTAGAAGAGCTAATAAAAGATCCCCTTAATACGACAATCAAAGCAATCAATAGGAAAAAGTCTCAATCAAAAGCTGAAAAATATTTAGATATATCTTCTTTGAAAGCCTTCTTGGATCTCGATAAAAACGAAGCCTTCCCAGATATTCAGGAGTTAGATCCTATAGACCAAAGAAGATTAGCTCAAATTCCCGTGATCAAAAAAATCATTGGCAAAGAGGGATGCTAGAAAAGGCTATTGAAAGTATGTTAGAATATTCAATCCTGAAGTCGATAGAAGACCATAGCATTCGTTAGTCTGACAAGGCTAAGTTTAATAGTTTATTGCAACAGAGATAAGGATAGGTGGGCATCTTGACAAAAGACGAGATAAGAGTCCAATCAAAATGGATTTGCTAAAGAATCGATTGCTTTGTTTAATGCTTATACTCCATTCGAGTTACCCAACCACAAAAGAGTGAAGGCTTTCAGCGAGATAGGTATGGGAAAACATCGATCAAGGATATCATGAAATCAGAGGTAGCGAACAAGCTGAAGTTAGACCTCCAGCGAAGGTCTACTTTTCCTATGCTTGGGGAGATACTTATGAAGCAGGCTGAAAGTAGGTGAGACATTAGTGGATCAATTCTATAATGGGCTTATAGATGAACCTTTTGAATTAAAGAGGGATAACAAAGATATGGAAATATGGATCATCGGGATGATTAGTGAATTTATGGAGGACCCTGGGCAAAGGAGATTTAATTGTTGTCTTTTTCAGTGATAAATATTTGCGTTCCGAGTATTGTATGTTTGAGCTATGCGAACATTGCCCGAAATGGTCAATGGGATAAACAATTATTTACTCAACGTATATTACCTGTCAGAATTGAAAGCTTGGCTTTTGATGATCCTGAAGTACTAGACACTTATTTTGAGCATTGGGACAATAAACAAAAGAAGTGGGAGCGATTAATTCAGAAAAGGACAGGAAAAGTTGCCCAGGCCCAAATGGATCGTTTCCAGAAAATCAAAGACATCCATTATCATTGGGGCGATTTGGCCGATTGGCTCATGGATATTCAATGCTATGACCATTCCCCTTCTATCAGAAAATGATTTTAGCTTGGTAAAAAGGACCATCAAAGAGCGGTTAAGTGAATAGCGTACATGAATTAGGTGCGTTTTCTGCTCCGGCCATGCTACATATGGATCTATTGTGTAATCGACGAGTGTATTCTATAACACCCTGGAAGGGTGGCATATAATAGCATAGGGTGTTTTTGAAAGAGAACACCCTATGGAAAAATGGATCATCGGCAAGACATTGTATTCAAAACACCCTGGAAGGGTGGCATATAATAGCATAGGGTGTTTTTGAAAGGGAACACCCTATGGAAAAATGGATCATCGGCAAGACAGTAAATCTATAACACCCTGAAAGGGTGGCATATAATAGCATAGGGTGTTTTTGAAAGAGAACACCCTATGGAAAAATGGATCAACGGCAAGACAGGGTATTCAAAACACCCTGGAAGGGTGGCATATAATAGCATAGGGTGTTTTTGAAAGAGAACACCCTATGGAAAAATGGATCATCGGCAAGACATTGTATTCAAAACACCCTGGAAGGGTGGCATATAATAGCATAGGGTGTTTTTGAAAGAGAACACCCTATGGAAAAATGGATCATCAGCAAGACAGGGTATTCAAAACACCCTGAAAGGGTGGCATATAATAGCATAGGGTGTTTTTGAAAGAGAACACCCTATGGAAAAATGGATCATCGGCAAGACATTGTATTCAAAACACCCTGGAAGGGTGGCATATAATAGCATAGGGTGTTTTTGAAAGAGAACCACCCTATGCTGACGGATATTTAGAGGCTCGTTAAAAATATGTTAAGCTCCTCCTCTCCAAAAACCTCCACAAATTTTCCTCCGTAATTAAAGCTATCGTAAGTGTAACGACTTTACATTTCGTGTTACAATCGTTAATATTGATATAGACTAGCAAAAGATTATCCAATGAAAAAGTTCTTGCCATACGGTATATTTTCTTTTCTCATCAGTTGTTTCACCTTAGCGCTATACCATTTCTCTGGATGGGGCAACAAAACGGTTGTCCTTACCCAAAGTCCTGGAGATACCCCAGCGGTAGAAACCAGTATGCCTACGATTACGCTGGACCAACTAACCAGTGCACCCCCGGATTTTCGGCTGTCGGCTCAGGCTACCCTGCCCGCGGTGGTTCACATCAAAGCTTTCAAGACCTCTTCCCGGAGACGTAGCTCTATTTATGAAGAGTTATTTGGGTTTGGTCCGTCGAATCGCCGACAGAATGTATCTACGGGATCGGGGGTAGTGATGACAGAAGATGGATTTATTGTGACCAATAATCATGTGATAGAAAGTGCGGATGAATTAGAGGTGACTTTTTATGACAACCGGACCTATAAAGCAACGGTGATCGGGACAGATCCTACGACGGATTTGGGCGTGATCAAGGTAGATGATAGGGATTTGCAGCATGTCAATTTTGCGAATTCGGATGAGGTGAGTGTTGGCGAATGGGTATTAGCCGTGGGGAATCCTTTTAATCTGGCTTCTACGGCGACTGCTGGTATTGTGAGTGCGATCGGGAGGGATTTGGATATCATTCAAAACGAAATGTCGATCGAATCTTTTATACAAACAGATGCTGCCGTGAATCCGGGAAATAGTGGTGGTGCGTTGGTGAATTTGAAAGGGGAATTAGTGGGGGTCAATACAGCGATTGCTTCTCCGACAGGGGCTTACGCTGGATATGCCTTTGCGGTGCCTGCAAATATTGTGGAGAAAGTAGTGGAAGATATTAGGCAGTATGGAGCGGTCCAACGTGGGTTTATTGGTATTTACAGCATCATAGAAATCAATCCGAACATTGCTGAGGAATTGGAGCTAGGAGTTCAGGAAGGGATATTGGTGGATAAGTTGACATCTAGAAGTGCTGCGGCGAAAGCGGGAATTAACGAAGGAGATATTATCGTCAGCATTGATAATAATCGTATTAACAATAGAACGAGACTTCAGGAACTCATCGGTAGAAAACGTCCGGGAGATTATGTGGCGGTGAAGGTGTATCGCAAAGGGGATTACCTGGATTTTCCTGTCCAATTAACCACGCAAGATGGGACGACAGAAATACAAGCAGGAGGGAAAGATGAATTATTGACGGAACTGGGGGTGGAATTTGAGGATGTAGATAAAAGAACCTTGTACCAATATCGTGTCGAAAATGGGGTTCGTATCTCCAAGTTGTATGCAGGGAGATTTAGAAGTCAGACAGAGGTGGAAGAAGGTTTTATTATTCTCACCGTCAACGGAAAAAAGGTGTATTCTTCTGCCGGATTATTGAATATGCTTAAGGAAACCAGAGGGAGAGTGAGTTTGGAGGGCTTCTATCCGGGAAGAAGGTATATTTATCAGTATGAGATAAATATGTAACTTATAACGAAATTCAACTTATGCCTATAACATATCATGTGAAAGAAGATTATCTCTACAAATTAGGGAGTAACGAAGGTGAAAAAGAGGGAAAAATAGAGGGAAAGGATAGAAAGGAAGAAGGTAAGATTGAAGGTCTATGAGAGGAAAAGATGATGCTTGTTCGAAATATGCTTAGCTCACAGGCTTTTTTAGAAGGTAAGTTGAGTTATGAAGATATTGCCCAAATCAGTGGAATGACCATAGAAGAGAGTAAAGAAATTCAGCGAGCTAATTGATTAGCTGTCTGGCTATCATTGGAATGAATGAGGGTTCCTATTTACAATAAATTTGATGAGCATACGAAAAGGCAGCTTGAGATGCCCTCAAGCTGCATGCTTATGTTAGTACTTCCCACAAATCTTAGGGTAGTTTTACCATTTTCCTGATTCCGATGAAACGATCCTGATGGTCGTAAATACTTACTAAATACACCCCATCCTCCAACTCAGAAATGGCTATTGGTTCATTGGCACGAATCAAGCTCGAAATCCATACCTTCCCATTCACGTCGTACACGTTCAATGTATACGTTGTACCTGTTAAACCTGACAACTGAATATGATCTTGCGAAGGATTGGGATATATACTGAAGGTCTGAGTAGCGTACATCTCCTTGATGCTGGTTACAGTGGGCAATAAGGTCAATGTCCCATCTGGCTCAAAAGGATCTGAATATTTGGGATTGGTATACATATCTGATCCCGTGAGGGTTTCTAAAAAGGCTACTAAGGCTTCTTTTTGCGAATCATCTAAGTTGAGTTGTTGGCCTTGAGGCGCCTGACCTTGCTCTGGCGGACCGCCTCTCAATCTCGGGTCCAGATTTGTATTGATTTGAGGATCAAAGGTAACATCATTATAATGATCAATCACTTGCATGAGCTCTGTGAAGGCACCATTATGCATCATTTGTCCGTTTAATTGGCCTGCTGGATTCACCAGGTCGCGAAGGCTGGGCGATCTGGTATTAGCCACATCCACTTCTCCACTATCATCTCCACGTCTGATAACCCCATTATTGAGAGATTCTGGGTCAATATCGAATTCAGGTGCTCTGTGACATCCATTACAACCCGCTCCTCCTTGATTTGGAGAAAGTAAAAAGAGCTCTTTCCCTGCATTTTCCTCGGGGGTGAAATTGGGAAAATTGGCATTGAGGTTATTGGTCTCCGCAAGGCCTTCATCAAATTTGGAGTCGAAAGATTGGATGCTTCGAACAAACTGGGAAAGGGCCAGCTGAATACGATCCTCTGTAACCTCGGCATCTCCAAAAACGAGTTCGAACAATCGTTGATACGCTTCTATGTTGGACAGCTTAATGATAAGATCATTTATATCAGGATCTCCTTCCGTCCCGCTATACCCCATCTCCACATGATCCTGGATAGGTTGAGAAGTTTGATCCTCCAGGGAGACAGCTCGTTCATCCCAAAAGAAGCGCTCCTCCTCTCCAAACCGACTATTTACCAACCGCATGGCATGTCTTCCCGTAACTCCTCCGTCAAGCCCCACGCTAAATTGGGCGGTATCCGAAAAGGCAAAGGCTTGTATATGACAACTTCCACATGCAATCGTATTGTTAGCTGAAAGCCTTTTGTCATAAAACAATACGCGCCCCAGGGTAGCTCCTTCATCTGTGATCGCATTATCAGCGGGGGTATTATCCCGATCGATATACCTTGGGACGGAAGTGTTGGAATAGTTAGCCAAGTCATTTAAATCGATAGAAGCAGAGATAAGGACCATAGCTAATAAAGAAGTAATGAGTAAATATAAACGCATATGTTCATCATATTATATTGAGATCAGACCAGGAAGATGGTGGGGAGTGAGAAAGGTGGTAGTTGGTTTCGTACCAATGGTAAAAATTACAAGTATGTTAATATAGGGGAAATTTGCTGTTGTTCTATTACGGTCTTACGCTAAACCCAACACTTTTGTCTTGCTGTAATCAATAGGTAGTACGCTGAAAGGGTGTTCCTAAAAGGGAAAACTCCTACGGATAAAAGGTGGATAAATCCATTAAGTCCTGAAAGGGTGCGAAACAACAGCATAGGGTGATCCTAAAAGGAAAAACCCTATGAAAAAAGGCGAAGATGCCTGAAGGAGATAGTCTGGATATGCGGGAGGAGATGCGCTGAGACCGAACCGATAGGTGAGTCCGAAAGGCATCGGTCATATGTAGGTCATAGAATCTACATATGACGCCCCAAAAAACACATCCAAAATAGACCCCAAAATACCCTCCCAAAGAAACCGTCCGAAACGTTCAGCCTTTAAATTGAAACATCCATCTCGAAAAAATCCTGGAAAATCTACCGTCCCAACCAACACACTCTCAACAATCCATCAATGAAATCCATACGAATGTTCCTGCATGGCAACCAAACATAACGCTCCACAAAACGCTTCTCGGGCATTAGGCCTCTTAAAAGGAAGGCTATCCAAGCCCTCTAAAAAAAAGAACGGATGCCCTTTCGAACATCCGTTTAATCCTCATTTTGGGGAATTCTATACCATTTCCCATTGAGATCTATTTTTTTATTCTCGAGATCCCTTTTTTCTTTTTCTTTCGTTCTTGAGCTCTTCGTTCATTTCGAGATAACTTCCGTTCTGGGCCTTCACCGCTATTCGCCTGCATCATCGCTTTCTCTCTATCCATACTTTTCTGTCTTTCCTGTTCTGCACTTCCACGTCTCATATTCATCTTACTGAAGTCATCCCTCTGATTCTCTATCTCCCCTTTCTTTTGTTGTCTCTCTTCAATATGTAAATCAGCTTTAAAAATCAGAGAAAGTACCTCGTGATTGATTTCGTTGAGGGCTTGTTGGAACAATTGGAAGGACTCGAATTTGTACACCAACAAGGGATCTTTCTGTTCAAAGACCGCATTTTGGGCCGACTTCCGCAAATCATCCATTTCTCTCAGGTGATTTTTCCATTTGTTGTCAATCACTGCCAGCGTAGCCACCTTTTCCAATTCGTCTATAGCTGCTGTTCCTTCAGACTGGATAATATCATCTACTTCGGGAATAATTCTCAACTGCTTGGCCCCATCGGAAAGTGGAATAATAATCCGCTCCACCTGAGGATTTTGTGCTTTGATTCTGGAAGTACCTACAGCCAGATTTTGCGACAGTTGATCACATTTCCTTTGATAAAATGCTTTGGCTGCTTCGTAAATCTTTTTGGTTACATTATCTACGGAAAGATCATTCAAATCTTTTTCTGTAATTTTAGGATCGACAGAAATCAATCGAATACAATCCATGCGCAACGACTCTGCATCAGGGATGTCGAAATAGCGTTCTGTAATATTGTTGCTTAAATCAAACAACATATCGTCCAGATCCACTTTGATTCTCTCTCCATATAAAGCATTGCGGCGACGGGTGTAAATCACCTCTCTCTGGCTATTCATCACATCATCATACTCCAGCAATCGCTTACGCATAGAGAAGTTATTTTCCTCGACTTTCTTCTGCGCATTAGAAATGGACTTGCTGATCATCCTGTGTTGGATCACCTCTCCTTCCTCTAAGCCCATCCTGTCCATAATCTTGCTGATCCGCTCTGAGCCAAATAAACGCATCAAGTTATCTTCCAGAGAAACAAAAAACTGAGAGGTTCCCGGATCTCCTTGTCTACCTGCACGTCCCCTTAGCTGCCGGTCAATTCTTCTGGATTCATGTCGCTCGGTTCCTATAATGGCTAACCCTCCAGCTTCTTTCACCCCAGGCCCTAATTTAATGTCCGTACCACGACCCGCCATGTTAGTAGCGATGGTAACCATTCCAGGCTGACCTGCTTGTGCGACGATCTCTGCTTCTCGTTGGTGATGTTTCGCGTTCAGTACATTGTGGGGAATTCTTTTTCTATTCAACATTCGCCCCAATTTCTCTGAATCTTCTACCGAAGTCGTACCCACTAGTACTGGACGTCCATTCTCCCTGATCTTCTCAATCTCATTAATGACCGCATTGTATTTTTCGCGCGTCGTCTTATATACTAAGTCCTCATGGTCCAGTCGCTGTACGGGGACATTTGTAGGAACTACCACTACATCCAATTTGTATATTTCGTAAAACTCCGCTTCCTCCGTTTCTGCAGTACCTGTCATCCCTGCCAGTTTATGATACATCCGGAAGTAATTTTGGAGTGTAACAGTGGCAAAGGTCTGCGTGGCGTTTTCGATTTTTACATTCTCCTTCGCCTCAATCGCCTGGTGTAATCCATCAGAATACCTTCGTCCGGGAAGCACCCTACCTGTTTGCTCATCCACGATCATTACCTTCCCTTCATTGACGATGTATTCTATATCCTTTTCAAATAAAGTGTAAGCCTTCAATAACTGTTGGATAGCGTGAAGGCGCTCTGTTTTCTCTGCATAATCCTGGGCCGCTTCGTCTTTTAATCGAATCGCCTCTTCCTCACCCAGAGAAGTGTCTCCCTCTATTTCTGAGAAACGGGCTGCTATATCTGGCACGACAAATAAATCAGGATCTTCTCCGGCTTTGGCGATCAACTCCCGACCATTATCTGTTAATTCAATCTGATTATTTCGCTCATCAATCGTAAAGTAAAGGGGATCGGTAGCTATATGCATGTTTTTCGAATTGTCCTGCATATAAAACCCTTCCGTCTTGCTCATGACAGCCTTGGTTCCCTGTTCACTCAGGTATTTGATCAATGGCCCATGTTTAGGTAGCCCCTTAAACGCACGGAATAAGGCTAATCCTCCTTCATCGTTGCTGCCATCATTTATTTTCTTCTGTGCTTCTCTTAAGTACTTATTAACCAGATCTTTTTGCTTACGTACCAATCTCTCGATCCTCGGTTTTAGATCATCGTATTCATGCTTGTCGCCTTGAGGAATGGGCCCTGAGATAATGAGGGGAGTACGCGCTTCATCGATTAATACAGAGTCGACCTCATCTATGATGGAGTAGAAATGTTCTCGCTGAACCAAATATTCAGGATGGGTGGTCATATTATCCCTCAAATAGTCAAAGCCAAATTCATTATTGGTCCCATAACAAATATCCGCATTATAGGCCTTGCGGCGCTCTTCGGAATTAGGCTCATGTTGGTCAATACAATCTGTGGTCAAGCCATGAAACTGGAACAATGGCGCGTTCCATTCTGAATCACGTTGAGCTAGATAACTGTTGACTGTGACCAGGTGAATTCCCTGCCCACTTAGTGCATTCAGGTAGATAGGTAATGTTGCTACCAAGGTCTTTCCTTCCCCTGTTTGCATCTCCGCAATTTTTCCTCTGTGCAGTACGATCCCTCCCATCAGCTGTACATCATAATGGATCATCTTCCATTCAATTTCTGCCCCTGCTGCAGTCCATTTGTTGGCCCAAATAGCATGCTCCCCTTCAATCGTCACATAATTTTTCTTTGGATCATTCGCAAATTGATGATCTAGTTCTGTAGCTGTTACTTTGAGTTGTTTATTTGTAGTAAATCTTCTGGCTGTTTCTTTCACTACAGCAAAGGCCTCAGGAAGCAGTTCTTCTAATATTCCATCCAGCTGTTCATTCCGCTGTTCTTTCAGTTCATCTACTTGTTTGAATATTTCGTCTTTTGCATTGATATCCTGTGTGTCGGCTGCTTGCTTTTTTAATTGGTCGATTTCCTGATCCGTCTCTGCTAAATAATCCGCAATTCGCTCTTTAAATTCAATAGTCTTACCTCTTAATTCATCATCGGTTATGTTGTGGAGTGTTTCATAGCTTTCATTTATAGCATCTACAATAGGCTGCAACGACTTTATATCTTTTTCCTTTTTGGAAGGGAATATCTTTTTTATAATTCCAATCATGACAAATTTATTTTAACTCAAAGGTAATCATTTTCACTTACATAAAAGCTCTGATACGCACCAACTTTCAGAGGTATCCATCTATAAGAGTAAGTTTTTTAGTCTCAATATGTTTGAAACAATGATTTCGTTTACGTTCAAAATGGCTGCAAGTTATTCCGTTATAACAATAATTAAGGTAATAAGGGAGGTTATCTCTGAGAATTCCCCGCTGGAACCATGGCCATCCAGACTGACATGATCTTTCACATATTATACGGCTTTCATATCTTCTGGTGCCCACCGCTGGATTATTTCCAACAGCTCGGTATGAATATTTCCATTACTAGCAACGATTTGGTTGGCAAATAAAACGTCGTCAGAATCGCTGATGGTGGTCGCTTTACCTCCTGCTTCACGCAGAATGAGGGCTCCTGCAGCTATATCCCAGGCATTCAACCCAAACTCAAAATATCCATCTAATCTACCAGCGGCTACATAACACAATTCTAATGCAGCACTTCCCAATCGACGAATCCCATGCGTTTCATCCAGAATATCTCCCAGCATGTTCCAATATGTCTCTCTCCACCTAATTTTTTCATAGGGAAATCCGGTAGCAATTAAGGCTTCTGCTTTCGAATCCGCTTTACTTACACTGATAGGTTGATCATTAACCATCGCTCCTTTACCTTTTATCGAGTGAAATAAAGCATCTTGCATGACGTGATACACATATCCTGCAATGGTTTCCTCCTCATATTGAAGGGCAAGACTAATAGAAAAGTAAGGAATGCCGTGAGTGAAGTTAGTCGTTCCATCTACTGGGTCAATGATCCATGTATAGCCATTATGGGTTTGCTCGTTGGAACTTTCTTCTGTGATAAATCCGCTTCCGGGAATAATTTGGCTGCATTGAGTGATTAATTTTTTTTCTGCTTCAATATCCACATAACTCACTAGATCTCTTCGACCTTTATACTCTATTGCTTCAGTGGAGAATTGGTGAAATTCTTTTCGTTCAAACGCTGCCACCTCCTTGAGCATTGCTATAATATTTGTATGAATGTGATCAATATGTTCTAATGGATTCATAGTAGTTATTGTTCTGTTGGTTAATGATATAGCTTATGATGATAGCTGATGTTTTAGGGTTGTGCCAATGGATGATACCATCAGCCTTGAATCTGGGGGTTAGGTGGAGTTCTTTTTGGGCACATAATCTTTCCCTGAAACAATAATCACAAACTCGCCTTTCAATGTAGATTTTTCAAAATGTTGCACAATTTCTTTAAGGCTTCCCCTCACATATTCTTCATACATCTTAGTCAATTCTCTGGCCACACAAGCTGCTCTTTCCTCTCCACATATTACCGCTAAATCTCCCAGCGTTTTAAGTAATTTGTAAGGGGACTCATATAAGATCATGGTTCGGGCTTCTTCTGCTAAGAAACTCAATCTCGTCTGTCTGCCTTTTTTAGGAGGTAAAAATCCTTCGAAGATAAATTTATCACAAGGGAGGCCACTGTTTACCAATGCTGGGACAAAAGCTGTTGCCCCAGGAAGAGTTTCCACACTAATCCCCGATGTGATAGCTTCCCGAACAATTAAAAATCCCGGATCGGAAATTCCAGGTGTCCCTGCATCACTAATTACAGCCAATGTAAGATCCTCGGATTGTACTCTGGATATGAGTTGGCTGACTCTTTTATGTTCGTTATGTTGGTGGAGAGAAATGGTGGGAGTATCTATGGCATAGTGTTGAAGGAGTTTACCTGAAGTTCTGGTGTCTTCTGCTGCGATGAGGTCCGCCTCTTTCAATAAACGCACAGCCCGATAGGTAATATCTTCTAAATTACCGATCGGGGTGGGAACGAGAATTATATGAGACATATAAATAAATCAGCAGTGAATAACTGCAGTAAATATATCTCCTAAAACTTTAATACTTGTTTTAGGATTTTGGATTTTTCTCTACTACTGATGACTTCTTTATCGTTACTAAGGATAATCTTGAATCTGTTTCCAAACCAGATGACGATTTCTTTCACGTGTTTTAGACCTATAATACACGATCTGTTCACTCTGAAGAACTGGTCAGCAGGAAGTTTTTTCTCAAATGTGTCCAGCGTATGGTTAAGGAGATAAGATTTTTCTTTAGTAAATAATCTCACACTTCTTTCTTCGACCTCAATGCAAACGACCTCAGTGTAGTCTACCAATTTATACCTGTCTCGGGTGGGAATAGGAACTTTATTGGAAAACGGGGTCTTGATTTCCTCTGCTAATTCAGATTTTAGAATTTCTGCTAATGCCTCTTTATTCAGGGCCGAAGAATCTCTATTAGCCGATACTTTATCGATAGCTGATCTTAATCTATCCTCATTAAACGGCTTGAGCAAATAATCTATAGCGCTTAACTCAAACGCCTTGATGGCGTGCTCGCTATAAGCGGTAGCAAATATGACCGCAGGCATTCGATCTAGTTCGATATTTTCTGCTACCTCTAACCCATTCATCCCCGGCATTTCTATATCGAGAAAAACTAAATCAGGCTTTAAATTCTGAATATTCTCCAGTGCATCCAATCCATTTTCTGCTACATGCAGAAGTTCTACCGATTCAATCTTTTTTAATAGCCGCTTCATTTTATTACGAGCAGGCAATTCATCATCAGCTATTAATACTTTTAATTTAGACATCGAATTACATTGATTAAACAGTTAAAAGTAAGGTTTTTGAGCATTACCTTTCGTGGCTGTACTCCGGGGTGTTCACTAGTGGTACTTTAAAACGAACCAGGGTGCCATTCCCGGTATTTTCAAAATATAAGAGATTCTTTTGATAATATAAGTTTTCAAAGCGCTTTATTGAATTACTTAAGCCAGTACTTTTATATATCCTGCTTAAATCTATCCCCGGACCATTGTCTCTTACTTCACACACCAGAAAATTATCTTCCCTAAAAGCATCGATGGTCACCAGTCCTTTATGCATAATTTTCGAAATACCGTGCTTTATACAATTTTCAATTAACGTCTGCAAGACAAAAGCAGGAATTTCTACATCTTTAATGTTTTCTTCTACTCTAATGTGTGTTTCCAGACGATCTCCGAAGCGTATTTTCTCCAAATCCAGATAAGTGGAGCATAATTGGACCTCATTAGTCAAGGGAACCAGATTTTTGTTGGATTCTTTAGTGGTATATCGGAAGATATAAGACAATTTCTCGATAGCATCTTCAGCTCTTTCAGGCGACTCATGAACGAGCTCAGTGAGAGAATTAAGCGTATTAAAAAGAAAATGAGGATTTATTTGAGAGCGCAGAGCCATTAAGTCAGCTTCGTATTTTGCCTGGATCAATTCTTTCTCTCTTGTATTTAACTGGATAATATTTAACGTAAGCTGGGTTTGTTGCACCAATTGTGAGAGCATTTCCAGATCTGTCAAATTATATACCCCCTTTCGCTTTTTCCCAAGCATTAATAAGGCATAATTTTCTTCATCTACTGTAATAGGAGATATGAGCGTATAAGCCGACTTAAGGATTAAATTTTCTAATTCCTTATGCAAACGAATAGGAGCTATCTGCTTGTTTTTCGACCAAACTGTATTTTTCTGAGAGAGATTATTGTAAATAGCCTCGTGTTCCTTGTGATAACGGACCATATTACCGTCCTCATGTTCAGGAAAATCTCCTTTCCACCACAAATGAACATCTTCCGCCTGAAAATAATTCATCAATCTTTCCACCACATCTTTTCTCAATCCATGAGAGGAAGTGTATCTCGGAATCTGTGCAATGAATGATTTAAAATTGCGTGCGTTTTCTTGTTGGGCGGTAGTAAAATATTGATTAAGCCTGTTTTCATTGGCCAGATAAATCCACCTTATTAAAAGTACAGCTACTAGTAGGGCAAGAAATTCCAGCTCCTCTCTAAAGGAATTACGTGTGAG
Organism: Bacteroidia bacterium; assembly: GCA_965262565.1. Lineage (GTDB taxonomy): Bacteria > Bacteroidota > Bacteroidia > J057 > J057 > CBDHFQ01. Next base: position 13,776 of record CBDHFQ010000013.1, read on the forward strand.
AATATAACCGGATAACTGTTTAATAAGGAGGAAGAGGGCAATAGTAATTGCGAAGAAAACAAAATATTGTACAGTCGCTGTGATAACTACCTGTACCCTTCCAAAGCGTAACTGATTAAAACTGGCATTTATTAAAGGAAAAAATAAAAATAAATAATAAGCAGCCAGCACATCTTCATTAGTTAAAAAAGGTAAATGTGCGTCTCCCCAGTAATAAATGGCAGCAAATATGGACACCGCTAACATAACAACGGTACCTCCGAGTTGACGGAAGGATTTTTCCCTGATATTGGCCACAATGTGGAGAATAATTCCCGCTACCACATGAATAAAAAAGAAAATGATGGTGTATCGTTCTATCAGGTCGTGATAGGATTTTAATTCTTGCAGATCATAGATAATGTAGTATTGAAAGCTCAACAAAAAAATACCTACTACAATGGAGGGAATAGCATAGAGAATATGATCAGACTCAGACTTAAAGAGAAAATAGCTGGTGGCATAAAAGAATAGTAAAATGCCGTAAAGAAAAATAAAGAGTTTTTCAATAGTTAATTCAGTGTCAAGATTGGTGATTCCTTCGTCAACAATTAAATAGATGTTGTGGCTAAACTGTAGCAAAAAGAAAAGGAATGCACTTATGGACAAACCCAACAAAACAGAATGAAACTTGAAATTTCCCCTAACTAATGGAACTAGGATCGCGAGGACGATCATCGAAAGGAAAATCCCTAATCCCAGTATCCATACGGATACGATCCAGTAAAGTCCATTATCATTAAAGCTGTATGCTAGCCTAAATCCATTAATGACACGGGAATCATGTTTTTCCATGATCTGAATAGCATTAGGCCGTTCAACATGGATAATATAGACAGTGCCAGGATCTTTGGAAGCAATAATCGTATTAGCTACATCTGCTTTATAAATAGGGTGAAAATCTATTTCATAAAGACGATCCCCCTCTTTTATGTCATTTAGTTCATCCGCTTGTTTATAGGTTAGTAGAGGATGCACATCTTTGGCAAATACTCCATTATCCCTATCTTCCCATGTAACCCAATCATTTCCTTCATATACATTAGATACCTCATCTCCAGTATGTAGAATACGTATGTATCGATACTCCTGATAGAAGGAATAACCGATAATAAATAATCCTATATAAAATAATGATAGTAGGATATACCAAATCCAACTCTCCCTAATCATGCAATTTTCTTATTTCGGTATTTAATGTAGCACAAACCGCACCAAACTACAAAAAAACTAGGGGACTCAATCCGTGTTTAGCGGAGAATCAACCCTAGCCCTTGCTCTTGTAATTCCAGGTTTACCGTCCTGTTGTGATATAAACCTAGAAAAAATACTTAAATGAACTCGGTTAAAAGTGCTGAAATGTCATAAATACCGCAGGAATTGTTGAGATATTCGAGTAAGTTGTAAAAATATAATTATTGAATAATTTATTTTGAAAATATATTCATTTTAAAAATAAATATAAATTTTACCGTTAAATTAAATAAATAAACAATTAATAAAGAGCGATTTGGAGAATTGGGTATAATATTGGGTTTTTAAGAGATTTATGATTGGTGCTATAGATAAATCAAATAATTTTGAGATTTCGAATTAATTTTAGCCATTTAACGTTCTCTTTGTTCAAATAGGTATTCCCTCTTAGAGGAGAACAAAAATTGTTAAAGCAAACGGTTTAAAGATTAATTTTCTATTATGTTGAAAATATTCTCTATCTTTCATCATACGACTAGGTTAAATTTTATAATAAATATTGTGAGACTGGTTTATTTATCATTTTTGATAATAGGTGTGTTTTTCTTTTCACACGATTTAGCTGCTCAATCTTTTACTAATCCTGTGGAGTACAATAATTATATTGTCAATGAACAGGTAAAAGTTGTATCTCAGAATGTCAATTACCTTTCATATTCCGTTCACAGTGATGACGTTCGACTAGTAGATGAAAAACGACTTGATCTTATTGCTCAATTATTAAAATCTTCACAGAAATTGGTCTCTATGGGAGGCTATGAAGGGAATACCAGATTGAGGGATGAAGCAACTGCGGTAATGGATCTTTACCTGGAGGCCTTTAACGTAGATTTAAAGAATATTGCTTCGCTTAAGCAATCCAGTCAGGAGTCTTATAGCGCTATGGAAACCTATTTCAAAACTTTGGGAAGTGTCGAGGCAAAGTTGAATCAGGCTGGAGAAAGATTTGACCAAGCGCAGAAAGAGTTTGCCGACGAATACAATATTCAAATTGTGGAAACGGATCAATCTTTATCGGATATGCTACATCAGATTTCTATGGTAAATGCCTACACCAGAGATATGTATCTGATTTACTTTAAAATTTCCAAGAAAAATGCAGAACTGATCGATGCTTTGGAATCTAATGATGCCAAAAAGGTAGATATGGTGCGAAAAGAGTTAGCTAAAGAGGCTTCAATAGGTATAGAAAAGGCTACAGCTTTAGGAGGATTTAAAGATGATAGAGCGTATGTAGAAGCTACGTTGGATTGGGCCAGTTTTCTCAAAGATTTGGCTGAAAAAGATCTTGTTAAAGTAGTACGTTTTCTGGAGATGAATCAGGAAAAAGAGGGTTTTAACTCCCAGAAGGAAGTCGATCAGTACAATTCTTTGGTGGAGTTCTACAATCAAACCATACAGCACTATAATTCTCAATCTGAAGCATTGAATCAAACGTTTAATGCTGCCTATGAATCTCTCTTAAAAAAACACATTCCTGATGTAACCGAAAAACTTCCTAAAGGAGATAGGATTTAATCTTTCTTTCTTAATTTTCGTCACCATACAACCTTTTTCCCCTAAAGAATACTCATTAACTCGTGATGACACTAAATGGATCAACGAACATCCATATATAGAGCGAGCGAAGAAGATCTGCTTCTCATTCAGGCCTGTATGCAGCACGATCGGAAAGCTCAGAAAGCGCTTTATGATAAATATAAAGACGCAATGTTCACCTTGGCATTAAGAATTACTGCTAGTAGAGAATTAGCTCAGGATGCTTTACAAGAAGCATTTTTAGGGGTTTTTAGAGGCCTTCACAGGTTTAGAAACGAATCTACTCTAGGAGCTTGGATTCGTACCATAGTAATAAGACAATCATATAAAAGAATTAGACAGGAAGTTCATTCCTATACATTCGAGGAGATTCATGCGGCAGATAGGATTGTCTGGCATGATCCTTTGGATGCAGAATATCTGGATAAGGCTATTCAAGGGCTCCCGGCCGGTTACAGAAGTGTTTTCGTATTGATTGAAATAGAGGGATTTCAACATAAGGAAGTTGCGAAAATGCTAAATATTTCCGCAGGTACGTCTAAGTCTCAATTATTTCATGCTAAAAAGTTGCTAAAGAAACGGCTGAAAAAAATGACAGAAACCGTATGAATGCACTAGAATCTCAACGTAATAAAGGGGATTATCTGAGAGAAGCTATCAAGCAATTGCCCGTCCATCAGGCACCTGAAGATGTTTGGTATGAGATCGAAATGGAATTAGATTCCACTAAGGAAGTCGAAACCAAAAATCCTATTATTACATATCGTAAGCTGCTTTTGGTGGCTTGTATATGTCTCTTTGTAGGAACCGGACTAGGTCTGGGCAGTGCATGGTATTTGAATGATAGTCCTGTTGGTGAAGAGGGTAGCAGACAACTACCTGCAGCTCCGCCTTACTATGATGAGTTTTGGGAAGAGGAGGTAGGAGTTATTTATAAAGGAGGTAATGCTCCTGATGTAAAAACGATGGTAGAAGAGTTAAGAAAGGGAATTTATTCAAACGAAGCTGAGTTTGATACCCTTAAAAAAAGATGGGATCAAATAGATCTTGCCATACACCATTTAACTTCCTCTGGAGTAGCTATTCCGTTAATCTTATTAGAGGAACGCGAAAAAATCATTAATTCCTATGAAAAGTGGAGATGGGAATTTACCCATAAACCATTATCGGATTAGTTCCTTAAGCCATGTAGCTCTGCCCTTACTATACGTTGGTTTATGGTAGAATTTCAGCCTGATTTTCTCCATTAAGTCAATGAAAATTAGTACCTTCACTGGAAATTATATGTTATAGCGGAGAGATATGATTCAGCGTAAAAAAATTATTTTATTATGTTTATCCATAATGGTTGCCTTTTTTGTGGGATTTGTGATGCCAGGAGATCGTTATTTCCAGATAGCTAAAAATCTTGATATTTTTGGAGACTTTTTTTGGGAATTAAATCAAACTCATGCTGATGATCCAAATCCTACAAGATTGATGCGTACAGGCATTGATGCTATTCTGAAGTCCCTTGATCCTTATACAAATTTTTATAGCGAAGGAGAGATAGAGAATGCTAAATTTTATCAAGCAGGTCAATATAGCGGTATTGGGGCTAATATTACTGAACAAGAAGGGAAATTTTATATCAGAGATATGGTTAAAAATGGCCCTGCTAATAAGGTCAATATTAAAATAGGAGATCAAATATTGAAAATAGATGATATTGAGCTAGAGGGGAAGACCGAAAAAGAGGTTAACGATATTCTGAATGGAGAGAGTGGAAGTGAAGCAACATTATTTGTAAAACGTTCACTACAAGATTCAGTCTTTCAAATAACAGTAGGAAGAGAGCAAAATCGTGCGAGAAATGTTCCTTTTTCGGAAATGATTAATCAGGAGGTAGGATATATTAAATTAACTGGTTTTGAAGAAGGAGCAGGAGAAGAAGTATATGAAGCTATGAGGGACTTGCAGCGAGACCAACCAGCTTTAAAAGGAGTGATACTTGATTTGCGTGGGAATCCAGGAGGGAGGGTTGATGAGTCTGTTCAAATTAGCAATGTTTTTCTCCCTAAAGGAGAGAAAATCGTGGAAATGCGCGGAAGGACTTCCGAATCTCAAAGAACATTTTATACATCAGAAGAACCAGCAGCACTTGAACTGCCTTTGATCGTATTGGTAAATAGTTCCAGTGCCAGCGCTTCAGAAATTGTAGCAGGGTCTATTCAGGATTTAGATAGGGGAATTATCATTGGAAGAAGAAGTTTTGGGAAAGGATTGGTTCAAAATGTTCGACCTTTAAGCTATAATACCCAACTAAAGATTACGATTGCAAAATATTACACGCCAAGTGGCAGGTGTATCCAGGCAATAGACTATTTTTCTAATTCAGAAGATAGTATAGTAAGTGTTATTCCCGATAGTCTCAGATCATCATTTAATACCAAAAACGGTCGTATTGTATATGATGGTGGAGGCATAGAACCTGACATTGAGGTAGAAAGAGAACCATACCATACCATTACCATTGCTCTAAAGCAAAAAGGTCTCATTTTCGAATTTGCTTCTAACTATTCGGCTACACACGATAGCATTGCATCTCCCAGATCTTTTGAGTTGACTGACGATGTCTATGAGGATTTCGTTTCTTTTGTTACAGAAAAAGAGTTTGAATTTGAAACAAAGACTAATTTCGTGTTAGATGAGTGGAAAGTTCAATTGAAGGAACTCGACTACAAAGCTGGAATGGATGAAATGATAGGTCAATTAGAAGGGGAATTAGAGGTATTAAAAGCGAGTGATCTGGAGACCCATAAGGAGGAGATTAGTGCCTTGCTGAAAAAAGAAATATTGAACCACTACTATTTCCAGGAAGGAATTCTAAGAGCTTCTTTCGATGATGATCCAGATATAATTACCTCCCTTGAGGTATTAGCAGATTCAGAGAAATATCAGACATTGCTGTCCAGGCAATAGTAGCTCAAATCGTTTATGTAGCTTTCTGTATAAGGTTAGACTTCCTGATATTGTATATATTATTATACAAGTGTGAATATTTGGAAATACATTCATTTGGTGTAAAGTATCAACAGAAAGAATAAAAAACTACCTATTATGAAATAATTTTTTCTAATAGGTAGTTCTCTTTTGGCAGTTTTTATCTTAATCTTCTTTCAAGATCAATAATCTTTGGCTTTTAAGAATGGTTTGATTGGTGGTCCATTGGATGATGTAGAATCCGTTAGACATACCATCTATGGGGATCGTAATATCTTGCGTCCCGGGTGTTATCATAATTTCTTTTGAAAGACTTAACTGCCCGGCAGCATTATAGATATTGTATTGGATACTCTTTGTTTCAGGAGCTATAATACTAGTCATTGTTAGGTTGCTAGCTGGATTTGGCTGCAGATCTCCAATAAAAAATGCTCTTCCTTCAAGGTGTTCTTCAGAAAAAGGATTAGGTACACTAGTAACTGGCTCATCCTCTGGAGACTGGACATTAATATTAGAACCGCATGCTACGTCTATGGAAAATTCTCCAGTAACACCATTGGCACCAGTTACGAATACCAGATATTCCTGCTGATCCCTGGAAAAAAAGGTGGCTGTTGCACAGGTAGAGTCATTTGGATCTAAATCATTTCCGGTGATACAGGATAGGGTATCACAACCAAATTCGAATATCATCATTCTTGCGTCATATCCACTTGCGGGCTGGGTACAACATACAGAAATAGAGGTCGAGTCTCCCGTTCCTTTAAAGCTATACCAAACTCCCGGGGCGTCTGCAAAGGTGCCACAATAAGCACACACTTCATCGTCAAAAGTGGCACCCCTGGTAGTCCCTTCTACCCTTTCACCACAGCTCAATTGAAAAATAGAGTCACCAAGCATCATTTCCATATTTTCTACTACCAGACAAGAATCATTGGCGGGAGGTTCAGGAGTACAATCTTCAGTAACCGAAGGAAGAATTCTATTTCTAGTAGCAGAGGGAACAGTTAGATCAGATATAGCAATCGTTACTCTTTGATTATTGTTGAAAGGACCAAGGATAACTTCCTCATTAGCCGATACACTATCTATAATTACAGGAGGTAACCCATTCGCAATAGCTCTGATTCTATATAAAGTACCATTTCCAGGAATGCTTAGTCGAATAAAAAATTGATCTTCATTTGATAAATCGCAAAATGGTTCTGGAAGGATATCTATGGAATCTATATCGCTGATACAATTAATGCCGGGAACTTCTTGGGAAATGGTATCACAAGCCGATTGAGAAGAATCAGTTATGGAAACGATGATAGGTGCCGCTACAGTAGAAGAGTATCTACCCAGTATGTATGTTCCTGCGGTTAAACCACCTAATGGTGGAGTGCCACTATTATCGAAGAGTTGAATATTTTCTCCTGAGCCTGTAATAGTGACGGATACCTCTATACTATCTCCTACACATCTTGGGCTGGAGTTGGTAATAGCTAAATCGCAAATCGGACATGGGATTTCAGGTACTGCTAAAGAAACCGTGTCACATTCGGGTTTAGTAGGATCATTTGCTGAAACGATGATCGCATCTCCAATTTCAGCGGGATATCTACCCAATATATATGATCCCGAAGTTAAGTTATTTAGTGAGGGTGTGCCTTGATTGTCAAAGAGTTGAAAGTTTTCTCCTGAGCCAGTAATAGTGACGGATACCTCTATGCTATCTCCTACACAGATTGAACTCACAGTGGATATTGCTAACTCACAGCTGATACAAGTGGCCGTTACGAAACTACCTAGAGATTCTACACAACCTGTTATTCTATCGCCAATTTCGAGTCTGACTGTATCCCCACTCGGGAAGGATCCAAAAGCATGAGTTCCTGACTCCAGATTTGAGAGTACAGTGGTTTGGGAAACATCTCTAATAAAGTATTCTGTCCCATTTCCAGAAAAAAATACATCTATAGTAAAATTACCTGATGTTCCTATACATCTAGGTTCTACATTAACCGAATCTAAATCACATGGATTTTCTTGAGGAATATCCACCGTCAAGCCAGCCAAGGTAAAAATACAATTGTTAATGGTCGTGTCAGCAAGACTGATATTTATCAAGGTTTCTTTTAAGTAAGGTCCTAAGATAAAAACGCTATCTGGGCTTGAAATGAATTGTGGATCTGCTCTCAAAGAATCTGCGATAATCGAAATATCTGAAAGTAAGTAACTTCCCACCTCTCCTTCAAATGAAACTTCTACCTGAAAGGAATCGTCAGAAATGGAGACTGCTTGGGCAAATAAGTCCTCAATTCCGCAAGTAGGGGGAAGAGGACAGTTTTCGCTAATAGAATCCAGTATAATGTCACAGGAGGGATTGTCATTATTGATAATAGAAATTTGAATGCTAGATTCGCTGGGATAATTCCCAAATAGATAAGTGCTCGAGCTGGTGAAATCAACTTCAGTGAAATTAAATGAATCAGTGATTAAGTAACCTTCCCCACTTCCGTTTAACGCTATTTCTATAGAAAATTCTCCGCTATCATTACAACTAACAATAGTAGTATCTATTTCTATATCGCAGCTTAAGGTATCACATGAAGCAGTTGTATTTATATCTCCCGAACCTGCCCAATCCCATGTTTCCCCTTTAGAGAAGGAATAATCAAACCATCCAGAAAACCCAAAGTTTTCGTTGCGGTCATTTGCTCCTCTACCTAACTGAAAGCCTACACTGATATCGTTCGGTCTATGTCTTAAATATAAGGTATCCCCTTCAAAGGGACTACCCGATACCGAAGCAAAGTAACTGTTAACATCATCAAGTTCCCAGAAGGTCCACTCAGGATGAAATATTTCGGCGGTACTTACTGCATCCAGAGAACTTTTAAAAGTTCGTCCCTGTGCCGACCATTCCTCCCAGTTTTGTTCTTCTTTGAATGAAACAAAAATATCCCATCGTAAAGTAGAATCATTTAGATTGACTATTCTGCCAGTAAGGCGTGCTGTGCCATCATCAAAAATAGTCATTATTGCTGGAGAAGGCTCAAATCTGTAGTCAGTACCAGGAGATGTAGGTAAATGATCTAGCCAAACAGAAAATCGACCTTCCTCATACACACTAAATTCACACTGTTGGACGATAGACGGCTGAGAAACTCCATATAAGGTGATAAATATAAATAATAAAGATAATCGATGTTTAATCGTGAGTAAATTAAACCGATAGATTTTTAGGTTCATCATATTGAGTTGAATTTTATTTGTGAATCCCAAAAATATGAGGTAAAAATTTTTTGAAGGGTGTAATGAACCTTTTATAATTACATTTGAAAGGAATATACTCTAATAGCCGGCTTTATAGTAAAATGAATGATTCATGAATTGAATTAAATATTTGTATTTGAACCAATTTTGGGATAATTAATATGGCAGGAGAAATTTCTTTTCTGATTTAACATGGAAGATAGATGTAAGAAATAAGTATGGAAGCTTTTTGAAAAGAGTATCCTCAAAGAATACCTGCATTTAATGAGAGATGGACTTCATCCACACTGTTCCCAGTGTAATTCGGGTCAGTTAAGGGACAAAAATTCAATAAATAAAAAGGTTACTTTATAAAAAAGAAGATTGTTGTACTAACTAATCAAAGGTAAAAACGTACGGTAAAAATATGTTAATGTAATGTGAATACTCTTATTTGATCAGTCAGTTAACTGATCCTTATTAATTCAATTGGTAAAACCAGGCAAAAAATCTGAGCACGTATGTATCAATTTCCTCTCTTTGAAAATTTATTAAATATTCAAGAGCTTTTTTAAGAATTTTTTCATCAATTAGCCTATATTTAACTTTATTTTTACTTGAAATAAAACAGGATTAATATATTTATTATACTTTTGTTTATAAGTTCCTGTAAACAATGGGATAAGACAAAAGTTTATTTAGAAAAGGTCCAATTACATAGATCATTCTTTTTTAAGGCTAGAGGACTGTTCTTTTTGGCAAGTAGAAAAATTAGTACATGATTTGTTGATTTTATGGCAGTACAAGCTTTATTTTTTATAGGTAAGATTTGTTCAGTTATAGGTAAGGCACATTGTCATTAGCTTTATAATTTAACAATTGAACTTTTTGATCAATATAGTTTGTGCTGATTGATAATTTATGTGAATGACTCTTCAACTGGAATAAAGATTTGCAAGGAATTTATTTTAGTAGTTTTTTATTATGCCATTAATTTGTAATTGCGCGGATACTGGTTATAACGTTTTTTCACCTCAATTTCGCAGAAAGTGTTGTTGAACCGGTCTTCCATTAGTTGTTTACCTCCTACTACTACTTTATCTCCTGAGGAAAATCATTCCACGTTATCGGTTTTATCAATATGTTATCTGTAGGCAAAGATTATTATTAAAAGATTTTTGTGTAGTGTGCATAGTTAGTAAAAGAAAAATGTGCCATGAATTATGTAATTGAAAGCTCAAAAACACAGCAATTTAATCTAGCTACTCGATATGAATGGCTAGAAACAAACGGGTTAGGAGGATATGCCAGTTCCACCATTATTGGTACAAATACCAGGAGATATCATGGGCTATTAGTTGCAGCACTTAAACCACCCGTAGAAAGAGCCGTTATGCTCTCAAAAATAGATGAAACGATTTGGGCTTATGGACGTCGCCATGATTTGGGATGTAATAAGTACAAAGGAGCAGTATATCCGACAGGATATATTTTTCTTCAAAAGTTTAAGAAAAGTCTCTTCCCTGAGTTCATCTATCGCGTAGGAAATATTGAAATTAAGAAAACGATCGTAGCGCTGAATGGAGAAAACTCCACCTTAATTATCTACGAGGTTCTTAAGGCAGATGAGAAATTTCAGATTGAATTATCACCCTTAGCTCATGCCAGAGATTTTCATGCACTTGATCCGGGAGATTCGAAACCTATTCATCAGATAGAATTCGAAAATGACGTATTACAGTATACCTCTTCATCAAAATATCCAGAGTTGTTTCTTGGGGCTAAAGGAGCAAAGTTTGAGGCTCATTCAGAGTGGTATTATCAGTTTGAATATTCTGAAGAGTTGAACAGAGGTCAGGATGCGCATGAAGATTTATTTTCCCTAGGTAAGTTATTTTTTGATTTAGAAGAAGGATCGAAAATAGGAATTATTGCTACTCTGGAGAATCCTGAAGGAAGAGATGTGTTGGAATTGTATGAAGCTGAAAAACGTAGACGTTTATCCATTGTAAAAAATGCCTCTCATCCATTCCACAAATCATTACTACTTGCAGGAGATCAATTTATCGTAAAGCGAGATAATGATTTGCGTTCTATAATCGCAGGTTATCATTGGTTTTCTGATTGGGGACGCGATACGATGATATCTTTACCAGGGTTATGCCTGTCTACAGGTAAATTTGAAGAAGCAAAGAAAATTCTCCGTGCATTTACAGAACAATTGAAAGAAGGGATTATTCCTAACAGATTCTCGGATTACGAAGAAGAACCCCTTTATAATACAGTTGATGCCACCCTTTGGTTTTTTGTTGCACTTTACCATTATTTAAAATATACAGGTGATGATGCCTTTGTTAGGGATTACATGCTGCCTGTAATGCATGAAATCATTTATTATCATCAACGAGGCACACAATTTCACATTAAAGTTGATGAGGATGGCCTATTACAAGCTGGTTCTCCAGGAGTACAACTTACCTGGATGGACGCAAAAGTTGGAGATTGGGTAGTAACTCCTAGAGAGGGAAAAGCTGTTGAGATTAATGCCCTATGGTACAATGCGCTGAGAATATATGCTTATATGAATGGGAAATTTGGCGATCACAAAAAGGCCGCTGAAATGGAACAGTTAGCTGAATCTACTCGATTGCGTTTTGAGCAAGTATTTTGGAATGAAGATAGGGGGTGTTTATTTGATTTGGTCAATGATCAAGGGAAAGACAGTTCAATTCGTCCCAATCAATTGTTGGCAATTAGTTTACCTTATCCATTACTCAATCGGACAAAAGCTAGATTATTGTTAGACGTAGTATCTAAGGAACTTTATACTCCTGTCGGCTTGCGCAGTCTGTCTATATTGGATGAGCGACATAAAATGACCTATGAAGGTGACAGAGTGTCAAGAGATGGATCTTATCATCAGGGAACGGTATGGAGTTGGTTATTGGGGCCTTATATAGACGCTCACATGTATGTAATGGGAGAATATGGAGTCTATTATGCTGAAGAAGTCATCAAAAATATTGCTCCTCACTTGAAAGATGCTGGAGTTGGAAACATCTCGGAAATTTTTGATTCCGAAGAACCCCATCATTCAAGAGGATGTGTTGCTCAGGCATGGAGTGTGGCAGAGTTACTTAGAGTGATGTACCAATACAATTTATTCCTTCAGCCTCAAGTTAAAGCTGCTCCGGAAATGATAATCAGTAAAAAGCAGCTTCACACGACCAGGCTAGAAATAGCGACCCTCCCTTAAGTGTTTCAGTACTAAAATTTATTTTCTGGAATATCGGAACTCATTCCGATATTCCAGATTTTTTTTGAAGCTTCATCTGTATAGAGGCTACATATGTACTTTTGTTTGGTTGATTTTCAGGTATTTATATACAAAAGTTAATTCTGGTCAGGCTGGCACTTCCTTTGGCAATATATCATAGCAACATCAATCTCCTTCACCTGAAAAATAATATAATGAAGAAGAAACTCTATAGCCTGGAAAACCACCCCCTTTTCGCATCATTAAGTGAGAATCAGATAGAAGTCCTTAACAGTCATGCATCCATATTGCACTATTCTAAAAATAATTACATCGATTTTGAGAATCGCGACCAAGCTTATCTCTATGGAATTATTAAGGGTAGAGTAAAAGTCCTGGAGGTAGATTATCAGGGAAACCAATTGATCAACGATATAGTGCGGGAGGGAGATATTTTTGGAAATCCATCATTGTACAATTCATTAAGAACCTGTTATGCGCAGGCCGCTGCTCCTATGACCGTTATTTTCACCATCCCCTATAATGTTTTCCAATCTGTCTTAAATCGGAATGCCGAATTTGCTATGTCTTACTCGCGATTATTAGAAACAAAGCTACAGCGCCTCCAGAATCGTTATCACAATTTAGTATTTAAGGATGTACGTTCTCGATTGATTACATTTTTCTGTGAATGGGCGGAAGCTGAAGGAAATCAATTTGGCAAGACTATATATATATCAAATTATCTGACACATTTAGAGATCGCTAACTTGATTTGTTCTTCCAGACAGTCTGTAACTACTATCCTCAACAAGTTGAAGTCCCAGGGAATCATTCAGTATTCTCGTTATCAAATTATTATTTCGGATATCAGTAAGTTGACCGCTGAGTTACCTTATTTAGAAAGTATTCGAAAAGTATCCTGACTGATCGAATTTGGGAGGAAACAGGATAAGCAGGAGTAAGAAGATGATCATCTAAATTCCTGCTTATTGACAATTCAAGAACATCGAACTACTCATATTGATCTTCTTAATACGAGATAAAGTGGCCAAACATCATTTTACCCCTGATCCGGACTCTATTTTATTATGAGGAGATATTGCATAAAGGATGCCTTGAGAATCTTCTGCAAAAAGAATCATTCCTTGAGACTCAATACCCCGAATTTTTCGTGGCTTAAGATTAACTAACACGGGAACTTGTTTCCCTACTAATTCCTCCGGCTTAAAAAATTCAGCTACTCCTGAAACTATTGTTCTGATATCTATTCCTGTATCTACTTGAAATTGAAGTAACTTTTTAGTTTTAGCAACTTTAGAAGCTTCCAGGATGGTACCTATTCGTATATCCATCCCTTCAAAATCCTCAAATTGTATTTCACTTTTTTGTGGAGGAATAGGTACACCTGTCTCTTCCACACCTTCCTTTTTCCCTAGTTTGTTAATCTGCTGTTGGATGACCTCATCATCTATTTTGTCAAATAAAACCTCAGGTTTTCCTTCGGAGAAAATTTGATGGCCTTCGGGAATTAATATGTGGGTATGTAAATCTTTCCATTTCCATGCTCTGGGATCAACGTTCAGTAGTTGAGCAATTCTATCGGCAGTATCGGGGAGAAATGGTTGTAATACGATCGACAGCTTGGCTAATATCTGTGCTGCAGAAAAAAGAATAGGGGCTACTTTTTCCGGTTCTTTTTTCCACTTTTTCCAGGGTTCTTGATCAGTGAGATATTTATTCCCTAATCTTGCTACCTGGATACTTCCATTTAGTGCATCTCTAAAACGAAAAAGTTCCAAACACTCTTCTACTGCCGTAATCTGGGTATCTATATCAGCAAATAATGAACGTTCTAAGGTATATAATTCCTGGGTTTCCTTTGGGATAGATCCAGGATTTGTTAGTAATGTCGATAGATCCGATACTTCAGGGAGAACGCTCTGATAGTATTTTTGTGTTAGGACAATTACACGATTCACTAAATTACCTAATATATCTGCTAATTCATTATTATTTTTCGACTGAAAATCTTCCCACGTAAATTCACTATCCTTATTCTCAGGGGCATTAGCCGCTAATACATACCTCAACACATCCCTTTTGCCTGGAAAATCATCTAAATATTCATGAAGCCAGACTGCCCAATTTCGTGAGGTAGATAATTTATCTCCTTGTAAATTCAGAAACTCATTGGCTGGGACATTATCCTGTAATATATATTCTCCATGAGCCTTAAGAATAACTGGAAAAATAATACAATGGAAAACAATGTTGTCCTTTCCTATAAAATGAATCAAGCGTGAGTTATCCTCTGGATTGGGTTGCTCCTTCCAATATAATTCCCAGTCTTTACCATTGTTGATGGCCCATTGTTTGGTTGCAGAAATGTATCCGATAGGAGCATCCAGCCAAACGTAAAGCTTTTTCCCTTCAGCATCGGGTAGTGGTACATCTACGCCCCAATTCAAATCACGGGTCATTGCACGAGCCTGCAAGCCAGCCTTAAGCCAGGAAGAACATTGACCATAAACATTGTTTTTCCATATTCCCTTTTTCCCCTCAAGCAACCATTCTTCCAGCCAGGACTGATACTTATCTAAAGCTAAATACCAATGCTTAGTCTTTTTCAACTTGGGTTCCTTATTGCTAAGGGTAGAGATAGGATGGATTAAATCTGTTGCATTTAAGGAAGATCCGCAGTTTTCGCACTGGTCCCCATAAGCCTTGGGATAATTACATACAGGGCATGTCCCAGTTATATAACGATCTGCTAGAAATTGGTCATACTCTTCGTCGTAGTATTGCGCTGATTCCTGGACAAAAAATTCTCCATTTTCATATAGTTTCAGGAAAATTTCTTGTGAAGTGTTATGATGAATAGGTGCAGAAGTGCGATGATAAATATCGAATGAAATACCGAATCGCTCAAACGTCTCCTTGATCATTGCATGGTATTTATCGATAATTTCCTGAGGACTTATATTTTCCTTTTTGGCGCGAAGAGTGATCGCCGCACCATGTTCATCGCTTCCACATACATACAATACATCCCGCTCCTGAAGCCTTAAGTACCTGACATAGATATCAGCTGGAAGGTATGCTCCCGCGATGTGGCCTATATGTAATGGACCGTTAGCGTAGGGTAAAGCAGAGGTAATGGTGTATCTTTTATGTATCTTGAATTTATTTTCCATAAGTTGAAAACCTGAATAGGGCTATAAAGATAAAATTTTCACTTTTAGTTCAATTCAATTAACCTAAATAAGTTGTGTACAATCATCTAACTATTATTCATATGTCTTTAACAACATCAAAGTTAATTTTTAGCAGATACATTATTATGGGAGTATGGCTGCTAGTTGCAAATATTTATATGAACGCGCAAACATCATCCTCTGATCCGGCTTCATGGACCATTTCTCCGCAATCTTCTAAAATAGGGTTTACGATTAAAAATGCCGGTATTCGTGTCAATGGTTCATTCGAAGGATTAGAAGGAGAGATTTATTTTTCTCCTGACAAATTAGATCAATCATTCGTAAAAGCTTCTGTTAAAACAGAAACTATAAACACGAATAATAATATGAGAGATAAGCATTTGAGGAGTGAGGATTATTTTGAGGTCGAATCCTTTCCCGAAATTCGATTTACATCAAATGATATTGTAAAGAATAAAGATGGCTATATCATCAAAGGAGATTTTGCCATAAAAGATGTAATAAAGCAAGTTGAGATTCCTTTTACTTTCACCGATCAAGTGTTTCATGGAGAATTTGAAGTAAATCGTTTGCATTATGGAGTGGGGAAATCCAGTATCATTCTGGGGAATAAAGTGATAATAAAGTTCGAAATTTCAGTTAATCAGATCAACTAATTATTGTAATCAATATTCATAGTCCAGATCCGGAATTGAGCTTATTGAGAAATGGTATTAATTTCTCTTAGAATTTTCATCGAAGGACCTGGGCTTACTCCTTCCTTTCTGGCAATATGAACCGACTGATTTGCAATTGCTTTTGCTTTTTCATATTGACCCGTTTTATATAAAAGAGCCGCATACGTTACAAAGTGAGTGTAGCTATTATCCAATGCTACTGCTTGTTTTGACCACAGAATCGCTTTTGTTAATAAGTCTTCTCTTTGAATGTGATGTAAAAAATGAGATGCAGCCAGATGCAGTTCTTTGGCATCTGTGGAAGAATATTTTTCAAAATGCGTTACTGCTTTAAATGCATAATTCTGCCATTCTTTTCTGGTAGCAGCTAAGGTCATTCGTAATCTACTCGCTAACTCACCACCATCATTCATATATTGTTGGGAAATTTTTAACGCTCGTTGGTATTGTCCATCATCTCCGGTAATAACAGCTGTGATAACATTATTTTTTAATAAAGAAGCTATTTTTGGGTTTACATTTTCTTTACCAAATCTTTTTTCGAATTTTTTCTTTTTGGCCAATAGGTAATTAAACTCCCTGCTGTCAATATGATGAGTAAGTTTTTGAATAGCCTCCCAATTGCGCTCGTTAAGTAATTCTTTATTTTTCTGAGTGCTAAAATAGTCTCGTGCTACAGTTCTATAATCTTCTTCTGCTACTTTTAACAGGTAAGCATAGTATAGCATCTCTTGTGGGCTTGCTTTACCTGAATTGTATGATAAAGCTAATGTGGCTCTATTGTGAGATGGGGATAATGCTTCTTCTGCTATATGCAAAAATTCATCAGGGGCTTTGTATCCTTGATCTCTCAAAATCAATCTACCCAAATAATCAATAAATAAGGAAGTTGGATACGAATGCACTTGATAGGTATACGCTAATTCCGGCCCCTCTCCTTTTTCCATATCCATTTTTACATTAATAAAACGGGAATTAAAAAACTCTCCCACTTCAGATCGTCTGAAAGTATTTCGCTGCATTGTTTTACAGTATCCACACCAGGAAGTATAAGCATGTAAAAAAATAACTTTAGTATTGGATTTTGCTTCGGCCAAGGCTTCTTCCCATGTGCCTTCAAAAAAATTGATTCCTTCTGATGCTTGGCCGTAAGAATAAGTAGGAAATATTAGTACTGAGAGCAGGAACAGATAAATCATCCGTACCAAGAGGTTATTCTGATACTTCATAGGGAAAAAATTAGCAAATAGCTAGCTATGTTCACATTAATACCTAAAGATACGGTAGCTGTTAATCAAAAGATGATGCTTGAGTAGAAATATTTGGAGTTTTTACGAATTTCTCACTGAACCAAAGAAACTCGTCTATAAATTGATTAGTTTGTGTTTCCAGTGCCGGATCTACAGGATTTCCCGATTCGTCAAAAGCTTTATGAACATATGGCACTAACAGTTTGTAGGGCATAGGAAAAGCTGATAGCGAAAGGATGAGTAATTGCATTTGAGTGGAAGCATTAATTCCTCCCATTTTTCCTGAACCAGAAGTGACCACCCCTATAGGTTTCCGCTTAAACTCTTTCCAAAAATGATCTAATGCATTTTTTAATGCTCCAGTATAACTTCCATGATATTCAGGAGAACAAAATATCAGTGCATCAGCCTGAGATAAGGTTAAACTTATGGAGTGCATAAGCTCAGGAGGATCATTTGATTCTTGCCATCTTTCTTCAAAAATGGGAATCTGAATTTCTGCAAGATCAATTAATTCCACACTTATATCTTTTCTATTAGTCAACTGATCTCGAAGATAGTAGGCTACTTGATCCGTTTTGCGGTTTTGTCTCGTGCTACCTAGAATAATAACTATTCGAATCATGAATGAGTAACGTGCAAGCTTGTAGAGTTGTTTAAATTCTTTGTAATAATAAGGTTACTTTTAATAGTTGTAAGGAAGTCATTTTATTGGTATAAGTAATAAAATTTCTTATTTTTGCAGCCCAAATAAGTAAAAATGAAACGTACATACCAACCAAGTAATAGGAAAAGAAGAAACAAGCACGGATTTCGCGAGCGTATGCAATCGCATGATGGTAGAAAAGTGTTAGCTAGAAGAAGAGCTAAAGGCAGACATAAGCTCAGTGTTAGCGATGAAGGAAGGCACAAACAAAAATAATAAGCCCTCTGAAAAAAATCATTATACCTTTCCAAAGAAAGAGCGGATTTGTAGCAAGAAAACGTTTGATTATCTGTTTACCCACGGTCAGAAAATGAAACATGGGCCTCTACGTTGCATTTATATATTTAATCCTCCCGATGAATTAATTGAATCTCCTGTTTCCGTAGCATTCTCAGTTCCCAAAAGGCTTTTGAAACGAGCCGTTGACAGAAATTATATCAAACGTAGGTTAAGAGAAGGATTTAGATTGCATAAGCATTCCTTATTGTCTACTCTAAATAAAGAGGGAAATACACTCGCTTTCATCATTATATATACCAAACCCTATAAAATCCCCTATCATTCTCTCATTTCCTCTTTCACAAAACTTCTCAAACGATTCCAAGAGATTTAATAAGTTTATACATCTAAATTCTCCTTTTATCCTTAATTTTTTTCAATCTATTCTTTTTTCTTTAGCAAATGTTCAGGATTGTTATTAATTTATATTAATCCAATCAAACTACTATTAATACTTATTCCTGATAATAGCTAAAGGGTAATATTATAACTTATCTAGATATTATAGCCAACCTAACTTGTGGGTATTTCAATTGCTAAATCATTAGCGTGTATGTTGTCAAAATAAGATGCGTAAGGTATAAGATATATCAGCGCGTGTAGTTATTTCATATACTAAAGCTTACGGATTATTACAGAGGAAAAAAAAGGATAAGTTATTGACTTTATCTTGGGGAAAAATAATAATAGATTGGAATTATAAAGGTACAATTAAATTAATAGTAATCGAATTGAAGCCATGAGGTATAGAACTGTTGTGATTTGGGCAGCCGCCATTTCGTTGTCCTTTAGTTTAGGTTTTATAACCAATGTATCTGACAATTATTTCGAGATTTCTAAAAACCTAGACATCTTCGGCAAATTGTATCGCGAAATTAATGCTTTATATGTAGATGACACTGATCCTACAGACCTGATTCGCACAGGTATAGATGCGATGTTGAACTCCCTTGATCCATACACTAATTACATAAGCGAAGAGGAATTAGAGGATTTCAGGTTTATGAGTACAGGAGAATATGGTGGTATTGGTGCAGTCATTGGGAAGCGTGATAAAAGAATTTTAGTGATGGATTCCTATGATGGCTATCCCGCAGATTTAGCTGGACTTGAAATAGGCGATGAAATTCTTAAAATTGATGGTAAGGAAGTTGATGGTACTGAGATGGAAGTGTTAGATGTGCGAAATTTATTAAGGGGAGAAAAGGGGTCTATGGTAACCTTAGAAGTCAAAAAATCAGAAGAAGAAAACGACCTTGCTACCCTAAAAATCTCCAGAGATCGCATTAGGGTGAATAATGTTGCTTACAGTGGGATGCTTAATGAAAGCGTGGGTTATATCTCCCTTCAGGGATTCACCCAGGATGCTGCTGCAGAAGTTGAGAAGGCGATACAGGATTTTAAGGAAAATCATTCTACTTTTGAGAGCTTAATCCTTGATCTGAGAAATAATCCCGGAGGAAGACTTGATGAGGCAGTAAAAGTTGCCAATATTTTTATTCCCCAAAAAGAAAAGATCGTGGAAACCAGAGGAAGAATTGATGGATCGCATAGAACTCACTATGCTAAGTCCCCTCCTGTAGATGCAGAAATTCCATTAGCGGTATTAATCAATGGGAGAAGTGCAAGTGCTTCTGAAATAGTCACTGGAGCTATTCAAGATTTAGACAGGGGGATTGTGGTCGGGCAGAGGAGTTTTGGAAAAGGGTTGGTACAAAATATTCGGCCCCTCAGTTATAATGCACAATTAAAGGTGACCACGGCTAAATATTACACGCCTTCAGGTAGATGTATTCAGGCAGTAAATTATACACATGATCATGGTGATAGTAAAGCTGAGCGTATTCCCGATAGTTCTAGAAATCATTTTACTACGAGGAATGGTAGATCTGTATATGATGGAGGAGGGATAGAGCCCGATGTGTATGTTCCTCAGAACAAACCGAAAACGGTAAGTCGAGCACTAGTAAATCAAGGGTATATTTACGATTATGCATCTTTATATGCTGATAAGCATCCTGCCATTCCTGAAGCTGCAAAATTTGTCGTCTCAGATGAAATGTATGATGATTTTGTGGCTTATTTGGAATCGAAAAAATTCTCATATGAGACGACTGCAGATGGAAAGTTAAAAGAATTGAAAAAGACAGTATCTTCTGAAGCATACTATGATAAAGTGGGAGAAACATTAAATGAGCTTTCCCAGATGCTTTCTCATTTTAAAAGACAGGATGTGGAGAAATATAAAGAAGAAATTAAGAAATATTTGAAACAAGAAATTTTGAAAAGATACTACCATGAGAAAGGGGTGATAGAGGGGCAATTAAATGGAGATCCTGTTGTGGAAGAAGCTATCGAATGGTTAACCAACCTCAATGGGTATAATCAGATGCTGACCCAAGAAGGACAGTAACTCATACTCCGCTAACATTTAGTTTTAGTGCAGTAAACAAAAGCGAATGACAAAAGTATTATATCTAAAAAAAACAGCCAATTGGCTGTTTTTTTATAAGGAAAATTTTCCGCTATATCCTGAATTTAGCTTGGTCGCTATATGAGATGTTGTATATTATTCTTGTTTCTGTTGACTTATAATACCCAACTTGTATTTGCCAATTGCACATGTCAAGATTCAATTTCTATCCATGAAGCTAAGGAACAAGCAGATTATGTTTTTGCAGGAGAAGTCATCCAGTTAGACTCTGACTGGATTTCAGGCGGGTGGAAATTTACCTTCAAAGTAGCTACAAGTTGGAAGAAACCTATCGAACGCTTACAGGTAATACATACAGCTTGGGAAAAAGATTGTGGATATATATTTGAGGAAGGTAGAATGTATGTAGTATTTGTCCAGAAGAAATTTACGCCCAAAACGTTTAAGTGTATGGGCAATCGTCCGATCTTAACTCTAAATGAAGGAATCAAATTATTGGGCAAAGGAATGCCCCCTCAACCATCCCCTGCAAGAATATCAATGTATTGGATTATCGGTATTTTGGCTGCGATGATCATGTTAGGAATGCTCTTTATTGTCCTTCGAAAAAAAAATCACACATAAAATGAATTCATCTCCCCAAAACATTAAACTGGAAGAAAGCTGGAAAGAAGTACTCAACGAAGAATTTTCGAAACTCTATTTTCAGCAATTAAAAGCGTTCCTGGTAGAAGAAAAAGCAAGTGGCCATCCGATTTATCCTCCAGGCAAGTATATTTTCAATGCTTTTAACAGCACGCCTTTTGATAAAGTGAAAGTTGTTATCTTGGGTCAAGATCCCTATCATGGTCAGGGTCAGGCGCATGGCCTTTCTTTTTCCGTACCACAGGGAGTGAGACAGCCTCCGTCCTTAAAAAATATATTTAAGGAATTGAACGCTGATCTGGGAATAGATATTCCTTCCCATGGATACCTTCAGTCCTGGGCGGACCAAGGTGTACTATTATTGAACTCATTACTTACGGTAAGAGCAAGTACACCCGGATCACATAAAGGGAAGGGTTGGGAAGAATTTACTGATGCTGCTATACAAGCATTAAATGAGCATAGAGATGGAGTGATCTTCTTTTTGTGGGGAAAATACGCTAAAGAAAAGGGGAAATTTATTGATCCTCAGAAGCACCACATCCTTACCGCAGCTCATCCATCTCCCTATTCTGCAAATAATGGTTTCTTTGGTACACGGCATTTCTCTAAAGCAAATGAAATTCTTGCTAAGCAAGGAAATGAACCTATCAATTGGAATCTTTAGATGAGATAGCGCTATCTTAGTCTATGGCCATTAATTTATTTGTATAATAGAATTTCCAATCTTTGATCAAGTCGGGAGATTGGATAATTTTTTCAAGTAAAGATTTATTATCTGGTTCCAGAAAATAGGCTCTTGCTACTTCCTCTATACTTAATTTATAAGGAGATTCTTTTATTTTGATCAAGCTATCTCCCTCTTGAAAACTTCCTTCTTTTATGACTTTGAAATAGTAGCCTGTAATATTTGCTTCCAGGAAATTTCTAATAAATTTAGGATCCCCCATTTTTATCCCAAGCTTAAAACAAGGCATCCTGGGCTGAGTTACTTCGAGTTCGGCATTCCCTATAGTAAATCGATCTCCAATGTAGGTGTACTTCTCTAGCGGGCCTTCGACGGATAGGTTTTCTCCAAACTTTCCTGGCTCAAAACTTAAATCTGGTCTTTTCTTTTTCCAGAATGAATAATGCAATGCAGGATATGCATATACTGCTTTAAAAGTACCTCCGTGGACTGTAAGGTCAGCTTGTTTGTCGCCCACAATATTTAAGGCATTCACGCCTACAGGTCCATTAACTCTTGATTTATAGATACCTGTCATGATTTCCTTTCCGCGATATAAAGTAGGCTGGGGTGTTCCAACAAAAATGGCTAATACTTTCATAAAGCTAGTTTGGTATATGTCTTGATCTACTGTAATATAGGTTAATCAATTATGTATGAACCGTCATTGATCATACATATTTTGGTATTGATGTAAACTCCTTTGCAGATGGCCCATTTTCAGCCATATTTACTTAACATTGCTTTTCTTACAATAATCTGATAGCCAGATAAAAGAAGAAATTAACAATTATATTTAATTTGACCTGGAATATTTATGACATTTAAATCTACATAAGTTGAAGATCGCAATAATTCAATCCAGTCCCGTGTTTAATCAATTAGATGCTTCTATTACTAAAGCGGAATCATTAGTTAGAGAAGCTTCGGATCATGGTGCCAGTTTTGTCATATTTGGAGAAACATGGTTTGCAGGCTATCCGGCATGGTTAGATCATTGTCCAGGCATGGGCAAGTGGAATCATCCTCCTACAAAGGCCGTTTTTGCTGAAATGATCAACAATAGTTTAGAAGTTCCAGGTTCAGGAGTTGATCGACTGGAAAGAATGGCAAAAGAAAATGGAGTAGCTATCTGTGCTGGAATAAACGAAAAAGTATCAAGTGGGCCTGGAAATGGAACGATCTTCAATAGCCTGATTATGATCAATGAAAAGGGGGAGTTAATATTTCATCATAGAAAATTGATGCCCACTTATACAGAGAAACTTATTTATGGATTAGGTGATGGAAGGGGAACTCACCCAATACAGCTACAAGGATATCAGGTAGGAGGATTGATTTGTTGGGAGCATTGGATGCCTCTTACCAGATATACATTACACGAGGCGGGAGAACATATTCATATAGCAGTTTGGCCTACAGTACACGAAATGCATCAAATAGCCAGTAGGCATTATGCATTTGAAGGTCGATGTTTTGTTATTACTGCTGGCCAAATGATGCGGGTAAGTGACCTTCCAAAGCAATTAACCATCCCCGAAAAGTGGAAAAATACTCCGAATGAATGGGTTTTACGAGGAGGAAGTGCCGTCATTGGTCCTGATGGCAATTATATTGTCGAGCCGATTTATGAGCAGGAATTAATTATCTATGCAGAAATTCATCCAGATGAAGTGTATGAAGAGCGAATGACATTGGATGTTTCGGGACATTATCAGCGGTCAGACTTATTTAACTTTAGTTTTCACCCTTTGAGAGAATGATGATGGTATGGAGGCAGGAAAAGACTTGCGGAAAATAATTCATGTGGATATGGATGCTTTTTATGCATCTGTAGAACAACGTGATAATCCTGATCTGCTAGGTAAACCTGTAGCTGTAGGCGGTTCCAGTAAAAGGGGGGTAGTAGCCACTGCAAGTTATGAAGCGAGAAAATACGGTGTCAGATCTGCCATGCCTTCAGTCATAGCTCAAAGATTATGTCCCCATCTTATTTTTGTGAAACCAAGATTTGATGTATATAAACATGTCTCCCAGCAGGTTCGGGAAATATTTTTCCAATACACAGATCTCGTAGAACCTCTTTCATTAGATGAAGCATATCTGGATGTTACGGAAAATAAAAAGAAAATTGATTCTGCCTCGAGAATAGCTAAAGAAATTCAGCAGGAAATCCTTTCGAAGACTGATTTGACCGCTTCAGCTGGAATCTCTGTAAACAAATTTTTAGCGAAAGTAGCTTCAGGGATTAATAAGCCTTATGGATTAGCACTAATCCCACCTGAAGCTGTAGAAGGATTTATTGAAAGACTGCCTATAGAAAAATTTCACGGAATAGGGAAAAAAACAAGTGAGAAAATGAAGAAACTAAATATTCATTGTGGTAAAGATTTGAAGGGAAAAAGTGAATTGTTTCTTGCAAAACATTTTGGTAAAACAGGCAGATATTATTATAAAATTGTGAGAGGGATAGATGATCGCCCCGTAAAGCCTGATCGAATTCGTAAATCTGTGGGTGCTGAAAACACTTTCCGAAATGATTTAACAACAGAAAGCGAAATGTTAGAGGCATTAGATAAAATCATTCTTCGAGTGGCAGAAAGATTAAAGATTGCCCAAACATCGGGTAAAACGGTAACGCTTAAAATTAAGTATCACGATTTTCAAATTACCACCAGAAGCAAAACACTGGATTCCTTCATTTCTTCTTCCAAAGATATTACCGATACGATAAAGGTGCTGTTGCGGCATCCTCAATTGCCCTCTGAGCCTGTTCGTTTGTTAGGAGTTTCCCTCTCCAATTTATATCAGGAAAATGCTTTAAATTATCCACAGATGGGTATACAATTAACCATCGATTTTAGTAGTCAGTCGTAAATTTGACATCTTTTCGGAGGAAATCCTATCCAGTTTTCTTTCACCAGAAATGGGATATTGATATATCGTACTAAATCTCTGGCATCAATCACTAAGCTGGATACGTATATGATGCTACCTCCGGAAAGTGTTATTTTTACATAATCCATTTGATAAGGGAGTAATAGATTAGCAACAATCTCACACTCATTTACCTGATCGCGTTGAAATAAAATGTTATGTCGCTTCCACTTGAATTGAATGAGATTATTTTTTCGATCAATTTCAAGGGTGGTGTTTCTCTCTCTGAAAACGAACTGGAAATATAAGGTAACTACTAACAAGTAAATTGGAACAATAAAAACTGATAACCATAATCCCCAATTAAGAATGAATTGGTTTCCTAGAAGAAACCAGCATATGATGGTGAGCATAATGGTAAAACCCATGAATGAATGGAGAAAATGGATGGTATGTAGGAATTGAGAAGCATGTTTAGGTTCAAACTTGAATAACTCTACATGAGGTTCAAGAATGATCGTTTTATCCACCGAGTCATTCACCTCACTTGGAGAGAGTTGAGAAAGATCAATCATTTTTATTTAGAAAATATTTTATTCTAAAAATAGTCTTGTTTGGTATATTTTAATATCTCCTTTTAAGTTTTATCTAACAGAAGTTTCCGGATAGATTGATAGTATTTTATTTGGTTGGAATGGGGTTAATTTTCTGTGCTGTGATTCATGAATTAACTTACAATATTGAAAACTCAAATAATTCCTTTATTTTCATGAGATATGTGGAACGGTATTAAAAAAGGACTTAGCATTATTTACAGCATATATGTGCTGCTTGTTTTCTTTATATTTATCCCGTTAATCTTTCTGATTTACTCATGTATTTCTTTCCTCCCAGAAAGAAAATGGCTTATATGGATATATAAGATCAATCGCGTGTGGGTAGGAACCTGGAGCGTATTAACTGGTATACATGTACAAATAAATGGCCAGGATAAGTTGGATATAAAGGAAGATTATGTCTTTCTTAGCAATCATTGTAATATGTTAGACATCATCATGACAGGTTCTTGTATTCAACATCCATTTAAACCTCTCATCAAAAAAGAACTTATAAAGGTGCCCTTATTTGGTACTCTCCTGAATATGACTTCGGTTCCAGTAGACAGATCCAGCAAAGAAAGCAGGAAAAAAAGTTTTGAGGATATGGCTGATCACTTATTCAGGCATATCTCTATCCTCATTTTTCCGGAAGGAACCCGAAATAGAACTGATAAACCCCTTAAAGATTTTTATGATGGAGCGTTTAAACTCGCTATTCATACGGGAAAACCTATCATGCCTATCGTATTACTTGGAGTAAGAGAATTACAACCTGTTCACACTTTTACAGTATATCCAGGTAAGACATCTATTCATATTTTGGGAGCTGTTCCCACAGCTTCCTATAATATGGATCAGGTGGAGGAATTAAAAAAATTAGTATTTGAGAAGATGTATCAATTCATTGTAGAACACGAGCCATCATTCAAACATTTGCGTCTTGATACTAATGTGTCATCTACGAACTAATCATATGATACGTAAATTGTTTCAGTTTCTGTATAATGCATATGTTCTTATCATTTTTTCCGTATTCGTACCTTTAGTATTATTTTTCTATTTATGTATTAACTGGCTTCCCGATAAGAAGCGGATGCTGATTATTTATCGTATCCATAGATGGTGGATAGGAAGTTGGGAAATGTTAACAAGGATTCAATTTACCTTGAGAGGGCACGAACATATTGACCCAAATAAAACCTACATATTTGTATGTAATCATTGTAATCTCCTCGATATTTTGATCGTAGGATCATATATACAGCATTATTGGAAACCACTTGTCAAAAAAGCCTTTATCAACTTTCCAGTGATGGGATGGTTGTTTCGTGCTATCTCTATTGATGTAGATCGTTCAAACCCTGAAAGTAGGATTAAAAGTGTAGCTAAAATGATGAAGTCATTAAATAACGGTCTGTCTATCATGATCTTTCCAGAAGGGACCAGGAACAGGACCAAATTACCTCTATCAGAGTTTCATCCAGGTGCCTTCAAATTGTCTATCCGATCCCAAATAGACATTATTCCTATAGTACTTACAGAAACCAGGTTTTTACAACCAGTAAATACGTTAAATTTTTTCCCAGGTAAAGGATATATTACTATTCTTCCTGCTGTAAATGTGGCCCATTTTGATGAGCATAGTTTGAAGGCCCATGTTCATCAATTGATGTATGATGAAATTGTTAATTTAGATCCCGCCTTCCAAAATTTTGGGGAGAGGCCTGTGATGTCAGGGCATACAAGTAAATAAATTACTTACTCATCATTTGAGTATTGGTCGAAATATTTGGTATCTATGAAGCAACGTGTATTATTTCAACTTGTCGGTTTAGAGGGAGAAGAAAAGGGCTTGACGAAGGAAGTGATGAATGTAGATCTTATGCATTGGAACGCATTAAGAAAGGTAGTTAAATCAAATTATCGACATATATTAGCCTATATTCAGAAAGATTTTCCCATTCATATGACGCGTCAGCAGTTCTTGGATACTGAAGGCGAAATGCGAGAAATTGATCTAAGGGATTTAAATGAGGATGCTTATGTGGCACACTTTTCATTAGATATATTTATCAGGCAGTTAGATGAATTAAGTGAAGCTGATATTATCTTTGACCTTAATTGATACGACCATTGTTAATCATCGAAGTATTTTTTTCTTTCGATGATGTTCCTCCCTTTTTAGAAGGATAAACATTTTTATAATGACGATAAATTAACCACAATTGCCAGGGAGCCAGGATAAGGTCTGTTAACTTAATCCGAGAATCCCCCTTTTCTATCCATGTACTTAGAGGAATCTCTAATGTTTCCTTATAGATGTTAGTTATCCCCAATTCATGTTTAGCTCTGGCAAATAACTCTACATCAAAAAGCCATCTACTGAGGAAAGGACTTGAACAGAGAGGAGTCACCAGAGAACGATGAAAAAATTTAGCTCCACACTGGGTATCATAAATTGGCAATCCTAAGGCTAAACTTGCAAAGGTGGAAAAAATACGGCCAAAATAATGTCGGAGTGGACTTCTTTGTACATTGGCACCCATCCTTTTAATTCTAGAGCCAATGATAATTTTATGCTTGAATGACTGATGGCAAACGTATAAAAAATAATCAATTTCGGTTAATGGAGTGGCTAAATCTGCATCAAAATACCCAATATAATCATAGCGATTATGTGCTACTGCCTGTAACATTCCCTTTCTGACTGCCTCTGCCTTCCCTTTATTTTCTGGCAATGAAAGTATATTGACCTGCCCTTCAAATCCCTGTTTAAGTTCTTCCAGCTTTAGTTTTGTCTGATCTTTACTCCCATCGTTAACAAAAATAAAATCTATTCTCTTGTGTTGGAGGAAATAATCGCGAAAGATTGGTAATTCCAATCTGTTTGCCTCGTTATAACAAGGGATGATTATACAGATATTTTGCATATCGTATAATTTGAGAGTCCTGGAAGCTTGATGCCAATTTTTTCCATTTGTCTACTTATCTTATAATCAGTCCAAAGTACCTGAACAAATGCTTTGCTTTGTTGGTCGCTTCCTTTCCATATTCCTACTCCTGTAGCTTCTCTGGGTTTAATGAGTTCTCCCAGTTTTTGTATCATACGAGGAAATAGCAGGGAAGAAAAAAAATACCCTTGATGTAAAGGAATTATATTTGCCTGGGTTAGATGAGCGGCTAATAAGTGATTTGTATATCTTCTGTAATGAGCTAAAAAAGTATCGTGAGCACTAAACAGGAATTGGTACGCAGGAACGGTGATGAGAATATGGGTATTTTCGTCTATGCCAGGATGAGTTCTCAAATATTGAAGAAAAGCGATATCATCCTCTATATGCTCAATTACGTCTAACAGTAATACCAGGTTGATTTTTTCTCCTTGCCAAAAGGAAAATCCCTCTTCCATAGAAGTAAAGGCACGAATAGGAAGATGTTGTATAGATAATCTATCATTGATCTGCTTTACCATATCTTCTGAAAAAGCAATGTCAACAGCCTGAAATGATGCCTTTTTCCATTCTTTTGATAATTGTTCTACTAACCAAACATCACCACACCCCATGTCTAACACCTTAGCAGATTGATCAGGAATATGGGGAATAAAGCGCTTAACTAAATCGACGACCACTTTTTTTCGTGCCAATTCCCAAGGGTGCCTTTTAGCTACCTGATAATCGCTTAACTGAGCCTCTTTTAAATCCATAGTTTTTCGCCTTTCCGCAATTCAGATAGCAAAATAGGTAAATGTTAGATTGAGACCAATCTTTTTGATTTTTCGTCTATCCTTCTATCTTAGGAGGAAATCATCTTACACATATGAAATTATACACTAAGATTCTACTGGGAATGATCCTCGGCATCATAGCAGGGATCATTTACAATCAATTAGGGTGGGGACATCTCACAATTTATACTGATTGGATAGGCGATATATTCATCCGCTTGGTGCAAATGTTAGTTGTGCCTCTAGTATTAGTATCTCTCATTCTAGGTGCAGCGAATTTAGGTGATATTAATAAAGTAGGTAAGATGGGGCTAAAGGCATTTAGTTTTTTCCTTTTTACAACAGCAGTGGCAGCTATCATAGGAATTTTTGTAGCTAATGTTGGCCAACCAGGAGTTGGTCTACCTTCTGATAAAAAGGACCAATTAATGGAGCAATATGAAGAGAAAGCGGCTACTACAGCTGCTGGTGCTACAGAAATGGCAGAGAAGAGTGAGTTTGAAAAAGTGATTGATTTGGTAGTGAGGTTAGTACCCAGAAATCCTTTTGGTTCTATGGCCAGTGCAGATATGTTGGGAGTAATTTTTTTCGCCCTTTTTCTGGGAATCGCCATTACGCTGATAGATGATGAAAAAGCTGAATTTTTGATAAAATCACTTGATGGGCTGAATGATGCGGTAATTAAAATGGTTGAATTAGCGATGGAAACTGCTCCTTATGGAGTATTTGCCCTTATGTTGAATGTTGTTGCTTCATTGGGGCTGGATATATTACTTCTTCTTGTCAAGTATGGTTTCATCGTGATCGTTGGATTGGTGCTTCATATTGTTATTACCCATTTTTCGTTTATCTATTTTTATGTCAAACAGAGTCCTATCTTATTCATAAAAGCCATTAAGGAGGCTATACTGCTTGCTTTTAGTACCAGCTCAAGTAGTGCGACTTTACCTATTAGTATGAATGTAGCCGAAAAAAATCTTGGAGTATCAAAGCAAGTCAGCAGTTTTGTCCTTCCATTGGGTGCGACAATAAATATGGATGGAACAGCTGTTTATCAGGCCATTGCAGCGATATTTATTGCACAGGTTTTCGGAATTGAGTTGACCTTTGTTCAACAATTGACGATTATCCTTACGGCTACTTTAGCTTCAGTAGGTGCTGCAGGAGTTCCGGGAGCTGGTATGATTACCCTTGCATTAGTATTAACCACCATCGGAGTACCTGAAATGGGAATAGCACTCATCTTTGGAATCGACAGGATCCTGGATATGTGTAGGACAGTGATTAATGTGTTCGGGGACTTAACGTTAACCACTGTTATGGCAAAATCTGAAGGGGAAGTCGTAACTATAAGAACTGACCAAGATTTGATTCCAGGTTAATGCGCTTCCTATCGGTGTATATTGATAGAAATGGGCTGATGGCAAAATTTTTTAATGTCAGGGAATAGAATGATAGCATGGGATGTCTAATATGAAAATTAACTAACATTATTAATTATGAAAAACAGGAAAATTATCATAGTCATACCTATTCTTTTAATAGCTTTATTTTTGAGTACAAGCCAAATGTTTGCTCAGGGGAGACGGCCACAGGCTGATCCTGATACGATGGCAGCACGTCTTTCTAAGTTGATGGTAGATAACTTAGAATTGACTGAAGAGCAGGCGAATAGTGTTGAGGAAATCAATTTAAAGTATGCTAACCAATTAGCAGAAGTGAGAGACCAAAATAGAGATGACAGGGAAGCAATGCGAGCATCATTGGACGAAATAAGGGTGGCCAGAAATGAAGAAATGGAAACCTTACTGACTGAAGAGCAATATGTAGCTTACAAGGAATTGATGAAAAAACAAATGAAACGACGTTCTTCCAGGGATGGTGAAAGTCGTAGAGGTGGAAATAGATAACGTATAACATCATAATTATTAATCAAGAGGCTGTCTCCATAAAGTCAGCCTCTTCTCTATTATATAGGATATTCAGTCACCATGAAAAATGTCTTAATCAATTCATAGATGCTTTATGCTCCATCTCTTCTGATCTATAATTGACTGCCTGCACTGATAAGGTAATTTCTTCCAGGTGTTGAAGAATTTTTAACATGCTAAATAAATTTTTAGCAGTAGGATTTCCACCTGGACTTAGCATACGCATTAAACTTTTAGCAGATTTACCAGTAAGGATAGCCAATTTTTCGAAACCTATAGTAGCTTTAATATAGGTTCTTAGTACAGATTTTCCTGTTTCAAGATCACCTTCTAGCATAAGGCTAATACTTTCAGTAAGTAATCCTTTTCTATATTCAGGATCACTTAATGCACGAGCTTGAACCGTTTGTTTAAAATCTTTTGTGATGGCCATAATTTCTATTTGTTTTAAATAGTTTATAATTTTTCCAATTTGATTTTGCTCTTTCTATATCCATTTTCTGCCCTCTTTTTATTCCACCTCCTAATAAAATGACCCAACTTTCACCGTCTTTCCCTAAATAGATTCTATATCCAGGCCCACAATTAATCCTGCATTCAAAAACTCCGTCTCCGATCCCTTTCACTTGTGAAAAATTTCCATTTTCTATTCGAGCTAAGTAAGTGGTAACTTTTATGGCAGCCTGAGAATCTAGTTTCATAAACCACCTTTTAAAAGGGCTATAACCTTTATGATTTATATATTCTTTAATCTGAATCAAAGGTAACATAAATGATACTATTTTGCAAGTGTTTTTCTAAAAATTCTTTTTTAAGTTATTGTAATAATCAACCCTTCCAATGCTGCCAAAGGACCAATGAGGAGTTGGTTATTTGAGAAGGGGAAAAATTTATTTTTAATGAATTACTTCAGGATTTCTCTGCAAAGCTCAATGTCTTGGTCAATTTCATCTATACAATTTATTATCTCTGCGAGCGCTAGCTGAGCTTTATTAAGTTTCTTAGTCAGGTGTTTTACAATACCACCTAATAGTTTAATTCTATGCTCCAGAGAATTTCTTTGCCGTTCCTGAAATTGTTTATTGACTATCTCGATTTGTATTAGCTTTTCTATATCTTTTGTGTTCATTTTTACATAACAATATTCTGATCTACAACGGAGTAATTAGTTTTGACCGATTCTTAGGAGTGGATTGGACTGAGAAGCATGAACTGAATAATTATGATGGATTTTCTCTAATTTTAATATTCTCTGATGTATGGCCTCCAGGGTTGGTTTTTCAAGATCAGGTAATTGGGAGACTTTTTCCAACTTGATTTTAATACCCCAAAGGGTTTTGGTTGAAAGGCTCACGACTGAACGAGTCATTAACTCTCCGAAACTGAATGCTGCGAACTTTAGAATAGTGTTTTTATCGTGTGAAGTTTTACTCATTCCTTTTCTGGCATTCAGTACTTCATCTATATGTTCAATTCCTAATCGGAGACTTATCTCCCTGATTCGAGTTAAAATGAGATGTTTATGCTGATAGGACATCATTGGGGATAGTTGAAATCTCCAACTAAAATCCATTAGATAAGATAAATATTGTAAATAATTCTCCTGCAGGGATTTATTTTCAAGCATTATTTTGTCTAATAATGCATTTGCATAACAGATTAGTTCATCTCTAGAGCAAGATTGATCGGGATTATTTCTTCGGTAGTTTCTTTGTTTCATATGACAGATAATTAAATTTAGCCTCGGCTATGGCCGAGGCTAAACAGGTATTTAGGGAACCCAAAATGATACAGGATAGCTCCAGTCTGTGAATTCATTAAGATGAAAAGCACGTATCCTACATAAATAACTTCCTTGATCGAGATGAAGGGTTAAAGAATGAACATCGGTTAGAGTAATTATTTCACCATTAATTTCAAGTTCGAACATGGTGATAGGCGACTGAATCAATGATTCATTAATTTGCCATGAAATAGTTAAAGGGCTTTGTTGGATTCCGTCTTGAGGAGAATAAAGAGAAATAAGTTGAGTATTTAATGGATTAGAAGGTTGGATGATATTATTTTTTGTAATTGCCAGCCAATCTAATCTTAGAGAACCTGTGGTAGGCAAAATGGTAAAGTCATATATTCCAGCTTTAAAGAAAATCTCCTCAATTAATATTTGATTGTTAGCAGATATATCTTCAGGATAGCGAACTGATGTTAATAATAGACTATCCAGCAGTAATTTAAGTTCGACATTTTCCTGGCTTTCGATCATACCTAGATTTATTTGATAAAACCCGGCTTCCTTAACTGATATCTGATAATTTACTGCATTATTTTCTGGGACTTCTATTCCGAAGCTTTCAGCAAGAAAAATATCGTTTACGTCATCGCTTTTTTCTCGGGAAAAATCTTCAGCTTCTATTTGGCCTGGAATATCATGAATCATATCTCCAGATATTACTTTTATGTTAATGCCTTGAGATACTGTTTTTCGTCCTTCCTCATCAATCAATTCAGCAGCCAACAAAAAATCTCCCGTATAGACATCATACCAAGTAGCAGTAAAAGGGGGGGAATGATCCTCTCCTATCCATTCTGAGTTTACATAGAAGTTTACTAATTGTGTATTGTTCTTTTGAGAGTTGTTTACACCTGCGATAATATGAATATCTTCACCTTCAAAATAGGTACTATTATTTTGAGGGGATAATATTCGAATAGAAGTATTTGAACTATCACATTGATATTCTGTTAATCCAATATCATGAGCTAATCCTTGAGATACTTCTTTTTTATATAGAATCATTCGATCAATAAAATGCCCTTTTGATCTTCCAGACAATTCAAGGGTGTAAATCCCAGGCGAATTAAAATCTGCAAAAAATTCAAGGCCCTCCAAATCGCTTACTTTTGTCCTAAATGTCCAATCAGTGGTACCCCATGAGTATCCTTTTCCCCAACCATCTGCAGTAGATCCTTTAAATATGGGAGATTTTCCCACACCCGCGGGATATGCTTTTTTACCATCTAGTTCTCCATAAAAATCATCTGCATCTGGAAACCTTACCCAGGTATCATTATGTTCTGAAGGATCAGAGCCATATCCAACTTTTGTTCTGAAGTCAAATCTATATGTTCCTGGTGAGCTTATCTCAAACTTATAAGTTAATGGGCTATTACCAGGCTCGTCCAAATAATTTTGACCCATATATTCGATATAGCTCCGGCCTGTAAATCCTGAAATATTGGTTTTTTCTTCCCACCCTTGACTTAACTGAGTATTCTCCGCTTCCATGACAATAACTCCATCCTTTTCTCTAAATACTTCATCACACTGGTCTTCATTGTCTTTTTCTTCCTTTAATATATCATTAGTTACATTTATGTGTACAGGATTAGAAAAAATTTCATTTCCATCTAGATCTATTGCTTTTGCCGTTAAAGTGAATTCACCTTCAGGAATATCGCGCCAGGTAAAACTAAATGGTGGATTTCTAAAATGAGTGAAGGCATATCTCCCTAATAAAAAGCTTACACTTTGAATGTTATCTAATCCCGAGCTTACTTCAGCATAAATTTCAATAGTTGATCCTGGTTTTATAACTGAGGAATCTGTTGGGCTAACAATAGCTATTTGTATTTCTTTATTAATATTTTCTTCATTCCTTAATAACACAACCCAATCATTATTATCAGGTGAATCGCCCAGGTAAATATTTGTTCCCCCTTTGACTTCTTTTGATTGAGGATCAATAATTATTTCACCAGTTCTAGGATTAAACCAGTAGATTGAGAATATCCCTTGTTGTTTTGAAAGATTTAGATCAGTGCCTCCACCTTCTGGTAGATAGACTACATAGATTTCACCTTCTTTAGCAAAACAATATTTACTATTGTTATTGTCTAAGTTCCCGATAAGGGCATTAGCATTATGCATTTCATGAAATGGCAAATATTCTTCAAAGAATTTTATGGCATAATGAACGTAATCCCAAAACTGATCTCTGCTTCTATAATCGCTCCCTTCAAAATCAGTTTGATTATCTGGCCAATCTGTGCCCCAAAACCATTCCATTCCAGCTCCTCCTGCCATAAGGTGTCCCCAGAGCCCCTTTTTCCTTACATCTTCCTGAGTATATTCTCCTTCATTTGGAGAGGCTGGATTGGATGCGGTTAATCCATCCATTGGAAGGCCTCTATTAACTGGAGGCTGTTCATCATGTGCGATAATCCATGGCTTTCCTTGCTGTGCAGATTTACTGCGTATAGCTAAGGCCATCTTATGAGCGCGATAATATTCTCCCTGCATACTAGTTCCGGTAAAGGAAGAAACTGATCCCATATGGGGTTCAAAGGTTTGATTTTCTTTGCCTCCCCAGTTATGAATAGTTATGTTATGCGGATATGGATTTATTTCATCAAGATATCGAGCTAGTTGGGCTGAGAAATCTGAATGAGGATTATCAGGATCTCCGAATTCTTCCCCAATGTTCCAAGATACTCCCAAAAAATGCCCAAATCTTGCGACCATTTCACGGTAATAGATCTTATGTCTGTCATTTATTGTGAGGCCTTCCAAGTCATAATTTTCATGCTCAGATAATTTGAACTGAAGATGAATCCCCTTTTTTTGAGCATGATCAATCACAATTTGCCATTGATCGAGTTTCGAACAATCAAATCTAACCCTATCGCTAGAAGAAATATATGGATATATTCCTTTAACATCTCCTTTGACAGCCATTGTTATAGGACCGATAGAATTTAGCCCTTTTGATGCCAGGTAATTAATAGCTCCAATAATTCCTTTACCTAGTCCATTTTTCCAGCTGGGATCTCCCTGATTCCAATCTTGTAAATGCCTTCCCCAATCATGTGTTCTGTCTCCTGTAGTACCGTCAAAATCGGTACAGCCTAAAAAATTTTCAGGAGAATCAGTCCCACCTTTTACAAAATATTTATTACTTCCTTCAAAACGCCAATAATGTGCTCCATTCCAAATTAGTCTTCCTTTTGAGCGAAAATCTCTTCCTGTCTTGTCGGAATCAACGATAGTAAATGCTCCGGAATATCCATCAATAGGTGTTACAGGAGTACCTTCATTCTCAGAAGTGCTGATAGAAATATTGGCTCCCTTTTTGAAATTTATTACGTATTTCCAATCACCTGTATAAGATGGTGTAAAGTGTACCTTCCAGTGATTTCCGGATTCGGAACTGGTGTTAGAAGCATTTCCATCTGCAGCAAAATACCCGGGAACATTGACTTCCTCTAACCCGTGCACAAATGTAACATCCAAGCGATAATCGAGAAATGGATTTGGATTTCCATGTTCGGAAGCTTCCGGACCCTCTATATCCAATGTAATTGTATGCCATTTTCTCAATTCACCACTTAAGGAAACCTGGCTGAGGCCGGGCCGGCTCAATAGAGAAAAATAGAGTGTAATTACGCATATGCGTATTATATATAAATATAAATATTTCATTATTTTTAACTTGATTTTATAAAAATAGTATAGTAAGGCCTGGCTAATCAGTTAATCAGTACTTTTCTTATTTCAGTGTTATTGGGTTGATTTACAATAATATTATATATGCCTGGTAAAAGTTTGGGAACATTAATTAGCTCACTTGTCACCACATTAGTATAGACCAATTCGCTCTGTACATTAAATATGTTGATTGTCGCTCCTTGCCAATCCTTTGGTAACTTGACTGAAAAATGGGAAAAGCTTGAAGGTACAGGATTGGGAAAAACAGTTATTCCGGGCTTCTCAGGAATTAGTTTAGGAGTAAATCCGCATTGGTATAAATCTATGTCGAAGTTCCATATCCATCCCTCTTCCCTCGCTTGGTATAAAAGACCAGGTTTTCCTGGATTTGTCAAATTCTCATTTGGGCTAGCTAGATAATTATGTCGAAATTCTCTCCAACTGTCATGTTCCCAGGTCATCCATCCGATATTTAAACGTTCCATACTTTCTTGATTCCATGCTTCTCCTTGGACCAAAGGTTCATTCCGAACATGATCATCTCCATTTTGATCGAGGGTAACATAACCTAATGGGAGATTGATCTCAGTATTAATGGCCGGAAATTCTTTGATTAGATCTTCTACATATTTCACCAGATTTTCACCCCAGTATGAATGGAAGGCTATTCCAGCATTTGACCAATCAATATTTCTAAGCGTTGTAGCGGCACTTAACATGGAACGATTAGGATTGTATTCCCAATCTGGACCCATATTTGAAAAGCTACAAAGAAGAATGTAGGTTTCTGGAGCTAATTCTCTTACCAGACGGTAAATTTCCTCCACTTTTCTGGAATCTTCCAATTGCCAGTCTCTGGCACCTTCTGGCTCATTCATGATTTCATAAATCACATGTGTTTCGTCCTTATATCTAGGAGCGACGAGATTCCAGAATTCTCTGCAAACGTTCATATCTACTCCTCCTACATCATGATAGTTAATGACTATATACATATGATATTTTTTTGCGAGAGCTACTGCACTATCCATTTTTTTTATAAAAGCTTCTCTATCAGAAGGGATGTTAAAATTATATCCATTTCCTTCTCCATAAGCTCTTCTTCTAAATGGATCATGGCATATAGTACGCGACACATTTAGGCCATTTTCCCACATTGCTTTCCACCAACTATCTTGATAATATAAGTCAGGATCTTCATGAACATTTTCATCTTCGAAAACACCCTGCCACCATCCCCCTATGCCTCGTAAATTTGTGCCTATATCGGACACAACTCTCCAACTACCATTTTCCTTTATATTTTTAATCCTGCCTCTGGCTTGTTTACAATTTGCCTCTAAGTCGCTGTTTTCTACATTTCTATTAATTTCACGATGAATATGTACTCGATTAATTGTGTATTTCGCGGTTTCCGATTGAGATTCTATCGTAATTATGGCCTTGTTACATGAAATTATTCTTGATTCTGCAAAAGAAGAAGATGGACCAACTTTAAAAGAGGTATCTTTTTTTCCATCTAAATCATAAATGATGTAAAGCACATCTTCATTATCAAGGATTTCTTCATAATCCAATTCAATATCTATCTGGGCCTCACCCATAATATTAATAGGAGCCGACTTCCAAACACCACGTCCTCGGAATTCAAATCGATTCTGCAAGGTTTGCCCTGTTGAAGTGATCCAAGCCCCTTCATTCAAAGATATGTTTGTCGAGCCTTCATTGAAGGTTGCCATCCATGGAAGTTGCTGAACAGGGATTTCGTTGAATATAGATTGGTAAAGACTATCATTATCTGGGTTTGGAGCAGGGGCTGGGGAAGTTGGCGTTGGAAGGTTGTTAGTTGTTTTTATAGAAATAGATGAAATATAGTATTCTGCAGAGGTGTTTCCTTCTATGCGAATCTGAAGCATGTTTCCAATAGCTTTAAATTGTTCTAACCCCTCTACTAATACACCCTGTTTTTCGGAAACATGTGTCTTACCATCAACCACATAAGAGATGTGTAAAAAATCATTTTGAGATGGATTTCCCTTTGAGCCATATACTGTTTCGACAATGAAAGATTTTCCTCTAGTGTCGATGAGTGAAGATTCCCAAGAACCTATTTGCTGATGAATAACAAATTTCCCCTCTTTAATTGAACCTCCACTACTACTCCATGCTGTTTCGCCTTTATCCTCTGTAGTGGATTCTGGTAGATCAAATGTTTCGTCCCAAGGCAAGGAATTCATTACTGGTCCTGGAGGAAGAGTAGTTGGAATAAGTGAGTCATCTTGAGTGTTTACACTCTCTATTCTTATTTCATGTAGGAAATAGGTTCCATGTGTTTGAGCCTCAATTTGTAATGTTAAATACTGACCTTTAGCAGTAAAGTGCATCTGACCATCGGGGAAGGCACCACAAACTTTACCTTTATGTTCTCTTCCATCAATTTCATATGAGAATTTAAGCAGATCTTCTGCCAGGGGCTTACCTGCCGATCCAAAAAATATGTCAATAGTAACTTCCTCACCGTAAAGAAGTATAGGTTCAGAAATCCAAAATCCACTTGTGTTATTAAACATAAGTTTGTTATCAGATATCTCACCTTCTATTGCGATCCAAGATGTTGAGTCTGAGTCAAACATGGTTCCATTAGGTAAATCAAAGGATTCAATCCATGATACGTAGTTTTTTTGCGTAAAAGCATTATTACAGTAAATCAAAAATAAGAGCAAAAGTAAGGGTATAGGCCACCTGTGATGGCTCAAGGTCCATTTGTTGTACATATCTAAAAAGGTTAAAATTGAATAATTATAAGTGGTATGTTATGGGTCTCATCTATAATGACGACATAATGACTTAGTGCAATATTTCTGCAAAATTTTGAAAAATATCTTCTCTGAAAAATCTTTGAGTACGAATTTGTTGATGAATAGTGGGTTCCATGTGTTTTGCTTGCTCAAGATTCAATATACTTTTCTCTCGTAGCTCTATGCTCCTCAATAGCATTTTTTGCACTTCTGATTGCGAAGATATTCGTTCTCCTTCTGTCAAAGAAAGGGCCTTAGTATCTTCTCGCAGTAATTGTATATTCATCTCAGTAGCTTTGTCTACGAGACTATCGGCTAAATTCTTATAAATGATAGCTAAGTGTAATTTCTGCGATTTAATTATATTATCTAGTTGAGATAGTTTGATTGATGCCTGGATTTGTTCTGAGCGATATTCTTCCAGCTTAGAGGCTTCATCGGGAAAAAGGTGCTCTTTTAACTTATTAGCATTACCTGCTGCAACTCCT
This sequence comes from Bacteroidia bacterium, assembly GCA_965262565.1. Classification (GTDB taxonomy): domain Bacteria; phylum Bacteroidota; class Bacteroidia; order J057; family J057; genus CBDHFQ01. The sequence continues at coordinate 53,930 of CBDHFQ010000013.1, forward strand.
TGTTCAAATAATGTGATAATACTTTGAGTGTTATATAGTGGAATTTGGTGTTTTTGCAAATCCTTGGTATGAGAAGAAGATGACAGAACATATTCCCCCCAATCCTTCAAATGGTGATTATATGAAAAGATGGCACTAATGTTGTTCCATTTAAGCCCTTTGAGTCCTTTGAGTTTTTTTAATTCATTCCTTATTCGTTGTTCTAGTTTTAATAAATGATTAACCGACTCCTGAGTACGTTTAGCCCTCTCATAAATTTTTACAGCATTTGTGTATGTTTTAGTTTGGACAATCAATTGTTTTTTTTGAATAATGGAGTTCTTGATTGATTGGAAAAATTCTTTGGGACTAAAGGTAACTAGTTGAGCATGGGTTAATTGGATTTGAAATAGGATGGCTAGTAAAATGGTAAATTTTTTCATGTCTTTAAGGGATTTGGATGTATAGTGATTGAGGGGTTGGTACGTAAAATTGAATATCTTCAGAACCTGCTTTTAGCTTTCTTTTAATGATGTTCTCGATGATGGACTTTCCAGTTTCAAGTATTCCGGTCGCTGGTAACCTGTTAGTCAATTCATCATAGGCTTGGTCAGCAATATCTTTCTTAATATTAAATTCATCGTTTTGATAGGAGCTAATCTCATTGGACTGGTCTTCCAATGAAATCTCCCTTGTACCATTGTTGGAATAGCACGGAAATGATACTTGAATGAGTTTACCCTTGAAACGAATTTGTCTGACTTCCAATACTGCATATTCATCATATATTTTACCTTTGGCCAGGATAATCTCCCCTTTTTTTAGTTCATATTTGGGTACATTTTCCTCAAGTCTAAGTTCAACCGTATTAAAAGACTCAATGGTCTGGGGAATAAGTGTCACAAGAACTTTATTCACTTCTTTTAAGGTGGATGGTGAAGATAGAATTTCTTTTTGGTCAGTAGGTTGGTGAATTGGATCAATAAGACTATTCGAAGGATGCGATTCAACTGAATAAAATCCTGTGTTAAATCCAACTGCTTTTTCATCTTCCTTGATTATAGGTTGATTTTGAAGGTATTCTTTTTGCGATATAGGTTGATGTTGGGTACTTTTCTTTTTGGTGTTATATTGAGTTAGTGATGATATATGTCCTGATTGCTTTTCTGACAATGGGCTCGTCGTTGAATCTTTATGGGGTAACAATTTGTGTAGGTGATTTTTGGCTTGAAGCGATTTTTGTTGGGCTTCAACCTGGATTAAACTATCTGTTTGTTGTTGCTCGATCATTTTAGAATACTTTTCAATTAAATTTGTATCGGATACTTCATTTACCTTTTCCGGTAATTCTATGCTTAGGATATTCTCAGAATTCCTTTGTGTTTCTTTTTTAGCGATAGCTATGATTCTAACCACTAGAGCAAGGAGAATAATGGTAGCTGATATTCCACCAATTCTAATCCAATGTTTGAGGTTGGTTTTCAACATATGTAGGTATGATTTGCCAGTCAGTAACGATGAGTCCGAAGGGATTCATCCTAGACCTGCTTCTTACTTCTAATTGAAATTCAGCTGCGTAATGGGAATAGTCCTTTTTCCCTTCTACTTCAACAAATAGTTTTCCATGAATTTGTCCTTTTTTTGAAACCTCATCAATCAAAATTGAATCGCTCATAAATTCGGTTCTTGCTCCTAAATCCTCATACAGTGGCAGCACCTGATCATTTAACCATTTGAGCAAAATAGGTCCTTGAACAGTGGAGACTTGATTTAGAGCAGTATTAATCCGATTCGTATAGCTGTTAATATCATTTGATAGAATAAGATCTGAGAATGAATGAATAAAACTACTAAGCTCTACTTTTTCTCTTTTTATTTTTGAAGCTAAAGTAGCATGATAGGTTCCGATATTTGATACAACATAAATTTCGTCTGAATGCTTTTGCTTTAATTGAACATAGGAATAGGCCCATATTACATTAGTTCCGATACTGAGTAAGACAGAGAAGATGGTAATGCTCCGCATACTATTAAATGATTGAGAGAAATCTTTAATATTCATAACGATGTATTTTTTTGCATCTGATATTGGAAAAACTGAATAATATCTTTTAGTGGTTAATTTCTTCTAAATTTTTTTGGTGACAATATTTTTAGAAGTCAATACAGTTGAAACCGTATGTGCTCCAGTTGTAAAGAGCGTATCAAGGTATTCATTAGCGAAGGAGACATGTACAAAATAGCGTGTGAGTGCGGGAACCATTAGGTACATCAAGGAAACTATGACGAGGAAAATTGACATTCTAAAGCCGACAAAGAGTATATGCTCCATATCTCCAAGTATGGTTGTGTAAAACACGGATACTATTTGGTCAATAATTCTAATGGTAAATATCCATAATTGAGTACCAATAAATCCCCTTATCCATATTTCTGTACTCTTCTTTAAGACTGGGATTAATCCTAGTAATAGTGCTATAGGTCCGGTGATGTATAGAAAGACCAGAAGAATATCCCTCAAAAATTCAATAGCTGTTCTTATACCAATAGAGAAAAGCTCTAGTAAGCTTCTGTAAACTGAAGCTCGAATGGTTTCCATAATCGCCCAAGGCCATTCAAACCCACTAAATTGAGAAGTACTGGAAAACATCTCTTTCCATTCCTCACTTAAAGCAGGTGTTTTGGGAACAGTCATACAAATTCCTGAAATAGCTAGTGAAAGGAAGGCAATAATCTCCTGATAACTGAATAGAATAATTAGAATAATCAAGGCTCGAATGACTGGAGAGTAATTAGGTTTATACACATTGGATGAAAATGCGGCCTGAATATAACTCACTCCAAATAATCCAAAAATAATAATGGGAATAGCAGTAATCGCTCCTTTTTGTACAGGAATAACCAATTGCTCAGCTATACGGACGAAATTTGGATGTATATCTATAATATTTTCCATGAGTTATTGATTTACTGTTTGTAAAAATTCGTCTAGTGCAAGTCTGATATTTCCTCTTTTAGCAATTTTTATTTTTTTGAGCTTATCTCTTTCCTCAGGTGTGGAGCTTAATAAAATGCTGATTTCTCTACTGACCTCCAGAAAATATACTTTACCATAGTTCCCAGTTTTTATGAAAACTTCTCTTCGGTTTTTTTCTTTTTTCATGGATTGAATTTTGGATAATTCATGGGCGGTCAATCCTAATACAGAACCAATTTTACCAAGTTGAGTATGGTCAGAATGGTTTAAGACAATTTTGATGTCCGCATTAGCGAGGATTGGCGCACCAACACTCGACTGAAGGATTTCTGAGATACCTTGGGTTATAATGTAAATTCCTCCTTTATTTTTTCTAATGGTCCTATACATTCTTTCTACAAATCCTCCCATAGTATCAGAGAGCATGCTCCATGCTTCATCCATATATAAGTACTTCCTTTGCTCAGGAAATTTTCTTATGGTATCTAAAGCTAATTCAGTAATAAGAAGTGATATAATAGGATAAAGTACTGGGTTGTCTTTAATACCAGCTATATCAAAGGCAATAATTTTGTGTGAAGAGATATCTATATTATCTTCTGAATTAAGTAGGGATGAATATTGGCCGAAGGCGAATGGTTCAAGCACCAAAAGTAGGCTTTCCATATCAAAATGGGAAGTATTACGAGTTATGCCATCTCCGATTTTAATATGGTTTTGGTTTTTTGTCAACCACGTGTAAAAAGTAGTTAAATTCGGTTTGTCCTCAAGGTCAAGTTGCAGATAATAATTTGAAAGAAGCTTGGATAAAATAGCCTGTTCCTCTTTAGTAAGGCTTGAATCTTTTTTCCATATCGAAGCCAGTACTGCAGTAATAAATATAACTTTATCTTCAGACAGGTAATGTTTGTTGTCAAGGATAGGAACTTGAAAAGGATTAAAGGAAAACGGATGCTCAACATCATACTTCATATATTTTCCTCCTAAAGCAGACATGACATTTTCATATGATCCTCCAAGATCTATGATAATTTGTTTGGCTCCCTGTTCGTAGCGTTGTAGAATAATAGATCCAATAGTGAAGCTTTTGCCAGAACCAGATGGACCTATAACAATTCCATTTTTATTACTCAATTGATCATGAAATAGATCTAACCTAATTCTGTTACCTAGGCGATCGCATAGGGAAATTCCTTGTTGGTCGCTCTTGTAAAGTGTAGTATGGTGTTGATAAATGCAAGCATTTTCTCCAGTCATTTTTATCCACCTAAATTGTTGTGCGCCATTTCCCGGAATCATGGAGAAAAATAAATTAGTGGTATCTTGAGATTCTACAAAAGGTCTTGATCCTCCCATTTCCTGAAATGCATTTATAGCCTTTTGAATTGCTTGTTGTTTTTCTTTTTCTCCATATGTCCATAAAATGATGGAGACATTAGTACTTACTATTTTTTGAGAATTTCTCCTGATATCATCAGTGAATTCTCCAAGTTCTTCTCCCTTTATTATCCCAGATTGTCCAATAAGACCAAGAAGGGATTGTATTATTTTTCCCTCAGTATCCAATTTCTTTAATTCTCTCTCAGTATCTTCAATTTTAATCATGGTGGAGAGAATATGTGGTATCTTTAAGTAATGGGTTAAAGGAGCAATGAATGGATTTTCTACCTCTTGATATCGGGAGAAATGCTTTACACTATTTCCCTGATCTATCATATCCACTATGTTGACCCATTTCTCTCCTAATACCATCCCATTTTTCTGAGGACAGATTTGTCGGTGTAGGTTTTTGGGCTCTTTAGAAAATTCCAAGTTCAAGTACTGGAGGACAATATTTTTCAAATCTCCGTTTTTGAGTAGTTTGGTTTTCATTCCTACTCCTTGAGTAAATCCCTCTCCATATTTTTCTACCTGAGATATACGGCCTTCAATATCCTGGAATTGATTTGGAAATGCCGCTTTCCCCAAAGAATAGATGGTATTAATAGGGTTAGAGTCTGGTTGTTTTTGATGTCCCAAGCTAAAAAAAAGATAAGCCAGATGTTTTAGTTGCGGTCTTTCAAAAAAATGATTGTCATTTGAGTGTGAAAAGTAATGATGAATATTAGGAGATAGTTTATACGACTCATTGAAGTAAACATCGATTCTATGAATGACCATCCCTTTCGGAAGTTCTCTTAAAGCTTGCTTAAAACGCCTGATATAATCCTTGAAGGCTGGGCCATCCCATTTTTCAGTTTCTTCCAGTGATAATGAATATCCGACGACTGCCCTCCCATCCTTCATGATCATAATATGTCTATCGAATGAATAAATGGGATTTATTTGCTTAAATGTCTTTGTGAAAAATTTCTTCAATATCTGCATAGGTCATATCAATTTCTAGCGGTTGAAACCAAGTGCTTATTGTGCTAAATAAAAATGATGGGTGATCTTTAGAATTTCCAATTAATATTGTTATATAACATATAATTGTTATAATTGAGACAAAAAGGTAGTATAGCCCACTGATATAAATGAATGATTTAGCTATAGCTCCACCTATCAAAAATCCTATCGAAACAATGAGAAGCAAACTAAATTCTTGTAGTCTTATTCCCCATATTTCAGGAGGAGACGATAATGAATGGTACACTTTGATCATTTCAGTTTAATTGTCTTTGCCCCTCCCCAGGAAGTGAATTCTGATATAATGAATGGTAATGCAGCATATATAGCAGCAGCTATAATGGTATGAATGATGTAATTGGTAGATTTACTATCTCCTTTGAGCAAAGCAAAAACACTTCTAGCGCCACTGATGAAAATGGCCAGGATAATGCCTGCTTTTACAATAGGGACCACCCAATTCATCACTTTTTGAAGTACCGCGACCGTATTCCCTTGTCCAAACATTAGCGCAGGACTTATAAATAATATTGCTAGGATAATAGCATCTTTCTGTCTTTCAGAGTATGCAATAAAATTCCTGCCAGCTGCCAGAGCTGTTCTAAAACTTAGCATTTTCATTTAATATTAAATTATGTTAGTCAAATAATGAGTTAAGCCGATCCTGGATTTGCTGAGTTTTGTTTTCTTCGTTTAAACTGTTTTCTATCTTAGATTCGTTTGTAGTTACTATTTGATTTTCAGTGCTCTTTACTTCGTGCGATGTATTTCTACTAATTATAGATAATGAATCTGAATGAGTAGGTGATTTGTTAGTAAAGAATAATTTTCTTGTCAAGAAGTAACTGATTGATGTAAGTCCGATGACCCATATTATTATGTGAATCAACATAAAGACATCAAATGAATCTCCATTTAGAAAATTAGCTATTTCTTGAAAAATGGCCGAGGGTGGTTTCTTGTAAAGAATCATAAATACAACACCTTCTATGACCAAGAGCAAGGTAAATAATAATTTTCTGTTCATAATCTTACATCACAAATATGTTAGGTATTGCGAAATGAAACTAATAAAATTTGGGTTATCTGTGACAAGATTCATTCTGGAACTAAAAGACATTTCTATGTTATAAATCGTTATTTTGGAATTGGTGAGATGTACAATCGCGACGTAATTTTCTGTAACAAAGCTTATAAAGGGAGATGTAATATGTTACATGGATATTACTTTAAAGATCAACTTTTGCTTGATATGTGCACTAATTTGTATTTTTAGCGGTTATTCTAAGTATAATGTAAGTTATAAAATTACACTATTAGATTTATTCTGCTGATTATTAGATATTAATGTTGTTACTGACTTCCAAAAATGGGAAAAGCTATCAGGATCGATAATCATCCTTACGACATTTTAGATAGAATGAAAGAGAGATATGGGAAAACATATGGTGCATTAGTTGGAGCCATGATCTTATATTTTGAGAGGATGGGTACCGATCCAGAAGAAGTGTTGAAGGAGGATGAACAAATTTTGTTACAAATTAAGCAACAGAACGAGCGTATACTTGAGCGTCTGAATCTGTTAAATCCTCATCAACTAGAGAAGTTATTCGGAGGGCTGCTCGAAGATAGATTAAAGGGGACACAAATAGAATATGTTGAAAAAAAAGCTGAAAAATCACTAAATCTTACATCCTTATATCAACCAGGATTAATCTGTCCAAGATGTAATGCTAATTGGGATTCTTTTACAGCTAAAAAAGCCAGATTGGTTTGTAGTGTGTGTGAGTTTGCCATCCCAATGTTTCTGGGGGAAACAATGTTAGAGATTTTTGATGTTTTTTGCCTACTCACTGGGTCTATTACGAGACCAATATCTTATACAGAAAAAGGAACTACTAAAACTGTAAGGCTATTTTGGGATCATCAGAAGGGGCTTATCCATCTTCCTCCAACTATTCCCTTTTAATTAAGTGCATTTTTGACATAATAAGGAGATTATCTAAATCCTAAAAGTAATCTTCAGCTTTAGTATATGTAATTAAATTATTGGCATTAATTAATTGATTATCATTAACTAATACATTTTTGTTGATCGTTCAGTAACTAGGCCTATAATTCGGATTAACAAGAAAATAGGAATAATAATTTATCGTCTTTACCCAATTAGATGCTATCTGATCCTTGAACCTTTCCTAACCTTTATTTAGGTTAAAACAACAGATTAATGTAGCTAAAATCCATTTTCGTATCTTTATGATGTCATCTTGTTTGGATAATATTATCTTTTCGCCTCTAATAATATATTTGATATAAAATATTTTTGAGATTAATGAGTTAATAAATCAAGCTCAGTACATTCGGTTTTTGTACAAATTCTTTACTTATGAATAATTATCCCCATTCTATAGGTAAATGGTGGATACCCCATTGGCCTAAAATACTTATTAGCCTGGTAGTATTAAACGGTATCATTTTTCTTTCCGCTTATAAGATTTTTATATCTGAAGCAGATCCATGGTATGCAGGACTAATCATATTTACTGAGTTAATTGCAGGAATATTAACTATTCCGCAGGTAGTCTTAAGGGGGATATCACCCCATGTTGCTAACCGAATGCTTCTTGGATCCTTCCTTGTAAGGGTTTTATTGGCTGGAATTGGAATGCAAATATTTTTTGAAGCCTCACAGGCTGTCTGGTCTGAAAATTCCATATGGCCCGTATTAACTATCGATAGAATAAAATATAGTCAACTAATAGCATATCAGGCAGCCAATTTCCTTATGTGGGTAGCAGAATATATGTTTGGGTATTTAATTGCAAGTAAGGACATAGATTTAGGTAAAGAATTGATATCTGCCAAAGAAGAAATTAAAGTTCAGAAATTAAGTCTGAACAATCAATCCAATCAAATAAGTGAACTTAGGCAAAAAAATGTACAGTCTTCGAAGAATGTACAGGAGCTATTGTCTAGAATAAAAAAGATAGAACATAGCTTGAGGCAAAAGATAACTCAATTAGAACTTGATTATGATATTAAAGCAAAGGAGATAGTTGGGGAAAGTGCCTCTTTACCTACAAAGCTCATTGGGCTAACGGAGATAATTCTTTCAGACCATAAATTGAGTTCGGAGAAATTGAATAGAGTTAAAAAAGAAAATGAGCGATTGAGTGAAGATTTAGAAAAAGCTTTGCTTAACGTAGGAGAACTGGAAAAAGAAATAAATGATAGGGAAAAAAGATTGCATCAGCTTTTAAATGGTGATGGAGAAATGAGAGATTCTGTGGAGAAATTTGAAATGTTGATGGAGAAAATTCAGGTTTCTTCAAAAGATGCCGCTCGAAAAGGTATGGCTTATTGGGAAAAAAAATTACAAGACCTGAATCTCTCCGAAAATGGCCGATTTCAGGCCACTGCGAAATATCTGGCTTATGAATATGCATTTAAAAGATATTTACAAAAAGAGAAAGAAATTGTAAAAAGTCCCCAACCACAAAACATGATGTCATAATGAAATATATTGTTTTACTTCTTTTTTGTGTTCTGTTTTCTTCAGTTTGTATTTCACAACACACAGATACATTATATGTTAATAACAATTCCAATACACCTCTGTATGTTGCAGTACCAGGCGTTATTAGTTCAATAACAGTAGGCAATAGAGACAGCTATATATACCAAATATCACCTAGAGATTCTAATGTCGCACTATTTCTTGCTACACAGGAAGCCCCTGCTACATCCATCTTAATAAAATATCGAACAGACTTGGAAGATGAAGAATTTTTTTCAGGCTTGATAGCCTACAAAGAATTGCCATCTACCTATTTTAAGGATCTAAGAATACTAAGTCGCTCCCTTTCTTCTACTCTACTTCCCGCTAATGCTGAGGTATCAACTGATAGTCTTGATAGTTCAGAAGAAATACTCGAAGAAAAATCTATTGATACTACATTATCTAGCCAATCTCCGCAAGCTTTACTGAGCAGTTTTAAAGATCAATTGGATAATGAAAAAAGAATGTTTTACTCTGTCGGGTTAAAAAAGAAACCATTTATCGTGCAATTGGAGAATCTGACTAAAGATGAAGAAAATACTTTTGGTTGCGCTAAAATTAAGATACGAAATCTTAACTCTATTTCTTATGGTGTGGAAAATATTGATATTCTACATATTGGTAATCAGGTAGATAAATATTATCAAAGGAAAAGGGCAGTAGAAATTTTATCCATGGATGTTCCTTCTGAAATAGGACCTAAATCAAAGCCAGATGGTACAGCAGACCTGTTTCTGGTTTTCGGGCTGGACTTTTTAGAAAACACTGATCAGGAATCAGAATTGATCATTAAAGTTCGTTTGGGTCGTAAAACATATTCACTCAATATAGGCGGTAAAGACCTACTTAAGATTTTTGGATAATTTTGATATTTATGCGAATAGGAATGTTACTTTTTACACTATTTAGTTTGCTCCATACTTCTTATACTCAAATCCGGCATACTGAAGGAGTAACTGATTTGGAGATATCTTTAGGAGGAATTCATACCCAGCTTAAAGGTCAATCTTTTAGAATCACATATGCTATTCACCAACCATTTGAAATGGAGAGATTCCAATTAGTGGTGGGCATTTGCGGAGAGAGAATAAATTTCTTGAATGGCGAAGGCAGATTCATATATAATGATATCGATAGTCTAAATGTTGGGAAAGTATTAATACCTGAGGGAATAACAGAAAATCGATCTAAGACTTATGAGGCCCTTTATGTAAGAGTGGGAATTAACTATCTCATGAAGGAATTTTACGATAGGCTATACTTACATACCTATATCGGCGTAAGAGGAGGATATGAACGAACGGATGAAATAAATCAAATTATTCAACAACTGGAGGAAGTGTCGGATTAAACTTAGATTTTTACATTGCTCCCTTGATCTCAATTACTACTTCATGTTACGTAGATTATATGCTTAGATCAACTATAACTTCTAGATTTCAATCCCAGGTAGGGATGAAGTTTGCGTTTAATTGATCTTTGAAAAGCTGAAACCAGCGCAAAAATCCTAGTAGAAAAATGAGCGTGCAACCCTTATTAAATGGATGGTTATTGTTATTCCTATATTTGGTACTGGATTAAATATCTCTTGGAATTCTTAGAATTAAACTTGATGGACCTTCAAATTTATGCTGAAACAATAAAAAAGAGGATGGTTCATAAGGCACCATCCTCTTTTTTAACACTTTATCTTTAATAACTCTTGCTATCAACGGCTAAGATTTCCCATTCGCTTTGGCCTTTCCTTCGATTTGGCCGTGTTTGGTTTAGCTTCTGCCTCCTTTTCAGTTTTAGGCGCTCTTATACCCTTGGCAATCAACACTTTTTCTTCTATCTCCTGCATTAATTCAGGGTTGTCGTTGAGGACATTTTTAACTGTATCTCCTCCCCTGTCCTAATTTACTGCCTCCATAGCTAAACCATGAACCAGCCTTTTTGACAATGTCAAGATCTACGGCTAGGTCAAGTACTTCTCCGGCATGAGAAATTCCTTCTCCAAACATGATGTCAAATTCGGCAATTCTAAAAGGAGGCGATACTTTATTCTTAACAACTTTTACTTTAACGCGATTCCCTTTACTTTCTGTACCATCCTTAATTTGACTGATTCTTCTAATGTCAAGGCGGATTGAGGAATAGAATTTAAGGGCATTACCACCCGTAGTCGTTTCCGGACTACCAAACATGACTCCAATCTTATCGCGTAATTGGTTAATGAAAATGCAAATACAATTCGTTTTTGCGATAGCTCCGGTTAATTTTCTCAGTGCCTGGGACATTAAACGAGCCTGAAGGCCCATTTTGGAATCCCCCATTTCCCCTTCAATTTCCGCTTTAGGAGTCAGTGCCGCTACAGAATCTATCACTACAACGTCTATGGCATTAGACCGGATCATGAATTCTGTAATCTCCAGAGCCCTGCTCTCCATAGTCTGGCTGAGAGACGTAAAGATTTTCTGTATCTATTCCTAACTTTTCAGCATAAACTCTGTCGAAGGCATGTTCAGCGTCTATAAATGCAGCAAGTCCCCCTGCTTTTGTGCTTCTGCTATGACGTGCATAGCGAGCGTTGTTTTCCCAGAGGATTCAGGGCCGTATATCTCGATAACCCTTCCTCTGGGTAATCCTCCAATACCGAGTGCTACATCCAGGCCAAGAGACCCGGTAGAAATCACTGGAACCTCTTCTCTGGCATCGTCACTCAGCTTCATAACGATACCTTTTCCATAAGTTTTTTCAAGTTTATCTACAGTAAACTTGTAAAGACTTAAGTTTTTTCTTTTTTAACATCAAGTGGTGTCATGTTTTCTTAAAAATTAAATTGTGAGTAAGAGGCGAAGAAAGAAAATAAGTGGACAGCTTTAGTGAAAGCATAATAATTCTGCTGGGATGTTAAAGATTCGGCCGACAATACTTTTACGGAGTGAATTCTTACCGAATCCGACTCCAAAGGTTGTTCTCCTCGAGTAGGTGTAAGTTCAATTTGGCGGACTACATCCATCCCTTTTACTACTTCTCCGAACACGGTATACTGTAGATCAAGCATGGGAGC
>CBDHFQ010000014.1:0-22042 GCA_965262565.1 Bacteroidia bacterium
AAGCCTTACAATATCTTGAAGGTTGCGACCATATCCTTCATGCGGGAGATATAGGGAAGTGGGAATTATTAGGTCAACTAGCTGTGCTTGCCCCGGTAACAGCAATTCGGGGAAATATAGATAAAGGGGAATGGGCTCAGATATATCCCGAAACAGAGGTCGTAGAGATAGAAGGAAAGTATGTGTATATGCTACATGATCTCCATGAATTATCGCTCGATCCGGTCGCTGCTGGGTTTGATGTGGTCATTTATGGACATTCTCACAAACCAGAAGTGTATGAGAAAGAGGGAGTATTATACATGAATCCCGGAAGTGCGGGCCCCAGACGTTTCCGACTTCCTATATCGATAGGGAAATTGTTTATTTCAGTCAATGAGGTTAAGCCAGAACTTCACGAATTGCCCATCTCTACTTAACTATTTCTTCTGTTATTCATTCCTTAATACTTCTGTAGGATCTGTCCAGGCAACACGCAAGGCCTGATAAATGACAGTGAGAATTCCTATAATAAAAGCAATGGCTCCCGCTAACACAAAGGCTGAGCCTTCTATCGGAATGCGATAAGCAAACCCTTCTAACCACCGATGGACAGCATACCATCCGATGGGGATTGATATAAGGAGCGAAATGAATATCAGCCAAAGGAAGTTTTTCGTAAGTAATAACACAATCTGCTCAGTAGAAGCACCTAATACTTTTCTAATGCCCATTTCTGCTCCTCGTTGTTCTGCCAAATAAGTAGCCAGAGCAAACAAGCCTAAACTTCCTATCAGAACAGCAATAAATGTTAGGCCCCAGAAAATCTTGCTCAATGTTGCCTCAAAAGCATACATGCCGGCGTAGCGCTCATCCAAAAAAGTATATCTCAATGGTTGATCGGAAACAAAGGAAGCCCATATCTCCTTGACTTTGATAATAACTGAGGACATTTGTTCGCTTGTTACTTTAAGAATGGTAGATGCCGCTCCATCCCCATACACCAAACAAATACCTCCTATCTCACTTTTGAGAGATTCAAAGTGGAAGTCATCTATTACTCCTATAATGGTATAGGTATGAGCAACTAACTCTCCCGTCTCAGGATCCATATAGGTATAGCTGGAGATCCTTTCACCTATGGGATGTTCCAGATTTAACAATTCTACGGCTTTTTTATTGATAATGGCAGCCTGGGAGTCGGTGGGAAATTCAGAAGAGAAATCACGCCCTTCTATAATGTTCATCCCCAAAGTCTTTACATAATCGAAATCGACAAACCACTTTGCCAAGGGAACCTCCGTGTCTTTGGTTTTATTTCCCTCGAGCCAATGGGTAGCGTTATTTTTCATATAGCCATCTACAGGGAGAAAACTTGAAAATGAAACGGACGAAATTTCTGGTATAGCATGCAATTGATCTTTAAAGGCTTGTGATTGATGTTGGATAGATCGAGATCCTTCGAGAATGACCACTTGCTCTTTCTCATATCCCAATTTTTTATGTTGTAAATAATGGATCTGACGAGAAACCATAAGGCTTCCAAAGATGAGGGCAATAGAAATCGTAAATTGAAATACGACCAGTCCAGATCGAAAGGGCGAGCTTTTACCTCCTCTGCTCCAGCTTCCTTGTAAGTTTCTCATGGGGTTAAATGATGAGAGGACCAATGAAGGATAGATTCCTGCGGCTAACCCCAGGGCGATAAAGAAGGAAAGGATGATAGGAAGGAAAGAGAGATTGTCCCAGGGAATAGAAAGAGATTCTCCTGCCAGTTGGTTAATATAGGGAAGGGAAAAAATGATAAGTAAAAGGGCAACACTTAAAGATATAAGAGTAAACAGAAAGGATTCCGTTAAAAATTGATTGATGAGCTGTGTTCTGAAAGAGCCAAGTACTTTTCTGATACCAACTTCTTTGGCTCTATTAGCGGCTCTGGCAGTGGATAAGTTAATGAAATTAATGCAGGCAATTAATAGAATGAAAAAAGCAATAGCCCCCAGGATGCTAATATACCTGATGTCTCCATGATGCCAGAGTTCCACAATATCCCAGGAATGAAGATGTATGTCTGTCAGCGGTTGAAAGATATAGGAATAGTGATTTCCTGCTTCTATCTCTTCTTTGGAAAATGAAAATGATTCCTGACTTTCCAGGAGATCAAGCATTTTTACCGTTAGCTTGTCGAAATCAGTACTCCTGCTTAAAATAACATAGGTATAATAGTTTTGCATACCCCAATTGGAAGCATAGCTGGCATCTAATCCTTTCATGGAGAGGAGATAATCAACATCTAAATGCGTATTCACAGGTAGATCTTCCACTACGGCTGAAACTCGAAAAGGCGTAGTTTCCTGATTATTCAAAAAAAGGGATTTACCTAAAGGATTTTGATGAGGAAAAAGTTTATCTGCTTTGGTTTGAGTTAGGACAATGGACCGGGGATCAGTAAGTGCATCTGAAGGTGAACCATAGATAAAGGTAAGAGGGAAGAATTGAAAAAAATTAGTATCCGCATAGATAAAGCCCTTTTCATAAAAGTTTTGTGCCCCCTTTGCTATTTTGACCAAATTATCACCAGCAAAACCACCTACAGGAGTCATTCTCATTGTTTTCTCTACTTCCGGCCAACTTCTCATTGCCTCAGCCAGAGGTGGTGGTGAGAAGGCATATTTCCCTGTAGCTTCATGTTGGGTATATTTTTCTAAGATAATCCGATGGATGTGGTCTGAATGGGGGAATTGGGTGTCATACGTTTTTTGTTGATAGATGTATAAGAATATCAATAAGCTACATGCTATTCCTATACTTAAGCCACCGATATTGATGAGACTGTAAAAACGATCTTTTCTTAAATGTCTGAAGGAAATGGTTAAGTTGTGGATGAACATACTTTTATGATATTGAAGGATATGTGATATCACTTTATTTCCCCAAAAATAGGGTTGCAGGTATTTCATAGAGGTAAAGAAAAATCTTCTTCGGGCTTTAGCAGGCCCATATACGGTGAGTTCATCCTGAAACAGTTCATTTAAATCCCCTTCTATCTCCTCCATAAAAGTAGGAGCACAGAACCAGGTGAGTAATCTAATCATCCAGGAAGGAGGATCTTGATATTCGTTATGAGGATCTGTCATGAGACATCGAGCTTAAACATGGTATTGGGGATTCTTTGCCATAGCTTTTGTCGCAAGGAATGGGCAGCGAGTAATGCCCGTTGACCCTTAAGACTCACACGATAGATCTTTTTCCGTTTACCTCCTCTTTTATTCGTCTTTTCTCCCATGTCAGAAGTGAGAAAGCCTTTGGTCTCTAGCCGATTACATGCGGCATGCACTGCACTAAGGGCTACCCTCCGTTCTGTCTGAAGTTCCAACTCCTTTTTGATAGCCAGTCCATAAGCATCCTCTTGCAGCGCTGCGATGGAAAGCATCACGATTTCCTCAAATTCCCCTAAATATGTCCCTTTCATATGCAATAGAAGATATCACTAATAACTATTTTCCATAAATGTAGATAAAATAAACGGATTATTCCCAGCTTTAAAGGGATTATTTCTATAAATGTAGATAAAATATATTTTTCTGAGTTGTTAAAGCTCAAACATAAAAGGGATATTCAGCCAGAAACTGTAGGGCCTATTGTGTCTTTTGTACACCGGTAATCTGAAGGAAATATTTTGTGCCCCTCTGATAGCTTCCTGATCCAATAGGGGATGTACGGATTCCACTACCTTGATAGAAGAACGCGAAAATTCCCCATTTTCATCCACCATCATTCTCACGATAACTTTCCCTTCAAGTTCCTTCATTTTAGCTTTCTTTGGATAGTTGAGGCTGGATTTGATATAACGAATTAACTTCAAGGCACTTACAGAATCTAACATCACTGTTTCTGCCTTATTTTCAGGAACCAACTTCCCTTTTTTATCAAAAAAAGTAGCCGAAATTCTTTTCCCGTTTTTGTACAACTCTCTTGAAGCCAGGTGGCCATTATCAAAAAACCATTGCCATTCTCCCTCTTTTTGGCCCCCGACATATTGCCCCGTACTATCAATGTGACCGTTTTCAAAATAAGAAGTGTACTGCCCAAGTTGATCTTTCCACATCCTCTCCGTAGATGGTTTTGTGGACGTATATCCTACCGCATTTAATTGATGATGTGGATAAAAATCACAAACGTAAAAGGTATCCTCCGCTATACTCTCAATGAGTCTGTAATATTGATTAGAGACTTTTTCCGATTCTACCCACTCAACATTAAAGAAAAGGGTATCGGTATTCTGGGCTGGGAGATCTGGAAAATATGTAAAGTAGAATAAAAGGATAATAAGTATCCAATGATACATAATCATTAGTTTATGAATGAAGCGCGTAACATCGTAAATCATATTATGGAAGTCTACAGAGAATGCAGAATTTCCTCCCCTATATAGTTAATGAAAAATCCTATATGGATATTATATTTTATAAGATCTTTTTATGGATTAAAATTTACTGAATTATTATTTAATTAAAATTCCTGACATCTATAGGATCATGTTTGAGTCTCTAAATTACTCATTTTGTGATCTTTTGAGGCTGGTAATGATAATGAGATGATGAATGTATGAAGGTCAATGAGATGTGATCTGAGTATTAAGTATGATCCCCGAATATTAAATCACCGCTGTAAAACCATCTGGGTCAATGAAAAATCAAATTGCTTGGACAATAATAAAGTGATAAGGTGTGAATAATCCTGTTGGGGAAATGTATAGGTTTCAGTATTTCTTCTTATAGGAGAATATAGTAATATAGCATAAAAGAGATATTGTGGAAATATGGGTATTGCTTCATTTATGATTGAGAAACAGAATCCAAAGAAGTAATACTATGTGAAAGGGTAACAATATGTTCCCATGCTGAAGTTACATGATGTCGCTCTACATTAGTTTGACCTATAACGAGTCGGATGGTGTATTTGCCATTGAGTTTTGTATGGGTTAAGTACATCTTACCGCTTGCATTCAACTGTTCGAGCAATTGTTGATTGAGGGCATTAATTTGTTCCTCGCTGTAACCTTCTGGCTGATATCGGAAGCACAGCGTATTGAGTGGAACAGGAGCTAATAACTGAAAATCTGGATGAGTATCTATGAGCCTTTTTAGTTCTTGTGCCAATGCGATATGGTATCTTAGTTTTTCTTGCAAGCCCTCCAGCCCAAAGTGCCGGATCACAAACCACAATTTTAAGGCCCTAAATCTTCTTCCTAAGGGTATTCCCCAATCCCTGTAATCATTCACTTCTCGTTGGTGTTGCGTCTTGAGGTATTCGGGTAAAATTTCAAATGTTCGTACCAATGAAGATGACTCTTTAACAAAATAGGCGGAACAGTCAAAATTCGTAAACATCCATTTATGCGGATTGAACACAAAACTATCGGCTAACTCTGCTCCACTATTCATCCATCTACATTCGGGCAAAATTAAGGCCGTCCCTGCAAATGCAGCATCTATATGAAACCAAACACCGTATTTTTGGCAAATATGCCCCATAGCTTCAATGGGATCTATGGCTGTAGAACTGGTAGTCCCTAAGGCAGCTATTACGCACAATGGGGTGTATCCCGATTGTATATCTTCTTGAATAGCTTTATCTAGTGCCTTGGCGTCCATGGCAAAATGTTCATCTACCGCTACTTTTACCACATTATTTTTACCAATGCCAGCTATCTTCGCAGCTTTTTCTATAGATGAATGTGTTTGAGTAGAACAATAAACCCTGAATCCTTCCTTCCCAGAATATCCGCTTTCGTTAATTTGATAGTTAGTAACTACTTCTCGGGCTGTCAATAAGGCACATAAGGTAGCATCGGAAGCAGTAGGTTGAATGACTCCTTCCCAATGCATAGGCAATTCCATCATATCTCTTAGCCAATGCATTACCTGCTCCTCCAATTCCGCAGCAGCAGGGGAGGTGTCCCATATCATGGCTTGTGTTCCTAGCGCTGCAGTCAACATCTCAGCTAAAATGGAAGGATAGCTGGTATTGGCGGGGAAATAGGCAAAATAGGTTGGGCTTTGCCAATGAGTGATTCCAGGAAGAATAATACGCTCGAAATCCGAAAAGATGTCTTCCATGGACTCGCTCTTTAAGGGAGGAGTATCATTTAGCTGAGTGAAAATATCTTTAGGATGTACTTGAGATTTGACCGGATAATTCTCCACTTGCTCGTAGTAGTCTGCCATCCAATCTGCAAATTGATGTGCAAACTTTCGGAATTCATTCGTATTCATAAATGCTAATATAAACAGCTCTGAAGAGATAACACAAACTTCCATAAAAGAAAAATTAGGGGACTCAATCCATCACTGATGGAGAGTCAACCCTAACCCCTAGCTTCTGTATCTGGCGTAATGCCTGGGATAAAAGTATCTATATGAATTCGTTTTTCCAAAAAATCCATGATAAAAATAATGCGAATGTTAGTAATATATGATTTTTGGTTGAATAGCTGCTCTTTTTATTTGTATACTTAATCAATTTCCTGATATCCATTCATCCTTCTCTACAGATGTTTCAGGCTACTGAATCATCCAAAATCTACAAATTAGCTATGAACACTTAAGCAGAACCTTTATATTCAGCTTATTTATAAACCTATTATAATGTAGTTCGCAGTTAGCATTTGTTCTTTTCGTTGGACTGCAGAAAATTTATCTTAATAATTCTAACCTTATTTTTTACTATGAGTGTATCCTTATATCCGCTCACTTTTGTAACCATTTTTAAAGAGAAGCTCTGGGGCGGTCAAAAAATTCGCACCATCTTGGAAAAAGACTTTGCTCCTTTAGCCAATTGTGGTGAAACATGGGAAATTTCCGGGGTCAAGGGAAATGAATCCGTAGTGAAAAGCGGAGGTCTGGCAGGGATGTCCTTACCTTCGCTCATTGATCAGTATAAAGGGGCTTTGGTGGGAGAACGCGTTTATGAAAAATTTGGAAATGATTTTCCCCTACTCGTCAAGTTTATAGATGCCAATAAAGATCTCTCTATTCAGGTACACCCGGATGATGAATTAGCTATGAAACGACATAATTCCTTTGGGAAAACGGAAATGTGGTATATTTTTCAGGCTGATGAAGATGCGAGTCTGATTACTGGTTTTAATCAGCCAGTGGATAAAGAAACCTATCTGAAACATTTTGAGTCGGGTAAACTCATGGACATACTGAACAGAGAAGCAGTAGCTCAGGATGATGTGTTCTTTTTACCTGCCGGTAGAGTACACACTATAGGAAAAGGAATTTTATTAGCGGAGATTCAGCAAACCTCAGATATCACCTACAGGATTTATGATTTTGATCGAGTAGATGCACATGGAAATAAACGCCAACTTCACGTAGAGGAAGCATTGGATGCAATCGATTATTCATTTTATGATGAGTACAAAACGATTTACCCTAAAAAGGAAAATCAAGTAGTGGAAATGGTGAATAGCCCATATTTTACCACAAATCGCATGCACTTCTCCGAAAGTACGACACGTAATTATGGGGATTTAGATTCTTTTGTCATATATGTATGTATGGAAGGAGCATGTCATCTGCATTATAATGGCCATCAAAGTCCCATTCAGAAAGGTGATGCAGTACTAATTCCTGCTAGTATCAAAGAAACAATCCTGGAACCGCAGGGGACCTTTAAAATGTTGGAATCTTATATCGAAATGTAGTTCGGTAAGAGCAATATTCATTGTAGATAAGTACAAATACATATTTGATCTTTTATACATAGTTATCCCAGGATAAGAAATGGATATCCATCCCCCTTATCCTGTTTTTTTATTATCAATAGATGAGCATCTACCCCTTTTGGAAGAAACTCAATAACTAATGCCCCGGAAATTTTCTGGCTACAGGTCTTTCTTGCTTATGAATGCTCTGATAGTCTGTGTTATATGTAGAGATAAATTGAGACCAACTTAGAGAATAACTGAAATTCATATTTATCATTTTATTTCCAACAATACAGTTTATATTAGGTTTATTATATATGTTTATGTTTGCATATAATTTAGATTCATTCTAAAAGTGTAAGCCGTTAACTTAAAGATTCTTATATTAACTATTTAAATTATTAATGTGGATAGAAGGACTGCGTTAAAACAAGTCACATTTCTTATGGGAGGCACATTAGCTACCCCCATTATTTCTGGTGTACTAAGTGGATGTCAAGCTTCTGGGGATCCTAAATATGCACCAGTATTTTTATCTCCAGAGCAATATAAGTTGACAGGTATAGCTGTAGATAAAATTATCCCAAGAACAAGTACTCCAGGGGCATTAGATGTTGGTGTACCAGAATTTATTGACCTCATCTTAAATGATGTCTTCAAACCAAAAGAGCAGCAGCTTTTTCTGACGGGATTAGCCTCACTAAATCATGAAAAACCATTTTCTAGCCGATCAGATGAGGAACAAGTTGAATTATTACGAGAGATGGAAGCAGAAGCTTATGCAAAAAAGAAAGAAGGCAATATGAAAGATGCCCCATTCTTTTTGATCCTTAAACAGTTGACCTTAACGGGATATTTTACTTCTGAGCAGGGAATGAAAGAGGCATTAGCCTTTTTGGCTATTCCAGGCAAGTTGGAAGCATGTATTCCTTATGAAGAGGGAACTAAAGCCTGGGCGATTTAATCAATTATAATATATCTACTACAAACAAGCAGAATATCATATTTATGGATAAGAATAATACGTTTGATGCCATTGTAGTCGGCTCTGGTATCTCAGGAGGATGGGCGGCAAAAGAGTTATGTGAAAAAGGATTGAAAACGCTGGTCTTGGAGCGCGGAAGGAATGTAAAGCATCCCGTAGACTATCCCACAGCTAGTATGCAAGCCTGGGAATTTAAGCATAGAGGAGCAGATACCAGAGAGATGGAGAAAATTTGGTCAATTCAAAGCCGTACAGGACAATTTACAGAGGAAACAAAACACTTTTTCATTCGGGACATAGATAATCCCTATACAGAGGTAAATGCATTTACATGGATTCGGGGAGATCATGTTGGAGGACGTTCGATTATGTGGGGTCGCCAAAGTTACCGATGGAGTCCTATGGATTTCGAAGCGAATGCAAAAGATGGAGTTGCCATTCCCTGGCCTATATCCTATGATGAACTCGCTCCCTGGTATTCCTATGTAGAAAAGTTTGTAGGAATTAGTGGTCAGCCGTTAGGATTGCCTCAATTGCCTGACAGTGAGTTTCTTCCTCCAATGGAGATGTATTGTGTGGAAAAAACACTTAAGGAAACAGTAGAAAAAAACTGGAATGATAGAGTGGTAACCATCGGTAGAGTAGCTAATTTAACTCAGCCTCATAATGGTAGAGGAGCATGTCAATATAGGAATCGTTGTGCGAGGGGATGTCCTTATGGTGCTTATTTTAGTAGTAATGCTGCTACACTCCCCGCAGCTGAAGCTACCGGTAATATGACACTTCGTCCAAACTCTTTAGTACATTCCATTATTTATGATGAAGAAAAGGATAAGGCGACAGGCGTGAGAATTATCGATAGAGATACAGGTGAATCTATGGAGTTTTTCTCTAAAATTATTTTTCTAAATGCCTCCACATTGGGAACTACTCAAATATTGCTTAATTCCAAGACAAACAGATTTTCAACGGGATTGGGAAATAGCAGTGGAGTGTTAGGAAAGTATCTAATGGATCACCATTTCCAGGTAGGTGCTGGCGGAGAATTTACAGATAAAGACGATAGATATTATTACGGTCGCCGCGCCAATGGTATATATATTCCCCGTTATAGAAATATCAAAGATAAGCATCCAGATTTCATTAGAGGATATGGCTATCAGGGAGGTGGAAGAAGAGTTAGTTGGTCCAGAGGAATGGAGGAACCAGGATTTGGAGCTGATTGGAAAGATGCCCTAAGTTATCCTGGACCTTGGATGATGGGAATGACAGGATTTGGTGAATGTCTACCTTATGAAGATAATCAGGTAACTCTGGATGAATCTAAAACAGATAAGTGGGGAATACCTGCCCTAAAAATAGATGCTACATTTAAAGAGAACGAAATGGCCATGCGGAAGGATATGAAGGAATCAGCTGCAGAAATGTTAGAAGCAGCAGGGGCTAAAAATGTTCAAATGTATGAAAGAAAGCCAGTGCCTGGATTGGGAATACATGAAATGGGAACTGCACGCATGGGAAGTGATCCTAAGCAATCAGTCTTAAACAAACATAATCAGATGCATGATGTATCAAATGTATTTGTTACCGATGGTGCTTGTATGACCTCCGCAGCATGTCAAAATCCTTCATTAACGTATATGGCTTTAACAGCCAGAGCGGTAGATTATGCTGTGAGCGAAATGAAAAAATTGAATATATAATTACACTTACACACTCACTACTGAGGCCGACTTAAGCAATTAAGTCGGTTTTTTTATACCCAATAGTCGATCCAATCGATAACTTTTTCCAACAAGCTTCTTTGTTCCAGGGCAGCAATTTGTGCGGCTCTTCTCTCCCTGATCATGGCTACTACCTTTTCGTGATGTGGATCTTCTTTCACACAAGATACAGTGTGCATCAGGGGTTTCCACCTACAACAAACGTCATTATACAATTCTGATTTACGCAGAAAACCCAAGCTTCCATTTCCTTCCCTGTCTATGATATTGATAATCTTCTTATAGTTTTTAGGATTGTACTTGATTTTTTGATCGACCAATTCGCTCAAATCAGGAGAACCTGCCCTTTTCCATGCAGTGTACCAATAGGATCCTATTCTTTTAATAGATTTTCGCATCCTTCTCTCTACCATTCCATTCATCATTCTTAGATAGGCGGCACTATATTCTCTGGAATAAGTTCGAACTACAAGATTATTTCTACTTTCAAAGCTGTACTTTTGATCACTCGGAAATTGTTGAGACAATTGTTTTTCAAAGGATAGGACAGAATCTACTGCCACATGGCTTTCCAATACAGCATCCCAACCTTCTTTGTAAACGTCATTGATGTAATAACACTTACCTACAAAGAAGTCCCAATTTTCTCCGTATAGTTCAGGTAATCTTGACTCCCAAAATCCGTGAATTCCTTTTTGACCTGTAAGTTGACCATTGTAATTTTTTGTCGTGTGTAGTGGAACATGCGAGTCACCAATATAATGTCCGATATCTGCAGACAGTTTTAAGATGCGTACCAGATCTTTTTTTCTGAAAGCCTCTTCCAGTTCCTGAATTCTTCGGGGAAGTTGGTAAGGTAAAATTCCATACGATTCAAGTGTATCTTTTGTCAGTTTTTCTACGGCGTCATTCCAGTTTCTTGGCAAATCTTCGAACGGATATTTTCCATAGTGATCTATATCGATGTAATGTCTTGCAGCTTCTCCATGAACAGCATATCTCCGTTTATCGGGATCTACAGCATGTTCAGTGATGTAGGTGATATGTGCTTTATAGAACGCTAATAATTCAGGGGGCAAAGTAAAAACTGCTAGCCGATTGATGCGTTGATGGGCCCAGAAACCCCAGGCGTGTGTTTGTTGCGGTAATAATAAAATAACGACAACAGAAAAAATCGTTAAAATCTTAGGCATAGGGGACAAAATTAAAATCTTTCTTGTTATTCGTTTTTTCCCTTATAGAAGTTTAGTAATTTTGCATTCTGAAAACATAACTTAATTAAAATCAGGCAGAAGTTAAAAATAATCTTTTTAGCGAATTATGATCCGGAACGAAGTATTAATAAAAGAGATTGAGAAGGTCGAAGAAGATGTAGGCCATGGCCATCCCTCGAAATTGATCGTTTGGAACGATGAAATTAACACCTTTGACTGGGTGATAAAATCCTTGGTAGAAATTTGTGGTCATACGCATGAACAGGCTGAGCAGTGTGCTTGGATAATTCATTTTAAGGGAAAATATGTAGTTAAAAAAGGCCCGCAGAAAAAACTTCGTCCTATGCGTGAAGGCTTGGTAGATAGAGGTATTGGTGCTACCATAGAAGAATAAAAGATTAGCTAACCTTTGGGCCTGAAGGAGTTCTTAACATTAACATGCCTGTAATAGCACTTACTGAAGACCTTATATTTCCCCCATTACATTGGGCCAATGAGTATGGAATACTGGCTGTGGGGGGAGACTTGAGCATTCCCCGATTGTTACTTGCCTATAAATCAGGAATATTTCCCTGGTATTCAGATGATGAACCTATTATCTGGTGGTCCCCGGATCCACGATTCGTCTTATTTCCTTCCCAAATACGAATTTCGAAGAGCATGAAAAAAATTTTAAAGAGAAACGTCTTTAAAGTAACCTACGATCATGCCTTTAGGGAAGTAATTTCTCAATGCCAAAAAACGCCAAGAAGTGGACAAAATGGGACATGGATTACAGAAGAAATGTTGGAAGCTTATGTCAACTTACATGTGCAAGGTTATGCTCATTCAGTAGAAGTTTGGCAAGAAGGAAAAATAGTGGGAGGCTTATATGGAGTATCTCTTGGGAGAATTTTTTTTGGAGAATCTATGTTTACCCATGTTAGCAATGCCTCCAAAACGGGTTTTATCACGCTGGTTCAGGACTTGGTGTTACATAAGTTTGAGTTAATAGATTGTCAGGTGTATACCAGCCACCTGGAAAGTCTGGGAGCCGAAAATATTGATAGAGATATATTTGTCAGTAACTTAAAGCAAGGGGTAACATATCCTACCCATCAAGGAAGTTGGGACAAAGGAATTACTCCTCCTACCTCAGGAGCTTGGTGGGAGTGATAGCAGATAAAAAAACCGGACCTTTTATCAGATCCGGCGATCAGGTGTGACCCGACTATGTTATTACATATTATTTTCGTTAGGCTTTAATAAAAAACCAAACTTACAAGTGGATTACTTCATCAAAAGCTGCTGCTGCTGCTTCCATGACTGCCTCAGACATCGTAGGATGTGGATGGACCGCCTTAATGATTTCATGTCCGGTAGTTTCCAATTTTCTGGCGACAACTACCTCTGCGATCATATCAGTTACTCCTGATCCTATCATGTGCGCACCTAGAAATTCTCCGTATTTTCCATCAAATATTACCTTAACAAAACCTTCATTTTTTCCTGATGCACTAGCTTTTCCAGAGGCACTGAAAGGAAATTTTCCAATCTTCAATTCTTCATACCCAGCTTCTTTGGCCGTTTCTTCCGTGTATCCCACAGAAGCTACTTCCGGCTGACAATAAGTACAGCTCGGAATGTTATTATAATCTATAGGCTCCACATCCATACCTGCCATTTTTTCTACACAAATAATTCCTTCGTGAGAGGCTACATGAGCCAAGGCAGGTCCATTCGTAATATCTCCTATAGCATATATTCCCTGGATATTGGTACGATAAAACTCATCCACTACTACTTTGCCTCTATCTACCTCTATTCCAAGGGTTTCTATGCCTAGGTTTTCCAGATTACCCACTACTCCTACGGCAGAAAGTAATATATCAGCTTCGAGGGATTCTTCCCCTTTCTTTGTTTTTGCTGTAGCTATTACCCCTTTCCCTGACGTATCTACTTTCGTAACTTCCGCACTAGTCTTGATTTTCACTCCCATCTTCTTGAAGGTTCTTCCCATTTGAGCAGAAACTTCCGGGTCTTCTCGGGGTAACACCCGATCGAGATATTCCACAATAGTAACCTGCGTTCCCATGGACTGATAAAAATAGGCGAATTCCATCCCTATAGCTCCTGAGCCAACGATAATCATGGAAGAAGGCTGATGATCTAATACCATCGCTTTTCGGTATCCTATAATTTTCTCGTTATCAATGGGCATGCTACCTAAACTCCTCGCTCTGGATCCTGTAGCCAGAATAATATTTGGTGCTTCATAATAGGAGGTTGTTCCAGCTTGATCGGTCACCGCCACTTTTTTGTCTGCGGTAATTTTTCCTGTCCCCGTCAGCGTATCTATTTTATTTTTGCGGAAGAGAAAATTTACGCCTTTACTCATTTTGTCAGCTACCCCTCTACTGCGCTTTACCACTTCATTGAATTCATGTGTCGCTTCCGATACCTTAATCCCGTAGTCCTTTGCATGATGAATGTAGTTCATCACTTCTGCGCTTTTTAGGAGAGCTTTCGTAGGAATACACCCCCAATTCAAACAAACACCTCCTAACGATTCTTTCTCTACGACTGCTGTTTTCATGCCTAATTGGGAAGCACGGATTGCTGCCACATATCCACCGGGGCCGCTCCCGATAACAATTAAATCATATGTAGTTGCCATATAGTAAATGTGGATTTTTATAAATATATCTATCTTCGAAATAACAAACCCCCAAAGGTATAAAAATTGTTTAGGCAAACGAATTTAGCATTCATTCCATTTTTTCCCTTACCTTTGCAATTGGCAATAATTTGATGTGCAGGATATGCTTTCACAGCTTTATTTAAAAAATTATGCCTTATTTGCCCAGACAGAGATCACTTTTCCTATTGGATTGAATATTCTTACAGGAGAAACAGGCGCAGGGAAGTCCTTATTGGTAGGGGCCCTGGGGTTGATAATGGGTAAGCGGGCTGATAACGGGGTTATCTTTTATGAAGCAGATAAGTGTGTGGTTGAAGCTACTTTTAAGCAGCTGTCCCCCTTCATCACTACACTCTTAAAAGACTTTGAAGAATTTGATATAGAAGAGGATGTATTAATGATACGCAGGGAGATTCGTGCCAATGGGAAGTCTCGAGCATTTATAAATGATACGCCAGTTTCTCTACAAATTCTCAGACAAGTGAGTAGTCTACTCCTTGATCTTCATGGGCAGCATGAAAATCAAGTGCTCCTGGCTGATCAAAAACAACGGGAACTGCTCGATATATTTGCCGGCTGTACAGCACAGGTGGTTGCCTTTGGCACATTGGTACGCAAAAATCAACAGCTATCCAGACAAATTCATCAACTGCAACAAAAAGAGAAAGAGGCGAAAGAGCAGTGGGAATATCTTCAATTCCAGCTCAATGAATTAGATGACGCGCAATTAAAGGAAGGAGAGGAAGAGCAATTGGAACAGGAAATTCTTTTATTACAACATGCCGAAGAGGTGCAGGAAGCGTTGGGAGGGGCAGTAGATCAATTATATGAACAAGACCTTTCTATTTATCATCAGCTAGGTACTGTATTGGATACGCTTAAACGGGCAGCACAACTTAATCCTCAGATAGCGGAACAAAATGAACGCCTGAACGAAGTCCTGGAATTAGTGAGGGACAGTTCAGATCAATTGAGAAGTATGCTGGAAGTGATGGAATCAGATCCTGAGCGTCTATCAATTATCGAAGATCGATTGGGATTATACCATCGTCTGAAACTTAAGTATTCCGTATCTACAGGAGATGAACTCATCGCTAAATTTCATGAATTAAGCGCTCAAATGTCCGCCTTCGAGTCGATAGAAGAGGATATAAGGGCCCATCAGGTTAGCTTTACCCAACAATTAGAGGAATTAAGCGTCCTGGGATTGGAGATTGAACGATCGCGATTAAATGCTAAACCTTTGATTGAGCATAAAGTAAATGAGTTGCTAAGTGAAGTGGGGTTTAACAAGGCGAGATTTGAAGTG
Organism: Bacteroidia bacterium; assembly: GCA_965262565.1. Taxonomy (GTDB): domain Bacteria; phylum Bacteroidota; class Bacteroidia; order J057; family J057; genus CBDHFQ01. Next base: position 15,612 of record CBDHFQ010000014.1, read on the forward strand.
GTCGTAAAGCGAATGTTATCTCCCGATAGTCCATTGGAGGTGGATGGAGAAGGGATTCATCTCATGCCTTCGGGAATTAACAAAGTATATTTTCAAATTCAGTCTAATCCGGGAGTTCCTCCAGGTTTACTTTCTCAAATAGCGTCGGGAGGAGAAATATCCAGGGTAATGCTAGCCTTAAAAGCGGCTCTCGCGGACAAATCAGAGTTTCCCGTCTTAATTTTTGATGAGATTGATACGGGAATCAGCGGAGAAATAGCAAATAAAGTGGGAGGCGTAATGCAAAAGTTGGCTAACAAATTTCAAATCATCTCTATCACCCATTTACCTCAAATAGCAGCTAAAGGACACCATCATTTTAAAATATATAAGGAAGTGGAGCAAGACAGAACCACCTCTTCAGTTAAAGCCTTATCTCAAGAAGATCGAATACAGGAGTTGGCAGTAATGATCAGCGGGGATGACCCCACAGAATCTGCCATTAAGAATGCAGCGGAACTCATGTCTGCTCAATAGGATAAAAAACGATAAGAAAATTATGGGCGTTTTCTGCTGTTCTCGATTCAGTAAAGGCGTATTATTATTTAGGAAACGGAATGATTAATTCTTGTCCGGGATGTATCATATTAGGATCATTTAGTTGATCTCTATTCGCTTCAAAGATCTGATTGTAAAGCATGGGATCTTTAAAGTAGTGTTTAGCGATAATACTAAGAGATTCTCCCTTTTCTACAACGTGCTTATGATAAAATTCTGAATGTGAGACTTTAATATCCGCTTCTAGGTCAACAGGATTTTCTCCTCCGATTTCCTTAATCTTGTCCCACATTTTATCTTTATCATACTGAGTTTCTGTGACACCACCAATTTTTAGCTTACCTTCTTCTTCCTTCACATAGCCATCCTTTACATTAAGCTTTTCTCCTAATTTTAATACTTCATCGTACTTATTTTGTAAAACCATAACTTTATTTTGTTTTAGGGTTTATGATAACTAACGTGTAAAATAAAAAATATCAAATCTAATACTAGCCTAGGAACCATGAAATTTACTCACTTTCTTTATTCTTTTGTGCATCGCATAAGTATATCTTTATCGGTAGGTGTTGTGATCTTGATTTGCTTTACTTCCTGTTTGGATGATGATGATAATCCGGGTCCTCAGGAAAATGCTCTGCAAGTATTGGAAGCAGATGGAGATTTCTCTCTTTTTTTGAGTGCGATGGAACACGCAGAATTACTGGATCTACTTTCCCAATCACTAAGTATCACCGTATTTGCTCCGTCAAATAGTGCATTTACTACCTTTCTCACGAGTGAAGGAGTAAGCGCTGCCGAAGAAATTCCGGTTGATGAGTTGACCCCTATTTTACTCTATCAGTTTCTGCCATTTGGACTCAGATCTACGGACCTTCAAAGCGTTTATTACTTTTCTGCGAATAGATTTTCTCCTGATAGCGTAGCTGTGGTGATGCTCGCTAATATAACACCGAATGCTATCGTATTTAATTCTCAGGCTACAGTTACCCAATCAGATATAGAGGCACAAAATGGATTTATCCATAAAACGGATGCTGTACTCACTCCACCAAATGTATTAAGCATTATAGAAACGAATCCGAACTTCTCCATTCTGGAAGAGGCACTAACGATTACAGGGTTAGCAGATAGTCTTATTTCAACTTCGCCTAAAACCCTTTTTGCACCACCAGATGGAGCATTTGAGGATTTATTCAGCGAATTACCCGGGGTTAATGATATAGACGATTTTCCTGTGGCGGAGCTTGAACGTATCATCAGGTTTCACATTGCGGAAGATAACTTTATATCCCAGGAATTATTTTTTAATGATTTAACTACTTTGCTGGAAGATAAAGAGTTGAGGGTAGAAAATACTGGTGGAGCAAATATTTCAGTTAATCTTCAGACAGCTATTATTTTGCCAGATGTCCAAGCCACTAATGGGATCATTCATGTGATAAATGACGTCCTGGACCCAGGGGACTAGACGCACCCCACTCTGCTGACCCATATATATTGAGGATGGTTCTTCAGTAGCCATCCTCTGTTTGCTCACCTTACTCAATAATAGATTTTACTTAGCTCAGAAATGTGATCCTGTGGGAATAAGATTAATGAATAACCAGATATTTATCCTCAGGTTGTGAACGGATAGCTTCCATCAAATCTACATTAAGAATTTCATGAGCATGAAGCTCGATTTTACTTGATAACTGGGTAGTGGGTAGATCATTGCAATCATTTCCAAAAGGCTCTTCTATTTCTACAGAAATGTATTCCAACCCAATAAGCGCATAAGCTACAAACATCGTCATAGGAATAGCATAATATCCACCTATTGGAACCAGAACGATAGGCAACAGCATACAATATACCGAGATGAACAGTTTGATAAAGAAATTATAGGAAAAAGGGATAGGAGTCGCTTTAATTCTCTCACATGCACCTTGAATATTTAAAAAAGCCTGAAGTTCGGGTTGTATATTTCTCAACTGAAAACCATCGATAAAACCATCTTTATATAAGGTCTCAGCGCGGGAGTACATATCATTCACTATTTTGTTTGGCACGTGTCTGATATGCAATATTTCATCCATAGTTTCAGAAGAATAGTGAGTAATAAGTTCATGATTTGAATGGTTTCTCAAGTGATCACTTAAGGCGTGACCATAAGCAGCTATCGCATATGCATAAAACCTCCGATTAGTTTGATCATTTGGAGAAAGCATACCATTAAAAAGTACCGCCAGACCTCGGGTATGATTGATCAAGGCTCCCCATTGTTTCCTGCCCTCCCAATACCTGTCATATGCTGTATTATTTCTAAACGCCATTAATAAACTGAGAAAAATACCCAAGAGGGAAAATACTGCGGTATCTATGTGAAAGGATATTTGAAAGTACTGATTACATATGGCTACCAGCAAAGCATAACATCCTACATACAAGACTGCCCTTATGGTTTTTCTAATAATGTAGCTTGAATTAAAATGAGTAATACCTTCCAGCCAATTTTTAGAATCATAATTTATCATGGCAAATGGGATGTGTTATAGATGTTAAAAATATGTTTCAAGTTACAAACTTTCATCGAGAATTATGTTGGGATCTTGCGCTTCTAATAGCTCCACTTTAGTCTAAAAAAAACTCCGCTTCCAGCATGTCCATAGGTTTCATTAAGTTGTTGGAAGAGAATTTGGGCAATGAGGTCTAGATCCCAGTTTTCTTTAATGGAGTAAGTAAAGGTAGGGAAGATAATAGTGATGAGATTTTCTGTACCAATGATAAAAGAAGGGCTGATACCTAGTAGGGGAGTTGCCTGCCAACTAGTCTGACTAAGAAAAGTGAAAGTAGAGGGAAATAGATTTCTTGCTGATGGAGGTTCTCCTACAATTCCTCCCTGAAGAGGAGTACCCGTATCTCCCTGGCTGTTGTATAACATGGCCAGGCTCATATACACGGTCCCCAGCTGATAATCTCCCATCAAAGAAAAGCTGGTGGCTGTTTGCCGATCTCCTCCATCCAGCGGAAAAAATAGAGAAGCTTCTCCTTTAAATCCTGCCTGATATATATTACCTGCCCACCCCAGACCAATAGTAATATCGTCTTTTACATATCCACTGATCAGCTGAATATCATATCCTTTGGTATTAAATCTATACCTGAGCGCTGCGATGCTTTCATCCGCCTGTTTTCCAGGTGCATAAGCCAGTTCCCAGCTCGATAAAAAAGAAGGAAAGTATTGAATTCGAACAGCATCACTCCCTGGACGTTCCTCATAATCGAAGTCCAGGAAATTGAACGCATTGAAGATATCGTTGGGATTCCAGGCTAAGGTAATGCCCCAATTGATTCGCTGGCGCCCTATGTTTACATCCCATTTATCTTTGGACCAACCTACAAAGGCTCTGTCAGCTATCGTATGCATCACAACGGAAGGTTCTTCTAACCAAAGAATGGAAAGATCTGTTAAACCATCATTCTGATCAATTAATTCGGCGAATGACGGGGTTAATCTTACTTCTTCACCATAAAAAAGTCTGTTCCTACATTCAAGGCCCACGGTCCAATGTGATGCAGGGTGCCACCTTAGATTTAATCTGTGGTGTATTAAGTGGTTGGTTGTCAGCTTTGGAGTAAGAAAGGGGCTGATAGAGGTATTTTGTAGATATTTAATGTAGCCTGCTGTTGTAAACTTGGGACTGCTTTGATCAGAAATATCAGACTGTCCATGCATCTTTGGAAGAATAACGAATAAGCCCAGGATGTATATTGGGATAAAGAATTGCTTATTGATCGTTTGGAAGAAATAACCATCCGAAAAACACATATCAGTACCTCTTAATTTTGATGAATATCAGAGACGATCTGTCCATCTTCCAGGGTGATGATCCTTCTGGCTCTTTCTATCACTCGGGAATCATGGGTGGAAAATATAAATGTGATATGTTCCTGCTGGTTTAGCTCCGCCATTATGTCTAATAGATTTGCTGTCGAGCGCGAGTCTAGATTAGCAGTAGGTTCATCGGCCAAGATAAAGGTAGGCTTAGGTGCTAAGGCACGAGCAACAGCTACTCTTTGTTGTTGACCTCCTGATAATTGGGTAGGTTTTTTTTCGATTTGATCAGCTAAGCCCACAGCTTTTAAGAGACTTTCTACCCTAGCGTCTCTTTCTTGTTTAGATCTTCCCTGAAGGAGCATGACGAATTCAGTATTTTCTCTGGCAGTAAGTACTGGAATGAGATTATATGCCTGAAAAACGAATCCGATATGTTGTAGTCGAAAGTCAATCAGTTGATTTTGGGTCAAGGTGGAGATATCCTGCCTGTTAACAATGACTTTTCCTTTAGTGGGTTGATCTAAGCCTCCAAGGATATTCAGTAAGGTAGTCTTTCCAGAACCAGAGGGTCCCACAATGGCGGTAAATTCTCCTTCTTTAATTTGTAGGTTCACTCCTCTGACCGCATGGACCGGCTCCACTCCTTCATAGGTTTTAAACAAATCTTTTGTTTCTATTACATTAATACTGGTGGAAATCATAAGGTTTTCGGTTAGGGTAGTTAAATATGGCGAATAGCTTCGACAGGTTTTAAGCTAAGTGCTTTGATGGCAGGATATATAGAAGCCAGAATAGCTGTTAAAATAACCATGACAGTTACTTCCAGATAATAATTCGATGGTAAATTGAGATATACTATAGGATCTAACCCCAGGCTTTCTAAGCCTTCTGCAAAATTTCTTAAGTCAATGCCGGCATAACCGAAATATTGAATGGTCAGGAAGCCGAGGACTATTCCCACAGGAGCCCCGATGAGGCATAGAAAGATCGTCTCAAGTAGGATCATGATAAATAATTTAGCTTTGTTCATCCCAATGGCCATTAGCATGCCGAGCTCTCTGGTTCGTTCAAGAACTGCCATCAACATAGTATTGATAATGCCGAAAGCTAGTCCTAGCATGATGATAAACATGAAGATTCGTAGGGTAGCATTGAAACTTTCTTCCATCAATCGTAAATCTGGTGCCAGATCAAAATAATCCTCTACTAAAAGGGACCCATAGGTTTCTTGCAGCTGTTGTTTCACTTCAGGAATTTGGGCCTTTTCATCTACTTTAATAGCTATTTCGTGTATTTGACCTTCCAATTGTAACAACCGTTGAAGGTCATCGATATGTACAAAAACATGTGATTCATCGTATTTTGAATTGATGGATTTGTAAATGCCACTAACCCGAAAGGCTCCAGCGGCCAAATTACCGGAAGCATTTTGAAAAGTTAGGACGGTCTTCTTTTTGAGAGAAAGGCCTAATTTATCTGCTAATTTTTTTCCTATAACAATGGGATTGGCCCTGATTCCTGCTAAGAATTTACCTTCAACTATTTGTTCATCTAAGCTAGAGATAGATTGCTCCATTTCTTTATCTACCCCCATAATAACTACACCCACTCCAGCTCTGGCTGAGGTGCACATGCCATTTGCTTTGATCCTTGTGCTGATCGATTGAATATTGGGCATTTGTTGAAGAACTTGTAGAACGGGATAGCTTTGAGGAATGGTATCCTTAACTTTTTGATCTTCAGGGAATTGGGGATGATGGATTTGGATATGAGATAGTTGTGTATCTATCATATGTTGAGCTCTTTGTTCACTGATACCGAAGGAATAAGAAATAAGGCTCAAGCCTGCCCAAAGCCCCAGAGCGATCGCGCAAATAACTGTTAAACTTCTTGCTCGATTACGCCAAACATTTCTCCATGCAATTTGAAATATCATGATTTGTTAGTTAGCTCTCAGCGTGAACAACTGATATTAAAATAGGACGAAATATCTCTATCTGTGTCATATCGCTGAAAGTGTTGTTCCGGAATGATATAGGTTTTGTTCTTAACATTTGATCAATAAATAAGG